>NZ_JAHKQO010000017.1:0-21655 GCF_018861065.1 Paraglaciecola arctica
TGTTCATGTAACAACAATGATTGCAATTGACTCATTACCCCGCGATCACAGTACAAATAATAAGCTTGGTGTTGTGGTAGTGAAGGGAATACTGAGGCTAGTTTGAAAAAGGGAATGTGTTTCACTGGTATTCCGGCCAAATGCAAAGGGGCTCGCTCTTGCTCTTCTGTAGAGCGAATGTCCAAAACTACACATCCAGCTGGCAGAACATCAACATGACTCACGTATTGAGTTTCTTGTTCGGCCTCTTCGGCTATGGTCCGAATATCCCGCATTCTAGCATCCGCGACCACACGTTCAATTATTCCAAAATCTAATTTACTTTCTTCAAATTCAACTTCGTTTAATTGTGCTTTAACCGTCGGTCTACGCGAAATAACCCCACAATATTCCGGCATAACTTTGGCAAAGTCTTCAGTACCTATTTGTTTAGCTTGTGTGATAATTTCCATTTTATCCATGCAAATCAACGGACGTAGTACTAGTTTATCGGTGGCTTTATCGATAACACTGAGATTACTCAAAGTTTGACTCGATACCTGACCTAAACTTTCACCTGTTACTAGTGCCTCGATAGCGAGTTTATCTGCTACCTTAGCGGCGGCTCTTAACATAGAGCGTTTGAGCACGACCCCCATTTGACTGTTCTTAACATTTTTGAGGATGTCGGCTATAACAGGCTCAAAATTTACCGCGATAAATTTAACCCTATGAGATTCGCTGTAACGTTTCCAGAGGTAATAGCTGACTTGCTTCACGCCTATTTCATGTTCACGGCCACCCATGTTAAAAAAGCAAAAATGGGTGCGCGCACCGCGGCGGATCATTTGATAAGCAGCCACACCAGAATCGTAGCCTCCCGACATTAGCGATAGCACTTCTTCTTGGGAGGGCAAAGGCATCCCGCCTAAGCACTGTATACGGCGATGGCTTTGTATCAAGGTGTTGCCATCTACTTCAAATTCGATCGTCACATCAGGATCTTTAAGCTTAACCCCGTTACTTTCACAATGTTGGTTGAGATGAGCGCCAACATATCTTTCAATGTCCATCGACGAAAATGGGTGTTTGCCGTGGCGTCTAACCCGCACTGCAAAATTTTTCCCAACTAATAATGGCTGCCAAACTTGCTTAACCTGTTTGCATATATCGTCTAGATCCGTAAAGGTGCTTTCTTGTACCTGCAATATTTGATTGATACCGGGTATTCGTTGTAACAAGTCAATAATTTCATCTTGCTTGTGTAGTGATTCAGGAGCAACGACTAAGGTGAGCTTATCCCAAGCCCAAACTAAGTTGATGGCTAGATGATTACGTTCAAACACTCGGCGTACATTACCTTCCAATAAAAATGTAAAACGCTGGCGTACCCTGCGACTTTTGACGATAATTTCGGGATGTAATCTTATAATAAACTGCAAAGTGATAAAGCTCAGAGGTAAGGTAGATTAAATGAAAGGGCAGGATTATAGCTAGCCCTAATACTATTGCAAATCCATTGCGCAATGAGCCAACTTAGTTATCCCGAGTTCAGGTTAGCTATCTAATCCAAAGCCGTTTTTGTGGGAAAACTTGATAATTGGATCCCAAATTGAAGGTGGTACATTAAGTAGTTTTTTGTAAAAAGTGCCCGTAGATTCGGCTTTTATTCGAAGTGCATCGGCTTGTGACTGAGTGGACTTTGCAAGATATAAACTGCCCCCTAAAGAAGCACAATTTAGCGTTTTATGACGAAAATAAAACTGTTCATAGGGAGCAAACAAAATGGTTCCTGGTTCGACCGTGCTGGTGATTTGATTCTCTAGTTTATTCAACATTGCGGGATCTCGCATAGGGCGATAAAAATACACTAGATTGAAATCTTTATAACCTTCGAACGTTATCCCGTCACCATGGATGACATCACAACTTGCAATATGTACCTGTTCAAGTAATTCTCGGGCCACATTAACGTAGCCTGGGTCATACTCGAGCCCAACCACTCGACTAAAAAACAAAGACGCTTGCATCACTTTTAAACCACTGCCACAACCTACATCTATGAATTGAGATTGCGATGCCACTCCTTGAGCCAGAAGTAAACGATACGCCGCATGGATGTTTTCTAAAAACACACTATTAGGAAACGAAATGTCAGCGAAACAGCCATGCTTTTCGGCATCGGTGCCTTGGCTTTTTGTATTTAATTTGCCGCGGAGATAATCAAAGGCACTATCGTAGGCAGATAATTGGCTTACAGTGATGTCATTCGCGGCCTTGGTTTTACGAAATAACTCGCGTTTTTGGGGCGGCACTTGCATTTTCACCAATTCATCAATTTGCGGCCAGGTTAATAACCAATTGCGTATTTGAGCATTGTTAGTCAAGGCATTGGGAAAATTGGTTGTTACGCGAGTATTGGCCTCGTCGTGTTCGACGTTTTGCAACATTGTTGATATTTGTTGCATTGTTAAAAAAATTTGGTGGTTGTGACTTGTTATGGCATTAAGAGAATTGTGGATTTGGGCTACATTGAGGAGGTTATTTGATTCAAGGTTTTTGACAAGATCTGCCACTAAAGTCTCAGCTTGAAAAAGCTTTTCCTTTAATAAATCATTCAATTCAATGGATTTTCGGCGATCACTGCACATTAGGTACTCCATGTAAAAAAATCAAAACAAACTCCAACTATTGCGATTCAATCACAGCGTCAGAAAGTTCACATTTTTAGTCGCTTTTATTGATGGTTATTTCAATATTTTTAGCATTGCCAGCAAACCATTTTTGCACGTAAATACTCCCCATTACCGCAGGCATGCCATCGGAGGGTATCTCTTTATAGCGAATACTATTTTTATTTTGTTTTTCGAACTCAAACTTAAGTGTTTTTTCAGATGACATAGTTATCCCCAACTAAATAACAGACATACAAACTTATAGCACGGAGAAAGTTAAGACAACCGGCTCTGCTGATATTTACTTTTTCGTTTCAATCAATTATCCAAAATTAAAGGAATTGACCTGAGCTTTGGTTTTAGACAGCGGTTAATTGATATTTATTCTGGTGCAGCGCGTTCCCTTGCATTGGGTATTATTGTAAACGGAAAAGCTTTAACCTAGGTTAAAGCTACAAATTAGCTGAATACTCAATTTTTTGACCTAGTACTAGATGTTCACTTTCTATAGTCAAAACTGGGGATTGACCACCTATTTCAAACTCAAAACTACGTGATTCACTAGGTAACAAACCTTTTAACGATTTCGCTGAGCGAGTGCCATTTATGGCTGGATAGGCATCATAGTAGATGGGAGCGATGCCTGTATTGCTAATCGTGACTCGGCTTTGGTTAGGTGAGGCGCTAAAACTTTCGATGTTAAATTTGTAACCTATAGCTAACGAGGCTTGTTTTATACGTTGAGCCGATTGGTATCTGTATTGATCGTTACCTATGATGTAGCTGAGATGATATTGCTGGGAGAACGACTCGAAACTGCGCCCCCAAGAGCCGTCCGGTAGGTTGAGTACATGTTGTTGGTCGTAGCCAGAGTAGTAACTAAATTCGCCCCCCAACATACTTGATTTATACCGGTCTAAACCAAAAAAAAGCCAGCTAGCGCGATTATATTCTGAGTCACTATTTGAATGCTCTTTATGCATAAATGAATCATCAAAGACACCAAAGTCAGCTTCTTTAAGACTGGGTGTTGTGGCCAAAGGCGAATAAACATCATTGGCCGCATCAATAGAAATTGACCACTGCGTAGTATTAAAACTCGAAGACATCTTTTCTAAGAAGCTTTTTTGAAAGGTTTTACTTGGAAAGTTAATCCCTAGACTCACTGGACCGTCATATAAATGATACTCAGAATAAGAACCAAAACCCACTTGCAACATCGCCAAACGAGGATCGCCATCGTAACGTGCCGCGAAATCGACGAAAAATTGTAAACTAAAGTCTTGAAACGCTGAGTGACTCCAATCAGGCAAAAAGGTATCTTTTCCTTCTACTTTATCGAACATTATGTTGTAACTGGCTGAATTAGCTATGGAATCAGGTACTGAGATTTGGGTATGCCCAGGATAGGTATAGCGAAACCGTAATATTGCTTGATGTCCACGGCCGGCGATATCGTCGAGCAGTTCATCGATTACTTGCCAATTGTATTCACCCTCTTGCTGAACGACATCACTAAATAACATATATGAAAATTCTAATTGCACACTGGAACCTAAACTTTCTAGGGCACGAGTATTGTCCGTCCAAAAAACCAAACCTGTCATAGGTTGTACGTTGGATATGCTAGCTTGTAAGGGGATCTTGACGAAATTTTCATTTTCAACAAAATGAGATTCATCGTCGTTATTCGTGCTTGAACCGCAAGCCACTAACGTAAACAAAAATAAAGCGTTGCATAGTTTCAGTATAGAAGTCCAAAACATCAAGATGTTCCATTGAAATGTAAAAATATAACATTACCTCATCCCTTGATTGATTTCATTTAATTTGTTTTTATTTCATTTTATTTTTATTGGGTCGGTAGTCCTCATACGTACACAAACGCCCTCTACTGTTGGACGCTTGTGTCGATAAATGAAAGTATTTTAGGGGGCCTTGTCTAGTAATAACTCCTGTTCGCGATGTCGATAAAAATCCTTATTTAATCCAATTAACTGTGGAATGGTGGCCGACAATGCGATGGAAGATAAAGTACCAAAAACCACCCCAGCAAATAGGCCGATAGCAAACCCTTGCAAGGGTTGCCCGCCAAATATCCAGATAGCGCCAATGGTAGCTAAGGTTGTCCCCGAGGTAATAAGGGATCGAGTAAGAGTCGATTTTACAGCTGTATCGATCATGTCATTCATACTGTTAGCGGTTTTAGCACCCATGACTTCGCGCAGTTTGTCGCCGATAACGATAGAGTCATTCAGTGAATAACCTATTATGGCAAGTACACTGGCTAGCACCGTCAAATCAAAGGGTAAGCCGAGCCATGCAAATAAACCAAGTACCACTAAAACATCATGGACTAAAGCCACGAGCGATCCACAGGCTAAGCGCCATTCAAAGCGCCAAGTCAGATATAGCATCATAGCGATTGCAGCAACCAGTAAAGCTAAACTGCCGTTGTCGATAAGTTCTGCACCGACCTGCGAACCAATAAATGTAGAGTCTTGTGGGGTAATACTGTAGCCGCTTTGGTTGGAAAAAGTGGTTAACCATGCTTTATCTATGACATTTTCTGCGCCGACTGCTTGGCGAATGTTCCACTGGGTATTGGCTGCGCTACTGTTGAGCTCAAATCCGTCATGCAATACTTCGCTTAGTTGCTGTTGCATTTGGGTTTTATCAATACTTTGTTCGGTAGTAAATTCAGTCATATAACCACCAGTAAAATCGAGGCCTAGGTTTAAGCCTTTAAAACCTAGACCTAGTAGCGAGAGAGCCATCAAAGTGATTGCCAAGTAAAAGCCAGCGATACGAAATTTACTGAAGCTACTCAACCCTGAGGTGGGTTGTTGATTTGCTGTGCTGGAGGGGTGCCTCGGTATTAATTTATTATTCATTAGTTTAACTCCTTTTGTTTTACTGCAATTTGCGGTTTGACTAAATAAGTCAAGATGTGTGAGATAAACACACCGCTGAACATGCTAGTTAAAATGCCTAAGCTTAAGGTCATGGCAAATCCTTTCACTGGGCCGTAACCAATACTCAGTAAAATCAAGGCGGTAATCATAGTTGTGACGTTGGCATCTAAAATAGTAGAGAAGGCTTCTTTGTAACCTGTTTCAATGGCTAAAAAATTACTTCTACCTCGTAAGCGTTGTTCTTTTATTCGTTCAAAAATGAGCACGTTGGTATCAACCGCCATGCCCACAGTTAACACCAATCCAGCTATGCCTGGTAAGGTTAATACCACGTTAGGTAATAACGCCATTAATCCCAATAAACACACTAGGTTTAGCATTAAACTGACATTGGCAATTAAGCCTAGTTTGCGATACCACAGACCCATAAATAGCAACGTTATGCCTAAACCAATGGCCAGTGCCATTAAACCATTACTGACGTTTTCTTTTCCAAGCGAGGCTTGAATAGTACGTTGTTGCACTATGGTGATAGGCGCATCTAACGAGCCTGCCCGCAGCAGCAATGCCAGATCTGACGCTTCCTGCGGACTATCAATATGAGTAATACTAAAACGATTACCCAATTGGCTTTGGATAGTTGCAACATTGATAACTTTGCTGTTTTTGATCATTTCTCCGGCACTATTTTTGTGATACTCAGAAAAAACAGACACCATAGGATTACCTATATTATCTTTGGAAAATTCAGACATCTTTTTGCCGCCCAGCCCATCAAGTGTCAGGTTTACAAGGGGCGAACCCATTTCGTCTCGTCCGGCGCTAGCATTTTCGATATTTGATCCGCTGAAAATCGCTTTCGGCGCTAGGCTTAAACGTTGCCCGTTTTGATCGCTAAGGTGTTTGGCACTCGCAGTGCTGCTATTGGCCATCTCGTAAAAATCTAACGACGCGGTGGCGCCAATAATTCGCTTAGCCTGTTGTGGATCTTTAACACCAGGTAGTTCGATACGAATACGGTTTTGTCCTTGGCGCTGGGTGACTGCTTCGGTTATACCCAGCTCCTCAATACGCCCCCGTAAAGTAGAAAGCGCTTGATGCATAATTTCTTGGTGAAAACTAAGACTGTCTTGTTCAGAAAATCCCAATATTCCTGTTTTATCGCTGGTTTGGGTGAAATTAATGCCCGGCATTGTTTGCTGAATTTGACGCACTAAATTTTTGATTTTCGAAAGCTGGTGGTTAAGAAACTGCACCTGAAGTTGATTCTCAAATTTGCTTTGGCTCTCAACTGCGGTATCAAGCTTAACAGTCGTGCCCCTAAGGCGTTGGTCACGAATGATTTGTAAGGCTTGGTCTTTAATACTACTTAGGCGTTCTTGGTCAGCCTTATCTGTGTCAACCTCTAACACAAACAACACGCCGCCACTTAAGTCTAATCCTAGTTTAATCGGTGACATACCTAATTTTTGTAACCATTTGGGTGCTGCAGATTGATTGGTTAGAGCTATTTTGTAGCCTTCGCCCAAGGTCTCCTTTAATTGTTGTTGAGCACGGTTTAACGTCTCGTCATCCCCAGCAATCACAAGTTTACTGCTGGTTCCGGTGTTAATTATTTGTTTAACTTCAATGCCATTTTTGTGCAATACATCCTGCAGTTGTTGTGTATTGGGTAACGACAGATTTGCATTAGTGGTATTGATCGATACGGCATTATTGTTGCCATAAAAAGTAGGCAAGGCATTTAGCCCTAAAATGGTCACAGTAATAATAATGATTAAAATTTGCCAAGTGTGCTTGGGCTTGGAAGTAGCTTTACGCATGTGTGTTCTCTATTGGTGCCAAAAAACAGTGGTAAAATAATGGACTGTTCAAATGGACTGCGCGGGCGCGTCAACGCGCAGGCGCGAAAAATGTAGTACAACAAGTACTGATTTAAAATGTGCGCTGTTGAGCGCGTGAGAACGAATTAACTTAGATAGGTGATAATACCCGTGTATAAGGTGTTATTGTCTTTCCAGCCAGCGGTACGGCCCTGTTTATTTGTGGCACTGGGGCGCAAATACCAAGGTACAGCACTAATAGTACTTAAGGGTGCTAGAAAGTGTTTGAGATCTAAAATTTCGGGATGAAATTCAAAAACTAAAAGGAACAGGGCTTCAATTTGTACACTAGCGCCAAAGGTGCTGGCTGCGAGTCGCTCATGTGGCGGCAGACTGATATTGGGGTTTACCGTGAATTCAAAAGTGGGAGCTTTTTCTGGAGAGTGGTCGTTGTTATTTGTATTCTCAGCCAAATCGTTTGAGTGGCTTAGATTACTTGTTAGCTTGTGTACAGTTTCAGATACTGGAGAAGCGGATAGTTTCTCAGAGAAACTGTCTATTTTATCTAAGTTACTAGCTTCGCTATGAAAACCATAAGTGATGCTGGTGGCATGTGCGAGTTTTGGAGCTTTATCTAAAGCTTGGGCAGGGCAAGCTATTGTTAACAACATAACAATACTTAAACTGAAAATTAATCCGCGCCAAAACCACATCACTATTATTTAGAACTCTCAATACAACCTAGGGTTTAACTCTAGTACTTTCCTAGTACTTTAAAAGTGCAGTTATAGTAAGGGCGAAACCGCTAAACACAAGCTAATTACTTTGAATAAAGTAAAAGTGTTGAGTCAGTATCTGCTGTTCTAGCAAACTAAATACATAAAAACGTCACAAAAAAATGCCATGCTTAAGTATTAAAATTCAGAGGGTTAGACTGTGTTTGCATCATTAGAGTTTGATTCTATTAAAACCCGCTTAATCATCATTATCGGGGTGTGTTTATTAGGTATGTTAGTGTTGGTTGGCAACCAAATTTATAATACTGACAGATTGATTAGCCTTAATACTCAGAGTAAACAGCTACTGAGCTTACGCAGCGAGCTATTGCAATTACGTCGTCATGAAAAAGACTTTTTACTACGCCGAGATCCGCAATACGTGGATCTATTCAAAGGGCGAGCCGATAACTTTTCGCAACAGGTTACCCAGATAAAACCTGTTTTTGCGAAATTAGGAAATACCGACACCTTATTTGCTGAGCTGAGTGATAATTTTGTCCAGTATCGAAGCAAATTTTTTGCGCTAGTCAATTTACAAACCCAGATTGGTCTCGATGAAAATAGCGGTTTTCAAGGACGTTTTCGAGAGGCTACTCACAGTTTAGAAACACAATTTCAGCAGCTGCGTCAAGATGACTTGCAAGTGCTGCTATTGCAAATGCGCCGTAGCGAAAAGGATTTTTTATTGCGCAAAAATTTAGACTACGTGGATCGTGAAACTATGCTTTATCAGCAACTTTCCTCGGCTATTTCTCGAAGTAATCAGCTTAACGTGCAGCAACAACAAACATTATTGAATACCTATCAGCAGAGTTTTATGCAGTTAGTTTCCGCCTATCAAACCATTGGTCTAAATCACAATATGGGTTTGCAAGGACAGTTTCGCGAACAAGCCCACGCTCTGGAAAGTCAATTAATCAGAGTCAATGACAAACTGGCGTTGCTTATCTCCAATGCAGAACAACGAGTAGAACGCATTAGTTTGGTGATTATGATTATTACGTCCTTAGCGTTAATTATCTTATTGGTTAAAAGTTATATTACCTTCCAACGGGCGTTCTTAAATTTCGTGATGTTTTTTTATCGTTGTAAAAGAGAATACCAACATATGGACAGCAAAAAACTGGGTTTCTCAGAGTTCAAATATTTAGCCTCTATCGCTAACGAAATGATCGACGCCCGTTGCGAAATGGAGCGCCAACTAAACGCCGCAAATAAACATATTGCTGAATTGGAAAAAAATGACGACATTAGCAGCAGAGACTGATTTAAAAATTTTACCGCTGAATCGTGAAATAACGGCGCTCAATTAGGCCAATCTAAGTCTTGTATGAGCAATACGTTTTTTATCAGGTCTCATATAGTCACGACTGTATTGTAGTATTTATGATGGTTGCATTTACTTCTCTCAATACCTCCCCAAATAAATAAACACATCATTTAGAACAGTTTTTTCAGATATTGTTATTTCAATATTTTGCCGCGCCAAGGGTATAATGCCGATTAGCGCATGTTGCAATGAAACACATTATTTTTGAAGTCTGGGAAAGTCACAATGAAGATACTGCACACCTCTGATTGGCATCTCGGCCAAAGTTTCTTCACTAAAAGCCGTAAAGACGAACATCAAGGCTTTATAGACTGGTTATTGCAGTTAGTGGCCACAGAACAGATTGATGCAGTAATTATCGCTGGTGATATTTTTGATACCGGCACACCGCCCAGTTACGCCCGAGAAATGTACAATCAGTTTGTGGTAGACATGCAAAAGCTCAACTGTGTGCTGGTGGTGCTTGGCGGTAATCACGATTCAGTCTCTACCTTAAACGAGTCCAAACAAATCCTTGCCTGTCTAAATACTTTTGTGGTGGCAAGCACAGGCGTGGCGATTGAAGAGCAAGTGTTCACTATCCCTGATGCGCAAGGTCAACCGGCAGCTGTTTTGTGTGCAGTCCCTTTTATTCGAGCCCGTGATGTTTTGCAAAGCAGCGCTGGTGAAACGGGTTTAGATAAACGCCAAGCCTTAGGTGATGCCATCAAGCAGCATTATCACAACCTCTATCAAATCGCTTTAGCTAAAAAACACGACTCGGGGTTAGATATCCCCATTATTGCCACTGGCCATCTAACCGCCTTAGGTGTAAGCCAATCTGAAAGTGTGAGAGATATTTATATCGGGACACTAGATGGCTTTGCCGCTGATGGATTTCCGCCAGCCGATTACATCGCCCTTGGACATATTCATCGGCCGCAAATAGTCGCCAAGTCTGAGCATATACGTTATTGCGGCTCACCTATCCCTTTAAGTTTTGACGAGTTAGGCAAACCGAAACAAGTCATGTTGGTGGAGTTTACTGGCGCGCAGCCCACAAGTTTACGGCCAATTGAGGTGCCTTTATTTCAACCCATGCAAGTGATAAAAGGCGACTTGGTAGCTATCGAGGCTGCATTAAAATCCTTTAAAACTAGTGAGTCAGATTTACCCTGTTGGCTGTGCTTAGAAGTCGACAGCCAAGATTATTTGTCAGACTTACAACAGCGAGTTCAAGACTTAACCGCAGAGCTTAATGTCGAAGTGTTACAACTCAGACGTACTCGTAATCAGCGCCGCAAGTTACTCAACCAAGCACAAAACGAAACCCTAGCAGAGCTCAGCCCCTATGAGGTATTTGAAAAGCGTTTAGCCATGGAGTCTTTTGCTAACAGTAGTGAAGTAGGATCAGAAGAAGCCAATGAAGAAAAGCAGTCCCTCAAACAGCTACGCCAGCGCTTTAGTCAAATATTGCTAGAAGTCCAAGAGCAGGGAGGCGAACGATGAAAATATTAAGCATTCGCCTGAAAAACCTTAACTCTCTTAAAGGTGAGTGGAAAATTGATTTTACTCAATCTCCCTTTTCTGAAAACGGCCTGTTTGCCATTACTGGGCCAACGGGTGCTGGTAAAACTACTTTGCTCGATGCCATTTGTTTAGCCCTTTACCATCAAACCCCAAGGCTTGGGCAGATTACTAATTCAAGTAACGAAATCATGACTCGCGGCACAACTGAGTGTTTAGCCGAAGTAGAATTTGAAGTAAAAAATACTGCCTACAGAGCATTTTGGAGTATGCGTCGCTCTAGAGGTAAGGTAGAAGGTAACCTACAACCCGCCGATGCAGAACTCGCTGAAGTGGCCACAGGTAAAGTATTAGCCACGCAAATTAGGCAAAAAAGTGATGAAATAGAAAAACTAACGGGTTTAGACTTTGGGCGTTTTACCAAGTCGATGATGTTATCTCAGGGTGACTTTGCGGCCTTTTTAAATGCCGATGAAAAACAACGAGCTGAGTTACTCGAAGAACTTACAGGCACAGAAATATATGGCCAAATATCAATTAAGGTGCACGAGCACTTTAGCCAAGCAAAACAATCTTTAGCTGAATTGCAGGCAGGAGCGAATACTTTTCAATTGTTATCGGCAGAACAAAAGCAAGAGTTACAAAAGCAATTACAAGAGCTGCAGAACAAACAAACCGACATCGAAAAACAGATTAATAACAATCAAAACCAGCTAAATTGGTGGGATAAATTACACACTGCTCAAAATAATCAGCAAGCCGCCAACGCACTGAGTACAGAGGCCAAACAAGCCATTAGTCTTGCCCAAGATGATTTAATCTTACTTGAAAAAAGTGAGCCCGCTGAAAAACTTAGGCCCAACTGGCAACAACTGCTAGAGGCTACAGAGCAGCAACAAAAAACGCAAAGCCAACTCACTAGCCAGCAGCAGGGCCAAGCTAAGTTAGATATAGAGTTACAAGCAGCAACCGATAAGCTAACTGGCGCTGAGCAAGCGCTGCAACGCACTAAACAAGCCCAGCATGACCAAGAGCAGTTGATCACAGAGCAAGTGCAGCCCTTGGATAGCCAAATTAAAAACTTGTCTGAAAAACTGCAAGACAAACAGCAGTTAGTCAGCCAGTTGCAGCAACAGCAGCAGAGTCTAAGTGCTAGTCAAAAATCCTTAACCGCAACGCTAACTGAATTAACCGAGCAACACACTCAGGGCCAAAATTATTTAACAGCCCATCAGGCCGATAGCTTAGTAGCTGAGCAGTTAAGTGGTTGGAAAGCTGCTCTGAGCCAAATGGAACGAGATAAACAAAGGGCGCAAAAGTTACAACAGCAAAGCGGTGAATATGCGCAACAACTTAAGCAAAGTAGTACTCAGTATCAGCAGTTAACTCAAGATTGGCAAGGTTTAGCTGAGCAAGTTCAACAGCAAAAAAACAACTTGGCGGCACAAAATACCCAATATCAAAGCTTAAGTGCCAACACCGATTTAGCCAGCTTAGACAAACAACAGCAACAGATTAATAACTCGTGGGCGCCATTGCATAAGGCGCAAGATATACAACGTCGTCACCTGCAATTAGTCAAAGAGCAGGCTCAAGCTCAAACTGAGCTGACAACAGTGCAACAACAAGCCGATGACCTAAACAATCAGCGTAATGAGCTAATCAAGCAGTATCAACAGCAAGAACAAAGCTACAAAGATTTACAGCAATTGCTTAGTCAAGAAGAGCAGTTAGCCCAGTATCGACAACTACTTAAAGCGGGCGATGAATGTCCATTATGCGGGGCTATCGAACACCCCAAATCAATGGATATGGCCATAGATATTCCCGACACTGTGGCCAGAAAACAGCAGGCAGAATCGCGACTCGAACAACTTAAACAGCAAGGCACTGAAGTACGTGAAAAGTTAGACACAGCTAATTCACGACTCAAACAATTACAAACTAGTCTGGAGGCAAGTCAAAGCACACAAAGCCAGCTTGATGGCGAATGGCAACAAAGTATGCAGGTGTTGCAGTTAACTTGTGAGATCAGCGACCAACATGGGTTACAAGCTTATAGCCAGGGGTTAAGCAATCAGCTAGAACAACTCACAACTTTGTCTAACCAACTTAAGCAATTAGATTCAGAGCGCTTGGCCAACAAAGAAGCGTTAAACAAAAGTGAGCGGCAATATGACAAACTGGCTAGTGAGATAAAACTACTGGAGCAACAGCAGCAAACTATTCAGCAAAGCGAGCAACAGGTTAAGGCAGAATACGCAAAACTAATTGAGTCGGTGAACACTCAGAGTACAGACTTACTGAATAATATTGTGGCTTTAGGTTATGCCGCACCTCGCGAAAACCAACTGAACCAATGGTTACAGAACAAAGCCGAAGACGTGAAAACCTATCAACAAAAAGCCCAACAAAATGAAAGCTTAGGCCAACAACTTGCTGCTAAAAATGCCGAGTATTTAGCGAATGAGCAGCAGCTACAAAAGCTCACAGAGCAACTCTCTGAGGCGCAATCGGCGAGTAATGCGCTGCAACAAGAATATGAGCAAACCCAGAAAAAACGCCAGCAATTATTTGCCGATAAAACCGTGGCAGAGGCCCGTGCCGAGAGTCGTACTCAGTTAACCAAGGCCGAGCAAGTACAGCAAGCTGCTAGCCTAAGTCACAAGCAAATCGCCCAACAATATAATGATGTGTTGGCTTCGATAAAAGCTATCACTGAGCAATTAACTGAGCTAGACCAGGCCGTTAAGCAAAAAGCAGACAAGTGGCAAACATTGCTTAGCCAAAGCCCTCTTACTGAGCAGCAAGCCTTTGAAAGCGCTTTATTGCCTGAACAAAAACGCACCGAGTTGCTGGCACTTAAACAAAAACTAGATGCACAATTGCAAAGGGCCAACACCTTGCTAGAGCAATCGAATTTTGCCTTAAAAGAGCTGAATCAGGTACCTTATGCCGAGCAATGGTCGCAAACTCCAATAGAGGAAGTGCGAGAACAATTAAGCCAATTATATTCTGAAAAAGACCTGCTGGTTGAACAACGTGGCGGCATTAGCAGCCAGCTTGTAGCTGATGAAAAAGAAAGCCAGCGACAACAAACGTTATTGGCCGAAATTGCTCAACAGCAATTAGAGTATGAGCAACTTAGTTATTTACATGGATTAATTGGTTCGGCTAATGGCGACAAGTTCCGCCGTTTTGCTCAGGGCTTAACCCTAGATAATTTAGTGCACTTAGCCAACAAACAACTGGATCGTATTCACGGCCGCTATTTACTCAAGCGCAAAGACGAAGACGGCCTCGCCCTGAGCGTACTCGATACTTGGCAAGGTGACGTAGAGCGCGACACCAAAACCTTGTCTGGCGGTGAAAGCTTTTTGGTCAGTCTAGCTCTAGCTTTGGCACTGTCTGATTTAGTCAGCCATAAAACCAGCATCGACTCGCTGTTTTTAGACGAAGGCTTTGGTACTTTAGATGCCGAAACTTTAGATATAGCCTTAGACGCGTTGGATAACCTCAATGCCTCGGGCAAAATGATTGGGGTGATTAGCCACATCGAAGCTATGAAAGAACGGATCCCTACCCAGTTAAGGGTCACCAAAAAGAGTGGCTTGGGGGTGAGTGAATTAGACAGGCAGTTTTTGTTTGGTTGATTTTGCATGTGCAGGGCACACTGCGCATCGTTTTGTTTCAGGGAGCTTCAATAACTGTTCGTGATTGCTTTTGCAAGTTAGTTATTCCTGTGAGTCATTAACCTCTACTGATAAATAGCTCTCCCTAGCTATCAATTACCGTTTACATGAATAATCTACCGCTCATATAAAAACTCACCTGAGACTTTTTGGTTGTTTTAAGTTAGCTCCACTTAATCAAGAGGACACAACATGAAACCTTTCTTAAAAACTATTAGTACTACTTTGTTAACTAGCTGTATCTCATTTACTTGTTATGCAGGGCCTTCAAGCTCTGATTCTCAGGTAGTTACTGCGCCCGTTACTACGCCCGTCTCTGCTTCACAAACTAACAATACTATTGACGAACAAATGTTCGTAGGTCATTGGCAAGGTAAGCTGATAATCAATGAGCAGAAAAGTATTGAATTTGTCTTCAATATTGGCAAATCACCGCAGGGCATGGTGGCGTCGTTAGATGTGCCAGCACAAAATCAATTCGGACTCGATTTTGATGAAGTCAGTCTCGAAGGCGACAAGCTGACATTAGCCTTAACGGCAGCGGGCATTCATTACCAGGGGGAGTTACTCAATGGTGAGATAAAAGGCGAATATCAACAAGGAGGATTTAAAGCCCCGGTCACATTAGTAAAAACAAAAACGGCTAAGGTACGCAAAGCTAAACCACAAGACCCTAGCGCTACACCAAATTACGACGTGGAGCAGGTTGTATTCAAAAATTTACAAGAAGGGCACAGCTTAGCGGGGACATTATCAATACCCAATGGACCTATAAAATATAGCGTTATTATATTATCTGGTTCTGGCCCCACGGAGCGAGACGGCAATGCTTTTGGTCATAAAATTTATGCAGTGTTGGCTGATTTATTGGCACAAAATGGCATTGCTGCGCTGAGGTTCGATGATAGAGGAGTGGGTGAATCTGGAGGAATATATGCTAAGGCCACTAGTGCTGATTTTGCTAGTGATGCCAATGCTGCTTTAACGTTTATGCAAACACATCAACGAATAGCCAATAGTAAAGTGGGATATGTGGGTCATAGTGAAGGTAGCCTTATTGCCGCAATTGCTCTGGCTACTTATGCCGATACCAGTGCTGATTTTTTTGTATCCTTAGCAGGACCGGGTACGTCTGGTGCACAGATATTGGTTGATCAGTCTTATTTAATCCAAAAAGTACGGGGAATGCATAGCGTTCAACTTGAAAAAGATGACCAGCAACAACGAAAAATTATTACAGCCGTTAGTAATAACGCCCCACAACAAGAACTTAAAAAATTGTTAGCAGAAAGTGGCATGTCGCCTTCACAAATTGATGGACAATTAGCACAACTAACCTCGCCATGGATGCAATATTTTATCAAAACTGATCCTAAAACCTTCCTAGCTAAGATAAAGGTACCGTCCTTAGCCATTAGTGGTGCCAAGGATTTACAAGTGCCTGCGCAACAGAATATCGATGGTTTTATTCAATCTATTGATAAACAATGGTTAACCTATAAGATTTATCCTAATTTGAATCATTTATTGCAACCAGCGGATAAAGGTTTACCTGCAGAATATGCAACTATTGAAACAACTATGTCGCCCAAAGTAATTAAGGATATTCACCATTGGTTAGAGCAATTATGAGAACACCTTCAACCTTTTGGCTAGTACAAATAGGCATTTGGGGGGGCTTAACTTTGCTCAACTTATTTGTGCGGGGTTACTTTAACCATTATAGATTAGGCGAGTTGGTTAACTCTTTTAGCTTATTTGTTTCACTGATGATTGCCAGTGGTATGTTGCGTCGCTTTTACCGTGATAAAGGAACAGATTCTTTACCTAAAGGCATAGGGCAAGCTTTATTGGGCAGTGCCTTAGCATCGCTGGTTGCGGTAGCGATTATCGGCTTAGTTTTGTTACCTAACCAAGAGTATTTATTTGGTGAAGTGAGCAACGTAGCCTTGCTGCAATTGTTAGCGTCTTACCCTAATGTTTTGTTATTTTTACTGTGCTGGTCTGCCGTGTATTTACTTCTTAAACGTCAAAAGGCATTAAAGCTGGCGTTTACTAGAGAAGCAGAGCTAAAGGAACAATTGGCGGCGAGCCAAATGGAATTATTATTAAATCAGCTAAATCCGCACTTTATGTTTAATGCCATTAATAATATTAGGGCACTCATTTTAGAAGATACTAATAAAGCCAGAGATAGTTTAGCGCAGCTATCAGATGTTTTAAGAGTGACCTTACAAACTAAGCAAGACAAACTTTGGCCACTAAGCCAAGAAATAGAGTTAACCAAGAGTTTTATAAAGTTAAATAAATTGCAATTTGAGGAACGTCTAGCGGTGAACTGGCACATAACGGGTAATCAACTAGAGCATTGTCAGGTGCCATGTTTATCGCTGCAATTGTTAGTAGAAAACGCCATTAAACACGGCATTAGTAACAATTCGGATGGCGGTATGATTACCATTAAGATTGATGCTGAAAAGGATGTAACCCTTGAGGTGTCTAATCCGGGTAACATTGCCACCTCTGACGGCTCAACCCAACTCGGCATTACAAATATTCAACAGCGATTACATTTGTTGTTTAAGGATAACGCCCATTTTTCATTAACTGAAAACGAGCAGACTGTTACAGCCAAAATCGTAATAGAGGAGCCCTAATGTTACGCGCAATGATAGTTGAAGATTCTAGGTTGGGGCGTTTGGAGTTGAAATCTCAATTAGCGAATATTCATCATATTGAGTTGGTGGCCGAAGCTGAAAACTTAGCTAGTGCTCGTGAGTATTTGCAACAACACAAAGTCGATGTGCTTTTTCTCGATATTAATTTGCCAGACGGCAATGGCTTTGAATTACTCACCGAATTAATGCCTGCACCCCAAGTGATATTTACTACCGCTTTTGAGCAATACGCCATAGAAGCCTTTGATAACAACGCGGTCGATTATTTGTTAAAGCCTATTACCCAAGAACGTTTGGCGAAAGCCTGCGAGCGTTTAACTAAGATTTTGGCTAGTAAAGACACTGCCGATGAAGCTGCGTCTGTTGATGAATTAATGACTATGGAACAACGTTTTTTTGTTAAAGATGGAACAAAATGCTGGTTAATTCCACTAGAGCAAGTTGAGCGTTTTGAGTCTATGGGAAATTACACCCAAGTGCATTTTGATAATAAACATCCGATGTTGAATAAAACCTTGGCACAGATTGAAAAACGTTTACCTGCAACTCACTTTTTTCGCGTGAGCCGCAGTTATATTGTGCAATTAGATAAGATTAACGCGGTACAACCATGCAGTTCTGGTGGCTTAGAACTCACTATGGCAAGCGGGGCAAAAGTTGAGGTTTCCCGTCGTCAAACTAGCTTATTTAAAGGGCGATTCGCTTTGTAGTTAAAGAACATGACTTCGTCATTGGTTTGCTATCAAATTGGTGCAGTGATGCATGGATGCAGTGCGGTTGTATTTTAAACCCATTTGTAGTGCTTTTTATTGTTTATTTTCAATAGGTTACATCTTTACGTTTGCAGTTCTAGTGGTGTGGAAATTGCTTTGTTTAATATTTAGGCTTTTAACAGGATGTATAGTTCTTGTCAGTCATCGCTAATATTTCTAATTCCCTCACCGAGTTGGTGCCTATTTGGGCTATAGGGCCCATATTTTTCTGCATCGTTTTGATTGCTATTTGGCTAATCAAACGTTTTTTATATGCTTATTTAAAAGCGCTGAATCACCCTAGCAATTATGACTGGCTAGGCATTACAGTACGAGCAGCCAAGCGTCCTTTAAGCTTATTGATTGTATCCATTAGCTTAAAGGCAACCGTTACCTTTGTGCAACTCTATGACGAAACTGCAAATGCTTGGGTGACACAGATTAACCTTATTGCTTTGATGTTTACCATTGTTGCAGTGCTAATTTTTGCAGATCACTTTGCACGCATGACCATTACTCGCATTATTTCCAAAGGAAGTGGTTTGCGCAGCAGTGGTACCCTTTTAAGGGGCCTATTGCGAGGCGTGATTATTGTTATTGGTGTGTTGATCATACTAACCAATATGGGGATCTCCATTACACCCCTTGTGGCTTCTCTGGGTCTGGGTTCTCTTGCGGTGGCGCTGGCATTACAGCCTACCTTAGAAAACTTTTTCTCAGGAATTCAAATGCTGGCCGACAAGCCCATCAGGGTAGGGGACTTTATTGAGCTTGATTCCGGTGAGCAAGGTTTCGTTGAAAAAATTGGATGGCGTTCTACATGGATAAAAATGCTGCCAAATAACGTAGTCATAATGCCTAACAGCAAACTCGCCCAGTCGAAAATCATTAATTACTACTACCCAGAAAAACAGCTTTCGGTGCCAGTAGATCTTGGCGTGCACTATGACTCTGACTTAGAGCATGTAGAGAGAGTCACACTCGAAGTCGCTAAACAAGTGCTTAAAACTCATAAATGGGGCATTGCCGATTACGACACCTTTGTAATCTTTACCGGCTTTGACAATTCCAGTATCAACTTAACTGTGATGCTGCGTGCTGAGGAATATTTTAATCGCTTTTTTATTAGGTCTGCATTTATCAAAGCTTTACACAAAAGATATGCGCAGGAAGGCATTGTGATCCCTTACCCCATTCGTGCGGTAAATCTCAATCAGGAAGGGAGTGACGAGCTGTTGAAAAACAAATAGTAGTGATATCACATGTTTGGGGAATCAAAAGATTCGGCTACGGAAATTGAGTGTTGTGACTACTTTTTAGTAGGATTATTTTCAACAAAGTCTTTCAGAGCTTGGAGTCGCAGATCCCACTGTTGTTCAATATTGGTAATAAACTGTTTAGCGATAGTCAGCTTATCTGTATCCAACACGACTTCTGTTTCTCTCCCTTTTTGGGATAAATGTACTAGATTAGCCGATACTAACACCTGCAGCTGTTTTCGGGCTCCTTGTCGAGAGATACCTAGGTTTTTTGATAATTCGCCTATGGTATAAGGCGACCCAGCAGCCAATCGTGTAATAATTTGCAGGCGAACCGGATCACCCAAGGCTTTATATATTTGTGCTTCAATCATTTATATCGCTTTTAGGTAATTTTCAAAACGGCCCAACATGAAATCCCAACCGCTAGAGTTTTGTTCGACTGCAGACTTTATTACCTCTGAGGGTAATTGGTCAAAACCAGACTCGAGCAGTGTTATTTTACATAAATCTGTAGTCTCTTGTTCAATTGTGAATTCAACGAGTGTATTAGGAACGTTAAGTACATCACCAACAAAACTATCCGCCCCAGGTACCCAACGATAAGCAAAATAATCGTAAGGTCTAGCCTCTACCACATAGATTCGATTGCGACAGTCTGTCCCAAATCCGAAAATAGCTTGATGTCCAGAGCGATATTCGCCTTCCAGAGTGTCCGGAAACCACTTTACAACCAGTTCGGGATTGGCAATTGCCGCATATATATTTTCTTTACTGGCGTTAATCACAATTTCACGTTTGATCATATTTTGCATAAGAAGCTCTCGTTCAGGTTTAATCTTTTGCAAGTAAAGCATGGGTATTGTATTTATGCAACCATTTGGTTGCATAATGTGTTTGATTTGGACCTGTGGGATGACCCCACAGGTTTTAACCATTTATGAAAAAGGAAGCTTATTTTCGCCGTCATTCCTGCATTTGCTGTTTACTTCACACAGCAAATGCAGGAATCCGTTGTTATAAATTAACCGGTTGTCCATGTAAGTGTTTTTCTCACACATATCTCTGATAATACCATTCAAACCATTACCACAAAGCGGAGATTGAAGACCTAAAGCGTTTAAGCCATCAAAAAGAAAATGATTGTTTTATAATGTTCGTATCAACGAACCTGACTCTGCTGGCTATTAGCTAAACAAACACAGTGTTCACAAATTGTCTTAAGTCTTAAGTAGTTTCCACATTTCATTAAGTAAAAGACCGGATAGTATCTAACCATGGTGTGGGCCATTATGACTCTGTCTCATTTTGAATTTTTAAAGGAAACTCACCATGAAAAAAAACAAACTGGCAACAGAATTACAAGAAAGCTATCAAGCAATGGTCGATAGTGTTGAACAATTCGTGGTGAAAGAAGGCAAAACATTACAACAAGCTTTTCATGCCGCAGAGGAAAAATTGCATGATGCCAAGGAAATAAGTAAAGAAAAAATCCAACAAGCGAGTAGAGAATTAAAAAATAACTTACGCTTATGGAGTGAGGCCGTAGAAGGAGCAAGTGATGCATATAAAGCCCAAATAGAATTTGACCTCGCCTATGTCAATAAATCAATTTGGGACAAACTAAAAAGCGTTGCTAATTCAAATACAGCAGAATTAATTGAGTTTACTAGGACACTCAAAGAAAAAGCTCAAACGGTTACTACAAACGAGCATATCGCAGTACATCAGGAGCACAATCAATGGGGGGCTGAACATGCATTGTGGTTAGATGAAATCAAGTTTTGGCAACAAGAACACGATAAAGCAATCACTAAGTTAGGTGAAATCGAAAAGGCATTGAAACAGCATTCCGAATCACTTTCAGAGCATGCTCAGGTCATTCAAGCTCATGCCAATAAAGAACACGAGCATGAAAAAATAATGAGCGATGCTGAACAAGATCCAACTAATGAAGTTTTCAAAGTGGCTGATGCAAAAGAAAGCGAGCAGCATAAAATAGAAAGCAAAATTCATAAACAACACGCAGAATTTCATCATGCGATAAAGACTCATCATTTTAAAATAATGGCGATGATCAATATGCTGCATAACGAAATAGATAAAACATAAAACTCAGCAAAATTTAACTTAAGAACTGAGTTCGGAGCGGCAGGCTCAGGTTCGCTGTATTTTGCTGTAAGAAACTAAAACAAAGTATTGCAGAGCCATCCACTAATGCTGTTCACTTAAGGTGAGCAGAAGATTTTTTTGATGGAACGCCAGTC
>NZ_JAHKQO010000017.1:21815-88551 GCF_018861065.1 Paraglaciecola arctica
AGCATTCGGGAATGACAAGTGGGAGGGGGATTACCGTCATACCCGCAGACTTTACTGCCATCCCTCACCCTCTTCATTCCGGCGGTCTTTTGGCCGGAATCCACTTTTATTGTTTTTACATCAATAATTTATCAATAGATTATTAAAAGTTTTCTTAACTGATCGGCATTAGAGCCATCCACTCTTTAAATATTGGTCGCCGTTATATGGATTACTTGGACAAAGGCTGATCTAGAGGTGCATGGTTTTTATACTGCTGTTGCCGCTTCATTTTCTTGCACACTGCTTCATTCTTTTTTTGATTTTTTAACCGCTAGTAAAGCTCCTCTCAATTATTACACCGCTTCACCTGACACAATTCTTAATCGTTTCCCTGTTGAATAAAGCAGGTATATCCTTTATTTTAATTTCACTTACCAAATTACTTATTATTTTTAGGTTTTCGGCCATTAAATAAATCAGCCCCTGGTGACGTTTCATTACTTAGACAAGAAATTTAATTCTACCAGCAATTATCGTTTGCTTACTACAATGAGGACAAGACCATGATTACGTTTATCGTCAACGGTAAAACCCACGAGTTTTCCGGCGACCCTACTACCCCCGTACTTTGGTATCTGCGTGATGAGTTGCAATTAACAGGGTCTAAATTTGGCTGCGGGATGGGGCAGTGTGGTGCCTGTACAGTGCATATCAATGGTGTAGCACAACGTTCTTGTGTGTTACCCGTTTCAGCGGTATCAGGCAGTAAAATAACGACCATTGAAGGATTAAGTGAAGACGGTGAGCATCCTGTGCAACAAGCATGGATAGAGCATAAAGTCCCACAATGCGGTTACTGTCAATGTGGACAAATGATGCAAGCTGCTAGCTTACTGGCCACTAATCCAACGCCTACAGACGACGAAATTGTACAGGAAATGTCAGGTAATATCTGTCGCTGCGGTACTTATCCTCGTATTCATAAAGCAATTAAGTCAGCATCTAAAACCCTAGCCGCAGTACAGTACTATGACCCTAAAGTTAAAGGTGAACAAGCATGAGCCAATATTTTGATTTAACTCGTCGTGGTTTTTTAAAGTCGACTGCAGCAACTGGGGCTTTGATCTTTGGGACTTATCTAGCAGGCGGTGCACCTAGAGTCATTGCAGGGGTACTTGCAAAGCCCTCAGAATCCGCAAAAACAGCTAATTTATTTGTTGCGCTGCGCCCAGATGGCATAGTAGAAATTACCTGCCATCGTTCTGAAATGGGACAGCAAATTCGGACCGCTATCGCTCAAATTGTGGCTGACGAAATGGAAGCTGCTTGGGACAAAGTAGTGGTTATTCAGGGCAAAGGAGATGCTAAGTATGGTGACCAAAACACCGATGGCTCACGTAGTATTCGTTATAATATGCAACGTTTGCGTGAGATGGGCGCTAGTGTTCGCCATCTTATGCGCCAAGCTGCAGCCACTCGTTGGAATGTACCTGTCGACTCATGCTCAGCAGAGCAGCATGTGGTTACCCATAGCTCAGGTAAAACCCTTACATACGCAGAATTGGTAAATGATGCATTGAGTATCACGCCACCAGAGTTGGCCCAAATCACCCTTAAAAAGCGTAGTGAGTGGCGTTATATCAATACCGCTATGGAACATATCGATTTAAAAGATATTGTGATGGGTAAAGCCACCTTTGCTGCCGATGTATTTGAGCCTAAAGCTCTGATTGCCGTTGTTGTGCGCCCTCCTGTTGTTGGTGGAAAAGTCAAAAGTTTTGATGCGAAAGCGACCAAGGCGATTGATGGTGTAATAGATGTTATTGAAATTCCTGCACCACAAGGTGCACCTCAATTTCAACCCAAAGGTGGCATTGCTATTATAGCCAAAAATACTTGGGCTGCTATAAAAGGCCGCAGAGCATTATCAGTCACTTGGGATGATGGCAAAAATGGCGATTATAATTCAGAAGTGTTTAAAGCAAGTCTGCTAGCGACTGTTGCCTCTCCTCAATCGTCGGTGCGAGAAATAGGCGACGCCGCCAATATATTAGCCAATTCGAGTGATAAGCTGGTGGCCGATTATTATGCACCTCATTTAGCTCAGGCACCGATGGAGCCACCTTGTGCCACCGCAATCTACTACAAAGACCGTGTAGACGTGTGGGCAGCCACCCAAAACCCACAAGCTGATATGGCAACTGTGGGGGCTATGGTAGGCATGCCGAAAGAACAAATAAACGTTCATGTGACTATGTTAGGAGGCGGCTTTGGTCGCAAGTCGAAGCCCGATTTCTCAGCAGAAGCTGCTTATCTTGCTATGAAAACAGGCAAAGCTATTCGTGTTCAATGGACCCGTGAAGATGATATACAGAATAGTTTTTATCATGCTGTATCTGCGCAACACATTGAAGCCTCACTAGACAAAAATGGTGCTATTGAAGCCTATTTACATCGCACCGCGTTTACACCAATCGCCTCTACCTTTGTGGAAGGTGCTACTGCTCCATTAAGCTTAGAGTTACGTTTAGGATTTACCGATAACCCTATAAATACGCCTAACATGAAGTTAGAAAGCGGAGAAGCGCCAGCAAAAACAAGAATTGGTTGGATGCGCTCGGTATCCAATGTTTTCCACGCCTTTGCCGTGCAATCATTTATCGCCGAAGCTGCTCACAAAGCAGGGCGTGATCAAAAAGACTATTTACTGGAAACTATCGGCCCCAATCGTATTTTGGATGTAACCGAGGAAAATGCCGAATACGATAACTACGGTGCCGATAAAGCGAATTACCCGTTAGATATAGGCAAGTTACGCCATGTTATAGAAAAAGTAGCAGATATGAGTGCTTGGGGGCGAAAGCTGCCTAAAGGCAGAGGGCTGGGGATAGCCGCTCACAGAAGCTTCTTAACTTACGTGGCAACAGTGGTTGAAGTAGAGGTTTCAGACAAAGGCGACCTGAAAATTATAAAGTCATGGGTAAGCATCGATGCTGGTACTGTAGTCAATACCGATACCGTGAAAAACCAAGTTCAAGGTGGCTCTATTTATGGAATTACCGCAGCGCTTAGTGAAGGCATTACATTCGATAAGGGCAAGGTACAACAAAGTAATTTCCATGATTATCGGGTGCCTCGCATGAGTGATTCCCCACTGGAAGTAGAAGTGGAGATTATTCCAAGTGACGCACCGCCAGCAGGGGTGGGTGAGCCAGCGACGCCTGTTTATGCCCCCGCTTTGTGTAACGCAATTTTTGCAGCATGTGGCAAACGTATAAGGCAACTACCCATTGGTGATCAGTTAAAAGCGTAATGCCAACCGGATGTCATAAACGTGAAAAGTCGCTTAGTTTTGAAGTGCCCCTTGTAAATGGAAATGGCACTTTTTAACTATGCGGCTTTTTAGTTCTTCATGAACGTCCTTATTTTTCATGTTAATTCCTGTGTAGATATATCTCTCAACTTTCGAGTCTCACTCTTAATGGGGCTGGGTCTTCACGCTTCAGCTTAATCCTTATATGGTTGTTAAGTGACCCAAGTAGTATTTTTGATTTGTGCCTCGCCGAGTGACTTAGGCAAAGCAAATTTAAGTGAGTATTCACGTTGATTTGAAGGAATGGATTCCTGCTAAAAGCATGCAGGAATGACGGTGCGGGTGGGGTGTCATCTTTGGGTTGTGGGTGGGTTGTCACTCAGCCGATGAACCGAAGATTTGGAGGAATGGATTCCTGCTAAAAGCATGCAGGAATGACGGTGAGGGTGGGGTGTCATCTTTGGGTTGTTGGGGGGGGGGCATTCAGCCGATGAACCGAAGGTTTGGAGGAATGGATTCCTGCTAAAAGCATGCAGGAATGACGGTGTGGGTGGGGTGTCATTGCTGCGTTGTTGGGGGGGTGTCATCGCTGCATTGTTGGGGGTTGTCATCTCTGGATTGTGAGTGGGTTGTCATCCCAGCATGTTTTTAGCTGGGATCCATTCTGTTGCTATAAGTTGCTTCAATATTTTGTGTTACTCTTTGCTCTGCGTTTTAACATCTTATGTTTTTGTATTTTTCGCTTCTTTCAAATTAACACTGCAATATCTTCGTCTCTTACTGCTTTACTCTGTTTGTCAGCCTAGTTCATTCGCTTTCCTATAAGGCCCTTCATAATCAAATAAGCGTTCGGTAACTTGCCAGTGGTGTTTTTGTTTTTTGGCTATCACAAAATCAGGTGTAGGCAGGTAGGGTAGAAAGTTGTGTAGTTCTTCGAGTGAGTCAAACTGAATTGCTTGGGTGCCATTAGCTATTCTGCGGGCGAACATGTCGTTAAAACTTTGCCTACCTTTTTTGTAATTAAAGCGGAAGGTTTCTGATAACGTTAGGCCATCTTCGTCGTGGTAGGTGATTTTTACTGCTTTGTCAGCTTCGATAATCTCTGGGGTAATGGCGGCGCAGCGTAGTACTTTATTGTTCTTTAGGTTTAAGGCTTTTCGTAAAATATCATCGGGGTCGATGAGTTTTTCATTGCAGTGCTGACATTGCCGTGCGGCGATATCGTTTTCTTGATTACAATGGGGGCAGTGTTTAAAGCGAAAGCGGTACGTGCATTGAGCCTCGTTTTTAGTGTCTGCAGAGCCATAGGTGTCATCCGAATCTTCGGGGTCTTCGGTGACTTGAACCAAGCCTTGGCACCGGCGACCGAAGTGTTCAACAATATTCCCTTCTGAGTCTTTTCTGCCCCAAAATGCATTGGCGAAACCGCATTGCGGGCAATGGACTTGCACGGCTACTGAGTCTGGAGTGGGCTTTTTCTCGCCTATTTCGGGCTGAAAAATATCGTAACCATTATTGGTGTAATCCAATACTAGGCAGTCTTTTTTGCCCGGACTTAGGCGTAAACCCCGACCGACTATCTGTTGAAATAAGCTAATAGATTGAGTGGGTCTTAAAATAGCAATCACGTCAACATGAGGCGCATCAAAACCTGTGGTGAGTACAGACACATTCACTAGGTACTTTATCTGTTTGCCTTTAAAGGCGTTTATTAACTGGTCTCGTTGTTTGATTTTGGTAGTGCCAGTGATGAGGGCGGTTTGCTCTGTGGGTAAATAGCCGCAGATTTCTTTTGCATGGTCGATAGTCGCAGCAAAAATCATCACGCCCTGGCGGTCTTGGCTGAGCTGCAGTATTTGCTCGGTTACTGCCTTGGTCACTCGTGGGTGTTTATGGATAAGTTCGTTTAAGGCGATGTCATCGGTGTTTTGCTCACCGTCTAAGCTTTCTGTTAACAAACTAAAGTCATAATGAGCAATGGCGGCATCGTAATGAATGGGCGGGGTTAAATAACCTTTTTTAACCATATGTTGCAAGGGCAGTTCGAACACACATTTTTTAAAAAACGAGCTAGGGCAGGGGCGTGCAAACCCATGGTAATGCTGTTGATAAATCCAGCCGCTGCCTAATCGATAAGGGGTAGCGGTTAAGCCAAGCACTTTTACATGTGGATTAAGACTGCGAAAATGTGCCAAGGTTTTATTGTATTGAGCGCCGTCGTCTAGGCCCACTCGATGGCATTCATCAATTATGATTAAGCTTGCAGGAGTTTGAAACGCATCTAAATTAGCCGACAGCGACTGAATACTGGCAAAGGTAGTTTTTGCGGAACTTTCCTTTTGACTCAACCCTGCAGAGAAAACACCAGCCGCTGAGCCGGTCGCCAAGTACTTAGCATGATTTTGCTCTACCAACTCTTTGACATGGGCCAGACAAATCACCCGGCCTTTTGCCAAGCGGCTCAGCTCGGCAATCACTAAGCTTTTACCCGCACCAGTAGGCAACACAATTACCGCAGGATCATCGCCATGGCGAAAATGCTCAACAGCGGCCTTAACCGCTTGCGTTTGGTAGTCCCGTAGTTTGAAAACTTGACTCATTAATAATGCTTGGCTCAATTATAAGAAGGGGTAAGGTCCCAGTAGTTGTGGATCTTATCAAGAATAATGAGGCTAGAGTACCTTACGGATAAGGTTGAAGTTGCCAATGTTGTTCGGATAATTTTTTATTCGATAGACTGCTTAGTCAATGAGCGATATGATAATTACAAATTTAGCTAATCATTGTTTAGGAAGAGCATTATGTACGCTAATTCCACTTCGTTTAACAACAGCGCTCGTCAACAAGCTATGGGAGTTGACACTCGCAAGGCGTCTCTCGTTGACCAATATGGCAATACTCTCGCTCATCCTCAAACGGGTGGTATGATTTCTCCACAACAGCACACACTTAATTCAGGTAGCGTTATTTGGCGATTCGCAAGTAGCCAAGTGGATGCGCGGCAAGCTATTCTCGGAGGCTGGTGGCTAGAAACAGCAGAATTTGAAAAACTTTGTAGCTTTGCTCAACAAAAAAATGTCCATGTGGCCATGGCAGCACGAGTACTCTGTTGTGTTCCACCAGAATGGAGCGATATGGGAATGTTGATGCGCGCCAGAGTTGAACAACCTCTGTTAGCTTATAAGGGCTTAGGCAACAATGTATCGGTACAACATCCCGACGGCCTAGCCAATGTCAATATGCAAACTCACAACCACATTGCTGCCAGACGTTTGCATCAATTATTTGTACCAGGCTTGTATGAGATTGCAGCCAATACACCCAAGCAAACCATACCAGGCGCACTGTCGCTAGAGCGAACGTGGAAAATTACCAAAGAGCAAGCCAATGGTGGGTGGTTATATTTGTAAGAGTTATGGCCATTGCTGCACTGGTTAGTGAATTAAGCAGCCCGTCTCTAACCAACGGCAAACTGGCGTCTTTTTTATATCCGCAAGACAATTTTCAGTTTCACAAACTACAGCACCAAGGGTCCAACTCACGTCATTTTTATCTGCTTCTAAAGGTCTTATATTAAGTGTCTGTAAATATTTATTCAAATAGATAGGCGTAAAACAAGCTGTTACGGCGTGATAGCATGTTTGACTTTGGCTGAAACAGCAATTATCAATGTCAGTCTCTTTGGTATAATTAAACGCGCCAGTCAACGACCATTGCGGTATGTTTTTTTGAAAGGGGGGAAGTGTATTAGTCGTGCCTCTTGTACCTTTAGCGGAATAATTGTAGGGGTCTCGAATTGCTGTTTTGGATTCTTTCGCAGTTATCAAAATATCGTCAGCACACTTTGCTTCAGTCCAATCGTTCTGGGTAGAGCCGACTCCAAATGCACAGTTAGCTGGGATTGTGTTGGCAGATGGCAGCGACAAGCTACGAGGGGCTTCGTCCTGGCCTAACCCTAGAAAAGAATAGCTATATATCTGTAGTGGTTTTCCGCCTAAATTAATGGTATTAACAGCATCGTTAGCGGGATCACAGTCTGCACATGGAAAGGTAACCTGCGAAGACGCTCCTCCCATTTCGACGATACCAAAATTGTTAGTAAAGTGTTCACCTTTAAGACTTAACCATGCAAATAGCCCTTCTTCGAATCCTGTGATAGTTCGCGTTTCTACCATCACGTTTGCGCCAACCTTAGCAGCCAGTTTAGGTTGTAAATTTTGCCACAAAACCACGCTATCAACTGCATTCTCTTGTTCAGCAATGCGCATACCTCCAGTGGCATATACTTTTGCCGACACTAGATTACATTGTGTGCTCCAATCAAAACCGGTCCATTTTTGCTGAGTGCCATTAAATGAGCCATCAGTTTTTATTAGATCTAAGGTTGCGACGACTTGGTCGGTAATGTCTTGGATGTCAGTCGCTGTTTTCCCGTGAAGGCGACGCACTGAGTCAGCAAGAGCTGCGACCTTGGGACCAACATGTTCTATCAGTTGGGTGTTGTTTTGTTCGTATACATATAAACGAGTCCCAGAACTCCCCGCGTCGAACATGATATAACAAGCATTCTTGGGTGCGACTAGATTGGAATTAGTGCAACTATTTAAGGTCAAAATACTGAAAACTAACAGCGCTATCTTATTCATCATGTTGGTTAAAATGGTCCTTCACGTTCTTAAAAAATCCTTTCACTAAGTGTCTCGGTCGGTGCCATAGATTATATCCGGTTTGCACCAACTTAAAGGTTATTAGATCGTGATTTAAACACTATATCAACAACAACAAAACCGATAGGGTTTTCTGGTTTCGATTTGCCGAAACATTCATCTACTACGAGAGTATTTGCTGTGTAGCAAGGTATAAAGACCACTTGCGACAATAATTAGGATGCCAAACAACGTTAAGTTATCAGGTCTTTCGCCAAATATAGTCGCCCCGATAATGAGTGCGAACACTATCCGCGTATACCTAAATGGGGTAACAACAGACACATCTCCATTTCGCATCGCTATTGTAAGCCAGTAGTACGCAATAACGCCAAAAATTGTTGCTGCCAAAATGAGCACTGTTGATAGGACATCTGGCCATACAAAACCTTGATTCGTTAACTCGTTGCCAGCAGAGCCAATATTAAACAGCAACATCAATAAGCCGGTTGGAATTAGTATAAAAAAACCATAAATACCTAATTGTAAATTAGATAAAACAGGGGAAGCGGCGCGTGTTGCTAGATCTCTCCCAGCAAAGCCTAGCATTCCAATAACAGCCAATAGTGACGATATTTCAAAACTTTCAAGGCCCGGCCTTATGATCACTAATACCCCGGTAAAACCTATTGCGATTGCCCCCCATCGTTGCCAACTCACTCGCTCTCCCAAAAATAAAGCGGCTCCCATCACAACCACCAATGGTGTGGCTTGCAAAATCGCAGACGCGCTAGATAAAGGGGTATACACAATAGCTAAGGTATAAAATAACCGTCCTATCACCTCAAAAAATATTCGAATGATAACCGGCCAAGAAATGATTTTTGGATGAAAAACTGCTTGTCCACGTTTCAGAGTCATCACAATAAAAGCAAGGGTTCCTCCAATACCAAAGAACAATAGAATTTCGCCCACTGGCACTAAACCTGCGGTTGCTTTTATAAACATATCTTCTAGTGCAAACGCTGCCATCGCCAACACCATAAACAAACTACTTCGCAAATTGCTCACAAATACTTCCATTTAAGAAAATTAAAAACATCAAAATATTTAAGTTATTCAGTGCGAATAGAGTTTTCGATTCTAGAGAAGATGTTAGATTTGAAAAAACACTGAAATGGGCGTGATATTATGCCATATCCCCAACGGATGATATCTAAGTTTATGCCTGTTTGAAGCATATTGATGTTTCTCATGCAGAGTTTTTGCAGTACCGTTCACAAAGTAAAATGCAAACAAAAATGCTGAATTCGCCGCTACAGTTTTGACAAATTCAAATCATTTTCAAACAGTTCACCCGTTTCACCTGTCACTTGGAATTGATGATTTAACGAAACAAGCTGAAGGGTTGATTTCAAACTCGCGCATAGGTTTTTGAACCTCAGTGAAAATCAAAGAGTTGCGATAATCCCATTGATTTTCCATCTTAAATGTAGGCAGTTTCAGAGCATAACTAAACCCGGCTTTCCAAACGTCTGTGAGCAGACTATTTTCAAAGCCAGGCATATCATCGATACTGACATTGTGCAGACAGTCTTCATATCCAAGGTGGAACACCCGATAAATAACAGACATAGCTTTACCAGCACTGACCAAAGTAATGCCTTTTAATTGCGCGTAAAGCTGGGTCGCGTAATCACGCTCTTTCGCTAATATGGCATTGTAAATTTCATCGAGACAATGGTGAAGGGGTTGTGAAATGAATGAGTTAGACATTTGATGTCACCGTTTTTAAGCTGAAATCAATTTAACTGTAATTATATACAGTGTTGGTTTTTAATCAATCTACTTCATGCTTTTTACCTAAATCACTATTTGATAATGTTTTGTCTATAAAATTTCCGATTTAATCATTTTCAGGCAGCAGTAAATCATTCGAAAACGGATGAGGCGCTTGTTGTTTCAACACCGAATATTCGTTGTTCCGCTGAGGATAAAAGGCTATGTCATATTGGCGTTTACTGTTTTGCTCTTATTATTTTAGCAACTGAGCTCGCTGTTGCGGTGAGCACGTTAGCTTCGTTATAAACTCGACCTTCCATAAATGCCGTTTTGTAGCTTTGTTTTATTACCCAACCTTCAACACGAAGCTTTCCTGCACGGGTTGCTTCTAAATAGGAGGTTTTTATTTCGAGAGATGAAACATTAATAACTTGGTGATCGCCAATAAAAACTGCATGACTCATGGCCGCATCAAGCATGGCAGTAATAAATCCCCCTTGAACAACATCGACTGAGTGACAAAACTCTTTGCTGATATTGAACTCAAAAATACAAGTTGTGGTGTCCGTATCAATATCGGTTACATGGCCTCCTAACATCTTAAGAAATGCTGGAGCTCGGTTGTTGATTTGTTCAATTATTGTTGTTTTGTCAGTCATAAAATTATTTATTCTTATTTAGGGTTAGAGGTAGAAAAGCTAATCAAGTGATATAGACTGCCATTTTGAGGTTCATTCAAAATGACACTAATTACAATGTTTGTCACTAGGTGGTAAATGGAGTATTTATCATTTATTTCCCAATGTTAAATAACCACAGTTCGCAACATGGCGATGTACCCTGAAGGTAACGGGGTATTGGCATAAGCATTTCTGGATACCAGCCATTTATGCATTTGACGCAAGTTATAGGGCGGTACTGATGGCAATAAGTGGTGTTCAATATGGTAGTTAACATACACAGGGCAAACCAATATTCGCTCCCACCAACTAGCGAGTGTGGTGCGGGTATTTTCAAACATATCTTTGCTTAGTGGATTAGGTACAGCAGCATGCTCTCCGACATGGCGTATACGCAGAAACAAAAAGTAAGTGGTGTTGTAAGCCAGAAACCACACCCAATACAACCATGGGACATTAAGCAAGTAACAGCCCAAAAATAAAACTAAATTGACAGCTAAAGCTCTGCACAAGGCAATATTTGAGATCATGCTCTTGTTGCCTTGCAATCTGGTTTCTAATATATAAAACCAATACTTGAGCGCGGTTAGACCAATTAAATCTCGTAAGACTTTACGTACCATTGATGGCTTAGTGATCGGGTAACCTGAGTAGTTTACTAAATCGGGGTCCTTAGAAGTGCCCACATCTTTGTGATGAATACTGTGTTGACGCGAATAAGTCTGCATATCTGAGAACACCGGCGCTGCCGCTAGCCAGGTTCCCATAAACTGATTGAGTTTAGTCGATTTAAATAGGCTGTTATGTCCGCAGTCGTGCATTAAAATCGCAAAACTGAGTTGTCGGCCACCAATGATTAACACAGCTAAAATGATAGTAACAACGTTTGGCCAAATCGCTACCAATGTCATGGCTGCGATTACCCATGCCCAGCAGCTTGCTATTATCCAAGTGGCGCGTAGATTATTTTTAGTCATCAATTCGCGAATTTCTTGTCTGCTGAGAATGTCATGGGCTTTCATTTATTTTCCCTCTTTTTGATTGAGGTTAAGTATGGCTGAATCGCCTAAAAACTGAGTCCATATCTTGTGGCCTCGGGCGTCATATTCACACATTGCATGACGCAGTTCTTCGCGCTTTGGGGTGCAGAACATCTCATCGGGGAGCAATGGATCTTTAACCAATAAATTAATAGTTTCTCCACCAATAATGAAACTTTCTCGAAGCGCATCTTCCAATTGCATTTTATCAATACGCGCTTTGCTTTTTGCTAGTTTGACCAGTTGCCTTTCGTAGGTGAATTGTAGGTCTTCGGTATTCCATAGTGTACTTTCCCAAATAAACTGCTCGGGATACGGAATATCTGATGCTTTGAATAATAGCGCATCTTTCTCGAGCCCTACGGCCCGATATAGGTCTCGTAAATCATTTAAAGCGGGAAGCAAATTATTGGGGCGGATCCACACTTTGTTTTTAACTTTGCGAAATCCAAAAAACCGTAAGGTAGTTTGGCTTAGCGTACGCATTGCGCGGTCTGGATTACTGGGCAGTAAAACCATAAGCCAGTCATCTGTATGCCATTTTCCCCGTCGCAAATCTCCTAGTCGCCACTGCTCGATGAAGTCACTAAGTAAGTCGGTTTGTGAACTCATCCGGTAGCCACCATTGCCATCGGATTCCAATTTTCCCGCACTGAGAAGTCGCGTAAGTGCAACCCTGATAGTGCTAGCTTTAAAGTCGAACAACTCGCCTACGGCAATCAATTTTGCAGAAGGGCAATAATGCCCCCGGGTTTGCCGTAACACATTAAGAATCATGGATTTAGGGGTAAGTTGACGTTTTAAGCGCATTATCTAATCCAAACGTAAAAGGGGGATTTAGTATTACGTTAAAGTACAAAATGTGCAAATAAATGTAATATTGGTTGCTTTGGCAGTAAAAGTTTGACTACTGTTTTACACTACTGCTCTCGTCGACCCACTAGTTTGATAAATCGTGTAGGACACGAAGAGAATAATTCCTTTTGCAATGATAAGAGAAATTAATTTAACGACTTAATTCAAATCTGAGTTAGTTTGCAACCTTCTATGGATTTAGTTGTTAAGTGATAGCAACTAATGGCCAATTTACTTGTCGATAAGTCACGCTTTCAAGATGTCACAACAAGAGGGCTTTTAATAAAAATCATGAGAATTATTACTGAGGTTACAGATGCATAAAGCGACAAAAGCGGCGCTAATATCGGCGTTTATCTTTCCTGGTGGAGGTCACTTTTTTTTAAAAAGTAAGCTAAGAGGTGCTGTGTTTTCGGTATTTTCAGTGGCATGTTTGTGGGCTTTAATGAGTTTTTTAATGAACATTGCTAATGACATTAGCGAAAAACTAGTCAACAGAGAAATCCCTTTCGATGTAGGCCGAGTTATGACGGAAATATCCTCTCAACTTAGTGGTAGCGCGGGCGATATGCCCCATTATGCAAGTTTTCTGTTATTAGGTTGTTGGATACTCGCCATCATTGATTCGTTTATGCTTGGTAGAAAAATACCTGAGACAACAAGCCCTGCTAAACCCTCAGCAGCGTAACCTTTATTCTAACGTTGTTTGCTAAATATCTTAATGTTGAGTGCCCCGAGTTTCCTCAGGGCAATTGGACATGATTTAATTGATAATTAAATCATGTCTTTAAAACGGTTGGATAGGTTTAAATCGATTGGGTTGGCAAAGCCAGGCAAGCGAATTTCTTGGGCCGTCATCTGAATGTCGTTCTCGTCTATCAAATCCTGACCGAAATGGTAAATGGTATTAAAGTGTCCTTGATTAGCTTGCTGGTCATAGGCGTTGGCTTTTTCACGCACTTGGTCTCGACGGGTTTCGTAATCAGTCATGACTTGTTTACTGTACTTTTTAGCTAACATTCCCTCGACAATTTTTGGTGACAACACCGAAGCCGTCGCATTATTGCCACCAAAACCTTTGGAGTTTAAGAACGCCACATCAACGTTACCGGCACCTTTATCAATGTCGGTAGTTGATATATTCAAACGCTCATCAAATACATCATCGGCCACTTTATCTATGGTTTTAATTCCAGGAATTAAGCCATGTTTAAACACCCCTAAACTCACCATGAGTTGTTCACCACTAGCGGGAGCCAAGGAGTGACCTACATAAGCTTTGGGGGCGGTGACTGGCCAGTCTTTAATATCAAAAATGTTTGCAACTTCGTCAAATATTTTTGATTCGGTAATTCGGTTAGCAGGCGTACTCGAACCATGGGCCTGAATAAAAGAACGTTCACGAATTGCTTCGTCGCCCACAATTGCCTTTGCGGCCGCTACTGCTTTAGCCATAGTAATGTAATTGCCAGGGCCTGGTGCGGAGATGGATTTTTTGTAACCATCGGCATTGATAAAAACATCGCTGACTGCGCCATGAATATCAGCTCCCAATTCGACTGCTAAGGCATCATCCATTAACACCACGTATTGGGTTGATTCGGCAATGGTAAAACCACAGTTTTCTCCAAAAGGTCGACTGGCACGGCGGTGATCAACAGTGTCAGTTTTGTCCAAACGTTTTAAGTTTTCGTCACTTGCCAGCGCGCCCATAGTGGCATAACCGTCAATGATTTCTGGCAATACTGGGGCTTCGGCGTTACCCACTACCGCTACTCGGCGTGTACCATTGCTGATATCTTCTACAGCGGCTCTGAGATTATAAAGAAAGCTAGCGCAGGCACCTGCAATAGCACTAGTATGGCCAACGCTGCCTAATACATAAGCATTTACGAAATCAGCTGGCATGCTGTTTAAGCCTAATGGGCATTGTTTAGCGCTCACTCGGGCTCCTTTTAACCGAGACTGCAACATGCCTCCATTACCATTTTCGTCAAGTTGCGACATACCACTGCTGGCGTAAACGCCTATTTCGTCAGGTTTGACGGCATCAACAACGGTTTTCCATTCCATGCCTAAAGAGCGTACCGCATCTGACGCACCCATAATGGCCATTTGTAAGCCGCGGGGATGAAAACGCGCATTGTAGTGGTCTTCTGGATTAAAGCCTGAAGGTAGTTGACCAGCAACTTTTACTGAGCTTTCTCGATAACTATCAGTTTTGAACTCTACTTCACCGGTAATTTCAATTTTAACTGTGTCAGTATCGATATCACTAATCTGCCAATTTGTGGGCACAGGGTCCGGTAGTTGTTTGCGGGTCAATTCAAAACAAATTCCTTGTTTATCAGTAGAGTGCATGGTGATACTTTTTTGCCAATGTACGGCGTCAACGTCAAAGTGACTTTTTTCAATCTTGCGAATAAGGGTAGAGTTTAAAATTTGAACAGAAAAACGCGATACAACTTCTTGCGGCGTTAATGATTGTTCGTTGTCATCAATATAAATTCCATTCTCGCAACGTACTAGTTTCATCATAGCCGCCAAACCCAACATAGTTTCTTGACGTTCGTTTTCTGGCAGGCTTTCTATCACCATACGTTTGTAAGCGTGATGGAATGAACTGCGACCTGCGGCATTAAAACCACCGAATCCAACGATGACGGGTAACAAAGACATATTTAACATACCAATAAAACTAGAATGCAAAGGAGTGTAATGCCTTGGATAGTGTTCTGGCAGGGTTATATTGGCCATAAGTCTTGGTGTTTTAGCCATGGCTTTGATATCTTGACGGGATATACTCAACAAAGCGAAGTCGACTTATCCATAAAATTACTTTTTTGCTGTGTGACAATATGTTGGCTACCAGTACTACCTTGCCTTTTGAAATGTTACAAGCAGCTGAAAGTGCGGCACGTGTGCAAGGCGGTAATCATGTTGAACCAGTATTAATTCAAACTGTGGGCATCGATAAAGTACCTGTTAAAACCAGTATTGGTTTTTCGTTAACGCCAGATACTACATTAGAAGAAGTAGGGCACAGCGACATCATCTATTTGCCTGCGTTGTGGCGCAACCCCCGACCTATAGTTAAAAAACATCCACAAGTTTTAGATTGGTTGTGCAGTGCCTATGAAAATGGCGCGATGATCTCAGCTGTGGGAACAGGGTGCTGTTTTATGGCCGAAGCGGGATTGTTAAATGACAAACCCGCCACGACTCACTGGCATTATTTTGATCAATTTCAAAGAGATTATCCAAGGGTTAAATTAAAACGCCAATATTTCATTACTCAGGCCACAAACCTATATTGCTCGGCCAGTGTTAATGCTATGGCCGATTTAACGGTGCATTTTGTGAAACGACTTTACGGCGAAGCCATCGCCAGTATTGTAGAACGGAATTTTTCACATGAAATTCGCCGCTCCTACGAAAACACCAGTTATTTTGAAGGGAGTACCAAACAGCACCCCGATGAAGATATAGTGCAGGCGCAAATTTGGTTGCAAGACAATTACAATCGCCAGATTAATCTATCTGAGGTGGCCACGCGTTTTGATATGAGTGTGCGGACTTTCAACCGACGATTCAAAAACGCCACTGAACAAACACCGCTGCAATACTTACAACGAATTCGTATAGAAATCGCCAAAGACTTACTGCAAACCAGTAACCTAAATGTAAGCGAAGTAGCGGACAAAATTGGCTATCAAGATGTAGGGTATTTTACTGCCTTGTTTGTAAAATTACTGGCTACCTCACCTAGAGAATATCGAGCAACAGTGCGCGCTAAATTATTTAGTGCTGATTGAGTTTGTTCGTGCACCTGTTTCTGACGGGGAGCTCCTTCTTTTGTAAAAATTACACTCTCTGTGAAACCTTGTCTTGATTCGACTTCTTGATCTTTCACTGCTATTTCTCGAACAGTTCAATTTTGCTGGTTTAATAATCATTTTTCTTGGTTTTATGGTTGTTTTTGTTTGATAAATGTTCGATTGGGTTTTAGGCATGAGCTTTGCTCTTAGTTATTTGAATTCAACGCTGCTCACGCGGCTTCAATTTCAAATTAATTTACTAAGAGGTACCTGAATGAAGCACAAAACTAAAATTCTAACTAGCCTTACGGCCATTGCGCTTGCCGCGTCTTTCAATACTGTTGCACAAAGCAATTCAAGTGAGGATATCAACGACAGTGGATTCTATTTAGGTGGTAATTACGGTTACCTGCGGGTTGAGGGTGATGATGATTTTGACGATGATAAAGAGGCTTTTGAAGGAATTGCCGGATACCGGTTTAATCAGTATTTTGCATTAGAGGGTAGTTATATTGATTTTGGTGATTATGGCACTGATTTAGCCCGCGCCGACGTTGACGGTTATACGGCAGCCATTAAAGGTAGCCTACCAGTTAACGAAGTGTTTTCGTTATTTCTTAAAGTAGGTCAATTATGGTCTGAAACCGATTATCAGGCGCTAGACTACTCCAGAAAAGTTGATGATGAGAGTGTGTTTGTAGGAGGAGGGGTGGCATTCAATATCTCCACTAACTTAGTGTTAAATGCCACTTACAGTGTTTACGATACCAGTTTAGAATTTGATGATCTGGATGATGAAAACTTTGATACTGATTTTAAGCAAGCGAGTGTCGGTTTAGAATATCGTTTTTAATTAAAACGAATGATAAGTCATCAGCTGAAAAACTGATGACTTATCTGCCTATCAATGCTTTAAAAAATCTTGTAATAAGTTGTTTAAACAACTTGACTGTAATCCCCAGCTCTTGCCAATTCTGTAAGTTTACCCAACCATTCATGTTAGTTTTTCCTTTGTTTGAAATGTCTGTTTGCATTAGGTCTATAAACTTAGGACGTAAAAGCTATATTATTTGATTCGAATGACGGCTCAGCATGGCTGCTAACTCCGCTAACCGTTTGGCTTTCAGGCTGACTTTCAAATTGGTTCCAAACACGTTCATGAAAATAGAATACTAGGGTATTAATCGCAGGCTCAACAAGGGCTATCACCCCACCTACCAAAGCGCTTCCGGTTAATAAATAGGCTACCGTGAAAGCGACTGTAAAGTGCATACAAGCAAAAGTGATTGTTTTTTTCATAATAATTTTCTCAATAAGTTTGTTTTTAGTTGTTAATGAGAATTATTATCAATTGAGCCATTAAAAGATAATTGGTTTTTGCGAACGACCTCATCGGCTATTTCAATGAAGCAGGAACTGAACTCATCTATCAAGGGGCCAGCATAATTTAAGACTGACTTGGGATTTGAATGTCCAATAATTGAAAAATTAATCGTTTCGTGATCAATTACATTTGCCGCGATAAAGCGGCCAACTGCCTTTTATTGGTTGCCCGTTAAGCTGAATATCATTCAGAAATAGGGTTTGGTTGCTGACTTGGTAGTGTGCTCTTAGAGTCTTTAATTTCGAGCCTTTTAAAGTATTTGCTATATGTTGTGATAAACGTATGTCGATTTCCCTTGGAAACAATCTTATTGGGGTGCCTGAAAGGGCATATGCGGTAAGCCAATGCTGCTCTTTTTTTGACAGGTTGCCCTGAGCGACACGTATCCAATCACTGTAATCAATGACTCTAGATTGGTTGACCTTAGTGATGTTATTGCCGTTTAACACCGCAAATTGCATGCTAGCGCATTGATACATAAAGTCTAATGTCGCTTGTTGTTGATGAGCTTGTTGCGGCCAAGCTATTTGTATATCTATTGCGTGGTCGCTGAGCTGTTCGTAGACTTGCTGTACCTGTTGTTGGTTTGCTGAGGGAGGTTGTGTTCCTTTTTCGATAGTGGCTTCAGGGCGTTGTTCAGAAGAAGGTGATTGGGTCGAAGTTTGAATTTTAGCGCTGGTTTTGGGCACTGGTGGCAGTGTTAGTTGTTCAATCACAATATTACTAGGCGCCTGCTTGTGGTTGTTTTTGGGATCATGTTCAACTTTGTTGTCATTATATTGAAACATCACACTTGCCAACCAGATTACAAACACAACAGTCAACAAGCTCCGCAAGGTAGCACTAGTTGGCCGTTTATTATTGTGTAAAAAGTGCATTTAACTCAGTTTACCAAGGCTTGTAGCGAAGACATTTCCATTCTATCCGCAATGTCTTGAAGTCTAGCTTGACGTTGGCGTTGTAACTGATTGTTTGGCGCAGTTGCAAGGGTATTTGACATCTCTGCCTCCACAGTATCTACAACCATGTTTGGTTTAATGGTTGTCGTTGCATTTTGAGTGTCACTTTGAGGGTGTTGGTCGTAAGGATGAAGCGTCACTACGCCATCTACAACACTTTGGCTATCAACCTTTTGTTGATGCTGTGCTTGACGATTCTGCACAACACGGCTCATGACTAGTTCGTTTTCAAGCTCAGCAATGCGACCTTCTAGTTGATTGATTTGTGCTTGTTGTTTTTGGTTGAGGTTTTGTGCTAGTTCGGTGACTTTGTTTTCGATAGATTGCGCCACTTCTGTACTTACCTGTTCAACGTTTTGGGCTGTCTGTTGAATCTCTGATTCGGGTTCACTTTCGTGTAGCCAAGATTGGCCAGCTGGGGTTTGCATTATTAAATATATGGCTCCCGCTAAGGCGGCAATAAAAAATAAGGTTTTCATAGGTTATTCCTTCTCAATTTTTGTATATCGTAAACTGACCCAAGCTCGTAAAATGGCAGAGCTGGGTAGCCCTACTACAGTTGTCATAAATGCCATCGAAAATTGTTTGGTTAGCTCGCCAATAATGCCATTGACCGAACTAGGAGTGAGTGGCTGTTCAGAAAGCGTGCCGATTCCTAAGCTGATGCCTAACAAGGTAAAAGTTAACGCCAAGGTTGAAATGCCATTGGCAGCTTGTAAACCTGCATCATATAAAAAGCTGTTATTTTTACCGGCTTTGATGGAGGCGCCTGCTACCACCGCGACTGAAAACAAGCCGCTAAATATGATTACAAAACTCCAACTAAAGACATTCTGTAACCAAGTCACTAAATCTAGCACCGGCATCTGAGTGAGATAACTGGCGACTGCCAATAAAATAATCCCAGTACCAAAAAACAATCCAATGGCATTGCTGGTAACCGGTAGTGTCTTGGAAATAAACATTACCTGTGACCTGCTTTAGCTGCCAAGATCCCATTTGTGGTTAATTGCAGTTCAGACATCCAGTGAGACATAGGCGGCAGGTTTTTTTCAGCGCTTGAATGTACTAAAAAAGTTAGCTCGTATTTATTAAAAGCATTTTGTGCCAGCGGACTATTACTTGCGGTTACACGGTCGTCTCGTAATACCATACGTTCGATGTCCACCAAACGGCGATAGATAGTCTGCACTTTTTGTTGGCGTTGATTTAAATCTAACGCGCTATCGAGTTGAGTACTCAGCAACGCAGCACGCTCTCTTTCTAAATTTTCCAAACTAAACAAGCTGTTAGCAAAAATGTTTGGGCTAATTAGGATAGCCAGTGTGGCGATTGTTAATATGATTTTCATGATTGTTTCCTATTCAAAATTGGACTCATAAGAATAAATCGGCGACTTCAGCCGGTTTGGTGCGATTACGTTGGGTTAATTCGGTGTTTTCGTCTCCGTAGCTGATTTCATATTCCAGCGCCTGGGCATCAAGCGCGACGAGTTTCGCCATATAACTAAACATTAAGGCTTCTTGATCTAATAGTGACTGTTCGGTCGACGCTTCCATTAACAACTGGCGCACATACTCTTCACTGGTCACTTCTACGTCACCTAAAGTTGGGGAAGCATTGGCTTTATGTTTCGAAATGGCGTTTTTTAGGTCTTCGACTTTCGCTAGGTTTAACGCAAACTCATCGGCGTAAGGCGAACGTTTATCTAAGCCTAAGTGAATTAAACTGCTATCTACTTGGGCCAACACCTTTTGCATTCTTTGACGCGCTTGTTCTTGTTTCTGCTTGAGCTGATAAACTTCACCTCGAGAGGCATTGCCTTTTTTACTGCGTAATTTACCTAACACACTTTCGTACAAGCGTTGTTTTTTGGCTAAGGCGTTTTGACGTAAATCTTGGGTTTCTTGCATTAAGTCTAAGTATTCAGATTTCTGTTGTACTAACTCAAACCTTTGGTCAATTAATTCGTCGCCTTCACTTTGTGATATCAATTCTTGCAAGGATTTAAGTTGTGATAGTTTGCCTTGCATTTGTTGTTCAAGCTCAACTAGATGTAATGCCATAGGTGAAGCTTCAAAGTCTTGCTGAATACGCTTTTCAATAATATTGGCTGGCAGTTTTATTAACTTATCACTGGCTACAGGGTTCCAATTTCGGCCTTCGCTTGCCTGTACTAAATCAGTACAACTTAGGCTTAGGGTTAAAATAAGCGACCATAAAAATATACGAGTGTTCATATCACATGCTCCTGTTAGTGGCTTAACCAGTATTGCTGGCGTTCAATCTCGGTGCGCAAATCGGCACTAATATTTAGGGCTGCCAATTGATGACGAGTGAGTTTTTGTTGTTCGAGTAAAGCGGTTGCGGTATCAAAAAATGAACTGTAATCAGCAAAATACAAATCTTTGTCGGGGAACTTAGATTGCGTTTTCCTCAACGCCGCCTGAGCTGCGTCGATATCTCCCCCTTTAATTAGGTTGATCACTGACATGGCCATTAATCGCAGTGCTTTGTCTGCATCTGGATGGCCTTTTGAAAATTGAATACCACTGACACAACGCAGCATCGCTTTTGCAGACGCTAAATACTGTGCTGCTTGTCCAGATTGTTGTGCAAAACTGTCCATTTCCATTGCTTGTTGCTCACAGGTCTCATCCATCGGCTGGTAATAATCCGTGGGTGTATAGGAAGGTTGGTTGCTAACGGGAAAACTAGGTTCGCTGCTTGTGGTAGACGAACATCCACTAACAATGGCGGCTGCGAATACTAAAGTTAACATTCGTAAGATATGTGGGGTTGATAAAAAATGGCTCATAAATCACTCCTTTAAGGTTTGTAACTTTGGCTATAAAAAACTTTGGAGTGTTTTTTAGTTTGATAGAAAAATTTTTGTAGATATGTGCACGATCAATTGAATTCGAGCCAAGTTATCGGGGGCGCTAAAGAATAAAAAAGATTAACCTTTTCATAAGCATATCTTTATGAAATGCTTTAAAGCACGAGCATAATCAATGTTACAAATAATAGTGTTTGGATGGCTGTTTTTAAATTAGATTGTAACTTGTTGGATTTTTTCGGTGCCAAAGTGATGTAATCAGTCATCACGTCCTTTTAATTAAAATAGAGAACCACTATGAAGCCAGGAACCTTAACCTTTTTTTGCGGCAAAATGGGGGCAGGAAAGTCCACTAAAGCGAGTAAAGTTGCCCATGCAAGTCAGGCGGTGTTGATTAGCGAAGACGAATGGCTGGCGTCACTGTACCCTAATAAAATTTCGTCCCTTAGTGACTATATTGAATATTCAGGATTATTGAAGCCGCAGATCAAAAAACTTGTGCAATCGATATTGTCTGCTGGAACTAATGTGGTGATGGACTTTCCGGCGAATACGGTTTCCCAAAGAGAATGGTTTCGGAGTATTTTCTCGGAAATTCATGCTCCTCATAATCTAATTCTTATTGATGTGCCAAATGAAGTTTGTCTAGGACAGATAGCAAAAAGACGCCAAGAGCAGCCAGTCAGAGCTGCCACTGATACACCAGAAATGTTCGAGAAAGTCACCCAGTATTTTACGGCTCCTTCATCTGATGAAGGTTTCAACATAATCAAAGTGACCCAAAATGATTAACAGTCCCCCTTTTATAACAATTCCTATTTCGACTCGCTTAACCTTAAGATGCAAGAGGGCTCAACACAAAAGTTTAAGGATCTCTTGGCATTGGATCTTGCTATCTATTTTAGTTTTAACGGCTTTAAACTTAAAAGCGCAAGAGACACCTAGATTCGAAATTCCTAGAAGTCAGGTCATCAATATTAAGGTCCCTGATTTGCAAAGGGAGTATCCACTTTTTATCAAATTACCCCGTTCGTATGACAGGCATAAAGAAAAGTCGTACCCTGTGATCTACTTAATGGATGCTTGGTATAGTTTTCAAATCGTATCAGGCGCGACGCGTTTTCCAATGAATACTGGAAAAATGCAAGAAGCCATAATAGTGGGTATTTCATATTCTAAGGGCTCTAAAGGCCCGTCCAGTAGAATTCGCGATTATACTCACATTGAAGATACGACTTGGAAGTATAAAACTGGTAAAGCAAACGATTACCTGAGTTTTATTAAACAGTCTGTTTTCCCCTACATTGAAAAACATTACAGAGCCAATGATTCTCGTACTTTTATTGGTAACTCACTTGGCGGGTTGTTAGGTGCCTATGTATTGTTTACCGATCCCAAAATGTTTAATAATTATATTTTAGGTAGCCCATCGGTTTGGTTTAAAGATTATGATGTACTTAACATCAAAACTGAGCCTAACTTAAATAAACATAAGGTGTTTATTGCCGTTGGTTCTAATGAAACGCCTCAACTTGATTCTCCCAGTCACGATATGGTTGAAGGAGCTAAACGTCTTGAATCGAAACTCTCCAAGGGCTTATTTCCAAATACCAAAGTTAAATTGTTAACTATTCAAGGAGCAAATCACGAAACTGCTTTCCCTACAACGGCTATACAAGGATTAGATTGGTTGTTTAAAGTTGAATAACACAAAGCAGTGTAAGCAAGGAAAAGTAGGGAGAAGCAGAAACAATCAGTAAAAGCAGGGAAAAGCAGTTAAGTGTCTTGAAAAGTTTTCAAAAGTATTGAGGGTATATGATTGTTATGAGTACTAAAATGTCAATTTTGGTTTGTGGAGTAGAGTTTTTATCCTAGCGTTTATTGGAGTGATTTTTGAGTAAAGAAAATAGCACTGCTGCAAATCTTTGTCCTTTGTGTGGAGAGGATAATTCTTGCGGTCAGCGATTCGTCAATGCTAATAACGCCACTCCAGTTAAAGCGTGCTGGTGTATGGATATTACAATCGCCTTTCCTGCTAGTTTATTAAATACCGTCCCTGAGGCAGACAAAGGAAAAACATGTATTTGCAAAGCCTGTGTTTTGCGCTATCAAAAGTATAGCGATGATTTGGTGAGTAATGCTGTTGCCCGCGACACAAAAACTAACTCAAACTCAAACAAGTAAGGCTCTTGAATCCAACTTAACTGTCTATTTGAAATATTAAGGTTCTAGTGTTAAATCGTGTTTTGGTTAATCGACTGTAAAACTTTCTGAATAAAAGGCCATTTATTTTCTGTGTAAAGCTCTCTGTTATCTGAATAGTTAGCGGCAAGTTTGCGTTTTAACGCAGCATATTCATCGGCAACTTGTGGATTTTCACGCAAATGATCTCTAAATTGAATTCTCTCAATCCACAACTCACTGTTGTAAGGGACTAAATGCAAATGATGGGTACGAAACTCAGGAGAGGGTTTACAAAACCAGTGCATCACTTCAGTTTTGTAAGGATAATAATTGTAACCACTTTGAATTAACACATCGATTGCAGTCTTGGATTCATCAAGGGATTTCACCCCTAGCATAACGTCTATAACAGGTTTGGCTGCTAAGCCTACGACAGATGTACTGCCGACATGTTCAATTGAGCCACAAATCCATTCGCCTATCACTGACTGTAACAATTTTTTTTCTGCCTCAAACATTGCTGCCCAAGTATTGTTGTATGGAACAATATTTATCAATTCTTACTCCGTTATTAATTGTTACAGGGAGTGGCTAATTCTCGAATTTACAGGTTTTTTAGCTCCAAGTTGATACTTTGTTCATTATTTGCATCAACTACACAATTGCGGCCATTATCCTTAGCCAAATATAGGCGTTGATCAGCTTTCATAAGTAAATCATCTAGACTGGTACCGTCGCTTCCAAATGTTGAGATTCCTGCACTGACCGTCATTGCTAGAGGTTTTTCTTCATAACTAAAAACTGTTTCGCTTAGTTGTTGTCTTATTAGGTTAACACGTTGAAAACAATTTTCTTCGCTTGAACCTGCAATTAGTAAAGCAAACTCCTCTCCACCAAATCGAGCTAATAAATCCGTTTTTCGAATTTTGCCTTCAATAAAACGAGCGATATTACGCAAGGTCACATCGCCCACATGATGACCATGTTTGTCATTAATATTTTTGAAAAAGTCTAAGTCAAATAGTACTACGGACAATGGAGATTCATGACGTTTAGCGTATTCAGCGTAAGTCTTAAAGGTATCCATTAATTTCATACGATTGGCTAAACCAGTTAATTTATCGGTACCGGCTAACTCGAGTAGCCGCTCTTCATTTTTTTCTCGGTTGATTTCATGAACATGAGCAAGTGAGATCATAAGGCATGCACTCGCTATAATGTTGACCGAATCGGCAATGTTTATCGCTAAATCACCTCCAATAAAGCGAAAGTGATAAACCGTCACGCCACAGGAAATAAAAAACAACGACAGCCAAAATCCTTGACGGCGCCCCATTAAAAGGTAAGAAATCACTGGGACGGTTAGAATCCAAACGAATATAGATTCAGAAGAGTTGGGAACGTACATTGCGTAAACGAGTATGATAAAAAACGGTACTAGAAAAAGCGTTATCCACATTTGGAACCGCGCAGTGACTAGAATTATTTGCCATAAAAATAATGAGAATAGTGCATAAGTTAACTCCATTATTGCTAGCGGTATTAGCCCTCGATAAAAATTAACCGCAGAAAAAATAAATCCAGCAACAACAACAAAAAATAACAATACACGCATGACTCGTCGACGATATTGGTAGTTTTGTTTCAAGTTATTAGGCATATAATTCTCGTGATATCTATTGCAATGGCGCGCTTACAGCTCAAGGGTTATTTCTTTATCCACTTGCCGCCTACCCATAAGTAATGACCTGCAGTGGTTTTGTCATAGGCTTTTTGGGCGGCTAGTTTTTCTACTTGCTGCACAGTGATGCCATTTTTATTCGCGAGGTTTTGGTACACCACTTTGCGTTTGGCGTTGATATCAACAACTAAGGCTTGGGCGTCTTGTTGAGCCACAACTACACCTAAATAACCATTGTCTTTTTCACCTACCAGACCTTTATTTTTGGCTTCATCTAAGTCCATTGCGAAAGCGATACAGCTAAAAAACATACTAACAAAAATAAGAGATTTCACTATTGAGTTTTTCATGAGGTTGTTCCTAAATTAGTTTTAAAACAAGTTACTGTCGTCACTGAATACGTCATCAAGTTCTTTATCCACTTTGACCCGAATTTCATGATCAATTTTCACATTGATATTGATCGTAATCGGCTCTTTGGTTTCTACTTGAACTGTATGTGTACAAGCAAAAAGAAACCCCATCGCCATGAGCATCAAAACTGTTATCTTCACTTTTTATCACCTTGGGTTATTTTCTGTTCAATGTTATTGCCAACTGAGTTAACCAATCGTATCGACTCAAGTAAAGAAAATATATTTTCTTGATGAGTATAATTAAAATTAACACTTTGTTTTTTATCAGGGTTATTACCCTGAAGCGCGAAATCAAAAAACATCCATCCATCTGGGGTTAATTTCACGTTACTTTCAAGTTGAGTGAAATCAAGGTTTTCTAATAACGCCAGTTGCGGTTGCTGCTGTTTAATAGATTCAAAAGATGGATTATCCACTATAGTCAATTTTCCTCCTGATAGACTCGACGCCCAGCCTTCATCTATGCTAATCCCTTTTTTGTTAATCACCATAGGTAAATCGCCATCCATAGTTCCAGTGATTTTGATTCCCGGTTGTTGTTGCAGTGCTATCACCTCAGCTAAATCAATATTCTGGAATTTAACGTTAAACTGTTGATCTCGACCGTCTAACCATAACTGACTGGTTGAAAACCTACCATTGAAGATTTGCCCTCGTACTTGCTGTAAACGAAACACACTGTTATTTGCAATAAGTTGCGCATTGAGGTCTTCAATTGGTACCCCTGCATCAACTGAGTCGATGTGTAGACTAGATTCACTTATCTGAAGGCCCGCTGAATCAAAAGTGAGTGGTGTTTGGTAACTGATGTTACTTAGTTCATAGTCTTGATAGCTTGCCGTGATGTTTTGAACATCTACTTCTCCTTGGGCGCTAAGCTCCTCACCTTTTTCGGGTAGAGTAAAGTCAATATTTGCAGAGAGATCTCCTTGTTTAATGGTAAGTGCGTTATCTAACTGTGAAACGATACTTTGCAAACCTATAACGTCTTGTTGCACTACTTGTAAATTAATGTCGCTTTGTTGCTGTTGCAACCTAATAGAAAAACCTTGCTCTAAGTTAATTTCATGGTCACTAGATACAATTGTTTCTGGCCAACTGACTTGTCCTGAATGTGCCATAGTTATTGGTTGCAACTTGATATTCTGTGCGGTGATTCCAGTGAAATTTGAGTTCCCTGTAAAACTTAAATCTGATAATTCTTTGAGGTTGAGTGTCAGCTGATTGTGAATCTTTTGCACTTTTGTTTCAGGGTGAGATAGTTGCAACAGTTCGGTGTCGATATTTAGTTGCAAGTTATTAAGGGTTTCCCCTGAAGCAGTCAATTGGCTAGTGGTTTTTAGAAGCTTAAGGTCATCCAATTGTATACCTGAAGTATCTACCACTGCCTGAATCTTAATAGGGTTTGCTATTTGGTACTCGACGGAAAACTGACTCCCAAGACTTGCAAGATGCAACGAGTCCAACTTTAGGTCACTCACTTCCAACTTATGGGTATTGTTGCTGAATTTTAATATGGCTGATAGTGGTGTATGCAATTGCGAAGCATCAACAGAGATATCACCTTGAGTTTGTAATTCAAACATTCCGGCTTGAATAAGTTTGCTCTGTATCGATTGTGCAATCGAAACTTCGTATCCAAACCTAAGCCCCCCTGTAAATTGATAGGTTAGTTTCTGTAACTCAAGACTGCGAGTGGGGTTGTGTTTATCAATAATGAGAAACTGGGGTAGATTAATTTGGGTTGCATTTATGGTGACTTTTTGCGGCACCAAAAAAGATAAGGCTGGTAAATCATGGTCTGCAAAATAATCTTGTAACACTGGGCAGTGCATCAAACTAAAATTGTTTTTGAGTTGACTTAAATCCACTCTGAGATTAGAGCCTGATAACTCCAAATCAACTAAAACATGGCCTTCAAGTGCAACCTCTATTGGGCAGTTTTCAAGCTCAACTCTGTTGCTTAAGAGCAAACTGCTGTCGCTGTTAAGTGTTTTACCATCAAAGATTAAACGCGTCGCGATTTTAGTATTATCAGCTGCAAATTTCCCTAATAACTGCGGGTTGTTAGCGGCTATATTTTGAACTTGCGGTAACCAATTGGTAAGGTCAAATAGACTCCATTCTAGGGTAGCGGTGAGGGTGTTTTTTGACATTTTAATAGCAGCATTGATATCACCGGTGATACGAAGTTCATTGCTTGAAACTGAGTTCATACTTAAATTGAGCGGCTGACGCAACGCAGCCGAATCTATTTCAACTTTTGAGATCCTTAGTTTGGGTAAACCCTTGGGTAAAGTTATTGGATCGGTTGATGGTTTTGGTTTTGATTCGGTTGCAAACTGATTAGAAGATCCGAGATGTGTAACTTTTATTTTTTCGATGTTTAATATGTTGGGCCAGGGCTGCCAAATAGCATCACGAACTAACACATTGCCTAGAGGCGAAGACATACACACTTGTTCAATCTTGAGGTTCAGCTGCCAATCGAATGAAAAATCTAAACAGGAAACCTCTAAATTCTGTGCGCGGGTAAAGTGTTCAATAGTTTTGATGGCAATCGGTCGCCGAAAAACAATCAATGTAATTAAGGCAACAACCAACAAAATAACAGCTAGCAATTTTTTACTTGGACGTTTTTGCCAAAACAAAGTTGTCATCACTTTCCTGTTGTTGTTTGCGTAGTCTTCTCACTTGAGACTACATAATTAATAGGTAGTTTATTGCAGCTTAACAAAATTCAAATCTGTTGCGACATTGTACATCGAAGTCAGTTGACTAAACGTGAATATTTTCCGCTCATACTAATAGGTGACTCAACTTATTCGTTATGGTTAAACCTCGTTTTGAATTAAAAAATCCGCAGCTCATTCGAAAAATCCTCTATACATCATCCAAAGCTAAAATATAAAGACTGGCCAAATAGGTGATTACCCAAGGTGTTGTGATCAGTAACCAGCTAAATAGTCGCGCATCCAAAATAGATTGGTAAATTACAAATACTTGGGCAGCGATGGGAATCAATAATAAGGCACTAAAAAGTATGAATATTTTAAATTTTGACAGAGAGGTTAATACATCAGATAGAAAGGAAAGACTCAGATCTTTAAGTGTTGTCATTATACATATTAGTAGCCCCAATGAGACTGTGGTTAGTGACATATGTCCGTATAGGGTAGGCTCGTTAAACACATATCCCACTAAAGATAACCCCACTATTAACAGCGCACACAGTCCTAAACTAAGGGCTGGCTTACTGTATTTGCAATAAGAACAAATATAACTGGCAGTAAGTAGCAAAAACATTAAAGATGTATTGGATCCAATTTGGATACCTAAGCCAATCGACTTTTCATATTCAAAGGCTCCAATATATGAGTTTAATCCATCAAGAAAGAACATTTCTTGCCAATTATCGATTAAAGCAATAGAAGCCAATAAAAATGTCAGGATATTTATTTTAGGTATAGACGAGTGAGTTTCTTCACGTTTCAAATAACCAGTGATAACAACACTCGTCAGCAAAAATAACAGTGCTGTCAAAGGATGTGTCGCTTCGCCGCTGCTAATTGGCCTATAAAAGTCTGGGATTTCGACAAAAGTGCCCAAGAGAACAAAACAAGTGATACCAATTATGCTTATGCTCGCCATAAGAGTAATAAAGTTTAGATAACGACAAAATTCGGAATTATACGTAATTGAACTCATTGTCCTTCCTTTGGAGCAATTCAACTCTGCAGAGTGCAGAATGGGCGTAGAAAAATGCTAACAAATAAAATAGCAATCCATATACTACATTTTTTCAACGCAATGATTCAATGCAATTCAAATGATGGGCGAAGTTGCGGTAATTAGACCGACACAATACCCTTGGTAATCACACTCATTCACTTATGCAAAAAAACGCCCCTAACATCAAATGTTAAGGGCGTTTACGTTAGACTTGATAAGCGCTTTTAGTCGTGAGTACTACTCATATTGGCTTCAATTATTATCCGTTGCTGACATCTTCAAAGTCCGCATCAATAATATCATCGTTAGCGCTATTTTTGTCTGCATGTCCTTGCTGCTGACTGCTTTGTGACTGCGCTTGTTGCTGTGACTGTTGTGCTTGCATTATGCCGCTGTAAGCGTCCTGCAATGCTTTTTGACGCATTTCAATCGCAGCTTTGTCATCTCCATTCACCGCCATTTTCAACTGTTCGATTAAAGTTTTAAGCTGGGTTTGTTGCTCTTCAGCTAAAGACTCCATCGATGTTTGTACAGTATGAATCAAATGGTCAGCTTGGTTGCGTTGTTCAACAAGCTCACGCTTGAGTTTGTCTTCACTAGCGTGTTGTTCACCATCTTTTACCAAACGATTAATTTCGTCTTCGGTTAAACCACTTGAAGCGGTAATTTCAATGCTTTGTTCCTTACCTGTTGCTTTGTCTTTGGCCGACACTTTCAAAATACCATTTGCGTCAATGTCAAAGGTTACTTCAACTTGCACTGAACCTCGCGGCCCTTGGCTAATATCCGTTAAGTTAAATTGGCCTAAGGACTTGTTGTCTGCTGCCATTTCGCGCTGACCTTGCAACACATGCACTGTAACAGCACTTTGGTTGTCTTCTGCTGTAGAAAAGGTTTCAGCAGCGCGTGATGGAATAGTAGTGTTTTTCTCAATAAGCTTGGTCATCACACCACCCAAGGTTTCGATCCCTAGTGATAAAGGTGTAACATCCAGTAATAACACGTCATCTACTACCCCCGACAACACACCAGATTGAATCGATGCGCCCATAGCAACGGCTTCATCAGGATTGACATCTTTACGAGGTTCTTTTCCAAAAAACGCGTTAACCGCTTCTTGTACTTTTGGCATACGGGTTTGTCCGCCCACCAAAATGACCTCACTAATTTCACTTTTACTCAAACCTGCATCTTTTAGTGCTTGTTCGCATGGAGCAATAGTACTTTTTACCAAATCGTCGACTAATGATTCCAATTTCGAACGTGTCACCTTCACATTTAAATGTTTAGGGCCACTGGCATCAGCTGTTATGTAAGGTAAATTTACCTCAGTTTGTAACGCTGATGACAATTCTATTTTAGCTTTTTCAGCGGCTTCTTTAACCCGTTGTAGCGCTAATGAGTCTTGCTGGATATCGATACCTGTATCATTTTTGAATTCTTCAACTAGGTAGTTGATTAGGCGTAAATCGAAATCTTCACCACCTAAAAAGGTGTCACCGTTGGTGGCCAATACTTCAAATTGTTTTTCACCCTCTTCATTAGAAATCTCAATGATCGATACATCAAAGGTACCACCACCTAAATCGTAAACTACCACTTTTTGTTCAGCCTTATTGGCGTTACCCACGCCATAAGCTAACGCAGCTGCGGTTGGTTCGTTAATGATTCGTTTTACATTTAATCCTGCAATTTTACCTGCATCTTTGGTCGCTTGACGTTGTGAGTCATTAAAATAAGCCGGAACAGTAATAACCGCATCGGTGACTGTTTCGCCCAAATAGGCTTCTGCATCTTTTTTCAATTTACGTAAAATTTGCGCCGACACTTCTTGTGGCGATAATGCTTTACCGTTAACTTCAACCCAAGCATCACCATTTTTTGCTTTGACAATTTTATAGGGGGCTAAAGCGATGTCTTTTTGCACTTCTTTGTCGTCAAATTTGCGGCCAATCAAACGCTTAATCGCAAATAAGGTATTGTTGGAGTTGGTTATCGCTTGTCTTTTTGCTGGTTGACCTACTAGAGTCTCGTTGTTTGCGTAGGCCACAATTGAAGGCGTGGTGCGGTTACCTTCGGCATTTTCAATAATTTTAGATTTGCCGCTTTCCATTACAGCTACACATGAGTTTGTTGTTCCTAAATCAATTCCAATAATCTTAGTCATAATAATCACCTATTAGTTAATAAAAAAAGTCTGAAGCTTTATGGCAGTCTCCCAATAAGCAGTTTGACTACAAAAACAACCTTGTTGAAACCGACCAATATGTTTTGGTTTAACTTAGGATGTTTGGTTAGTGGCGCTATAATACTCAAGAGAAAAAAATGCTTCTGTCACAAATATGACAGTATTGGTTAAATAGTTTTTGTTGGTTTAATGATATAAAAATCAATAAATTAGCATGAGAAGCTTGGTATGTTGACGATATCTAGTTGTTTGGCTATTTGCCCTCAAAGCGTTAGAATAATCATCCTTACTAGGTCAGAGCTCATTCACAGTTACAATGGAGAAAAACATTTCTCATCTACCTCACAAAGCTAGCCCAGTACTGGTTAAACAAGCTAACCTTTTTGCGGATTTACCGGCGAAGTTAATTGAAGATTTTCAACAAGAATTTCAACTGAGCGAATGGCAAAAAGGAGACTATTTTAATTCTGCCTTATTAACAGAGCGCTTTTTTGTGGTCATTGAAGGGCAAGTAGAGATTAAACAAAGCAATCCTGAAACAGGTAGAGAAGCCACCTTAGATATGCTCTATGCAGGTGATTGTTTTGACTTGATTGTACTACTCGACGACCAACCCCATGACGTGATTGTGTCGCCTTTAACCAAAATACGCTTGTTATCGGTTAAACTTGAAACTATGCGTCAGTGGTTGTGGAGCTATCCAGAATTTAATCAACAGTTTATGCCTTATTTAGCGCAAAAAATGCGCGAAAAAGAGGAGTTGGCCAGTAGCTTGATATTGCATAATGTGACTACACGCTTAAGTCGTATCATTCTAAAGCACATTAATAAAATTAAGTTTTATATCAGTGGAAAAGAAGATGAACAGCAACATATAGTCACAGGTTTAACCGACGACACTTTAGCACGCATGTCTGGAACCGTCCGACAGATAGTGAACAAACAATTACAACAGTGGAAAAAAGACGGAACCTTAGATAAAAAGCGCAATCAACTGCTAATCAAAGATTTAGATGCTTTAGAAAAAGAAGCTAAATACCCACAAACTCTATCCAATACCCCCTGGGTGAATACCCCGCCTCAGGAAAAAGACTGAGTGATTAAATCACAATATCGCTTCAAATCTGGCGTCAAAAAAAGCGACAAGCATTCAATTCAAGCAGACGTGAAAAGTGCAACAGGGTAGCTAGGAAATTAATGGATGATTGATGGAATTGTGAAAAGAAAGACCAGAAGAGCGCTTCTGGTCTCGTGTTAAAAACATACCTTGCCCTTGTGCAAAAGGACAACGTAATTGTTCGCTTACTTTTTACAGAAACGACGCGAGCCTAAAGCTGCAAATGCTAGTGCAAAAACTGCCAGTGTTGAAGGTTCAGGTACATCTACCGTGCCAAACGTAAGATTGTCATAACGAACCTCATAACCTCCAGCATTGCCCGATTGAGTGTTATAACCGTTTAGAATAACTGTACCTAAATGATCTGCTACTGCGGCGGCTTGATGAACAAGATTACCATTTACAAAATACTCAAACATATTATCAATAAGCGTAATTTCAAGTGTATTGAACGCGTCTAAAGTAAATAGGCTCGATGGTGGAACAACCCATCCGAGACCTGACTCCCATTTGGCAACGCCTGTACCATCAGTATGGTTGTTTTGAAACTCCAAAATTGGATATTCGTCGGTCCTATTAGCAGTCGAATGTACAGGGGAGTTATAGCCAATTCCCCACATTCCACCGTAACGACCAGCAACATCCCATTCGGAACCGATCCACATATCGATAGACATATAGTTAGATTGTCCGATATCTAATTGCATTCCCTGAGTATCGTGAAATGCGTCTGGTTGTAAATCTCCTGCAACAGTCATTACAAGTTCATTGTTTATAATTTGGAATCCAGCGGGTGCTGCTCTATCAACGAACCAATCCCCCAACGAATCACCATTATTAAATTCTAAGGTCTCTAAAGAAGCAGACGCAACATTAACAATACTGCTTGCGACAAATATAGCACTGGCAAGCGTTAAATTTAGATATTTGGATTTCATTTTTATATTCCTTATTCCTTAAGTGTAAATTGTTCTGTAGAAAATTTGGCTACTTAGTAATTTACATTATTCATACAATGTTAACGTGATGTTTACACGATTTCGGTTTAAGCAAATTTTGGACCAAAGAATTAAATGTACGGTAGAACAGATATTTAGTATTTTCTTGGTTAACACTATTTACTAAAGTGTAAATAAAACGGACACTATTTTGATCACAGACTCTAGTCACTTCCAAATATAAACAATTCTTACCACGCCGCCGATTTTAAACATTGAGGCCAAAAAAATGTTGTATTTGTTGCGGGTGATTACCTTTCATTTGTATTGTTTACTTGGAATATGTCTAACGTTTATTTATATCAGCGTGAGCTTTTATACGTTAATTATCTTAATCAATTATCAAATCTCATCACAAATAGTTAAGGCGCCAGATGTTGACCTAAAAATGGCAACATTCGCGAACGAATTTTGCCCTTGGGTTCAAAGTGATAATCCCAGCCATTGCCTCCGTGCTCTTCAGCGCTAAGTTGAATGCCAAAGTTTTCGAGTAATACTGTGTAGCGTCTGGCGCCAATCACATGGTCCCAATTTTGGTCGTTTCTTCCCCAATCCATGCCAATGCCACGCAATTTAGTGAGGTTTTCGGCGTATTTGGGTGTTAGATCAGATAGATGAAACACCTGCTTTAGTTTACGTATGTTGGTAACATTTGCTTGAAGTTCACCAGCGACTCTTTCTACTATGAAATCCGCATAAAATGGTGGTTTATTCCCATTGGGAAGATGTGCTTGCGCCATAGAAACAAAGGGGGATGAATAGGGCTTTTGTAGTTCTGAATGATTCTTTGCGGCGTGAATTTCGTTCCAGTCGGGTTTAAATAGAAAAGGGATATCGCCTGTGTCTGTGGCAACAGGATGTAAAGCATAAACGCTGCCATAGGTGTTTGGATATAACATGGCGAGTTTTAAGGCTGCATAGCCTCCCAAAAAGTGGCCACTAATCGCTCTATGTGGCGCACCTTGTTTTACGCGGAAACGAGATTCTACCCAGCCCAATAAATCCTGATGAATAAAGTCTAACCAGCGACCTACAACTTGATTGTTACCAAAAAAATTTAACCCCTGCTTTAAATCATAGTCAGCACTAACAAATACACTAGGTGGTATATCCCCTTTTGCAATGGCTTCATCAATGGCGTTAACTACTTGTTCATCGATTTTTTGCTCGAAATTAGATATGAAATAAATTGTTGGATAATCGATCTTGTTTTCATCGTACCCATCGGGCAGGTAGACGTAGACATTTCTTTCAGGAGAGATTCCTATTAAGGTATTCTCGAGTGCAGCAGATTTCAAGATTTGCTTTTCGACAGTGCCAGCAAAGCAAGCATGTATCCCAGCAATTAACAGCGAAATAGACAATAAAACAGACAGTGTGAACGAGGATTGAAGTGACATATATTTGATCTCCATTGTTTGTGAATTTTTATGCTATTTTGCGAGGTACCGGTTTGCGACCTATCCGGTCGGCGAATACCATTACAGAGTCTTTGGGGGAGTAATTAAGTGAATTTGTTACAAGCCTGCTTGTTATTTACGGGCATCAGTTTTTGTCTAGGTTTTGTATTATTACGTCGCCGACTATTTGTACACCTGAGTTTGAGATATTTTTCGGTGTATCTGGTTTTAGCAAGCTTAAGTTTAGGTTTTGAATGGTTATTAGTGCATCCCGAAACGCCCTACAAGGCCGCTTGGTTAGCACTGTTAATGGCTAACTCATTTTTGATGGCTCCTTGTGTATGGTTGTTTGCGAAAGAAATTGATCAAAACCGTCCTGCAAAATTATGGCCACTTGCTTGGGGGCAATGTGCGGTAATTGTTGCTGGAGCAACTCTGTGTATACCGCTTTTTATAGAAGCAAACCAGAGCACCTTATTGGTCGATCCAGCTCGTGCAAACACTGAGCTATCCTTACCAATTCACAGCACTATGATAGCAGCGATATTGCTGTATTTATTACAAGTGCCCTGGTATTTATCTTGTTGTTTACAATTGTTTCGTAAGAGATTGCGTATTATTCAGTTTTTGTTTTCGAATATAGATGAACCGGCACTCAATGCGTTGCGAGCATTGATTTGGGTAATGGCAGCGAATTGGGTTTTGAATTTGAGTCGAATGCTCCAAGTGATGCTTTTCGACCCATCAATGGATTGGGAATTATTGATTACAGTCAGTGAAGTGGGAGTGTTAGTTGCAGCACTGTATGCGATTTTTCAGTGTTGTTGGAAATACTCTTATGAAGACCAAGCTATGTTGCAGTCCCTTGCTCCCGAAACAAACAATCAGTCTGAAAGCAGCAAATACGCCAAATCTCCACTGGATAAGACTACAAGGGCGCGTATCGTCGCCAAAGTTCTTGCCCAATTTGAAGAGAAACAAATACACCACGTTAGTGGCTTGAAGTTACAAAATTTGTGTGATGCAACAGCTGAAAACGTGCATTATGTTTCTCAGGTTATTAACCAAGACATGAAGCTAAGCTTCTTTGATTTGGTGAATCAACACCGAATTAACGACGCAAAAATAAAGCTAAAAGAAAATTCCAACCTATCGATATTAGAAATTGCCTTAGAAGTGGGGTTTAATTCTAAGTCGACTTTTAACAAAGCGTTTAAACAACAAACAGGGAAAACTCCGAGTGAATATCGAAACTTATAGATAACAGATAAAATTGGGCAGAATTTGCGGCATATAATAATTTGTAAGATTGTTGTAATGAAAGATGCAAAAATTCACCGATTAGGCTGAGTACGATAATTGCGGACTTAAGTTAATTTTGTATTACAATTGAGCAAAGGATCTGCAAGAGTAGAATGATATGTCGATGTTTTTTCAAGTAAAAACGCAAGGAAAGATTATATATATAGACATTGTCGGACAATGGTCTGAATGCGAAGCCTTGGATTTTGAACAGACCATGCATTCCACTATTCCTTCTCTAAATGGTGGTAAGTTTGCTCACCTCATATCCTTTGAAAAGTGGGGATTAAGCACACCAGAAGTCGAGCCTATAGTAAAGAGGACGCTTGCTTGGTGTGTGAAGCAAGGCTTGAGTATTTCCGCCGAAGTGTTCACCCCCGATGCCTTAAAAGAGTATTTACTCGATAAATCAGTAGAAGACACTAAAGGTGAGTTGATAATTCGGCGTTTTAACAATAAAAAAGTTGCCGCAACATGGTTAGCGGAGATGGGCTATCAAAAAGTCGCGCCATTGGTTCCCGTAACACCTAGCTCATCACAATAATGTCACAAGTGTTTCCGTTGGTGTAATATTCGCCAGCTTTTTTAACACCCCAATCGAAGGATGTATTTAGTTGAGCAAAAACATTTGTTCTGTTTCGATACTCACACCCTATAGTGAGAACAGTGCATAAAAATGGGCTTAACCTCCATAAATTCAGAGTGATGCTATGGGGCTCAAATATAAACTTTACTAATTTTTCGTTTAGATTGGTGCATAGATGGAAGGGAATTATGGTTATAAGACTGTTAGGGATTATTGTAGGTTTGCTTTTTATCGTTTTGGCGCCTGTTATGGCATATAACCAAGTAGAATCGCTAGCCATGTGTTTGTCGATTTTTTTAATGGGCATAGTATTTTTAGTTTATGGCGTAAAAGGCAATCAAGGCTTATTAAAAATACTTCCTAAAAATTCTAATTTGAAACTGTGGTAAAGCTTGCTTACTAGGCCACCCTTGTTAAAAAATAGGAGTCTAAAATGGATTATTTGGAAATTAACAAGGAAGCTTGGGATAAGCGAACCCAAGTTCATGTGGGATCACAGTTTTATGATGTTGAAGCCTTTAAAGCTGGGAAGTCGTCGCTTAATGCCATTGAACTTAAGTTACTGGGTAATGTTGAGGGTAAAAAATTATTACATCTTCAGTGTCATTTTGGTTTAGATACGTTGTCCTGGGCTAGACTAGGCGCAAGGGTGACGGGAGTGGATTTATCTGCTGCGGCGATAGAACAGGCAAATATACTGAAGTCGCAATTAGGATTGCCGGCCACTTTTATTGCTAACGATGTGTATCAGTTTGATAATGAAAACACAGAAAAATTCGATATTGTCTTTACTTCATATGGTGTGTTGTGCTGGCTTCCTAATCTAAACAAATGGGCAAATACTATTGCCAATTCACTTAGGGTGGGGGGAGAATTTCACCTTGTGGAATTTCATCCCTTTAACGACTTACTGAGTGGTTACCGCTATTTTCCACAAATCGAACCTGATATTGAAGACGAAGGCACGTACACGGAAAACTGCGATGGCACCAAATCAACAGTAGTAACTTGGGCACACTCATTGAGTGAGGTCATCAATGCTTTAATTTCGGTTGGCTTAATCATTGAGTTTTTTAACGAATATGCATTTAGCCCCTATGATTGCTTTGAAGGTCTTGAGCATGTTACTGGTAAGGGGTATCAAATGTTGCACAAGGGCCAGCAGGTACCATTAATTTATGCAATTAAGGCTCGAAAAATTGCTTAACAAGTTTAAAGCCGAGAGCCGGCTGTTCACGTTTAGAAGTAATGCGTTCATGGGTTACTGTTATTGCCAGCGGCAATTGATTGGAGAGGCTTTTGGCATCAGTCCCTACTAATAAGCGCGAGTTGCAACTGGCTATTCAGCTGGTTTTTGACAAAATCCTTGTAGACTATGAAAGTATTCCCGCCGATTTATCTAGAACTCTGGGGGTAGAAGGAAATGTTAAAGGAACTGAAATAAGTGTGAGTGACACACTGGCTTATTTAATCGGTTGGGGGAAGCTCGTGATTAAGTGGCAGCGACTATCTTCAGCAAACGAGCCAGTAGACTTTCCAGAAACCGGTTACAAATGGAATGAGTTAGGCAAACTAGCGCAACGTTTTCACGACGAATATCGTGATTGGAATTATGGCGATTTATTATCCGAATTTAAACAAACAGTAAATGAAGTTTTATCTCTTATAGACTCGCTGAGCGACCATCAGCTTTATGGTCTAGCTTGGTACCAAAAATACACATTGGGAAGAATGATCCAATTTAATACCTCGTCACCCATGAAAAATATGCGTGCTAAGGTCAGAAAATTTAAGAAAAACAAGGGTGTAATCTAAAGTTTGCGCTTTATGGCTGAAATACAGTGGCAGCACCTTTTGGCAAGTCTTAGGAAACCTCAGTAACCAGTTCGTTTAAGTCCAACAGAGTTTTTACCAACATATCTTTACTTTTTCATATCGCTCATTGCAGGTTTGTTACGTAAAAAGCTGGCAAAACGCGGAATGCCTTTTGCGGTTAGTCCGTAATATTTAAATGTAACAACTGAGCCTATTGGTGGTGGATTTTGTCGTTGTACATCTGAAAAGCCAGAGCCGATTTTAAATTGTATGCCTGAGTCTAGCTCTACCAACATAGAGCCCAACATACCCTGATATTTACCTTGACCTGGTAGGTGGGCAATGACTGTTGCTTCAGCGTCTTGGTGTTTTTTTAGTTTGAGTAAATTGTTACTTCTACCTTGTTCATAATAAGCTCTTTGGTGATGTAACATCAGGCCTTCGGCACCATTAGCCACTAAAAAGTCTAACTTCTCGGTGAGTTGTTGATGTGTTTCTAGTTTAAATTGTGGGATCACCTTTACATTGGGGCTGGCAATAGTATCGGCTACCTCATATAGTGCAGTTAATCGCTGGGTAAAAGTTCCGCTATGCTCAGGCAAATCGAACAACATAAATTTGATGTTTTTCCAATCATCAGTTGCTGTGTCGCGCAAAACAATCGACGCTGTTTTTTCAAAGCTATCGCGGCCCAACCATAACTCGCCATCTATAACTTGTGATGGAAAATCTTTAGTAAACCAAGCAGGACTATGAATAGTATTATTGTTGCGAGTAACCAGTTCTGAACCATTCCAGCGAGCTCGAATGCCGTCTAATTTTTCACTGATCCAATAATGTTTAACCACTATGTCGTTATGGTATGAAGTGGCTAGTTGTTGTTTGAAATGGCCCGTTTTATTTGCGCTAGTATTGGGTTGTTTTTCAGAAGCAAAAACTGAATGATTAATAATTATTACAAGAGCCAAAAAAGCCAAGTGAGAAATAGCTAAAGCCAAGCGTGAAATCATTGCGTTCATATTCGCGGTCGTCCATGTCACTGAATAACCTTGAGCCTAGTTCAAAAACTACGAGACGTTAGATATATTTACGATTATTTCAGAGATTTGAAGGAAATCTCTAACTCTGAATTTTGTTGCTTTTATGGGGCGCCAAAGTGAGTGCTGGCCAAGGTTACTAATCTGCGACTGTTTGGTATATATCGGCCTGCAAACTATCAGTGGTATGGTAAAGCAGTCCTCGTTTAGAGAGGTCAAAGTGATAGCTTCCTATCTCAAATAGTTTTCTAGCGGGTTGTTGTAAGTTATCTTTGAGCATCAAATGACGTTTTCCATCAACGAAGTCTTGCCAGGCCCATTTAGAACCGACTTTTTTTAACTTGAAATGGCGGCCAGCCATTAGGTTCAATTGATTCAGTTCTTCATTGTTTAATGGTTTTTGTTCAGTTGAAAAGAATAGCTCGCCGTTTTGATGTTGCCATAACATGTCATCTGAATCGGCAGAGTATTGGATGAATGCCCACTTTTCGTCTTCATAGCTAACCTGATGAGTGTGAATGTCATAATAATTCACGCGCCAACCTTTTTCAGTTTCAGTGCTATAGGCAAAAACGTGATCATTTTTCCAAGATACACCACGCATCTCTATTTGTGGAATCTTTAGGGGTTCTGAATGGCCAGTTTTAGTGTCAATTAAATAAATCTGATTAAGGCCCAAGCCTAACAAATAGTTGCCGTTGTATGACCATAACAAGTCGATGATATGGCGATTATCATTAAAATTGCTGAGTTTAGTTAGGTGTTTTCCTTGGGTATCGGTAAGCCAAACTTCTTCACTTCCAGTGCTTAAACCAACAAAGGCAATTTGTTGGTTTTGGTGAGAAAAAACCGCGAGTCTGTCGTCTACAGAGGTGTTAGCGACAAACACCTCTGTCTGTTTTTCAAAGTCATAAAATAGTGCGTTTTGATTCACATAACCCGCAATAAACATGTAGTCTTTGCCGTTCACGTGTCGCAGTGGAGTGCGCAGTTGTTGACTGCCAGAATAGATAACCTGTTGGTCTTTGCCAGCTTGGTCATAACTGACTATTTGATACGCTGGATGCTCACCCATTAACACCACACGTTCCCCGCTGTGATCCCATATTCCGCAACAAATGAAGGCATCTTGTTTAAATAATAATGCTAATTCATTCGTGTCTAAGTCAAGAGAGTAATAACCCTCCCACTGTTGCTTATCAGGGGAGGAAATTAACAGTTTATTTTCGGTTGGGTGAAGGTCAAATTGGTTGTTGCCAGCAACAAATTGTTGCGGTTGATTTAAGCGACGTTTGGCACCTGTGGTTAAATTCATTTCGAACAGAGTATACGGAGTGCCATCTGTTTCGGTGTAAATCACTTTATTGTCATCTTGAGTGAAGCTAATTCTCCCGTAACTTCCAGCGGGGCAATTGTGGATTAACTTTGCCTCGCCAAGGGTTAAGCCATTGATTTCACGCAAATAGTACTGGCACGAAGTGGGTGATGCCACTAGATAGACCAGTTTGCTGCCATCACTATTCCAGGCAGCAGGACCATATCCTAAGGTTTCATTATCATTATGAGTAATTTCGATGGTTTGTTCGTCGTCCAGAGACTTTATCCACAAATGAATTCTTTTTTCAGCGAATTCCATATAAGCAAGATAATTGCCATCGGGAGAAACTTGTGGCCACGCATCATTTCCCGCGGTGCGGGTTAACGCCTTAACTGCAGTAATGGGCTGATGTGTTTTATGTTGCATGAGTCCGAATGTTATCCAGATTAATGATGCCACAATAACCACGGCCAAAAATGTTGCCGCTATAGGAAACTTCGCAGTTGAAATGACAAAGTGATGCTCATCTTGAGTTGCTGGATTGCCCTGTGCGGCTGAAGACTCAGGTGAAACTGCGGGCGGATCTTCAGGTAATTCAGAAACAGTGGCTATAAACCTATAACCTTTTTTAGGAAATGTAGCGATATAAAGTGGCTTTCTAGGATCGTCATTGAGATTTTTTCGCAACTTATTAATGACTTTAGTAACAGCATTATCGGTAATGATTCGTCCTCGCCACACCTCTTCAATAAGTTGTTCGCGATTAATTATTTCATCAGTATGTCGGCAAAAATAAGCGAGCAACTCAACCACCATAGGCTCGAGTTGTAATATTTCTTGCTCGAATCTTAAAGTTTGTTGTTTTTCACAAAACACAAACCCTTCAATTTGCCAACGCATCGGATTCCAAAAATTTAGTTAAGTCACGGAAAAATAACACAATGATATAAAGCGGTCACCAAAAGTCACAACTCGTCACTGATTTATCACTACTTCATTACTTCCTCACACTATTGTTAGCCACGCAAACTAACGAATAACTGCGGACTACAAGGAAATTAAATATGACATTTTCAAAACACAGCCTTTGGGTGAGTATAGTGATCAAGTATTACATTTTGGGCATAATACTTTTTATGCCTATGATTGCCAGCGCACAGGATAACCCTGAGCAATTTCACAAATTTGCGACGCCAAAAGCGCTACTAGAACATAAAGTTCAGAGCAAACAGCAGGCGATTGATTTACTGCAATCAAATGAATTTAAGCAACAACTCAGGGCACTTGCTTTAAAAATTGATGCCACCCATCCATCAGAATTGACGGCACAAGAGGGCATATCCCTAAGTTCAATACTCGCGCAGCACAATAAAACCACAAAATTGATAGAAGAGCAGAAATATCCAATCAACTTTTATCATCATTCACTTTATACCCAGGCTCAGCAAACTAGTGTGTCTTCTAACACCACCCTAGAACAACAAATAGCGAAAATATTTACCCATTTGATGCTAAGTATTTCAGACGAGCAGCTATACAAAACCAGTTCGACTATGGGGTGGTCTTTGTCTATGGGGCAGGACTATATGTTGGACTTATTCAAAAACTATCAGCAAAACGACACCCTAAATATCTATCAAGCAATCGACTTAATTTCCAACTATCAGCTTTATAAAACCTATCAAAGCGTATTGCCAATTGTGGTGCCTATGATAGCTGCAGAAGAGAACAAACGTTATGTGGTCGACACAGATGTATTAATAAAAACTCCAGATGGCGCGAGTATCTCTGCGTTAGTGGTAAGAAAACGCGGTGATACGCAAAAAAGAGCAAGCGCCATGCAATTTACAATTTACGCTGACGAAAAGTGGGAAATTAAACAAGCCATGCACGCGGCCGCGCATGGTTATGTTGGAGTCAGTGCCAATACCCGTGGTAAAGCCAAAAGTCCTGATAAGATCATTCCTTGGGAGCGTGATGGAGAAGATGCCACTGCGGTGATTGATTGGGTTTCAAAACAGCCTTGGAGTGATGGTAATGTGGTGATGTACGGTGGCAGCTATTTGGGTTTTACTCAGTGGGCCGCAGCAAAACATATGCATCCGGCTCTAAAAACTATTGTTCCAATAGAAGCCGCCCATCCGTTTGTTGGCTTGCCCGTTGAAAATAATATTTTTATCACTCCTAACTATCAATGGGTATTCCATGTTACCAACAATAAAACGATGGACCATTCAGTTTACAACGACTGGCAACATTGGCAAAAAACCTATGACGAATTATTTGAAACTGGCCGTGCTTTTAAAGACATTGATAAGATAGAGGGCACCCCCAACCCTTGGTTTCAAAAATGGTTAAGTCATCCGAGTTACGATAGTTATTATCAGAACATGCTCCCCTATCAACAAGATTTTAAAAACATCAATATTCCAGTATTGAGTATTACTGGCTATTTTGGCGCTTCGATTTCTGCAGCATATTTTTTCAATCAGCATAACCAGTACAATCCGAATGCAGATCACGCCTTGCTGATTGGTCCTTATAATCACGGCACAGCTCAAGGTATTCCGCGGACTTACCATAGTAATTATAAATTGGATGAAGTGGCGCTACAGAAAGATACTCAGGAAATTACCTTTGAATGGTTTGATCACGTGTTATTCAACAAACCTAAACCAAAGCTGATTAAAGAAAAGGTCAACTATCAATTGATGGATAGTAATACTTGGCAACATAAACCCTCATTGACTGAACTCAATCAACAAGGAGTCACTTATTATTTAGGGGCAAAACAAGATAACAACAAACATTATGCCCTGACCACACAACCACAAAATGCTACTGATTACATTTCTCAAAGGGTTGATATGAGTGACAGACAAGCCCAGCACAATGCCCAAGAGTGGCAAGTCATTAAAAAGCAATTGGACGAACCCAACGGTTTAGTTTTTGTTACTGAAAAGTTTCAAAGATCTCAAGAATTAACAGGTGCAATTACTGGTCATTTTGCTTTAGCAATCAACAAGAAAGATTTGGACATCGGCTTTAAGTTTTACGAACTAAAGGAAAATGGCGAGACATTTGCGTTATCTCGATATATTAGCCGAGCCAGTTACGCAGGTGATATGAGTCAACGCCAGTTGCTCACTGCCAATCAAAAAACCATTATTCCCATTGTTAACAGCACCATGACTTCGAAACTTATTAAAAAAGGAAGTCGTCTGGTGATAGTTTTAAACGTCAATAAAAATACCGGAGCTCAAGTTAATATGGGCACAGGTAAAGATGTAAGTGACGAAACCATTGCTGATGCCGGCGAGCCTCTTGAAATTAAATGGTTTAGCGACAGCGAAATTCATATTCCACTGAAACCTTGGAAGATGTGATAGTTAAAGTAAAACAAACACCACACTATCTATAACGCCCAATAAATTTGGGCGTTTTCCATAAGATGTTGACTTAGATTGTGATTTTAAACCAAAACTCTTTGAGCTATAGCTCGCTAATCTACCAGTAACCTATGAGTGTAAATTGAGCTTTCTATATGCTGTGTTTGCAACCAATTAGTCAGTTTAGTTTTGGTTAGTTGTTGTGGTTTAGACAGGTTTTCGCGGTAAAGCCTTAATGATTCGATTTCTTCTTCACTAAGAGCATCAGCAAGTGTAACCAAAAAATAACTGCGGTTGGATAAGCGGTGTTTAGGAAGTGGAATTCGCCAACCTTCAGTTGAATGGGAAAGTGGCAGCACAGTGTAGGCATCTTGAGCAATGAGCAGCACCTGAACCTGAGATGGCGGTGCAACTAAATACAATTCACAGATCTGTTTTAGTGTTAAATCGGCAAAGACTTTGTTAGAAGAAGGTAGTGTTTTGCTGGTGGCGGTTTCACAGCTTTTATTCTGTCTGAGCAAGGCCTGCACGTGTATTTGGGGGGAGCTTATTGCTTGGGATGCCTGTGCGGGGTTAATGGTATCTTGGTGCTGGGTATCTTCTGGCAATATGACTGCTTTGAATCCATATATTAAAACACAAAACAAAATAATGCTCATGATTATTATAGTACGTAGGTAGTGAGTACTTACTGTTTTTATTGCGCTTGTAGTGGGTTTCGATTGTGGTGTTGTGGTGCTAGGAAGAGCGGACGCTGCATCTTCGAGATTGTTCACTATCATCGTATAGTCATTTTTGCCCAGTTGCTCTTGATTCCCTTGGGGTACTAAAAACTGTACTTTGGCCCCTAACGCCGACCATTGTTGTAACTGTGAAAACGCCAGCTTATATTTAAGTGCAACTTTGTTAACGGCTAATACTTGCTGGTTAGTTGTGTTCACTTCGCCCGTTGCACAAATGACGTTGTCGCCAGACGCTACCTCGCCATCGCCAAGCATACCTTTTGATTGCGCTAAATGTCCTAAAAACATGGCCAATTGCCAACTATTGCCTTGGTCAATACGGGCACTTATATCAACACGGTAACTACATGCACCAAACATTTGCTGGATAATGCCCACGCCTTTTTTTACAAAGTTGTGATAACTACTGCTGATATTGGCTGTGGTAGAGGTGCCATTGACCGATACCACTGAACTGATGTCTTCATCGTCAATGGCGGTGATATTTTGTATCGCCACTAAGCCTTGAGTAGTCGCCACAAAAACGTGAGTTTTCATCTAAGGCGCATCCCTGCAATGACTACAGAAACAGAGCTCAAAGATGAAGCAACTCTACAATCGGGATTATGAAAGGTATATCGCAAACTCAGTATCAAACATGTTTATAAATTTCTGATCTGATTCTTCCATTAATAGCTGCGTTTTACCATCCACAATAGGAGGGAAATGTAATGACGAAATTAAATTTTCGGAGCAGCAATTGACGCGTACCCCTTGGTTATGGTGATTTTGGGCTGAATGAGGAATTTTAAGAATCACATATACTTGCCCAGAAAATTGTTTGTCGCGCTTAAAAAGTAGCTCAAATTGTGGCGTTTTACGGCTACTGATTTGAGTATCGGAACTGGCTGCTGCTTGCAAAGGACTGACTGCAAAGGCTAGGGTTTGTAGCAATTGCATATAGTGACGTCGTAAGGTCAAAGATTGATTAACTTTATGCATAACCGTTTTTTCATCAATATTAGGGTTGCCTTGGGCGAGCTGCACAAGATCGTTAAATACCAAAGAGCTCGTTTCTTGGTTAGCCTCAGTTAAAGGCTGATGTAACTCTCGATACAAATTTTTGGCAGTAAATATTTGCTCCCTTAAGTGATAGTGATGTTCAGGCATTAGATGCTCCATAAATTTGCTTAAATCTACTACTGAATATGCATAGGTCAGAGCGATAAATTGCCTCTAATTCAGTATTTTTGTGATTTAATTTTTCTAATCTCAATAAATAACCTGCCACTATTTGCTGACATTGTTGTAGCGCGTCGCTACCGTCTTGGTAGGTTTCTAATTCAGCTCTACAGGGCAGTGTTTTAAATCCGTCCTTGTTATTAAGGTTAAATGCTTTGTTTGCCTCTGCTAACCATGTCTGAGTACTTCCATATTGAGACAACCATTGCTGGATCTCAGTAAACATATTGCCCTTGAAGTTATCTGATTCTTGGATTTTTTCTCGCATCCAAATTTTGAGAATTTGTTGCAGTTCTAGCGGTATTTGTTTCAGCATGATGCCAACAAACAACGGGCTTTTTAGAGCATAAAATATATAGCCTATGGCTTTTTGTACTTGTTTACATTGGGTTTCTGAATCATTTAGTTGTTCAACAAACCCTTGGTAGTCATGTTCGGGGCATTGGGATAGTTTATCTGCCAACACTTGAGGGGATTTTCGTTTGGCTTGCACTAATACCGACTGCCAACCAGAAAATATTTTTAACCGTAAAAACGACAAAGGTAACTGCCGTGCCAATTTACTGTGACTCAAAATTGCGCTCATAGCTTGATATTGTGCCAATGTTAAAAATTTAGGTGATTGGCACAACCAACTTAAATCTGTGTCACTTTGTGTCTGTTCAAACACTGTGTTTTGCACCCAATCTGCGGGAATTTCTCCAGGTTCGCCATTAGAATCATTAACTAAGCTCAACCCGTGCTCCGCATTAAAGGCGTTTTCTACCACTTCCATGGCGCTGATAGCATCGAGTAAGTCATCTAATACTGTGGAAAACTTGATATAGCTAGGCTGTTCTGGAGGATGTAGCCAAAAATCGAGTACGTCTTGGTCGGAAATATTTTTGGTGCTTAAACCATGCTTTTTTAACCAACTGCTTATTGCCCGAAAACGTTCTTGGGTACTGGCTTCAGGTAGATGCTGTTTTAAGTAGGCGTAAATGAGTTTTTGTAACTCAGAAGATACGTTTTTTACGGTTTGTGCGTTGGCATCCAACAAGTTTTTTTCAATATTACCCAGCTGGGCTGGATCAATGCTGGCGATCAACTCTAGCATTACCGCTAATACCGCAACTCGAGTAGGGGAAATGCTAAATTCAATGTCACCTAGTTGCAGCGTCAAATATTCCTTACCCATAGAGGCTTTACCTAAAGTTGTATGCAACGGCTCTGCAAACGCTTCCCGGAAACGTTTAGGTTGGATGTTTTCTTGCAACCAAAAAAAGCTCAGTAGGGGAGAAGATGAATATTGTGGATGGTTGACAACTGCCCAACAAAGAAAGCTCAGTTCGTAACACACTGAGCCATAGTTGCGACAGACAATATTTCTGGAAAGTAGCTCAACATCTTTATGATGATATTTGTAGCCGTTAAGGCCTGGGGTTTCTTTTAGTTGCGCAAATAGCGCCTTTAAGGTTTCACTAATTCCATAGTTAATAATACTGGTCATTTGGCCTGACTAAGGTTGCTACTGTTATAGTTATGAGGTTAATTTAACGGATTAGCAGACTCTAATCTAGATAAATAGATTCCCACTGCCTGACCTTGGCTATTTTCGCATCGCGCGACACATCAATGGGCTGAGGATTGACCGATTCAGTGTTGTTTTTGTATCTCGGCGTTTTCGTTTTACTTTGATAGTTGCGGGTTATGTTGTGCAATCGTAATGCCCGTAAGGTTTCGATTTGTGAATTTTCAGTAGGGGTGTCAATCATAGCCAGTTCCATAGCTAAATCAGAATCAAATAACTCAGCTTCAGCATAACGAGAGCGTTCATTGTTGATATAGTTAGCTTCTAGAAATAAATGTGGCTTGTCGTGATCTAGAAATGTTTGTTGGGTTCGTAATACTTTTTGCACATAATTTTTAGTGGCTGGCATCACCCTAAGCTTGCCATCTCTGCTTTTCACACCAGAGCCACCATTGTAGTGTGATAACGCAATCTCTACTCGGTTTTCATAACGGTCCAGTAACCTTTTTATAAATTTAATTCCAAGCTCTATATTGATCTCAGGCTCAAATAGTCGTTCTCTGGAGACCCCAAAAGCTTGCTCTGCGGTGCGTGGCATAATTTGCATCACTCCTTTGGCTCCAGAGTGGCTAAGTGCTTCAGGGTTAAAATTCGACTCGACCTTAGCAATGGCTAACGCTAATGATGGTGCAATGTCATGGCGTTTTGCTTGTGAAATGATTTGTTGCTGTATCTCTTCGGTATTGTAGTAATAGGTTGCCAAAACCTGTGGCGGCAAAAATATCACCAAGAAGCTTAATAACTTAAGGATTACACTGGGTTTCATGGCATTTTCTCCAACTGATTTTGCCAGCTTTGATTAAGCATAGTGATGGAAAGGTCTGGGTGATTGATTCGTTGGCGTAGCGCCATAATTTGCGCCAAAGCTAAGGTATCTTGTACCGCCAGTATCAATGGTTGAGTAGCTTTAAACCCTAAGAGCTGCCGATTATTCAAGGGATTGAGTTGCTGATCGTAAAATTTTCCATTGAAGTAAAAGGCATATTGCTGGTGTTGATTGCCAGCGGTTGTATTGGATGGTGCTTTACCGCTACTATTTGCCAGTTTCAGTTGTTCGTCGATGTCTAACGGTAGTGGGTTTTGTTTCACCGCTTCGACATTTTGTTGTTCGGGCAGACCAATAGAAAATAAAGCCAAAATTAACAAAGAAAAAAATGCCATTGAAAGACCTAGGGCAACTTCTGTCATGGCTTGGGTGCTAGTGTCGTGATTGTTATGTTGATGCATAAGTACCTCCATTAGAGGTTATGCAATACTTAGAGAGAAAAAATGCTTAGTGGTTTAACATTTGCAAATTAATACGAGCGATTTGATTACCTTGGTCTGCTGCTTGTTGGTACAGGCTTTTAGCTTTAGTTAAGTTTTTATTCACGCCTAAGCCTCTTTCGTAAAGTTTACCTAAACTATTCTGCGCATCTGCGTCACCCTGGATAGCGGCTTTGTCATACCAGAAAGCGGCTTGTTGATAATTTTTAACTATGCCTTGGCCGTATGTATATTGATAAGCCAAGTTGCGTTGTGCTTCCTTATGTCCTTGTTCAGCGGCTTTTTTATACCAAAAGGCGGCCTGTGAATAATCCTGACTGATACCCTTACCTGTTGAATACATCAACCCAAGAGTCGCTTGCGCTTTTATGTGGCCTTGCTCGCCCGCCAAAGCATACCAATTGGCCGCTTGGCGCAGATTTTTTTGTGTACCTCTGGCATTTTCATACATTTTTCCTAACAAGTATTGTGAGCTAGCGTCACCTAAATTCGACGCTTGTTCGTAGTAATGTAGTGCCTCAGGATAATTTTTATGTTGATAATAATCATCTGCTAAGGCTCTGTTTTCTTGCTGTTTAAGGAGTAACTGTTGCTGTTGCCTAAGCAGCGTTAATTGCTGTTTAGCTTGGTTTCTATATTTGCCGTTAGGTTTGACTACAAGGTACTGCTGAAAACCTTGAACAGTGTTAATAGTTAATGTTTGTTGCCAACTATTCTCATCATCTTGAAATCCTTTAATGGCTGCCTGTGCTTCCATAAAGTGTTGTCCTTGAGGCCATAGATTCAGGTATTGCTGGTAACTTTCGAGGGTGTTGACCCCTTTGGCTTGGACCCACATTTGTTGGTCCAGTCTCGCCTGTTTTTCTTCATCAGTTTCGAGCTGAGGTTCCTCTAGAGCATCGGGTTCCGCTATAGCTGAGTCAGTGTCTGGTAGTTGCGGCTCTTGCTGTGGTGGCTGATTAAACAGTCCACTGAAAAACTCATTGAGTGTATCCCATGAGTCAGAGTGCTCTTTAGGCGAGATAGTAAACTGGCGCTGCAGATTATTGTACTCAAACTGAAGTGCGAAGGTAGAATGGTTATCTAAGTTGGCCAGTTGCGTTCCAAGTTCCGATGCGCTCAATTCAGAGGTATATTGGTAAGATCGATTAATATTTAGAGCTGCTTCTTGATTGAGACCTTGGTTTTCACTGGGTATATCTCCTAATAAAACGTCAGCCACATAACCTTGAAGATTCTTTAAATAATCATCGATTTGTTGCAACTGCCCACTAGTGAAATGGTTTAGGTTTAGCTGATAGTCAAATCGTCGTGGCAAAGCCGCTAATTTTTCACTGAGTACTGCACCAAGATCCTGGGCTAATAATCCTAAGTTTTGCTGCAACCAATTGCTTAGACAATCTGCAATACAGTTTTTAGCAGGAGTCATTACCCAATTATCCACCGCAAACGCATCCTGTTGTGCGCCACTTTGTAAGTCTAATAAACGTCCAGACAAACTAAAGTACCATTTTTGTGTTATTGCCTGACGTTGTTTAAACGCATTGAGTTGATATAACAAAGCGAGATTGACTTCTTTACCTGAACGTTTTGCACCTTGTCTGATGGCTCGGTCGGTTAGGGTAGAGCAGTCTTCTAACATACAATTAGGTAAATCTAAATAATGCAAATTAAGTACATCAAAATCAGCGTTTCCAAGGGCGGTAGTTAGTTCTTGGGAAATTGTACTGTGTATATTGGCCGTTCTAGGTAGTTCGGTAGGCGTATGGTAGTTTTTGTCGGGTAACACCACAATTTTCCAACGTTCAGCGGCAAAACTTGTCTGCCCGCACAAGTACATAAGGCCAAAAACGTAACCTATCAGTGAATGTATTGTGCTTTTGTTCAAAAGGTTGGACATAGATGTTTGTTAATACTTATGTAAGCTAAGTGGTATCAATTGCTAATATCTGTGCTGGGCATTTTTAAAGTAAAAATAAAGCAAAATTCTTACCAACCTTCAGCAATGTCGCGATTAGGGTTCTCACCTCTAAAAGTAATGCGTTTTACATTAAAGTTATTACCTTCAAAATTAATAGTGGCGCGCATTGTTAATTCTTCAAGTAATTTTAGAATATTTCTACTCAGTTTTGCCGTACCAGAAGTTGAACGATACAACAATGTTGTGCGGGTATGGCGTTGTTGGGTGGGGCGATGTGATATATAGCCAGAAAAAAGCAACAAATACTCTTCAATATTCGCCATGTCTTGGAGGCTAAATCCGTCAAATTCTAAGTAGTAGTCATTTACTATTTGGGTTTTATAGGTTGTGTTTGGTTGTGATGTTTCACCGCTTATCAACCAGTTTAATTTTTCAGCTAAAACTAATCCTAATTCGTCTCCTAATACTTTTGCTTCATCGCCTATTTCTTCTAGGATGCAACTTTGTTTATTGCAGGCATAGGGAATGGACCAAGTGCGCGGACTTAGCACTTCAAAATTATCTAAGAACAGCCCCGACTTGGCGTTTAGTATTTTGGCCGCCACCCGAGCTCTGGCATTTTTAGCGTAATCAGTGGTAGTGATTGCGGCATAAGTACTCAGCACTACCACTAGATCGATAGGCGGGCGAGTTATGGAACGTGCAATATCGATGAGTTCAGCATCAGTTCGATACTCGCGGTCCTGATTAAAGGTATCTAGGGTAAGACTGGTTTCGTCATAAATATCAGCGACCTGACTGAGTTGTTGACTAATACTGGCATAGACTCGTTTATTAATTTGATTATTTCTGCGGAGCGAATTTTTGTCGGCGTCTTCTATCATTATGATTAGGTTAACACTGTCTGCCCCTTGGGCACTGGGAAGCGCTGCAAAGGTTAAACAAAACACAATAAATTTTAGTAACCCACTCATGGACAGTTCCTTGATTTATAGCTGCAAACAATGGCTGTTTTAGGTTATGCAAAACTTTGGGGCTGTTTTACAACGAAGACTGGTAGGAAGCTTATTTAAACATATTTTTAAAAGTGGGTGTTATCCCAAACATCCTCTTTATTCTTGTAGAATTAGACGTTCTAGCTGTAATGATTTTGCTGGAGCTGGTATATCCCACATTTAATACCAAGCCAAAAATTAGAAACCCGTGAAAAAATAACTAGGTCTAAAGGACTAATGCCGATCAGTTAAGAAAAACTTTTAATAATCGATTGATAAATTATTGGTGTAAAAACAATAAAAGTGGATTCCGGCCAAAAGACCGCCGGAATGACCGTAATCCCCCTCTCACTTGTCATTCCCGAATGCTTTTATCGGGAATCCAATGTTAAATAGACTGACTGGCGTTCCATCAAAAAAATCTGCTGCTCACCTTAAGTGAACAGCATTAGGTCTAAAGGACTGCTTTGTTATTGCCAAATATCAAACTATGCTCGCACACAAATTTGTTTCACTTCAATATGTTGTGTCATTTGCTAAAGTAATCAAAATTTAATAATTGAGTCGTCAACATGAGTGCCTATTTGATAATCCAAGCGACGGTTCACGATTGGGAAAAGTTCACTGTGTACACCCAAATCGTTCCACCTTTAATTAAAAAATTTGGTGGGGAATATATCGCTATGGGTGCGCCAGAACTAATTGAAGGGGAGAGCGCACCTAAGAGCCTGGTCATTTCACAATGGCCAAATACTCAAGCCGCCCATGCGTTTTGGGATTCCGCTGAATATGCCGCCGCCAAAAAACATCGCGAAGGTGCAGGCCAATTTAATATCATGCTTATTGACGGCATGACACAGACCCCTTTGGAGTAAATTATGTCAATCGCCTATACCGCAGTTGCATTGCAAACCCGTTGTTTCGCCGTTAACAAACTAAATGAAGCCGACGCCCGGCAAAAAATTTATGACAATATTCGCCGCGTCGCTGGTCAAGTTCAAGGCACTAAGGGGTTTGTAGGACCCAGTGTAAAAATGGTGGTATTGCCAGAATATTTTTTAACGAGTTTTCCTATGGGAGAGTCGTTTGCTCAATGGAAAGAGAAAGCCGCGATAGCCCAAGATGGTAAAGAATATGAAATGCTCGGTGAAATCGCCCAGAAAAATCAAATTTATTTGTCTGGCAATGTCTACGAGCTGGACCCTCATTTCAGCGACCTGTATTTTCAAACCTCTTTTATATTAGGTCCAAGTGGTGATTGCATCTTACGTTATCGACGTTTGGTGTCGATGTTTGCGCCTACGCCCCATGATGTATTAGATAAATACTTAGACATATATGGAGCCGACTCTTTGTTTCCAGTGGTCAAAACTGAGTTAGGTAATTTGGCTTGTGTGGCGTCAGAAGAAATACTCTATCCAGAAATCAGCCGTTGTTTGGTGATGAATGGCGCAGAAGTGTTATTACATAGTAGTTCTGAAGTGGGGTCTGTGGAATTAACGCCTAAAGACATCGCTAAACGGGCTCGAGCAGTTGAAAATTTAGCCTATGTAGTGTCATCTAATTCTGCAGGTATAGCTGATATCGACTTTCCGGCAGAGTCGACTGATGGTATGTCAAAGTTAGTAGATTTTAAGGGCCGGGTGATGGCTGAAGCTGGTATGGGAGAAACCATGGTGGCTAATGCCGAAATTGATATCACCGCATTACGCCGCTATCGCAATAAACCAGGTATGGGCAATATTTTATCGCGGCAACGTAATGAGTTATTCAGTGCACATTATAATCAAACTGTGTACCCAGCCAACACTATGCTCAATGAAAACAAAGAGGTCAATTTGCCAGATCGTAGTCACTTTATTGCCACGCAAATGCAAACAATTAAGAACCTACAAACAAATGGGGTGATTGAAGCGGAGCAAAGCGATGAATAATTCTCAGCAAACTATGGCAATAGTCAATCCTCGCAGCGGAGTCGAAGATTTCGATTTAACCCTTTCTAGTGCGTCACAAGTGGCGGAATTGGCGGCAAGTTTGAAACAACAGCAAGCTCACTGGTGGGATATAGGTTTATCAGGTCGAATCTCTGTTTTACAAGAACTAGCAAACAGTATCGCGCAATATAAGCCGCAATTACTTGATGCTTTGGTAAATGACACGGGTCGCTACAATGAGTCAGAATTAGAAATTGATGTCACTATTAACAGCATTCATCGCTGGTGTAAGCAAGCGCCAGACTTATTGACCAACAAGGAAGCGTGGAAAGCAGAAATTCCTTTTATTGAGTTACAGCAAGATTACTTACCTTACCCACTAGTGGGCGTGATTAGTCCGTGGAATTTTCCGTTATTGTTATCCTTAGTGGACGCAATACCCGCACTGTTAGCTGGTAGCGCAGTTTTAATTAAACCCAGTGAAGTCACATCTCGTTTTGTGGTGCCCTTTAATCAGATGCTTAAATCCATTGGGCAACTAAACAAGGTATTAGCTGTAGTCAGCGGCGCCGGTGAAACTGGCCAAGGGGTAATTAATGCTGTTGATTCATTGTGTTTTACTGGCAGTGTGGCAACAGGTCGTCAAGTAGGGCAACTTTGTGCTCAAAGATTTATTCCCGCATTTTTAGAGTTGGGAGGTAAGGATGCTGCCCTTGTTTGCCAAGACGCAGATCCACAACTTGCCGCGAAATCCCTTTGTTGGGGCAGTATGGTAAACGCTGGGCAATCCTGTATGTCGATAGAACGGGTATACGTGCACAAGGATATTGCCGCGACGTTTTTAACTAAGTTGGTGGAAAACGTCAAATCACTTAAACATAACTATCCGGATATTCAGCAGGGTCAAATTGGTCCGATTATTTCTGCCAAACAAGTGACTATTGTGGAGGCACAGCTGCAAGATGCTAAAGATAAAGGAGCCAAAATTTTATGTGGTGGTGAGGTGCTCAATTTAGGAGGTGGCCGCTATTGTATGCCTACAGTATTGACCGATGTTACAGCCGATATGAAGATTATTGACCAAGAAACCTTTGCCGCGATTTTACCAGTGACTGTGGTCGACAGCGATGAGCAAGCTATTGCGTTGGCTAATGATTCAGAATTTGGTTTATCGGCAGCAGTATTTAGCCAGAATATTGAACACGCCCAAAAAGTTGCCAGCCGATTGGAAGCGGGGGCCATTAGCATTAATGATTCGTCGTTAACTGCACTCATTCATGAAGCTGAGAAACAATCCTTTAAATATTCTGGATTAGGCGGTTCGCGTATGGGAGCAGAGTCAATTAGACGTTTTATTCGTAAAAAAGCTTATATCCGTAACACTGGTGTGCCATCACCTTGGTGGTTCTAGGGCTTCCATGTTTTGGCTAACCACTGAAAAATCTGCGTTCTAAAAAACACAAAACGAGTCTTTAGGGCTCGTTTTGTGTTTTAGGTGTGGGTTAATACCAATCCCATTAAAGAAGCTTACTCTGCGTTGCGCGAATTTGAAAGAGGCCCACTATTCCTGCATTCACGCGCCTTGATTAAGCTTCTTTAAATCTCGCTGAGAGGTCACTTCTTTAATGGAATTGGTATAATTTAAGTGTTTGGAAAATAACCAGTGAATATCAGCTAAGAGCCTATCTAAGTCATTTGCTTAAGATCTGGTATCGATGGCTTGGTATTGTCGGGTTGATATAGGTGATTGGCTATAATCGTTTTGATAAAAGCGAGGAAATATTACACGCAGCCTTGAAAACCCGAGGCTACGTGTAAATGGGTTATTAAACGTGTTTTTTCACTTGGGTGATCAGTACCACAGATAAGGCAACCAAGACGCAGAATATCAAAAAGGCATTGTTGTAACTGCCGTAGGCATCATAAATGGCACTGGTTGCCCAAATACCTAAACCACCACCAAAGGCATCTAATACCGTAATCGTACCTAGTAGTTTTCCTGAGGCCTTTAAACCAAAGTTATTGACGGCATTGATTTGCAATAGAGTGTAAAAGCCGCCCCACATAAATCCAATTAAACCAATGGGGACTAACACATTGTCTTTGTCGGCCACTAACATGCCGGCTAAGCCTATTAACATCAGTATTAGGTTGCTATACAACACACGTTTCCCTGAAATTTTATCGGCAATTAAACCAAACAAAAATTTACCAATCAGTGCAGGAATAAACAACACACTCAAGCCGGCTGCGGCAGATTGTAAGTCAAACCCTAGATCCATTAGATGTAATACTAAGTTGGCCTGAAAACCCATAATGGTATAAAAGGTGAACATGGCGATAAAAGCAATAGACCAAAATGAGCGGGTTTTTATCGCTTGTTTATAAGTCAATCCATGTTGCGATAAATCAGCGCTGGATTCTTCAGCGTTTTCGTCAAATCCATAGGGCTTCAGTTTCATATCAGTAGGGCGGTTACGAAGCAAAAACAAGGCGAGTAAAAACAACACAGAGGGGATTACTGCCCCTAATTGCATGGCTTCGCGCCAATCCATGCCGTCTGCCAACCAAGAGGCAAATAAAGGTGCTAACACTGCGCCACCTAAGGAGGTGCCTACCACAGCAATACCTATAGCTGTGCCTCGTAATTTTACAAACCAATTAGAAACTAAAATTACAGCGACATTAAGACCACAAGCGAGTAGTACAATTGCGAATGCTGCGTGGATCATATACAGGTCAGAAAGATCACTGATATTGCCATAAGCATAAAAACTTACGCCAAGTACCACTGAGCCAACGACCACTAAAAACTTCACCCCAATTTTGTCGATTAATATGCCAAACAGAGGCGCCATTAATCCCGTTAGGGCAAGGGTAATTAATCCCCGCAGTTTTAAATCTCCCCGAGACCAATCACTAAATTCTGCAAGTATTGCGCTGTCAAATGCTGTGATCCCGGTAATCACCATGCCGTTTGAAACTAACAAACACATCATGGCGATAAAAACCGTTATCCAGTGCATAGGATGCCCCATATTTTTGCCCGCTTTGGATGCTGGGCTGTCACTTGTTGCTGATACTGATTGCATGGGGTACTCCTGGTTTTATTGTTGTTTTAGGGAAATTAATTGGAAGCTTGGGTAGGCCAGTTTTTACCACCGACCCAACTTCCTGCGTAAGCGTTAAATTCAAATATATCTATCGAGGCCCAGATATTTGCTACGAAATAAGGATCACTGCGTAACAAGTTTTCGGCCTGTTTCACATCGTCTGCCTCAAGAATGTAAAGCGAGCCAATAATTTTGGCGTTGTTTTTAAGGGGCCCCGCCACACAAATATGTGTCATATGCTCTTCAACCCATGCAAGGTGCGCGGCCAAATGTTGCATACGCTCACCTTGCATATCGGGGTGTTTATCAAGGCAGTTAAATTGCACTAACATGATATTCCTGACTATTTACTTGGATACAAAACGGAGCTAAAGCTAAAACGTTTTGCCGGATAAATGCTTTCTGCAGCTAGGATTAAGTCGTCATCCTTGAGCCCAAAATAGCGACGTGTGATCTTCATTGCTGCTGAATTAACCGGCGCGTCTAACTGAGTTGCCAAGGATTCTGTGAGTAAGCAGGCTGACATTTGTTGTTCAATCTTTCCTATTTTTCTATCGTCAAGGGCTTCGATAACTGCGTAAATAGCGGTTTTGGTATCTTTAAGTTTTTCGTCAACCTCATCCTGGTGGGGACGACGATAAATATTGGAGTAACAAATTGTTTTTTTATCGTGAGGTTCAAATCGTACCCCCCCCACGTGAATGCACTCCTGTCCTTTAGTGGCATTGAGTAATGCCGCGATCGATTCATCGGAGATGATCATATCGCTGACTTGCACTTCAAAACGAGTATTTTGTCCAAAGGCTAATAGATCTTTAACCGAATTAATAAACTGATTGATTTGTTCTGGCATAGTGTTGCGTTTAACTAAGGTACCTGAACCCTGTTTACGTTCTACTAAGCCAGTTTTATCCACATATCGCAGCGCTTCACGAGCGGTGTGGCGACTAATCGAAAATTGCTCACATAGCTGTTTTTCAGTCGGCAAGAGCGTATTGACAGCAAAATCGCCAGATAATATCTGCGTAATCAGCGTTTCACCAATGTCCTGATATTTGGGGAGCGGGTGTTTAGTTGATAACAATTTGATTTTAGTCATTTATGCTCAATGCTTAGTCGAATAACAGAATAATACCTGTTATAAATATGTCCGGACAAATTAAAGAGTATAGGAATAAAGTTAAGTTGCCAACTAGTCATTCACTAACCAAACAGTTGTTAATTGACATTAATCAAATGCCTATTACCCAAGCTGACTTAACTCGCGCAGGGCAACATGTACTCGATTGGGTAGCATGTGCCAGCGCTGCGAAATCGTCAGAGGCAAGGCGTGCCTATCAAGCCTTGTTGCTGCTTGATGACGTAGGCAAATGTACTGCAATTGGTGGTCAAAAAATTAACATGCAAAACGCGGTTCAGTTCAATGGTGCCTTGGGAAATGTACTTGAGATGGACGATATACATCGTACCTCTATTTTACATCCGGGGCCTGTGGTGATCCCTGCGGCCTTGGCGGCAGCTGAGCAAACTGAGTGTTCTTTAGAAGCCTTTCTAACCGCAATCATTAAAGGTTACGAAGTCACAATTCGAATGGGCGAAGCGATTGGACGCAGCCATTATCGTTATTTCCACAATACAGCAACTTGTGGGGTGTTAGGTGCTGCAATGGCTGCAGCGTCGGTGTTTGAGTTGTCACAGCAGCAAACACTTTCGGCATTAGGCAACGCAGGCAGCACAACGGGTGGGCTGTGGCAAATGCGCAATGAAAAAGTTTTAACCAAACAATGGCATAACGCCGAAGCCAGTCGTTCGGGTTTGATGGCGGCTTTTATGAGCAAACAAAACTTAACTGGGCCAGAATATATTCTCGAAGGGCCGCAGGGCATATTTAACGCGCTGTCAGACGATCCTTCATTTGAAAACTTTATTAAAACACACCCTAACTGGCGCATTTATGATTGTAGTTTTAAACCTTGGCCGGCCTGTCGTCATGCCCATGGGGCCATGGATGTGTTGTTAGAGATACTTAACAAACATAGTATTAACCTAGATGACATCGAACGTATTGATGTGGGGGTTTATCAAGATGCCCAATTGTTTTGTGATCGCATTACTCCAGAAACCAGTTTAGAAGCTAAATTTAGTATTCAACATGCACTTGCCGCCATTTTATTGTGGGGTGAACCCCAACTAGAGCACTATACAGTGAGTGCAATTGCAGAAGTTGCGTCTCTCGAATTGCGGCAACGTATTCATGTTTATATCGATGAGGATATCGAATCTCAATACCCACAACATTTTGGGGCCAAATGCTCAGTGGTGTTAAAAAGCGGCCAGTGTATTGAACATCAGCAACAAGATACTTTAGGAGATCCTGAAAAGCCTCTTTCTAAGAAGCAACTTCATAACAAAGCGCAGATGCTGTTAAGCCATGGAGGCGTGAGCCAACAAAAAATTGAGCAATTGTGCGCCTTTGATTGGTTGCAAACGGCACCTGTTTTCACATTTTCGGCATTACTTAGCCCAGTACAGAGCAATTAATCTATGAGTCATTCACCTGACGCCATCAAGTTGTTGATAAAACATATTGAAAATAGCAACTATGAAGGTTTACCCGATTCTGCAGTGAGCGCCTGCAAGACCTTTATTCTTGATTCAATAGGGGTAGGGATCAGCGGTTCGCGCGTACCCAATGTCGCTAAAATTAAACAAGCGGTAAGTCAGTGGGGCGAAGCACATCAAGCCCAAGTTTGGGTAACCGGCGAATGGATGCCTGCAGTATCGGCTGCGGCGATTAACGGTTATCAAATACATAATCAAGAGTGGGATTGTGTACACGAACCCGCAGTAGTACATCCAATGGCAGTGATTTTGTCGTCTTTGGTTGCTTATGCCCAGCGACATAATTTATCGGGGCAGCAACTGATTTTAGGTGTGGTGATTGCGGTGGATGTGGCGACCTTAATTGGTCAGTGTGTCACTTCAAGTTTAAAGTTTTTTCGACCTTCAATTTGTGGCTGTTTAGGCGCAACCGCTGGGATTTGTGCGATGCAAGCAATAGAAGGTGAGACCCTACAAAACGCCTTAGGTATAGCCTATAGCCAGCTTAGCGGCACCATGCAATCTCATGTAGAGGGATCGCCAATGTTAGCTATGCAAATCGGTATTAATTCAGCAGCAGCTATCCGCGCGGTAGATATGGCAGCAGCCGGCTTTGCTGGCCCTAAAGACATATTGCAAGGACCTTACGGTTATTTTCAGCTATTCGAAGACAGCTTTGATCTCACTCCTTTAGTGCAAAAAATAGGTTTTGAATATCAAATAGAGCAGGTGAGCCACAAACCTTTCCCTACCGGTCGAGCCGGTCACGGCACGGTTGATGGTTTGCAGCAATTACAAACACAACACGGCTTTAGTGTGCAGGATATTGCCAGAATCGATGTGTATGCAACGCCACTAATCAATAAACTAGTTGGGAGGCCTATTAAAGACGACATGGATGCCAGCTATGCCAAGTTGTGTAATGGTTATATTGCAGCCACTGTATTGTTAGCTGGTAGTGTTGCTGTGGCTGATTTTGAGCGCGAATGTTTAACTGATAACACGCGCCTCGAACTGGGCGCTAAAGTGTTTACCCATCTAAATGATACTCAAGATTTGAATGCCCTAGCACCTGTGACAGTGATGGTTACCTTAAACTCAGGAAAAGAACTAAAGGTTGATTTGCAACATGTCTTGGGCAGTCCACAAAATCCTCTTAGCCGCGAGGCACAACTTGCCAAGTTTAAAGCGGCTTGTCACAGCGCAATTTTAGCATTTGATGAGTTTAACCTTGAGCATTTGATAAATAGCATAGACCAACTCGAGCAAATCCCGAATATTAATAGCCTAGTAGCAGCACTCGTCAGTAGTAGGTAAAACAATGAAAAATTTGGTCGATATGCCATCAAACACAGCCAGTAAATCAAAAAAGACAAGCACATACCCGACCTATTTTGAGTCCTTTGACTATGAGCAGATGTTAAAAGACTATCCCTTGGGTGATGATGTATTCGAACAGTTTGCGGGCATGAGCCGCAGCACCTTAGAAGAATTGCAGAATGTACGTTTTAAGCAAGTCGTAAAACGAGCGTGGGAGATCCCATTCTATCAGCGTATCTGGGGTAAGGCTGGAGTCAAACCTGAAGATATTCAAAGCCTTAAAGATATTGAAAAACTGCCGTTGATATCAAAGTCAGATATCATGGATAGTGTCGAGCAATATCCACCCATAGGTGATTTTCACGGCCTTGACGGCATTCCACCTGAGCAACGCCCGCCTTTAGTGTTTCATACCACTAGTGGTACCACAGGCACGCCGCAACCATTATTGTTTGGACCCAAAAGCCGCGAAGTGCAATCTTTGCTGGTGGCGCGTTCATATCGATTTATGGGGCTCAAACCAGCAGCGACTATTCAATCATGTTACGGCCACGGCATGATTAACGGTGGTCATTATATTCGTGAAGCTGTGACTAAATACACTAACTCGATGTTTTTGTCGGCAGGTACTGGAGTAGAAACTCGCTCGGTGCAGCAAGTGAATTTGATGAAAACCTTTGGGGTTAATGTGCTGGTTGGTTTTGTGGACTATATCAAGCGCCTTGCCGATGTTGCCAAAGAAGAAGGTTTGGTGCCGGGTGAAGACATTAAAATCGATATGATTATCGGTCATCTAGGCATGGAAAGCCGCGAAAGCATTGCAAAAACCTGGGGTAACCCAGAATTATTCGATTGGTACGGCGTAGGTGATACCGGCACCATAGCCGCTGAAGGCCCAGACCATAATGGCATGTACGTATGGGAAGACGCACAATTTTTAGAATTACTAGATACCGATACCAACGAACCTGTCACACCGGGAACCACAGGAAACATGGTGGTCACCTGTTTATACAAAGATGATGTGTATCCGATAATTCGTTTTAACACCCATGATATTAGCCAAGAAGTGTTAGGCGAGAATTCCCTAAATATGCCTTTTAAACGTATCAAAGGTTTTATGGGACGTTCTGACAACATGGTAAAACTCCGCGGCATCAACATTTATCCTCAAGGAATCGGCCCCATGCTCGACGAGCGCAGCGAATTCTTGGGCGAATTTATTTGTGAAGCGATACGCGAAGCAAGCGGCCGTGACGAAATGATAGTGCGGGTTGAAGTCTCAACGCCAGAAGTGGAACGCGCTAACTTGTTACCTGCCTATATCGAATTGTTAAAACGTAAGATAGGCATAGAAGTCAAAGTGGTGTTGGTGGGTGAAGGTGAATTAACCCCTTTGACTCAAGTAGACATCAGGCAGAAACCAATTCGCTTGATAGACAAAAGGTTTAAATAATGGATACCGCGCTGCTAAGCCAAGATGTGAGTACACATATTGCGCTAATTAAGGATAAACAAATTTCGGCGAGAGAGTTGGCCGCTGAGCAATTTGTTTTGATTGAATCGCTCAACCCGACGATTAATGCCTTTATTGATTATCAAATGCCAACGTTTTCATGTAACGAATCGTTTTCGGGACCTACCACATCTTTAAAGTCGTTGTTCCAAGGAATATGTTTTGGAGTCAAAGATAATATTGATGTCTTGGGGTTTGCTACCACGGCAGGCATGGCCACTCGAGTAGGACGCCAAGCGGCTCAGGACGCATTTGTGGTTAACCGTTTGCGCCAAACCGGGGCGCAGTTTATGGGTAAACTCAATATGCACGAAGGTGCGCTGGGTGCCACCAATCAAAATGAACATTTTGGTAATTGCCATAATCCTCACAAACAAGGATTTACCCCGGGGGGATCATCTGGCGGATCAGCGGCCGCGGTAGCCTCGGGTATGGTAGGTCTGGCGCTAGGAACCGATACTATGGGCTCGGTTCGCATACCTGCAGCATATTGCGGTATTTTTGGTTTCAAACCCAGCCGAGGAGCTGTGAGCAATAGCGGTTCAGTCACTTGCAGTCGCGTTATGGACTGTATTGGTCCTATGGCTCGTTCAGCAAAAGATTTAACCTTAGCCATGAATGTACTTACGGCATTTGACCAAGACTCGGCTTCTTCATTTAATTTCAGTGTTTTTGACAGTTATTCCTACCCCGACAGTAAGATACTCTTGGTCCCTCAAAACTTAGAAGAACTAGGTGTGGCAGCAGATATAGTGGCTGACTTTAATGCCAATTTAACTGCGTTTACTGATCTAGGTTTTACATTGCAGTATTTCGATTTTGCTCAGTACAACTTTGCAGCCGCGCGCCGCGCGGGATTATTGCTGTGTGAAGCAGATATGCGTATTGAACACCAAGCTGACTGGCAACATAACCGGCATTTATTCTCGGACTATATGCGCGGTATGTTGTCCTATATCGAACGTAAATCCCCTATGGACATTATGGGGGCAGAACGCATATTGGATAAGGCCAAAGTGTTTGCACGGCAGTTATTTAAGCAAGGCAGTGCTATTCTTATGCCGACTAATTTACAGCGGGCATTTTCCTTTGATGATCCAGTACCTGCCAACCAAGCTGACTTAACGAGTTTTGCCAATCAAGCTGGATTACCGGCAGTGTCATTGCCTATGTTAAGTACCCAATCGTTACCTGCCGGAATGCAAATTGTTGGACCCTTAGGCAGTGATAACTATTTATTAGATTTAGCAGAAAGTTGGCAACAACACACTGAGTTTAAATGTGAGTTGCCAAAGAGCAGTGGTTAAACAATCGATACAAACTGTAGCAAAAATTGAGTGTAGTTTGTCTGCTGGTTTATGATTGCTTTGGTGAAAGTATTTTAGTGCGATTCGCCTGTGGTAATGACGGTAGTTCCGACATTGCCGACCTAATAGAGTCAATAATATAAGGCTGTATAAAGCTCACTTGATTATAGAGTCTTATTAATCAAGCAACTTGACCCCTTTGTTCTTCTTGGAAGCTTAGTGGATTAGACATTTTTTAAAAGCCTGAGTAACAAGTTCCGAGAATTTATGTCCATGGCCAGCTTATTGATGCCTAGTACTGTGAATATTGTGGTCACCACTAATTTTTACATGCAACCACTTGTACCACCGCACTTTCACCCTGATGGTGTTTGCCTTCTGAAATATGTCTGACTGTTTCTCTGCCAATTTTAAAATCTAAAGAGTTTAGCTCTGCGTGCAGCGCTTCCAGCGACATAAATAATTCTTTATTGGCTGCGGGAGGTCCTCCTACACCAGAGGTTTGTAACTGGTGTTCAGTGTAAGCTTCTAAAATAAACACCCCAGATTTCTTCAGAGAAACCGCAACTTTTTTGTGCAATTTTAAGCGTAGCTGTGGAGGCACGTGGGCCGAAATTGACACTATTGCGTCCCAACAATCATTACCAAGATCATAGTCATTCAAGTCAGCGACAACAGTTGAAATCGTTACGCCATTTTCTTGTGCAAGTTTACTGGCTTTTTCGAGACCAACAGATGACTGATCCACAGCTGTGACTGTATACCCTTGTTTCGCTAAAAAGACTGCATTTCTACCTTCACCTTCTGCCAAACACAATACTCGGCCCTGCTTGGGAATACGAGAATACTCTTGTTTCAAAAAATCGTTTGGGTTGGCGCCATAGGCAAACCCTTGTTCACTATATCTTTGGTCCCACATAGGGATGTTCCTCTATTTTTTGTATCAATATTGGCATTGTTACCACTATTGGCATTGTTACCACTATTGGCATTGTTACCACTATTGGCATCGTATATCGCTATTGGCATTTTACCAATATATCAAACACTTCCTTTGAGCGTGTCGTAAATTCACTGTGAATAGATTCTGAAAGCTTTAGTAGATTGTCAAAATCTGGATTATCAAGGATCACAATCTCGAAAATGGAATATTCAGGCATAACCTCTGGATTAACCCACTTTGTGCCTTTTAACTTTTTCCAGTACTCAATCTGTACGTTTTTTGTTTGCCCCAGTACCCAAAGTTCGAACTGCACCTTTTGATGATTCAGAACCACAGCGAGTTTCAGTTTGTGTTTTTTGAGATAATCGTTTTGTAAATAGAAGTAGGTAAAGTCGACATATCCATGCATGACGCTGGCGACAGAAAACTCATCTCGATAGTTTTTATGAAATTCGTTTCTTAGACTTTGAAATATCGATACTAGGCTTTGAAAGGTTTTTTGGAATTCGCCGCTAGCCAATGCTTTTTTATAGGAAATTATCTGAGAATTTAAACTCTTATCTGACACTTTTACTCACCCTTTCATAACCCCTAAGTCACACTATACTGCAGTTAAAAGGTTGTAACCTATGAAAACTGCACAACGCTTGTAAGCTGCCCTTAATAACTTGTAGTGTGTTTATAGCATTTTGTTTTTATTGAAAATACCCAGCGCCACAATTTTTATAAATAGTTGTGTGTATGCAGCCATAGTTGCGGTTTTAAATGGCATAACATCTACAAATTGATATTCATCATTCTGCATTAAATGACCCTAGCGTAAAGTTTTACTCAGGGTGGTAATCAAGTACCAAGCAGGTAAACAGGTAGCGATTACCCCGGCTAAAAATAATTAAATATAACAAGGGTCAATTTATGTCTTTTATTGAAATGTACCAGTTACCCATTCTTAGGTGGTTACACATTGTGGCAATGGTGTATTGGTTAGGTGGTGAGTGGGGAGTATTTCAAACTTCGTTCAATGTAATTAACCGCAAATTGTCGATGGACGAACGCCGACGCCACATGGAAACAGCTTATCGTATCGATATTTTGGCACGTACTGGCATCATCATGTTATTGCCGCTTGGCTTACACATGGGGCACTTTTGGGGAGTTCAACCCCTTGGTGGAAACTGGCTAGTTGGTATGTGGGTTGTGTTCGCTATGTGGCTAGGTTTGTGTTGGTCAGCCTATTATTATCGCGATACAGAAAAGGGCATTCGCTTAACCAAGTTCGACGAGAGCATTCGCTTTGTCGTGATACCTGCATTGTTAATCACTAGCCTTTGGTCATTATTTGGTGATGGACCTTTGATGGCTGAAGCTGGGCAAAAATGGTTTTCAATCAAGATGTTCTTTTATGGTTGTACATTGATGATTGGCCTTAAATTACGCTTTATTATGCGGGAGTGGAGTGAGTTGTTTATTGTGTTGGCAAAAGGAGAAAATGCTGAAGTGGAGGCCACTTTAGACCGTTCAATTCGTTTCGGGCGTAAACTTGCTTACCTTTACTGGATATTGATTCTAACTGTTGCTTTCTTTGGTGCAGTTAAACCATTGTAATTTACCGAAAGGTTGCTTGAATAAAAAAACGCCATATTAAATGGCGTTTTTTTGATGGAGCGCCAGCCAGTCTATTTAACATTGGATTCCCGATAAAAGCATTCGGGAATGACAAGTGGGAAGGGGATTACCGTCATTCCCGCAGTCTTTACTACTATCGCTCACCCTCGTCATATATGGACCCACCCTATTTGCAAGACATTTGATTATGAATTTGAAA
>NZ_JAHKQO010000014.1 GCF_018861065.1 Paraglaciecola arctica
TGCTGTTCACCTTAAGTGAGCAGCATTACCGTAAAAAGCGCTTAATTTTATCTAGTGAATAGTGGTAGTAAAATTAAGCTCGGTTACCACTGGTGTGGTTAGTTTTGGCTTAGGCAATATTTGCCAGCTTGAACCATCAGGACCCCGCAATACAAAACTTTGTTCACCAAACTCGTTTTGTTGGATGGTAGTAGTATGAATACCCTGTTGTTGCGCCAACTGGTTAATCAATTCAGGTTTCTCAGCAAACAGGGAATGTAAGGTAATGCCAGCATATCCCGGTTTTTGAAATGCTCTACGATCGGGCCGTTGATCGGGGTTAACAAAAAATTTGAGTTTGCCAGAAATGTTGTTTGGGCTCACAAATCCACGATAATAATGGCTAGCTCCTTCGGCCATGTTAAAAACTACTTTGGGGCCATCTTGCCAATCACCGTCAAGCACAACGGGGCCCTCTGGTCTAAAACCGAACACATCACGGTAATAATCAGTTTGTGAATGCATATCAGCTGCTGTGTTGCCAGCAATAATAAAGTCATTGTGAGTGATTTCGCTGGTTTGCAATGGGCTATCAGGCGTAATTGAACCATATCCTTTAATCACGTAACCATAACGCTGAAACAACACGAGGTTAAACAACTCGCCATATATAGCCATTTCACGCACTCCGACACGACGGTTAAGAGCGTCGGGCTTACCTTCAGTCATGGCATACAAGTCAGCATAGACTGGAGAGGTGGGTAACCATTTTTGCCCTGCTTTTCTGCCATCAACAAATGCGTCATAGATTCGAAAGATATCTGCAGTGCGCATCACCATCATTCGTTGCCCCACGGTTTCAGGTTGTGCATACCCTACCCCCGTGCCCAAAAGGTTTTCCCACTCCAATATTCGGATTAAACCATGGCTATCGGTGTGGCCATTTTGCATGCGATAGGAAGTTAACCCGCTATCTACTCCATAAAGCGCTAGGGATTTTTCTGCCACTATTTGACCTTTGTCAATTTGTCGAAACCCAAATTGACGCAAATATTTAAGTAAGGTTTCGGCATCATCAGTACCTATCATTACTTCGTAAACGCCACTGACACCAGTATCTGGAAGAGATTCTGATTCGGCGCAACTACCCCATGAAATGCTCAATAAAAGCCCCAAAATCCACAAACCAGTAATTGTCCGCATCTAGTTACCTTTTCTAGTCGAGTTGTATATGATTTATCGACACTAACATTTGTACGGACAAATTTTAAATGAGTTTAAGATTGAACAAGCACTTTTTGATATTAATCATGGGAACTCTGTTAAGCAGCGCGATTACCATGGAATATGCCTACGGCGCATCAAAAGATGCATTAGCCCCCAAAACTCAGGTACAAGACGCACTTGCCCTGCCATTACACACAGTCACTATTGCTACTGTATCCCTTGAACAAAGTTTACTTTTTTACCGTGACGGCATGGGTATGCAAGCAAAAGGCCCAATAACTATTTCTGCTCCACTAAAAGCGTCGCAACGCAAATTATGGAACATGCCAGATGATATAGACTGGCAGACTTATCACTTGTATCGAGAAGGTATTGATAACGCAATTCATATTCGTTTATTAGTGTTAAACAAACCTATGCCGACTATTCACGATAGCTGGAATCCTCGTGAGTTAGGGCCATTTTCTTTAGGTTTTCCTAACAACAATACTGCCGCGTTGGACAAACACGTTCGTACTGTAGGTTTTGGCTCTTTGAATTCTCTTGAGAGTTATCCTATACCTCGCACTGATGGCAGCACCTACCAAATTGACGAAACCATTTTTAACGCTCCTGATTTTAATCATGGTGTAGCGATTACGCGAGGTAATGGCATGTCACAACTGGGTCCAATTGACCAAAACGGTAAAGGGGGTCCGGCTTATTCGGCGCAAATAATCACAGATTCCGAAAATCATTTACAGTTTTATACCGAGGTTTTGGGTCTTGAAATACGTTCAGATAGATTATTCAAATCTGCTGGCGAGGAAGGTGCCATGAATCTACCTAATGGCACGGAATTTAGATTTGCAATTGTTTATAGTAAAGGTGCAACAACTGGCCACATGTTGTTTGTAGACTTTAAAAATATTGAGCCAATTAAACCTAAAAACGCCCCTAGTCTGCCGAATATTGGTTTAGGCATGTGGAGCTTTCCTGTGCGTTCATTGCAACAAGTCTTAAGCAACGCTAAAACTTATGGTTCAGAAATAGTTAGTGGTCCACTTGTTGTTGAAGACCCAATAATTGGCAATAAAAAAGTAGCCACAATGCGCGCTCCTAATGGCTTTTTAATCGAAGTGTTTGAGGAATTAAAATAATGCGTGTTTTGCTAGCGGTACTGTTACTTTTCAGCCTACAGACTCCTGCTCAAGGCTTTAATATTAAAGGCTTCACAGAAACCGTTTTTATTGTTTCAGATATTCAAAAAGCCAGGCAGTTTTACATTGATTATGCAGGTTGGGAAGTGCGTTCTTCAGCGCCAGTTGATCCGAATTTAAAGCAACTTTGGCAGCTTCCCGAAAAGGTTAAAATCACTCAAGTATTGCTGGCAAACAAAGGTGAGCAGCGCGGATATGTGCGCTTAATTGAAATTGCCAACGTGCCTCAAAAAGTCATACGTGCAAACACGCAGTCATGGGACGTAGGTGGCATATTTGACGTGAATGTACGTGTAGCCGACATGGTTAAAAAACGCCAAGCGTTACAAAGCGCTGGTTGGCGCGGCACCAGTGATCCGGTTTCTTTTACGTTCGGCCCTTATGAAGTCACCGAATGGATCACCACCGGATTCGACGGTATTAGTTTTGCGATGATTGAACGAATCAAACCTACCTTAACTGGCTGGCCCAATGTAAAACACATGAGCCGAGTATTTAATTCGACTCAAGTCGTCAATGACATTGATACTTCATTGGCGTTTTATCGAGATGTATTAGGCTTTCAGGTGTACTTAGAACACAAAGGAGCCAGCAAAGAAGCGGGACCAAACGTATTGGGCTTGCCTTATAATTTGACTACAGAAATTCCCCGTTCAGTGTACATTTTGCACCCTCAAAAAATAAACGAAGGTTCGGTGGAATTGTTGCAATTTCATGGTGCTCAAGGAAAAAATGTGAGTGAACTTGCCTCTCCACCTAATTTAGGTATTGTCACCTTACGTTTTCCAGTAGACAATTTGTCAGCGCTAAGTAAACATTTACAACAAAATAATGTCAAAATAGTGTCTCGGGCGACTCTGGATTTACCTCCATACGAACAAGTGGATATGCTGGCGATTAGAACGCCAGACCTAACATGGATCGAGTTTTATCAGGAACGTACAAAAAAATAAAAGTAGGCTGAATATATGTCACTCGATATCAATAAAGTAGTTATTAAAACCTCTCTTACCTCTTGTTTTGGCAATCATTTTAAAGAAGTTGAAGGAGCCAGTGCATTTATCGATGAGCTGGCAGAAGACGCCGAAGAAATATCGTTAGCGCAAGGTGAATATGTATTTAAGGAGAAGGATGTTCCAGAATACATTTATATCCCTGAGTCAGGCTCATTAATGTTGGAGCGCTCTACGGCCTCAGGATCTAGGCAAGTATTTGCGTTTTTATTTACGGGGAATCTGGCAGGGTTATCTGAAAACGTTAGCTACAGTTTTAGCGCAAAAGCATTAACAAATTGCGTGGTTATTAGGATCAGTCGTCAGTTGATGCAAGATATTTTTGATAAATATCCTGCTGTAGCTAAACGTTATCATGACGTGACTGGGCACATATTATCTTTGATCCTTGACCAGCTATTTATCATGGGTCAAAAGTCTGCTCACCAGCGATTAGGGCATTTCTTATTAGATATGGAACACCGTTTAGGACGTGGCACCCATAAGTTTTTTTTACCTATGAGTCGCCAGGACATAGCTGATTATCTGGGAATGAGTTTAGAAACCGCGAGCCGTGGATTTAGCAAACTTAAAAAAGACGGCTTGATCACCATAGAAAGCAATTACCAAATTACGGTTTTAGACAAAGAAAAACTCAAAGTTTACGCCGACTAGCTTTTAAATACTTCTATACACTTGATTATTATCAATGCGCCTTTTTACTAAGGCGTAGATATTAATGGCTACTAAATAACTCTAATAATGAACAATGGATAATCCAATGAAACTCAAACTTCCGCTTTTTTTGCTATTGCTATGTGCCATGCCATCTATGTCGGTTTTGGCAGAGCCGGTTGACGCAGAGCAACGTATTTCTGTCGATATCAGGCGCACCACTTATATAGTTACCGACATCGACAACTCACTCAAGTTGTACCGCGACGCGTTGGGGTTAAAGGTGATTTATGACCAAATGATCAACAGCCCAATGGAAAACGGCGAAACCCGTAAACGCCGCTTAGTGTTGATGCAAGCAAACGATACTTTTATTGGGGCCTTAGGTTTATTGCAATATATTTATCCTGAAAAACCACAGCGCCAAGAAAAGTTTGATGAACCTGTGCCTGGCGATCCCATAGTTGTGATGAACGTTTCAGACTTAGACACACGCTGGCAAGCCGTAGCCGACTCGCCAAAAGTCAACGTGATTGAAGCCCCCCATCGTGTGGAATACCCCCGAGCCGGCGGTGGAAAAATTGCAGTGATGGTGTCAATGATCCGCGATCCAGACGGTTACTGGGTAGAAATAAATCAACTTCTCGATGCGCCAGCTAAAGCTAGCGACTAAAACACTAGCTACACCAAATTAGTCTTTTTAATTAAAAAATACCTATGTAACACATTGTTATTTAGGTATTTTTTCCGTTTCCAAATTTTACTTTTCGTCTTCTAGTTTCAATTTTCTCGCCATTATTTTGATGTTTGACCTTGTTGATTTTTATCAAACCTACACAAAGCTGTCAGTGCTAGATTAACTGAGCTTAAAAAAGCATCAATTTGTCCGTACATATCAACACAACTAGGAAAGCCGATGAAAATAAAAATGAAAAAACTAAATTTGGCAATTGTTACGATCTTAATGGGTCAGTCCATAACACATGCACAGGAAGCTAGCGAAAATCAAACTAGTCAAGTTGAATTAGAAATAATAGAAGTCACGTCCAGAAAAAAAGTCGAGTCATTAAATCGTACTCCAGTTTCGGTAGCTGCGTTTTCCGACACTATGATTGAACAACAAGGTTTTCAGAGCATAGATGATATAGCTCGTTTTTCATCTGGTTTAAGTTTTTCAAAAGCTTTCGGGCGATCTACTGAGCGCCCTGTTATCCGAGGTATGGGCAACGTACTTGCTGGCATACAATTTGGGGTTGAATCTGGGGCAGCTTACTTTATTGATGGTAATTATTATTCAGGTGACGTCCAGAGTTTAGATATGTCTGATATTGCTCGAGTTGAAGTGGTAAAGGGCCCTCAAAGTGCCTTATACGGACGTAATTCTTATTCAGGGGCAATTAACTTTATCACTAAAGGTCCAGATCATGACGAATTTATTGGTAATGTTAAGGCCAATTTTGCACAAGATTCAGAACGAACCGTATCGGCCTATCTGAGCGCTCCCTTAAACGACTGGCTGGCAGCAAGCCTCAACGTGCGTGACTATCAGGTTGATGGTGATGAGCGCTGGCGTAATACAGTTACTGACGAACTAATTGGTGGCGAAGACACTAGATCAGTCAGTCTGGTTTTAGACGCCTCCCCCTCTGACAAACTAGGAGTGCGTTTCAGGATCCAAAACCAAGAAGACAGAGACGAGACTCGTCCATTTTTCACAACCCCAACAACTGAAAATAACTGTGCTCCGGGTTATCGCTCGTTAGCTTCGTGGGCAGCATCTGGTACTGATAACAACTTCCAATATTTTTGCGGTGAAATAAAGAATCAACCCATAGCGCTTAACGACAAAGCTGACGCAGATGGCATTCCAAATGAAGTCCCAGGCGTGCCAGTAGATGGTTTTTTACCCTCAGGTTCTACTTTCTTCGGTAACCCTTATGATACTGCTGATGGCACCGCTTATGATGGAGTTGGCAGAGATTTACTGATTTCCAGTTTAGCTATAAATTATGAAACCGACTCTGGTTATGCGATGTCTTTGGCTTACGGCTATCGTGATAATGATTTGAGCACAGGCTCGGATGGAGACAATGCGTCCGTAAATTATACTTTTGCGCCTGGACAAGAAGCGTTTTTTGCCAATACATCTCGTCAAGAAACTAAAGACCAAAGCTTAGAATTTACGTTGAGTTCACCAGTAGGTGATTTAGAGTGGATGGCGGGTGCATTTTATTATGATCAAGAAAATGACAGCTTTGATTTGACTTTCGCTGATACAAAAGTAGGGGTATTTCAAGACAACAGCACAATCACTAACAAAGCGATTTACGCGTCAGTTGATTATCAACTCAGTGACAAAGTTGATGCAACACTTGAAGTCAGATGGGCTGAAGAAGATAAAACCGTAACAGAGTTCGACCCAGAAGGGGTTGTAACTTTTGATGCCGACGGCAGTTGGAACAACTTTACCCCAAGAGCAACCTTAAATTATCGCTACGATGAGGATACCATTTTTTATGGCATCCTCGCTCAAGGTGTTAAACCTGGTGGTATAAATGGCTCTGCCGGTGCGGATACAGGGAAACCGACTTACGAGCAGGAAGAAATTACTACCTTCGAACTAGGCTTAAAAAGCAAAATGTTGAGTAATGTATATGCGACAGTCGCCATGTACTACAACGATGTAAGTGATATTCAGCTCACCACGCCACTAAACATTCCTTCTGGTAATGTGACATCAGTCGCGACAAATCAAGGGGAAGGCGAAGTATTAGGTATTGAGATTGATATCGATGCTCAATTCAGTGATAACCTATCTGGTAGGTTTACTTATGCATTGGCCGACACAAAATTCACTAAGGGCTGTGACGACTTTCAATGGTCACTATCCAGTGGCGGCGGTGTACTCACTCCAGGAACAACTACCGGAACGGATTTCCGAGATGACTTCGGAGTGACCGAGGAAGCCAGTTGTTCTATAGAAGGCAATGCATTTCCACTAAGCTCAAAACATCAGGCAAGTGCCTTTTTGGAATACATCACCCCCATCACTGGTGAGCTCGAAGCCTTCTTTAATGTAGATGCGAGTTACGAATCAAGAAAATACGTGCAAGTGCATAACCTAGCCTATGTGCCAAGTGCCATTATTGCGGGAGCACGAATGGGCGTTAGTGGTGAAAATTGGAGAGTGAGTTTATACGCGCGCAACTTAACAGATGAGGATGCCCCTATTCTGACATCTCGCTGGTTAGGTATCCCCTACTTTACATTTGCATCTCTAAATACCGCTCCAGAGGGTGCTGATATGGGTTCACCCCGCGCCTTTTTTAGTGCCGCACGTCGCGGTAGGCAAATCGGTGTTGACATGACCTATCATTTCTAAATTTTGGTTTTAATGACAAGTGTTTTGATAGGTTAATGTCTGTAAGTGCTGATTAATTTTGGCAAATGATTGACCGATTAAACTGATATAAATGTAAATCCGATGAGTATTAGTCATCGGATTTTTTTATATGTTTTATGAGCGCTCTCGCTCCTTGCGTGTTTATTATTTAAATAATTGTATACCTCTAACTATGTTTGTTACTTAGCAAATTAGATGGACTGAATACATAAAATGCTAAACCTTCCCCATGACCTCTTGCGCCGCCCGTAATCCTGAGACCATAGCCGATTCCATACCCGAATTCATAAACTCTGTATGTTCTCCAGCAAAATGTAATTTGTCTTCGACTGTGGCCATATGGGGAACTAAGGATTGCACTTGCCCGGCGGCAAACTGTATATAGGCGCCTTTAGAGAATTTTTCATTAGCCCAAGATTGGTGATGCACCACTTCAACTTTATCTTTCAGGCCCGGATAATATTTGTGCAAGGACTGTTGCACAATTTTGATGGCGTCTACCTCTGGCAATGTATCCAACTGTTGTGCTTGTTGGCCATTTATCCAACTCGTCAGATAAGTCAATTCACCTTTATCATTGGTTTGACTGAATACCCTACCTAAGGCATTGTCCGTCCATAAATTGTTTGACTCTAACATTGACACATCAGCTTGTTTTTTGACTGAAAAATGCACTTGAGTAACAGGTGTATAAAAAGCCTCATTTATGGCTTTACGTTTTAAGTGACTAATCGTACCGCTAAGCTCAACGTTTTTTAATACACTAAAAGGTGTAGTGATAATCGCACGCTTAGCGTTGTATTCACTGCCATCACCACAACGAATCTTCACCTTTTGGCCTTGCTGGTTGATATGAGTGACTTCTTTTTGGGTTTGCAGTTCACCTTGTAAATTATTGGCTAAGGCGTCTGTAAATCGGCCGTTACCCCCTTCAACTCGATGAGCGCCTCTGCCGCCAGCACGGGCTAAGCTCAAACGATAAAAGGCGTCAGCCGCTGACAGATTTTGCAAACTTTGGGCGTTGAGATTAGCATTAATTAAACGTAGAGCTTCGTCAGATACTTGCTGTTGTTTAAAATATTCTAATAGCGGAATATCTAGGTGGGTATATTTTGGTGATGTCCAATCAGTCGGCAAACCAAAGGCAGGACCTTTAGCCATGTTTTTAAAATACAAAGCCGAAGGTAAAGTGTTTTTTTCCACTTTGGATAACTGATTAGCAACATGAGAGGGCCAATCAGCAGCATTGATAATTTGTTCATTTACCACATAGGTGGTTTGTTTAGCATAATTTCCCAATGACACCAAAGGCAAGCTTAATCGCTGTGCGTAAGTGCGCATCAGTCCATAACCTTGGCCTATCTGTAGCCCACCTACTTCAGGCTTATTAAGCTGGTTATTAAGGGTTAGTATACGCCCCCCTACTCGCTCCCGAGCTTCAAGCACTAACACTTTATACCCCTGATTTTTAAGGTATTCTGCACTCGTTAAACCGGCAAGTCCGGCACCTATAACTATCACATCAAATGAATGGTCATTCCCAGCAAATAGTGGCGTGGTGATAGCGCTTGCACCCAATAGAACCGAGCTAGCAGCTAGGCCTTTAATAATGTCTCTACGATGCATGATATTACCTACTTTTTAGACTTTACAATAAACGTCAGGCAATAAAAAAGCGAGATAACTCGCTTTTTTGAATTGCATGATTTGTGACTAAAACCGTCTCATGAAGGTTTTAGAATTTGTATGACGCAGTCACACCCACTTCACGACCTCGGCTAGGCGCGATAGGGAATGCACGAGAGCCATAGGCAAAACTTTGCACGTCAACATACCTAAATACATAAGTTGGAGTATCGTCGTCGGTGGCATTGTTCATCCATGCCGTGATACGCCAATCTTCTAATTGCACACCCGCTTTAAGGTTCACTAACTTACGTGAGCCAGTCTCAATCAAGTTATGTACGTGGGCGTAGCGGCTTGAATCATAGCTAAAGTCCATACGACCAAACAATTCCATGTCATCTTTAATAGTGGTCGAATAATTTAATGCTAAGGTCATTTCATTCTTAGGCACTTGTGGAGGCGTATTACCCTTTACGCTACCAAATTCGCGTAGGTTATCCCCTACACAAAAACTTGAAGCACCACCTGGGGCATAGAAACGACAATGATTACTATCAAATAACTCAGTAAACTTGGCATCGGTGCGAGAAATACCAAAATCTAAGTTAAACTCTTCATTGATCAGCCATCTAGCCTGAATTTCAATACCATTGATCTCTGTTGAACCCGCATTAGAAGTATAAGATACAGGTGGGCCTTCTACTTCATCATAACTATCTGTTAGCTGTTGCTTCGTCCAGTCCATGGTATAAGCGGCGGCCGACACGTAAAACTTACCATCTGCCATAGTGGACTTAACACCCACTTCATACATCACCATATCTTCTTCATCGACTACCACTAAATCTGCCGGAAGCTGAGTACTAGTATTAAATGAACCCGGACTATTACCTTCAGAACGCGTTAAGTAAACAAGGGTATCGTCGTTGACGTCATACTCACCAATAAAACGTGTTGTTGTACTATCAAACTCATTGCTGATATCTGAAAACCCTTCGTTTTGAATCAGCGTATCATACGCTTCGGTTGTGACTTCATCACTAGAACGGCGAACCTCAGCAGATAAGCGGAAAGTGTCAGTAAATTCATAAGTTGCCATGGCCATAAAGGCAGTGTTATCTAACTCTTCTGAGAAGTTATCAACTGCTGAAGGATCACGCTCAGAGTGCCAAACATAAGCGCCTACCGACCAATATAACCTGTCATCAAAAGCGCTTGAATTAAATCGAACCTCATGACTGTATTCTTCCGAGCCTGATTCATCGAGAGTATACCAAGCGTCCGCAGGCGTTAGGAATGGACCACCTGCGAAGTAGCCGAAACTAAAGGACTCTTCATCGCCATGATAGGTTTGATCTAAACCAGTTTCACCATCATATGAATTCCAGCCGCTAATGACCGAAACCGTACCAAACTCAAAATGATGTTTTAGATTAAAACTAAAATGTTCACTAGTGGTGCGTAAACCATAGTCTTCGTTGTCTAGGAAACCGCCACCACCTATGCTGATAGGTTGATTTCTAAGAGCTTCACCACAGTAATAAGGGCGAGTGTCTAAGAAACAGTTGTTGAACTCAGCACCTTGTGAACCAAATGGTTGAGCTTCATCATCATTTTCATTGTAGATGTAGTTCAACGCAATATCAGTATCACTTGTTGGTGTAATGTACAGTCCAAACATACCGGATTTAGTTTTTTCACCGCCTACTTCAGGGCCATCTTCTTTGGTATTGACCCAGTCGCCATCATAGTTATCAGCCGAGATAGACGCTCTAAAAGCCACCATATCATTTATTTTACTTGATGCGCCGGCAGCGATTTTACGATTACCGTATTGACCTAGAGTCAAATTGACATAGCCTGTTAATTCATCAGTGGGTTTGCGAGAAATAAAGTTGATTGCACCAGAAAAGGTTCGACGACCATACTGAGCACTTTGTGGTCCTTTGACTATTTCTACCCGCTCAACTAAATCAAGTGGCAAACTTTGAATCGACCCACCAAAGTATACGCCATCTATAAAGTACGAGGCTTTTTGTGAACCAAAACCTGGGATCCAAGACACACCACGAATAACAGGAATATCCGATTGACGACCAAAGGTTTTTTCCATCGACATGCCGACAGCACTAGTGGCGATATCATTAATATTTTGTAATCCAGCTTTCTCAATATCCTTAGAATCAAAGGTAGTCACTGAAATTGGGATCTTGTTCAAGGTTTCTTTACGATAACGAGATGTCACCTCGATCAACTCGATGGCTTCTTTGTTTAATTCAGTTTCTGAATCTGACGCAGCCTCTTGTGCAAAGGTGCTAAGTGGCGTTAATACAAGTGGAGCCACTAGGGCTAACTTTATTAGTTTTGCTAATTTGTTGGGACTGTAATGCAAGTTCATGGTTGTTCCCTCTAACATTATTATAATAATTGGGTTTTTGTGCATCCCCGAAAACATTAATGTATCGAGTTGACATGCATCACTCTATCCAAATTTGCACGGACAAATTTGTCCAAGAATTCCACGATTGACATTTATCAATGGAATTCCCTTGATAAATGTCAATGTGTCGCGGTGTTAGTGAATTTGTTGTCACACCAATCTGATCCTTTTTTTTGAGCTTGATTTGAACGTTTTAGTAGGCAATAAAAAAGGCGGGTTAATAATTAACCCACCTTTTTTTTCAACTTACACTACCAACAACACTAAAAGCCAAAGTGTGGTCGTGTTTCTTTTACTTTTAAGCCTGCTTGCATCCAACGTAGGTTCATTCCTGTGGTTGGATTAGTGCGATCGCTCCAGATATAGGTAATGGTTTTTCCTGTGGCATCATCAATCAACCCTAATTTAAAAATGGGGTCTGAAGTATTTTGATAGGTCAACAACGCTAGCTGAATAGAATACCCAGATTTTTCACCGGTTTTGGCATCTTGTAGTGCCACGATTTGCCCTTCGTTGTGTAACAATAAATCTCGACTAAAGGCCCATTTTGCATCTTCAGGGGCATCTTTTCCGCCAATACGCGCGCCGCCCCAACCTGTGAAATATACCACTTTACGGTTGATGTGTGGAATGCCCGCTTTGTTGCCAAAGATATAATTGCCGTCTGCATCCGAGGCTTTATCGGCAATCCAAATTTCATTGTCTGTTAAACGCAAAGTATCGTTGAAGAATATTTTTTTACCACTGCGTTTGGAGACTATGCTGCAAGTGTTAATCCCCATATTGCCGTCGAAATATTCGCCATTGAAGGTCCAATAAACTTCGCAACCAGGATAAGTTGTGATCTCATCCTTAGTAAGAGTTTGATAAAGTTCTGGTTGTAAGTGGGCATCTTCATATTTGGCATCATCGTTAAAACGATAAATATTAAGTTGTAACGCGCCTTTTTCTTGATTTTGAACAAATTGATACAAGCGTTGACGGTACACCTTGCTTGGGTCGCCATCCATATACTGCTTCACAAAATAGGTAGTTCCTTCAAGCGCAGGGGTGGCCAAAGGTGCAAACACATGGTGAATATGTTCGTGCACTTGTATATCTGGGTTCTTTTCTTTTTCGATATTGTCTTGCCAGTGTTGTTCGTGATTATCAAACTCCGCAGCAAACCACTTATGAAACAGCGCTTCCTGAATGGTGTCTACTTTAGGGGTTGATACTTGAGTTGTATTATTTTGATTGGCGCACCCTGCCAAGCTAGCCGTTACACATAAGGCTGCGATTATTTTCTTCATATCACTCTCTATTAGGTTAGATAAACGCATTGTTTTTGCGCATGGTTGTAATTTGTTGCTCGCTATACCCCAACTCACGTAACAGCGCTTCAGTATCTTCGCTGAATTTGGGTAACGTAAATTTCGGTTGAGCGGGCTCTTGCTGATATTTTACTGGCACCCCTAAATGTAAATTGCCATTATCGTCTGTCAGTAACATATCTCGCTGCATCAAATGTTCATCACGGATAGCGTCATTTAAGCTGCGCACCGGTGACCAACACACATCAATATTGGCTAAAAATCCACACCAATATTCCAAGGTTTGTGCAGCAAAAGTAGTCTCAAAAAAGGCTTTAACTGGCAGTTGTGCTTGTCCTGGCGGTTGTTGGCACAGTGTAATTAAATCTTCACGGCCCAAAGCAGTCAGTAGGTTTTTAGCGAATTTAATTTCGCTGCCACCTAGTGTTAAGTGTTGACCATCACTAGTCTGATAAATGTTATACATTGCCGCGCCGCCCCAACTGCGTTCTTGTTGCGGTTCAGGCGAACGGTTTTCGGCAAAAGGAGGCCCCATTACATTGGCATACCAGGCGACCAGTGAGTCTTGCATCGATATATCGATGTAATCACCTTGACCAGTTTTTTGGCTGCGCAGTAATGCCATTAATACACCTGAAAATGCCATTAAGCTGCCTGCCATATCAGCTACTGGCATTGCGGGTTGCGCGGGTTGGCCGTCTTTACCTTGATTGATTTGCAGTGCCCCTGAGTCAGCTTGAATACTTAAATCGTGAGCAGGGTTTAAACGTTTAGGACCGGTTTGCCCATAGGCGGAAATCGAACAGTAAACGATCTTTGGATTGAATTTTTTGATGCTGTCATAGTCGATACCTAAGCGGCTCACTACTCCGGGGCGAAAGGCTTCAACCACTACGTCAACGGTTTCACACAGCTTGTAAAACGCCTCTTTGCCCGCCGCGCTTTTTAAGTTTAGGTTGATACTTTTTTTACCGCGAAATACATTTCTAAACCATACGGATTGGCCATTTTGTTTGAGGCCAATTTCGCGCACTGGTTCGCCAGTTGGCGGCTCTAAACTTATGACCTCAGCGCCGTGGTCTGCCATCATCATAGTAAAGTGTGGACCGGGTAAAAAAAGCGACAGGTCCAGTACTCGAATTCCGTCTAACTTCATCGCGTTCCCCTTAGATTCTGCAGACTAAACCGCAATCTAAACTGAAATCTAAACCCAACCACAATCACACCGCTTTGCTGGCGTTTAGCGCAGCAATTTGCGCCGCGGTGTAACCTAGCTCTTCGAGAATATTCTGGGTATCTGTGCCCATAGGTACTGCTGATTTACCTTGTAAGCGTTGACCATCAAGCTTGATAGGATTAGCTAAAATTTCCATTTCTTTGTTGTCTGGATGGGGCACATTTTGCACCATTCCAATATCACGGATGTATTGATTATTAAGGGCTTCGGGTAAATCGTAAACCGGAGCACAAGGAATACGCCCTTTGAGCACTTCTAACCAATAAGCCGTAGGGTGTGTCGCCAAAACTCTATCGATTTCTTGGGTTAACAAATCACGATTTTCGCGGCGACCTGCTACTTTTGCAAAACGTGACTCTTTCAATACATCGTCATCGAGAATGTCCACTAACACATCCCAAAATTTGTCTGTCATGGCCATAAGAAAAACAAAACTATCTTGAGTTTTATATAACTGACAAGGCACAGTTGCTGGATGAGCCGAGCGCGCGACACGTTCAACTACGTGTTTTTCGTTCAAATACCAAGTAGCGGGATAAGACAATTGATGTAAAGCCACGTCAAACAAAGACACATCCACATCTCGGCCTTGACCCGTTCGATGGGCACCTAACATAGCCGCAGTTAAGCCTAACGAAGCCACCGCGCCTGTCATGAAATCAACCATGGATACCCCAAAACGAGTCGGCGCTTGATCAGGCTCGCCTGTTAGCGACATTAATCCTGCTTCAGCCTGCATTAAATAGTCGTAACCTGGCCAACTAGCGCGGTCGTTGTCACGGCCGTAGGCAGATAAATGACCGCATACTACCTTGGGATTAATGTGTTTTAGTTGTTCATAGGTAATACCTAACTTTTTAGGCTGATCACCACGTAAATTATTGGTTACCGCATCAGCGGTTTTAACCAGCTTTTCAAAAACTTCACGCCCTTCGGGAGATTTTAGATTTAAGGTCAAACTCTTTTTATTAACGTTAAAAGTTTGATAAAAATAACTGTCGTTTTCGCCCAAGAAAAAAGGCCCGGTTTGTCGAGACACATCCCCACCTATCGCTGGGTTTTCGATTTTAATCACTTCGGCGCCTAAGTCAGCTAAATACATAGATCCATACGGACCGGCTCCATATTGTTCAACTGCAATAATGCGAACGCCATCTAGAGGAAGATGTGACATGGCTGTGTCCTTTTTGTCTTGCTGCTAAACCTTTACAGGCTTAGCAGTGAATTAAATTTTATTTTTTTCGATAACTTGTTTTGAGATAATGATGCGCTGCATTTCGTTGGTACCTTCACCAATACACATCAACATGGCATCTCGGTAATAACGCTCAATATCGTACTCCACCGAATAGCTGTAACCGCCGAATATACGCATGGCTTCATTGGCACAAAATACCCCGGCTTCAGATCCAAAATACTTCGCCATACCGGCTTCCATGTCACATCGTTCATTGGCATCGTATTTAGCGGCGGCTTGTTCAATCAACAAACGGGCGGCTTCTACCTGAGTCGCCATTTCGCCGATTTTAAGCTGAATAGCTTGATGCTCACTAATGGCTTTACCAAAGGTTTCACGTTCTTGGGCGTAGCGCACTGCCAGTTCGGTAGCGCCTCTGGCGATGCCGGCACCACGTGCGGCCACGTTAATGCGGCCTAGTTCGAGTCCGCCAATAGCATGTATAAACCCAGAGCCTTCTTTTTCACCCACTAAGTTAGCGGCAGGTACTCGCACGTTTTCAAATACCACTTCACAGGTATCAATTGAGCGGTAACCAAGCTTTTTCATTTTAGAAACACTGATACCTGGTTTGAACTCACCGTTTTCGTCTTTTGTTTCGACGATAAACATACTGGTACCTCTATGGGCAGGAACCGCATTGAGGTCAGTTTTTACCAGTACCGCAAGTGAATTACCGTTTAAAGAGTTAGTGATCCAGGTCTTGGCTCCGTTGATAATATAATCGTCACCGTCTCGAACCGCAGTGGTTCGAATCGCTTGTAAATCAGTACCTGCATTAGGTTCAGTTAACGCCACACCTCCACGTAATTCACCTATTGCCATGCGTGGTAAAAAACGCTTCTTTTGCAGCTCAGTGCCACAGCGCTCTATTGCTGATGCTTGAATCAAATGAGAGTTAAATATGCCACTAGGCGCCATCCACGCAGACGCGACTTTCATGACAATTTTGGCGTAAATAGAAGCCGGTAGGCCTAAGCCACCGAATTCTTGGCCAATAGTTGCACCGAATAATCCCAACTCTTTCATTTGCTCAGCAAGTGCATGGGGATATTTGTCTTCTTGATCATATTCTTTAGCGATAGGACGAACATCGTTCTCTACCCATTTATCGATCATATCTATGATCGCCATCTCATCTTCTTTTGACCAGACGTCAGACATAACAAACCTCTAATGATTAATAATTAACTTTTTCTTCGACCGAATGGCCTATCTTGGCAATCAACATTTTGCGCACAAAACTACACACCATTTTGCCGTCTTGGTTAAAACCTAGGGTTTTCACTGTGACTATGCCGGCACCCGGACGAGATTTAGACTCACGTTTATCGAGCACTTCAGATTCAGCGTACAAGGTGTCATCTTCAAATAGTGGGTAAGTCATCTTGATGTCTTCCCAACCTAAGTTGGCAATGGCTTTTTGACTCACGTCAGTGACACTCATGCCAACCATCAAAGCAACAGTAAAAGGTGAACACACAATACATTTTCCGAATTCACTGGCTTTTGCATACTCGTCATCAAAATGCATCGGATGGGTATTCATGGTTAACAAGGTAAACCAGGTATTGTCGGTTTTAGTGATGGTGCGCCCTGGGCGATGTTCGTATATGTCACCTACTGTGAAATCTTCAAAACATCTACCAAAGGTTTCGCGATAACGGTTTTCACCGACTTTTTTTACATTCTGTACCATAAGTATTCTCTCTCGGTTATGGATTTGAAGACGTGTTTTTGACTAGCGCTAGAATGCGCTGACAAGCTAAAATAATAGGTCGGTCGACCATTCTACTGTTGACTACTACTACACCAGCATCTGGGCCATCAACAACAGCCATCACAGATTCGGCATAGGCGATTTGCTCTTCACTGGGCATAAAAGTTTGATGAATAGCTGCAATTTGACCAGGATGAATTGCCGCTTTGCCGCTAAAACCTAACGCTTTAACTTTGCCGGTTTCGTCGAGTAAACCCGCCTCATTTTTGATATCCACAAAGGGCACATCGATTAAACCAACATTGGCCTTTGCAGCGGCAAATACCAACTGGCTGCGCACAAATAGCAGGGGCTCATAACTAAATTCACAGCGTAGTTCCGCGGCCATATCAGCCCCACCAAACATAATCTGCTCAACTTGTTCACAGGCGCTGGCTATTTGATAAGCATTTTCGAGCCCAGTTATGGTTTCGATTAAAGGGATAAACTTTACGTTCTCTTGGTTAATCACCTGTTTGGCATGTAACACATCGGCTGCAGACTCACATTTTGCCAACATCACAACATCAGGTGCGCACTGTTGATTGGCAAAGCTTTGTAAGTCTTTTTCTCCTTCAGGGGTATTAACCGGATTGATGCGAACACAAAGCTTTTTTGTAGCTTGAACACAAGCTAACACCGCTTTTCTGGCATTATCTTTGTCTTGTGGCAGCACAGCATCTTCTAAATCGATACACACCAAATCGGCACCGGCTGCCAAGGCTTTTTCGAAACGTTCAGGTCTTGAACCCGGCACAAACAATAAAGAGCGCAAAATATTCATATCAATTACTCACTTTCACTGTTTGCTGTCACAAAATTAGTGGCTGGAACTTGGTCTTTAAAGGTTTCAGCAATGGCTTGGCGAGTAGTGAACCACACTCCAGGCTTTTCACTGACATACTTAAGAAAAGCTTCAAGTGCGCCAATTCGTCCTGGACGTCCAATAATACGAAGGTGCAAACCTAAGCTCATCATTCGTGGTTGTTCTGCACCTTCCTCGTATAAAACGTCAAAGGTGTCGATGGCATATTTTAGCCATGCATCAGGCGTCAGAGAGGGTGCTACCCACATTTTCATATCGTTTGAATCCAGTGCATAAGGCACAATAACCATAGGTTCATCTGTGCCCGTCACTGCATCCCAAAACGGGGCATCGGCGCTATAGTCGTCCATGTGATACAAGAAACCTTCTTCTTGTAACAAGCGGCGAGTGTTTTCGGTCAGTAAATAACGAGACAACCAGCCAAGAGGACGTTTACCTGTGGTTTTTTGAATACTGCTGACCGCATCTTTTATAAACTGACGCTCTTCTGCTTCATCCATCCGAAATTGAAACACCCAGCGATAGCCATGAGAACAGGTTTCATCATTACGGCGACGGATCGCTTCAGCGATTTGTGGAGCACGCTCTAGACTCAAAGCTGCGGCTGTCCACGTAGCTGGCATTTGGTATTTATCGAGCAACTTAATAATGCGCGGCGCGCCTTCGTTAATACCATATTGGTAGTTAGACTCATTACCATAGTTGCGCATTGGCTTTTTTAAGTGAACTTGCAATTCGTCCACTGGCTCCATGCCTTTGTCGCCTTCTTTTATACTGTACTCTGAGCCTTCTTCGACGTTTACCACTATGGACATGGCAAGTCTTTTATCTTGTGGCCACTTATAATTTGACATCAATTTGCTCTCTTAACTTTAATGATATTCTTCGCCGCCGGACACGTTCATGCACTCACCCGTGATGTAACTGGCTTGTTCTGAACATAAAAAAGCGCAGGCTTTGGCTATGTCTTCTTGTAAACCCGGTCGCCCCATTGGGATACGATCGCGCATGTCTTGCATATATTGTTCGTAACCTTTGCCTGTTACCTCTGAAAAATGTGCATTTTGCCAAGCGCCTAGACCTGTAGTGACGTGGTTAGGACAAATTTCGTTAACATTGATTTTATGACTACCCAGCTCAATTGCGGCAACACGGGTTAGACCGTTCATGCCGTGTTTTGAAGTGGTGTAAGCAGAGGCATGACCAAAGGCTGACTTAGATGCTTGGGAGCCGATATTGATAATTTTGCCGCCTTGGCCTTGTTTCACCATTTGCGCCGCGGCGTACTTCACACCTAAAAACGCGCCCCGCAGATTAACGCCAAGTACCGCGTCCCATTCGTCTACTTGCATTTCTAAAATAGACTTCATTAAGTACCCGATACCAGCATTATTAACCCAGATATCAACTGAGCCATATGTGGCTACCGCAAAATCCACCGCGCCTTGCACTTCATGTTCGTTTAAAACATTACACACAAAAGCACTGGCTTCTCCACCAGCTTGTTTGATGTCTGCCACTATTTGATTCATTTCATCAGTGTGGCCAATGGCGTCATCAGGCGTATGTTCACTAACTGATTTACCGATATCGGTTATGATAACTTTGCAACCTTCTGCAGCTAGGCGTTTTGCCATGGCTTCTCCCAGCCCAGCTTGTCGCCCTGCACCGGTAATCACTGCCACTTTGCCTTTTAGTTCTGGATATTGAGACATAGGACCCTCTAGAGTTTTGAAGTCATGATGAAGGTAGGGTTATCAGCAAACTTTTGAAATTCGCTCGCCACTTTTTGCATCGTTTCGCTGGCAACTTCCTGACCAAACTTGTCCATATCATTGATTTTGAGTATTTCAATATATTGATAGGGAGGCGTCGCCTCACTCATTAATATGCCTTCAGCTTTTAACACTTCGAAGGAATCAACCGACGCGAGTCCGCCAGCGGTAGGAATATCAGTTTCTGTGGCCCATTGTTGATACACACTTTCGTCAACACCGGCTTGTAGATTAAATAATACAACTATAGTGGTCATTAGATTTGCTCGACTCAATTAATTTGTACGGACAAATTTAGAGTGCCTCATATCACAAGTCAATCTTTGCCGAAATTAGCTCTAAGGTATTTGACAAAAAGCAATTTGGGTTAGGGGAATGCAACAGAAAAGCAATAAAATTTGGGTGATTTTGTGGATGCACACCTTAAAAGTGATTCTTAAATTTTAGCTTGCCGTTACTATTTTTTTAATTGAACTGGTCATATGTAGGTCAACGCGGTAGCTTTACAACACATCACTAGATAAAAACTATAAAAGGAAATTAAATGGGTATCTTTAGGCTCCATAATCAGTCAAGGCCAAGGAACACAACAATCAGTTTAGGCCCGTTTCGTCACATCAAACTTGGGATTTCATGCTTACTAACTTTACTTTTAGTGATACCAAGTGCCGCAGCTAAAGAAGAGCAAACTGACTTATTTAATGCTAAATATTGCTCACTCACAGACAAACAAGCCAAGCTTGATCTATCTAAGGTTAAGTTAAAGCGAGAATCGGATATTCCGCTAATGTATCAAGGGGCAAATAACCTTGAAGGACCTTTGTGGCATAACGGTGCGTTGTACTATACCAATATGGGCTCACATCAAGCCGACGCTCAAGGTTTTGTGTTAACGAATCAAACCACTATCTGGCGCTGGGTACCGGGTACAAAACCTAAAGTTTGGCTAGATGATAGGGTAGCAGGAACCAATGGGTTAGCCGTCGATAAAGATGGAAATCTAGTGGCAACTAGACAGCTTGACGGTTCACTGGTGAATATCGATTGGCACACTAAAAAACTGTCAACCATAGTAAGTCAATATGAAGATAAACGTTTTAATTCACCCAACGACTTAACTATCGCTTCTGACAACAGCATATATTTCACTGATCCTAACTGGAATGTGCCTTCCAACATTGATGCCGCTACCACGCAAGGAGGTGGTGCTCCTGGCTCGCAAACACCGGGGCAGCGCATTTATCGCGTCAGTGCTGATGGAAACGTTCGCCCAACTTTAGTCACCGAGCTCGCACCAGCCTTGCGGGATAAGCCAAATGGTATTGCGTTGTCTTTAGACCAAAAGCAGCTACTGGTTGGTGGGCTAGCAGGGCTGTGGGTATTTGAACTAAGCGCTGGACAAGTAACCAACCCGAGTCAAATCCTTGATACCCCAATAGACGGTTTAGGGAAGGATTGTACTGGTAATATTTATGTCACTACCAGTCGAAAATCAGCGACGCGAAATGATGGACAATTTGTGGTGATTTTAGATAAGCACTATCGGGAAATTGGTGCATTAGAGGTGCCAGGTATCCACATAGTCACAAACGTCGCTTTTGGTGCACAAGATGGTCGCACTTTATTTGTAACAGGTTTAACCGCACCAATGGATGGCGACAAACCACGCCTATGTGGTGACACAGTTTGTCAAAGTGCCGGCATTTATAGCGCTAAGCTCAATGTGCAAGGATTTCCTTATTAACTGTTACTAACTGTTATTAACTGTTATTAACTGATAGTGCCGATAGCTATGCAGCTCACTGCATAGCTAATACTCACTTTTAGTCAGCTCATCCTGAACACTTTGCATATCAGGATCATTAGCTTCTAGTTCTTCTTTGTCTTGCTGCATAATACGCAACACTCTCGCTAAATAAGCTTGGGTGTCTACACTGCGTTTTGCCACTTCTTCTTTGCTTGGTTGGTAGTGATCTAACTCACCCTTTGCAATCAGCCCTTTATCGACCAGGAGACATTCAAGTGATGCCAAACGTTCTTTGGTGACCGACAATTCCATCGCCAAAGTCATAGCCACAGATAAGGCTTGTTCGGTTTGTTTATCTGCTAAAAAATACGGCCGTTGCCCTTTAGCCTTAGTGCCTGCCAAGTTAATTTTTTCAGCATCAGATAGCTGTGTATTTAGTTCACTCATGCCACTTTCTCACTTATTTTTGCGTTTTTTCCTTTCCATAAACCTAAAGCGTTCCAAACCGGTGAACGACCATAGTCTTCGCCTTCACTCTTAGGTTTACCAAATATTTTCTCATCTACTTTGGATACCACTCCCACATCAAACATGTCTTGAGGATCAAAACCACAATCCGCAAATACTTGTTTTAGATCGAGTTCATGCATTGGCCCCCAATAAGGTTCATTGTTGAAGTAGGTATCCCAATCTCGAATGAACTGCTGGTATACATCCATACCCGCATATTGTGGCTGCTCTAAATGTAAGTTAAGACCACCGTCAGCTAACAACCGGTTAATATTTTTAAGGATTTTTGGCATCGCTTGATGGGACAGTTCATGCAAAAACATCGAGGTAGTGATTAAATCAAACGAACCATCTGCATACTGACTCAAGTCTTCGGCATTGGCTTGTACGAATTGAATATTGTTTAATCCCAACGACTTGGCCCTTGCATGGGCATATCGCAAACTAGGGCGCGCCACATCTACAGCTATCACTTGGGCGTCAGGGAAATGTTCTGCCAAAGGCAAAGCATTGTGACCCACAGTACAACCAATATCCAAAATACGTTTTGGTTTAAAGTCTGGATGTTGGGTTTTCAGCCAATTGGCAATACCTTGACCACCACCATCACTGAGAGCACCGAGCAAACCGGCTGTGGTAACAAACAACCCCAAGTCATAGCTCGCCGCTACAGTCACATCATTTTCGAAGTACTCTTGATAATAACAACCAGGCTGACAATGAATGTCTACCATCGCAACATTGGGTGGTACCACTACGTTATCATCAAGTTGTAGATTAGCGTCGTTGTGGCAGGCCTTATCGACCTTATCTACTATATTTTCAATTTGCCCCAGCACTTGAGCACGAGCAGCTTGATGACGCATTTCCATGGTATTACGTCGCAGCGCACTCCACATTTGAAAATAACCATTGTTTAACATATGTTGACGCACTTGGTGCCGAGAGCTTGGCTCTTCTCCGGTTTCAGCAACAATTTCAGGCTTAACTTGTGTTTCGTAAGCGGTCTTTACGCCAGGTAATATTTGACTACTTAGATGCACATTTAAGTGAGTCAAAAAGTTTAAGCGGGCCACTTCATCATGATTAGCCACGGGAAACACGTTGTGCTTAGTGAGTACATCCCATGAAGGTAAAGCGCTACTATTACTCATGACTCATCTCCAATGATTTGATATTCGGTTAATTCGTAGTGGGTTTGCATATAACCGTCAACACCGGCTTTAAGCAAAAGGTAATCATCATCAGCGGTCACCCATAGATTATATGGAGGGTGCTCTTCTGGTAAATTACCCGCTGTATCCACAACTTGAAAATGCCGTGAATTGAATTTTCCAGCCTGGACTTCGATTTCTTCTTCACCTACATACTGAATTCCTAGGCCATTCATTTTAAACAACAATGGGCCCGTAGCACCGCGGTGATCCGGTGAAGTTAGCATAATGTCTGGAAAAAAGGTTTTACCCGGCCCTTTTGACAAATCATAAAGCTTCATCAATAAGCCATCACCGACTATGGGATGCGCTTGCAACCACTTAACAGGTTGCTCTATTTCAATACGCTGAGTAATACGGCCGTCGCGCTGGTTATGGGTTTCACATTCTGCGTAACTATCAGTAAAACGGATCCAACCACTGCCTTCATATTTATCACCTACACTGAGGCGCACACTACAATCAATGGGGCTACAATCTTGACGCATAGATTGCACCACATCCCGAATCACATTTGGTTCATCATCAATTTCGCAATGAGCATGCATCACTTGTACACCGTCTGATTGAGTGGTCAGAGTGAAAAACTCTCGGCCTCTTTCCATGCCAAATCGTTCTGGTTTTTTACTGGTGTATTGAATTACGCCGCGGATAGTTCTGTGCTTCATTTAGTTGACCGCCTTATCTGTGTCTTAAATGTGGGTCTTGCCAATCTCTTATAATCGTTTGGCTTTTGTTGGCAAATTAACATTAAGCAAATTGTCGCTATTTTTATTTGCAAGCTATGCTAAAACTAGGATATAACTAAATTGTTATATCAATAGAACATTAATAATCAATTGCCGTAAAAGTTAAGATATTTCTAGGTTAAATTGTGATCACTATCCATCCAAAAACCTATGACAATTATCAAAGATTTGAAGGAAAACCCATGCAAACAAGCTCTAAAACCGCAAAAGAAATTTACTACGACATAAAAAACAATCCGGCTCGAAAACGTTTTGGATTTGGCAACAAGGCCGTGTTAGTTAATATCGATCCACAAAAAGCCTATACCTGTACCGACGAGTTTGCGACAGCCTACGAAACCGATCCTCGCCAAATGGAATATATCAATGAGATGTCGAAAGCCTTTCGAGCCTTAGGTTGGCCAGTAGTTTGGACCCACGTAGCCTATATGGAAAGCGCCGAAGATGCGGGTATTTGGGGAACCCGTACCGATACCCCTGACTCTTTACAAAATATCAAATTTGACTCACGACGCAGCGAATTTGATGACCGCTTAGAAATCGATTACGTCAAAGACGTGGTGTATTTAAAAAAAATGCCCTCTGCTTTTTTTGAAACCCAATTGCAATCGTTGTTGGTATGGCATCAAGTGGATACCGTCATTCTCACCGGCGGTTCAACATCAGGATGTATTCGTGCCACAGCGGTTGATTCTTTATCTCGAGGCTATCGCACTATTGTTCCGGAAGAATGTGTGGCAGACAAACATGAAAGTTATCACTATGCCAATTTAACGGATTTATCTCTGAAATATGCTGATGTCCTTACCCTTGATGAAGTGAATCAATGGTTATCTCAACAAAGCCCTAAGTAACGCTAAGTTACTTTAGGTAACTCTCAGCAATCAAAAGCATTAAAAAGGTAAGGTAAATGAAAAGTGATCCCGGTTTTTACGATTATTGGCCCTATGAAAATCGCCCTAAAATTCGCTGGCCCGGTGGCAAAAAAATGGCTTTCTGGGTTGCGCCTAATATAGAATTTTATGAGCTCAATCCACCCGCGAATCCTTCTCGCAAAGCGTGGCCGCAACCCTACCCTGCAACCCAAGGGTACAGTATCCGTGATTACGGTAACCGTGTGGGACACAAACGACAAATGGATTTGCTGGATAAATACGGCATTCGTGGTTCGATTTCTTTGTCGACAGCGCTGTGTGATCACCACCCTGAAATCATTCAAATGTGTAAAGAACGCAATTGGGAGTTTTTCAGCCACGGCATTTACAATACGCGCTATACCTACGGAATGTCAGAGCAACAAGAGCGCGACATGATAAAAGATTCTATGGAAACTATTTATCAGCACACCGGCCAAAAATGTGGTGGTTATTTAGCGCCAGCCTTATCCCACTCCGAATTAACCTTAGACTTGTTCGCAGAAGTGGGCACTGAACTATTTGGTAACGAAGGCGGTATTTACACCTGTGATTTATTTCATGATGATCAACCGACCCCCATCCACACTCGCAGTAATAAACCCTTTGTATCAATCCCTTATTCACTAGAAATGAATGACACTATCGCTTATGTGGTCAATAAAATTGAGCCGAGACGTTATGGTCAAATGTTAAAAAACAACTTTGACCGCCTCTACGCTGAAGGTGACGAGTCAGGCACTATCATGTGTATCCCCACCCATAATTATCAGGTGTCTTGTCCACATAGAATGAAAGCCTTCGAAGAAGCCCTTGATTACATTACTAGCCACGATGATGTTTGGGTGACCACAGGTAAAGAAATTGCTGAATATTACCTTGAACACTATTACGAGCAAGCCAAAGTGGATATCGCACACAAAAACGCGGCACTGATAAGGAGTGACAAATAATGGCACTTGATAAATCTTACCTAGAATACGCCAAACGTCAGTATGGTATGGATCATGACAGATACGATTGGTCAATGTTGACCGACCGGCCTCAAGTGACCTGGCCCAGTGGCAAAAAGTTAGCGTTATGGGTCAATGTACCTTTGCAGTTTTTTCCACTCGACCAAAAAGGAGAGCCTTTTAAAATTCAAGGTGGCATGACTATGCCCTACCCTGATTTAAGGCATTTTAGCTTACGAGATTATGGAAACCGCGTGGGCATTTATCGATTTTTAAAAGCCTTTGATCAATACGGCGTGACACCCACATTTGCCATGAACACCGAATTGGCGAAACGCACCCCTTATCTACTCAACACCATTAAAGAGCGTGGCAACGAAGTTATATGTCATGGCATGCACATGGATGCGTTGCACTTTGGAGGACAAGACAAACAACTTGAATCCCAATTAGTACAAGATTCGTTAAATCAATTACGAGACTTAACGGAACAAAAAGTGACAGGTTGGTTAAGTCCAGGGCGTAACGAAAGCGAAAATACCCCAGAGTTATTAGCCGCCAACGGCATCGAATTTTGCTGTGATTGGGTAAATGACGACATGCCCTACACCTTCAAAACTCAGCAAGGTAACTTATGGACCATGCCATTATCTAACGAGTTAGATGATGCCTTTATTATGCTCAATAACTTACACAGTGAAGATTCATACGCCGATCAAATCGTTGATGCATGTGATTATTTACTTAAAGAGGCCAACGAACAAGGAGGGCGAATTTTAAGCTTAAATATTCATCCTTGGATGTTAGGGCAACCTCATCGTATCTCCGCTTTAGAGCGTGTGCTTGAATATGTAATGTCGCAAGATGTATGGAGCGCTTCTGCAGGCAATATTTTGTCGGCATTTAAGGCACAACAAAATGCTTAATATTAGTGACTAGGCAAAATATAAGGGAGCGAAGTGAGTCGAGAGTCTGTGATACTGGTTACACTAATTGCATATAAGTTGTTACTTATTGGGATTGGTTTTTGGGCAAGTCGTCGCACACAAACTAGCGAAGATTTCTTTATTGGAGGGAAGGCTCTCGGTCCGTGGGTTGCCGCAGTAAGTTCATCGGCCAGTGCATCGTCGGCATGGAGTTTGTTAGGTGTCAGCGGTGCAGCCTATGCTATGGGGTTATCTTCATTGTTGCTTTTTCCTGCGGTAGTGGGAGGTTATGTCTTTAACTGGTTGTGGCTTGCTCCGCGAATTCGCGATAGAGGGAACAAATCAGGCGCGGTGACATTGACCGAATTATTAGCAGGCAAAGACAGTTGGACTCGGCTAATCGTATTTATCTGTAGTTTTGCCATTGTGTTTTCATTCGCGTTCTATATTGCCGCTCAATTTCAGGCTGCTGGTAGTACCTTTTCCAGTAGTTTTGGTATTTCTGTAGAAAATGCCATCGTCACAGGCACCGCTATTATCTTAATTTATACTTTGCTCGGTGGATTTTGGGCTGTCAGTGTGACAGATACTATACAAGGTATGTTGATGGCGGTTGTTGCTATTGTCTTACCCGCTGCCGCACTATATGAGGTTGGCGGTCCAGCTGAACTCGTAGAAAGTATGACTCAGGTATTCGACCAAGATCAACTCTCCATATCCAGTTCATTTTTTGGCTATTCTGCAGTAGCTTTTGTAATTGGCCTTTTGGGTGTAGGCCTTGGAAACCCCGGGCAACCGCATGTTGTCAATCGCTTTATGGCGATCAAAGATGAACGCTCAATGAGGATTGGTAAGTATATTGGCATTGCTTGGCCGGTGATTGTGTACGGCGGTATGTTAATTTTAGGATTATGTGCCAGAGTATTGATGCCTAGTAGCGAAGATAGTGAGAAAGTATTATTTGAAGTCACCAATAGGTTGTTTCACCCTTTAGTTGCTGGCGTAATTATCGCAGCGGTGTTATCAGCCATTATGTCTACTGCTGATAGTCAATTGTTAGTATCCGCCTCATCGTTATCATACGACCTCAACAAAACCTTATCACACAAAAAGAGCTTACTCTTTTCTCGTTTTAGCGTATTCGTGATGTGTTTGATTTCTTTGCTAATTGCACTGTATGCCCCACAGGCTATATTCTCAAGAGTGCTATTTGCATGGGCTGCAATTGGTTCAGCATTTGCACCGCTACTGATCGTGATGTTAATGGGATATAACGTCAATGGGCCGTATCGCTTTGCCGCCATTCTTAGCGGTTTTACACTAACGGTAATATTTAATTGGTTAGAAAACACACCGGGTGACGTTTTAGAAAGAGTGATACCTTTTGTCTTAGCATTTGCTATAGCTTGGGTAGGTAGAAAACAACCTGACTTAACCACCCAAGATTCTCGCTAACAAAATGAAACATACACATCTAGATTGGCTTAAATCATATACTCCTTAGCATCAGATTTAACCAAGTTTTTGGGATCCTTGTTTTAGTCTTCTACCCTCAAAAGTACCATTTCCTGATACAGTTTGATTATTAACCGGTTTCCCGTGGTGATAGTTGTAGCTGGAATTAAAGCGTGAACAAAACAAAGGGGCCAGCTTTAAACAGTTTAATCAAAAGCTTCATTACATCTAAAAAATGCTGTCAATAAGTTGCCTTAACCGATTTAGGGTGTTCAGTAAAAATTGACTAGGCATAATTACGGCTTTTATAAAAAAGGGCGGCCTCTAGGCCGCCCTTTAGGGAGATTGCTTTAGCGACTAATGACTCTTATTTTTATTGAATTTACCGCCTTCCACGTCATTTTTATAACCAATCCAGCTGGTTTCATTTTCACGTTTGTCATCTAAAGGAGGTGGATTTTTATAAAGAGGAGCATGAGTATTAATATACTCTTTCATCACTTCACCCATCTCATCAAACCCAGCGACTTTAAAACCTGACGTATTAAAATAGATTGAACCTTCTCTGCCTGACATCATCATCCAAGGCAACCAATCAGAGATACGAACCCAACCGATATGAGCGTCTGCGGTTTTGGTGTCAGAACTCACTAAATTGTCCACACTTCCAGACCACGTAAACATTTCTGTGGCGTGATATACGCCGCCTACTTGCTTTTGATAATCGCCAGCTAAGACATTGTGATAAAACAAAGGAATGGCAAATGACGTGGACCACATATTATCTGAGATTTGTCCACCAAAACTCTTAGTCCAAGGGAAGGCCTTACCGTTTTTGTCAAAAGGGAAACCAGAGGTATTATTGACCGGATCATTTAATACATGATGCACTTCTAGCTCCTCGTCAGTCCAAGGATTTGTCCATTTTTCCAAGGGTTTCCCCGTCTTCTTATCGGTATATAATAAAATTTCACGTGAAATTATTCGGTAAGATTTGCCCTGAATTCCACCATCAATTGTGACGCAGGTTCTAACATTCATTCCTTCTACATCAAATAAACGCATATCTGGCTCGCCTTGTCTGCGAGAATACGCCTGCCCTTTCCACCAATAATAGACAGGCTCACCATCTACAGTAGAACATTGGATTTTTCGTGAAGCCTCTTTGGCACCTTCTGGAGTATTTAGATCCAGCTTAGCGGCCGCAAATGCGCTGCCAACTGACGTACTAGCAAGCAGTAACAGTGACGCAAGTTTAAGTTTTATCATATATTTATTCTCTTATTATTGACCGTATCTAGACTAGATGAATGCAGTTAGGGTGCATTGAGAATTATCAATTAACACCCAAGATTTTCCAGACTCCGCTGGCTTGTAAAATCGTATGTTTAGTAGTAAAAATTCGCCCCTCAGCAAAAATCACACTTTTAGTTTTGCGGACTATGTTACCTGTTGCGAACAGCACATCGCCATCCTTAGCCGCAGCAATTAAATTGCTGTTTAAGTTGATGGTGGCAAAACGAATATCATGGCCTATTTCATCACCAATGGCGCGATAAATTATGTAGTCGGCAAATGACAAAGTGACACCACCGTGCACTACCCCTTCGGGATTAAGGTGATGAGCTTTGATTTCTAAGGCGCGATGCATCACACCATTAACGTTTTTTTCAAAAAATGGCCCGATATGCTGTGAAAACCCTTGCTGCTTTTCGCATTGAGTAAAACTGCTATCAAAGTGAAGCTCTGCATTGGCGCTTACCGATGTGTTCGCTAATGTTTTCACCATTATATAAACCTCCCAGGGCGTTTTTCGGTAAAGGCTGCAGCGCCTTCTTTAAAGTCATCGCCGTGAAATGCTTTATCAAACAAGCTTTGAATTGCCAAAGTGTCAGCTTCGCTGGGCATCACTTCGCTTAGGTGCGCTAACGAGCGTTTAGTGCCGCTCACCGAATAACCGCTGACACTGAGTATCGATTGAACTAAGGATTCTACGGCCGATTCCAATTCATCTGGTGCCACAATTTGATTAACCAACGCCCAGCGCTCGGCGGTAGCAGCGTCAATTTTTCTACCTAAATAAAGCAATTCCTTGGCACGAGCCAACCCTACTAAGCCTACTAATCTTTTGGTATCTTCTAGGCTATATAACAAACCCAATTTTGAGGGTGTAATCGCAAAACTCGCTTGCTTAACCGTTACTCTAAAATCACAACACATCACCAGTCCCATGCCCCCCCCTACACAGACACCGTTTATTTGCGCGATAGTGGCAAAGGGTAGCGCGGCTAATTTTTTTTGAGCCAGCTGCACTATTTCATTGCTAGCGGCGAATCTATCGGGAAGACTAAGCATTTCGTGCAATTCGTTTATGTCTGCACCGGCGCAAAAGGCTTTTTCACCTGCCGCACTGAGCACTAACACTCGCACGGTTTTGTGATTAGCTAGACTATCGCAAGCGTCAGCGATGGCTTGCCACATATCTTGGGTTAACGCATTGTATTTTTCTGGCCTGTTGATGCGCAAATAAGCGACTTTTTCCTTAATATTCAAGATGATCGTTGACATAAATCAATAAGCTCCGGTGTCGGTTTAGCACTAGGTTGCGTTGTAGGCTGTGATACGCCAAATTATCAGCTATTCATCCCAATTTTAAATTGCGATTTAGCAATCTAACAGAGAAAACAATATGAGCGACCCTTTTTTAGGTCCAATAGTCGGCGCAACGCTGTTAACAAACAACATTAAATTTGCCAGTGAGTCCTATCAAGCGAGCATGGGTTACACCTTAGTCAGAGACGATCTGGTAAGCCAAGCACTGTGTGATTTATGGCATACCCCTAATTTACTTAACAACCCAATGCATATTTTGGCAGCAGCCAACGGCCATGCTTGGTTACGGATTGTAGAGGACTCCAATTGTGGCTCCGCTATACCGCTTAAAACCCAAGGTTGGATGGCACTTGAGGTGAATGTGGCCGATGTAGACTTAATCCGCAACGAAATCGATTGCGACGTTTTCAAAATCATAGGTGAGCCAGCGTATTTGCAAATCAGTGATGCAATTAAAGCGATGCAAGTCATTGGTCCGTGTAACGAAGTCAGCTACGTCACCCAAGTCGACAAAGCCGTACCTCCATTTCATCTACCTATGACCCAATCACGCACTGGTAGTTTGTTTATTCCGGTACTGTGCACCCAAAATCGAGATACTAGCTTGGCATTTTATGAAGCCTTAAACCAACACAGCGGGTTAAAGTTTGAGACTAAAGTAACAGTGCTCAACAATGCTTGGGGTAAAGATATCGAACATCAATACCCAGTAGCCACGTTACAATTGGCGGGCGACTGTTTGTTCGAAATTGATCAAGTTCCCGATGCCCAGCCGAATATTGTCAATTCGGGCTCTCTGCCCTCTGGAATTGCAATGATCACTTGTGTTGTCGAAGACATTGAAGCCGCTGCTAAACAGCTTAATACAACAGTAAGCCACACTAATGACCACTACTACCCCGGCCAAAAAGTGATTTTGACTCAAGGACCATCTGGTGAGCTGCTTGAGTTAGTTGAACAATCTAATAAATAACAGCGATTATGAGATTAAACGTTCGTCGCATAATGTACGCTTAAAACACTCGCCATTTTTAAACCAATGCCAAGTTCTGGCGCGATGTTTTTTGTCTGGGCCCATCACAATGCTTTCGTAAAACCAAGCGCCGGGCTCATCTTTGCGTTCTAGTTCCAATAAAAATATGGATGGGCTGGCGACCCAACCGTAACCTTTGAAAGTTTCTGTATCCCAATAAATCTTGTTGTTTTGAATAATACCGTCAAATGCCACTTTGAAGACACGACCGTCATCCCAACTAAACTGGTTACGCTGGGTGTACACAACAAGGCCTTCAACTGGGAAAACACATTCAACCAAACTTTGATGGCAATCTAGGGTTTCACCGTGAATATCTATATGTCGATAGGTACCTTGCCAGGTGCCTGCATGTTCGAGAACAGTCGGCATCAATAACTGCAATTTAGATGTCATAAAATTAGGTGTTCCAAATAAAAATGAGTCTAGGCATCAAAAAAACTTAACAGTTCAACTGCGACATCTTCAGGAAAGGCATCTAAAAAGCCTGCTGCCCACTGAAAATAATCTTTACGCAATCCGTTATTCAAATAGCTATCCACCCGCTCACTTTGCTCGCGCATATCGTCGTCTAAATTTATCACTAATAGTCGATGTGATAAGGTTTTGATCTGTTCAATATACTGAGCTGCGTGATTAAATGCCGCCATATGCCCCCACTCGTAGGCATCACCAGCTCGCAAGTTTTCAGCCATGGAGTCGGCACACATTTCTAAGGTCATACCTGGGCCACGGTAGTGAATGATACGTTCCCACATAATTCGAAACCTATTCCCCTGTTCATCAAGAGGGATAGGTGCAAATTTATCGCAGAATGTTTGTACTTCACTGGGTAAAAATATAGGAGCAGCGATATTGACTACTTTATTGACCCACTGCGGCTGCTGGTGCGCCGCACACACCGACACCATACATCCAGTGTGATAGCCAACAAAATCAACCTTAGTGACCGACAGATGTGTTAACACTTGCCACACAGCAGTTGCGTAGTTTTCGATGTTTGCTTGAGATTCACTAAAGGGAAGCGAAGACTCACCGTAACCCGGGTAATCAATGGCAATAGCCAACCTATCTTGGCCGAGTATGGGTAAAATATGTTGAAACGAGCGGCTAGACTTAGATACCATGTGTAAACACACAATGGCAGGCTTGGCCGAAGCCTCACCTGCTATACGATAATGAAGTTGCCCGAATTCACCGTCAGTAAAATGTCGTGTCACTTTACAAGAATTCATGACAGCTCCAATTAAAAGCGGTATTCGGCGTCAACGCCCCACATTAACGGGTCGGCTGCATACTGGGAAAAATCCGCGGCTGCAGCAGCTCGAGCGTAGTGTTCGTCGGTGAGGTTTTTACCCCAAAGCGCTAGCGCCCACTTTCCATTATTAGGCTCATAAGCAATGCGCGCATTAACAAGTGTGTCTACTGAAGTAAGCGAGTGTGTGGGTGCATTCGCCACTAAGCTATAAGAGTCACCTTCAGATGAAAAATCAATACGACTCGTTAACTCACCGTCTCCCAGCGCCATTCTATGGGTAAAACCAATAGTACCTTTGTAATCTGGCGCATTTTTCAATTGTAAATCTTTGGCGCACTCAATAGACACAACGTCGTTACAACCCGGGCTGACACCGTTGTTAGTTAAACCACCGGCTTGAGCCAGAGTTAATTCGGTATATTCACCATCTATAGTGCCAAAGGTTAGATTAATCGTCAGACTATCAGACACTTGGTATATTGCTTCTAACTCAATACCACTGATTTCGGTTTCATCCACATTAAAACGGGTAAAGCCTACCCCAGGTACAGTTGAAGCAATTTGTAGGTTGTCATACATATTGTAAAAATAGGTCGCATTTAGTCGCAGACTGTTATCGAATAAATCACTTCGCACCCCAATCTCAAAAGCATCAAGCTCTTCTTCATCAACTGGCACAAAACAAGCGGCTTCAGAGAAACAATCTGGTGACCAACCACCACTCTTAAACCCCGTAGAATATGATACATACGCCATGACATCTTTGGTGAATTGATTATTTAACGCTATGTTATAAGTGGTATTGTCGAAGCCTAATTCTTCGGTACGACCATTACCGGTACCCGGTATAAAGCCATCGATTTCTTTAGTTTCGTCAGTAAACCTCAGGCCAGTAGTTAAGGTCAAAGTGTCGTTAAAGTCATAAGTAGTTTGCACAAATGCTGCATAGGCTTCGGTTTCGATACCTAACTCGCCAGGAAAAACAAAGACTGAATCCATTTGTACAGTTTCATTGAAATAATACACGCCTGACACGAAGTTAAATGCACCGTCATAATTCGAAGATAGGGTAATTTCTTGACTGAATTGGTCTTGATCTGTTTGTTGAGTGTAGGGAAAACCAATACGACTCGACAAATCATCTTCTAGCTCCCTGTAACCACTTAAGAAACTGAGATCATATTCATCAATACTGCCTTGAATATTTAAGGTAATGCCGCTGGTTTCAACTTTGCTACGATAATCATTAAAACAACCAATGCTTAAAAATGTGGCCGGTGTTGCAGCAGAACAGGTAACTCCTGGAACAGGCTCAATGGTAAATAGATTATCATCAGCATCCTGTTCCAGCGCGACACTGTCTGGTACCGGATCTGAGTTGTCTTTAGTGTAGTCCACCGCCAAATTCATAGTCCAGTCATCATTGAATTCAGTAAATAAAGCGATTCGTAAGGCTTTCGTATCTTTCTCACCGGCTTCAGTACCAGCCTGATTGGCAAAGTCACCATTAGGATTAACCGTATGCAATCCGTCACGTGATTTAGTTAATACCGTTGCTCGAATTGCAGTTGTATCCGAAATCCCAAGGTTACCGGTTAACCGTGCGTCTAAGCGGCCATCACTTCCCATAGTGGCTTTCACCACACCGTAGTTTTCGCCTACTTCAGGGGCTTTACTGATCAGTTTAATCGCTCCCCCGTTTGAATTACGTCCATAAAGTGTACCTTGAGGGCCACGTAATACTTCAACTCGTTCTAAATCCACCAAATCGAAGAGGGCGCCCACTTGACGTCCTACATACACACCGTCGACATAGACTCCCACAGCAGGGTCCGCCGATACTCGTGATTCATCTTCACCTACACCTCGTAAGAATAAACGAGCACCACTTGCTGTGCCGGTGTTTGTGGCAATACTGATATTGGGGATTTCGTATTGTAGATCTAACACGTTGCTAACTTGTTTTAATTCCAAATCAGCGGCACCAATTGAGGTAACCGCCACAGGGACTTCTTGAATAGACTGAACACGTCTTTGTGCAGTAACTAGGATTTTTTCTACTTCTTTTTGCTTAGCACTTTCATCCTGTTCGGCGTCCTGTGCCATTACAGGAGCCACAGAGAACGCTAACACTCCACTTATTAAAGTAGCTAGTTTCTGCTTCTTAAAAAACGTACTCATGGATTTCCCCTTAATGATGAATCAACTTTAAATTAATGTTATATCGTTTTAATGACATATTATTATAACATTAAACAAAGTCAAGAAATGGATTGGTTAAAGAACAAGCCACAAAGAAAACACCTAACCATATGTTTTATATAAATTTAATTGAAAATCAACAACTAACAGGTAAGAAAAAAACGCGTTTATTAATGACACTTTTTTAAGATTAAATATCGAGGACTTGTAGGTTTTTAAGACAACTTAGATCTATTGAAATGGGATTTTGATTTGAATTGGGGGGGTAAGTATAAAAAATTCCACCTTGAAATATTCATCAATTAATATTTATACATCAGTAAAATTGCAAGTGTTAGCAACATTACTATTTACATAACCTGAACTCGGGATACATATTCAGTCGCATAAAAAAACAAAACCCGCTGTAACACGGGTTTATGGTTTTTGGGTCGATAAATATTTGGAGAAGCAACACTTCCCATTTTATTCGTTCACCTTGTTTACACTTTCACCACTGATTTACCCATATTTTCACCGCGCATTAAACGGCAAAAGGCTTCTGGCGCTGCTGCAAGGCCATGGGCAACATCTTCACGTACAACAAGTTTGCCTTGTTTGAGATATTCCAAACAAGCCTCTACAAATTCAGCGCGTCGCGGTTCGAAATCGTAAACCACCAAACCATATATAATGGCTCTCGCTTTGATCCACATGGCTGGCGGTGGCCCCATGCTGCGAGTAGTTTTGTTATAATCAGCCATCAAACCACACAAAATAACGCGTGCCCCCACTGCTAACCGCTCTGAAACAGTATTGAGCATTTCGCCACCTACCAAATCAAAAAAGATATCAATTCCGTTAGGGCAAAGTTGGTCTAATTGTTCAGCTAAGTTACCTTTCTTTCGATTAATACAGGCGTCGTACCCCAAATTTGCTACTGCGTACTCACATTTCTCGTCAGAGCCTGCAATTCCAATCACAGTACAACCATATATTTTTGCCAACTGCCCAGCAACTGAGCCTACGCCACCAATTGCTGCGGGGATCACCACCACATCACCGGCTTTAGGTTGCGCTTGCCAAATTAGGCCGGCGTAAGCGGTTAACCCTGGCATACCTAGCGCTGATAGTGCGTATGATGGATTTTCAATGTCTTTTTGTACTTTAAAGATCTCGTCACCATCATGTACTGAATAATTTTGCCAACCTCCAAAACAACGCACTAGGTCTCCTGGTTGAAACTCAGGATGATTTGACTCAATCACCTTACTCACGGTTTCACCCCGCAGTACATCCCCTGGATTAACCGACCCCGACATATGACGCCCAGCAATCTGGCTGCGCATATAAGGGTCGAGTGATAAGTATTGCGTTTCACATAACACTTGTCGGTTTTTGGCCACAGGCATTGGGCCTTTTACCAAGGTAAAGTTTTCTGGTTGCGGTTCTGATTCTGGGGTTGAGACTAGCTGAACCTGCATATTTTCTTTCATATTTACCTTTCCCATTCTTATTTATTTGTCTTTTTGTCTATTTATCTATTCGTCGATTCAATAGGATCCGCTTACGATTGCTGCTGTTGAAACGCTGCAAATGCATTGGCCATTTCATCAATACCAAGCTGCACTTCTGTATCGCTGCGCACCCAATCCCACCATTGATTCAATGTGTGCAAGCCTTCGGTTATTTTACTATTGGCATCTGAACCAACAGTGACATCTACCCACCAAAAAGTTGGAGCAAGTATAATATCGCCTAAGGTTAACTGATGGTTATCAAGTTCAATGTTGCAGCTAAGCCAGCGATCGAGTTTTTCGAGAACGGTTCTAACAAGCTGCTGTTGCTCATTTTGGTCAAATTTAAAATTAGCTAGCATCATTGCTTTAAAGTACGGCAGCAAGGCTGGCGCTAAATGGGTATCGGTAAAACTCGCCATTACCCTGGAATTAGCGGCATCTAAGGGTGCTTTAGGTCTAAACGGCTGCTCTGGATAACAGTCTTCTAGATACTCCATGATTGCCACTGATTCTGGCAGGTATTGGCCATTATCAAGGGCTAACAATGGAATTTTACCTAATGGAAAACGTGCCAAAAACTCTGGTGTCTTTAGTGCCAGCGTAGGGGCAACAAACTCGACTTCTAACTTCTTTTTTCGGATCAATATACGCACTCGGGTGGCGTAAGGAGAATGATCTAGATTGATTAATTGCATCGTAATTTCACTTTTGTAATTGCCCATAAATTGCTAGCTTGTTAGCCCAAACACTAATGTTGCAGGTTGCAGCCCGTCGCTTACCTTTTATCGCTTATCTTTTATCACCTATCACTATCATTCAACATTGCCGGCAAACTTGGCACTGGCCATAGCAGGAGCCGCTTCAATGTCGGTTTTAAAGGTGGCATTCCAACGGTTTAGAAAACCAAATAGTGAAATCACTGCCACAATTTCTACTATCTGTACTTCGCTAAAATACGTTTTAAGCCGGGTAAATTGTTCGTCAGTGACCGCGTTAGGCACCAGTGCTGCGTTACGTGCAACATCTAAGGCTTCTCGTTCAGCAGGGCTAAACAACTCGCTACTTTGATACTCCCAAATCGCAGCGATTTTTTGCTCGGTAATACCATGCTTTAAGGCCCCGTATTGGGTATGCGCTTGGCAATATTGGCAACCGCTGGCACTGCTGGTCATCAAACCTAAGAGTTTTTTAAGATCGTTATCTAGCTCACTGGGTTGATATATAGATTGCACCAAAGCTAAAAATGCATTGAGCATCTGCGGTGAGCGCGCCATGATCAGCCCATCGTTTGGAGTAAACCCCATGATGTTTTCACCTTGTGCCATAATGCTTTGAAGCTCGGCTGGCAATGAATCTATGGGTAAAGCAGAAAGTCGCGACATCAGTTATCCTTTTGGACGATTATAATTACTAGGCTCGTTGAAAACCTTTAGGAAACCCCGCATCCGGAGTAAAACCGTATAAGGGTTCATTTGGTAATAACTTGGCCAAAATCTTGCGGGCCGCAAACATTCGTTCAAAATCAATTCCGGTTTTTAAGCCCATGGCTTCTAGCATAAACACCAAATCTTCCGTGACTATATTACCACTGGCACCAGGCGCAGCAGGACAACCACCAATACCACCCATGGAAGAATCAACTGTGGTGATACCCACTTCTACCGCAGCCAAAGCGTTAGCCAAACCTTGACCTCGAGTGTTATGCAAATGAATGCCTGTGAGGTTTTCTTTACCCACAGCGGCCCAAACTTTTTTAACTAAACGTTTCACTTGAGCCGGATTGCCAGAGCCTGTGGTATCCGATAGCCCCACTTCATCGCAGCCTGCTTCCATTAATGCGACCGCCAGTTCTACAACTTTATCTTCGCTAATTGCGCCTTCTATGGTGCAACCAAATGCAGTAGCTAAACCGCCTTCAAATTTAGGGCGTTGTCCTTGAGGTAGAGTTTTTAGCAGTTCTGCAATTCGTTTTACTTCTTCCAACATTTGCTGATGAGTGCGTTTTACGTTTCGTAAGCTATGAGTTTCACTCACTGAAAAAGGAATGCTCATTTTGGTTGGGCCCACTTCAATAGCATTTTGTGCACCACGTAAATTAGGTACCAAGACTGCGATTGATAACCCTGCAATTTCTTTAGCATAACGGGCAACTTCTGCAGTATCTGCAAGTTGTGGTAAGACTTTGGCAGGTACAAAGGATCCCACCTCGATTTCAGGAATGCCTGCCGCAGCTAACGCATCAATCCACCGCAACTTATCAGCCGTGGGCATAATAGTACTAATGCTTTGAAGACCATCTCTGGGGCCAACTTCACTGATTTCTATGTCAAATTTTGCCATGTGTTTTCCAAATTTATGCCTTGCGAATTCTGAAGGCGAAATAATGAGATCTCATTGGTATGTTGAGATCCAAAGACCAAAAATAAAATACACGTCATGAGCCATCTCATGCAATGCGGTTTGATGGCAACACTGCCCTCAAATTGACAAATGTTAATTCGCAACTTTTACATTCAAACTCTATTGTTATAATATTATAACATAAAGACAAAAAGTAGTCTTTTCACCAAATAACATTGCAAGATTTCAGAAATACAGGGAACAAAATTTAATGACAAATTCAGAACAACTGCCTTTAAGTGGCATAAAAGTGATTGAATTTACGCACATGGTCATGGGGCCGACGGCAGGAGTAATTCTGGCTGACTTGGGGGCTGAAGTGATTAAAATTGAACCATTAGGGGGTGACAATACTCGGCGCCTAAAAGGTTCAGGTTCGGGTTATTTTTCTATGTATAACCGCAATAAAAAAAGTGTATTTATTAATATTAAATCTGCTGAAGGCAAAGATGTGGCGAAGTCGCTAATACAAGAAGCAGACATATTACTAGAAAACTTTCGCCCAGGGGCGATGGACAAATTAGGCCTAGGATACGAACAGCTTAAAACGCTGAATCCGCGTTTAATCTATTGTTCTCTAAAAGGTTTTTTAAGTGGTCCTTATGCGCACCGCACCGCACTCGATGAAGTCACCCAAATGATGGGCGGATTAGCCTACATGACAGGATTACCCAACAAACCGATGCGCGCAGGCTCATCTGTGATTGATATTACCGGTGGCATGTTTGGTGTAATCGGTATTTTGGCGGCGCTTGAAGAGCGTCACCGCACTCAGCAGGGTAAAAATGTCACTTGCTCCTTATACGAAACCACTGCCTTTATGGTGGGCCAACATATGGCGCAGCAGGTAGTAACAGGTGAGGCACCTCCTCCAATGTCGGTGCGCCGTTCAGCGTGGGCAATTTACGATATTTTTCATTGTGCTAATAATGAACAAGTATTCATTGGGGTGGTAAGTGATAGCCAGTGGCGTATTTTTTGTGACGCATTTGGTCTGGAAGAATTTGCACAAGACCAAAGCTTAGCACTCAACAATGGTCGGGTTGCGCAGCGAGAGCGTATTTTACCTGTCATTAATGAGGTCTTTGCAACACTGAGCAAAGAACAACTCATGGCCAAATTAGAAAAATCCGGTTTGCCTTTTGCTCCTATCAATAAACCATCTGACTTATTTGATGATCCGCACTTAAACGCCGGTGGTTTAGTTGATGTAACCTTGCCAGATGGTACTAAAACCAAATTACCAGGGTTGCCTCTGGAAATGAATAACGAACGTATGCCACTACGCCACGACATTCCAAAAGACCAAGGTAATTCAGTAGCGACCCTACAGGATGCAGGATTTAGTGAAGAAGACATTCAAAAATTGCTGTCGCTAGGCATTATCGACGCTTAGGCAAGTTTAGCATCAAAGTGATACCTTATTAAAAAGCGGCCTGTTATGGTTAATAACAGGCCGCTTTTTTAGTCAATCTATTTTAAATACTCACTTGACCCCCCCTAGGGTTCGGCTCAATTCACTCACCGCCTGACTCAACACTAACTCAGTGCGGATTCCATCCTAAGTTAACCATGGGTATTGGACTTGATAACTTCCTTTAAACGCCTCTATTTTTGATTGGGATTTAAGGGTCAAAGCTATGCCATCTAAGCCCTCGAGTAACATCGCTTGCTGGGCCGCTAAAATCGAAAAATCAAAACGTTGAATTTCAAGATTGTCACTCAATGAAACAGCGCTGACATAAGTTTCGAGCAAATTGATGTTGAGCTGATGGTTCTGAGGATCTTGCTGTACATGTTTTGCTAACATCAACACTTGTTGGTTTTCTAAGACCACGGGCAAAATGCCATTTCTAATACAATTATGATAAAAAATCGAGCCAAAACCCGGCGCAATAACCGCTTTAATACCGTACTCTTTTAGCGCCCAAACCGCGTGCTCACGTGACGAGCCACAGCCAAAATTATCCCCCGCCAACAATATACTGGTGCGCGAGTACTGAGGTTGATTCAGTACAAACTCAGGATTAGGCTCGCGGCCATTAGGCAAGGTATAACGCCATCCGGCGAATAGTCCCTCACCTAACCCTTGTTTGGATACCAGTTTCATTTCCCGGGAAGGGATAATCGCATCTGTATCGATATTTATTTGCAGCATAGGTGCTGCCACACCCTGATGAATAGTGAACTTTTCCATTACAAATATTCCCTCACATCAGCGATACACCCTGCAATCGCCGAAGCGGCGACTGTAGCGGGACTGGCTAAATGTGAACGAGTTTCTGGCCCTTGACGGCTTTCAAAGTTGCGGTTGGTGCTAGTCACCACCCTTTGCCGATAACCAAAACTTTCACCACCAGCAAAAAAACACATCGAACAACCTGATTCACGCCACTGGAAACCGGCATCCATAAAAATTTTGTCGAGGCCTTCGGCTTCGGCTGCACGTTTAACCGTAGACGAACCGGGAACACATATAGCGTTAATACCCGCAGCTACTTTACGCCCCTTTAGTACCTTTGCCGCTAAGCGTAAATCCGACAATCGGCTGTTGGTGCATGACCCAATAAACGCTGCGCCAATTGGCAAACCTTTTAAGGAAGTACCAGGTTGCAAATCCATATATTCAAAGGCACGACTCATGGCTTTAACTTGGTTTTCGGTAGCGTTATTGTCTATTTCAGGTACCACTGAGTCCACGCCACAAGCATGTTGTGGGCTGTTTCCCCACGTTATAGTTGGACTAATATCGGCGCAATCGATATCAATGATTGTGTCAAATTCGGCTTGTTCATCACTAAACAAAGTTTGCCAAGAATTAACCGCTTGCTCCCACAACTCGCCCTTAGGCGAATATTCTCGCCCTTGCAGGTATTCTATGGCCTTAGCATCAGGCGCAACTAAGCCTGTAAACGCCGAAAACTCAACCGCCATGTTACACAAGGTTAAACGCCCTTCGATATCTAAATCAGTAACGGCGCTGCCACTAAATTCGATAACATAACCCGCACCACCCGCCGCTCCATAGGCGCCGATAAGGTGTAAAATCATATCTTTAGCGCTCACACCAAACCCTAATTCACCATTAAAATTGACTTTCATGGTTCTAGGTTTGCTTACCCTAAGTGTTTTAGTAGCCAGTGCATGTTCTGCCTCACTTGAACCTATGCCCCAAGCCAATGCTCCCAAAGCACCTTGAGAGCAAGTATGACTATCGGGACACACTAAGGTAGCACCAGGTTGCACTATGCCAAGTTCGGGAGAAACGACATGTACTATGCCTTGCTGTGGATCATTCACATCAAATAGCTTGATATTGGCATCCACACAAGCTTGCCGCGTGGCCAAAATAAAGTCCTTACCGCTTGGTACTTTTGTGTTGTCATCTCTGCCAATAACGGTGTCTACTATGTGGTCCATAGTGCAAAACACGTGCTCTGGCGAGACTACAGCTCTGCCATCAGCTTGCAAACTTTTAAGGGCGATAGAGCCGGTACGTTCATGTAGAAATACCCTATCGATATAAATCAATGCAGCACCATCGTCTAGTTCAGTCACTAAGTGCCTCTGCCAAATCTTTTCAAATAATGTTCTTTGCAAAATATTTACTCACTTACTGTTTGACTAAGACTTCCCATTGACGCCTTGATAGCTGCGAAACGTCCTTCGATGCCACTTTTGGCGAAACACATCTGAATATTTTCTGGTAAATTTGCATCGTCTAACCTGTCCACATAGTGCTTTAACACACTGGAAGACCAGCGAATGATATGAGTAGGTACAGTGACCGGGCGCAACTGTTCAGGGCGCTCATTAATAAAGGCGGCTCGATAGGCTAAGTGGTAATTTTCACCGGCGTTGAAATAAGCCATTAACGTATCATGCACTGCTTCAGGTGGGATGTCGGCTTGACTCACTCTGGCTTGTTCCGAGGTATCAAACCACGGGAAGTAATGAAACAGCTGACTCGCCATTTTCCATACCAATGTTAAATGTGAACCATCTTTTTGGGGTTTAATGTCTGGAAAATAGTGTTTCACTATGGCGTTACGCTCTTCGTCTTTAAACCACGCGGCGTTTTCAAGCACAATCCCCTTGATAGCGGTTGGGTAAACTTTAGCGAACTCTATGGCAATTTGTGCGCCGGTAGCTGAGCCATAAATAATTGGCGTGTGGATCTCAAGCTTTTCGATAAAAGCATGCAAGGCTGCGACGTAAGGCTGCAAACTGGTGTTGGGTTGTTGCTCTAAATCATTATCGCTTTGTGGTAAAGGATCAGACTGGCCATAGCCTGGAGTGTCTATGGCAATCACGTTAAATGAGTCGGATAACGCGTTCATCATAGGCACCATCATCGCGGATGACATGGGTGATGCATGCAACAAAATAACAGTAGGCAAATCGCTTGGGCCTTGGCTGCGATAATGAATCTGCCAGGGCCTAGCGTCACCCAAAGTCACATAATGTTTAAGAACGGGTAGAACGGACATGACAGCTACTCCAAACCTAAAGTTTGTGGGTTAACCCGCGCATCAGGATCAACTAACGCCTTAATACCTTGAATGATCTTATAGGTATCTGTCTGTAAGCCCTCTTTGAAAGAATATGTTTTGCCAATCTGTAAATGCACCCCGCCTAGCTCCTTAAAGAAGGTACTGAGCTCGCTGCGGATTTCGTGGACTTTGTCTCTTGCCGGCAGGTTTTCTTCAAACTTGGTGATTTTTGCAAGATAGTCGGCTTCAACGCTCTTTTCATGGATTTCAGTGTAAGCATCAGGCCAGAAAAATACTGGCTCTAATACAAAACAATTAGTGGAGACAGTAGCAAATAAATAACCCACACCTATCTCAAATTTTTCCATGTCGGTAGCATGTTTGGCAAAAATAGCTTCCACCCCATCATGGGCTTGTTTAATTTTTGAATGGGAAAATAAACCATGCACAGGTACCCAACGCTCACCTTGTGGACCCAGCATATTATTGACCGGTCCAAATGGATTGGAGCGGGTTATTTTTGGAATACTATTTTCAATTTCGTTACCGTTAAATTGTTTAGCGATTGCACGAATATCGCTGATGCGCGCATCGACCGCTGCGTCGATTCGATCTTCCACAATGATTTGTACCGAATAAGCCACGTCTTTCATATAGCTGCGCCCTGCCATCGCCAGTTTCGCACCATCTTTAATGGCTCCAAGAAGCGAGCCTGACGATTTCATCACGCCAGCTAAGGCTTTGACATCTTTACCAAGGCTTTCTCTTTTTAGTCGCTGTGCTTGTAAAAATGGATCAAAACCAAAACATTCCATGGCTAAACCTTGTCGTGAAATCTCGCTCATGGCAGCAATACAATCATCTGCTTGTTTAAAATCGAACGCTAAAAAGCCTTTGGCGGGTAATTCGGGGATTAAGCGAAACGTCGCTGTTGCTTTAAAGCCGAATGCACCATTGTCACAGGTAAATAGGCCGGTAAGATCAGGACCATAATGACGAAAAAACGGCGTGCTATTCACTTGTGCAGCTGAGCCTGTGGTCACTAAGGTGCCATCACCTAAGGCCACTTCTAACCCCAGTACTGAGTCGACTGCGGTGCCAAACTGACCTGAGCCCCAAAAAATCGAATTTTGCGACAAGCCACCGCCAATCGTGGCTTTGCTGCCTGAGAGTGTTCCCCAATACGGAGTACGAAAACCCGAGCCTTTAAGGGACTCATGCAGTTTTTTCCAACTACAGCCACATTCAACTGTTACGTACATATCTTGAGTATTGATTTCGAGCACTCTATTCATACGGCTCAAATCGACTAAAACACTGTTCTTTTTAGCAGGCACATAACCTTTTGTGTATGACATGCCACCACCACGTGGCACCACAAACATATCAAATGCGGCGGCAATTCTTAGAATTTCGCTCAACTGTTGTTTGTTGTCAGGACTGACTACTATCTCTGCAGGAATGTCTTTGGTAAACACATCCTGTGCAAACAGACTGGTAGAATAATCGTCGACCAACACATTATCTTTACCCAAAACCGCTTCCATGGCAGTTAATACGTCTTGTTTAGAATGTATATTTTTATCCAATGTCATTTCCTTAGCACTTTTTACAAAATGCGCTTTAAGTTAATGTAAATGCCACCAAAACACTAATGACCTATCAATATGTCTTTATAACACCGAATTGAATTCACGACAATTGATTCTTTGCGGCTTATGCCATATTGATATATCATTTTGGCTCATCATGGCAATACTAAACTGAGAAGGATAAATCATGTCATTTGATTCTCGATTCGCGTCTTTGGCACAGTCTCCATTAGATAATGGCTCCCCTACTCCTCTATATTTTCAGCTATACAGTTTGCTCAAAAAAAATATCCTTAATGGAAGTTTAGAAGATGGTTCGCAACTCCCAACTGAGCTCAATTTATCCGAGACATTTAATATTTCACGGATAACAGCGAAACGCGCCCTAGACGAATTAGCCGCCGATGGATTAGTTGCTAGGCGCAGAGCCAAAGGAACACATGTTACCCATCAATATCAGCCTAATCCGATAAAAGCACCGCTCGTAGGCATGCTGCAGGAACTGGAATTTATGGGTCAGCATTCCGATGCAAAAGTGATTGAATTACTCAACACTCGACCTCCTGCAAACATAGCTAAGGAATTTAATTTAGGTGATGGAGAAACCCTATTAAAAATGACGCGGGTGCGTAGTCGTCAACATGAGGCGTTTGGATATTACTCAAGCTGGAGTAAAGGGCTACAGAAACTCAATGATAAAGCCAGTATCGAATCCCTTACTAGGCTCGAAATTTTTCGTGAAAACGGCATAGAAATCAAACATGTAAAACAAATACTCAGCGCATCTGCAGCGACACCTGAAGTCGCCAAAGAACTGGGGGTTGATGTGGGCTTTCCGCTGCTTAACTTAACGCGTCAGTCTTATGATGAGAACGAAAACTTAGTAGATTATTTAAACGCTTTGTATCATCCAGACCGTTTCCAATACCGCATGGACTTAACACCAGACTCCGCAGGTTAATTGCATAATTAAAGCGATTTTTTATAGTGTTTTATTTAAAGTGTTAACTGTTAATCTAGACTGCTCTTTAGAGAAAAGAACACATAAAAAACGCCATTTAAATTCAATGCCGATCAGTTAAGAAAACGTTTAATGCTCGAGTGATAAATTATTGATGTAAACAATAAAAGTGGATTCCGGCTAAAAGACTACCGGAATGACAAGGGTGAGGGAAGGCAATACAGGCTGCCGGAATGACCGTAATCCCCCTTGTCATTCCCGAATGCTTTTATCGGGAATCCAATGTTAAATAAACTGACTGGCGTTCCATAAAGAACGCCATTTAAAATCGATGCCGTTCAGTTAAGAAAACGTTTAATACTCGATTG
>NZ_JAHKQO010000006.1 GCF_018861065.1 Paraglaciecola arctica
TTAAGTGAACAGCATTAGCCTATTGCATTCTTTATAAGCTTTTAACTATAAGCGATTAGCCATACAACATTTGATATTAGGTACGTATCTAAGGTTTAAGCGTTTATTTTTCCCCTCATAGTCTAATTTCAGTCGTTTTTTCAGCCATTAAGGCGGCTTTATCCAAAGGCAAATTTCGTTCGTTTTCTGAAGAAAAGATCGGCGCCTGATCATCATAATGTGTTGAGGTTGCATCTAACGTTGCACTGCCGTAATTATGTATAGTGCGCGACGAAACTTTGCCATCGCTGTTCCACTCAACAAACATGATATAGCTATCTCCTGCGGTGGCCTTTTGATAACCTGCGTCCTCATCAAATACACCGTAGACTGCGCGTAATACGTCGGGCGCTCCTGAAAGTGGCCAGCTTTTATCACCCCGCACTAACCGGTTGACTTCTCCCCATTTTGGGTCGATTCGTCCGAAGTGAGTGTCCAATAATTGCAAGGCATTGTGAAAGGTTTCGCTTAATTCTGGTTCAGGCTCGTTTCGCATGTTTGCCATAATAAAGGGGGTTGCGGTTAACACCCCTAGTGCCGCGGCCCTATTCCCAGCATCGGTCGCTAAATTCCAGCTCTGCAGTAGCTGTTGCCCGGATTGCATCAGGCTATTTGACGCAAACGACATGGCCATTAAACGTTTAATCACTTGGTCAACTACCGAGCCTTGAGCGTATTGATTATCGTATTTATAGCTGCGCATTTCCTCCCGGCTGATTGATTCATCCTCACCAAATAACGCTTCGATTCGCAGTCCTCGGTTAGTCATGTTGGTTTGAATACCCATTGACGCGTCATAATCACTGGCCTTTGGTTGGCCAGCGCCTACCGAAGAACGATAAGGAGTGTTGTTGGCATTGTAGACAAAACCAGAAACAGGATTAACGGTTCGTGGCATACGTTCAAACGGGTAATAATCCTGCCAAATAAGATCTGACCGGTCTCCTGCTACTAGGCCCTGCCAATTAATGTCCGAGAACTTTTCGCCCACGGGTCGCTTAGGCATCATCGCATTATAGTAGTGAGCAATATTGCCGTCCTTATCCGCATATACCTGATTGATACTAGGTGATGCAGTCATTCCAAGGGCGGCCTCAAAATCAACTTGGGTGCGAGCCTTATTCATGGCGATCATTTGCTCTAGGGTGCGCATTTCATCCATACCGGCCCAACGAAGTGCAAAAGCGCCCTGCTCTGTTTTGAACACTGGACCGTGCACCGAATGATAAATAGCTTCATGAAAGGTCCAACGAATCGGCCCCCAAAAGGTGACATCAATAGCGGCTTTCGATACTTCAAAGTCACGCCATTCACCATCGAGTAAGTATTGGTCTTCGTTGTTAGGATTAATCGTTAATTCGTACACATCTACTAAGTCAGGCTTGTTTACTGTGCTGGCCCACCCAAGAGTGGGCCCGTGACCATGCAAAATAACCGGTGCGCCAGGAAAAGTACTGCCAGCCATATCCCAGCCCTGCTGCGTCTTGACTCGTGCTTCATACCAAGCGACAGGTCCGGTAAGTGGTTGATGAGAATTAACCAACAAACGAGTATAACCATCATCTGTTCTTGCAGGGGCAATGGCAATCCCTTGGCTTCCTAGATCCGGTTGTGGTGAATCTGTAACCTGTAACCACGCCACTTTATCTAACCCGGTTCCATAACGCCCTTCAACAACTGACGCAACCACCTGATCAAATCCATAAAATAGTGGCGTTTTAAAAGTAAAGCCCGCAACAATGTCCTTACCCGTAACCGGAAGCAATGCTGTAGCTATTTTCCCAGGATGTTTAGACGCGTAATAGTTGACACCATCGGCGTAAGCTTGAGCATGATCTCGGGTTTGCTGGGAAATACGCGTATCGTAGCCCGAATTGACTACGTCCCACACTCCCATAAATTGCACTAAATAATCAGTTTTAGCGGCGTCAACACCATGTAAAGTTGCGAGTTTTCCTCGGGTAACTAGCAAGATATCCTGCATAGTTTCAAAGTCATCTTCCGCATGGGCAAAAGCCAGTCCAAACGCAGCATCAACATCTCTCTCTCCGAAAATATGTGGCACCCCGTATTTATCGCGAATAATTTGTACGTCGTACTGGTCGGCTAAATCATGATATTGAGCAGAATCCACTTTCTCAGGGGCTGTAATCCAAAAACCTAGAAAAACTAACACTAGTATTGTCGCAATTGAGATCAGTATTCTTTTAATCATAAATTCCCTAAGGTGATTCTTTTGTTAAAATATCAATGAGGTAAATGGCAGCTAAGCAACAGTTCCAAAGCGTTCAATCGAACATTAACTTAGGCCACAACACTTTAACATTATTTTAAATTAATATTATCATATCAATTACTTATGGTTTTATTTATCGCTAACAGGGTAATAAGTTAGGTTTAATAGCGAACTCCCCAAGCAAAGCTCAAAAGGAAATAAAGTTGATATCAAAAAAAGTTCGAGAATTATTTGTGTCTTTGATGGAGGCAACCAACAATAATAATACTTCGCAGGTTAGATACGATCCTCGAACAGATAATTATAGGGGCTCATTTAACCTGACTTTACTGAATAAGTTCATTGATGAAGGTGTGTTTGAAGTGGTGTCAAATGACGCCGATGGCATCGAAATATTGATGAATAACCGAGATGATTTTCTAAGCAGTTTCGCGTCGGGCGTCAAAGAAGCAAAGTTAGGTAGGGATCAATATTACGCTGATTATAATGCTAACCCTTTTGCTTTTTCAGTTGGCTACGAGCATTTTATGCACATGAACAAAAAGCCCAAAAAACTTGAAGGTTATGCTTGTTACGGTTTTGAATAAAGCTAATTACTGTGGAGAGACTTTCATTGTTATTTTGCATTACTGAGCATTGTGAAAACAACACGGTAGAGGTAAAATGCGCTACTGAAAATCATAGGCATTTTAAATTGAATCAAATGCACAAAAATTACGATATATTTTATGGATCATTTTGAACTATTAGGGGTGACCAGAACCTCAACGACTGCCGAAATTAAGAAAGCTTATCGAAAACTCGCCAATCAATTCCATCCAGATAGGAATGATGCGGCAGAAGCAAAAGAAAAGTTTCAATTAATTCAAAAAGCTTACGAAGTCATCGCCGATCCTCAAAAACGCTCTTTGTATATTAAGAGTCATTACACTATTACCACAGACCCAAGAGAAATTGCCGATTCCTTTTGGCACAATGCCTTGTTGTAGGAATTTAATTAATGAAAGTCGAAACATCTATACCCGCCTATCTGGCGGATGATTTTTCTATGTATTTAGAAAATATGGAATCATTGAGTGATCCAGAAAACCCTGATTTTTTAGCTAATTACCTTAAGGTTTTATCAGCTCAATTAGCTTCAAGCAGTAAAGTCTTTGATGGCATGGTTGATCAATTAGCTATGGCTATCACTCGAAGCGTAAGAATAGATTCAAAAAATCTAGCTAAGATAGATTTAAGTCAACCACCTTTGTGGGAAAATATTAAACCCTATGTAGCTGTTCATGCGGATGCAAGAGCCGCTATTACTGAGTTAATGAATCACTCAGAACATGAATTAAAAACAGCGGTGTTGCTGGTCCATTTTTATAATACATATGATGCCACACCATTGCCTCCAGTGGATGAAGTTGATATTAACGAAGATGCAACAGATCCTTATGCAACCTATGGTTATGATGAATAAACTTAAACTTTTTTTGAGGAATACCAATTGACTAGTAACGCACTGACTCTTGCCACAGATATTACCGAACAAGCTCAAAACAGCGGTAGAGAAGCCGGTACCTCATTAGAAAGGATCGCTTCTGAACAAGGTGATACGGCGATGTTAGCTGTATTTTCTGAAATGGATATTTTGACCGTGGCGAAAATTGTACGAGAGCATGACGCCACTATTCCCTCTATAGCCACTTGGTTAATGGACGCCGAGTCCATTAAAAAATTGCTAAATGTTGAACCTTCTTATTGGCAAAATCTGGATGAAGATTCGCTATTTAGTGCACAAAACGAAGCTCATAGTTTACTTGCTCAAATATTTCTTTCTTATGATGACGATGAGAAACAAAAAGAGATACTTAAGGCAATTATACAAGATGATTTTGGCTTGTTATATTTATCATTGCCATTTATTGGCCATGATTTCTCAGAACTTGAATATGATGAAGAGCAAATATCGGGCAGCATAGAAGAATTACTTCTTAAGATTAAAAACCTTGATGAAGAAGCCTATAACGAAGTGCTAGCCGTAAGCACAAACGGTAGTTTAGACAACATAGAGGCGGCCTTAAAAAACAATGCCAATAAACAAAGAGTAACTGCTGTGGAAATGGACACCGACGATATGTTTGCCCCTCTATAGGATTATGTCATGAAAATAGCAGAGTTAAGGAACAAGCCTTTTATTCTTTTGGTATTAAAAGACGGACTAGCACAGGGATATTTTACTGAGGAATTTGTGCATAAGACCAAGCAACAATTATCAGATATGTCGTTAAGAATAGCATCTGACAATTTATCTATAATCTATGCAGATCATATTAAAAAAGCCTGTGAAATAGTGCTTGGGATCATCAACCTCGGGTTATTAAGTCATTGTGACAACAGTACTGAAAAAGCCAAAGAGATAATTAAAACCCAAGGAATTGTGTATTGCTTCAGAGCCGGTTGGGCTAAATATGCTGAATTAAAGCAGATTTCTGCTGAATATTTTAAACAAATCAAACTTAGCAGCTACGCGCTGGGCGCTAACGACACCACGGATATAACACAAGTTCATGCAAATTTTGTCGAAAGAGGACAAGACAGTCTAAGGCTTTTTAATTTACATAGAATTATATCCTCGCAATATGCTGCGAACGTAGTGATACCTGAAACTGACGAAGATTATCTAAGGTTTGAGCTAACTAAACTGCTTAACTCAGCCATAGCACTAAGGCTTATCGATTCACAGCACAAAGTATTTAATAACGAACGCTACAATCAACTTATTGCTTATCTGAGTACTACCGAGGTCAATCAAACCCTAGAAAAGTTCGAGCAGTGTGTAGAAGACTTTACTCAGCAACAACCTGCCTCTACTAAAAAGTATCTGCAAGAGTCGTCTTTATTGGATTTTAATGAGTTTAAATCAATCATTAAGTCACAAAAGAAACTAACAGTTTATGTTCCTGAAATATTAGAACTGTCTGTCAATCTCACCAATGAATTGAACGATGATTTTGAAGGCGGTTATGATTTTGGTATAGATGATCAAGAAGATATTGCTTATTTAAAACCTGAATAATTCGATTCCACTAAGGGAATATACTGAAGATAGCTCAGTTGCGATTAAAGGTCTGCAAATGCCATTAATTCGGTAATAGATTAACTCTACCCATAGTGCATAGCATTAAGTTAGTGGTCGAAAAAATAAAAGATTTCATAAGCAGCTAACTACATAAATACATACAAGCGCGAGCTAAAATTTTGCGCTTGTATGTGATTTCCAGATAATGAAAAAAATATAGATTTAACCTAAGAGATCCATGGCGCTTAGGAACTTATTTTTAATTTTTCTACACTCAGCCTGCATTTGCCACCTGTCCACCATCTAAAACAACAGTGTGACCACATACGTAATTACTCGCACGGGAACAAAGATAAATAGCAGTGCCTGCAATATCAGCCATTTCACCCGTTTTACGAGCAGGCAAACCATTTGCAATATCTTGTTCATGGTCCATGATATGTTTTGTCATTTTACTGGGGAAAAAACCGGGCGCGATACCATTGATATTAACATGAGTAGGACGAAGGTCTGCTGCCATGTGACGCGTCATTTGAATGACTGCTGCTTTACTAGCCGAATAAGAGTAATTGTCCATGCGTGGATGAGTGATGCCATTAACCGAGGCAATATTCACTACTCGTGATGGTTCATCGGCGTTTCCAGCTAAGCGCAATGCCGGTAATAAGCGTTTACTTAAAAAGAAAATAGACTTCACGTTTAAATCCATAACCTTGTCCCAACCTGCTTCTGGAAATTCCTCAACAGACGCTCCCCAAGTCGCACCTGCATTATTAATCAGAATGTCTATCTCTGGCTCTCTTTTAAGCATGTCATCTGCAAAAGCATCCACTCCCGCCATAGTTGATAGATCGGATTGAACGGCGATACACTCCCCCAAAAGCGATAGTTCAGCGGCACATTGTTGTAATTGCTCAAGTTTACGTGCGGTAATATAGGTCTTGACTCCATTCTCGACAAAACCACGAGCGATCATTGCACCTATTCCGCTTGACCCACCAGTCACCACAGCCACTTTACCCGCAACAGAAAAAAAATTATTCATCTACGATCCCTATTGTTCAAAAAATGTGTTTTAAAAACATTTAGTATTAATAACTTGCCCGATTACGTTAAATATTTTTGATCGGTATTAACGCTCGCACATGTTGCTATTTTGGCATTAGCCTATTGTTATCAATCAATTGCACAGTGTTATTTGGTGCTTAAGTCAACACCCAATGAAGCAGCAGCTTTAGCGACATATTTATTGGTTTGCATCCAGCCTGCTTTAAGTTCTTCGGCGTTACTTTGGTCTTCAAGTGCTGCCCATTTTGCTAATAAATTTTCTGGTGTTTGTTGCTCAGGGGATAAATAAATGCCATCAGTTTCTTTGATTACAGCTCTGGCATAGCCCCCTGCCCCGCAACCTAAAATAGTGCGATTCGGCGCATTTTGGGCAACTAAAACTAATAAACCTGTGGTAACCGATTCAACTGTCATCAGTTCTAAAACGCGTTTATCTTCAATCAGTTCTTCAGTCATTGCTGTACGCGCTGTAGGAGACAGGCAATTAACCTGAATATTATTTTTTTGTCCTTCGATACATAAAGTATTCATTAGGCCCACGACTGCCATTTTGGCTGCGCCGTAATTTGCCTGACCGAAGTTACCGTATAATCCCGAAGATGATGTGGTCATGACGACACGACCATAGTTTTGTTGTTTCATAATGCCCCATACTGCTTTAGTGCAGTTAACCGAGCCCATAAGATGCACATCAACAACTAGTTTAAAATCTTCGATTGGCATATTAGAAAAAGACTTATCTCTTAATATTCCGGCGTTATTAACTAAAATATCAATACGGCCCCATTTTTCCATGGCCTGATCGACCATGCTTTGCACTTGTTGCATATCAGCGACGTTGGCACCATTTGCCATCGCTTCTCCACCAGCCTTCTCGATTTCGGCCACTACAGCTAACGAACCTTCAGACATTGCACCATCTGTTGAAGCCAAGTCATTAACAACCACTTTTGCTCCTCGTGCCGCTAACGCTAATGCATGAGAGCGACCTAAACCAGCGCCTGCGCCCGTCACTATTGCTACCTGATTGTCGAATCTAATTGTCATAACGTCCTCAAAATATAAATTGTGAAAATAATCGAATCACTCTAGGTTTATGGAGTAATGATTGTCATTGTTAACCACTGTGCGGTTAATGCTGGTTTATCTTCCGAATCAATTTCGACTGTGATATCCCATGTTAGTAGAAATTGCCCAGGCCTTTTTTCAAGTACATTGGCCAACACCATATGCCCCCGAATTTTACTGTTCACTTTTACTGGCTGTAAGAATCTGATTTTATCAAAGCCATAATTCAGTCCCATCACGGCATTTTCTATATGGAGTCCTGCGTCATAGGCAATGGCCGACAACAAAGACAGAGATAAAAAACCATGGGCAATGGTACTCCCAAAAGGCGTTTCTTTAGCTTTAATTGGATCTATATGAATAAACTGATGATCGTGGGTAGCATCGGCAAAACTATCAATTTGATCTTGGGTAATGGTAAACCATTGTGACACTCCAGTTGATTTTCCAACATAATCAATTAAGTTCTGCGCTTGCGTTGTAACAGCCATAATAGGGTTCCTTTTTAATCGCTATAAGCACAATAATACGCTCGAATAGAAATTGATTAAAATCATCCTGTGATATGGTCGGCTATAAACCAGAAAAAGGGTTGGATGTTTTATGCGTTGTTTACAGAACTCTAACCTTGGTCTTTATTAGCAGGATTTTACTGCTAATTATCAATACCTTAAACTTACCTCCTAAAATTAAATCAACAATGAAGTACTTCCAGCTTTATCCAATACCAATGCGTAAACACGTATTTTCTTATTATTTTTGATGGCTTAGCGCCACAATATAAATGCTCACGTTGTGTTAATCGGTTTAACTCGTTATTCTCATTCGATAAAATTATCCAGAGTCCTGACAATGAAACCATTCATTACAATCCTTTTCGCTTTTGTATTAATGTTAAATCATGCTTTTGTATGTGCTGCAACCAGCGTGTTATTTATAGGCAATAGTTTTACTTTCGGCTATGGCTCTGCAACTAAACATTACCGAGCGGACTCGGTCACAGATTTAAACAATGAATCTATAGGCGGAGTACCCGCACTGTTTAAGTCTTTTACCAAACAAGCTGGGCTAAATTACGACGTATACTTAGAAACCCGGGGGGGCAGTGATTTTAATTATCACTTAGAGAACAAGTTAAAGATAATAGGTACACAACCTTGGGATCAGGTTGTCATGCATAGCTACAGTACTATGGATAGTGAAAATCCCGGTGTATCCACTGCGCTGGTGCAATCGACCGCAAAATTGGCAGAATTTTTACACAGTCTCAATCCAAAGGTCGAAGTGTATATAACCGCCACCTGGTCACGACCTGACTTGATTTATAAGGCAGACCGCCATTGGTCTGGCACCCCTATTGAAAAAATGGCTTTAGATGTTCGCGCTGGTTACGACCAAGCGGCACAAACACCTTTTGTCAAAGGAGTTAACGCTGTTGGTCAAGCCTGGAATCAAGCCATGAAAATTGGCATTGCTGATCCTAATCCTTATGATGGCATTGAGTTTGGAAAAGTGAGTTTGTGGACTTGGGATCATTACCATGGCAGCAATTATGGCTATTATTTACATGCTTTGATGGCGTTCGGAAATTTGACTGGGTTAGATCCACGCTCGTTAGGCGAAAACGAATGCTCAGGTTTTGAGCTTGGCATGTCTCAACATCAAATAACAATGCTTCAACAAGCCGCTTTCGAACAGCTCATCAGTGAAAACAGAGTCACACCGGCGCCACTGAAAAAATCGACCGAGTCCTCCTACCCTAAAGGTTGCAATGCGATTTAATCAGAATAACCTTTCTATCAGTAGCCTAGAGCCTAGTATGCTTTTGAAAAGAGCTAAAAGAAGTGGTTGAGCGCTATCTATGGTTTTTCAACCACACCACAAACCCAGCAATAACCAATAAAAAAGGTAATAAAAATAATACCACTATCACCTGACGTTTTTGTTTGCTGGTTAAATCTAAGCGTTCAACTTTTATTTCTTTAGCACTCACAAAGGTTTTGTAATCTAAGTCTGCTAACCAGTTAACTAGATTCAGTGCCAATTGCCCGTTGCTGTATTGATTAATATAAACGTTAGTTAAGAAATCTGCGTCGGTGAATACAATTAATCGCGTATCTGAAGATTTAGGGAACTGTTGATGTTCCGCGTTTTTTTCGTCAATGACAACATATGAAAACGCTACTGGGCCAAGTGTATCGGTATTCGGATCATATTGAATATCTAACATTCGATTGGTTTCAGCCCAACTATTTTCAGTCGATGCAGTGGAGACAATGACTGCGTGTTTTATGCTGGAGCGACGCTGTGGCAATAAACGAATAGATCTAGGCCGCACAAAAAAGGTGTAATCTAAACCTTCGGTTATTGCTTTATGCTTTTGGTAATTTTTAGTTGCCGGCGTTCCTACATCTCCGCCTACATGATTGGTAAAGTCCACCACAATGTCAGATTGAACATCCAGTCCCCATTGATTGAGGATGCCGTTTAAACTAGGATTTTTTTGTAATTGTTCGGCACTTAACGGATTATCTGGCGAAGTAATTAAAGTGTGTTCAATAAGAAACAACGCATCACCACCTTTGGATAGGTAATCAGTAATCAGTGTTTCTTCTGTCTGGCTGAGTTGATTTTTAGGGCCTGCAATAATCAACACATCACAATCTTCAGGGATAGATTGAGTCATACCCAACATCAAAGTATTACTGTGGATATTATTATCTGACAACAATTGTTTAAACTTAGATAACCCCGTATTTTCTTGATTTGAAGTCAAATACTCTCCATGACCAGTTAAAAAATAAACCGTTCTGGGCGCTCTACTAACACCAGCAATCGCATTAGTTAGTTTATCTTCAGACAAGGCTTTTAAACTAAAATCAACCTCTTTACGGTTACCTAAAGATTGCACTATCACCTTGCGTTCATCTGCGTTAATGGCATTACCAAAAGTGGCGGCGTAAGCAATTTGTTCTACAGGATCGACGACTTCAGTCTTAATCATACCGGCCGACACCCTTTCGTATTCGGTCAATATATCTTGAAGATATTTCGGTGGCATACCAACGTAAAAAGCGGTTAATTTCACCTCTGTCGTTAACGCGCTGACATATTCCATGGTGTTGTTAGATAATGTGTGTTGTTTGTATTCAGTGACGTCCCATCTAACGTTCGATAGATTAACCAAGTAATGACTCAAACTAATAAATGCGGTGCTAACAATCAGGGCACAAATTATGAAAAATAGTTTTCTCCCGCGCTCTACAATCAAGATACGCTTTAAGCCTGAAGACCTACCTACTTTAAGGTTACGTTTTGTAATCAAACGTAGCAGTACACTAAAAGAGATAGCGCCCAACACTGCGAGCAAACAAGCCAAATAACTAAATTGTTGTTCGACAAAAAAAATGCCTAAACCAAGGCAGAGGACAAAAAGCGCTACGCCGCAGCTTAAAGGTAAAAGGTAAGCTTTCATTAATGCCACAACCTGTTGTCGATGCTCAATCTAGTCAACGCCAGACAACACACAATGCCAGACAAATAATAAACCACATCGCTTGGTGTAATGATGCCTATTGCGAAATTTTCTAAGTGTGTGTGGGTACTCATTTGCAAAAGAAATTGCTCGGCAGAACCACTCAAATATTGGGTAAAACTAGTAGCAAAATACAATAAAAATAAAATCAAATAAGACACCATTGCCGCAATGATTTGATTGGACGTCCAAGATGACGCCAGCAAACCAACCGCTATAAAAAAGGCTCCTTCTAGCCAAATCCCTAAATAACCAAATAACATCCCTAATGGGTCTGGATCGCCAAAATACTCAACAATGAAGTAATAAGTGAGAGTTAAAGCTATCAGCAACGAATAAAAGATAAGCATACTGAAATACTTACCCAACACTATCATGCTCTGTGTTAATGGTGCGGTTTGCAAAAACTCCATGGTGCCATTGGCTTTTTCTTCTGAAAATAGTCGCATTGTTAGAAGTGGGATAAAAAACACCAGCATAAACTCCATCAACTGAAATACATCTCGAAGGGACACTTCTCGGTTTTGATCTATGACTAAAAAGAAGAACACATTAAATAAAGACAACATCAAAATTAAAATAATGTAAGCAATCGGTGAGCTAAAATAGCCGTGCAATTCCTTTTTAATTAACGCAACAATTTTACTCATCGGCTTTCCAAAGCTTGCGACTCGCGAGGTGGCTGTTGGTGATGGTTTATGAAAACCTGCTCTAAAGTCAAAGGTTGTACTTGATTGGAGTTTGAAAGATTTAGTAGTTCATCAAGTGGCTTATCAAAAACTATCTGTCCTGTTTTTAGCAGTATCACGCGTTTTGCTACTTGCTCAATTTCAGTCAACGTATGGGTACTCAATAATACGGTTCGCTGGTCTTGCTGATTTTTAATCAATGCTAATACTTGTTGAATTTGCATTGGGTCGAGGCCACTTGTAGGTTCATCTAAAATGAGTAACTTAGGCTCGTGAATAATTGCCTGAGCAATACCAACGCGCTGTTTATACCCCTTAGACAAAGTACCGATTGTTTTATGTTTAACCTGCTCTAAGTCACACTCTTGAATTACTTTAGTGAGTTGCGAGCGGCGTTTCTGCTTTGGCACATCTTTAATTTCAGCAGCAAATTTTAGGTAATATTGCACCGTCATATCGGCATAAAGAGGTGGTTTTTCAGGTAGGTAACCAATTTTCCTTCGGATGTTCACGGAATGTTTGCTCATGTCATCACCATCAATAATAACTTTGCCAGAGGAGGCACTGATATAAGAGGTTAAAATTCGCATTAAGGTGGTTTTCCCTGCACCATTTTTACCTAGAAGCCCAACAATATCGCCACTGCGCATTTCAAAAGAAACATCTTCTAATGCCTGATATGCGGCAAAGTTTTTACTGACCTGATCAACAATCAACACTTAAGATCTCCCACCTGAAAATGATATCAATATCAGTAATTTTATTATAAAAGTTTTGAAACCGAGGCGCGTGGCCAATGAAGACTGCGTTGTTGAAGTACTTTATTGTGAATTTTATCTGCTCTGGCTCGACTCGACAGCACGTTTAACATCTGCCCAATCACTTGGTCATAACTTAAGTTGTTCGCAATCGCACATGCTCTTAAAAAATAGCTGCTTTCAATTGTCATATTTGGAACTAGATTGGCGTCCATAAAAAAGCATTCGCCATAGTTATTCATTCTCACATCAATCAACCCAAAGTCGCGAATTCCGAGTCCTAAAAATGCTGACTTTGCTAATTCATTTACTCTATGACGCACGTCTGGATCTTCTATTTTTATACAACGACTAACGCTTGAATATTGGTTGGCCTGTCTCAACACCTCCATGGGTGACACTGTCATTTCCGCGGTGCTATTACAAATAATGGCCACCGTAAAATCACGCCCTGGCAAATATTCCTCTACCAGAGCAACTTGGTCACTATGAGAGCAAATTGAATTAACCTTAGTTTCAAATGCCGCAAAAGTTTTTACGTAAGACAATTCATCAATGCCGTTGTTTTCATTGTTATCAACTGATTTGATAAATAAAGGAAAGTCTAATGGCAGTGAGCTTGGTGACAAAAACTGCTTAGAGACAGCAGTAAAATGTCGAGCCGTTTTAATTCGCATATTGGCTAAATGAATTTTTGCAGAGGCTTTATTGGAATCGAACCTTAATATTTCACGGTCAGAGCCTGAGAATGTAATTTTATGTTTCGAAAAATACTCAGAAAACCAAATATCTTCAGCGTGGTCGGTTGCCGTAAATTTTTGGGCTAAGACAACTAAATCTGGCTCCCTAGCCACCACAGCACGTAAATCTTCTTCGGACTCACATACAGTTAACTTCACCGAGTTTCCGGTGCGTTGTATAGACGCCACAATGTCATTACAGGATGAATGACCGCCAAACCCAGATTTCTTCTGGATGGGGTCGTTAGTTGTTATTACTTCAATATTCAATTTATATAACCATGTGATTTAGTATCGAAAAGTCGACCTGAACAAATTAACACAATACATAGATTTTAATCACAAAAACGTTAAACAAACTGTCTGCTTACCCAAACAGGTCTCAACTAATTAGCACTAACGGTAAATAAGTAGCGATTTTTCCAACATCATAGTCCTATTTCACTATCTCTACACGAAAAATGCAAGAAACCGCAAAGGGTCAGATTAGCGCTATTTTTCATTTAGTATTTCGAAATGACAGGTTATCGCTGTTATCTTGAAGTCCCCCCTGGTTAATGCACACGATGTCCTACAAGCGATTAGACAAAGTGTCGCGCTCCTTAAATTGACTTTATGCAATCAGAGCATCACAAATACAGAAATTATAAGAGGTTGTCTACCATATCGCTGGGTATTGAAAAGCTAGGTACACAAAACCAACGGGTAGTATCGTTATAATTGTTGTAGAGCTATTTCACTATGTGTTTATACTAATAACATAAACACATAGTGAATATAAATGGCCAACCATTTTCGATGACATATCAAGTATCTATTTTATTAACGCTCTGCATGTTAGTGGTAACACCACTAGTATCAGCCAACACAAAAGACAATTCATCTAGTTCAAATAATCAATACATTGGCTCCGATGCCTGCCAAAACTGCCATCAAACAGAGCATCAACTTTGGCAGCAATCAGATCATCATAAAGCCATGCAAGCGCCCAGCGCAGAAAGTGTGCTCGGAGATTTTAATAATGTTGAGGTTGAGTTTCACCAGATCAAAACGCGCTTTTTTAAACGGGATAATCAATATTTTGTAGAAACCACCAATAAACAGGGGGAGCGTCAAACCTTTGATGTAAAATACACCTTTGGTTTCAACCCATTACAACAATACATTTTGGATACCGGCAAAGGCCATATGCAAGCCTTTAATATTGCCTGGGATACGCGTCCCAAAACTCAAGGTGGTCAGCGTTGGTATCACTTGCAACCTGACGAGTCTATCACCCCAGATCACCCATTCTTTTGGCAACGACACTTTCAAAATTGGAACAGTCGCTGCGCTGAATGCCACACCACTGGGTATCAGAAAAACTACCAATTAGAAACGAACAGTTACACCACGAATTTTGCAGAGGCGACTGTAGGTTGCGAGAGTTGTCATGGTCCAGCGACATTGCATCAGACCCAGGCTAAAAGTAGTAATTTTGACGCCAATAAAGGTTTTAACCAAGCATTAGCAACACCACCGGTTTGGGGTTTTGCCGCCAATGATCCTATCGCTAATTTAGTCAGCGGTAAAAATAATCAATACATGCAACAGTGTGCCGATTGTCATTCACGGCGCTTACCTATTGCGAACAAAACACAGACTATCAACAACGCCCCGACAGACTATCACGACACCAATAGCTTAAGTTTATTGCCGTCAAATTTATATTTTGATGATGGTCAAATAAAAGATGAAGTCTTTGTAATGGGTTCTTTCTTACAAAGTAAAATGGCCAAAGCGGGGGTGACTTGTTCGAATTGCCACAATCCCCATTCGGGTAAGTTAAGGTTGCCTGGCAATCAAACATGTACTCAGTGTCATAGTGCGCCTACTTACGATTTGCCAGAGCATCATCAACATAAAGTTGATTCACTAGGTTCACAGTGTGTTAATTGCCATATGCCTGCACGCACTTACATGCAGGTAGACGACAGGCGAGACCATAGCTTTGTTATCCCTAATGCCGCGGTATCTGCAGCTATTGATTCCCCCAGTGCCTGTATAAACTGCCATCAAAAAGAGGGCGTATCATGGGTAGCCGCGCAACTTGCTAATTGGCGCATTGATAAAGCTAAATCGATAAACATGCAAGCAACAACTGAGCATTGGTCAAACATCCACTTGCTGCCTAGCACCGAGCAAACTCGCTTTGCCAAACGACAACTCTCAAAAACTTCACCTATAGTGGCTGCAAAATTACTAGAAATCATCAATCGTCAGCCAAGCCAAGAGTCTGTCACATTAGCAATTGAACAACTCAACTCAGAAGAACCTTTGCTAAGGCGCGCTGCCATTGACGTATTACGTAACTTACCGCCTAATCAGGGCTATCAGTACCTATACCCAATGTTGAAAGATCCCGTGAAATCAGTGCGTTTTCATGCCAGCTCATTATTAGCATCGTGGCTATCACAAATGCCCGAAACCTTGTTGCCAGAATTATCCTTTGCGATAGAGGAATACAAAACTTCATTGTTGCTCACAGCAGATTTTCCTACTTCTCAACTCAGTCTTGCGCAGTTGGCTTTGGCGATGGGTGATAACAAAAAGGCGCAGCAACACTTCGAGCAGGCATTAATCATTGCACCTCACTTGCCTATTGCCATGTTGTCGTTCGCTGATTATTGGCGGCAAACCAACAATGAAACAAAAGAGTTGGCAATATTAGAAAAGGCTGTCGCTATACACCACGACTTTGCTGATGTATTTCACCAATATGGTTTGTTTTGGGTACGTAAAAAGGAATATTACAAAGCCGCGCAATGGTTAGTTAAAGCCAGTGAACAAGGCGATGCACAACCCTACTACGCCTATGTTGCGGCCACAGCCTTAGATACGATAAACCGCACAACACAATCTGTGGAGTTACTGCTACAAGCTAACCGTCGCTGGCCGCTACAGGGCGATTTGTTATATTCACTTGCGCTTTATGGTGAAAAAATCAAAAACGAAGCGGCGCTGAAAGTTGCCCTAAAAGATTTACGATTAATAATGCCAAACAACCCTCAAGTTCAACAATGGTCACAACAATATGCTCAATAGTTTTTACTACCAAAAGCACACTCTTCGCTGTTAATGCCTTAAGTGCATAGCTAATTGCGTTAACCAGTTGCAGTTCTATTATTGCAGACATGGCTTTAGACAATTATCTAAATTATTGACCTTAGGATAACGCTTAGGCTGGTGACGAAATGACTTGATGGCGCTTAACAAAATCAATGAATTGTTGTTCTGGTAGTGGCCGGCTAAAGTAAAAACCTTGTATCTCATCACAACCCATTGAAGCTAAAATATCCTGCTGGTCGAGCCCCTCAACGCCTTCGGCGATAACTTTTAATTCTAAGTTTCGGCCTAATTCTATAATGGTACGCACTATCGACTGGTCTGCAGGTTGATGCTGGATATCTTGAATAAATGACTGATCAATCTTAAGTTTATCGATATTGAACTTACGAAGATAACTAAGCGAAGAGTAGCCAGTTCCAAAATCATCTATCGCTAGGTGTACACCTAATTTTTTAAGTTCCGCTAAAGTTTCAATGGCCTCAAGTTCGTTATATATGATGACACCTTCGGTCACTTCCAGCTCCAAATTTTTCGCTTCCAATCCAGTCTCTTTTAATACACCTTTTACTTTGCTCAGAAAATCTTTGCGGCCAAATTGAAGAGGAGAGATATTGACAGCCATAACCAAATCATTCCAACCAGAATTCACTAGATTTTGTGCTTTGTTACATGCGGTATGTAAAATCCAATCACCTAAAGAGTCAATAAGACCGGCACGTTCTGCCAAAGGAATAAACTCACTTGGGGCAATCCACTGCCCATTTCTTTGCCAGCGGATAAGTGCTTCAGCACCAATTATTTTGTTATTCGAAAGCGCCAACTGTGGTTGAAAATACAACTCAAACTGCGCATTTTCAATCGCGGTCCGCATGTCTTCAACTAGCTGCTGTTGGTAAAATAATTTATCGCCTAATTGAATATTAAACAAAACATGACTTTTATCACCGCTTCTCGCCGACTTGTCTAACGCTGCTAAGGCATTTTTGTGCAATTGTGTATAGTCACTGCCATGTTGCGGAGAATTAGCAAAACCAAAATCAAGTTGCACTTGATATTGGCAATGGAAAATTGTTGAACTTATCTTGGAGTCTATTTGTTCAACCAAACTGTTTATTTGTTGGTTATTCAAATCACAGGTGCATACTAAAGCAAAACTTTTTTCACCTGTATGGAAAATACGGAAACCCGTCTTATGTATCGATAACAATATGTTGTCTAATGCGGAAGCGACTTCTTTAACCACAGTCGCAGCAACAGTCACCCCTTGACCTGACATCAACTGGCTAAAAGAGCGAATTTCAAGCAGTCCAAAAGTGAATATTTGTTTAGTTTGGCACAACTCGGTAACGGCTTTCTCTAATTCGTATCGATTAAGTAATCCCGTTTGTGGATGAAAACTCGCTCTATATTGTAATTCTTGTTCAAACTTTTTACGTTCTGTAATATCAGTTAGATGCATGTCCCATTGCTGTAAATCTTCTAGCCAATGCAGGTCACACTGAAAGTAGAGTTCAGCTATTTGATATTCAAACTGTTTAGAGTCATTCGCCCCTTCTTCCAAAAGTTGTTTTTGATGCTCTTCAATATCTTTAGCTAACAACAAATCCACTTTGCCTTCGGCAAACCCTAATTTTTCGAGTAAATTTTCAGTTGCGGGGTTGTAATAGGTCACCACATTTCGATTATCTAGGCTAATTACTGGGTTAGGGTTTCGAGTAGAAAAAAGTGAAAGCCGCTGATTATAGACAGAGGTATAAAGATAAGCCTTAATAGCCTTTGCCACTATAAACGCCACAATCAAAGTAGCAAATCCATACAACACCACAAATAATCGTACCAACTCTAGGCCATTTAAAATAACCATTTCCGAGTCTTCAACTTTTTGTTCGGTTAAATTGATTAACTGCTGAATTTGTGGGCTAGTAGCTCGGCGTACATCACTAATGGTACGCAATTGCTCACGAGCTAAATCCCAATTGGTTTCGGTGGAAGTAATGTTTGCTACAAACGCTTCTGCAAGTTTGTTCAATTCAACCAGGCTAGACTGAGTAATACGTAAAGGTGGTATATCGCCAAATCTAACCAGTAACTCATCAAAAGCATTTTGTGCCTGTAGATTACTTTTGGCGTAACCTAGTTGGAAATCATTCTGTTGCTGGGTCGCATAGAATTCGTACAAGAAGCGTTCTTTTTCTATCAAGCTGCCGTTTAATTTGCTCAACAGATCATATGAAGGTATTTGCTGTGCTATCAAATCTACAGTTTTCTGGGCGATATTCTCACCCTTATAAAAAACCACTCCACTGACGGCCATTCCTAAAACCAACACTAGTGCAAATATTAGGTTGATAAGCTTATTGGAAGGTTGGTTGAGAATATTGATCGACAATGCAAAAAACCTATCTAGGTAACATTTAAGTTGAGATAAACCAATAGGACACTATAATGAAAAACCCACGTTTATACATTTCCTTGTCCTATCAATTATATCAATGTTTAACGAAACGGAGGCATGCCTCCCGGCCCACCTGGAGGCATCATGCCTTTCATATTACGCATCATTTTTTTCATGCCTCCACCAGACATTTTCTTCATCATTTTTTGCATCTGAGTAAATTGTTTTAGCAACCTATTTACATCTTGAATTTGAGTGCCTGATCCTGCCGCAATACGGCGTTTTCGTCCGCCCTTTATCACATCTGGGCGAGTGCGTTCACCAGGTGTCATAGAATTAATAATGGCTTCCATTTGTACAAAAGATTTGTCGTTGGCCTTTTCTTTAATTTGCGATGACATATTGCCCATGCCCGGCATTTTATCCATCAAAGACATCATACCGCCCATACTGCGCATTTGCTCCAATTGCTCCTTGAAGTCTTGCAAATCAAACCCTTTACCTTTTTGTACTTTCTTGGCGAGTTTTTGCGCTTTTTGTTTATCAACTTTGCGTTCAACTTCTTCGATCAGGCTTAACACATCGCCCATGCCCAAAATACGTGAAGCGATACGCTCTGGATGGAAAGCTTCCAATGCATCCAATTTCTCACCCATACCGATAAACTTAATGGGTTTACCCGTGATATGTCTGACTGAAAGTGCAGCTCCACCTCGAGCATCACCATCAGCTTTAGTCAAAATAACGCCAGTTAAAGGTAATGCATCATTGAAAGCTTTAGCTGTATTAGCCGCATCTTGCCCCGTCATGGCATCTACCACAAACAAAGTTTCTACTGGGTTAATAGCTTTGTGTAGAGCTTGAATCTCACCCATCATTTCGCCATCAACATGCAAACGACCGGCTGTATCTACTAACAACACATCAAAGAAATTCTTGCGAGCAAAATCAATGGCGGCGTTGACTATATCAATTGGCTTTTGAGTTTCAGATGACGGGAAGAACTCCACACCTACTTCTGTGGCAAGGGTTTCAAGCTGTTTAATGGCTGCCGGTCGATAGACATCAGCACTGACCACCAATACTTTTTTATTTTCTCGTTGTTTTAGTAACGAAGCCAATTTACCAACACTAGTAGTTTTACCTGCCCCCTGTAAACCTGCCATTAACACAACGGCAGGAGGTTGCGCAGCCAAATTCAAGGACTCATTAACCTGCCCCATCACCGATTCTAATTCGGACTGAACAATTTTAATGAATACTTGCCCAGGATTCAGACTTTTACTGACTTCTGTACCTACCGCCCGCGCTTTTACTTGCGCAATAAAATCTCTTACTACTGGCAATGCCACATCAGCTTCAAGCAACGCCATTCGCACTTCGCGTAAAGTGTCTTTGATATTATCTTCGGTGAGTCGCCCTTTTCCGCTAATGTTTTTAAGGCTTTTGCCTAAGCGTTCGCTAAGATTTTCAAACATGTACAATGCTACCTAGAATTTTTTATGTGGATATTATATAGAAAATGCTAACAGATAAGAATGCTCAAAAGCATATCTATATACAGATTTTATCAGTTAATGCTTAAAACTGAATTGGACTGTGTTATGTATTGAGAATAAGTGTTATTTTCTTTAGTAACCTGTTGCCTCTTTAGTGTATGGAAAATTCAATAAGTAAATGTCTATCTCTGCTCTCCTAAATATTGATCTAGGTGTTCTGCCATGTTGACGGTCACCCTTTGTATTATTTTTTATGTTCTGGCATCGAGCATTATTGTCGCTGGTATGTTCCGTGAAAAAGGCCCTAATAAGCCCGCCGCTATTTTAACTGTGGTGGTAGCTATTGCTCTACATCTATTTATTTTGAGTAGCGAAATATTAATAGAGCCCGAGATGGGACAAAATATGAGTATGCTTAATGTCGCTTCTTTAGTGGGCTGGCTAATTAGTATTACTATGCTTCTGGCTTCTTTTAGACTGCCCAATACCATTTTATTGCCCGTTGTTTATAGTTTCACTGGGTTATTAGTGTTACTTAACAGTTTGATACCCAACTCTCATGTTATACAAATCAGTATTAAACCAAACTTACTGATCCATATTAGTTTGGCTTTATTTGCCTATGCGTGTTTGGCCATCGCGTCGTTGTATGCAGTGCAATTGTCTTACATAAATTTACGCCTAAAAGAAAAAAATGCTTCGCTGTTACATTCTTCTTTGCCACCACTTATGGCAGTCGAAAATATCCTGTTTAAATTATTGCTGGTAGGCACGATTTTGCTGACGCTATCGTTAGCCAGTGGATTCATGTTTTTAGATAATATGTTTGCCAAGGAGCAGGCTCACAAGACCCTGCTTTCTCTCTTAGCCTGGGCGCTTTATACTGTGATTTTAATTGGTCACTCAAGGTTTGGATGGCGCGGAAAACCGGTCATTTGGTCGACAATAGTGGGTGGTATATTACTTACCCTAGCCTATTTTGGAAGTCGATTTGTCAGAGAAGTCATACTTAACGCTTGAATAGCAATTAAATTGCCCTTAAAGTGCGACTTCATTTTTACCAAAGGATTTCCATAGTTGGAAGACATTGCCACCAGTAGTTTATTTATAATTCTCGGTGTTTTGATTTTATTCTCTGCATACTTTTCAAGCTCAGAAACGGGTATGATGTCGATTAATCGATATCGCCTCAAACATCTTGAAAATGAAGGGCATAAAGGTGCATTGAGGGTACAAAAATTACTGCAACGTCCAGATAGGCTAATTGGGTTAATTCTAATTGGTAACAATCTTGTCAATATCGCCGCATCCTCAATTGCTACTATCATTTGTATGCGTTTATTTGGTCACTTAGGTCTAGGTGTAGCAACGGCTATCACAACCTTTTCATTGACCTTAATCATTTTGATATTTGCAGAGGTGACGCCTAAAACGCTCGCAGCATTATACCCTGAGAGAATTTCCTTCCCTAGTTCGTTTATTCTGTTGCCGTTACTAACATTACTTTACCCATTTGTGTACTTGGTTAACGGTATATGCAACGGTTTATTAGCGCTGTTTCGAGTTAGGCCAACTGGTGATGATGGCAATAGTCTTAGTCGTGAAGAGCTTCGCACTGTTGTGCATGAAGCCGGCGCGTTAATCCCACAAAAACACCAAGAAATGTTAATGGGTATTTTAGACCTCGAAAACGTCACCGCAGAAGATATTATGGTGCCACGCAGTGACATTGTATCTATCGACATTAATGATGAATGGAAAGATATTCAGAAAAAATTGGTCAACTCACAACACACTAGGGTTTTGTTATATCGAGATAGCATAGACGATGCAGTCGGATTTGTGCATGTCAGAGATGCACTTAGACTACTCTCGAAAGATGAATTCAGCAAAGCGACGTTACTTAGGGCTGTGCGTGAAATCTATTTCACACCCGAATCCACACCTCTACATACTTTAATGTACAAATTTCAAGAAGAAAAAGAACGCATTGGTTTAGTGGTTGATGAATATGGTGACATTCAAGGTCTAGTCACCCTAGAAGATATATTGGAAGAAATTATAGGTGATTTCACAACCAGCTTTTTACCGGACCACAGTAAAGAAGCCAATCTGCAACAAGACGGAAGCGTGTTAATCGATGGCAGTGTTAATATTCGTGAACTCAACAAAGAGTTAGACTGGCAGTTCCCAACAGAAGGGCCGAAAACCTTAAACGGGTTAATTTTAGAGTATTTAGAAGACATTCCTGAAGCCAATATTGGGTTACGCTTGGCCGGTTACCCGATTGAAATCTTAGAAATGAAAGACAATATGGTCAAAACGGTGAAGGTACTACCAGAATTCCATCGCAATGATGAAACCCATTTTTCCGAATAGCTCGAATAACTTAGACTTCAGTTTTTAGGCGATTATTTTTAATTTTGTTTTTGAAAAATTCTACTTTTTCATTCAAGTTTGTTAGGCGATCATAAATCCCCTGAAGCTCATCGTCGTGAGTCAGTTGCGATTCATTTACATGATATTCCAATGCCTGTTGCAAGACAGCTGGCAAACTTTTGCTAATCATATTGAGCGTATCGGTTCATACAAAGAATTTCTTAAACTAATTTAAACTGGATGATAGATATTTTCAATTACACCCGTTCCACTGTTAGCATCATAGTCAAGCACCACAAGACTTGAAGTGTCGAACAACATAGTTTGTTTGTCTCTGTGGACTTCTTCAAGGAAGTAACTGACAAATGGCATATGACTTACGATAATAAAAACATTGATAGACGGTGTGTTGTCAATTAGGGCTCTTACAAAATCATGTGCCACTTTCGGATCGCCATCTGGAGTCACATCGTCACAAATTTTTGTCTCTGTTATGGTCACCTGAGAACTAAGTTTTTGCTTGGTTTGCTGAGCGCGAACATAACTACTTGTTAATGCGAGATCAATTGGAATATCTGCGCCTAAATAATTTGCTAACCATTTACCCGCATCTTTCGCTTGTTTTTCGCCGTGAATCGTTAAACTGCGCGTCTTGTCCTGCACTCGAAACGTTTCAGCTTCGCCATGACGCATTATAATTAATTTCATAGGTCTCGCGGAATTTGTGTTTGCCACATTAGAGTCTGTAACGGCTAATATAGCAAAAAATATAATTAAAAATCTGCCCCTTTAAAAATATAGTTTATGCTTGAAATGTCTTATACCAATCAGTATAAAGAATTGCTAAATCAGAAACTTCAGGGCAGTTTTGGGCAAAACGTCGCTGTTCGGAATAACAATATCAGCTTAGACTAGCTTTAATGGAGTTATTTTGTCAGTTGTTGCATTACTTCTGAGTTTTTTGACTTAGAACAAACATTTCGACCTTTAGGTTAACGCTTACACCATATTCATTTCTCGATACGAATTAGAACTACAATTTAGGAACAGATAATTTTGCTAAAGAGTGCCTACGATAATCGTCAATTTAACCACATAAAATTGGCTAACGGGCTGCGAGTTTTATTAGTACAAGACCCTAATTCTATAAAAAGTGCCTGCTCTATTACGTTTAATGTAGGCCATTTTGATGATGATAAAGACTGTCATGGTATCAGTCACTTATTGGAGCATATGCTGTTTTTAGGGAATTCGAATTATCCACGGCCGAATGAGTTTAATGATTTTGTTAGCACCCATGGTGGTTGTGTTAATGCGTTAACAGGGACTGAATACACTAGCTTTTTTTATGACATTGCGTGTGAATATGAACAACAGGCGTTAATTCATTTACGTGCAATGTTTGATAAACCTCTCTTCAATCCCGCACTTATTGAAAAAGAGATTAATGCGATAGACTCGGAATTTCTATTAAAACAAAAAGACGATTTACGACGTCTTTATCAAGTTCATAAAGAGACATGTAACCCTAATCACCCCTTTAGCCAGTTTTCAGTCGGTAATAAAGAGACCTTCGCCCCTTTCACAGTTGAGCAACTGCAACAAAAATTGCAACGTTTGTTCCACGGTTTTTATCAACCACAAAATGCTTGTTTGTGTTTGGTAAGCCAGCATGATTTGTCAATTACGGAAGGTTACGTTCGTAAACTATTTAGCGATTGGACTGGAAATTGTAAGTTAACTCGCGATGCACAACCAGCACTATACTTAGCTTCAAACTTAGGTGTACAAATTAACATATTGCCTTTGCAAAAGGCCAAAAGAATGATTTTGACTTTTGCGCTTCCTGAGCAACGTACACATTACAGAAGTAAACCTTTAAGCGTTTTAAGTCATATTCTAGGTGATGAAGGTAAAGGAGGCTTATTACATTTCTACAAAGCTCAAGATTGGGCAACAAACTTAAGCGCCGGTGGCGGCATAGAAGGCAGTACTTTCAAAGATTTCAATATTAACCTTCAGTTGACTGATAAAGGCATTACGCACAGTGATGCTGTCATAACAGCACTGTTTTCCTATATCCAATTAATCAAAGACTGTGGAATTGAACCATGGCGAATTAAAGAAACCGCCACACTAAATCAATTAATGTGGGACTTTCCAGATCAAGCAAAAGCGATTGACGAAGCAAGCCACTTTAGTCAGGCAATGTTCGAATACCCTATTCATCATCTAGTTGCTGGCGAGCATATTTTGGATAAACCAGACGTGGGCATAGTTTTACAAATGTTAGAGTTTTTTTGCCCCCAAAATATGCGTATAAAGGCTGTAAATCCTTCGGTTAACGTTACTCAAACTGCCAAGTGGTACCAAACCCCTTACAGTGTGGAGAGTATTTCGACGCAGCGCATAAAACATTTTATGAGTGGCCAATGGCGATCCAGTTTTATGTTGCCAAAAGCGAATCAATTTTTACCAACATGCAAAACATCACAACCCGTTAATAAAAACTATGTTTTGCCTAAAAAAATTGTCTGTGAAAACGGCTTAGACTTCTGGTACGGCCAAGACCATAAATTTAAACAACCCAAAGGAGACTGCTTTTTAACCTTTGATTGCCCCGCCATTAATGAGGGTGTACAGCTGACAACGGCGAAACGACTATGGGTGGCACTATTAAACGAAAAACTGAACCAAAAGTATTACCAAGCCAACCTAGCCGGCATGCATTTTCATTTTTACCCTCATCAAGGAGGGTTTTCCCTGCAAACTAATGGTTTTAGTGCAAACCAATTGGAGTTTTGCACTAACCTTTTGACAAAAATAGTCATACACGAGGATTTTTCTAGTAGTTTCGCTCAAGTAAAAGCGAAGCAATACCAAGGCTTATCTAACACGGTTTTGAATAAACCTATCAACCGACTTTTTACAACACTTGCCGTGATTATGCAGCAACAAAATCAAGCCTCTTCAGACATGATACAAGTGATGGAGAATTTAACCCTTGATGATGTTGAATCGACCAAAACAAAACTACTGAATCAATTTCATTTAGAGGGAATGATGTATGGCGACTGGTCTCAAGAAGAGGCTAACCAAGTAAGTGTGGATATTAAAGCCTTTAGAAAAAGGCATAAACATTCACAGAAAATCCATAGAGGGGTAGCAGATATTAGACACAACAAAGCTATTTCATTTGAAGTAGAGTGTCAGCATAAAGATCCAGCGGTAGTCATATATTTTCAAGCGCCTGATGCGAGTCTTAAAAACGTTGCATTAACCATTCTGGCTGAACAACTATTAGCTACACCCTTTTTTAATCAGTTGCGGACCGAGCAACAACTAGGGTATTTAGTTGGTAGTGGTTATATCCCTTACAACCAGCACCCTGGTATTGGTTTTTATATTCAATCACCGCAACACAGTGCTGAATACTTGATAGATGCCATTCACTTGTTTTTGCAACAAATCACAGAAAATATTGATCAGTTCAATCATATTTGGGATCCGCTCAAAAAAGGAGTGATAAAACAATTAATGGAAAAAGATACTAATTTAAGTATGAAGAGCCAACGATTATGGATGGCTATTGGCAATCAAGATACCGCATTTTCATACAATATTAGGATGACTAAAACCATCGAGGAAATTGACTTTTCAGCTCTCAAATCTTATCTCATCGCGTTAGTATCGCGACAAGGTTTTGGAGAAATTATTTTGTACAGCGCAAGTTCAACACAAACACTTTTAAGGTTTCCGACGGAAGTAATTACAAACATTCAACATTTCAAATCCAACACACAATACATTTAAAAATTGGATTATTTAGCTAAAAAAGCAACAATCAGACACTTTTATCCTTAAGACTCCTGTTTAATCGAGATTAACACTTGTAGCAGCCCTATAAATTAGGCATATTTAGTGATGGGCGATATGGATATGCTGCCGACAGAACCCGATAATATAAGAAGGTAGAAGACTACCTCAAGGTGAGAATTGCATATTCGTAATCTAATAACATTCCGCAGTTTTTTATTGCCGCTATTTCTGTGCATCTTTCTGGTGCATTCTTCTCATGCAGCAAAAAATATTTTTGAGAAGTACTCGAAATCCCAAGGATTAGTACAAAATACTGTCTCCAATATTATTGAAGATCCTAATGGATTTATGTGGTTTGCCACTTTTGAAGGCCTAAGTCGCTTTGATGGTTATGAATTTAAAAATTATAGGTATTCAAGCAAAGACCCCAATTCTCTTCCAAATAATTTTACCAAGAAACTCCTGCTTGATACCCAAGGAGAACTTTGGGTAGCGACCTCAAATGGGTTAGCAAAATACAATCCGTTAACTGACAATTTTAAACGTTATACCAAGGATAATAGTCAGTTAAATAGTAATGAAATTTTTACTATTGCCTTGAATCACGACGGTAACTTATTAGTTTCCACTGCTGAAAACCTATATCTCTATGACAAACAAGTCGATTCATTTCTACCTTACTCGGTTAATGGTGAAAATCTACCGGCTGACATCAAAGTGGTTTTTAGCGAACAGGACAAAACGTGGTTAGGCAGTTTAGCCAGTGGTATTTTTATTCTGGAACATTCCACGAATACTTTATTTAGTCTGAAAAAAGAGAATCCATGGAACGTGCAAATAAATGCAAATTTTATATTCGATTTCAAAAAGATTAATGATAACTATTGGCTCGCAACAGATAGTGGTGCCTTTAGAATTGATGCTAATTTTGCTTCAGTAAAACGTTTGGATACTAGTAGTAATCCAGCAATTATTGGGAGCGTAGTAAGGAGTATATTAGAAAATAGTAATGGAAATATCTGGGTAGGAACAGAAACTGGGATAAGCATATTAACCCCTCAAGGCGATCACCTATTCTCATACAACGAACAAAACGAAAGAAACTTTGGTCTTGAAAATTCACATATTCTAAGCTTATTCATCGACTCCAACAATTCGATTTGGTTAGGGACCTATTCTGGTGGGATTTACCGATATAATGCTGATGGTTCAGACATAAAACTATTCCGGAAAGAGACAAATGGGTCGTCAGAAAGTCTTGCAATACCCGGCCTATCCGGAAACAACATTTGGGGAATATCCGAAGACAAAAAGGGCAAAATATGGATAGCAACCCAAAACAACGGGATCACTCAACTCGATACTGAGAATTACGTACTCAAATCATTTTTAAGCGAATTTGAGCACCATATATGGGCCATTGAAATCGATGAATCAGATCAAATTTGGTTAGCTAGTTCTGCGGGCATTTTCATTTATTCACAAACAAGCGACTCGGAACTTACCTTAGTTAAAAATATTTACCCGGAATTGGCTATTTTAAAGCTTAAATATTTTTATGGCCGTATGTGGCTGCGCTCTGAAAATGGAATAGTGAATTGGATTGAACCTGAAAGTTTAGAGACTAATAAGATTAATTTAGCTAACGATAAAATCAATTATATGGAGCCACTTCTTGTAGACTCCGACAAGAACCTCTGGCTAAATACAAATTTAGGGATGGTGCTGTACAACCTTGAAAGTAAATTAATTAAGCAATTAGTCATAGAATTGGGGACTTCTGTTAGGCACTTTAACTCCGTTATTGAAACCAATGACAGCTATTGGGTATCGTCTCTAAAACAGGGAGTTATCGAACTAGATAAGAGCTCATATCGAGTGCTCAAAAAACTTAATGATGAAAATGGATTGGCAAGCAATCAGATCCTAAAATCAATCAAGTTTAACGGTAGCTTATGGGTATCACACGTAAATGGTGGTATAGATGAGATATCTTTAGAAACTGGTAAAGTGTTACAAAATATCGCAAATGGACGGTTTGGATACAATGAGTTAAATGAGGACTCTGGATTACTTACCAGCACAGGCGATATTCTTTTTGGTGGTACCGATGGTTTATTAATGTTCGATGCTGCCAAATTGCATCTCAAGACAAAGAAGCTAAGAACGTCTATTGAACCGCAACCAAAAAGAAAAACACCTACAATCACTCAATTGCGCTTATTTAACTTACCTATATCAGTTCATTCGGATAATTCGCCACTTTCAATGCCTATCAACTTGTCGAGTAGTATTGATCTGCCCAATGGGTCTTCAATGTTAAGTATTAAGTTTGCTGAATTAAATCCGCTTGATCCTGAGGCAGTCAGATATCGCTATAGACTGGTAGGTTTGTCCGATCAATGGATAGAGACAGATGCAGAATCGTTGAGGCGAGCCGAATTTTCTTATTTGGATTTTGGTAGTTATACATTTGAAGTACAGAGTAAAAGTCCTTTAGTTTCTTGGTCGAATTCCAAATCACTGCAAATCAACATCGCGCCTCCTATATGGTTGAAACAAAACGCTCTAATTTTGTACGCGTTTTTGAGCATTTTGATTTTGCTTTATTGGTTCAAACAAATCCGCTCTCGCAATGCCATACGCCAATCCATAAAAGAAAACGAAGAACGCCTAAAATTGACTCTTTGGAGCAGTGGTGATGAACTTTGGGACTGGGACATTTATCAAGGTCAAGTTTTTCGCTCAAACACCTGGGGGACGTTAGATTTTCCACAGGATGATATTAGAGTAAACAGCTCATACGAAGCCAATATTCATTCCAATGATATTCAGCGTGTACAGCAAACATTAAATGAACATTTAAGCGAAAAGACAGAGCACTACGAAATTACCTATCGAACCAAGACCTATAAAGGTGATTGGATTTGGATCCTTGACCGCGGAAAAGTGGTCTCTAGAGATAACAACCATCAACCTCAAAGGATGACAGGTACGTTAAAAAACATTAGTCATTTAAAAGAGGCTGAAGAGCAGCTTAAGTTATTTAAACGTTCTATTGAAACCATATCTGATGGTGTATTTATCACCGACACCTCTTTTAAATTTATCTCGGTCAATAATTCGTATTGTCAGTACACGGGCGAAACTCGCGATCAAGCCTTAGTCAGTTACTTAACATTTCATCAATATCCAGGGGCCTTCACTGAAGAAGTTAAAAAATCATTACAACAAAAAGGAAATTGGTTTGGAGAGGTGGAGTCTAGGCGTTCAGATGGCGAAAAATATGAAATGGAATTGAATATCGATGCGATCACCGATGAAGATGGCAAAATAAGCCACTATGTTGGGGTATTTTCAGATATCACTTCACGTAAAGTCACAGAAAAAGAATTGCTAAAGCTATCCAATACCGATCCTTTAACCGAGTTACCTAACCGCTCTTTCTTCCAAGCTAGCCACAGTAATATTGTACGCAGAGATACCCAACACGCTTTAATTTGTTTGGATATGGATAACTTTAAGAAGATTAATGATTCCTTAGGGCACCAAACCGGGGATATATTAATTAAACAAATCGCAAAACGGTTACAGAAAATTGGTGGAACAAAAGCTACCTGCTACCGCTTAGGTGGCGATGAATTTAGTATTTTAATCGATAATTCTACAGACATTCATTACATTACACATTTTGCGCAAACCATATTAGATAATATGGCTCGCCCTTTTATTATCAATAAACAAGAGTTTGTGCTCGGTGCAAGCCTAGGTATTGCCTTTTACCCTGAAGATGGCAGTAATCCACAAGAACTACTAAAGAATGCTGATACAGCAATGTATTTTGCAAAAAACTCTGGTGGCAACAAGTATCAGTTCTTCAGTGGTGAAATGAACCAAAATGCGGTCCGACAATTACAGATAGAAAACCTTATTCGTCATGGTTTAAAAGAAGATTTATTTACGGTTTTTTACCAACCCAAAGTGGATATTGCTACCGGTAAATTGGTCAGTATGGAAGCCTTAGTGCGCTACGAACACCCAGAAAAAGGCTTAGTCAGTCCTGCACAATTTATTCCTTTAGCCGAACAAACAGGGCAAATCATTGAAATTGGTGAAGTGGTTCTCAGAAAAGCCTGTGAAGACACTAAACGCTGGGTTGATGCGGGACTCTTCACTGGACGTGTCGCAGTTAATATTGCAGCGCGCCAATTTGAAATTCCAGATTTGGATGAGCGTATCGTAACAATATTACAAAAATCTGGTTTGTCAGCATTGCATTTAGAGTGTGAGATTACTGAAGGTACACTAATGCAAAATCCAGAGAATGCTCTTAGGATGATGCAACGTTTGCGTGAACGCGGTATTCACTTAGCTCTAGATGACTTTGGCACAGGTTACTCATCCCTTGCCTATTTAAAACGCTTCCCCATTAATACACTAAAAATTGACAAAGCCTTTATAGACGACATTGCAAAAAGTGCCGAAGACAGACATATGACCCAAGCCATTATCACCATAGCCCATAATTTAGGATTGAAGGTAGTGGCAGAAGGTGTTGAGAATGAAAATCAATTGTCAATTTTACGACGCTATGAGTGCGAAATGTTGCAGGGCTACCTTTACAGCAAGCCATTAAATGCCGCTAGATTCGAGCGGCTACTTAAAGAAAACCACCAGTTACAAAAAGTCATCCAAAATTCTAGCGTTTAAGACATTTTTAACCGCGGCGCCATATCCCTTTCCACATAAGACATTCAGGAAATTAAACACCCAAAAATAGAGATGTAATACTATTTTTACGTGGTAAATATTATTCACTTGTTAATATTGGCACAGTTCTCGCTTTTGTTATGTTGACCGGCAATATAATGTCGGCATAAACGTCAATAAAACAACGAGGAAATAAAAGATGTTAAAATCTTATGCGGTAGCACTAGTATTAGCCACAACTACTCCGGTAGCCGTTAAATCAGTAGAAACTGTACAAGCACCTGCTAAAAACCAGACTGCAACTACAACAACCACTGCAGACACGACTAAAAACGGTGTAAAAAGCGGTAAACATTGGTAAATAGCACTAGATAATGTCAATACATTGTCTATGTTTGTGTTACTAGTAGTGATTCATCAATGGTGGCAAGCCATCGTAAGATGGAACATCTAATTCAGTAAATTGTTAACTGAATTGACTTTAAAAAAACAAAAGAGAAGGAACCTCTTTTTTTTTAAGCTCGGAAAAGCGCTTTACCCATCCCTCTTGCTTTAATTAGTTTTATTCTTTGTCTAGATCTAAACAATGGATAGATAACCGGTCCAAAAACCAACCCTGCCAACGCCCATTTTTTTGCTGTTAAGCCCGTTTTAAAAGACTGCACATAATACATCACGCTAAAACATACTGAGCTTATGAAAAACAACAACAACTTGTGAACTCCTGCGTTGGGGTAAATAAAGTGGTGCCTACTAAAATAGAAACACTCTGGAAATAAGGGCTAAGATTTTATCAAAACCTAGCCCATAAAAAAGCCCAACTTTGCTATATGAAAGTTGGGCATCGAATAAGAAGTTGTCGTTTCCAATTAATTAGTAAAAAGAGCGCCCTTCTGCCACCATCTTTTTCAAGCTATCAGCTGGTGTAAACTTGTCTCCAAGTAAACCTTGGTAATACTCTAATCTAGCCACAACATGTGCGATGCCTAAAGTGTGCATGTAGCGGAATGGTCCACCTAAGAATGGAGGAAAGCCTATGCCGAATATCGCCCCAATATCACCGTCACGGGCGTTACGTACTACACCTTCATCTAAACACATTGCCGCTTCATTCAACATTAATAACACACAACGTTCGGCTATCTGTTCGCGACTCATTTTAGACGTTGGGGTAACGCCAAGTAAGCTGTAAATACTTTGATCTACTTCTTTTCCTGGTTTCTTTCCTGAGTAGTCATAAAAGCCACGTTTGTTTTTCTTGCCTTTACGATCATCCGCAAGAATTTTTTCAAATCCAGGGTTAGACGCGAAACGATCACCAAACTGAGCCTGTAAGAAAGGACCAATTTTAGTACCCACATCTATACCTACCTCATCTAACAATTTAACGGGCCCAACCGGAAAACCAAATTTCACTAACGATTTATCAATGTGATCAATTGGCTCGCCACTAAGCAAAACTTCGGCAGCTTCATTCATGTAAGGCGCTAAAATACGGTTCACATAAAATCCAGCCCCATCTTTCACTACTATCGGTGTTTTGCCTTGTTTTTTGGCCAACTCAACAGTAGTTGAAATAGTTTTGTCAGATGTTTTATCGTGCGCAATAACCTCGGCCAGAGGCATTTTGTCTACGGGAGAAAAGTAATGCAAACCAATCACTTGCTCTGGCCTTTTCGCTTTCTCAGCAATTTGTGTAATAGGTATTGAGGAAGTATTAGAAGCAAATATTGTATGCTCGGCGCAATTTTCCTCTATTTCTGCAACCATCTTTTGTTTTAGGTTTAAGTCTTCAAAAACCGCTTCAATTACGACGTCGGCATCACTAAATCCAGAATAATCCACTGACCCAGTCAACAATGCCAACTGTTTTTGCATCTCAGATTTTTGCATAAAACGACGTTTAACTTTTTTGTTTAAAATATCAAAACTATACTTTATGGCGTTGGCAATACCTTCAGATCGAATATCTTTAATACGCGCTGGCAGCCCTGCTTTAGTTGCAGTAACAAAGGCAATACCGCCGCCCATTAACCCACCACCTAATACGCCTACCTTCTTCAAAGATGCTGGTTGGACACCTTCTACACCGTTTTCTTTTTTCATATCGGTAGTAGCAAAAAATAGACTTCTAAGGGCTGCCGATTCAGAACTCATCACTAAACTGCCAAAATGTTTAGCTTCAACTTCTAAGCCTTTTTTAAAGCCCTTATTTAAGCCCGTTTCAATACAGTCAATGATTAGCTCAGGAGACGGATAATTTCCCTTAGTTTGACTGGCAGTTTGTTTACGTGCTTGCTTAAACATGATGTTTCGGCCAAGCGAGGTGGTTTCTAAGAATTTGCCCATAAGATCTAATTTTGGACCTTTGCGTTTAGGCTTTGGTTTTTTGGCCATTTCAATAGCAACGTCCAGCAAAATTGACTGGGGTACCATATCATCAACAATACCGTACTTTTTGGCTTGTTTAGCCCGCACTGAACCACCGGTTAGCATCATTTTCATTGCTTGTTGCACGCTGATTAGCTTAGGTAACCGTTGTGTACCACCACTACCGGGTAACAATCCAAGCTGAACTTCGGGTAAGCCCAATTGCGTTTTTGCATCATCACTACATACTCGATAATGACATGCCAACGCGAGCTCTAAACCACCACCTAATGCTGGGCCATGAATTGCAGCCACAAATGTCACAGGCATATCTTCGATACGCTGAAACATATCTTGTCCGCCCTTAGCAATAGTCGTTGCATCTTCTGCGCTGTTACACGCCGCCAACATGCTGATATCAGCACCAGCAACAAAAGAATTGTCTTTACCACTTACTACCACGACGCCTTTTATACTGCTATCGGCACTTATCTGCTGCAACACAGTATTGATTTGTTCAGCGAATTCCACTTTTAGGGTATTCATAGTTTCGCCGGGTACATCCATGGTTAATATGGCGACCCCATCTTCGCGTACATCAAGAGTAAAGGCGCTTTTCGATTCTGTTGCTTCATTGATTGTAGTCATAATTATCACCTTACTCCGTTTCAACTATCATAGCAGCTGCCAGTCCGCCTGCGGCGCAAGCCGTCAGTAATCCCGTTCCGCCACCGCGACGATTTAATTCATTTAACATCTGAGTGATCATTCGAGTTCCAGTCGCTGCAAATGGGTGTCCATAAGCTAATGAACTCCCCATAACATTAAATTTGTCCATATCTATTTCACCCGTAGCTTTACTACGACCTAATTTCTCTTGGGCGAATTTATCACTAGCGAACATCTTTAAATTGGCTAGAGTTTGCGCAGCAAAAGCCTCATGCATCTCAATCAAAGTCAGGTCGTTTAGTGTCATACCTGCTCTATCAAGTGCCATAGGCGTGGCATAAGAAGGTCCCATTAACATATCTTGCCATACGTCTATTGCAGCCCATGCATAACTTTTAATATATCCAAGCGGCGTATAGCCTAACTCTTTGGCGCGGCTTTCTGTCATCATTAATACAGCAGAGCCACCATCGGTTAGTGGCGTTGCATTTGCCGCTGTGACTGTGCCATGTTTTTTGTCAAACACAGGACGGAGTTTGGCATAACCTTCGAGTTTTGAATCAAAACGAATGTTGTTATCTTTTTCGAGGGCACCTTTGAATGGTTCGGCATATGCAGTCATCACTTCATTGGCTAAGTTACCGTCATTCCAGTTTTGGGCGGCTAAGGTATGTGAACGGTGGGCCAAAGCATCTTGATCTTTACGACTAATGTTATGAGATTTAGCCATTTGCTCGGCAGTTTGCCCCATAGATAACCCTGTGGAATATTCTGCAACCGCGGGAGGAACCGGCATTAAATCTTTCAAACCTAACTTTTTAAGTACTTGCCATTTTTGCCCAAGAGTTTTAGTTTTTTGTAAATCGGTTAAGGCTCTGGCTAAATTTTTGGACACACCTATAGGCGATACTGAGGTAGAATCAGCTCCGCCAGCCACTCCCACACTAATATTCCCTGCCATCATCGACTCAGCAATATTTACTGTTGATTGAAAACTTGTCGCACAAGCTCTAGATACGCTATAAGCGTCGGTATGCACGTTCATACCAGTGCCTAACACTATTTCACGGGCAATGTTCGGAGCTTCCGGCATTTGTACCACTTGACCGTAAACCAATTGCTCAATAATCATTGGATCAACGTTATTGCGAACTAACATTTCATTGACTACCATTTTTCCGAGATCAACCGCTGGAACGCCATGGAAATACGTGGCCATTTTGGCAAATGGCGTTCTAAGGCCTGCTACAATAGCGATTCTATCGCCTTCTCTCGTTTTGACTATCTGTTTAGCTGTCATTTTATGCCCTTATAAATATTCAAACGCCAGTGGTCTGACCTGTAAAATTTAAGTGATTGTACCTAGTAACGAATACGACTTCAAGGCAACTCTAATTACCACAGACTTCCGCTTAACTTGAAATAAACGTTTGCTAACTTACCGGCCAACCTGATGTACAAATTAACAAAAGGGTTGGTGACCTTAGAGTAAGTTTTCAGTTAAAGCGTAATTGCGCCCCTAAAATTGCTTCATTTTTCTCCAATTAGTGTTTTTTAAAGCTTTGTAACATTGTTTTTCATAAGGGGAACCTTATATCGGTTAGCATAGTCAGTAGTCTGGGTTTTGGATCCGTAATTCGTACTCATCCAACACTTTATTAACCTATTAATTTATTAATGCGACATTTATTTAAATTTCTAAATATCCACAAATAAGAAGGAAGTAGTTAACACTATGGCAGCAGCACAATTTAAACAATTACAAGCTTACTTAGATAGCCAAGTGGTGGGTCAACAAACCTTAACGCAAAATATTTTAGTTGCGCTTTTAGCGGACGGTCACCTGTTAGTGGAAGGCCCTCCAGGCTTAGCAAAAACTCGTGCGGTTAACGCTTTAGCAAACGGTTTAGAAGGTGATTTTCACCGTGTACAGTTTACCCCTGATCTACTGCCAGCAGATTTGACCGGTACAGATATTTATCGACCTGAAAACGGCACCTTCGTTTTTCAAAAAGGACCACTTTTTCATAACTTAGTATTAGCAGATGAAATTAATCGTGCTCCTGCTAAAGTGCAATCCGCTTTGCTAGAGGCTATGGCAGAACGACAAATCACAGTAGGCAATACGACTTATGCCCTACCACAGTTATTTTTGGTTATGGCTACACAAAACCCTATTGAACAGGAAGGCACCTACCCACTACCGGAGGCTCAACTTGATCGGTTTTTGATGCATTTAGAAATCGATTATCCTGGGGCGGAAACCGAACTCGAGATTTTGCGCTTAACTCGTAACGAAGCCATGCATTCAGAAGTAGTTAGCCCACCTAACCTAAGTCAACAAGATATATTTAATGCTCGCCAAGATGTCCTTAAAATTCACCTAGACGATGCGTTAGAGCAATATATAGTGCAATTAATTATCGCAACTCGTAAACCACAAAGTTACGACCCTGATTTAGCCAACTGGATAGAATTTGGAGCAAGCCCTCGAGCCACTATAGCGTTAGACAAATGTGCCCGTGCGCACGCATGGTTAATGGGCAGAGATTTTGTAGGTCCAGATAATATTCAAGCTGTGTTCCATAATGTGTTGCGCCACAGATTGCTGCTCAGTTATGAAGCCGAAGCAGAAGGGGTCAACTGTAATCAGGTACTCGACAAAATTTTACAGCTAGTGGCTGTTCCTTAAACACAAGATTAAGGAAGCAGTATGCAAGACATTGCAAAGTGGTTAGCTAAATACCAAAGTGACGGTGTGAATCTGGGTATTAAGGAACTGATCCACTATCAAGGTAAAACAGCGCTAGTAAACCTGTCACCACGTAAAACAGTACAAGCCAAACTTGCCGGTGCTTATTTGGCGAAAACCAAAGGGCGTGGCATGGAGTTTGACGAAGCTCGCCATTACCAAGCAGGTGATGATATCCGCGCCATTGATTGGCGAGTGACTGCACGTACCGGTAAAACTCATACTAAATTGTATCGTGAAGAAAAAGAAAGACCTGTATTTGTGCTTACAGATTTATCTTCGAGCATGCAATTTGGCACACAGTTTCTATTCAAGTCAGTCCAAGCTGCGCATTTAAGTGCTCTTATTGCATGGTCCGCAAGAAAACGTGGGGACCGAATAGGTGGATTAATATTCAACCAAAATCAGCATATTGAATGTAAACCATTTACCCGTCAAAAAGCGGTGTTGTCACTCTTAAATAGCATGATAAAAGTACAGCAAGGCGCAAATTCCAATGAAATATCACCCAACCAAGAACAAGTCACCTTAGCCAACGCATGTGCCAGATTACGAAGGTTGGCTCATCCCGGTAGTTTGGTGTTTATCATCAGTGACTTTAGCCAGTTAGACGAAATCGCTAAACAGCATATCGCGCAGTTAAGTAAACACTGTGAGGTGATTGCTTACCCAATCAGCGACCCTTTTGAACATCGTTTACCACAAGTCAAAATGAGTCAAAGAGTAACCTTAAGTGATGGTCAAAACAGGCAACAAATAGTGTTGGGCGAAAAAAATACTGAAGCTCTTTATTGCAACCAACATCAGGCGCAATTTGACAAAATTGAAAACACGTTAAAACAATGTAAGGCACAGGTAATCCAGATTGATGCTGGTACCCCCCTAGAATTGCAGTTAGATCGATTTTCTGGGAGTAAATACAAATGAATCCACTACAAGATTTAAAAGACATTCATCCACCTAGCACCATAGAGTCATGGCCACCTGCATATGGATGGTGGTTGCTTGGAATATTTTCTATTATTGGCGTGAGCTTTATGATCATGTGGTTTTTACGCGCTAGAAATAAGTCACTAGCTAAACGCCAAGCTTTGAAATCATTGCAACAAATTGATGCCTCAAATTCCGACAGCGTATCGCAACTCAATCAATTGTTAAAACGGGTAGCCATGACGTACTTCCCTAACCACAATGTTCGAGAATTACATGGGCCTCAATGGACTAACTTTATAGTTAACACTCTTCCTAAAAACAAAATTAAAGATTTTTCCGATTCCTTTGAGTCGATGCAACAAATGTTATATCGAGCACAGACTTCAGAAAATGCTTCCTTTGCACGCTACTATAAGTTAGTAGAAACGTGGATCAAATATGCCCTACCACCACGCAAAAAAGTCATTCAACAGTTGGAGCAAAACAATGCTTGAGTTTGAATGGTTGTGGGTATTATTTTTACTACCATTGCCACTATTGACACTGCTGCTTCCCGCTAAAAAACAAAGTCAAGAAGCGGCATTACGTGTACCTAGTCTGACAACTGGAATCGAAACAACAAACCAAAGGAAAGCCACTAACAAGCTGAACTTGTTTTTGGCAACGTTAGCGTGGATTGCCTTAGTGGTAGCTACCGCCAGACCACAGTGGTTAGGCGATCCTGTTAGTATTCCTGCTGAAGGGCGAGATCTAATGGTTGCGGTAGATTTATCTGGCAGTATGAAAATTGACGACATGCAAGTTAACGGCAGACAAGTAGATCGTCTAAAAATGATCAAATTCGTATTAAGCGATTTTATCAAGCGCAGGGTCGGAGATAGATTAGGACTAATTTTGTTTGCTGATACCGCTTATTTGCAAGCACCTCTTACTTACGATAGAGAAACCGTTGAACAACTACTCAACGAATCTTTGATCGGTTTGGTGGGTGAGCAAACCGCCATCGGCGACGCAATTGGACTAGCGATTAAACGTTTTGAAGCCCGTAAAGAATCAAATAAAGTACTGGTTTTACTAACTGATGGTCAAAATACCGCCGGAAACATTACGCCGGAGCAAGCAAACGAATTAGCGATTAACAATGGCGTAACCATATACACTATAGGTGTAGGTGCTGACAAAATGTTAGTGCAGAGTTTTTTTGGAAATAGGCAAGTCAACCCGTCGCAAGACTTGGACGAAGACATGTTAACCGAAATAGCTACTTCAACCGGTGGCCGTTATTTTAGAGCCAGAGATGCTGAATCACTGAAGCAAATCTACGCGACTTTGGATGAACTCGAACCCATAGCCAGAGAAAGTAAACAAATGCGACCTCTGCAAGCCTTGTACTTCTACCCTTTGGGTTTAGCGTTGTTAATAACAGTTTTAATGGCGATGTTTCCACTGATGAGGCTAATTAGATTGCGGGGGACAACGCAATGATTGAATACATGTCAGGTTTAAGTGAGTTTCATTTTATTCGACCGCATTGGTTATGGCTGATTATCCCACTGATGATAATTGTGGCGTTAATTCGCTATGTTCACAAACAACAGTCAGGTTGGCAGTCCGTACTTGCCAGTCACTTATATCAGCACCTGATCACAACACAAGGGCTCAAAAAAGCTCGCCCTCCCCTATTGTTATTAGGGTTCTGTTGGATTTTAGCCACTGTCGCGTTGGCTGGCCCAACTTGGGAAAGATTACCGCAGCCGGTTTATCAGTTAAATGCAGGTAAAGTAGTGTTAATGGATATGTCGCTATCTATGCGAGCCACTGATGTTAAACCTGATCGACTCACTCGAGCAAAATACAAAGCGATAGATTTAGTTAACGCAATTACCGAAGGTGAAACCGGATTAGTGGCGTATGCTGGCGACGCATTTACTATCAGTCCATTAAGTTCAGACGCACAAAACCTCACCACCCTTATTCCCAGTCTAACACCAGAAATCATGCCAATTGCCGGCAGTGACCCTGCATTAGGTTTACAAGCTGCTATTGAGTTACTCACCAACGCTGGGTATCAACAAGGTGAGATATTTTGGATCACTGACGGGATCAGCAACCAACAAATGAAAGAGGTCAGCGAAATATTTAATAATTCGCTGTTCCGCTTATCTGTACTTGGTGTTGGCACTATAGAAGGTGCGCCTATACAACAAGTAGATGGAGAGTTATTAAAAGATAGTCGCGGTGCGATCGTGCTCCCCAAATTGACAGTTAATAACTTAAAATCTTTAACTCGAAGCAGTGGTGGGCGCTATGCATCTATGCAATCTGACGATAGCGATATCGATTATTTGATTGAACAAACTCTACTTGACGAAACACCCGATAAAGATGAAGACGATAAACAAGAAAAATTTGGTGATAAATGGCAAGAGATGGGACCTTATTTACTGCTTCTTATCATTCCCTTTGCCGCATACAGTTTTAGGCGCGGTATAGTGACTGCACTGTTTATTGGTATTTTAATACCCACTTATTCTCCTCAAGCGCGAGCTGACTGGTGGCAAGACATGTGGAAAACTCCTGATCAGCAGGCCATGCAAGCCTTTAACCAAAACGAGTACGAACAAGCCGCGAATACTTTTATGGATCCTATGTGGCAAGGCACTGCACATTATAAGAATGGTGATTATCAAGCAGCGTTAGAATCCTTTTCACAATTAACTCCTAATGATAAAAACTATACAGAAGCGGCTTACAATGCGGCCAATTCTTTAGCGCAACTAGGCGAAATAGACCAAGCAATTGCAGTCTATGAAAAGGTATTAGAACAACAACCTGAACATGAAGATGCCGCAGCAAATAAAGCTTTACTTGAAAGATTGAAAAACCAACAAGAACAGCAGCAAGAGCAGTCTGGGGATCCGTCGCAGGATGAAAATCAAGACGGTGAAAATCAAGAGCAACAAGATAGTCAATCTGGCGATCAGCAGCAACAAGAGCAGCAATCTCAAGATCCACAACAAGGCCAAGACTCGGAACAAAATGACTCGCAACCACAGGACTCTGAGCAACAAAGTCAAACTGAACAAGAGCAACAAGAGCAACAAGAGCAAGAAGCGGAACAGCAGGGCGAACAAGAGAGTGATGAGGCAGAAGCTGAATCAGAACAACAGCAATCCGAGCAGGAACAGCAAGCCCAGGCCTTACAACAAGGTAAAGAAGAACTAACCGATGAACAAAAAGAACAAATGCAACGAATGCAAACTCTGCTCAATCGGGTGCCTGACGATCCAGCATTTCTATTAAAACGCAAAATGCAAATTGAGTCTCAACGGCGAAAAAGAGAAAGGTTGCCAACAAATTTACAGGGGAATTGGTAATAGTGAATAAGATTAAAATGCCTAAAATAATTATATGTTTAATTTTGTTTTTGGTAACGAATGCGCTTCGGGCTCAATCAATAGAGGTTAGTGCTTCTGTTGATAAGAACCCAGTAATGGTAGATGAATCATTTATACTGTCTGTGGTAGCCAATGGCGAGGTAGATAGAAATGCATTTGACTCTTCGTTCTTAATGAAAGATTTTGTAGTAGGTCGTACTTCAGTCAGTTCGCAAACAAAAATGATTAATTTCGATACGACCAGAACCACTACTTGGTCAACGGTTCTTATTCCTAAAAAGAAAGGCAGGTTTACTATACCTGTATTTAATATTGCAGGATCTAAAACAAAACCCATTGAAGTATTAGTCATCCCCGTATCAGCTAATGCTGGGGCGCAAGGGCGAGACCTGTTTATTACTACTAGTGTAGATGTCGATCAGGTTTACTTACAGCAACAAATTCGCTACACCGTAAAATTACATTTGGGTAAAGATCTTCAAAGAGGCAGTTTATCTAGTCCAACACTGGAAAACGCCGACATAAGGCAAATAGGTAAGGATAAAGAATACAACGAAGTGGTTGATGGCCGCCGGTATCGTATTATTGAGCGTTCTTTTGCAATCATTGCTCAGCAAAGTGGTAGCTACACAATTGAAGGACCATTATTCGAAGGGGAAGTGATAGATAACACAAGGCAAAGTTTTGGTTTCTTTAATCGCAGTAAAGCGGTTAACAGAGTTGGACCTAGTCAGAATATTACGGTTTTACCTATACCAAGTAATTACGACCAACATTGGTTACCGAGTGACTTTGTGCAATTAGACGATGAATGGCAAGGCAATACCAACGATTTTGTCGCAGGTGAGCCGATCACTCGCACTATTACTTTAACCGCAATAGGTGTAGTCGAAGAACAACTCCCAACTATCTCAAGTGTTTACCCAGACTCAGTAAAAACCTATCCAGATCAAGCTGAAACCACCACAGTTGAGAGAGATAATTCCTTAATAGCGCAGCGCAAAGAAAGCATAGCGATTATCCCCAGCCAAGCGGGAGAACTCGTCATTCCTGAAGTGCGGATCCCTTGGTTCAATACCATTACGGGTAAAACAGAATACGCAGTATTAGCCGAGAAAAAATTGCAGATATTACCTGCAACAACTCAACCCACTACAACGATTCCTATCAATCCGAGCGTTCAAAGCACTGCGGTAGACCAACCGCTGCAGCCCTCTCCGGCTAATTTAGAAGTCCAAAACAACAATATGCCACAATATTGGATGTGGCTGAGCGTCGGTTTATTTTTGTTATGGATCATTACGTTAGTGATGTGGTGGCGACAGGTTTGGTTATTAAAATCAGCGACTCAGCAGTCAAATCAATCAGTAGTTAGGAATACCCAAAGTGAACAGTTATTATGGAAAAACCTTGAAAAGGCACTAAACAAAAATGCTGCTGCTGATACACAAAAATCCCTCGCTTTGTGGCTTGGCAATTACATAAATGATAAAAATGTTTCCTTAGAACACAGCTTGAAAGTGATTGATGATGCTATGCTGTCTAAAGCGGTCAACACACTACTAGCCGCTCGCTTTTCAAAAAACCAAAGTGAATGGCAAAGTAAAGAGTTACAGCAAATATTGCGAAAAATGCGTAAAAAAGGCAGTATCAAAAAACAAACTCAACAAAACTTGTCTCCGCTGTATCCAGCCACTTAGTAAATGAAGCTGAGTGTTTCGACAAAGTTTAGATAGGTTTTTCAACGCTGTAAGCCAATTATCTGACTATTTAGCTTTGCGGTAAAATACCAGTAGTGATTGTAATAACCCACTGGCCAAAAATAATGATGGAAATTTAGATGTTTTCACGAAAGCAAAATAGTCAAGCCTCGGTCTCTAATGACATGCTAAATAAACAAAAACGATATGAAGTGTTAGTGCTAGCGCTTCATACTGATATATTCCGGTATGCTTGTTGGCTTGTTAAAAACAAAACAGTAGCAGAGGACATAGTACAGGAGACTTTTCTTCGCGCATGGAAATCTTTGGATTCTCTCAAAGACGAAAAAGCCGCGAAGTCTTGGTTAATTACAATATTGCGAAGAGAAAATGCGAGGCGGTTTGAGCGAAAACAATTTGATTTAGTTGATATAGATGATGTCTCAATAATTGATGACCAATTGACCAATGAAGTCGAAATTGAACATAGGGAATTGCGTGCAGTTATGGGATCGTTAAGTGAAGAATACAGAGAACCTCTAATGTTACAGATAGTGTTTGGCTATAGCGGTGATGAAATTGCACAGCAGCTTAACTTAAACAAAAATACCGTAATGACTCGATTATTCAGGGCCCGTAATCAGGTTAAAGAAGCCTTGGACAAAGCCAACGAAAACAGGGGGCGTGAAAATGGATGAGTTAGAATTCCGTCGTACCTTATATGCCGATCCTAATTGTACTGATGAACGAATATTGGCGGCCATTGATGAAGATCCTAAAAAGCAGGCGTTCCGCAAAGAGCTTAAACAACTCGATAAAGATATGGACCTAGCTAGTCAAGTAAAAGTACCTGACGACTTAGTACATAAACTGCTGTTACGGCAAACTATGCAATCGCATAGAGTAAGTAAAGTTCGTAATCGCATTCAACTTGCGATGGCAGCATCGGTGGCTTTTGTAGTGGGCGTGAGCTTTACCATGTGGCAGCAACATAATCTATTGAATATAGCCGACCAAGCTATCGCACATGTTTATATGGAAGGTAATTACGCACTAGAGGCCCAAAATAACGTATCGCTGCAACAAGTGAATGCGAAATTAGCGCAATTCGGTGGCGAGTTCACAGAAGAGTTAGGACAAGTGTATTATGCCAACTTTTGTGATTTTGAAAATGTCAGGAGTTTGCATATGGTAATGCAAGGTGAAAACGGTAAAGTATCAGTTTTTGTCATTCCTCATGACGATGCCCACAATGCTGAAAGTACAGCTAATGGTCGAGGTTATCAAAGCCAAGCCTTGGATCTTAAACGCGCCAGTATTGTTGTAGTGGGTGAAGAAGGCGCAAATATAGAAGGAATGAAACAACAACTTAAACGCAAGATTCACTTTTCCGCTTAAGGTTTGGATTCATATATAACTGTTTAAAATGAGAAAAATGCTTCCCTTGGGCGAGGCATTTTTTATATTTGAGTAGATATTTCGAGTAAACCTCAAGCCACTTGGATTATGGTGCGCGATAAATCATCCCAATGTGCATAATGCCACCATCATCATATTGATTTCCAAACTCAACAAACCCTAACCTACGATAAAACTCACTGGCCTCAATCTGTGAAGATAAGGTGACTTTAGCCATTGGATAATTTTCTTGAATATCCTTTAACATAGCGACAATCAAAGATTTACCTAACCCTTGCCCCCTAGCTTTTGCAGCCAACACTATCCGCTCTATTTTTACTTCTCCGCCCCCTAAAATTTTTCGATATCTCCCGTAAGCGATTAAGCGCTGTTGAGTGTCAAACTCTAAAAAATGCATTGCCTCTTGGTCATAATCGTCAAGGTCAAAATAAATACTATTTTGTTCGACAATAAATACCTCTTGACGCAATTTTGCCAAAGCATAAAGCTCATCTTTAGTGAGTTGTTCAAAGGTTTTTGTATACATTGTGGCATCTGACTAGCGAATTGTTCGTACAGTTGTTAGCATACGTCAACTGCTAAAAACTTCATATCTTTTCGTCACTTACTTCTAAGGTAACTTTCATGGATCCCTTTACGTTTATCTCTCTTGGCCTGTACTTTTTGGTTATGCTTGGCATTGGCTTGTATTCTTTTAAACAGTCCAGCACAGACGTTGAAGGATATATGTTGGGTGGAAGAAGCTTAAGCCCTAAGGTAACGGCGCTGTCAGCTGGGGCATCTGACATGAGCGGATGGATGCTAATGGGCTTACCTGGTGCTATGTATGTATCAGGGCTTTCGAGTGCTTGGATAGCAGTGGGGTTAGCTATTGGGGCCTATCTCAATTATATTTGGGTTGCCCCGCGTTTAAGGGTTTATACCGAACTCGCAAAAAATGCCCTGACGATCCCTGATTATTTCGCTAACCGGTTTAATGACAATAGCCATAGCTTAAGGCTCATTTCTTCTATTGTAATTGTTATATTTTTTACCTTGTATACCTCATCTGGTGTAGTAGCCGGAGGGAAGTTATTTGAATCCTCATTTGGTCTAAGTTATGAAATAGGTTTGTATGTCACCGCTGGTGTTGTTGTAGCCTATACCTTATTGGGCGGATTTATGGCGGTCAGCATTACTGATTTTGTTCAGGGATGTATCATGTTTGTCTCTTTAATACTGGTTCCTGTTGTTGTGTTGTTTGACCTAGGGGGATTCAGCGGCGCAGCAGCACAATTGGGAACTTACGACGCTGACTTTTTAGATTTATTTATTAACGCTTCAAATGGTCAAGCTATGACCGCCATAGGTGTTATATCCCTATTATCATGGGGTTTAGGTTATTTTGGTCAACCCCATATTATTGTCCGCTTTATGGCGATCCGTTCAGTTAAAGATATAAAAACAGCCCGCAGAATAGGCATTAGTTGGATGTTAATTTCAATCAGTGGAGCCCTTGCTACTGGCCTTTTAGGTCTTGCCTATGTCACAAAGACTCAAGGCACTATGCAAGATCCTGAAACTATCTTTATTTATCTATCTCAGATTCTGTTTCATCCTTTAATCAGTGGCTTTTTATTAGGTGCAATACTAGCAGCAATAATGAGTACCATTTCTTCGCAATTGTTAGTCACTTCTAGCTCACTCACTGGCGATTTTTATCAAGCATTTTTGCGAAAAGATGCCAGCCAACAAGAACTCGTAACCGTGGGGAGAATATCGGTAGCATTAGTTGCATTAGTCGCGATTTATATAGCCTATGATCGCGATAGCACGATTCTTGACTTAGTAAGTAACGCTTGGGCTGGGTTCGGGGCAGCGTTTGGTCCTTTAGTATTGATTAGTCTGGTTTGGAAGAAAATGACCAGATTGTCAGCCATTCTTGGTATGTTATCAGGAGCGATAACAGTGTTGATTTGGATTTACGCTCCTATCACGATAAACGGACAGTTATTGAGTGCATGGGTGTATGAAATTGTACCTGGTTTCTTAGTATCAAGCGTTACGATTATTGTTGTTAGTTTATTAGGTAAACAAGAAGACAAGCTAGTAGCAGATACATTCGATAGAGTACAACAATCACTGAAGCAACTTGAATAATTAAGTACAGCAATAAGTATAAAAGTTGAACACTCATTAGAGTAATACTTTTATACTTATTGAAGATATATGCGCCTCAGGTCATTTGAAACTGTTTTAGTACAAATAAGAATACAGATCACTCGTTTTTTTTGTTATTGTTCTAGGCATAGAACTTTTTAATATAACCGAACATCTTTGCGTGAGAAAGCCATGTCTAACTCGATCCCAACAGTATCCCATTTGAAGCAACTTGAAGCTGAAAGTATTCATATTTTCCGCGAAGTAGCTGCTGAATTCGACAACCCCGTGATGTTATATTCTGTGGGCAAGGATTCATCAGTGTTATTACATTTAGCCCGTAAAGCGTTTGCACCAGGAAAAATTCCTTTTCCGCTATTACATGTAGATACCACTTGGAAGTTCCATGAAATGATTTCATTTCGTGACGAAATGGCCAAAAAACATGACTTAAACTTACTGGTACATATTAATCCCGACGGCTTAAAAATGAATGTCGGCCCGTTCAGTCATGGTAGCTCTAAACATACTGACATAATGAAAACCCAGGGTTTAAAACAAGCGCTAGATCACTATAAATTTGATGCTGCTTTTGGTGGCGCCAGACGCGATGAAGAAAAGTCTCGAGCAAAAGAACGCGTGTATTCGTTTCGCGATGAGAATCACCGCTGGGATCCCAAAAACCAACGTCCAGAGTTATGGAACGTATACAATGCGCAAATAAATAAGGGCGAGAGTATTCGTGTATTCCCCATGTCAAACTGGACTGAGTTAGATATCTGGCAATATATTTATATGGAAAACATTGAAATTCCCTCGCTATATTTGGCTAAACCGCGCCCAGTAGTTAAACGTGACGGTGTTTATTTTATGGTCGACGACGATCGTATGCCATTGGAAGAAGGTGAAACACCTGAAATGCGTTCGGTACGATTTAGAACCTTAGGCTGCTATCCATTAACAGGTGCCGTTGAGTCTACCGCCGCGACTTTACCAGAAGTGATCCAAGAAATGTTATTGACCAAAACCTCTGAGCGCCAAGGCAGGGTCATTGATCATGATTCTTCTGGCTCAATGGAGAAGAAAAAAATGGAGGGATATTTCTAATGTCTACCAATATAGTGTGGCATCAGCATGATGTGGATAAAGCTCGCAGAGCAGAAGCAAAAAAGCAGAAACCTTGCGTATTGTGGCTGACTGGTTTAAGTGGTTCAGGAAAATCCACTATTGCAAATTTACTGGAAAAAAAATTAGCTGAGCATGGCAAACATACCTACTTGTTAGACGGTGATAACGTGCGTCATGGTTTATGTGGGGATTTGACCTTTAGCGACAAAGACAGAGTCGAAAACATTAGGCGTATTGGTGAAGTCTCTAAATTGTTTGTGGATGCAGGCATGATAGTGTTAACAGCCTTCATCTCACCTTTTAAATCCGAAAGAGACTTTTGCCGTCGTTTATTAGCCGATGGCGAATTTATTGAGATTTTTATAGATACACCGATAGAAGAATGTGAAAAACGTGATCCTAAGGGGTTGTACCAAAAAGCCAGACAAGGCGATATTAAGGACTTTACAGGAATTGATTCTCCTTACGAAGCCCCCGAAAATCCTGAAATCACTTTAACTTTCTCAGACCAAACCGCGGAACAATCAGCAGAGCAGCTTTTTGATTTATTAAAACAAAAAGGAATTGTGGCCTAATGTTAACGGAAGAACTTATTCAAAGCGTCATCGATATCAGCCACCAAGCGGGCGACAAAATTATGGCCATCTATCAACAGGATTTTGGTATCTATGAAAAATCAGATGCCAGCCCTTTAACTGATGCAGACTTAGCTGCCCATAATTGTATTGTAGAAGGCCTGACCGAAGTATCAGACTTACCTATTTTGTCTGAAGAATCAGCTGATATTTCTTGGCAGGAGCGCAACAGTTGGGATACTTATTGGTTAGTTGATCCTCTTGACGGCACCAAAGAGTTCATTAAGAAAAATGGTGAGTTCACTGTCAACATTGCATTGATTAAAGATGGCGTACCGGTTTTTGGTGTGGTGTATGCACCGGTTTTAAAGCAAACCTACGTAGGTATTTTAGGTAAAGGCGCATTTAAGATAACCGCCGGTGTTAGAGCAGACATCTCCCCTAAAGCATGGACTAAGGGCGAAACCTGGAAAATTGTTGGAAGCCGTTCCCATCAAAGCCCCGAGATACAAGCTTTACTCGACTCTCTAGAAGGTGACACTGAATTAGTCGCCATGGGTAGTTCCCTTAAGTTATGCCTAGTTGCTGAAGGCGCTGCACATCTTTACCCACGCTTAGGTCCTACTTGCGAATGGGATACTGGTGCCGCTCAAGCTGTTGTTGAGGCCGCCGGTGCCACAGTAACAATAATAGAAGATGCAACGGATGCCCTAAGAGCTGATGCTGCACCGCTTAGATATAATCAAAAAGAATCCGTTTTAAACCCTTATTTTTTGGTGAGCTGCTAATTATGAATAGCGAAAATACATTATTACAATCCGATATTTTGGGTTATCTAGATCAACATGAAAAGAAAGATCTTCTACGGTTTTTGACATGTGGCAGCGTAGATGACGGTAAAAGTACCTTAATTGGTCGTTTGTTACATGACTCAAAAATGATATTTGAAGATCAACTAGCGGCCATTACCAAAGACAGTAAAAAGGTCGGAACTACTGGTGACAAGGTTGATTTGGCGTTACTTGTCGACGGCTTGCAGTCAGAACGCGAACAAGGCATTACAATTGATGTCGCCTATCGTTATTATTCAACCGATAAGCGTAAGTTTATAATCGCCGACACCCCTGGACACGAACAGTATACTCGCAACATGGTAACAGGCGCGTCAAATTGTGACGTTGCGGTCATTCTTATCGATGCGCGTGCTGGTGTAAAAACGCAAACTCGTCGGCATTCGTTTTTAGTGTCTTTACTAGGTATCAAACACGTAGTTGTCGCTGTTAATAAAATGGACTTAAAAGGTTATAGCGAATCCGTTTATGAGGAAATAAAGGCAGATTATTTACAGTTTTCAAAACAACTAGAGATCCCTGATATTCAGTTTATCCCTCTGTCTGCATTAGATGGCGACAACGTAGTCAATCCTAGTGAAAACACCCCTTGGTATAAGGGCGACACCTTAATGACTATGTTAGAAAACGTAGAAATTAACGATGACATTAACGCTGACGACTTCCGCTTTCCAGTACAATACGTGACTCGCCCTAATCTAAACTTCCGAGGCTTTGCCGGAACAGTCGTATCTGGGCAAATTAAACCCGGTGATAGCATCACCACCCTACCCTCTGGCAAACAGTCAAAAGTTAAAGCGTTAGTCAATTTTGAAGGTGAGCAAGAGGTAGCCTTTGCACCGCTTACCACTACCATTTCTCTTGAAGATGAAATTGATATTTCTCGTGGCGACATGATAGTCAAAAGTGACAACTTGCCATTACACAGCAATACCTACAGAACAAATTTAGTGTGGATGGATGAAGAGCCTATGATGCCTAACAAGCAATACGGGTTTAAGTTTGCGACTAAATTTGTGCCGGGAAGTGTCACCGAAGTGGAGTATCAAATTGATGTGAACTCGATGGAACATAAAAACACTGTCCGTTTGGCGTTAAATGAAATTGCCGTAGCTAAAATCAAACTGACACAACCTGTTGCCTGCGATCCATACACCAAAAACCGTGCGACTGGTGCATTTATCATTATTGATAGAGTGACAAATGGTACAGTAGGTGCTGGTATGATTATTGATGTAGCTGAAGATACCAGTGCAGGTCAGTTTTCTGAGTTTGAATTGGAATTCAATGAATTAGTTAGAAGACATTTCCCACATTGGAATGCCACTGATATCAGTAAACTGTAATACTCAAGCAATTAAAAAGAACTAAACAATATGGATATTAGTCAGTATCTGGTATTAGCTATATTTGCAGGTACTATATTGGCGCTTGTTACTACTAACCAGCGCCCATCTTTAATTTTTTCGGCATCACTTTTGGCGTTAATAGCGAGTCAGCAATTAGTGATTGCTGATGTTATTCACAACTTTACCAATCAAGGTTTAATTACCCTAGTGTTGTTACTGTTAGTCAGTTCAGCAGTAGACAAAACCTCACTCATCAAACGTTTAGGAAGAACATTAGTCACCGCTAGTTTCAACATCAGTTACTGGCGGTTATTTGGTTTGACGTTTTTTTCTTCAGCGCTTCTCAACAACACCGCAATTGTCGCGAGTTTGATTGGTCCGGTAAAACAAAATCAATATCATCATGCTTCTAGATTATTGATACCTTTGTCATATTCGGCGATTTTGGGCGGTACCGTTACCTTAATTGGCACTTCCACTAACTTAATTGTAGATAGTTTTTTAATTGAACATGGTCATCCCGGTTTCAATTTTTGGGATTTCACCCTCTATGGTCTAGTAGCCGGATTAAGTTGTGGTTTATTAATGTTTTTAATCGCACCTTTATTGCCAGAAATCCCTAATAAAAACACTCAGTACAATAGCTATTTTATTGAAGCCGATGTAGATGAAGACTGTGAACTCATTGGCAAAAGTGTCGAAGAGAATCACCTTAGAAATTTACCCGAGTTATTTTTAATTGAAATAGCCAGAGGTGGGAAACTCATTACTCCAGTTACCCCAGACGAGGTGATTCAATCGGGAGACAAATTAATATTCTCGGGCAACATTCAACATGTAGGAAATTTAAACCACATTAAAGGATTAAAACTTTTTGCTGAGTCTAACGGCTTATTAAGAGAAAATCTTACCGAAGTGATTATTTCAAATCGCGCTCAAATTATCGGGCAAACTTTAAAAGCATTAGGTTTTAGAGCGTTGTTTGATGCTGCCGTAGTCGCCATCAGGCGGGACGGTGAATCCTTGTCTGGCAAATTAGGTGAAATTAAGCTGCAATCGGGTGATTTTTTGTTACTCGCGACCGGTCCAGATTTTATGCAAAGACATAATCTTGCCAAAAACTTTTTTATACTTTCTGAAAAGAAAATGGAAACAAAGTTGAGTAATAAGCAGGACTTAATCACCCTGGGCGGTTTTCTACTGACTATTGCTTTGGCGGCAACTTCTGTCTTAAACCTAGCAACGGGTTTACTGTTTTTTATTGCCGTTTTGGTCATCAGTGGCGTGACATCAAACACCGAAATTAAACGCAGTTTACCCATTAATCTAATAGTGGTCATAGTCGGTGCGCTAAGCCTTGCAACTGCCCTTGAAAAGTCTGGGGTCATTACTCAAATTATGCAATTAATAGATCCTTGGGCCACAAGTGTTAGCCCTATTTGGGCCTTAGTCATGGTGTATTTACTCACCCTAATACTCACAGAATTAGTTACCAATAATGCTGCTGCGGCACTCATGTTTCCTTTATCCTATGGTTTAGTAGAAACCTTAGGAGTACCCATTATGCCTTTTGCATTAGCCGTTGCCTTTGCTGCCAGCGCTAGTTTTATCTCTCCTTATGGTTATCAAACCAATCTATTGGTATTCAGCGCTAGCAACTACCGATTCAAACACTTTATTAAGTTTGGTTTGCCCATATCGATATGTTATTCAACTATTGTTTTAACACTGCTGAAATATTCATATGACCTTTAACTTGAACCTGAATACTGTTGCTCAAAGCGTCACAATAACACTGAGGTAGTTAACTACTCAGCGATTTGAATTTTAAACTCAGGCATGGCTTGGATCACTTTTTTGACAGTGCAAGTATTGGCCGCTGCAAGTAAGGCTTTTTTGTACTTTTCAGGAAAGTCTTCTGGCAATGTCACAGAAATGCCAAAATTTTTATGGTATTTATCCTCACCTATAGTGGCATGCTCCTGCGTAAGGCTGATACCGTCAGTGCTAATCCCTCGTGATTCACAAAATTTTCTAATGTAGAAGGCGGCACATAATGGCATGCTCGCCAAGAAGTAATCAAAAGGTTCTGGGTAGGATTCATCTCCACCAGCGGCTACACTCTGATCACTTATAATTTGATGTTTACCAAAGCTTGCTTGGAGTTTTTGCCCTTCAAGTAGCGTCACATCTATTTTCATTTCACATACCTATAGTTTATTTTGCTGTTAAGTTTAGATTTAGAATGATACTGAGAGCAAGCTAATCTTGGGTCGAGTCCTTATTGGATAAACCTCACAAAAGGTAACGATAACTGCTGTTAACTTTGTAATACAACATGATGACCATCATTTGACGCTTAATAGAGTTTAGTCCTAAGACATACGCGATTATATAGGTTTAATAAACCTACTTTTTGTAGCTTTCCAAATTAACTCTCATCTTTCCAATTACCTCGATTAAAACTCAGAATTTAAGAGGTGAAAGTCCGAGGTTTCAGAGGTGCTAATAACAGATAAAAAATCCAAGCAAACCAAGAGACAAAAATAACAGCCAATATCCATGCAAATTTTTCACCGCCCCTCGTCCGATCTGAAACAGCAATTAATATGATTGGACTAATCCAAACCTAGAAAAATACTACTCCACATAAAAAGCCAAACATATTTAACCCTCCACTTAAAAAAAATCTGTACAAACCGGTACTTAATAAAGCACCACCTTAAAAATGAAACAGCAAAGTCCGCTCCAAAACTAAAGTTGTTATTTTTCAATGTTTTAATTGAAATTAGAAAACCGTACCCTACCCGAAATTGCCAACTAGTAGCGGTTTTAACTAATTTTCGTAAGATTGAACAGAATATATCCAGTAGCTTCATCTTTGACATTTTGACATTTTGACATTTTGACAAATAGAAAGTTAATATGAAGAACGGTAAAAAAACCAACCAGTGTCAACTTTCTTTACAATAAATTTACTAAGCCAACATCATAAATATGTAACATATTGAAAAATAATGATTTTTAAATTAAGGTAAGAAAAATGCATAAGTTATAACAGCATGAAAAATTGCTACATAGTCGGTGACATATTTGGTTAAGTGAATAAGAACTCCTATTTTAATTACACTTAACTAATTACTAAATCGGCAATTAAAAAACACATATAAATTTATATTAAAAAAGGAAGTCATTATGAAAGTAGTTAACCGCCTTGTACTAGCCGTTAGTTTCATGTTTGCCAGTATGGCAAACGCTGATGTGATTTTGTCACTCGAACCCTCCACACAAACCGCAAACTCCGGTGATATGGTATCCGTGTCCGTGATGATCGATGGATTAGGAGATGGGGTCCCCTTGTCACTTGGAGGATTTGATATAGATGTAATTTTCGACACAAGCGTTTTATCTTTCGCTGGGTATAGTTTGTCTGATGAGCTGGGTGATGTTGGAGCATTCGAGGCATTAGATCTAAGTGGAGGAGAATACTTCCCGAGTGTTGTCAACATTTTAGAAGTTAGTTTTCTCTCTATTTTTGATCTTTGGGATTTTCAATCAGGTAGTTTTGCCATAGCTGAACTGTTTTTTAATATCAATCCAACAGAAAATCATGCAACTGCTGATATATTTTTTGCATACGTCGATCTTGATGATGCAGGCGGAGATGAGATCCCTCTTTTTGAAGGCAACGTATTAAATACCTCAATATCAGTTCCTAGCCCTGCCACTCTGTTGTTAATGGGACTAGGTTTATTCGCTATGTTTGTTAGGAAAAAACGTAATCAAGTAAACGTATAGAAACTCGTCATTTAAGATTGTCTTAAATTAGATAACAAAAAGTAAAATTATAAAAAATACGAAAATATAATAAATATCCTTTAAGAATCTGTAATAGCTGTCCAGAGTATTTGGGAAATTAAATATTTCAACGTCAATACAAGGAAATAAGCATGCATCATGTTAGTAAAATTGCAGCAGTGTTGTGTTTAGCTTTAAACACAACTGGGGCACTCGCTCAAAAAGCGAAAGGCGCCGAAAACCTATTGGCTGACAGAGCTGGTCAAGCTCAAATCAGTGTCGATGAAAACACCGGGTACGCCCGTTTTATTCGCCTCACCCCTACTTCACAACTGGGCCCTGTGAAAGCTCAGGCTCGCAGCTCCTCGGGCAGTAGCTCTAAAGTAGATACGAGTGACGTGTCAATATCATTCTTACGGGACTATGGTAGTGCATTTGGGGTACAAGATTTTGATTCTGAATTAACTTTGGTAGACACCAAAAAAGATAAACTAGGGTCGGAACACAGTATTTTTAAACAGTATTACAAAGGCTTGCCGGTTTTTGCTGGAGAATTAAGAACTCATTTTAATGCAAGTGGTGAGATGGTCGCCGTCAATGGTAAGTTTATCACTGATATCAAAGTAGATACAAAACCTGTCATAACTTTGTCTCAGGCCACCAGAATTGCTTATGTAAAGGTAGAACAAGATCCAACCAAAGCCATTACCGCAGAAACACTGAAAAATAGAGAAGACAGGTTAGATACACCGCAGGCGCTTTTCACAAATTCTTCTACCTTAATGGTATTTCGGGCTGGCATTATAAAAGGTACACCTGGCCAAGACCATCTAGCCTACGAAATAGAAGTAGTAAATGGCGCGGGTAACGTACGTGAATTTGTATATGTTGATGCGATTAATGGTGAGGTTATAGATCAAATCACAGGCATTCACGACGCACTGGACCGCAGAGCTTATGATGCCGAAGGAGCTGCACATCCTGGCCCAAACTATACTAGTAATCCTTTTTGGGTAGAAGGAGACCCATTACCTACTGGTTTAACTGAAGCAGACAACATGATCTATGCATCAGCCGAAACTTACTCATTTTTTGATAACGCTTTTGGGCGAGATTCATTTGATGATGCTGGTGCTACTATGGACGCCATTTTTAACCGTGGTGATTCCTGTCCAAACGCCTCATGGAATGGGGTCTACATATCTTTCTGTCCAGGTTTAACCACTGACGATGTCACTGCTCATGAATGGGCCCATGCATATACCGAGTATACCAACTCATTAATATATCAATGGCAGTCTGGAGCATTGAATGAATCTTTCTCAGACATATGGGGTGAAACTGTTGACCGCATTAATGGTCGTGATGCCACTAGCAGTCCCGACGGGCCTAGAACAGACGGTAGTTGTTCAATTTACGATGAAGGTACAGGGGACGATAGCGTTCGCTGGTTAATGGGGGAAGATTCAACCGCCCCCGGTTTAACTGGCTCTCTGCGCGATATGTGGAACCCCAATTGTGCGGGCGACCCAGGTAAAGTTACCGATAACCAGTATCACTGCGCTACCACTGATTTTGGAGGGGTTCACATCAACTCAGGTGTACCAAACCACGCCTACGCGTTAATGGTAGATGGCGGTACGTTTAATGGATTTTCAGATACAGGTCTAGGACTAACCAAATCTGCTCATATTCACTGGGCCGCTCAAAATATGTTGACTCCATCGAGCAACTTTTTAGATCACGCAGACGCCCTTGAAACCGCGTGTAGCGTTTTAACAGGATTGGATTTATCTGATTTAAGTGATGGTACGCCTACAGGGGAAATAATAACTGCAGCTGATTGCTCGCAAGTAAGTGCTATTGTAGACGCTGTCGAATTCCGCACAGCTCCAACACAATGTGGTTTTGTCCCCATTTTGGCAGAAGCCCCGGCTCTTTGTGAGGGAATGGGGGATGTTGAAACATTCTTCAGTGAAGATTTTGAGTCTGGTGCTTTACCAGCGGGATGGAGCGTTAGCTCACACGATGTAGCGGATCCCGCTACCTTCGATAGCCCAGGATGGCTATTGGTCAACGATTTACCTGCCGGGGCCGATGGCGCGTTTGCAGCCTTTGCTCCTGATCTTGCTGTTGGTAATTGTGAGGAAGATACAGAGGCAGGTGTCGTAAACATTGACAGCCCTGTGATTGTGCTTCCAGCTTCACCTACCCCACATGTCGCATTTGACCACTATGTATCTACTGAAGCTGGTTGGGACGGTGGTAACCTTAAGTTGAGTGTGAATGGAGGACCATTTGTTGTAGTTCCTGGTTCATCCTATTCTTTTAATCCTTATAACAGTGTTTTAACAACACCAACTGATAATCCTTTGGGTGGCGAAGAAGCATTTACAGGTGCAGATGGAGGCAGCTTAAGTGGTAGCTGGGGTCAATCTCAAGTTGACCTGATTGGGTTAGCCTCACCTGGTGATAGCATTCGTTTGCGTTTTGACTTTGGAACTGACGGCTGTAACGGCACAACAGGTTGGTATGTTGACAGCGTTGAAGGTTATTCTTGTTCCGCTGAAGTTGCACCGATTTGTGGTGACAGTCAACTTGATTTAGGCGAAATGTGTGATGACGGTAATTCAACAAGTGGGGACGGTTGCTCTGCATCGTGTCAAGTTGAAAGCGGCTTTGCTTGTACACTTCCAACCGATTCGATAGACAGCAGCAATATTGTTTCTGACTGGAGTTTCGAAGGTGGTGTACCGAACGACGACTGGCTAGCGGCATCTACGTTCGGGGGTATACAGGGGTTTCCACTTTGTGGTCCTGGTAATGGCTGCCCAGCAGTGCCGACTTCTACTGGAAGTTGGGTAGTGTGGATAGGTGGTTTAGGTACAGGCGTAACCAGCAGTGTTACCCAGGATATAACTATTCCCGTTTCAGCCACTGAGTTGACAGTTAAAACCTTACGCGGACTTTGTGATGCGCCTACTGACTTTATAGAAGTGACTATAGACGGTACTGCCATTGGAACCGTTACTTGTGATACAACTGATGGCACTTACGTTGAACAGGTTTTATCTACTGCGCCATTTAACGATGGCGATGTGCATACACTTGCAATAGGTGGAACGGTCGGTGGTACAAATGGCACTCACAGTAATTTCTTTATTGACGATGTAGTCCTTGAAGACAATGTTCCAAAACCTGCTTTGCCTAGTATATGTACCGAAATTGTCACAGACATTGCTTGTAACGCAGCACCTGTTGGTTTTGATGATGGTATCGCGCCAAGCTGGAGCGTTGTCGACAATGCGGGAACAGGTGTTGTGTGGTCAAACATTGTTGGTTCTGGTTTAGGGGGTAACTTTACCGGTGGTTCAGGTGACGCTGCTACTGCCAATAGTGATGCAAACTTCTTTACTGACTTCGATACTGAATTACATTCCAACTCTTTTAGCTTAGCTGGATGGACTGGTGCGACGTTAAACTATCTTGTTGATTATCAGAACTTGAATTTCCTTGATTTCCTTAACTTAGATATAAGTACAGACGGAGGCACTAGCTGGACTAATATTTTAAGTTGGAACGAAGACCATCCAGTTGATGGACTTCAGAATGCTTCAGGAGAAACTGTTACTGTTGATTTAACCCATTATGCAGGCGAAGAGGATGTTAAATTACGCTGGCATTACTTTGATCCTAACTCCGATGATTGGGACTGGTATGCTCAAATTGACGATGTTTCTTTAACTTGTGACAATGTGCCACAAGCTCTTAGATGCGACGTTAATCTGGATGGATTTGTAGACAGTACTGACGTCAGACTAATAGGTGCAGGTCTATATCAGCCAGCAGCATCGGGTGATCCTCGCGACAATGATGGGGACGGTGTCATTAGCATATCCGATATGCGTCAATGTACACAGCTATGCACATTACCACGATGTGCAACTCCCTCGCCTTAGTCATTTTTAGAGTCTAAAAACTTAAAAGCTCGGCCTAGTCCGAGCTTTTTTATTGGAGAAAAAGTCTATGTTTAAAATAGTGTATTTTTCGATTTTCGTTTTTTTCGGATGCAGTCTAGAAAGTTCTGCAGTAGATGAACATACCACCATGGAAGCCTCACCTCAGCTTCAACATAACGCTTCCCTTAGCAATGAACAGCTAAGTTCTGTCATTAAAATAGATATATCAAAAATTGTAAAACATCACGACTTGATTTTGAAACTACTAGAAATAGAAGATTCTCGATGCGCGACTGGCGTTACCTGTATATGGGCCGGACAAATAGTGGTGTCACTTGAAGTTTCGAATGGCAACAATGAGAAACAAACCATAAAACTTGTACGAAAACGTGAACCGATAGCGGCTCAGGCTTTTGGTTATCGTTTACTTTTACTGGATGTTGCACCACATCCTAAAAAAGGCAAAATCACTCAATTAAGGGATCAAACGGTTACCTTGAAACTAATAAAACAACCATGAATTGCTTAAGTATAAAATGTAGACTCGGCCACTCTTTAACGATGACAGTGTCTAAGCCTTAAAGAGACATTGTGAGTCTTTAATTAACTATTGAAGTGATATTCAATGGGTAAAAACACTTCAATAGCAGTTAATGATTGGCGGCATTATTGTTAGGTTAACTGACCTAACTATAAAAAGCCTCAACCTTACCTTTTAACGTAATTAAAAGTGGTTGTCCTCGGCGGTCTAGCGCTTTAGGGGATGGGATTTTTATCCAACCTTCACTGATGCAATATTCCTCAACATTATTTCGTTCTTTGTCATTTAGGCGAATTCCAATATCGTGTTCGAAAATTTCTTCTACGTAAAATCGACTGCGTGGATTACTCGAAAGGCGATCCGGTAGTGCCGGTAGAGAACTGGTATCCTTCATGCTATTAACCTAATTTAATAAAAGTGCGCTATTGTAGACAATAAAGATTTGCGGCTCAAGAAATGCTGTATTCATTAGCGTCTTTGTTTAATGGCTAGCAAATTCAAAGTTTACTATCAATTAAATCAGCAATTTTTTTCTAGGTTAGCACTATGAATTAACCAGTTTTATTCTGATTCTAAGTGATTGAATAGACGTAACAATAAGTAACAGCAGACATGTGGTTAAATAAAAAACAACTAAACGATTCAGCAATACGCGAATATCGACAAACATTAAAACAGGTTACTCCAAACTATTTAGTCATTGACGGATTATTTGATGAAACGATTCTCGACAAAGTAGTGGATATTTTACAACAACCCCAACACTGGACAACTCAAAAACACACCTACGCAGCCTTGTATGTGGATGATAAACAATGGCAAGAGGCAAACGACCAGCAGCGTTTTGTGCAACGAGATGTATGGCAGCGAAGCGCTATACATTCTGCGGATTTAAACCTCAAGCATCTCGAATCAACCAATATTGCCCTCAATTTTTTAAACTACTTACGAAGTAATGAGTTTATGTCTGTATTGTCAGAAATTTTTACAGTTCGATTAACCGACAAAAACGTCGCAGATCCTTTAATTAATACTAACTATTTTCGTTTGGGTAGCAATGACTTTGTCTCTGAACATGCAGATGACTCCCCCGGAAGAGAGGTCTGTATGTTGTTATACTTAAATAAAGATTGGAGTAACAGCGCCGGCGGCGAATTAGTTTTCTCAGGTAAACACAACGAACCTATTTATATCTCACCGCTTTACAATCGCTGCGTGTTATTCGATCCAGCCTCAAAGGGTTCTGAACACTGGGTAAAAAGCCTGAATAATGAATTTAACCATCAATTTAGATATAACGTGACCAGTTGGTATTGGTCAGAATAGCGAAGGTCTGACTGAAATTTCGTGACGACTCTATTCGCCGAAAATTAACTTTAAACTGCTAACCTACGAAAGAGCAAATCTTAATACAAAACTCAATACAGCTTAGATTAAACCGCCGTTTTACTCGATCTTTCAACGGCACGGTTAATTTCAGCCATTTCACTTGCAGTCAAATCGCGCCACTGCCCCACTTTTAGGCCTGCTAAACGTACCGACATAATTCGGGTGCGTTTAAGCTTAACGACTTCGTATCCTAAGTACTCACACATTCGACGAATTTGGCGATTTAAGCCTTGTGTCAACACAATGCGAAACACCATCTTACTTTGCATGGTGACTTCACAGGGTTTGGTGATAGTGTCTAAGATCGGAATACCTGACGCCATTTTCTTAATGAAATGTTCGGTCAAAGGCCGATTAACTGTTACTACATATTCTTTATCGTGTGCGTTTTCAGCCCGCAGTATTTTGTTGACTATGTCACCATCACTAGTCAAAAAGATTAGACCTTCAGAGGGTTTATCCAAACGTCCAATTGGAAAGATCCTTTGTTTATGGCCAATAGCATCTACGATATTACCTTTGATATGCAACTCTGTGGTGCAAGTAATACCAACGGGTTTGTGATAGGCAATATAAACCCGATCCGTCTTATCAGATGCGCTGGCGTGAATGATTTGGCCATCAACAGTCACCACATCACCGGGCGCAACTTTAGTTCCTAACTCTGGGACTAGATTATTAATCCTGACTCTTTGTTGCTCAATTAACTTATCGGCTTCACGCCTAGAGCTAAAACCAGAGTCGCTGATAAATTTATTCAGTCTAATTAGATCACTCATGAGTTTACAAACATAGGTGTAATGCGCTGCAATAAAGTCAAATCACTGGTTTGCAAAGCGCCAGCACGAATCCAATCTTTAAGTAAAGCCTCTAAATCAAGGCTATCGCCTGATTGTAACTTTTGTGCCATCAATTGCATTTGGATATTTTGACGTTTTTTTGCATCTTCACTTGGTGAGTCAAGTTGCGCCACTATTTCCATTTTTAACGTTATATCTAGACGATCTAAGTCCGAGTCCACTTCTCGAAAACATTGCTGCCAGGGTTTATTTAAATTAGCCACAGCGGCAGGTATATCGCTTTCGGATTGCCACTCTTCTAATGCAGAAAATAGCGCTTGATAGGTTTGACTTTTTGCCATCTTCGCAAACTCAGTCAGTTTTGACTGTTGCTGTTCAACTACCTTTTGTACCCTTTGTTCCAAAGCCTTACGGTCACGTATAGGTAAACTAAGAATCGCATCGTTTATGTCTTGTTTTTGTTGTAAAGCGTTTTGAACACTTGCGTTATCTTGGGCACTACTACATAACGTTTCAAACTGAGAAACTTGTTCTTTAACCAAACTCACTTGTTGGTCGAGCACCGCTTTATGTTGTTGATTTAGCTCAGACTTTTTAGCAAACAAAACATCGTTTGCCTTTCTGAATGCGGGCCATAGTTGCGTTTCTGCTTTTCTACCAGCGTGCTCAATGGTTTTCCATGTTTGCTGCAATTTTTTAGCTTGTTCTATGGCATCATCCACAGACTCTAATTCTAAAAGATTTTCAGCTTTAGTTAACAATGCTTGTTTTTGCTCAGCATTGTCTTGATAAAAAGCAGACACCTTATCTCTAAGGGGCTTAAGTAATTGTTGGTAATTGTCGTTTAGAGCATTACGTAGTTTGAAGTCTACTTCTCCAATATTTTTCCATTTTTGCTGGACATTTCTTAAGGATTTAGCAAGTTCAGAAACCGCTTCTTGGTGGTCCCCTAACCCTTTAATTTCCACCAAAATTTGTTGCTTCGCTAGCATATTTTGTTCACGTTGCTTTTGTTGTTGATCATAGTATTCACGACACGGTGCAAAAGCCTTCTCAATAGCCGCTTCAAAAGCCACATTTAAAGCGTGATCTGACTCAGAATCTGTTTTGCCCAAACTATTCCACTGTGAGCGCAAGGATTTAATTGCTTTGGACTGTTCTTCAATTTCTAGCGGCTGTGCTATTAGCGCCTCTACGTCGACTAATAGTGCAGGCTTGCGAGGTGCAGCTATGTATTCTTGCCAATCTTTTAAGTTTTCAATTTGTTCTTTAACGCTACCAAAAGAGCGTTCCAAATAGCCCTGTTGTTTCTCCGGTAATTCGCTATACCATTTTTGAACTTTTTGATACAACCCCATCGCTGCTTTGAACTTACCTTGATTGATTAGACTTTCAACGGCTCTCAATTTGTTTCTACATCGAGAAACGTCTCCATCCAATTGATTTTTCAAGGTTTTAATTGCCTGTTGCCAATTTTTTAACCTTTCATTCCACTGCTGAGACAATTGCTTCGGCATATATTTTTGATAGTTAGCAACCGTGTCACGCCATATCACCTTTTGCTCCCTGATATACTCGTGAGCAGCTTCAATTTGGCTAGCATCATTTGGCAAAGTTAAATCATCAAATTTTTGCAACAATGATTGACATTTTTTAATCACTTGTTGGAATTCAGGCAGGCTCGATAAGGTGTGTAAACTTGACAACAATTGATTATTGAGTTGCTCTAGTTGCTTATGAATTTCGGATTTGGAGGCCGGTACTTGACCAATTAACTCACTCAACTGGGCAGCGAGTTGCTCACTTTTTTCAACAAAGCTGTCGACTTCTGGCGAACTTATTTCACTAATGCGTGTATTTAACTGTGTTGCCACCTCAGTCAAACATTGTTCGACATTTTGTACTAAGGTTTGGATGTTTTCACTTAGGGCTAACTCTTGTTGTTGTGCTCGCCACTGAGGCTCCATCACAGCAATACTGCGTTCAACTCGTGCACTTATATCTGCAAATTTTTGTTCAATCTCTAGGCGTTTAAATTCGGGTAAGCAGTTAAAACGTTCTGATATTTGAGTGTACTGCTTAGTGAGCGCTTTTTGCTGTTCTTGAATAACTAAAAAGTCGCCGTGATCTTTCAATGCCAGTAAACGAGACAACATCATTTTGACTTGCTGTTCGATTTCTATTGGCGCTTTTTCAGCGGCTAACCAGCTATCGAGTTTGTCTTTAGCTAGCGTAATAATGTCGTTTGATGATGTTTTTTTCTGTATTTTAGTCAACAACTTACGGGATTGAGCATGGTCTGATAAGGTTTGTAATATCGCAATTTGCAAACTCTCATTTTGAGTATCAAACAAAAGTTTATCTTGTAACTGTGGTTTATCCGCTTTTTGTAACAAAGTCATCGCGAGGGGAGTATCTTGCTGCACCCATGGTTGCATCAACAACTTTTCAACTATGCGAATATCCTTTGTTTCAAGAATGAATTTTCGCTTTTCTTCCTCAGAAAGAGCATTGTTTTGCTTATCCAACAAGGTATTTTCAACGTACTGTTGAGACTTTTTTTGCACTCTTTCGTTTTTTGCAATCTCTGACATTTTGTACCACAACACAAAACTATCGAGTTTTTGTAATGCAGCCAAACTCACAGTTACATCAGAATCATTAAATGCCAATTCATGTAAAACAGACTTTTGCTGAGGATCTTCACTATTTAGATTTTCTATCGCTTTAAGGCGTACCTGAGGGTCAGGGTTTTGATGTTTGGAACGAAAAAGGTGCTTAAAGATCATCCTGTTTAAACCGCGCTATTGTTTGAATGTTATTAGAATTTTGTTTAAGTTCTTGCTGCAGAGATTCTCGACTTCTATGCACAATTTCGCCGTCAGGTCCCACTGTCATGTGTTGATCTGATTTGAGATTTTTGGCTTGATAGTACATCACCGCTTGCATAGATGTTTCACGCTGCTGCTGAGTAAGGGGCGAACCGTCTAACCACTTACCAGTAGCAACAGCTTGCAACAATTTTTGATATACCGGCTCAGACATTGAGTTTAATAATGCAGAACTATCCATTTTTTTAATCAGACCTTTTTAACAAAATAAGACGCACACGATTTACGATGTACCAAACGAAACCTATAAGCGAGGCCCCTATTGCAAGATTATGTTGCAAATCTCCAGGTTGCGCACTTCCCCAATACATAAATCCAAAGCCCGCCACAAATAACAACATAGCAATCATGGATTGAGTTTGAATTTTTTGGTTTTTTAAATACTTATTTAAGCTTTGTTTACGAGCGATGTCTTCGGCATCTGCAGTACCTAATCCAAAACCACAACTCTGACAGCTCTGCGCCTTATCAGACATTTTTTTACCACAAGAAGGGCAATCTATTAATGCCATATCTTTTACTCCAAACTTTGATATGCAAACCAAGGGAAATAGAAAAGCGCGGCTGATAGCCGCGCTTTTCTCAAACCACCGAAGGTTATTTATTTTGTGTATTAAATTTATCCCAGTATTCTGCAACTGATTCTTTCATTTCTTTACGTAGCAAGAAAATACCAAATAAATTAGGTAAGGTCATCACCACTATTGCTACCGCAGACAATGTCCATACCAATGTTGTATCAGACACTGCCGCCCATACAAATCCAGCCACATAGACTACACGATAGGGCATTACTGAACGAGGACCGAATAAATAAGTCATGGCCCTGTCGCCGTAGTAAGACCAAGCGATAGCGGTAGAAAAGGCAAACAGTAACAACCCAACTGATACAATATATTTTCCTGACTCACCAAAAAAACCTTTAGTAAACGCTAGGGCCGTTAGACTGGCTGAGTGAATTAACGACTCACCTCTTACGATAATATTGTCTTTAATTAAGTTACCATCCACTACTTTTAATGTTCCGGTAAAATTGTCCTCTGGCTCACCTAACGAAAAAACAACGTTATCAGCGAATGAACGCGCATTAAAAATAGTAAAACCTTTGCTCACCGCTTTACCATTAATAACTTGAATTTCACCATTAAAACTTGTGACGCCATGACCTTCAATATCATTTATGTAATTATACAGCGTTTGTTTGTCTTCTTGACTCGTTTCAACGTAATCACCGGATAATATATACATATCACTACGGTCAAAGGTATTAAAATGTTTGTCTTTCCAAACACCAGAGGAAAGAATCACTAAACCTGTAATAGTACAAATCAGAATAGTGTCGATAAAGGGTTCAAGAATAGACACCATACCCTCGGCAACAGGTTCATCAGTTTTTGCAGCGGCGTGAGCAATAGGAGCAGACCCCTGCCCCGCTTCGTTTGAAAACAGACCGCGATTTACACCACGGTTAAAGGCGTACGCAATGGTTGCGCCCAAAAAGCCACCGGTTGCAGCTGACCCAGTAAAAACATCAGAGAAAACAGAAACAAAAGCCGGTCCAACATTTTCCAAATTAGCGAAAATTACGGCTAAAGCCCCTACTATGTATATCAACGCCATCAAGGGGACTATTTTCGAAGTAACAGCCGCGATACGTGTGATACCACCTAAAATAACCAAAGCTAACAATATGCCCAACACACTGCCGACAACAAGTGGATCAAAGCCAAAAGTCGATTCAATACTTGTGGCAATACTGTTACTTTGCGGCAAATTACCCGTTCCAAAAGAACTGATAACAGTGGCAATAGCAAACGCTACAGCTAACCATTTCATGTTCAAACGTTTGTCCATGTAATACATGGGGCCACCTGCCATAGTGCCGTCTGGGGTCTTATCGCGATATTTATGGGACAGTGTGACTTCAACAAACTTCGTGGTCATACCGAAAAATGCCGTTGCCCACATCCAAAACAAAGCAGCCGGTCCACCTAAAAACAAGGCAAATGCAACGCCACCAATATTACCGGTACCTACAGTCCCCGAAAGCGCCGTAGTTAAGGCTCTAAAATGTGTGGTGTCACCGGGAGAATCCGCTTTATCATATTTTCCGGTAACGACTTTCCACGCATGTTTGAAATAACGCACTTGCGGAAATTTTAAGTAAATAGTAAAAAATAAACCTGTACCTAATAACACATATGGAAACCACCAAGCGCCTCCTAACATGCCATCCATCGATTTCAGTAAATTATGAAAAGCTTCCAATGATATTCCCCTTAATTTTTTGTCGTTTTATTTTAGTTATTTTATTTGTTTGAGTTATCTTGTTTAATTATTTTCCTAGCGAAGAATATCAATTACAGCGCGCATGGCAATCAATACATCTTCCCCCAACTGTTTACAACGTGCTGGAGACCAACCGTAAACCGGATCTGGCAAATTGATATTATCTTTAAAGGGCATTTCCAAAGTGTATGATAAACAATCAAATTCATGGCCAATCGCATTGGCTGCAACCGTTAAATTCCCCTTACCTGGCTCGTCCTTATCGTATCCATGTTCATCTTGAAACTCAGGAGTGGCAATCGCAAATGCCGACTTAAAGGTGTTTTCTAAATTATTTAGTCGCTCATTATAATTAGGATTGCCCTCGCAACCGGCCACAAAATTATAGGGTAATGCCTCGTCGCCGTGCACATCCAAAAACATATCCACCCCAGTTTCAAGCATTTTTTGTTTGACCAAAAATACCTCTGGGCTTTTTTCTAAACTAGGTGTTTGCCATTCACGGTTTAAATTGATGCCTTTAGCATTAGTACGCAAATGGCCACGCGCCGCGCCATCAGGATTCATGTTGGGTACAACATAAAACACGGCCTTATCGAGTAAAAGTCGTGCTAAGCCATCATCTTCATCTAAAAGCCGTTCCAAAAGCCCTTCTACTAACCACTCGGCCATAGTTTCACCAGGATGCTGCCGAGCCGTTACCCATATTGCTTTTTTGCCTTCTTCAGGTTGACCTACAACTAACATCGACAAATCTCTGCCATCTAAGGTTTCCCCTAAAAATTCTTGTCGGCACTCGATTGACTTTTGCGCCCAACTCACTAGGTCTAAATGGCGCTCATAACTGTAGGGTGCAAAATAGGCATAGTAGATATTTTCAAATTCCGGCGTGTGCGCAATAGTTAAGTTTTCGCCGTCAAATTCACAATCCACTCTGAACCAATCTTGTCTGTCATAAGACGCAACCGCTTGATAATTTTGCCAACCTCCTGGGTAAGCTGACTTTTCTAAATCAATAATTTTTATTTGATGGGAAACAAAACTTTGCGTTTCTAATTTAAAATGAAACCACTGATAGAATTCAGATTGGTTGTCTTTGAGGATACTTAATTGAATATTTAATGGATCTTCTGCGCGGATAACTTGAATATTTCCGCTATCAAAATTGCTACTGATTCTCACTTTTTGGTCCTGTGGAGATTTGCCCCGAGTAATCTATCACAAACACTAAAAAAAAGGATCAGTGATAGCTGCTTATCCCGAAAAAAACTGTCGTAATTTTAGTCCCAGTGCACTTGAGTAACCGAAGGATTTAGCGAGCACTTTCTGGTCTTGGTCCATGATATAATAAGTGGGATAACCTTGTATTTTAAATTGTTGTTTCAACTCGTTATGACCTAACAAAATTTGACTAGAAATATGATGTTTATCAGCAAAACTTCGAACTTCTTCTACGTTTGAATAATCTAGCGCTATTCTGACAATATTCACTTTATCTGTATCTAAATACTCGAGATTACCTATGCTCAAGGAGCAGACGCTACACCAAGGAGCAAAAAAATAAATCAATGTTGGTTTATTAGACTCGTATACGGCATTGACCTCTCCATCCATACCCACCAACAAATGCTCACTCAATTCCACATGCGTATCCACATCGAGTAAATTTCGTGATTGCCAACTATTAATCGCAAAAAACACTGCAACTAACACTACAATATCCCTTAACAGAGTAAGCCATTTAGAGACTTTGAATTTGCGATGTTTTTTGTTCTGATTGCTCAAAAATCAAACCTCTTTTCTTTGAACTAAATAAAACCCGCCGAAGCGGGTTTTTATTGCAATATTACTAGAATAAATTGTTGTTGGAATACTTACCCTAACTTACTTGGCAAAGGCTCGGGCAAGGTAGGATAAACTAAATCAGCCATATGCTGCAGCACTTTCATTACCTGACAGCTGTATCCAAATTCGTTGTCATACCAAACGTATAAAGTTACACGGTTTCCAGCCACTATGGTTGCTTGAGAATCAACCACTGAGGGCGCCCGCGTACCCACTAAATCAGTGGATACAATTTCCTTAGAAGCGGTAAAATTAATTTGATGTTGCAACGGCGAAAATAACGCAATATCGCGTAAATAGTCATTGATAGCAGTTTTATCTGTTGACTCACCTAAATGCAAATTCAAAATCGCCAAAGATACATTAGGTGTCGGCACACGAATCGAACTACCAGTCAATTTACCCTGTAACTCCGGGTAAGCCTTTGCTACGGCAGTAGCCGCCCCAGTTTCTGTAATAACCATATTTAAAGGAGCACTTCTTCCGCGGCGATCACCTTTATGAAAATTATCAATGAGGTTTTGATCATTGGTATAGGAATGCACAGTTTCAACATGTCCACTTTCAATTCGATACTTTTGATCTAAGGCTTTGAGCACAGGCGTTATTGCGTTAGTAGTGCAACTTGCGGCAGATAAGATTTTATCATCAGTTAAAATGTCGTTGTCGTTTACGCCATATACGATATTTTTAATATCACCTTTACCTGGCGCCGTGAGAAGAACTTTCTTAACTCCCTTAGATTGTAAATGTTGTCCTAAGCCCTCTTGGTCACGCCATATCCCAGTATTATCAACCACAATTGCTTGTTCAATACCATACTTGCTGTAATCGACTTCTGTTGGATTATTGGCATAGATTACCTGAATATACGAGCCGTTAGCCTTAATCGCATTTTTTTCTACATCAATTGTAATACTGCCGTTAAAAGGCCCATGCACAGAATCTCGTCGCAACAAACTGGCGCGTTTTTCTAAATCACCTTCTTTGCCACCACGTACAACAATTGCTTTGAGCCGCAACTTGTTATTGGTACCTTGCCTTTCAATAAGTAACCTTGCCAATAGTCGCCCTATTCGACCAAAACCATACAACACCACATCTTGTGATTTTTGTTGATCTTTGGCATTTATAATAGTGTTGAGTTGAGTACTGAGATACTCCTCAATAGATTGGTTTTTGAATGCGGGGTCATAATGATAGGCATATGCGAGTCTTCCCAAGTCAATGTGAGCCGGAGCCAACTCCATTTCGTTTAGCGCTTGTAACAATGGCCAACTTTCTCTCAGTCTAAGTTTACTTTGCTCTTTTAACCTAACAGTACGGTGAGCTTTAATTATATCAATAGCACTAGCGCCTAATAATGGTCGACCATATACCGAAATTTCAATGGCTCGATTACGATAAAGTTTCCCCAATACTGGCTGCATTTGTTCTGCATATTCTTGTCTTTCTTGCCAACTACTAATGAGTTCTTGCTCTAACTGCTGATTCATAACTTTTTGCCTAATTCCCGATAGTCATATCAAAATTCGCGGGCATTCTAATCAAGGAAACACAAACTACCAAATTGTTGAAAAATTACGATTCACTGTAAGAAATGTAATATATGCTCAATTTTTAGGTAATTAATTTTCATTATTATGAAAAACTAGTAGAAGGAGTGATTTAACGTCGATAATTATTAAAAACAATAAATAAAAACATGTTTTTGTACTGTAATCATGAAATTAACTTTCATGAAATAACATCAAAGTTAATTAAAAAAACTACAATTAGAGCAGATGATATGGCTTTTGAGCTTAAGATTAACGATTTGGATGAATAAAGGCATTCTTCGTAAAAAACTGTTCAACTTGTTGTTTATCTAATTCCACATTCACTTCAGACAACCAAGTACAAGCCGAATTAACATCAGACAAAAATGCAAACTTTAGATCAGCCTCTTCATAAGCGGGTACTAATTGACTTTTAATCGTGTTGGCGATTTCTGAGTCACGGATCACTACAGCCAATGCTTTCAATCCCATAGACTTTCTGATTAGGGTATGTTTTAAAAATGATTGATAAGTAGAAGGGGGCATTAGGCTCTCGCCATATAGGCAACTAAGGGTTCCCCAAGGTTTTGATAAATTTAACTGTGCGATATAGTCTCCCATTTCTTTCGCACCTCGCTTCATGGTTTCGTCGTTCCATGGTCCTCGGGCTGAGAACATAATAGTTTGGCGGGAACGATCAACAACATATTCACCATGCTCATTCGCATGTTTCATTGTTACAACCTCTAATCTAAAACGCTATAAACCCAGCCAATTCATCAAATGGCAGTCTGTAACGTCAACACTTATCAAGAATCAACTGAACACTTAAATACACAAATACTTTTAAATGCCTGCATATGTACTTGTTTAATTAGCACACTAGGTTGTTCAGACCATCGCGCATATCGGGTATCAAGCATGATTTTCCACCCCATATTAGCTGCCAAATCGGGCAAATGGAAACGAACGTCATGATCACTGGCGTTAAAAACTAATAACCAATGTTCGTGATGCAGTTTCTCATCGTCGCGAGGACCACATAACTCAACTGCAAAGGCTTGGTTATTATGATTTTGCCAATCGTACTCTAATTTCCGCTCCCCATCGGGTCGGAACCAATTGATTTTTTCAACGTTATGTCCCAACGAATAACCGTCATCCTCTAGGTTGAGATGATTCAGAATGGCACTGCTTTTACGTAGAGATATAGCCTGCTGGCAAAAGGTTAAAAAATCTTGCTTTTGTTGATTTAAAGACCAGTCAAACCAACTAATTTCATTGTCTTGGCAATAGGCATTATTATTTCCTTGCTGCGTACGACTGATTTCGTCACCACCAAGTATATGGGGGATCCCTTGGGACAACATTAACGTAGCAAATAGGTTTCTCTTTTGCCGTTCACGCATCGCGAGTATTTTTATATCGGTGGTTGGCCCTTCTACACCATAGTTAGCCGAAACGTTATGACCATGCCCATCTCGATTTTGTTCACCATTTGCTTCGTTGTGACGTTCAGCATAACTAACCAAATCGTGCAAAGTGAATCCGTCATGATAACTAACATTATTGACCGAAGTCAGGATTGAACGCGACTCCTTTGGAAATACGTCACGAGAGCCCAATAACCGTGTTGCGAAGTCACTGGTGTGCCCTTTATTGCCGCGCCAAAAAGCACGCACAGTGTCGCGATATTTATCATTACATTCTAACCAATTGGACGGAAATTGCCCCAACCGGTAACCGCCATGACCTATGTCCCAAGGTTCAGCTATTAATTTAGATTTGATTAACACCGGATCTTGACGAATGGTACGGAAAAAGCCCGACAGCGAAGAGAATTCATATGGGTCGCGACCTAAACTAGCGGCTAAATCAAAACGGAAACCATCCACCCCCATTTCTAAAGTCCAGTAACGCAGTGCATCCATCACCATTTTTAGCACATAAGGAAAGGCAGTATTTACACTGTTGCCACAGCCCGAGTTATTTACATATTTGTTATAATCAACGGCTCCATATTCATTGCGATCAAACAAATAAAATGAAGAATTATCAAACCCTTTAAACGATAGTAAAGGTCCTACTACGTCCCCTTCTGCTGTATGGTTAAACACCACGTCCAAAATCACTTCGAGACCTGATTCATGCAACGTATTGACCATAGATTTGAATTCAGCCACACCATCTGCGACGGCATACCTTGGCTCTGGACAAAAATAGTTTATAGGGTTGTATCCCCAATAGTTGGTCAACCCCTTATTGGTAATATAAGGCTCTGGCATAAATGCCGCCACAGGCATCAGCTGAATGGTAGTCACCCCTAAAGACTTTAAGTGGCTAATAATTGCTGGATGACATACGCCCAAAAACTTTCCTTTATATTGGTCAGGTACATCTGGGTGTAGCTGCGTTAACCCCTTAACATGCGCTTCGTAGATGACGGTTTGGTCTAGGGGAGTATCAGGTTTTGTGGAATGCTGAACCTTAGATTCTATATTTTGCACTATCCCTTTAGGGATCATGTGCTGGCTGTCACCTTCATACTGAGTCTTATTCCAGACTGCGGGCCTACTCAACGCTTTAGTGTATGGATCAATAAGTAACTTTTGATAGTCAAATTTCTGCCCCATATGGGCATGATTTTCACCGATGACCCGATATCCATACAATTGACCGGCTTGAATGTTATCAAGCCAACAATGCCAGATTTTCCCTGTCTTTGCGGGCATACTTATCACCGCTAACTGTTCCTCAGTGTCCTTTTTGAATAGACATAATTCAACACCATCAGCGCTTGGACAATGCACTGCAAAATTACAGCCACCTTCGGAAACTGTGGCACCTAGAGGATGCGGTTGCCCATCTGAAACAACTATATTGGACATATATCAGCCCTTAAATAAAATAAATAAACACGCTAACGGAGGAAGGTTAACACTGACAGAATGAGGCTGCCCGTTCCATAACTCAGGTACTGACGTTATTTTTTTACTCGTTTTGTATGCACTACCCCAATATTTTTTATCGTCGGTATTGAGTATCAACTGATAAGTACCTTCATCCTGAACACCGAGTTTAAAGTTATCGTATGGCACGGGTGTAAAATTAATCAGCACATAAATTTTTTGTTTAGCCCCTGCTGACTTGCGTAAAACAGACAAGATACTCTGTTCAGCATTACCATGATCAATCCATTCAAAACCTAGATTATTATGATCCAATTCGTACAAAGCCGGATATTTGCGATACGCCTTATTTAGATCTCGGTATAAACTTTGTATACCCTTGTGTTTGGCAAACTCAAGTAAATGCCAATCAATTGAACTATCATGATTCCACTCTGCAGATTGACCTATTTCATTTCCCATAAAATTAAGCTTTTTACCAGGGTGGGCATACATAAACCCTGCATAAGCCCGCAAATTTGCGGCTTGCTGCCATTCATCTCCAGGCATTTTACGTAGTAACGAACCTTTTCCATGTACCACCTCGTCATGGGAAATAGGTAATACAAAGTTTTCGTCAAAGGCGTAAACCATGGAAAAAGTGATTTCATTGTGATGATAGCGACGATAGGAGGGGTCTTTAGCAATATAATGCAGTGAATCGTGCATCCACCCCATATTCCATTTAAAACCAAACCCCAATCCACCCTCACATACCGGGCGTGATACTTTTGGAAAAGAGGTAGACTCTTCGGCGATAGTGATTGCATGGGGGAACTTTTCATAGACTTCTTTATTCATCCACTGCAAAAAACTAATGGCTTCATAATTATGATTTCCACCATCTACATTAGGGATCCATTCATCTTCTTCACGTGAATAATCCAAGTACAACATTGATGCCACGGCATCGACGCGCAGACCATCAATATGAAACTTATCGACCCAATACAATGCATTGGCGACTAAAAATTGACGCACTGTGTCTTTGCCAAAATCGTAAATGCACGAATTCCAGTCTGGGTGCCACCCTTTACGTGGATCTTCATATTCGTATACGTGTGTACCGTCAAACCTTGCCAAACCATGGCCGTCTTCAGGGAAGTGCGCAGGGACCCAGTCAATAATGACTGCAATATCGTTTTGATGGCATTGATCCACAAAAAATTTGAAGTCATCTGGTGAACCAAAACGACTAGTAGGTGCAAAAAGTCCTACGGGCTGATACCCCCACGAGCCATCAAAGGGAAACTCAGAAATAGGTAGCAGTTCAATGTGGGTGTACCCCATGTCTTTAACATAAGGAATCAATTTTTCAGCTAACTCACGGTAACTCAAATACCTTTCACCAGTATCTTCAGACGGTCGTTTCCAAGACGCCATATGCAGTTCGTAAATACTCATTGGTTGTAGGTATTTATCTTTCTTAGTCTTTTTAAACCAAGCTTGGTCTTGCCACTGATACTGTTGGTGATCGTAAACTACTGAGGTATGAGAGGGATATTGCTCAGCGTAAAACCCCACGGGGTCAGCTTTGTGGGGAAGCTCATTACCTGCGGCATCTTTTATTTGATATTTATATTTAGCGCCTACCTGAATTCCAGGAACAACCAACACCCAATAGCCAAAGTCAGTCTTTTGCATAGGTAAACAAGAGCCATCCCAATAATTGAACTCGCCGATTAGAGAAACGGCGCTAGCGTTGGGGGCAAATACGGCAAAACGAGTCGCTTGAATAGGTGCGTCTAAGCCGACATCTAGCTCAACGAGTTGCGCCCCTAATTGTTGATAAACATTCTGTGCACTATGGTCGATAAAGTGCACTGCATGGTAGGCTTGATCTTGAAACTGGTAGGGGTCAATAACTTGATATTGCCCTTGTTTATTACTCACCTCTAAAGCATAAACAGTTGGTGCTTGTTTAACTTTGCATTCACCGCGAAACAAATAACCATCTGATACTTTTTTTAAGTTTCCAATAGGCTGACCTGTGGTTAAATCGATAACTTTGACGGCCACAGCGTTGGGCAACCAAGCAGTGACAGTGAAAATACTATTTGAGGACTGAAAATGAGGACCCAGATGGGCAAAAGGAAAGGTACATTTGGCTTGCTTTAGTAAATATTCGAGCTGCATTTTTTCGCCTTAGTAAGGGTGACTCACATTAATAGTGAGCCACTAACTGTTTCTACTTAGAGGCGAGTTTTCGGGCCTCTGTTAACTTTGCTGCAAGTGAATTTAATGAGCTGTCAGCAAAAATGTCCTGCAAATTACGTGTTAACTTACGTCGCCAATTAGGATATTCGTTAAAGGTACCTGGAATATTAACTGGTTTATCCATTTCTAACCAATCTTCTAATTGTAAACTAAGCAGTTCACTCGAGCCGCCAGCCATATGTAACTGCATACCAAAATTTAGGGCTTTGCTCATTGGCACGTTATGCACATCACGACCCACTTCTTCACTAACCGATTGATGGCCATGTAGGGTTTCTAAAATAGACTGCTTATTCTCATGCCTACTGTCATATAACGTATTTAAAATGTCTTGAGTTGGATATAACCCCAATTCTTTACCCAACTCTAAATCATGACAATGCCAATAACCAGATAAGGTTGGCATATCGTGAGTGGTAAGAGTAGACATAGATTGTTCAGGGTAATGAGAAGGCGAGAAAAATCCACCGTCTTTAGCTTGTTCAAAAAAGAAAACACGATAAGAATACACGCCATTTTCGGCCAGTTTTATTCTTATTTCCTCTGGCACTGTGCCTAAATCTTCGCCAATTACTAGACTTTGATGTCTATGACTTTCTAAAGCCAATATTGCCAACAAATCATCTACCGGATAATAAACGTAACCTCCTTGCTTCGCGCTGTCACCACTTGCCACCCACCACAAACGTAGTAACGCCATAACATGATCGATACGAAGCGCTCCTGTAGCACGCATATTTGAATCAAATAATTCTATAATAGGCTGATACTGCTGTTGATAGAGTTTTTCAGGATCCATTGGTGGTAGTCCCCAATTTTGACCCAAGGGGCCTAGAATATCCGGTGGAGCGCCAACACTGGCATCGGTGCAATATAAGTCTTTATTACCCCAAATTTCTGCACTACCTTCACTGACGCCAACGGCCAAATCTCGGTATAATCCAATTAACATGTCGTTTTGTTTCGCGACTTGATTCGCTTGCTCAAGTTGTAACGCTGCATGCCATTGCAACCACAAAAAGAACTTTACGCGCTTAGCGTGTTTTTTCGTAAAGGTTTTGACTGCTGGATTGTGAAAGTCTGAAAACTCTTTGGGAAACACAGGCCAACCCCAAGACTCTTTTCCTTTTAGAGCTAGGTTTTCTTGCAACGCATCATATACCGCCAGAGTCTGCAAACTGTCGCCACCCTCATCAACAAATGCTTTGAACGCTTTGTTTAACTTGGTATTTTTAGTTAGGTACTGGCTATTTTGATACTCAAAAACTTTTTCCAAAGCTTGCAACTTCAATTTTGTCACTAGCTCATAATCAACTAAATCGGCATTCCTTGCTTGCTGCAATTGACGCTGAAACTCCTCACTAGAAACCACTTCTTGAGTACTGGTTTGCAGAAATCCATCAAGGGATGTGACATCGATATAAATTAAGTTCAACCAACGACGTGACGACGGTCCATATGGACTACACGCGTTTGCATTAGCTGGATAAAGCGCATGGATAGGATTTAGCCCAACAAATTGCGCTCCTTGTTTAGCGAGTTTTTCTATCAAAAAAGACAAGTCTGAAAAGTCACCAACTCCCCAATTATGTGTACTGCGTAGACAATACAACTGAACACTCAATCCCCAGACTTTGTGACCTTGAGTCAATGCCTTTGGTTTGAAACAGGATTGGGGGGCAACAATAAGTCGCATAGTGCCCAACACATCGTCATCAATGACTAACGACAAGCTGTGATATCCCAGAGGTGGATTAATTGGGACATCAATCAGATACTCTTGAAATTCAATTTCTTCAATATGCACCACGTCTATTAATTGCCCGTCTATCGGCGTAAAGCGGTGTTGCAATACTTCTCCCAGTTCAGTATCGATATGTGCCACATATTCATCTGTCACTAGCTCGATTGGAAGCCGTACTCTAATCTGCAAAAGTTCTTCAGCGCGCAATACTTGCACTGGGTTTAGAACAGATAACCAAACCTTATTATGATTTTCTTGTACTTGTTTAAGCAACAAATCTGAATCATTGACCTGATAACCCATAGCCGCCAACAACTTTCTTTTTGTTTCAGGCTCTATAGTGGTTGGGTTACCCCAAGCATCGTTGTAGTTAGATTCAATACCACGATATTCCACCAGTTGCTCGAGTAACGAAGATGTCATTAAAATTTAATTCCTGTTCTGTACTATATGACTAGGGCCTACAGACCTTAAGGTTTACCGTTAGACCACGCGGTAAAAATTTGCAAAGGCATTTCACCATTATAGGGCGTATTGACCTGATGATTCATTATCTGCGAAAACCCTTAGTTGTTAACAATGAATACGTTTGCAATGACCATGTTGTAATTAAATAACATATATTCGTGAATATTTTGCCTTATTCTGCTATTTAGTCCATAATTTTGTAATTATATTTCAGAAGGCTGTTACCGCCTTTCTAAACTATTATTTATTCTAACATTGGTTAGAAAAGCTCAGAGGATTAAGACATGACAATTAAAGTAGGTATCAATGGCTTCGGCCGAATAGGTCGATTTGTATTCCGTGCAGCATGTGAACGTAACGACATTGAAATTGTGGGTATCAACGACCTATTAGATGCAGACTATATGGCATATATGCTTAAATATGACTCTACTCATGGAAAGTTTAATGGCACGGTTGAAGTTCAAGACGGTCAGTTGGTTGTAAATGGTAAAACCATTCGCGTAACCGCCGAACGTAATCCTGCAGATTTAGCGTGGGGAGCAATTGGCGCTGAAGTAGTGGTCGAGTCGACAGGGTTGTTTCTAACAGACGAAACCGCGCGAAAACACATCGAAGCGGGAGCTAAAAAAGTAGTGCTTTCAGCTCCATCTAAAGACGCGACGCCCATGTTTGTAATGGGTGTTAACCACAGTGAATATGCTGGCCAAGATATTGTTTCTAACGCATCATGTACAACAAATTGTTTGGCTCCTTTAGCCAAAGTTCTTAACGATAATTTTGGAATTGTAGACGGTTTAATGACGACAGTTCACGCGACTACAGCCACCCAAAAAACAGTTGATAGCCCTTCTGCCAAAGACTGGCGTGGTGGCCGTGGAGCTTCACAGAACATCATCCCATCGTCAACAGGCGCCGCTAAAGCTGTGGGTAAAGTTATTCCCGCATTAAATGGTAAATTAACTGGCATGGCTTTCCGCGTACCTACTGCTGATGTATCTGTTGTTGATTTAACAGTTAATTTAGCGAAACCAGCTAGCTACGCTGAAATATGTGAAGTAATGAAAGCGGCTTCTGAAGGTGATATGCAAGGCATTATGGGTTACACCGAAGATGCAGTGGTATCACAGGACTTTATTGGTGATGTTCGCACTTCTATTTTTGATGCGACAGCAGGAATTGCATTAACTGATACTTTTGTGAAATTGGTATCTTGGTACGACAATGAAATTGGTTACTCAAACAAAGTATTAGATTTAGTCGCACATATTAGCAAATAAACTTCTAGTTAATGCTTACCTTTAGTTAGTCTTTATTTTGACGACTAAGATATGATAGAAAGGCGACTAGCCAATAGCTAAGTCGCCTTTTTTGATCGCTTCGTTCACATCAATGAGAAAAATAGAGAATTTACATGCAGTTGACAGAATCCGCAAAAATTGTAACCCGCAATAATATCCAGCTACTTCAGATTGATAATAGCTTTGCCACTGCTGAAATCTCCTTATTTGGTGGACATATTTTAAGCTTTATACCCAAACACGATAATCGCGAGCGTTTATGGGTCAGTGAAAAAGCCATTTTTGACGGAAAAAAACCCATTCGTGGTGGGATCCCGATTTGTTGGCCATGGTTTGGCCCTCATGCAACTTCTACCAACCTCGCCGCTCACGGTTATGTGCGCACCCAAACATGGGAAATTATAGGTTCCGAAGAAAAGGATTCTGGCACACTTATAATATTAACTCCCAATTCAAGTAATGATGATGGGTTGAGCGGAACTGCCCAACTCACTCTATCAGTAATTGTTGGTCATCAGTTGAAGATACAATTACGCACCACTAATATTGGCGCCGAGTCTTTAACTTACAATTGTGCACTCCATAGTTATTTTGCAATATCAAATATCCACCACTGCGAGTTACGAGGGCTGTCTGGGCAATATTCTGACAAAACTCGGGATTTCCAAATATGTGATACACCACACCCTTACCAATTTAGTGAAGAAACAGACAGAGTGCATTTGCAACAACCTAAACAACTCAGCATTATTGATGAGCAGACAACAACCGAAATATTCTCTTCAGGTCATGACAGCATTGTGGTGTGGAACCCTTGGAAACAAAAGTCCATCAGCATGGACGATATGGCTGATGATAGCTATTTAACCATGTTGTGTGTTGAAACCTCGGTGACACAGAATCAAGAAGTTAACATAGGTGAAACTCATATATTGGAACAAGTAATACTCTAGCTTGATATAGACACTGTCTTTTTGAGGGTGTTTGAAATCGCCAGTTAACAAAATACAGTTTGACTAAAACCACAAACGATTTGAATGGGAAGTGCAGTTGCTTCTAAGAAATTTCATTTAGGCTAAGCTACACTAAAGATACTTCAGGCAAAAAAGGACTCATCTATGTCTAAGTTATTCATCGCTTTATTATGTTTTTGGCATTTTCATGTTTTGGCCGAAAAATTTACTGTCGCCTCACAAAATTTCAATTATTTCCCCCATTACAATTTTCTATCGGAGACTGACAAAGGCTTTATTTGGGCTGTCTTAGATGAGTTCAGCAAATACAGTGGACACCAATTTACTTACCAACCAATGCCTGTTTTGAGGCTGCAAAGAGAGTTGGAGAAAGGCTCAATAGATCTGGTTTATCCTGACAACCCCTTATTTAACAATAACCAAACTTTCGCCAAAGGTAAGTATTATAGTGATACTGTTGTGAACACTTTAGGTGGCACGATGGTTAGATCACAAAGCGTGGGTAAAAATATAAACTTTATCAAACGCTTAAGTATCCCTTTAGGTTTTACACCGCAACTGCAGTGGGCAGATCTAATAGCGCAAAATAAAGTAAAATTGATTCAAGTAGCCACTCCTTTAGCTGAGTTACAGCTTTTGGCAATGAATAGGGTTGATGCTGCAGAAGTTGACTACTTTGTGAGCCAATATCAAATGCTCAACAACCCTGAATTTAAGGGTTTTAGATTCGACCCAAGATTGCCCCATTCAGAAGTAGAATTTAAGCTATCAACCATCCAGCAAATCTGGTTAATTGATGAAATTAACGAGTTCATGGAGTCACAGCCCCAAGTGATAAACAAATTAAAGTTGCGCTATGGCATTTCTGAACCACAGTTGATTTTAAACAAACTCAATCAAACCACATCTGTGGATTAACTCTGTCTATCCTAGTGCTCCATCGACCAATCAATCCTTTGTATACCTAAATATCACGCCTTGATTACTTCTCAACCCTGTGCACACTAAATCCCCCTTAGGAGTAATTTAGTGTTGGGTTTTATAAGCAGCGCCCTATGCCTGAATGCCAAGAAGCTTGTGACTGTATTATAAAAACAAGTTCAATAGATTCACTCTAAGCCTTAAGGTCGTCATCACTCAAAGTTTTATTAGTGGTTAAATTATCGTCGGTATCGTTATTCTCCTGATCTGGTTGATCATCGATAACCGATGTAACCACCTCAGCTTCGCTGTTCTGTGTCTCTTCCTTAAGCGAACTTGATTCAGGTGCTCCATCAGGATAATCCTTAAACGGAAATGGCATTTCATCAGTGTTGAACGTTAGAAATAGCGTAATTTGATAGATATAGGTACTTAAACTCTGTCCTAAAGGGAGTGTAGTTTCATTGGTTTGCCCCTTAAAAAGCACAGTGATAAACTGAAAAATAGCCACTAAAGTAACGAGCAGTTTCGCCACTCCAGAAATGATGGCAAAAAGCACCATAAATAGACCGCGTTTCCAAGTTTCTAAGTTAGTTAAGCTTTTTTTAGTTTTATCGTCCATTTGATTCTCCTTAATAGAGGTTTACGAATTGTTGATTCCAAATACATTGGGGAGTTATAAATAACAAAAACAATGTAGCAATTTCAAAGCCAACATTTTACCCATTAAAATCAACAACTTAAAAACACGCAAATTAAAAAAGCATACAAAATACGATTTATTAAGTTAAACCGCCAAATAGTGACTAAAACCACCAAAAAAATGTTCTAGACAGCGATTACAATAATTCCTTTAGTGTTATCCCATAAGATTTTTGCTGCGCTAAAAACAGCTCTGCAGTAGCGATCGCATCATTGAGCGCGTTATGGGCAAAGTAGTTTGGCAACGCATAAGTATGCCTCAATGTCGAAAGTCTTAATTTTTGGGGATCATAAGCGATGTTTCTTTGATCGAGTTTACGTTTTTCAATCGCCAAGGTATCGAGGATCATAAAAGGTGGTGAAACGCCATATAACTCTATACAAGCTTGTTTTAGAAAATGCTTCTCTATTTGCGCGTAGTGCACCAACATAACCTTACCTGCCAGTGCTTTTAATAATGTTTCAACCACCACTTGTAGTGATTTTCCTTGAGATTTTTGTTGATCTGTAATTTGATGAATTATCACATTTTGTTGTTCAAGCTGAGGAGCTATGTGGATGATTTGATGGTAACAACTACTTAGCTTAATTTGCAGTTTATCGATGCTGACATAACCTACGCTAAGTAGTTTATCTGTCGCTGCATTAAGTCCCGTGGTCTCAAAATCCACAGACACAATAGACAGATCAGATAACGCTGTGCTCTCACTTGGAAAGGGTACAGACAGAAAATCATAGAGCGCCCCTTGGGGCACTTTGTTTAAAAGACGTTTTCTGCGCGCTTCGTAACCAAATAGACTATTGAGAAACAACAAAAGGTTTCCTTAAATAACCGCAGATTGACGATAATCTTGCATCGCTTTAATCACCTTAAAAGCATCTTTTAAATGCTCTCTTTCTAACTTCGATATTGCTTTAGGATCAATGTAACTATCAACGGATTGGCCCTCACGCAACTGATTCCCTTGATGCTCTAAACGCACAGATGTCAAAAACTCATAGGCAGCAATTAAGTTTTCGGCAGAAGCTTTGGTCAGAGATTGAGTTCCTGAACATTGGGTTAACCGCTCAACAGTATTAACAGCTGCAATACCTTCGCTAAGGGCGTAAATTCTGGCTAAGTCAACAATTGGGGCAATGCCATTGTGTTTTAAGTCTAAAGTTGCATTGTGTTTACCGTCTTGAATTAATACAAAATCTCTGAAAAACCCCAAAGGTGGCCTTGACCTTAAAGCGTTGGCTGACATATGTGCAATAAACAAGGTACTACTTTGAGTTTTTGCGAGCATTTTCTGGCGTACATTTTCTAGTAAACTAACGTCACCATAGATGGTGCTCAAATCAAAAAACACACTACTATTTAGCAAGGCTTTTGCTGTAGGTTTATCAACCCAAAGATCAAAATACTGATGCCATTTCTTCTGTGGTTTGCGCCATTTTTTATTGGTCGCCATAATATCGCCTGGGCAATAAATAAATCCGCACTCAGCTAAACCATCACTCACAAAAGTTGCAAGTTCCTCAAACCAGTGATCATCTTCTGGTTTCATTGTGTCGCAAATAATTAGGGCGTTATCTTGGTCAGAGTGGGCAAGCTGTTCCTGTCTTGCTTGTGATCCAGCTGCTAACCAAGCATAGGGAACCGGTGCGGGGCCCAACTTTTGTTCTGCCATTTCAATTAAGCGTAGTGTAAATGCCATAGTAATTGCACTGATGCTTTTGCCAATATGGTCGGCATTTGCACCCAACTTAGTAAGCTTAAGTTGTAATTTTTTCAACAATTTACTCACCCTAACTAACTCCGAAATAGAGCTAGCTTTATGAATAATACTGGTCATGTTAACAGCGTTATGTTCTTCGTTATTGATTAAGTCTGTGGTACTAACCATGCCTTCAAGCTTACCGAATTTGGTTACCGGTAGGTGGTGAATATGTTTACTGGTCATGGCAATTAATGCGTCGTAGGCACTACACTTTATATCAATGGTGGCAACGTCTAGCGTCATAATGTCGCTTACTTGGTTTGAAATAGGCAAACCGACTGCAACGCAACGTCGCCTGATATCTTTGTCAGTAATGATGCCGAGTTGTGCATCGCTCGAGGGCTCAAATTGCGACATTTCATCCACAACGACTAGACAAGAAACCTCTTTGTCAGTCATTTTAATTGCTGCATCTTGAATAGAAGCACTAGGTGAAATGGTGGCCAGTGGATAGTGATAAAAGTCAGCAACTGAGGTATGACTTGTTGAGGAGGATACAATTGCGTCCTCACTGAGTTTTTTCTTTTTGCTTTGAAGTCGTTGTTCAGATGAATTTTCTAAAAACTCAATTGCCTCAGGTGCATCGATTAGCAATGCTTTGAGCGCAATAAAATCCAAACGATAAACGAGTGCATCCTCATCCACTATGACAGTACAAGGAGGAGTGGTTATATTTTCTTTTTGGCAGAAAATGCTGCAAACATCACCGTCACAATACTTTCCAGTTAACTCCTCATTTGCCGCTAAGTAGCGCAACGCACCTTTACGCACTAGGTACAATTGCGGGTTTTCAGTATCGGCAGATGATAAGTGTTCACCCGCCCTTAAATAACAAATGTCGATTTCTCTAACCACTTTGCCTAGCAAGGGTTCTGATAATAAATCAAAGGGTGGAATGCTTGCGACAAAAGCAGTAATTTCAGCCAACTCATCGTCCATATTAAGACCTTTTGGTTACTTTTCTATCAGTGTTTTTATCTCGTATACAGCTAATTTGGGACGACTCAGCCACTAAGTCAACAGGTAAAAGGTCGTATAAGACCAAGGTGGTATATCTGAAAAAAAAAAAGCTTGCTAGTGTTGACGACAGTTAGAGTTGTATATGAATTGTTAAGAGTAGTTTTTATCTTTGTAACAGGAAATACTTGACCGCATATCGATATATACACTTTTTCTCTAGAAATGAAGTTATCACAAAAACGGCGTATGTAATAAATAAAATAGCATGCAGTGCTAGGAGAATAATATGCAAAAGAAGACCACATATTGGCAGGAAAACCTGCGCCTAATTGCAATCTGTCTCGTCATTTGGTTTATCGTATCATTTGGCTTTGGTTTGTTATTAGTAGAACCACTGAACGAGTTTCGTCTTGGTGGATACAAGCTCGGATTCTGGTTCGCACAGCAGGGTTCAATTTATATTTTTGTCGCTTTGATTTTTTGGTATGGCTATAAAATGAATAGTCTCGACAAAAAATATCAGTCTGAGGATGAATCATAATGGATGAATTAAAACTTTATACCTATATCGCAGTCTTTGGTACTTTCACCTTATATTTCGCTATAGCTTGGTGGGCTAGAGCCGCATCAACCAGTGACTTTTATGTCGCAGGTGGTGGCGTAACCCCCATGCAAAACGGCATGGCTATCGGTGCCGATTGGATGAGTGCAGCGTCATTTATCTCTATGGCAGGTTTGATTGCCTTTTTAGGATATGGGGGTTCTGTATTCTTAATGGGGTGGACTGGTGGTTATGTGTTATTAGCGATGTTACTCGCTCCCTACATGCGCAAACACGGTAAGTTTACCGTACCTGAATTTATCTCGGATCGTTATTATTCGAAAACAGCGCGCATCGTTGCCGTTGTTTGTTTAATTCTTGCTTCGTTAACCTATATCATCGGGCAGATGAAAGGGGTCGGAGTGGCTTTCTCGCGATTCTTAGAAGTCGACTATGGACTAGGTTTAGGCATAGGTATGGCCGTTGTATGGTTCTATGCCGTGCTCGGTGGTATGAAAGGGATTACCTATACACAAATAGCACAATACGTTGTGATGATTTTTGCTTACACCATTCCTGCGGTATTTATCTCTTTCCAACTAACCGGTAATCCCATACCGCAACTTGGCTTAGGTTCAACACTGGCCGATGGCAGTGGCATATATTTGCTTGATAAGCTGGACTTAGTTGTGACTGAATTAGGCTTTAAAGAATACACCACAAGCAACATGAACGGTTCATTAGATATGTTTGCGTACACCATGTCACTAATGATTGGTACTGCTGGTTTGCCGCACGTTATTATGCGCTTCTTCACTGTTCCCTCGGCACAAGCCGCCCGTTCTTCGGCAGGTTATGCGTTAGTTTTCATCGCACTGTTATATACAGTTGCTCCCGCTGTTGGTGCGATGGCCCGTCTAAATTTGATGAATACAATTGAGCCAACAGCCGGTCAACATTTGGAGTATGAAAAACGTCCGCAATGGTTTAAAGATTGGGAAAAAACAGGCTTATTAGAATTTGAAGATAAAAATGGTGACGGTAAAATTCAATATTCTGCTGACAAAACGACTAATGAAATGGTCAAGGTTGACAATGATATTATGGTACTAGCGAATCCTGCTATTGCTAACTTACCTAACTGGGTCATTGCATTAGTAGCCGCTGGCGGTTTAGCTGCTGCACTGTCTACCGCCGCTGGATTGTTACTGGCTATTTCGTCCTCCATTTCTCATGATTTAATGAAAGGTGTATTGACACCAGATATGACTGAGAAAAGCGAGTTACTGGCTGGGCGTATAGTCATGACATTGGCTATTTTAGTGTCCGGTTACTTGGGGTTGCATCCGCCTGGGTTTGCCGCAGGAACGGTGGCGCTGGCATTTGGTTTGGCCGCTGCGTCAATATTCCCTGCACTCATGATGGGAATATTCTCTAAAAAGATGAGTGGCACCGCAGCAGTAGCAGGTATGTGTTCTGGTATAGGTATTACAATGCTTTACGTATTCCAACACAAAGGTATTATGTTTATTCCAGGCACATCCTTCTTGGGTGATATGGCGCCAAACTGGTTCTTTGGGATTTCACCCAATGCATTTGGTGTAGTGGGCGCAATCGTTAACTTTGGTATCGCGTTTGTGGTACTTCAGTTTACAGGACCCGCACCTAAATATGTGCAAGACTTGGTTGAAAACATGCGTAGCCCAGGTGGTACAGGCGCAATCAGCCACCACTAAATGTTATTCTAAACAGTCTAAAGGCTGAAGAGTCATTCTCTTTAGCCTTTGTTTTTATTAATTTTATAGACAGTGTTCGAACACTGTCTATAAAATTAATAAAAACACTGTGGTTTAATGTTCGATCTTCACCCTTAATTAACGCGATAAAAAAGATAAAAAATGAATAAACATACAAGAACGGCATTGATGGTGGCACCAATTTTGGCTGTAATTGGATATATTGCTGCTGATTATTATGAAGAGGGCTTAGCTGAAGAAGAAAAAGTGATCCAGCTATTACCTGTTGAAAACTGTGATGTCATCAATCAAAAGTGCATCCTGAAATCCGGTGATTTCGAAGTAAATATCTTCGACAAAAATAATTTTACAACGGTCAATTCGACTTTTCCGTTGGACAGCGCAACACTGTTTTTGGTAGATGAGAATAACCAATCCACTCCCTATCCCTTAGGTATGATTCAAAGTCCGTATTACTGGCATGCAGAAACGGATTTGAGAAAGTTAATCGGTCGCTCGGGACAAAGTTACACGCTGCGTCTAATCGCCAATATTAAAGGAGGAAGGTATATCTCAGAGTTTCATACCTATACGAAATAACCTTGCATAAGCACTGTTATGCCTAGTATTAAGAATACCGGCAAACATCAATGTCTGACATTTGAACAGCGAAAAATGATACTTGGACTCAGTATTTTTAACCATCAATATCATTGGCTGTAATCTAACTAGCAAGTACTTTTACATGTGCCACCACACTTCTCGCTAGTGCACTGAGTGCATATCCACCTTCTAACACTGATACTATTTTACCATTACAGTGTTTATCAGCCAGAGTTTTAAGCTGTTCAGTGATCCACATGTAGTCGTCTTCAACCAGACAAAGTTGCCCCATTTCGTCTTCTGCGTGGGAGTCAAAACCGGCTGAGATAAAAATCATTTGAGGCTTAAACTCATCGATGGCGGTAAACCAATGTTTTACTCTCTCACGGTAATCAACACCTTTAGTACCAGCTGGAATAGGCACATTAATAATGCCGTCTCGACAAGGTTCGTCGCCGCTAAAAGGATAAAATGGATGCTGAAACGACGAACAAAATAACACTCGCTCGTCATCTTTTATGATGTCTTGAGTACCGTCACCGTGATGTACATCAAAATCGACAATGGCTACACGCTCTAACGCATATTTTTCTAAAGCGTGCATCACACCTACAGCAACATTGTTAAAGATACAAAAACCTGATGATTTGCCACGACTCGCATGATGACCCGGTGGTCGTACAGCACAAAACGCCCTTTTGGTATTATTTGACATCACTAGGTCAACAGCATCAACAACCGCACCGGCAGCATAGAGAGCAGCGTCTAAACTTTTGTCCATCATAATGGTGTCATCGTCTAACCATACTCTTTCGCCTTTTTCCTTTGGGGCGCGATCAAAAACACTCTTAACAAATACTTTATCGTGAGCACGTTCTAAAGCCGATATTTGCACAGGTTTTGCGTCAGCAAAGCGCAATACATATTCCAATCCAGATGATATAAACTGGTCATTAATTTTGAACATTCTCGCAGGTTGTTCAGGGTGTTCGTTCCCCATGTTGTGCAAGTTACACTTATAACTGCTTAAAATGGTCACTGTCACTGCAACTCTCCATGACTAACATTATCTGAGTTTGTATTGGAATTTAAGTATTTGGTCAGTTCTATTTCGCCAGGTTCTGAATCTAGTGAACGTACAAAACCGAATTGCTCAAACACCGAAATCATTGGAAGATTGTTATTTTTTACCAAGGCAAACATCGTTTTAAGCCCACGTTTTTCGGCAATGTTTATCATGGCTTTTAACAATCGACTCGCCATACCCTTGCCTTGGTTGGTCTCTCGAGTGACAAACGCCACTTCACACGAATTTTGTTGCGGGTATAAATAATAACGTCCGACTGCTTCTAAACGCACCTTAGATCCGTCTTGACGAACTATAGTTAAGGCCACATCTTTGCTTTGATCGACGCTAACAAGATCACAGGACTTTTCTCTTGTCATTGGCCCTGGTACAAAGTTATAACGCAAATTTATGGTCTCTTTGGTGTGGGAATAAAAGAACTCTTGCAAGCGACGCTCGTCTGAAGGGTTTAAAGGCCGCAAATAAAAACGTTGGTTTTCAATTTGAATCCGAGAAATCTGCATTTCTCCAAGTTCAGGAATATCGGTTGGCGTTTGTTTTTGGTAATCAGGTACCCAGAACTGTTTTCGTATTTGTGCAAGCAGTTCATCTCTAAACTTTGGATGGGCAACACGAATTAATTCGAGAGCTCGCTCACGCACACTTTTGCCTTGTAAACTCGCAATACCGAACTCAGTCACAACAAAATGAACATTGCCTCGAGATGTCACCACACCGGCGCCTTCAGATAAGGTAGCCACAATACGCGAAACTTCACCATTTTTGGCCGTCGAAGGTAAAGCGATAATAGGCTTGCCATTTTTACTTTTGGAGGCACCAGTTACAAAATCAACCTGACCGCCAATACCGCTGTAAAATCGATATCCAATAGAGTCCGCCACAACTTGTCCGCTTAAATCGACCTCAAGCGCGCTGTTGATAGCGACCATATTGTCGTTTTTGGCAATATTTGTAGGTTTATTGACATAGGCCGAAGGATAAAATTCAACATGTGGGTTCATGTTGACAAAATCGTAGAGTTTTTGGCTACCGAAACAAAAACTCACCACTGTTTTCCCTGGGTGAAAGGTTTTATATCTGTTGTTGACTATACCCCGCTGAATAAGATCTACCACTCCGTCACTTATCATTTCAGAGTGAATACCTAAGTTTTTGTGTTGATATAAATAACGCGTCACTGCATCGGGGATTTTTCCTATGCCCAATTGCAAGGTAGCGCCATCGTCTATTAACATTGCCGAGTATTGACCGATACGATCAATAATTTTGGTTGCTTGTGGCAAGTCAACTTCTGGTAGTTTTTGTTCACACTCGATAAATGCACTAAATTCACTAATGTGTAAAAATGAATGTCCACAGGTTCTGGGCATTAACGGATTGACTTGAGCAATAATATGCTTGGCAGCTCTTGCCGCTGACATCACTACATCGACCGACACCCCCAGCGAACAATAACCTAACTCGTCGGGTGGCGAGACCATAATTAAAGCCGCATCGAGTGGTAAAGTGTCATCAGTAAACAAACTTGATATTTCCGATAAAAAGCACGGTGTATAGTCGGCACGGCCTTCATCAACAGCTTTCCTAATTAAGCTACCGTGAATAAAGAAAGTATTGATTTTGAACCTAGCGGTATACTCAGGCAAAGCCCATTTGTTATCAGACAATGTACTTATGTGTGTCAATTCAATATCGGTTAAGGCTTTAGCATCATCAATGAGGCTATCTATTAAAGCATTTGGCACGCCGGCATTCGAGCCAATAAACACGCGATTACCCGAACTGAGTAAGCTATGCCAATCAACTTTTTTTGTGCACTGATATTTAGACAATTGCATATAAACGACTCTAGCGACAAATTTAAAGTAACAATCTTACCAATAATAGCGGCCAATTTTTTTGATCTAGAGCAGCTACGTTATTTATTTTGGCCTACGACACACGAAAGATAATCGCGAAACGATTTTAAGTTTAGTTAAATCTAGATTTTGGTACAGATCGCGTAACAGTTCTAGTTGTCACTAAGCAAATGTCTTGTCGCTACAAACTACACCTTTTTAATTTAATCGGATCCTGCCAACTAAACACTAAACAGTAAACAGTAAACAGTAAACAGTCTTTAGTTTCCCCTCGAAACAACGAAAGTCAATGAGACCAAGGTCTTAGTAAGAAAGCGGATAAAGCTGTGGTACAGTCATAAAATCTATTTTTCAATTGTGAAAGGATGAGTATGGCGTTTGGGTGGGTCGTACTGGCGATAGTGTATTTAGCGTGTTTGTTTTGGTTGGCGCAATGGGGTGATAGTCACTCTGCTAAGGCTAAAAAACTGACATCTCATCCGGCTATTTATTCGTTAGCTTTGGCGATTTATTGCACGGCTTGGACGTTTTTTGGGTCTGTTGGGGAAGCAACAAGGAATACTTGGAGTTATCTGCCAATATTGCTAGGCCCAATATTATTGTATTTGTTTGGCTATCGTTTTTTATTAAAACTGACACAAGTCAGCAAAAAACAGCACATTACCACTATTGCTGATTTTATCTCTTCACGATACGGCAAAAGGCAGACCGTAGCCTTACTGGTTACCGTTATTGCTTTGTTGGCCACTATTCCGTATATCGCGTTACAACTAAAAGCCATAGGTTCGGCATTTGTATTGGTGTCCGGACAAAAAGACACTAATAGCGTGGTGCTAGGTGCAACCTTGTTTATCGCCTTATTTTCCATTTATTTTGGCACCAAGCGGCCTGATGTAACGGAATATCGGCGTGGTTTAATTCTCGCAATTTCGTTCGAATCGGTTATAAAACTGACGGCTTTGATTGGAGTAGCCCTTTACGGTTATTACTGGTGGCAACAACAAAACAGCGGAGTTTTGTTGGCAACATTTGCTAGTTACGAAGCGTTGGACAATTTTCAATCGACAACTTTTTGGGCACAAACTTTGATGGCAGCCGCAGCGGTCATTTGCTTGCCCCGACAATTCCACGTTACGATAGTCGACAACCTCAGCCTGAACCATTTAAAAACGGCTCGATGGTTATTTCCAGTATATTTAACTGCCATTGCTGTGACTATCCCGGTTATTGCTGTTGCGGGTAAGGCTATGTTAGATGCAAGTGGCAATGAGCCAGACACTTACGTACTTGGTTTGGCTATCATGTCTGAATCCATATTGTTAAAAATGTTAGTTTTTATAGGTGGGTTATCAGCCGCCACCGCCATGATAGTGGTGGCCACATTAACCTTGAGTACCATGTTGACCAATGACGTGATTTTGCCCAAGTTTTTGGCAGCTCGTGACCACCAACAACCCAGTGTTGATTTCACTCGCACTATTCTACTTATCCGCCGCATTGTTATTGGTATGTTGTTATTGTTGGCTTACATTTACCAACAACAAATGACCAATAGTCGTTCCCTCGCATCCATTGGTTTTATTGCATTTTCTTTAGTGATCCAGTTATTACCAGCAATTGTAGGAGGTTTATATTGGAAACGAGGTCATGCTCATGGCGTATACGCGGGACTTATTGTAGGGGTATTTGTATGGGTTTTGTGGTTGATATTACCGATAGTTAACGAAAATTCCGATAATATATTGCAAAGTACAACGATTAGCGAAGGTGCGATTTTAAGTTTACTAGCAAACACTATCGCATATGTACTGTTTTCTTTGTTTTCACAAACTCGCTTGATTGATCGGATTCAGGCAGAGGCCTATGTCACCTCGATTGATACCAGAGATGGGCAAAATGAAAAGTATCCCTTAAACACCACAGTACAAGATTTGATCACCATGTTATCCACGTTTTTAGGTGAAAGTCGCTGCCAAATGTTAGTGCAGGAATATCAACAACGCCAAGGCGTAACGCTTACTTTGACGGACAAACCACTGAAAGATTTTGTGATTTTCAGTGAACGCGCTTTAGGTGGAGTCATAGGAGCTTCGAGTGCGAAAGCGTTGGTAGACAGCGCTTTAAGTGGTAAACGTCTCAACTTTGAAGAAGTAGTGAACTTTTTTGATGAAACCACCCAAGCTATCCAATTTAATATCAGTGCGTTATTTACGTCTTTGGAGAGTCTTGACCAAGGTATTAGCGTCATCGATAAAAATCTTGATTTAGTCGCTTGGAATAAGAGTTATATAGATTTATTCAATTACCCCGATGATTTGGTCAGTGTCGGCACACCTATTGAAACCTTAATCCGCTATAACGCTGAAAATGGCGATTGCGGTGTAGGAAACGTCGACACTTTAGTTCAAAAACGTCTTGACCATATGCGCAGCGGCACCAGCCATAAATTTCTAAGACAGCGTAGTGATGGACGTGTAATTGAAATGGTTGGTAACCCTTTGCCTGGCGGTGGCTTTGTCACGAGTTTTAACGACGTCACACAACATATAGAAATTCAACAAGCGCTAAAGGAAGCCAATATAGATCTTCAAAATCGTATTCAAAAACGTTCAGAAGAAGTACAAACTATTAATGCCGAATTACATCTAGAAATTCAACGTCGCGGTGAAGCTGAAAAGGAACTTGTCAGCGCTAGAAAAATTGCTGAAGAAGCGAATTCAAATAAAACTCACCTACTCGCCCTTGCCAGCCATGATATTTTGCAACCACTTAATGCGGCAAAGCTTTACTTGAGTGCGCTGCAAGAAGCCGCTTTAGAGAAAAACACCAGTCAAATAGTACAAAAATTAGGAGACAGTCTTAACGCTAGTGAAGTCTTAATCGCCACCTTATTAGATATTGCGCGGTTAGACCAAGGTGATATGAAACCACGTTATAGTGCTGTTTCTATAAAGGCGCTAGTCACACCTTTGATAGCTGAACTCAATATGCAAGCCGAAGAAAAAGGATTGCGTCTAAAGTGCAAGATACAGGACCTATGGGTTAAAACTGACCGCACTTATTTATATAGAATTTTACAAAACTTGTTATCTAACGCCATTAAATATACGCCCCAAGGTCGAGTGTTACTGAGTGTTCGAAGAAGAAAATCCAATGTGTTATTGCAAATATGGGATACGGGTACAGGCATTCATCAAGAAGAACTAAATAACATTTTTGGTGACTTTTATCGCTCTGGCGATCATAGTCAACATGGTGTCGGCTTAGGATTAGGAGTAGTGGCCCGTCTTAGTCAACAGTTAAATACACGGGTACAAGTGCGCTCTATTCTAGGAAGAGGGAGTTGTTTTTCAATCGAATTGCCAAGCTGCGAAGAACAAAAATCTGTAGGTGTAGATAAGATAAGTACTAATAAAGTGGGATTGGCTGCTTTACGCATTTTATGTGTTGATGATAAACAAGAAAATCTCGACGCCATGTTAACTTTATTAGCCAAGTGGCAAGTACATGTCACAACAGCTCTTACGCCTGACGAAGCCATGGCACAAATCAAACTCAATGAGCCACAAGTGATTTTAATGGATTATCATTTAGAAAGTGAAGAAAACGGGCTACAACTTATTGCCAAAATACGTAAATTTCTTGGCTACCCTATCCCCGCCATTTTAATCACTGCCAATCAAGATGACGAAGTGGTTGCTGAAGCTTTTAATGCAAATTGCGGTTATTTAAGCAAACCTTTGAAACCCGCTAAACTCAGAGCCCTACTTCAGGCGGTGCAAGCTGAAGGCGTGAGGCGATAAGTACAGCTTGAGTACGGTTGTTAATATGCAACTTCTTAAAGATAGCAGTAACGTGTGCTTTGACAGTTGCAGTAGCAATATCCAAATTGTAACCAATTTGTTTATTCAGTAGCCCATCACGCATATAACACAATACCTTATATTGGGCGGGAGTAAGACTGGCCACTTTAAGGGCTAACTCGGCAAATTCATTATCTAACTCAACGTCGTCAGTGGCATAACTTTCTGGTAACCACAGGTCTCCCTCAAGCATACTCGTCACTGCCTGTGCAATTTGTACTGCACTTGTGGTTTTGGGTACAAACCCCATAGCGCCTAAATTAATCACTTTTGAGATAATGTCTGGGTCGTCCAGACCGGATATTACTGCTACGGGTAAATCAGGAAAGAGTTTACGAATATGGATCAAGCCGAAAAGATCACCACTACCCGGCATGTGAAGGTCAAGTAATAATAAATCGATGTGATTATTTTGATGCAGCATTTCGACCGTTTCGTTTAGGTCAGCAGCCTCAAGCAACTCAAGCAACTCAAGTTGCTTGAAACTGTTTATTAATGCTCCTCGTACAGCATCTCGATATAAAGGATGATCATCTGCAATTAACAAGGTTGCCATATTGTTACTTTGTTGTTATTTGTTTGCTCTTTGTGCAATCAGTGTATCAACAACTGAAGGGTCTGCCAATGTAGAAGTGTCTCCTAACTGTTCATATTCATTGGCAGCAATTTTACGCAAGATTCTACGCATGATTTTCCCTGATCGCGTTTTAGGCAATGCATGAGTCCACTGGATTAGATCAGGTGTCGCAATTGGGCTCAGTTCTTTTCGAATCCAATTTTTCACATCTTTAGTTAAGGCGTCATCACACACTATGCCCTCAATTGGCGTGACATAAACGTATATCCCTTGGCCTTTGATATCATGTGGATAACCCACAACTGCCGCTTCTGCAATAGCAGGGTGTGATACTAAAGCACTTTCAATTTCGGCCGTGCCAAGGCGATGGCCTGATACGTTCAACACATCGTCTACGCGGCCAGTAATCCAAAAGTAACCGTCTTCATCTCGCCTTGCCCCGTCACCAGTGAAATAGTTGCCTGTATAGGTAGTGAAATAAGTTTGCACAAAACGTTCATGATCACCATAAACAGTGCGGGCTTGGGCAGGCCAACTGTCTTTAATGATTAAGTTACCTTCAGTTGCACCTTTAAGTTCAGTGCCTTCGCTATCAACCAATGCGGGTTGAATGCCGAATAAAGGCCGGGTAGCTGAACCCGGTTTTAAAGGTGTAATGCTGGGTAAAGGAGAAATCATCATGCCACCAGTTTCAGTTTGCCACCAGGTATCTACAATCGGGCAACGTGCTTTACCGACCTTTTCGTAATACCAGCTCCAAGCCTCTGGATTAATAGGCTCTCCCACAGATCCTAGTAGGCGTAATGATTCACCACTGAACCCTTCTACCGCGCGATCACCTTGCGCCATTAATGCTCGAATTGCAGTTGGAGCAGTGTACAAAATTTCAATTTTATGTTTGTCAACAACTTGCCCAATTCGGCGAACATCAGGATACGTAGGCACACCTTCAAACAACACAGTTGTGGCTCCATTAGCCAATGGACCATATACCATGTAACTGTGACCCGTTATCCACCCCACATCAGCTGCACACCAAAATATCTCATTTTTTTGATAATCGAATACATATTCGTGAGTCATAGCAACATACAACAAATAACCACCAGTGGTATGCACAACACCTTTAGGTTGTCCGGTTGAACCTGATGTATACAAAATAAACAAGGGATCTTCGGCGTTCATGACTTCTGGTGCACATTCAGCAGGACAATCTGCAATAAGTTCATGCCACCATAAATCTTTTGTATGCCAATCTACGTCTAAACCAACATGTTTAAACACTACAACCTTTTCCAAAGTCGCGCACTCATGCTCTGCAAGTGCAATATCAACATTGGCTTTTAATGGCACAGTTTTACCTGCTCGCAAACCTTGGTCAGCGGTGATTATGACTTTTGCACCACAGTTTTCGATACGATCTGCGATAGCGTTTGGTGAGAAACCACCAAAGATAACCGAATGCACCGCACCAATCCTTGCACATGCAAGCATCGCATAGGCAGCCTGAGGCACCATAGGCATGTATATGGCTACTCGGTCACCCTTTACAACGCCCAATTTTTTTAGTCCATTTGCTAGCTTAGCTACTTCGTTGTGTAACTCTTGATAACTAATGTGTTTGTCTGTCTGAGGATCGTCTCCTTCCCAGATAATGGCGGTTACATCACCACGTTCTGCCAAGTGCCGATCGATGCAGTTGTAAGAAACGTTGAGCTCACCATCCTCAAACCATTTAATGGATAAATTATTCGGATCGAAAGAGGTATTTTTAATGACAGTGGGAGTTTTGTACCAATCCAATCTTTTGGCTTGTTCAGCCCAAAATATATCGGGAGACTCGACTGACTGCTTATAAAGCTCAAGATAACGTTGCTCGGTTAAATGGCTATTTTCTTTTGCCTGCTCAGGCACCGGATATACTTCATTTACCATGTTTACACTCCATACTCTGTAAAAATTTCATCGAGATACTTTATTCTCCTCTGAAAACTTAGAAATAAGACTTTGGTCTTACGAGGTATCATTTGTTATTCATTTCTTATGCGACCTTGGTCTTATAGACCATGAGCTTATATAAAATTTGGTCATTCTGGTCCAGAGTTTACAAAGTTTTAACACTCTGGGACAGACATATGAATAATATTATAAAGAAAACCTCGGCACTTAGTATATTGCTTCTGGGTACAAGCCTCATCAGTTTAATGGCAAATGCGGATGCGCTAGAAATAGACTTCGAAAATGGCGACAAAATAAAGTTTGGTGGCTACTTAAAAGCAGATGCTCGATATGTAAATGGTGATTTGAATTATCAGGATTATTGGATTGGTAATAATCCTGGAGCAGTAGACACCTCCAAACTTGGTTTAAATATAAAAGAAAGCCGATTCAATATTTCGTATGTACATGGCGACTGGACTGGCTTTATTGAAATGGATTTTTATGGAGGCGGTGGTAACGAAATAATCAGTAATTCAGTTAATCCACGGTTGCGCCACGCTTTTGTAAAAAATGAAAACTGGTTGATAGGTCAAACTTGGTCAACCTTTATGCCGCTAGCTGCATTGGTTGAGTCTCTTGATTTTGGTGGGCCTATGGTCGCTGAAGTATTCATTAGGCAGGTTCAAATTCGCTACTCCATAGGAAATTGGCAGTTTGCCTTAGAAAACTCACAAACATATGGAGACGGTGACGGCAACGGTGGCTCGGGTAATGTCGGAGTAACAGGCAGCAATAATGACCCCGATAGTAAGCTCCCAGATTTTGTGGCCAGATATAACTTTAAAGGTGATTGGGGCCAAGCCAGCGTGGCAGGGTTGTTAAGAAAAGTTGACCAAGGCGGGATTGATGCCACTGCAACAGCGCTAAGTCTTTCCGGAAAAATAAACGCTATTGGAAAAGACGATATCCGTTTTCAAGTAACTTTAGGTGAATCAGGTCGTTATGCAGGAATAACCTTGGCCACAGATATTGTGATTGACCCAATAACCGACGAAACAAAAGCAGAAGAAACAACTGCTTGGTATCTGGGTTATAGAAGAATCTGGAGCGACACATACCGCAGTACTATATTTTACGGCAATGGCGAAACAGATATTCTTGGACATGACCGCTCTCACTACGCAGTTAATCTTATTAAGCAATATACCCCTAACATGATTATTGGTGTTGAACTTGGCAAATATGTGGTTGATGACGCGGGTTTAGATCTAGATTCAAGTTACCTGCAAACGTCAGTGAAGTTTACTTTATAAGCTAATTAAATATATCAACCTATAGAGATTTATGGATTCGCGGATCAGTAGTTAGATTTAAAGCAATAAAAAAGGAGCCATTTGGCTCCTTTTTTGATAGTTAATTACAAATCAACTGTCTATTCGTTACCTTCGGCTGCTTCTGGCGCCGCTGGTTTTTCAGTCAAATCTTTAATACTTAAACGTACTCGATTTTGACGATCGATTTCAACAACCTTAACGTCAATGATTTGGCCTTCTTCTAAGAAATCAGACACCTTGTTTACACGTTCATGAGCGATTTGTGAAATATGAACTAAACCTTCCTTACCAGGCAAAATTTCAACAAAGGCACCAAAGTCAACGATACGAGTCACTTTACCTGAATAGGTTTTACCCGATTCAACTTCAGCAGTGACTTGCTCAATCTTAGAAATGGCGATTTGGGCTTTAGCTAACTCAGTCGCAAAAATCTTGATAGTACCGTCATCTTCGATTTCGATATTACACTCAGACTCTTCAGTAATAGCACGGATCATCGCACCACCTTTACCGATTACGTCACGGATTTTTTCTTTATCAACCTGCATTTTGTAGATGCGTGGAGCAAACTCAGACATCTCTTCACGGTGACCAGAAATCGCTTGATCCATTACACCAAGAATATGCAAACGGGCTTCTTTGGCTTGTTTCAAAGCAACCTGCATAATTTCTTTAGTGATACCTTCGATTTTGATATCCATTTGTAGTGCAGTAATACCACCAGTAGTACCGGCTACTTTAAAGTCCATGTCACCTAAGTGATCTTCATCACCTAAGATGTCAGACAAGACTACGAAGTTTTCATCACTTTTCACTAAGCCCATTGCGATACCCGCAACAGAAGCTTTAATTGGAACACCGGCATCCATTAGTGCTAAAGATGTACCACAAACAGAGGCCATTGAAGACGAGCCATTTGATTCAGTGATTTCAGATACTACACGTACTACATACGGGAATTCTTTTTCAGTCGGCATAACCGCTTGAATACCACGTTTTGCTAAACGGCCGTGACCGATTTCGCGACGCTTTGGCGAGCCAACAAAACCAGTTTCACCCACACAATATGGAGGGAAGTTATAGTGAAGCATAAAACGACTGTCTTCTTTGCCGTTTAAACCGTCAATCATTTGAGCATCACGCTCTGTACCTAAAGTAGCAGCAACGATTGCTTGAGTTTCACCACGAGTGAACAAAGCTGAACCGTGTGTACGAGGCAACAAACCTGTAGCAACATTAAGAGCACGGATCATCGCAGGATCACGACCATCAATACGCGGCTGGCCAGCAAGAATACGTGAACGCACTACGTCACTTTCTAATTCGTGTACTAACTCAGATACTTCTTTTGCGTCTTGAGAATCATCTTCAGCCACAATCGCTTCAACAGTACTGTTAGTTAGCGCAGTGATAGCGTCTTTACGCTCCATCTTGTCAGAGATTTGGTACGCTTCGGTAATACCCGCTTCAGCCAAGGTTTTTACCTTGTCTTTAAGAGAAGTATTTTCTGGCTCTGGCTGCCAATCCCACTTAGGCGTATTCACCTCTGCAGCAAATTCGCTGATGGCACCAATTACAGTTTGTAACTGTTCGTGACCATACATTACCGCACCAAGCATCACTTCTTCAGACAAAATGTCAGCTTCAGATTCAACCATAAGTACTGCGTTTTCAGTACCAGCAACCACTAAATCAAGTTGGCTAGCTTCTAACTCAGAAGTGCGAGTGTTTAATACATATTGTTCGTCAGTGTAACCAACGCGCGCAGCACCAACTGGACCGTTGAAAGGCATGCCAGAAATAGCAAGGGCAGCCGAGGTACCGATAAGAGAGATAATGTCAGTTGGAATCTCTGGGTTAGCAGAGACTACTGTCACAATGATTTGTACTTCGTTCATAAACCCATCAGGGAATAAAGGACGAATTGGACGGTCGATTAAACGAGAAGTAAGAGTTTCATACTCAGAAGGACGACCTTCACGTTTGAAGAAACCACCAGGAATTTTACCTGCAGCATAGGTTTTTTCTTGATAATTAACCGTTAATGGGAAGAAGTCTTGACCTGGCTTGGTATCTTTTTTACCAACAACAGACACTAATACACAAGTGTCATCCATGCTTGCCATAACAGCGGCCGTAGCTTGACGAGCAATCACGCCCGTTTCTAGAGTAACAGTATGCTGACCATACTGAAAAGTTTTAGTAATAGGAGTCATTTTTTTCCTTTATATAATTTAAAATTGCCCTTCTTAGGACAATACACTTTTTGCTTTCTTTATATCGCTTTCAAATGCGGCGCATAGTGTATACCCAAATCCCTTAAAAATATACTTTTCAAGCTTATTTTTAAGGGATTCAGATACCCAAAAAAAATGTTGAACGATATCAGTTTAGAAAATAACAACCTACATCTTATTAGGGGCCAAAAACGCCTATAAACCGCACTAATCACAACTTCAAACTATTAGCATAATCATTATCCAGAATTGAATTTGTTGGACTAAGATAAATATGAATTTTTTGTGACGCATTATGGTGGTTGTAGCCATTCGCAAAATTGGTTAATTCGACTATCTGTAATAGATTTTAACTTAGTTCGTTCCGGCCAAGGCATTCGAATCAGCAAACACGCTGAACACCAGTGAAACTCAACAAGAAGTGGATTGACAGTTTTAGTAAGCGCGACGGCTATTTGTTACGGATTAAAGTTGTTTTACTGAGCAACAAACTGCTCTGTTTTTGTGTCGCGTATTCATCAATTTTAAAAATAATATCTTTAAACTGAATTTCGTCACCTTGATGCAATCGCACACGTTCGCTGATTCTTTTGTTATTCACCAAGGTGCCATTCGAAGAGTTTAAATCTTCGATATAAAGTATCTCTTCAACAAGAACAAAGCGAGCATGCATGCGTGAAATATAAGATCGCAAAAGAGTGATTTCACACTCAATTGCCCTTCCAATAGTCACCCCATTATCAATTCGATATTCCAACCCTTCTACAGGACCGGACACAGCCTTAGCATACCAACCATCAATACGCATTGGAGCGTTATGGTTTTTATCGAGAGAAACACGCTGATCAATAACCGGAGCAATATTATTCAACATTCGCCGCTCTGAAAACGGTGCAATGCGCTCAAACCCGTTTATTGTTAAGTTATAAAACCACGAAATACTCACTACCACAGGGAAAAAAACGATAAAGATCCCTAGTAACCAATAGTAATAGTCATTGTGAATTTCAAAAATAGGAAAGGCAACACTGCCTACTTGCAAAATAATCCAACAGGTAACTATGTACAAAACAATGGTATTTAACACATTTCTGCGTCGTAACTCTCCATAAAAACGACTTAGCTTACTTTTCTGTTTTTCCATTGTAGTAATCCAACCGTAAAAAGATTTTAGGTACCACTATTTCAGTTTTATCTTTATTTGTAGACAGTTCAAGTCTTTTCTAAGCTATATCAGCCCTATTTTCGTCGAAAATGCTGTGTTCCATACTTATTTATACTGAGCGGCTAACCTAAAACACTGTTGCCTCTCTTTTGATTGATTTTTTCAATTGACTTTCCTTTTGATAATAACCTCTCAATATATTATGCAATCATTCAAATTAACTTGCTCATGTAGCAACTGTGTTTAAACTGACGACTCAAAAAAATGTAAAGGAGATGTTATGAAGTTTATTTTTGGATTAATGCTTTGCTATACCTTGATGGCTTGCCAATCAACAGTAGTCAAAGCTGAAAATACAGTCAGCGCCGCTGAATCTTTAGGTTTTTCGTCCGAACGCTTAGATAGAATCGCGACTGTTATGCAAACTTATATTGACCGAGGTAAATTAGCTGGCACCTTAACATTAGTCGCCAAAGACGGGAAAATTGCCTATTTAAATGCTCAGGGCATGCAAGATAAAGCTGCCGGTATTCCCATGAGTGAAGATACCATTTTTAGAATTTACTCGATGTCGAAACCTGTTACAGCTGTCGCTGCCATGACTTTGTGGGAACAAGGTAAGTTCCACATGTTCGATCCAATTTCAAAATACCTACCTGAATTTACCAACATGAAAGTTTACGTAAGTGGTTCCGGTGACGATATGGTGTTAGAAGATGCCAAGAGCCCAATTCGCATCATCGACCTGTTTATGCATACCTCGGGTTTAAGTTATGGCTTCACCGGCTCTGAAGTAGATAAAATGTACCAACAAATGCAAGCGAAACCCGATGAGTTAAATCGCAGTAATATTCTTTCTAAAATTGCAGCCATACCACTGGTTCACCAACCAGGATCTGCTTGGAATTATGGGGTGTCTACCGACATTATTGGCTTCTTAATTGAAAAACTAAGCGGTCAAAAGCTTGGTGACTATATGCAACAAACCATATTTTCGCCCCTTGGGATGAAAGACACAGGGTTTTATGTTACGCCAGACAAGGTAGCCAGACTAACCCAAATTTATACCGCCGATAGAAAAACCGGTAAAACAATTGTCATGCAGAATGAACCTTTAGGCGATTATAAGAGTGATCCTGAAATCCACAACGCTGGCGGTGGTTTGGTTTCTACCATGCAGGATTATTTCACCTTTGCACAAATGATGCTAAATGGTGGCGAGATAAATGGGGTCAGGATCTTAGGTAGAAAAACCGTTGAATATATGACCAGCAACCATATGCCGCAAAATTTAATTCCGTTTAATTCAAGCTCTCAAGGAGAAGGTTTTGGACTCGCGATGTCTGTCACTGTTGACCCGGGCATGTCTGGTTTTATGAGTTCAAAAGGTAACTTTGGCTGGGGAGGAATGGCTTCAACTTATTTCAGAGTCGACCCAGAAGAGAAAATTGTATTGATATCAATGGCGCAATTTGTCCCTATTGGTTTTCATCGCTATCACGATGATTTCAGAAACCTTGTTTATCAAGCGTTAGTAGACTAAATCTGAACTGATGCGCCTAAGGGCGCATCAACTTCTCAAACTCAATGAGTTTTAAGCCACTTAATAATTGGCTCATAGAGATCCTCAATCGTTTGCTCCTGACTACGCTTTTTATATATTCGAGTTAATTCCTTATTAAACGCCTTAAATTTATAAAAACCTCGTTTATTGACCATAAAATCTTCCATATGGTGTTTGATCATTAAATACTCCTCATCAGAGTAGGACTCCAATGCATACAACAAAAACACCGACCAGGTCATATATTCGTTAAACACCAAATAAGGTTTGTTATATCCGCCGCCTTTGTACCAATTTTTTAATTCAGGCAATGCATCATTAATCTCGTTAATATAGTTATCTGAAATTGGGTTAACATAAGCGTGATCAATTTCGGTAAACAATGTTCTAGTCAGTTTTATGGCTTTTGTTGCCGGGGAATCGACGCCACTTTCATATCGGTTAGGGCCACTGATAAACATAATGGATTCTTTAAAACCATTATGAGTGAACATTCGAGCACTATGTTTGCCAGAGCCCAACGGCGAAAAAAACACTTTATAGCTCTGATACTCTGCTGGAAACTCTGACTCCAACCAACTCCAGATACGTTTTGGCTGAGTGTCATTTTCAAATTGTTTAAGCAAACTTGAATAATACGGCTGATGCTGTTGGTAGAATGACCTAAAATCACTAATTTTTGCAAAGTTCTCTAACAGTTCGCGTTGCATTGCTATTGCATCTTTTGCCCTAAAACTATTGTAAACCTCGGACTTTACGATTTTATCATTCATAAATTCGTAAGCAGGTCCATTTTCAACGAGAGAATAATAGTCAACATCGCCAAGTGCAGTAAAAATCGGATGGGCTTTAAAGGGCGTAAACCATTTCATCATTGCCTGATAATAGTCACCTTGTACCCGCCTTCCATAATTTGTTTGATGAAACTTGTCAGCTAAAGCTAAAACAATATTCGTCAATTCGTACACTTCAGGGATATCAGCCGTTACTTTCCCACGCTGCTGTTGTATATACCGTGTGCTGTATCGAACTGGTTTACCTTGGATGTGGAATGTCAGGGTTTTAACTTGGTTGTTTAACTGCAAATATAGTTTTTCGGAGTCATTTCCGCGATAGAAAATAGGCACACTTTGCTCGCCGTAGCGCAATTCAGCTGTTGGGCTTGCTCCCCAATAAGTCATATAAAAAGCCTTATCAGTGGGCAATGAGTTAAAACTTAATTCACGACTAAAATACTTGTCTGTGACTAAGACAAAACTGTCACCTTGCAAATTGATGTAGTGATCGTCACCCCTTGAGTTGGCACAACCCAACAACATAAAAACAAAAATTAGGTATTTCAATTTAGCAGTGCCCCTAAGACAATAATCATTAACCTATAGTACACATAAGCTATGAAAATTCATTCAAACAAGTTGGCAATACCAATGGCTAGCACGTTTTAGTGTTCACTTCTCACAATAAATTCAAAGACTTATTCTTTTTTTAGGTCTGCCGATAGAATAAGATAATACCCATTACATTGTGCAAATAGATTATGAGTTTATATAAAGTATGTTGAAGAATATCCGTTTACATCTTGATAAAGATGAACAAAAACAGGCGCTTTTAGACGAGAAATTAGCGACACACATACTCAATACTCACAAAGACAATATCAACGCATTTCAACGTAACATTCCCGCTTTGTTGCCTAATGTTCAAAACCCCGACCTTGCTAACTACTCTATTTTTATTAATCAATATGCCGAAATTAATATTGTTGATTACGGTATCGGTCGCACCTTCTATGGATTTCACCCCGAAGCGGAAGTGTTAGAGCAAATATCTCGAGTAGAACAACACTGCCCTAATATTGTATTTGATGCACCTTCCGTTAATCACATCAAAGATTCTCAGCAATTTGACAGTATTCAAGATTTACAAAGTATTAATGACCTAGAAAGTATCAAACTCAGAAACCAACAACCGCCTTTACCATACGAAATTGAATGTTTAGTGGTACTCGGATGTGGCCTAGGTATTCACCTTGGGCAACTACTAAAACAACACAAGATTAAAAATCTAGTTATTTACGAGCCTGAATTACAGTATTTCCAATGTTCGATTATGGCCACGTCTTGGCAAGAAATTTTTGCACTTGCAAAACAGCACAATACCGCTATTTTTTTACAACTAGAAAAAGATGGCAGAGACCTGATTCAGGATATGAATGAACTCATTCAGCACTGCGCCATTAGCAACTTCCATCTATACAAACATTACAATCACGAAGTATTCAATTCTATTTACAAAGATCTATCCCAGCGCAGTTGGCGTGAAATAACAGATACGGGGTTTAAGATTGAATCTAAACAAAGTTACTTGGACTTTGTGTCGAGGTGGACACCTAACATAGATTTAGAAAAGTATACCTTGCTGAGCGCAGCGAGTACCAAATTAAGTAACAACCTCGAAGCGTTTAAAAAGTATTTTCCAGAAATCTACGCGGAATACAAAGATTATACTCCGAAAAAATGGCTGCCAATCAGTAACGCTGCTGGTGAAGTCAATTTAGTCAAAACTGACAGTTTACAATCTTGGTACAGCGATTCTCCGACTCAAGACTGCAATCTAAACTTCGACAACTTTAATGAACAACCTAACAAAGATGGCTTAGTACTAGGTTATAAAGGCAATAAACTCGCTCACTACATTCACTATCAATTTGTTAAAGAAACCGAAGAGTTACTTAAGGAAGCTGAAGAGGAAGTAGGAGCATTACCAGATAATGTACCCTCAATCATTATGTTTGGTTTAGGAGTAGGTTACCAAGTAGAAAAATTACTCGAAAAACATACTGTTGAAAAACTGTTTATCTGTGAGCCCAACCCAGACTTCTTTTATGCATCACTATTTGCCATTGATTGGCAAACTATATTTGAAACCATAGAAAAATCCGAATCACGAATTTACTTAAATATAGGCGATGACGGTAGCAACTTATTTAGGGATTTGTTGAGTCAATTTTATTCTATTGGCCCCTATATTTTAAACAGCACTTACTTTTATCAAAGTTATTACAATGCGTCGTTAAACTCCGCTATCAGCCAACTCAGAGAACAATTACAAGTTGTGATCTCTATGGGAGAATATTTTGACCATGCCTATTACGGAATAGCACATACTAAAGAAGGCATGCGCCGAAAAATTCCAATATTAACCGCCAACCCTGCTAGTAAACTAAGTTATGAAGACAAAGAAGTACCGATATTTGTTGTAGGTAATGGCCCTTCTTTAGACAGTTCTATTGACGCCATTAAAGAGTGGCAAGGACAAGCCATAGTAGTAAGTTGCGGCACTGCATTGCAAGCCTTGCATCGTCACGGAATTACGCCTGACTTTCATGCAGAAATAGAACAAAATCGCAGTACCTATGACTGGGCCGTATTAATAGGTGATTTAGACTACTTAAAAAACATCACACTCATATCTTGTAATGGCATCCACCCTGATACCTGTGATTTATATAAAGATGTGATGGTGGCATTTAAAGAAGGTGAATCATCAACAGTATCGGCGCTCAGCGTATTAGGCCGCAAAAACTATGAGGCACTACTTAATTCCTTTCCGACAGTTAGTAATTTTGTCATCGATTTATTCAGTACAATTGGGTTTACCAGCATCTACTTAATCGGAGTCGATCTAGGTTTTGTTGATGTTAAACACCACCATTCCAAATCATCTGGATATTACAAAGAAGACGGCGAGGAAAGCTACGACTTTACTAAAAGTGCCAATACATCACTGATAGTTCCGGGAAATTTTCGTCCCAAGGTTAATACCAAACACGAATTTAAAGTGTCTGGGCAAGTAATCGAACAAGTGACAGGGGCTAAACCTAAAGGCCAAGAGTTTTACAACTGTAGTGATGGCGCAAAAATCCACGGTACTTTACCACTACGAACAAGTGAGTTGTTGATAGTGGTAACTGAACAACAAAAATTTCAAGTAATAGAAAAACTAAAAATCAATATTTTTTCAAACCAAGGACTAGAGAACTACGTTGAAAAGTTTGAAGACAAGTTTTCTCAAGAAATATTAATAGAAGAACTTAGTGCTTTTGAAGCCCTTTTAGAAAAAGAAGTGACTTGCAAAGAAGATACAGAGATCATCATCAAAAAACAAAAAGATATGTTATTTGCTTCATATAAAAACGGAAACTCACTGCTTTTTTATTATTTGTATGGCACCGTGAATTATGCAAATGCGGTTTTTACTAAGCTTTCAAGCTGCATTGCTCAAGATTCAGGAATTCTTTTAACGGTGAAGGAAGGCATAACTGCTTGGCAACATAGTTTCAAAACCATTGAAAAATTAATATCCTATGGTCTTAGTAATTTTGATATTTCATCTTTCAAAACAAATGAACGAGAGTTATTGCAGATAACAAACCATGTCAAATCTAAGTCTCTTCTTATAATATGTGACTCCACTGCCTTTGCAGATAGTGTTGGCTGGTTACTTAGAAACTACCTAATGTGGGATATAGATGTGACGTTCTGCAGTGAAGACCAAACGGAACAATTAGCAGAAGGAGTTTTCGATTTCGTAATTTATAGTCTATCTCCTAGCACTCAGAGAAAAAAAATAGAAATTAAAACCACTGGCCGATTAAGTACAATTTACGCTTTATACCAAAAAGATTTTCATCTCCTTAACAGCTTATGCATGGAGAATCTGAATGTAACGTTTGCCCCCATCACACAAGATAACAGAAATAAACACAATCCAGACTGGATGAGCGATCATCTCAGCATTGCAGCTATTCTTCTTAACGCTTGTGTATTAGAACACAAATGCCAAATCATCTTGCCTAAATATAAAATGCGCGAATATTTTGATGTTAACAACTTCAAAGATCAAGTGTATCTAACGGAAAAAACAGATGTTGTTTTTGAGTATGAATTGTATATGACAGTCTACAAACCCCCTAAAACAAACTTGACAGTGTTACCTAAGAACGGCACTAGGGGTAAACTTGTAATTGACAATATTTCCTATAAGAATCATATATATACTGAACTAGAATCTAAAGTTTTTGGCAGTAAGTTGTCGTTATTTTCCAATTTAGTTCCTACTATTACTAAAGACCGTCTTTATCAAAAAACATACAAACCAATTGAATTATAATCCGTTAATAATTTGGCCTAAAATTAACATTCACTTTGACAATCAATTATGAATATCAAAAAGGGGTTTCGTAGTGAAACAAACAAAAGAGCCTAATTTGAAAATAGACAAAAAATCACTAATTATGGCAGTGTTTAGTACACGGATATTTCATAATGAAGGTTCGTTAGTACGAGCAACTTATGATTCTGTGGAGCTAATTGAAAAAGTTAGAGACGATGATTTAATCGAAAGAATAATTTCTTTTTATCAAAATACTCATAAGTTAGATTTAGGTTCTTCTATGTGGCAACTTATCAGTTCATATCAAGCACCTATACATAAAGCATTAATGGAAAATGATGAAAATATTGTGATTAAAACGTATCAGAATCCAGGTAAGAATGAGCTTTTTTCAGGATATGATTTTCTCAGAAAATCCTGTCAAGTAGAGTTTGAATATGACCATATAGGACTAGCCTACGCCAAATTATGTTTGGATGGATTAATTAGGTTTGCGGAATATATCGGAGCGATTCCTTTAGATAACCCTGAATCTTGGGGGGCAAAAACAACTTCACCTTACGATGCAGAAACTATTATTGACAATTTAGATAGCTTTGCATGGAAATTTACCTTACCAAATCCTTATCCAAATGAATTTGGACTCAGTACGTCTCGAGGTGTATTAAGTTATCGTGTTCCACAAGCTTTATATCAAGCATGGCGAATCAAAAAGTTAGTACAAGGTATCGAAAATCCACGGATCTTAGAAATTGGAGCTGGCCTTGGCAGAACAGCTTATTACGCTAATGAACTAGGGATCAAAGATTACACAATTATTGACATTCCTATGACTGCAACAGCCCAAGGTTATTTTTTAGGTCGAACAATTGGTGAAAACAATATCTTGTTTGAGAATGAAAAAGTTGATGAAAACAATCCCAAAATTAGAATTATTAGCCCTCAAACTTTTATTGATGAAAATAACCAATACGATCTTATTGTTAATGTTGATAGCTTAACTGAAATGGATAAATTAGTAGCTCAAGAATATTGGGAAAAAATTAAAACATCTACAAACACATTTTTATCTATCAACCATGAATCTAACTCCTTCACTGTAAGAGACTTATTATTGAAAGACTTAACATTGCTAAATATTAGTCGTGAACAATACTGGATGCGCCGAGGTTACGTAGAAGAATTAATAAAAATAAATACTTAAAAGTGATGCATATTTTCCTAAAAACAAATTTGCAGTAAAAATCTAAATTATGGATGACTCGTCTATATTTAAATCAATTAATTGTTGTAATATTTCGTCATAATATTCATTTGATGATATCAATATATAATCAAATGAATCGCAATGTTCGATCAAATAATTAGGCTTTTGAATTAGTGCTTCTTTATAAGGTGAGGTGGTCAAATAATTATCTACAAAAGCTACAAAACTAATATTTTTTGTATTATCTTTCAGCCAACTATAAAAATGCATTCCCAATATACTTGCACCAAAAACAATTATTCGAGAACTTGAATTTTTATTAATTTTCTCTAATTGAGCCTTTTGATTCAATAACTTTTTAGCATGTTTGCGCCTGTTAACTATTGCACGCCAATCTTGGGGATATGCCAGAATTCTTTTTGCTTCCCATGATGATCGCCTAAGACTATTTTTGGTCCCCTCCTTTCCTTCAGAAAATTTCCTAGTCATGTTGTCAGAAATCAATAAGTTTTCCTGCTTATTGTGCATATATACATTACAGCCACGCCATTCACTCTCATCATAACTTGCTCCATCATTACCAACTAAAAGCAGCCGAAGTTGTTTATTTTTAATGTACCTTGAAAGCCCAGACCTACCACTTTCAAAACGATATGCGTCATACTTTGAAATAATATTTTGAAGTGTATTTTCAAGCATCAAACTCGAAGGAATCATAAAACCATTCGTTCTAATATGAATATTTGGATAACAATCAATATCTAAGAGAAACCTTAAATGCTCAAAAACATCTGATAACTCTTCACGTTTAACTGCAATAGGTTTAGTAGAAAAAATGGTTAAAAATGAAAAAACAAGTGCTGTGGTGATTAATCTTGGTCTTGAAGTCGAACCTCGGTGACTTTGCCAAGAGCCAGTTGCTCCAACTAATCCTACATCTTTGAGTTTCATATTTTTGTATAACTTACTTAGCCAATATGAACTTAGAATCATTGAATGTGAATTTAGAAAGCAAAGGTAGTGATATTCTTTAGCAAAGGCTTTTGTCGCTTTAATGTAGGCGGTTATATCGACGCCTTCATCAGACACATCAAAACTAAGGTGGTCAATTCCTTGTAATAGCGATGTATAACATGTTTTTTCATTTTCGTTATCAAATCCTTTAAAGATGATAACTAAATCATGTTGAACCCCAGGTTCAAAACATTGATAAGAGTTTAAAAAGTCCTCGAACATTTCAATATTATTAAGTTTTCTAACAAGATGAAAAACGGCTATCTTGTCACTTGAAGATGACATATTCATAGATTGTTAATTGGCTTAACTTGCTGAAAAACATCTAAGATTGTAGAAAAATCTCCCTTTATATTAGGCATAGCTACTGCAGGGTGTGAGCCAGTACTTTGCAGTACTTTTTGAGCAACAGCTGTCCTATCTACTTCTGGAGTTTCAACAGTTTTCAAAAATAATGGTTCACCATATTCGCGCCATTCTTTTTCCGTAAGTAATGATTTAAGTTCTAAGTAAGCAGGTTCCGCATCTCTTTTCTTGTTAATTAAGTCAGCAAAAACCGCGCATATTTGAAGGAGTCGATAACGATCATAATTGGGTTTGAGCGACATAGTTGCGGATAGATTTCTAGCCAAGGTTTCCATACTCATTAGCCATGATGTATTCATGACTGGCCCTGGAAGAATTGTCTTTTTTAATGTTTCCACCATTTCTTCACTCGGCAGATTATTGAGAAACTTATTACCGGCTTCCTCAGCGTTATTGAAATAATAAAAACCAAACGATTTAGGGCTTATTCCTACAACCACAAGATTAGCTGGCACTACCAAAATCCGCTCAGCACACCACATAATGACATTTGAAGCATAATAATCAGGATATGGAGATTGGTAAAAGTCACCATAGACTTTTAATTTATTGATCAACTTTTTACTGACCAAAGAAAATTGCATGTTGTAATCAAACTCCACCTTAAAATTCATTGAATCAAGTACATACTGTCTTGCAATCTCTGATTCCAATAGAAATTCATTAGTTTGATTTTGATAGATGCTACGGTTTTTGTAAGATTTCAAAAAACCTTGTTCGCAATTTGGAATAACATTTGGGTAGGCGTACAACAACGCACCAGTATATACAAAATCTGGAAAGCCATGCTTTTCTATTAACTTACACAAAATAGAAAAATATCCATTTAGAAGACCGTCGTCGTCTCCTAACATAATAACGTAGTCACCATCACTATGTTTAAGCGCATTATTCCAGTTATCCGTTACAGGAACGAATTGATCAGTGGCAACATACTTAATTCTGGAATCATTTAAAGAGTTTATATAATCTTCGATCCCGTCTTCTGAGTCATTATCAGAGACAATAATCTCCCAATTAGTATAATCTTGTTGACGTACAGTAGTTATTGCTCGAGTAAGCAAATCCAACCTGTTATGGGTGGGTAATAAAACGGAAAATTTAGGGTTGGTCATGATTTATTTGTCCTTTTTTACTGCATTTTTATCTGCACCAATGTTCACTTAATACAACCTAGAGAATATAAAAATCAAACCGTTTCGAAAGGTTTAATAATAACTCATTCACCTAGTTCATAATTGAGGTGCATTCTATTTTTTGCCGTTTTAATTTAAGTACTTCGCTGTAATATATTCTGATAAAGCGTCTTGCCAATGTTGCATGTTAATACCTAATTTTTTAGCTTTTATGTTAGCTAAAACAGAATACTTTGGTCTTCTCATATCACCACTCAAGCCATTTCTATCAATTGGCACAACTTTTACATCTAATTTCATCAGTTCAATAATCTTGCAGGTAAACTCATACCAACTGCATTCACCTTGATTTACCAAATGATAAATACCCATTTTACGTTTTGGATGTTGGATTAACGTTAAAACAGCTTTAGCAAGATCTAGCGCAGAAGTGGGAGATACGATTTGGTCACACCCCATTTCAATGTGCGGCAGATGTTGAGCATCTTTGATTCGATTGTCTACGAAATTACCACCTTTTGATGCGGCGCCAATGGTGCCATAAAGCCCGCAAGTTCTAATGACAATGCTATGTTGAGGAGCCACAGACATAACAGCGTGTTCGCCTGCTAGACGAGTAATTCCGTACATTTGCAAAGGCGATGTAGGAGAATATTCATTATAAGGCACGTCTGTGGCACCATCAAAAACATAGTCACTACTAAAAGTAATAAATAAAGTATCATGTTCTTTACACAATAAAGCTAAATCCCTTACAGACTTACAATTTACAGCAAAAGCCCTTCCAGGATGACTTTCGCACATCGGCAAGTTGTGAAACGCAGCTGTATTAATCACTATATCAGGTTGAAACTGGCGCATTGCTTGTCGACAGGAGTCGATTGATTCAAGATCAAGTTCGGCTCTATTTGGTGCATACCATTGATGCTCTGAGTCTAAATTAAGCAAACTGGCACCAAGCTGCCCGGTTTTTCCAATCAAAAGTATTTTCATAGCATTGATTCACAAAAATCAGGATAGGTCTGATCTTTTTCAGAGATGTTATTTACTGGCAAAGGCCAAGAAATATTAAATTGCGGATCATCCCACCGGATCCCAACAGCACACATTGGGGAGTAAAAATCGAACATCTGATAGAAAACTTCACTGTCATCTTGCAACGTTTGAAACCCATGGGCAAACCCTTCAGGTATGTACAGCGACTTTCTATTCTTGCTACTCAATTCACAACCAAACCATTGCAGATAACTAACAGAATCTTTACGCAAATCAATAATGACATCGTAAATACTGCCACTAATACAGCGCACCAACTTTGCCTCAGAATGAGGGCTTAGTTGAAAATGCATCCCTCTCAGAGTGCCACGTTTAAGGTTAAAAGACACATTACATTGAGCAACATTTTTTTCCAAAGCTCGCTGCGCAAATTCGTTTTGACAAAAAGAACGAGCGAAAAAACCTCGTTCATCTTTAATGGGTTCGTACTCAATGACAAACGCTTGATCTAATGTAGTAGGGTGAAAAATCATTTAAATAATATTGAGTTCTGGCACGGCAACAACAAATCGACCGCCCCACGTTTTAATAAAGGACAACTGCTCCATAACCTCAGATTGTATATTCCAAGGAAGAATTAGCACGTAATCAGGCTTATGCCTAACCAATTCATCAGGGCTATAAATTGGGATGTGTGAGCCGGGTAAATAATTATTCTGTTTGGAAGGTGCCGCGTCATACACTAAAGGTAACAGATCTGGTTTTACGCCTGCATAGTTTAATAACGTACATCCTTTAGCCGCTGCTCCATAAGCAACTACTACTGCTCCAACTTCCTTTTGTGCAAGTAAAAATTTCAAAAGTGAGTTTTTTACTTTATTCGCTTTTTGCTGGAACTCTTGATACACGGCAAGGTGTTGCATTCCCCCAGCTGTTTCTCTTTCAAGTAAAGTATGGACGTTTCCAGTAGTTTTTCTAGCATCTTCTTGATGGCATGCATATATTCTCAAGCTACCACCATGGGTTACTAATTCTTCAACGTCAAAAACTCTAAGTCTTACCTTTGAAAATATTTGTATAACAGAATAAATGGAAAGGTAAGAGAAGTGCTCATGATAAACGGTATCGAATTGATTTTTTTCGAGTAATTGCTGTAAATGTGGGAATTCTAAGGTAATTGTACCTTTTTCCTTTAATACCGTTTTTAGGCCAAGTGCAAAATCATTAATATCAGGGACATGAGCAAACACATTGTTGCCAATAACCAAATCTGCTTGTTTATCATCTTCAGCTAATTGTTTGGCTAATGATTGACCGAAAAATTCTCGAAGAATTGGAATATTCAATGCTTCAGCAGCAAGTGCGGTACTCAGAGTAGGCTCAATACCCAGGCACGGTATATCGCTGTGGACAAAGTTTTTTAATAGATATCCATCGTTTGCCGCAATTTCTATCACTAGGCTATCTGCATTTAAATTTAAGCGATCAGTGATCATAGTAGAATAGTTGGCAGCGTGATTCAGCCACCCTTTAGAAATGGATGAGAAATATGCATAGTCAGGACTGAACAATTCGTCCGCTTGTGCGAAATCCTCGGTTTGAACTAACCAACACAGATCACACACATAAAGTTTTAGAGGAAAGTATGCTTCTGGTTGCTTTAATTGCGCTTCATTTAAATATGCATTGGAAGGCGGCGCGAATCCTAAATCTAAAAAAACATGGTGAAGAGTATGACTACAGTGACGGCACTTCATGGTGTTATAATTTCCTGAAACGAGTAATTTGGCCTAAGGTGAAATCACGCATATTTTGTCCGCTATGATAAGCTTTAAGCCAAGAAACGGTTTGTTCGAGTGATTCTGACAATTGCCATTGCGGTTGCCAATTGAGTAATTTTATTGCTTTATGGCTATTTAGTTTAAGGTAATCAGCTTCATGAGGGTGATTACCCTTATCTAATTGCCAAGTTGCGTCCTCTCCCCACAATTGACAAATTTGTTCCACGACCCACCGTACTGGTTTAGCGTCTTCACTTTCTGGTCCAAAATTCCAGCCTCCGGCTGATTCTGCTCCGTTAAGATAGAGTGATTTTGCCAATGATAAATAACCTGAAAGAGGTTCGAGTACATGTTGCCAAGGACGAATTGCGCTAGGGTTACGAATAGTAACTGCCTCTTGCTTGTGTAGCGCTTTAAAAATATCAGGTAACAAGCGATCTAGTGCCCAATCCCCGCCACCAATAACATTGCCAGCGCGAGCTGACGCCAATGCAACACGGTGTAATTCATTCTCATTTTGGTTAAAAAAAGAATTAAAATAGGCTGCAGCTACTAACTCTGCACAACCTTTGCTATTGCTGTAAGGATCGTATCCACCCATTGGATCAGATTCCACAAAGGCTTTTGTGGTGCCATTGTTTTCATAACATTTATCGCTGGTAACATTTACAACGGCTCTAACAAATGAGCATTGACGAACGGCTTCAAGCACATTAACAGTACCCATTACATTGGTTGCGTAGGTTTCAACGGGATCAATATAAGATTTGCGGACTAATGACTGGGCAGCCATATGAATAATGATTTCTGGTTTTGTCTGACGAATTGATTTGAGAACTAATTGACCATCGCAAACGTTGCCAATTATTGAATGCATTTCTTTGGCAACATTGGCTACTTCAAATAGGTTAGGGTTAGTGGGAGGCGCCAGTGAAAACCCAGTGACTTCGGCGCCTAGTTGCTGTAACCATAAGCTCAACCACCCTCCTTTAAAACCCGTATGCCCCGTAATTAAGACTTTCTTGCCTGACCAAAATGAATTGCTCATGACCATATTTTCCATGGCGCTTTGCCAGATGACCATAAACCTTCGAGCAGATTTTTTTCACGTAGGGTGTCCAAAGGTTGCCAAAATCCTTTGTGCAAAAAAGATGATAATTGGCCATTTTTAGCTAACGTCTCCATTGGGATATTTTCCCAAGTAGTTTTATCATCTTGGATTAAATCAATCACTTTTGGTGACAGTACAAAAAAACCACCATTTATCCAGCCACCATCTCCATGAGGTTTCTCTTTAAAGCTATCTACACTATTATCAGATATGTTTAGTGCTCCGAATCGTCCAGGAGGTTGAACCCCAGTTAATGTGGCTAATCTACCTTGTTGCTTATGAAAATTAATGCTTTCGGTAATATTAATATCACTTACACCGTCACCATAAGTAAAACAAAAATCATCCTCTCCAATATATTCTTTTACTCGTTTGAGACGACCGCCAGTCATCGTTTTCTCACCTGTATCAACTAACGTTACTTTCCATGGTTCGGCATTATTTTGATGCACATCCATACTGTTATTTTGCATATCGTAGGTCACGTCGGACATATGCAGGAAGTAATTAGCAAAATACTCTTTGATTACATATCCCTTGTATCCACAGCAAATAATAAATTCGTTTATGCCATGTGCCGAATATATTTTCATAATGTGCCACAGTATTGGTTTTCCACCGATTTCTATCATCGGTTTAGGACGCACTACACTCTCTTCGCTAATTCTGGTACCAAGGCCTCCGGCCAATATTACGGCCTTCATTGATGATGACCTTTCATATTTAAACTCATATATACCCTTGCCATTAAACACACCTTTATATTACCTCAATGCCTTATTTACATCAGCCATAAAGTTAAATGGGGCTATTTCTCATTATATTTATCGGCATACACGTTATTTTCTAGAATACATTTTCAATCTGCGTAAAAAGTAATTTTAGGCTTGCAATGATTTTCAAATTTAATGAATTCGAAAAACTATTTTAATCAAGTTTCCGATACACTATGTACCGGCACTTTCAAAAACGGAAATCTAACTATGAACAAAGTCAAATTCCTTGTTGTGGGTGCGGCCAAGTCTGGCACCACATCTTTATATAATTATATCAACCAACATCCCTCTGTATTTATGCCAGAAAACAAAGAGCCGCGTTTTTTTTGTGATTACGACATAGAAAAATTTAATTTCGGAAAAACATACTTCCATAGTGATATTACCTCTACTAAAGAACAATACCTGAGTCTATTTAAGGATGCGCCTGTTAATTCGATGTGTGGAGAAGCCTCAACTGATTATTTAGCGTGCGAAAATACAGCTCAAAGAATTGTTGATTGGGATAAAAATATTAAAATTATCATTATGTTAAGAAACCCAATAGAAAGAGCCTACTCAGAATACCTCCATGCATTTAGGGCGAAATTTCAGAAAGAAACCTTCTGGGAGTCATTGATGCTTGAAGAAAAACGTAAGAATGAATTTTATGATCCTATATTTTTCCATGTGACAAGAGGGTTGTATTACAAGCCAGTAAGTGAATTTATTAATAAACTGGATACTAAAATAATATTTTTTGAAGACTTTAAAAATAACTCTCAAAAAGTCACTTACGATGTGTTAGATTTTTTGAGGCTTGAACAAGTCGAACTTGATACATCTGAAAAGTTTAATTCCGGCACACAAAATTATTATCAGCAAATACCTTTGTCATACGTTCAACATCACTGGTTACTAGAGCAATTCCATAAAGATATATGCAAACTTCAGGATTTGTTAAATATCAACCTAGAGCATTGGCTAAGGCCTTTACATGTTAATTAAAGTTAAATTGAGTCCAGAAACACCACGTTTCCAGCATAATTGTATGATTTCAATACTTTCACCATTTGAGTACGATAAAAAATAGACATTATAATCACAGTATCTAACTGAAAAAGTGAAGAAGGGTCGACTTTTGACAAGGGAATACTGGTATAGGAAGAATCCACTACCTTTTTATCTAATATTACATGTGGCTTTTTGTTACAACGGCTAACAAAATACTTACTCAAATCATTAAATCCATATAATCCATAACGCCCCATATCCGTATGACTGTCAATCAGCTTGTCTACCGCCTTATATTTAAACCTATTACCCCACAAGACTTTTAGCGCAGCATGAACGTTATGTGATTGTTGCGGATAAAGTGCCAAAATTTTGCGCATCAGTTTTAGTCGTTGTCGGCTATTTTTAAAATAACTTTGACTGGTTAAAGAGCGGCTAAAGTTGGCTTCATGTAAACCGCAATAATTCAATTCCTGTGCGACAAAACATAACTGATGGCCTTTTATTAATTGCACGTAAAACAACCAATCATCAATGGGGCCAGAAGGCTCAAAATGTCTTAGAGCCTGGTTAAAACTAGACAACCTAAAGATCGCTGATGAAGCATTTCGCAGCACATTTCGAAAAGGCATAAAATTTCGATTGATTTCATCCCCATCAAGACAGCCATCTTGCTGCCAATAATTTTGTTCAAAATAAGGCAAATGTATGTCCATTACCCCCAGCGAATTTGCCTCTCTATCAACCCAAGTTGAATGGCAGTAAGCAAGACAGGCATCGGGGTTATTTTCTAGCCTGGCAACCAAGGTTTCAACAAAACTTAGCTCACTAAAATCATCGGTTTCTGCTATCCACAAATATTTACCTTTGGCTTGTCTTGCGCCTTTTATCCACTGCTGAAACGCCCCCCCCGAATTGTGAGCATTACGGATAAATTTTGTCACTCTAGGCTCTGATTGCGCAAACGCTTCTAAGACTGCTGCGCTGCCATCGGAACTGGCGTCGTCTAACAGAATAATTTCAAGGTGAGGGTAAGTTTGTTGTGCAATGGTTTGTAATCGTTTAGGTAAAAAACCAAGATGATTGTAGTTAGGCACAATGACAGACACTAATACGCTCATATAAGTTATTCTGCACCACTTGCATTGAGAATAGCTTGCATGGCTAATTCTGATTTTATGATGGTGGGATTATCAACTGCACCATTCCAAGTTTTTACTGGCGTCCGCCAATCACCATAATGTTCTTGAAGAAAAATTTCGGGGAAATCAGGAATTAACATTTCACCTGCAGTGGTGTTTTGTTTTGAACAGGGTAAAAATCCTTTAGTGCTGATGACATTTGCAGCAGGTTCAAACCAATAGGTTTTATCGCCCCGCACATAATGCATAATAAAATCAAACATCACGCCATCTTTGTATAACTGCATCGAGCCTACCACCCTGCCCTGAGTAAAACTCAAAGCAGGTTTATTTTGCCAATTGTTACCAAAACGGGCTTGTAAAAAAGCATCAGTTTGCGCTGGGGCATAATAACTATGTTCACCAATAGTATAAGATTCTGCTGGGAACAACGGCTTATCAAACCAATGTTCACAATTCAGGTCACGCCAACCAAAACCTTGCTGATTTTCGATATACAAAAAGAAATTAATTCGCCATTGCCCAACAGCTAACAACAGGCTTTTAACTTTTTGATTAACGTAACTTAGCGAAACCTCACCAATTGTTTCTAGGCTGTTTAACAGTTTGTTTAGCTGCCTTGTATCCTTGGGATTAATCAACACCCCCAAAGTATCAGTTTCACCAAACAGGCTTTTATCTCTGTGCAAGTTAAGTAACGCACCGCCAATTAGGCAATGCTCAACTTGCTCTTGCTGCATTATATTGCTGAGTTGTAAAATTAACCCTAAGCCATTATCTAGTTCAGACTGTTCTCTAATTCCCAGGTGGTGCACCCTGCATTCGTAGCCAAGCTTTCGATATTCAGACTCTAAGGCAAGGGTGGCTTCAATATCGCTTTCAAACACGGCAAAGTCTAAATCTTTATCCCAAGGTAAAAAGTCACCATCACGCACCATGCCTAATAACGAACCACCTATCAATACAGCTTGAATACCGGCTTGATCAGAGACATCTAACACTTCACGGCAAATGTTGTGCACGTTGTCGTAGTCGGAGTAAATTTTATTCAGGGTATAAAGCATGAGACTATTCTAATGCCTTAACTATATCTAAAACACTATCCAGCCCTTGTTTCATTTTCTGGATGGTTTGTGGATCAATTTTAGCCAATGACAGTTTTAGTTGTGTGGTGGATATGGTCGGAGTTCTTGATAAATAAATGACCTCGCATAGATCTTGTAGGTTATCGAATTTACCTTGCCAATCATTGCCCATGCCAAATAAATCTACTTTGTGTTCAATGATATCTTGTTGTTTTTGTTGCCAATTGTTCTCAGGAATAACCTTATCGACACACTTCAGCGCACCTACAATTCTGGCTCTTTCTTGATAGGAATATAAACACTGTTTGCCTTTTTCTTGATTAAATTCATCGGTGGACACACCCACAATGAGTTTATCGCCAAGCTCTGCCAAACGCTCGAGCAGGTTGAGATGGCCAATATGAAATAGGTCAAAGGTTCCGTAAGTCATCACTATTTTCATAAGCTTTGACTTTCAAACACTGTGGCAGATTTAATTTCACTTAATGACCAGTCTTGTTTAGGGGTTCGCCAATCACCATAGTGACCGCTTAGGTATGCTTCCGCAGCATGGGGTAAATAAACCACACCACCAGCAAATTCATGACTAGGAGTGTGACTAAAATGACTAGATGGCATACGAAATCCACGTGAAGCTAAACAATAGTCCATGTTTTGCCCTTGAATATATTTGACAAAAAAATCGATTCCAGGAAATGTATCTCGACCGTTATTTGGCAACAACTTAAGGGCGCGAATGGCACCGACAGGCACAGCTCCATAAGCTTGTTGGTTAATATACTGATGCAAAGTCCAGGTCACACCAGTTAATTCCCTCATCTTAGGTAATAGCTGTTCAATGACCTGGATACTGTGGTCTAAAGACTCAGCCTTTATTGAAAAGTCTAAATCATCATCCCAGGGGATCAATGCGTTGTCTCTGTACACGCCCAACAAGGTCCCTGCATCAATATAATGGTCGACGTTATGCTGCGCTAAGTTTTCAGATAACATTAACAACAGATCTACCGCGGTTTTGCCCTGTCGATGGGAGTTTTTTAATTGCATAGGTTTGATCAACCTAGCGGGTAATACCTCAACGTTGATATCTGACACTAACTGTTTCAATTGCGTTTGAATCTGCTCAAAAAACTCACTGGCAATCAGAACTTTTTCCGGCTTGAGTGCGGCTATTTCAGAAGGTGAAATAACAGGAATTTTTTCAATCTGCTTGCCTTGTTTATTAATATCATTGTCGGCAAAGGCTAACACCTCATACAAATCTGCAATATCACTAAAGGCAGAACAACCAGATAAACTAGCACCAAATATCACCACTTTTGTTGCTTGCTTATTCATAATTTAGGATGATCAGTTGAAAGCTGCGGCATGCTCTACTCTTAATTAAAATATCGGAATTTGACTTAGATTATTCTTTTATATCGGCTAGCAATGATTCGACTTTAATCCAGTCTGACCGCGGATTTAAGCCGTACTGCCCGCATCTACCGTCATCACAGTACCGGTGATGGCTAAGGCTTTATCACTGAGCAAATACACCACCATAGCTGCCGCGTCTTCTACTGTAGCTAATTTACCCAAAGGGCTGCGGCGTTTAACACTTTCAAGCTTATCGCCTTGTAAACTGCTGGTCATGTCTGTTTGCATATAACCTGGGGCGACACAATTCACCGTGATCCCTGCTTTGCCTACTTCACGTGCTAATGAGTGGCTAAAACCTTCTAATGCGGCTTTGCTGGCAGCGTAAACACTTAGGCCATTAAAGCCGGTTTTAGCAATGATTGAAGATATATTAATGATCCGCCCTTTACGATTTAACAACATAGAGCGGACTAAATATTTACAGAGTAAAATCGGCGCTTGAATATTTAGCTGCAACAAATGTTCAATGGCAGAGTTAGGCATAGTAGCCAGAACACCATCATGGCCTGCTGCCGCATTATTAACTAAAGCGTAAGGTCGGCCGTATTGTTTTATTAATTGTTTGCACAGCTCGGATAAACTATCTAAGTCGGCTAAATCTGCTGGGTGAAAGTGCATCAGTTCAGGATTGGCTTGTTGCAATGCTTTAAAGGATTCGGTGAGCGTTTTGGCAATGCCTATTACGCCAAAACCTTGCTCTGCCGCTTGTTGGCAAATAGCTAATCCTAAGCCTTTGCTGGCACCAGTTACTATGACGTAATTAGCCATGTTGTTACTTCCTATTTATTTTACCACTTGGATCGTGGGCAATTTCATTCACTATATTGATTTTGGTAGGTATTTCAAAACGTTGCAATTGATTTTTAGCTATTTTAAGTAACTCGAATTTAATTAGTTTCGGATCAACATCAGGTTTGATAGTTACATCAGCTACCACTAGCTCACCCATCAAGGGGCTTTTTTTAGGGTAGACCTTGGCTTGGTTGATATCGACACATTGCATTAATACTTGCTCGATTTCTTCTGGGTGCACCTTGTTGCCACCCACATTAATGGTGCCGGTTGCGCGACCTAAAAACAGCACTCTTCCATCTTTTACTTCTACCCTGTCTTGAGTATCCAAATAACCTTGGCTATCTGTTTGTTTTCTTAAATTTTGGCAAAGAGTAAATCTGGGTTTTACCATTAAATGTTGGTCATCAGATATTTTAAGGCCCACAGGCTGCGAATTGTCATCAAGCCATGTAAGCGGAAAACCAGCAAGCCCGTCAGAGACTACCAAGCCTACACCAGCTTCAGTAGAGGCGTAAATATGCCGCAACTTTGCCTGTGGAAATAGACGTTTTAATGAATCCAACACACTTTGATCGGCAATTTCACCGCCTAAGGTTATATACCTAAGCTTTAAGTCACTTAGCTGCCCTGTCATCAATAGTTGTCGCCACAAACTAGGCGTGGCCGAAATAGCGGTCGTTTCAGATTGTTTTAATAATGCCATGAGTGCCAGCGGTTCATTGTCAGCAGAATCGACTAAATCTGCACCACTTAACAAGGCCTGCAATACCACCTGTAAACCGGCGTACCGAAAAGGTTGATACAATAAGGCCCAGTTTAAGCTTTGTAATTTTTCGCTGTATTTAGTGCTTGCTGTTAAAGACGCAAAAGAGTGTGCATACCACTTTGGCTGACCAGTAGTGCCTGATGTGGCCAAATACCAAGCTGTTGGCTTGTTGGTTTGCCTATCGCTGTTTGGCAAATCGGTGACGGGAGCACTAGTTTCACTTTCGAGTGGCCATTCTATTAAGTCGTCTTGGGGTAACAACACATTAGGTGGACATAAATAGATGGATGAACACCATGCATCAAAAGCGATGATTGCAGTAATGAACTCGGCTAAGTTGGTATAACCTAAGGCAATAGGTTGACCAGCTAAATGTGCATAGTTTTGTCTAATTTCATCTGCTTGAGTAATTAATTCATGCACACTAAAAGTGTTACCTGCATACGATATCTGCCCAGTATTGGGCAGGGTTTTTAATCGCTCTAGCAGGCTTGGCATAAAAATATTAGTGGTTATTCGCAGCGAGCTGGTAGATAGCTACAAACTGAGCAAAAGTACTAGGGTAAGTCTCGATTTGTAATTCTGTAAAGGGGTCAAAACCAAGATCTTCTTCTAGCTGCGCCACTAACATGGCATAACCTAGTGAGTCTAAGCCACACTCAAGCAATAATGTATCAGCTTCAATTGGCTCAACTAAAGTGCAGTCGCTTAACTGCGCAACCTGTTGCATAGCTTGTTTAATTTGTTGTTCTAAATCCACTGTTATCCCGCTTCTAAAAATTCAATTTGAGACGATGCCTGCGCAAAGTTTTTAGGCAGTTTTTTAAGTACCTTTTCACGCTTTTGACGCCACTGCTGCAATGCATAACTGTAATGCAGTATATCGTAATCTAAGCCGTTACGTTGCCCACCTTTTGTGCGACTAACCTGTTCATATTCAAACACTTTATGCATCTTATTCGCAGCCTGATTAAAGGACAATACTTGAGCTAACAAATGACTAAATTGATCCTGACTGGCGGTAAAATCCAGCGCGGCTAGTTCCAAGATAATACCACTACCGGGCCACACATTGGTTTCGCCTAAATAACAGCCCCAATCTGGTGTGGCTGTGTGCATATCTGAAAAGTTTAATACGCCAATGGGCCGCTGATTTTGTAAAAACACATAGAAATGGCGACTAGGATCTTCTTGTAACTTTTCGAACCAAACGCAATGTTCGTACCACTTTACTGGAGAATCATTATGCATATTCTGCCTAATCCTTGCACTATTTCGCCATTGCCAAACAAGCTTTAACTGGTCTTTTTGTAGAGGTTTAAATGCATGGGCAGGGATGGCGTTTTTCATGTATTACCATTATTAGCTAAGGTGATATCTGACATCAATTTAACAATGTTTCGAGCACCATCTAAAGCTGGCAGCAACAAAGCCTTGTTATGCATTTCTTGCAACAAATCGGGTTGTTGCCACAAAGATAAACACTGTGCGGCTAATTCGTAAGCACCAAGTTCTTTGGTCGCCACCTGACACCAACCTTGATTAGCTGCCTCTTGGCTAGCAGGTAACTGATTATCGGCCACCACGACTAAGATTGCCGGCACCGCGCAGGCCCGTAGCTCAAACTGACTGCCGCCTGCCGCTGATATGGCTAATTTAGTGTTTTCTAATTCTTGCGCCATATTCTGACAATCGTGTAGATGATTAATCTCTAAGCCACTGGCTTGTATAATATTTTCAAGCGATTCCAAACTAGTATAAGCTGCGCCTGTAATCACCTTGATTGGCATGGATGGGTCTAGTTTTTGTATCGCCTCTAATACTTTTAGGGTCAAATTTTTAGGATCGCTGCCGCCAAACATTAGAGCCAAATGTTCACGCTGGGACCAATTTTGTCTGTTCACTTGTAGGAATTCTTGACGCAACACTTGATAGTTTTGGCCTATTGCCAGCTGAGCATTAGGCGCAGTCGTTGGATACTGAAGCAAGGCCGTATTAGACGCACCATTTATCACCAAGTCTGCATACAACTCACCGCTATTGTTAAGATCATCAAACACAGCGAGTTTAAATTCAGTGGATTGTAGTGAGTGTCTATAAGCATGATCAAACTGATAACCATCCAATATTAACCAATCGAATTGTTGACGGATACATTGCTGTACTAGCCATTTTGGCTCAGCCTGCTTATTCAAATAGGCTAAGGTGAGAATTTCGCCCACCCAATCAGTTCGCGGTTTGCAAAACTGCTGAGAATCCTCGGACATAAAAAAAAACACTTGATGCCCGAACTTTTTAAGACCTTGAGCTAAAGCCATACAACGCATTAGGTGACCTAACCCCATTTTTGGATCACCTTCAACACGAAAACTCACGCGCATCAGAACATCACTCGAACATTGGCCAATCTAAAGGCGTGCCTTTTACCAAGCTTTGTTTAGCCACTTTGCCTAATACTTTGTCCCAGTTTTTAGGCGCTAAACCATAGGCAGGACGCACTATACGTATATTGTCTTTCGTGAGCGCCTGTCCTTGTTTTATGTCTTCACTAACATAAATCGAGCGGCGATATTGCTTGGACTTTTCTTCGGCTTCAGTACCGCCATATTTGACCTGGCCTAAAGCTTGATGGGCACGTTTTGTTTCAACCACCAAAGAGGCTAATTCATCAGCCTCTAGGGAAAAGGCAGCATCTACCCCGCCCGCATGTCTGTCTAATACAAAATGTTTTTCAATCACAGTGGCGCCCAGCGCCACAGCTGCAACTGAAACACCTACACCTGCGGTATGATCAGACAGGCCCACTTGGCAACCAAAGGCATCGCGTAAGTGCGGTATGGTTAAAATATTTGATTGGGTTGGCTCGGATGGATAAGTGCTAGTACATTTTAATAAAATTATTTCTTCGCAGCCTGCCTGTTTAGCCACGCTTACTGCCTGTTCAATTTCAGTTAAACTGGCCATGCCTGTGGACATAATCAACGGCTTTTTTTTACTTGCCGCTTTGCGAATAAGCGGCAAGTCGGTCAATTCGAACGAAGCAATTTTAAAACAAGGTACATCTAACCCATCAAGAAAATCCACAGCCTGCTCATCAAAGGGCGAACTAAAGGCTAACATGCCTAAAGACTTGGCTTTATCAAACAAGGGCTGATGCCATGCGTAAGGTGTTGCGGCTTTTTGATATAAAGCGTGTAAGGATTGCCCTTGCCATAGGCTGTCTTTTTCTTGGATAACAAAATGTTCATTATCTACATCTAAGGTCATGCTATCCGCGGTAAAGGTTTGCAATTTGATCGCATGAGCACCGGCCTTGGCTGCGGCTTCAACCATTGCTATAGCAAGATCTATTTGTTGACTATGATTGCCACTTAGCTCGGCAATGATAAAAGGGCAAAACGCCTCGCCTATACTGCGCCCGCCTAGCTTAATTTCATCCATTAGATTGCTCCGAGAAGTGCACAAATATAGACTCGATACTTTCTAATAAGTCCTGTGGTTTATCACAATTACATAGATCTGCGGTAACCCCTTGGTGACTAAAACTATGTTGCTGACAAGGCTGTACTGGATCGGTTGCAAACTCAGGCATTAATAATGCGGGCTCACTCACGCCACTGAGTAACAAAGTGGGGCAATTCACTGCTTGTGCGTACCAGCGATAACCACTGGATTTACACACCATTAGATCACTGGCTGTTAGCATTTTTAATAATCCACGTACGCCGCCTTTGTTCTCTTCGTCAGACCAAACAGCATAGCCTTTTTGCTCTAATAATTTTTTTAACTCATTGCTATAAGGATAGAGATAACCATCGTCAGACTGAGTCAAACATAAAGCAATGACTTTTTTGGACTTGCCCAGTTTAGCTAAGCGTTTATCTGGACTAACAGCAATAGACTGCTCCAGTTTGTCGGCCACTAAACCACAACACTTGGTTAGATAAAACTCTGGGTAACCACCTTCAACTTCAACTTCTGATTGCCACCAGCGACCGTGCCACTTATACATATTGCCAAAAGTGCTGGCCATATAAGCTTGGGTGGAATTAACATATTCGGCTTGCAGGCTTTGGTCTTGCACTTGTTTTAATAACTGTTCAACTGACATATTTAAATAATTGCCACTGACAGGCTCACCGGCATCGGCTAAAAAACGTGTCAAAAAGCACGGCATAAAACTCGTGTCTAAATTAATGATTTGGCTATAGTTTTCACCAATGATCTGCTCAGCAAGTCCCAAAAAGGATTCCATTGCTTGGAAAAATTCATCTGGCCACTGCTCTTTAGTCACATGATGAATAGTAATGCTTGGCTCAGCTAATTTGATTAGATCGGTGCCATCAGCAAAAGTCAAAAAATGTAATTCTGCGTCTGGGTTGTTTTTCTGAAAATAACGTAACACCGGGAGGGCTATTGCACAGACATCTGCAGAACTTAGCATTCTTACTAGTAATATTTTGTCAATTTTAGACGCTAACAATTCACTCACTTTTTTGTCCTTTGACATATGCTTGATACATTAGCTCTGCACGCAGCCAATCTTCAGGCGTATCAATATCCTGAACTAAATGCCGAGGCAATACCACTGGCAAACTGTGTTGACTAAAAATCTTTTTGTTAGATAAATAACCATCGGTTCTACCCCAATAAAACTGCCCTGCATCATGAAAAGCGTCTTCTAAATCTTGAGAGCGTTTAGTAATGCTGTCAGGGAACATAGGTGTGACACCTTCTGAGGTATGTTTTAATGCTCTTTGTACCGGAAAAGGAAAACTGGTAACCGAAAAGGCAAAGGATTTATCGCTTTGCTGTTTTAGGTAGTCCAACCCTTGCTGTAAGAACTTAGCCTGCAAAAACGGCGCTGTGGCATAGATACAACAGCAAAATTCGGGTTTATAAAAATTTTCGATGCAATATTTAATCCCGTGATTGGTCACAGGCCTTGTGCCCACCACATCATTTGAGAGCTCATGGGGACGAATGAAAGGCACTTCAGCACCATAAGCTTTCGCCACTTCAGCCACATCTTCACTGTCGGTCGAAATGATTATTTTGTCGAACAAACCCGAGGCTTTAGCGGCATCGATAGAATAAGCAATAAGGGGTTTTCCAGCAAAAACTTTGATATTTTTACCGGGAATACGTTTACTACCACCACGAGCAGGAATGATTGCAATATTCACGACAATACCTCGATAAGGGTATCAATCACTTGGTTTTGTTCGGAATCAGTCATACTGGGAAATAACGGCAAAGTTAAGGCATGTTGGTAAAAGTACTCTGAGACAGGAAAGTCGCCTTGCTTAAAGCCAATCTGTTGATAATAAGGATGTAAATGTATCGGAATATAATGCACATTCACCCCTACTCCTTTAGCATGTAACTGCTGATAAACGGCTTGGCGCGAATGCTGGGTTAATTCAATCATATACAAATGCCAAGCACTTTGTGATTGAGGATCCACAATCTGTAGCTTTAAGGGCAAGTTTGCCAATGCATGGTTATACTTATCTGCAATTTCGGTTCGCCTTTTAATAAAGGCATCTAATTTTTTTAACTGCGATAAACCAAGAGCCGCATGCAAATCACTGAGTCGATAGTTATACCCCAAAGCAAGTTGTTGATAATACCAAGGGCCATGACTTTCGCCTTTAAATTGGGCCGCATCTTTGGTCACGCCATGTTTAGCAAACAATAATGATTTTTCAAACAGCGATCTTTGGTTGGTTAACACCGCCCCACCTTCGGCACTGGTGATGGATTTAACCGGGTGAAAACTCAATACTGTTAGATCGGAATAAACACAACTACCAATTTTAGATTGCTGATAACTCCCCCCTAACCCGTGGGCTGCATCTTCAATTAGTACAATAGAATGTCTTTGAGTTAGCTGGCGAATTTTCTGCATCTCACAGCTCATTCCAGAAAAATGCACTACTATCAGCGCATTAGGTAGGCGGTTTCGATTTTCTGCCTGCAGTAATTTTTTTTCTAAGCTGTCAATATCGATGTTACGAGTACTTGCATTGATATCTACAAAATCGACACTAGCACCACAATAAAGCGCGCAATTTGCCGACGCCACAAATGAATTAGGAACTGTCCAAACTAAATCACCTTGGCCCACACCAGCGGCCAAACAGGCCACATGCAAACCTGAAGTAGCGCTGTTTACCGCAACACAGTGTTTAGCACCAGTATATTCACATAAGGCTTGTTCAAACTGCGGCACTACTTGGCCTTGAGTCAAAAATTGATTGCGTAATACATCTACAACAGCGTCAATATCATCTTCATCCACCAAATGTTTACCATATGGGATCATCTACTAATCCCTTATAAGGTAACTTTATCTAATGTTTTAAGTTCATCTACAGTAAGAAAGTGCGGATTAGTACCAGAATGATATTCAAACTTATCAGCTACCGGTTTACCTACTTCACCTAATTTGTTTTTTAGGTAACTTACTGTTTTATCAAAAAACTTAATGGCTGGCGTGATCACATAGTGATCGTCAAACTCAAGAGAATGATGAGCCATTTCTTCAGGTACCATCACTTCATGCAGTTTTTCACCAGGGCGAATACCCACTAAATCGTATTCACGGTTGCCACAAATTGACTCCACTAAGTCCAATATTCGGATGGAAGGAATTTTAGGTACAAAGATTTCGCCGCCGTGCATACGTTGAAAGTTTTTAATCACAAATTCTACGCCATCATCTAAGGTGATCCAAAAGCGGGTCATTTCTTTGTGTGTTACGGGCAATTTAATTACGCCTTGGGCCAATAATTGATGGAAAAATGGCACCACTGAACCTCGCGAGCCCACAACATTGCCATATCGTACTACCGCAAATCTTGGACCTTTAGCGCCAGATATATTGTTAGCTGCGACAAAAAGTTTGTCAGACGCCAATTTCGTAGCGCCATATAAATTTACTGGGTTAGCGGCTTTATCTGTAGACAGTGCAATCACACGACTTACATCTGCAGCAATAGCGGCATCAATGACATTTTGTGCACCATAAATATTGGTCTTGATACATTCATTAGGGTTATATTCAGCAGCGGGGACTTGCTTTAACGCTGCAGCATGTACCACGTAATCGACATCACGCATCGCAGATATTAAACGCTCTTTGTCGCGCACGTCTCCAATAAAATAACGCATACAAGGTGCGTTAAAATGCTGTTGCATTTCAAATTGCTTTAGCTCATCACGGGAATAAATGATTATTTTCTTCGGAGAATAATGTTTTATTAAATGCGCAGTGAAACGTTTACCAAATGATCCTGTTCCGCCTGTAATTAGAATAGATTTGTTATTAAACATAAGCAGCCCTTACAATCATTATGATTGGATAACTTCCGCGGTTAAAAGAAGCGTAACCCAGTTGATTAAATTCGTCGCAATTTCTAATATTCATCGATATTTTTTCACCGCTTTACGGCCACGAATCAATCCAGTTAGTTGTTTTAGTGACGCTTTAAATGATTCTTCAGCATAAGCAACTAACGCGCCATTTACCTGCAACTCGGCTGTCACAAATTCTCTTTTCTCATCATCAGGGAGGTTTTTGATGTAATCTTGAATAAACTCATCTCGTTCAATCGCGAGTTTTAAAAAATTAGACTCGTCAGGATCGTTTTCAGTAGTCAGTTCAGATAAGCGCTGATTGATACTTTTTAAGGGAGTAGGAGTATAAGAATGATTTAGCGTTAGTTTTTTCAAATCGTTGCTTGACGTTTTTGCCTTTGCATTTCGTAAGCATCTTGTTTAGCTGACTCAGGAATTTGCGACCAGGCTGCTTTAATCGGTAAAAACAGAGTAATCACTTCATCAACGATCTTCAAGCTATTCTGAACATTAGCGTCAATAAGTCGTTGCACCATATAATCGTAGAGTGCATATAAGTTTTCAGCGACTTCTGCACCAGATTCCAAATCGAGTGTCTCCCGTAAGTTCATCAAAATAGCAGTCGCTCGAGAAATATGCTCTGACTTACCAGCATAGTCTTTTCTTTCAATACAGCCTTTCGCATAAGCAAGCTTATCTAATGCACCCTGCATCAACATCAAAGTTAACTTATGTGGATCAGCCTGACTCACGTCTTGCTTGAGATTGCCTTTTTTATAAGCATTGATACCTTTTAAGGCCATATTAACTTTCCGCTTTGTTGGTAATTATTTCGCACTTCGCATTACCCTAACGTCGCCAACAGAGCTGAGCTAGTTGAATTGAGTGAAGCAACAGTTTGGTCTAGATTCAAATATTTAGCACGCAATATTTCTTCGGTACTAGCAAGTCTTAATTCTAGGGCCAATCTTTCATCAAAAATTTGTTCTCGCTGATCTTTGGCGGTATCTTCACGAGATTTCAGTAAACCACTGTAACTAGTATATTCTTCAACGTAATCGTATAGACGAACGGCGATTCCACTTTCTTCATCGGTAAATAACGCCGCAATGCTATCAAAATTATCATCTAGTGCATCTTTTAAACGATCATCGCCACTGCCTAAACCAATTTTATCATTTGAGCTAATTTCTAACTCATTGTCGTCATTTAACTCTATGCCTACTTGGAACAAACCACCTAACGCTGAAGACTCGACAGCAGAAAACAAAATATTATTAATCCCGTTTTGAATACCTCTAACCAAGGAATCCCCAGCTAGCGCACCATCGTCTTCTAAGTCAGATTCACCATATTTTGTTAGAAGCTTGATCTCAGCCTGTAACGCATTAAAGTTAGTCACAAATTCTCGGATTGTTTCTTCAACAGATTCTTTGTCAAAACCGATACTCAGTTTAGAGGTTTTAAACGTCACGCCATCGGTGTCAAGTTCAGACAACTCTGATACGTCAAAACTGACATTTTCTATTACATTCTCAAAATTATTCGTATCACTCTCAACGTTAATGCCATCAATAGTGGCTTTAGCATTTTGCGCAGAAGTAACAGGCGCCAAATATGTAGCGGCCTCGGCAGAGTTAGTAGTTGATACGAGCTCCAACTCAGCCACATCATTATCATTCACAATAACTAAGTCGTTACCTATGCCTGTGGTGCTAGAGGTAAAGACTAATTTAGAGCCACCATCTGCAGTGCCGGTATCGATTATACTGGCGGTGACACCAAAATTATCGTCAGACGCATTAATTGCATTACGCAAATCTAGTAGTGAATCACCCGCATTTAAGTTAATGGTAAAAGAGTCACTAGTCGCATCGATTTTAAATGTAAGGCTGGCAGCGCCCGCGCTCAATACTGAATCCGAAGAACTATTGAAACCGCCGTCAACTGCATCAGCAGTTTCAAATCGGCTGCCGCTTGCGAGTTGAGTCACAGCTATATTGTAATCACCTTCCAAGGCACTATCGGATGCATCTGCCGTAAAAGGTTCAACATCTGATGACGGATTTTTTATAGTCGGCTCACGGCCTTTCAGATTGGATTCGCTGCGAAGTGTATCAACAGTATCTTGAAAATCTTCCAATGTTGATTTTAATTTACCAAGACCCGATATTTCTGCTTCAACGCTTTCTTCTCTCGCATCTAAAGCAGCGGTCTTAGGTACACTTTCAGCCTCAAGTAATTGAGTAACAAGACCTTCTAGATCTAAGCCAGAACCTACTCCTAATGACTGAATTGACATACATCACCTCGATTCCAACTATTAAGTTGAAAATATTTTCACATCAAAAATTGATGTTAAACCTGTTTATTAAAAAGTAAACCTACTGCCGTCCCTACTTCCGTTTGCAATTCCTGCAAACGCTCAGATAATTTTAACACTTCTTCGGTTGGAATTTGCCGAATAACTTTACCTGATTCAGCGTCAGTCACTTTTACGACCTGTTTGTTACTCCCTTCATCTACCGAAAAATTAAGCTGTCTGTTGCTAGTTTGCACAAATTCACTTAGTTGTGAAACAGCGGTATCTATTTGCTCAGCACTTAAATCTGCAGACTCCTGTGCCTCTATTTCGGCAGTCAACGAAAAATCTTTAGCCTGTTGTTGCTCAATTTCAGGCGCTTTTTCTACCGTTCGGTTTGACCGAGCAATATCGGGTGTAACTTCAACTCTAGGCGAAGCAAAATTTTGGCCAACTTGTGATACATTAACATCCATAAATCACCTCTTTAGCAAATGCGAATGGCTACGTAATTGTAGCCATTGTAAGCATTATAGTGAAAACCTTAATTTCTAGCCTAGCAACGACAAAGCTGATTGCGGTCGTTGATTGGCTTGACTCAAAACCGACAATGACGCTTGTTGAATTATCTGGTTCCTTGTCAATTCAGCCGTCTCAGAAGCAAAATCAGTATCACGAATACGTGAACGCGCGCTTGCAATGTTCTCTGATATATTACTTAAGTTACGAATAGTCGATTGAAAACGATTTTGCAGTGCCCCTAAATCAGCTCGAGCTCCACCCACAGCAGATATTGCCGTAGTAATGGCCGTCAATGCTGCTGATGCACCTGCGATTGTTTCCACGGTAGTCGAACCTATACCTAAACCAGATGCACCATAACCACCACTGCGAGACAAGTTAACAGAAATAGTCTGTCCAGCATTTGCTCCGACTAAAAATTTAGAAGAGAAACTGCCGTCTAATATATCTAATTTACCGAACTGTGAATCAGACGCAATACGACTGATTTCGTTTTTTAGTGCTGTTACTTCTTTCTGCAAAGCTGTGCGATCAGCAGACGAGTTAATACCATTTTGAGATTGTACTGCTAAAGTACGAATACGTTGTAACGAAGTAGTCACTTCACCCAAAGCACCTTCTGCAGTCTGCGTGAGTGAAATTGCATCATTGGCATTTCGAACAGCTTGATTCAAACCTTGAACTTGCGTAGTTAATCGATCTGAGATCTGCAAACCTGCCGCATCATCCGCGGCTCGATTAATTCTAAATCCCGAAGACAATCTTTCGAAAGATGTATTCAAAGATTGTCCAGAACTAAACAGCTGTCGCTGAGCATTCAAAGACGAAACATTTGTGTTAACAAATAAACCCATAAAAACCTCCTGAAAACTCACCGCACGCCGATAACGTGTTTGTACCAGTAAGTTTGCCTCAATTTTGGCGGTCAAAAACCTCTTCTTGACCGTCACCTCACTTACCTCATTTAGCGGTACCTCTACCGATAAATGAGACTAAAAGCAATCAATTAGATCACCCCTCAACTAACGTTATCGGCCCTAGCTGCAGCAACTTTAGTTTTTTTTGTGGATTTTTTTACCCTCAGCTCAAGTATTATTATTACTCTTTGTTTTTATTAGAGTTAAATAACAACTTACAGCAGAATTTTTTAGCCTTAACTCGATTTTATGGCACCTTAGTATTTCCCCTCTTGCTTCGAACCGACACTTAGCTTTTTACTTTTGCGTCGTGCCCTGTTCTATAAAGCGACGAAAACACTAGGGGCACATTAGAAAGCAAAGGATACGGAAACAACCACAGTTAACTCATCTGAATCGATGAAAAACCAGTAGGTTTTGTTGCATTGAGAAAATATAGGATTGCACTGAATACCAACTAAACAACCATGCATTTTAAACGTTGGCACACTACATGCTTTAGATTTTGTGTTTAGTGGGGACTTTGATGCTAAGGCATTTGATCACTAAATAAAAAAGGTCGGCGGAATACCTGTTAGGGATCCCACCGACCAACTTGCTCACGTTAGGAGATGGAGCAAATAAGGTTTCTGTCCGACTGGCGGGGTTAGAAGAGCTGAATACTGGCCTCTCAACCAAACTTCTACACTCTCTGTCCTGTTAGTCGGCGTTTTAATTTACACACTTAAGATGTAAACCCAAACGGAACTTCGTTTGTTTCACAAGACTTTACACTTTCAAGCCCTTGTGATCTTTGTTTAAAAAAGGCCGGGGCAAAACCTTAAATAAGGCGTCCCCGACCAACTTGCTCACGTTAGGAGTTGGAGCAAACTCGGTTCTACTAAGGTTTCATAATTAACCATAGCTTATAAATAGCGCCCTCCCTAGCAATTCATAGTAACAATCCATTATTACTTTTTTAGGGCATTGCCCCGGGGCGGCCTCTCATTTCCTACCCTCTAAATTTTTTATTGCGCCAACTTATAGACTAGCCTAATAATTGCAGCGCTGATTGTGGTCGCTGATTAGCTTGTCCCAACACAGTCACACTAGCCTGCTGAATGATTTGCCAGCGGGTTAACTCTGCCGTTTCAACGGCAAAATCTGTGTCACGAATACGACTTCTTGCCGCTGATACGTTTTCAGAAATATTACTCAAATTCCTAATCGTCGACTGAAAACGATTTTGTAATGCTCCCAAATCTGCTCGTTTGGCATCCACAATAGAAATAGCCTCTGATATTGAAGTCATAGTGGCGGATGCTTGGGCTTCGGTTAACACAGACGTGTCAGCCACAAATAATCCTGACGCACCAAAGCCACCACTGCGCTCTACATTCACACTAATAGTTTGCCCAGCATTTGCTCCAACTAAAAACGAAGACGAGAACGCACCATTTAATACATTCACACCACCAAATTGTGTTGTTGAGGCAATTCGACTCATTTCATTTTTTAATGCTGTTACTTCTTTTTGTAACGCCACTCTGTCTGCAGACGAATTAATGCCGTTTTGAGATTGCACCGCCAACACGCGAATTCTTTGCAATGCAGTAGTCGTTTCTGCTAACGCGCCCTCAATGGTTTGCGATAGAGAAATAGCATCATTGGCATTTCTGACCGCCTGATCTAAACCTAAAACCTGAGTAGTCAAGCGGTTAGAAATCTGCAAACCTGCAGCATCATCTTTTGCACCGTTAATTCGAAAGCCTGAAGACAATCGTTCAAATGCGGTGCTTAAATTGTTGTTCGACGTAAATAGCTGGCGAGTAGCATTTAACGACGACACATTAGTACTTACGAATAAGCTCATTTTTCTCTCCTAACCTTGCACAGACTTTTATTATTTTTTTGTGTCTGTGATCACTTGGTATTGCTAAAATTAAATTGTCATTATGGCTGCATTTTTGGCACACCATATGCTTTGTATAATTGCTAGCTGGTACCCTGGTTAGCGTTTTGTTAAGTGTTAGAAGCACAAAAAGCAAATGCAAAAGTGAGCTAATGCTCTAGCTAACAAACAGAATTGATGGCCTAAACCTCAATACCTCACTACCTCCTGGCGTCTGTTCTGTTTGTTAGCGATTTAACAAAAAAGCCTCGGCTTAATTTGTTAAATCCCAAAAAGCGCTCACGCTATATTTGTAATAACGCTTTGACATTACTTAACAATGTTAAATCCCTCGGTCGGTTGCAGCCTGTCCCCACAATTTGCAATTCGACCGTTTTTCTTCTATCTGTATTCGTTATTCAATCCACTACAGATAAACTTATCCTCGTTTTAGTTGCAGCCTGCCCCCGCAATTGCTCAACAATATTGCATTTCCTAAGATTACACATCTTAACTCTCTATTAATTAACCTTGTAACAACTGTAAAGCCGATTGTGGTCGCTGATTGGCCTGCCCTAACACCGTAATACTAGCCTGCTGAATGATCTGCCAGCGGGTTAACTCTGCCGTTTCTACGGCAAAATCAGTGTCACGAATACGACTTCTTGCCGCTGAGACATTTTCAGAAATATTACTTAAATTTCTGATGGTTGACTGGAAACGGTTTTGTATCGCACCTAAATCGGCGCGCTGAGCATCAATAATAGAGATAGCTTCAGAGACAGAAGTCATGGCTGCAGAAGCTTGCGCTTCAGTCAAAACAGACGCATCTGCCACAAATAATCCAGAAGCTCCGAAACCGCCATTGCGCTGAACATTGACACTAATGGTTTGCCCCGCATTTGCACCTACCAAAAAAGCGGATGAAAAAATACCATCTAAGACATTTACCCCACCAAACTGAGTAGTGGAAGCAATACGACTCATTTCATTCTTCAATGCAGTTACTTCTTTTTGTAAAGCGACCCGGTCAGAAGATGAATTGATACCGTTTTGTGATTGCACAGCCAACACCCGTATTCTTTGCAAAGCAGTGGTAGTTTCGGCGAGTGCACCTTCAATTGTTTGCGCTAATGAAATGCCATCGTTAGCATTTCTAACGGCTTGGTCTAACCCAAGAATTTGAGTGGTAAGACGGTTGGATATTTGTAAGCCTGCAGCATCATCTTTTGCAGTATTAATGCGAAAACCAGATGACAAGCGTTCAAACGCGGTACTTAAATTATTGTTCGACGTAAACAACTGACGAGTTGCATTTAACGACGACACATTCGTGCTAACGAATAAGCTCATTTTAAATCTCCTAACGATTTTTTTTGTAAACACCACCTGGCTATTTTTATTATTAGTTGCCTAGATGGATACAGAGCCTTTCTTTTATTATTATTGAGCTTCTGTAGAGGCGTTCGCTTATATTTTTATTAGATGCGTAACGTCTATGTCCATGTATCGTGCTTCGATCAAAAATCCTTTAGTAAAAAAATGAACTACTTTTTAAAACCCATATATTTCAAATAGTTAGACAACGAAAAAAGCCGGAGAAATTCTCCGGCTATACGCGCTTCTTTCTGAGAGAGTGAGCGAAACTCTCAACTGCTCGGTTCTTATCAACCCAGTGCACTACCCCCTGGCTTCTAAGCCCCTAAACAGAAGAAGGGTCTCGAAACCTAGGCTAATCAGAAGTTAGTCTTAATGACTAACCCAGCAAAGATTAACCTAGTAAAGATAGAGCCGATTGTGGACGCTGGTTAGCCTGACTCAACACAGTCAAACTTGCTTGCTGAATAATCTGGTTTCGAGTTAATTCAGCGGTTTCAGAGGCAAAGTCAGTATCTTTGATTCGGCTTCTTGCACTTGAAACATTCTCTGAGATATTCGTCAAGTTACGAATGGTTGATTGGAAGCGGTTTTGCAATGCACCTAAATCGGCACGAACACCACCTACAGCTGATATTGCTTCTGATACAGCAGTTAGTGCGGCAGACGCGCCTCCAACTGTTGAAACATCAGTTGCAGCAACTCCTAAACCGGATGCACCGTAACCACTAGTTCTTTCCAAGTTAACAGAAATATTCTGACCACCATTCGCACCTACTAAGAACTTTGCTGAATAGCTACCGTCAAGAATATCTAAATTACCGAATTGTGAATCGGTAGAAATACGCGTGATTTCAGTTTTAAGGGCTGACACTTCTTTCTGCAAAGCTACGCGGTCTGCAGAAGAGTTGATACCATTTTGGGACTGTACAGCAAGTGTACGGATACGTTGAAGTGATGTAGTCACTTCGCCTAATGCACCTTCAGCAGTTTGCACTAAAGAAATAGCATCATTTGCGTTACGTGCAGCTTGGTTAAGACCTTGTACTTGTGTCGTTAATCTGTCAGTGATCTGCAAACCAGCAGCATCATCAGCCGCACGGTTGATGCGGAAGCCTGAAGACAAACGTTCAAAAGAAGTATTTAATGTTTGCGACGAATTAAACAAATTACGTTGCGCGTTCAATGATGAAACATTCGTGTTTACGAATAAACTCATGGTTTTTCTCCTACACTCTCAGTCCAGCTAAGCTGGCGACCGAATAAATATTCGGCTGGTTAATTAACACTAATAGAGTAACGATTCTAAAATTAAAAAATCATTACTACTGGCTCTCTCGAAAATGGTATCGACTCAAACAAAATTCCCTTTAACATTAATTTGCCTTTTTTCGCAAAGGCGGCAACTTATTGCCGCCTTTGCATTTACCTTTTACTTGAGTTTCAATGAGTTAAATATTTTTAAAAAATTTCTAAAATGTGCATAAATTGGATTAAAAAGGTTGGATATACGGCGGCTCACAGTGCTTTTACGGACTTATGCGAGTTTAATAAACAGTTATTTTGCTGTTACAGAGAAGCAGAAAATCATGTGAGCGCTGACGGAGTTATTCGTATTTTGACTATGGATACCCAAGGAAAAATACTAAATTCAAATCGCATCACGATCCCAAATGTCGATCTAAGGGATCCAAAGTTAACCGTTACTCCAGATGGCCAGCTATTACTCATCGCGTTTGCTCGGCATGTTTCCGCTCAAAAAACAATGACTGAAACTAGAAACTTAACTTGGTTATCACAAACTGGGCATAGTTGGTCAACAGCCCAAGAATTTGCTGATAGAGGATGGTGGCTATGGCGAGTCAGGTGGTATAACAATCTCGCCTATGGATTTGGCTACAATAAAAAACAAAATGCGCTGCACTTTTATTCGGGCAATCCAAGAAGAAGTTTTCATCGCCATCAACCCTTTGCTTTAAGCCTACAAAAACACCAAAAGGGATACCCTAACGAAAGTGATCTGATTTTTGATCAAAATAAAGCTTATGCATTAGTGCGCAGAGACGCAGACAGTTATTCAGCACAATTAGGTCTTAGTAGTTATCCGTTCAAAAAGTGGGAGTGGTTAGATTTAGGTGAATATGTAGGCGGTCCCACAATGGCAAAACTAGATGAAAACACTGCTTTGGTAGCGGGGCGAATAGTTAACCAAGGGCAACTTGTCACTGGCATACTTAAGTTAAATTTGAGCAATGGGAAATTACAAGAACTATTGATTTTACCTTCAGCAGGAGACAATAGTTATCCAGGTTTGTTGTTGAAAAAAGACACACTGTTTGTCAGTTATTATTCTTCCCATGAGGACAACAAAAGCTGTATATATTTAGCAAACATAAATATTCATTTGCTATTGAGCAATAATATTGTGCGCTAGATATAGTCAAACAACGAAGTCCCCGTTACCCGAGTAAAAGTAGCTTGAGCCGCTTGTAATGCGGTTTCTTGACGACTTAACTCAGATACAGCTTCCGCATAATCGACTTCTTCGATATTAGAACGCGCTGCTTTGTTAGAGATTTCCAAGTCAAGGTTAGAGCCTAAAATAGTCTGGGCGGTGTTTCTTCTGCCACCAATTTCTGAAATGGCGTTGCCGATACTTGTCTTTGCGTTATCTAATCCAACTAGGGCATCAGCTAAGGCATCATCAAACTCACTATCGGTGGTATTTTTGTTTTCCAATACAAGTACAAAGTCGTTGAGTGTTTCAGCGATACTCTTTTTCTGTGGAGGATCCAACTGGAAATTAACGGTATCCCCTGTCGTTCCAGTAATATCAAATTCCAATCCTTGGTAAAAAAATGCGTTACCACTGGAGTAATCAAGAGTATCTAAAACCGCACCTGTACCTACATTAGTTACTTGCACTTGTGTTGCCGAAACTATGCTGATTTGAAATTCATTATTCGCGGCGGTGACACTGTCATAGTTTGTTTCATGAAACTTATCGAAAGCACTTTGAGATTGCATTTCTAACGATGCCGATGTAGCGCCTACAAAGCCGGTAATAGAGGGGGTTAGCCGAGCGAAGACGTTTTCAAATACGTCCTGTCCCGAATTATTCATTTGCAAGCTCACAGTATCCGACACTTGAATATTGTTCTGCCCGCCATCTCCTTCAAAAGCATATTTATTTCCAGTAGCACTTGCATCGTAACTAAATGCAGGCAAGGCCGACTGAAATCCTGAAAATATATATTCACCATTAGAGTTTCGGCTATTCATTAAATCAAACGCTTGATCTCGAATTTGACCAATTTCAATGGCGATTGCGTTTCTATCTTCGGCACTGACTATGCCGTTACCGGATTGAACCATTAACACTCGAGCACGATCCAAGGCATTATTGATATTGCTCAATACTGTTTCTTCTTGCTCTAAGCTATTGGTCAGTAAGTTACTATTTTTATTAAATTGAGTCAGCAAATCAATTTCTTCAGTTAGCCTTATAACTTGCGCTGATCCAACAGGATCATCTGAGGGACGCAATAGTTTTTTACCGGAGGAGAGTTGCCGTTGAATATCCGACAAGTCGCCTTGATTATCCAATACAGATTGGATACTACGATCGTAAAGTTGCCCTGTAGAAATACGCATAATTTACCTTTAGTTAGCGGACAATAGCCAAAATCGTATCAAACAAATCTTGCGCAGTTCCGAGTAAACGCGCTGCCGCGGCATAAGTCTGCTGATACCTTACCAAATTTGCCGCCTCTTCATCGAGGCTCACACCTGATACTGATTGGAACCAATCACTGGATTGGGACTTAAGTGCATCTGCTGCTTGTAACGCAATATCGGCACTAGCCGCTTTCTGTCCTATATCACTGACAATATTCGCATAAGCTTCATGAAAAGTAGCAGACTGACCTGAACCACTGCTATTAACTTGCATGGTATTTTGGTTCTGTAAATCAGCCATTACCAACCCATTGCGATTGTCGTTTAGGCCATCAGTGTTATAGCCAATTGTGAACGAGTCACCCGCTCTAGGCACACCTTGTAGCGATAAATCATAGCCTGGGTAATCATCTAACGCACTAAAAGCCGCTGGCCACCCAGCCGAGCCTTCCGCCTGCGCCAATAAATTATTTAAGTCCGTGACCCCAGTTACTGTAGTAATTACATTACCACCACTGTCTCGCACTTCATATTCGTCATTGGCAGTAAAGAAAATTTCTGCAGGCGCTCCCACGCCACCCGCACCAGTTGGCGAGCTGCCGGGCCCATGAATGCCACCCGTACCGTCAAATGCTGATGCTGCGCTATTAGTAAAACTGTTGTCCACTAATGTATTAGTCACAGTACTCGATATAAGCTCAGCATCACCTAAATTACCAATATTGGTGTTTACCCGAATAGGTGAAGCCAACGCCAAATCTTCAGGACGAGTCATAACAACGTCAATTAAATCGGCTGTATTTTTAGTGGGTTGTATTAAAAACTGATCATCTACGGTATACCCCACGCCACTAGAAAACTCTAATTCCACACCGCCGAGCACTTGGGTGAAAGTACCTGATTGCGCCTCAACAGCAGTATAATTTTGAGTAATATCGTTACCGTTAATATCTTTAATGATTGAGCCATCGGCATTTAATGCCGATACTGTGATGTCTAAGGTTGGGGGCGCGCCAGCTGTCACATTGTTGATAGTTACCTGATAATCTGCAGTGGTCACTTCTCCCGAAGCACCCGCTGTGACACGTCCAGTGACTATACTTGCAGCATTCACGTTATCTGGATATTCCAATCCAGCAAAATTAGGAAGAGCGAAAATCTCACTCCCAAATTGTTGGTCTAAGTCCATGCCCTGACTGTTTTGAGTATTGACTGCATCTGTAATGGCTAAGGCTATCTGCCCTAATTCTCTGCGGCTAGTTTCTAATACTTCATCGCGATATCGTAATAACCCGCCAATGGTTCCACCAATTTCACTCTCTTTAATATTGAGCGTGGTTGGCTTGCCATTACTACTCAATTGAATTGACATATAGTTTTGGTCAGCGTCGTTATTAACCTCTAAAGCATTAAACGACCCGTCTTGTAAAACTAAGGATTCGCCTGATGTTAGATTGATCATTATCCGACCATCATTTCCAGAACTCTCGCGGGTTTCAATAGACACTAGACTGGCCAGTTCAAGTATCGCGTTGTCTCGTTGGTTTTTTAAGGTGCCAGGCTCATCATAAGGGTTATTAGCTTGATTGATGACTATGGCGTCATTCAAATCCGCTATGTTTTGTATGATCGAGTTCACATTATCTATATGCGCAGTGAGCTCTGCATTAAGCTCTTCTTCTTTGTCGCGCAAAAAGCCAGAAACAGTACCAATTTGGCCCATCATTGATTGCGCTTCACTCAAGACTAATTGTCTTCCAGCTAAGTTAGTGGGGTCATCCGTTGCCGTCTGTACAGCAGAAAAAAAGCGGCTCATGCTAGAAGATATTCGATTGGCTTCACTAGCAAATACATTATCGATAACCGAAGTTTTGTTGTAATAAGTTTCGGTGTCACTTTGTAGGGTTGTATCGCGGCGCAATTGATTTTGCGCAAAAACGTTCAACACCCGCTCTGTAGTTGAACGTCCTACTCCACCCGTTAACTGACTTTCGAAAGAAGTCCTTTCACGCACAAACCCATCGGTATTAACATTGGCGATATTATGGCCCGTAGTATTGAGCAATTGGTTACTGGCATTGACGCCACTTTTTGCAATGGAGAATAAGTCTGCGGTTCTGGTGGTTTTATTAGAGCTAGTAATCATTTGATGTTACCTGCTGCACCTGAAGTGCTAGTTTGTTCCGCCGAATAGCGTTTAAATTGTTCGCCCTCAAAAACTGAAATCACCTTATCGGCATAATCTGGATCAGTGGCATAGCCTGCTTTTTGCAATTCTGAAAAATACTCTTGCGGTGATTGAGTTTGTTTAACTGCCTCTTGGTATCTGCTATTTTGCTGCACAAAACTCACATAATCTTGCAGCGACTCGCCAAAGGAATCATACATTCTAAAAGGGGCTTTTTTGGTCGCTGCAACACCTTGTTCAAACTCGATAGTATCTACCATAGCGCGATCCCCCTGCCATCGACGGTCTGCCTTAATACCAAACAAATTATGTGAATTTTGTCCTGAGGTATTGTGGATCATATGTTTACCCCAACCTGTTTCAATCGCCGCTTGTGCCAACAAGGCTTTAGGATCGATACCCAATTGCTCAGCCGCTTGTTGTGCTGCGGGGTAAAGTTGCTCGATAAAGGATTGCGCATCCTCAAAAGCGGCGGTTTTAAATGATTGAAAGGTTTTAGGCGACGGTTCGCCCAGCACTTCATTTTGGGCGTTTTGCGTGCTGATAATAGTGTTGCGATTAATACTCGAAAGATTGCCATCATTACGCAAAGCACCAGCGGGCATATAGCCGTTATCAGTGTTTCCTAGTTGCTGTACAATAATTTCGGCTAGACCGATACTGCCGTTGCTCGCCAAATCACTAGCGATTTGTGTATCGTGCATATCGCGGTAAAATTTGACTTGTTCTGAGTTAAACGGGCTGTCTTTATCAGCCATTACATCCTGCGCCTTACGCATAGACTTAAGCATCATCTGCACAAAGATTGCTTCGAATTGTTTGGCGGCCTCATCTAAAGCATTACTGTCACCACTTTGAGCCGCACGGCGCAAATTATCCAAACCTTTAATATCATTGGCATTTCTAGATAATTCGAGGGGATCTTGCGTCGTCAGTGACTGATTCATTAGATATGCCTAAATCACAACGAGGTCGCCTTGTAAGGCTCCCGCTTCTCGTAACGCTTCTAATATTGCCATCAAATCCCCAGGCGCTGCCCCCACTTCATTTACCGCTCTAACTAACTCATCCAGGGTCACCCCAGGATTAAAACTAAACATACGGGTGTCGTCTAAATTCACGTCTACTATAGATTGCGTCGTAACCACAGTTTCCCCTTCTGCTAGTGCATTAGGTTGCGTAACAGTTTGGTTTTCTGCAATAGTGACAGTGAGTCCACCGTGAGTAATCGCCGCCGGTAAAAGCCGCACATCTTGGCCTATTACTATTGTGCCTGTACGACTGTTAATCACCACTCTTGCCGAGGCCTTAGCCGGTACAAATTCGAAGTTTTCTAAGGTAGCGAGAAACCCAACTCTTTGCCCTACATCTCTCGGAGCCGTAACCCGAACCGACGCAGCATCAATAGGAGTAGCAACAATATAACCTTTGTCAGGATCGGCCCCTAACCTGCGGTTAATGGTATCAGCCAATATCTTAGCTGTCGTGAAATCGGGGTATTTCAAATTTAAAGTCAAAAAGTCATTTTCCATAAAACCACTGGCTACGGCGCGCTCCACTATGGCACCATTTGCGATTCGACCTACAGTAGGGGTATTAACCACGATTTTAGAACCGTCACCACCTTGCGCGCCAAAACCACTGACCACTAGACTACCTTGTGCTATCGCATACACTTTGCCGTCTAAACCTTTTAGAAAGGTTTGTACTAATGTGCCGCCTTGCAAACTAGCAGCCTCACCAATAGACGACACTGTAACGTCTATAGTCTGACCGGGCTTAATAAAGGGAGGGAGATCAGCATGAACCGCTACAGCGGCCACATTCTTAATTTTAGGTTTGACACTGCTATCTAAACTGATCCCAAAATTTGAAAGCATCGTTCGAAAACTTTGTTCAGTAAAAGGACTCTGCTCCCCTGTACCCGGCAAGCCCACCACTAAGCCATAACCCACCAGCTGGTTACTTCTGACGCCTTGTACAGATGCCAAATCTTTGATTCTTTGCGCAAAAGTAACGGGCGACAGCATTAAACTGGTCACTATCACTAGGGATATAATTGACCTCATGTATTTCTCCACGTTAAAACGGCCAATACTCAGATGAGAAAAAGCCACTTAGCCAGCCTTCTTTTTGGGCGGTATCAAAACTACCGGTACCACTATATTGAATTCGAGCGTTAGCTATTTTGGTTGATTCAATCTCATTGGTTGGACTCACATCGGCCGGACGAACCACACCTGTTAAACGGATATATTCGTCGCCACTGTTCAAGGTCAACCATTTTTCTCCTCTAACCAACAAGTTCTGATTTGCCATCACCTGAACCACTGTCACAGAAATACTGCCAGATAAATTGTTACTTTGATTGGCAGTTGCATCACCTTCAAAATCATTAGTCGAATCAAGACCTAATTGGATGGACTCGTTGCCAATATTGAGAGCATTTCCTCCCAATCCTATTATTGGACTCACCTCAACCCCAGTCGCTTTTGAGGTACTGGTGCCTGCAGATTTAGTGGCTTGAGTATTTTCTTCTAGGTTAACCGTTATGATGTCACCTACTCGTCTTGCCTTAACATCAGCAAACAAGTTATTGGCCATATCAGCTTGAAAAATGGCGCCATCGTCGTTTACTTTTTGCTGTGGAATATCCGGCATAATTGGCGCATAAAAAGGATCATTAGGAAGAGGGTCTCGGTTAGCAGTAGACTGACAACCACTTAACACTAGTAAACCTAAACATAGAATTAACAAGTTGAGTATCTTCAATTGAATCATCATAGTTGCTCTCTCATTAAAGCTGCTGAATAACCTGACCTAACATTGAGTCAACGGCCGAAATAACTTTCGAGTTCATCTCATATAAACGCTGACTTTCAATCAAGTTGACCAGTTCCTCGGTTACATTCACATTAGATGTTTCGAGCGCACCTTGTACTATGGTGCCGATACCTTCTAGTCCAGGCACCCCTTCAATAGGTGCACCACTGACAGCGGTTTCAACATACAAATTTTGCCCTGCTGGCTGCAAACCAGTGGGATTGATAAAATCGGAAAGGTTAATTTGCCCAAGAACTTGAGGATCCGCTTGCCCTCTAACTGTGGCTGATACTTCACCGTCTTGAGAAATAGTTAATTGTTGTGCGTCTTCAGGCACAGTGATGGTAGGTTGTAATAAAAACCCAGCCCCTGGTGTCACAATTTGCCCTTGGTCATTTAAGGTGAATTGACCGTTTCTAGTGTACGCAGCACTGCCGTCTGGTTGTAAAATTTCAAAAAAACCTTTGCCTTGAACCATCATGTCCAAAGAGTTTTCGGTTGTGAGCATATTGCCCTGAGTGTGCGCTTTTTGTGTCGCAACCACTTTACTACCGGCACCTAACATCAAGCCAGAAGGCAACTCGGTGTCAGCTGAGGAACGACCTCCCGGTTGATTGATATTTTGATAGAGCAAATCTTCAAAAATAGCTCGGTCTTTTTTGAATCCTACTGTACTAGCATTTGCCAAGTTATTGGAAATAACGGATACGTCAGTTTGAGCGGCGTCTAAGCCTGTTTTACTTATCCACAATGCAGGATGCATAAATTGTCTCCTAAAAATTCGTTTGTTAGCCTATTTCGCCAACAGCCTTGATATTCGAACCCGCAAAATTTGCCTAAGAGTAGTCTTAGATAATGCGTAACAACGCATTGCCACGGGTATCAATTTCTTGAGCTTGTTTCATCATCTTGACTTGCATTTCATAATGACGTTGTAAATTGATCATATTGACCATTTCTTCCACCGGATTAACATTGCTGCCCTCAAGTACACCGGTGCGAACGTTAACCACTAAATCTTCTTGAGCTTGTTCTCCGCTTTTCAAGCGAAATAAACCGTCAGTCCCGCGCTCCATATCACGAACGTTTGGATTAACCAGCTTAAGTCTGCCCACTTCTTCCAACACAGTTTCGGGTGCGCCTTGAGGCCTAACTGAAAGCGTACCGTCGTTGGCTATATTGATATTCGATAAAGGAATAGGTAGAAATACCGGACCAAAATCCCCAACCACCGTATTACCGTGAGAATCTTTGAGCTCGCCGTTAGGACCTAACTCAAAACTTCCGTTACGGCTGTATGCTTCATTGCCTTGTGCATCTTGTACCGTAAACCAACCATCACCTTGTATCGCCAAGTCTAACTCTCGGCCAGTTTGGATCTGCGGACCACCTTCAAAATTATTAACGGCATTTTCTGTCATAGAAAACACCCGGGTAGGCAAACCTTCGCCGAAAGCGGGCATAGCTCGCGCTTGTTCAAGCTGTGCTCTAAACCCTGTGGTTTGCGCATTAGCTAGGTTATTGGCCCGCACTGAAGCACCGAGTAAGTCTTGCTTGGCGCCACTAGTGGCGATGTAAAGTAGTTTATCCATGACAGAAAATTGACTTTGTTGGATCTTAACTAGAATAACTGCAAGTAAGATGCCATCTAGATAAGAAAAAGGTATTCTGGGTAGATATAAAAAAGGCTGCTCGAAAGCAGCCTAATAAAGCTATAAATATCAGTTAGTTATTAACGAATATTAAGGACTGTTTGATTAAGTTGGTTATTCACTTCCAACGCTCTTGAGTTAGCTTGGAAGTTTCGCTGAGCAATGATCATATCGATAAGTTCAGTGGTTAAGTTTACGTTCGCTTGCTCTAAAGCTGATGAATTAATCTCACCAAATGTACCTGTAGTCGCCTCACCTGCAAGTGCTTCACCTGATAAAATACTTTCTTGCCACTGAGTACCACTTTGTTGGGTTAACCCTTGATCGTTAGCAAAACGAATCAGCGCCACTCGTACTATGGGCTCTGAAGTACCGTTAGAGTATGTGGCACGTACTAAGCCATCAGGACCAATTTCAATACCCGTTAATCTGCCTACCGGTAAACCATCTTGCTCTAGAGAGGTCACCTCAAAAGCAGAAGCAAACTGAGTGGGTTCGTTAGCCGTAGCATTCGCCGAGTCTAAGGTAAAGTTAGTAGTAATGGTTTGAGTGGGATCTGAACCATTTGCAAATATAGTTGCACCTATAGGTACAGATTGCAGATCACCGGTTAAGATCGAAGTACCATCAGCATTTTGAGTGGCTTGAAAATCACCACCATTACTAAAGATCATGCGATACCCCGACACACCACTACCTGCGCCCAAAGATGTCTCACCAACAACGTTTGGTCCTGTACCACCTGCGGCGCCTACACCTGGTGTATCCCCTTCAGTATCTAACGGATAATCATCTAAATAAGTTACCCCTACCCATTCATTACCAGTTGCTGACGCATCTTTCATAAAATAGTAAGTCATGACATGACTATCACCTAAGGTATCAAATACTGTTACCGAGGTAGCAGCGTTGTAGGTAAGAGGATCGTCAGGATTAAACAAGTCCAAATCAACCGGATCAGCACCGGCTGGTAAATTCATTTTTAGTGCCACTTCAGTAGTTTCTTGAGGTGCACCTGATGAATCAGGAATACGCACTGGCACTGTAGTACTTAAAGCAACAGATGAAGAGCTGCCGTCAGCATTGACCGGAAAACCTAACAAATTGTCACCGGCAGAGTTCACCACAAAGTTATCAGAATCCAACTTAAATTGACCAGCTCGAGTGAATGAAAAATCCCTTGAGTCAATTTCAGGAATAGTGCCGAAAAAACCATTACCAGTTATCGCTAAATCCAAAGCGTTGTTTGTAAACTGCAAACTACCCTGAGAAAATTGTTGTGCCACTTCTTGAGTGAGTACACCATCACCCACTTTAGTTTTGCCGCCGGCTAACAAAGATTGGGCGTATACGTCACCAAACTCTGCTCGCGACTCTTTAAAGCCGACTGTGTTAACGTTAGCGATGTTATTCGCTGTTGTATCTAAGTCTTTTTGTGCCGCCGATACGCCACTTAATGCTATGTTAAAAGACATATTTAATTTCTCCTGTTAACCGCCGATTTGAATAACATCATCAAGTGTGACACTGACTTCGCCATCCAAGTTTAGAATGATACCTTGACTACTTGCAGCCAGACTGACGCTGTCTACATGCCTATTGATTGCTGTGGGAAGTACCACTGATTCACCGTCTACATCACCTTGTGCTCGCACTACATAATTGCCAACTGGCAATGGGTTGCCACTTGAATCGGTTCCGTCCCAATTAAACTCAACATTGCCGGCTGCTTGCGTACCAACGTTAATGGTTTTAACCACTTCACCTATTTCATTTTCAATAGTGATTTCTAAGTCTCGTACACTTTGCTCCGCAATCACCACACCAGATACACCTTGCCCTTCGGACGATACATAACCAATATCACCTTGAAGCAATACCTGTTGTCCAATCAAACTAGAAGCCTGTAGTGCTTGGTTTGAGGTCATTGAAGTAGCAAAGTCACCAAACTGAGTATTGAGTTGCTGAATACCGTCAGCCATAGTAAAGCTGGTCATTTGGGCAACCATTTGATCGTTGTCTACTGGTTTTGTTGGATCTTGATTGGCTAGCTGTTCGGTCAATAACGAAAAGAAATCTTCTTGCGAAAGGGTCTGATTACTATTATCCGCGACTTCAGTAGTTTCAGGTTGCCAATAGAGTGAGCTATTTAACCCATTATTCACTGTATCCACGATTTTTCTCCTGACGTTTGCATGCTGCAAAGTAATATAGAGTTCATGTTATGACCCCTGACCAAGTCTTAATACGTTGCGGAAAATCCGTTTGGTTGTATCAGCAACTTGAACATTTGTCTCATAGGCTTTTGAAGCAGACATCATGTCGGCCATTTCCTCAACCACATTGACATTAGGTTTGTAGATATAGCCGTTTTCGTCAGACATAGGGTGACCTGGGCTATATTCAATTTGTAACGGTTTTGAACTTTCAACTACGCCCAAAACCTGAACTCTCGAACCAGGATTACTTTGCCCCGAGGCATGGTCTAGCTCTGCTGCAAATACTGCATGGCGTGCTTTATAGGTCTGGTCGTAACTGCTACTGACGCTGTTGGCATTGGCTACGTTACTAGCGGTAGTGTTCAAACGTACACTTTGTGCACTCATACCTGTACTAGCAATGTCCATTACGTTAAACAAACTCATTATTGCTGACCTCCACTTAGGGCCTTTTTCATACTTTTAATTTTGCCGTTGAGGAATTCCATGCCCGCTTGATAACGCAATCCGTTATCTAAAAATGTGTTTCTTTCAACTTGTACGTCGACAGTGTTGCCATCGCCGGTATCGGGTTGAGTTGAAACGCGGAATTGCAGATCACCAGTACCAAAGGATGTACCTTTTATGTGATTCTCATTGGTCCGAGTTAGCGTGTGGCCCCTAGATTGCTGGGCACTTTTCATCGCCTTTTGAAAGTCGATGTCTCTCGCTTTGTAGCCAGGGGTATTAGCATTGGCTAGATTTCCCGCTAGTACTTCCATACGATCGGTACGGATTTGTAGTGCCTGATGATGAAAACCCATCAATTTGTCTAGGTTAATGGCCATGTATTTCTCCTCTATTGAACGAAATAGAGCAAAGGCTGTGCCACTAGATAAAATTAATAATAAAAATCTGACTAAGGTAAGGTTTTATATAGGTTTTTTAACGTAATATAGGCCTGGACTACATCTCACCATATTAAATTTATCGGTTAAACCTGAGAGAGATTCAGAGGCGCCGAGGAATAATATGCCGTCGTCTTGCAGGCAGGCGGCAATCTTTTGCAGTATTTGTTTTTTCACATCAGCAGAAAAGTAAATCAGTACATTGCGGCAAAAAATGATGTCAAACTTTCCTAGAGAAGAATAACTGTCTAACAAGTTGAAAGACTTAAACTGAGTTAAGTCTGTAATCGAAGGTTTCAATTTCAACTTATTGTTATCTGCGGGGTCAAAAAAGTCGGTTTTAAACTTTGCAGGTAATCCACGAGAAATCGCCAATGGGTCGTATTCGGCGGTTCGACATCGTTGTAACATCTCTTCAGAAATATCAGTCCCGATAATTTCAATACCGGAGCGAAAACTATTAGCACGGTTTTTCTTATAATTTAAGATTGTCATGGCAATGGAATACGCTTCTTGGCCTGACGAACAAGCGGCACTCCACACTCTTAGCTTTCTATTTTGAGAAGAGAATAAACTCAGTAGAGGATTTTCAAGCAATTTAAACGGGTATTCATCACGAAACCACAAGGTCTCGTTAGTTGTCATGGCTTCAATCGCGGCGGTTTGATGCTGGCGATTGCCTTTTAGCACCGAATCAATCAAGGCATTGATAGTGCTACAGCCAAATTGCTTCAGTAAAGGTGTCAATCTACTGCGCACTAAATATTGTTTGTTCTCGCCTAAAACAATACCGCATGCTCGTTCCAAGAAATCACTAAAAGAAATATAATGCTGCTGATCAAACTCTATGTCACTCACTCAAAACTCTCTAACAGCATAAATTTAAATTCACTACATCCCTTGCAACTAATTCTATTCACAACTTGCGTAATATCTACTAGTCGTTTCCAAACCATTTTTTAACTGAGGTGGCCAGCTCATCGGGGTGAAACTTAGCAATAAAGTCATCCGCTCCAACTTTCTCAACCATTGCCTGATTAAACACACCACTGAGAGAAGTATGTAAAATAACATGCAAATTTTTTAACTCGGGAGTATTTCGAATTTCAGCTGTAAGTGTATAACCATCCATTTCTGGCATTTCAATATCCGATATCAGCACCCCGACCCTGTCGGTTACTTCACCCGTTTCAGCAGCAATTTCTTTTAGCCTTTGTAATGCTTCTAAACCATTTTTTGCCAATTCAATATTTAAGTCCAGCGCCGATAGCGCTTTCTTAATTTGGTTTCGAGCCACAGAGGAATCGTCAGCAATAAAGATGATCTTTTCTTGCTTATTTTCGACCTGTAAATTACTGGCTAAATCATCGCTTAGATCAGTATTAACAGGTGAAATTTCATTGAGAATTTTTTCAACATCTAAAATCTCGATGAGCTCGTCTTCCATTTGCGTAACAGCGGTTAAATAACTGGCTCGGCCACTGCCCTTTGGTGGAGGCATAATAGACTGCCAATTAGTATTGATGATGCGCTCAACTGACCCCACCAAGAACCCTTGAACCGAACTATTGTACTCAGCGATAATAATGAAGGCAGTGCTTAAGTCTTCAATTTTTCTACCACCCGTTGCCAAACTCATGTCAATCACAGAAATAGTCTGACCACGAATATGCGCAATACCTCTTACCAACTTATTTAGTTTAGGCATCGAAGTTAACGGTGGGCACTGCAATACTTCACGCACTTTAAACACGTTTATACCAAAACGTTGTCTTGAATTAAGTTTAAACAACAATAACTCTAATCTGTTTTCACCAACCAACTGCGTACGTTGATTAACTGAGTTCATAATTTCAGACATGTATAACTCCAATACGAAATAAAAGCGGCGTAACTTTTGCTTACTATGGTTTAAGTACGAATACGATGTAGTTAAATTGCGCAAAACCGCAACTAATTGACTATTAACGTCACTCATTAACTGAGCTTAGCAATAGTAACCGAAAGATTGTCTATTCGAGCGTCTAAATTTTGACGCCTTTGCTTTCGTTAATATGCCCTTAGCATAGACAACTTAACAACAAGTGAACATGAATAAATTATATTATTATCAAGCATTAGCCAGATTATTCGCAATAACGACTTGTTTATATACAGGTATAACGGCGGCAAACGAAAATAATTTAACGAAACAGCAATTAGCTAGCCAAGCAGAACAATTTGTTTTAAATCAACTTGATCCCAATAGTATCAAAACAATTGATGTAGCCGCTACACCAATTGATCCTCGAGTACAGGTTCCTGTTTGTCACTCTGCTTTAACCTTTTCTTCAACGCCAGAAGCGTTAAGTCAATCCAACGTAATGGTAAAAGCACAATGTAGTGACAGCAATTGGTATATTTTTATGGTGGTTAAGGCCACCGAGACCCAACCTGTTGTGGTGATATCGAGTACTGTCAGTCCAGGTACTTTGTTAACCACTGATAATATTCATGTCATTAACATGAACAAGAAAACCTTAAGAAGTAGTACGTTTGCCGATATTGAAGATGTAGTTGGCGCGAGAATTAAACGTCGAGTTACCGCAGGAAGACCTGTTAACCCCAACAACCTATGTTATGTGTGCAAAGGCGACAATGTCACAATTTCTGCAGGCAATACCAGTATGCTAGTTAAAACCAGTGGTGTGGCGCTTGAAGACGGCAGAATGGGTGAGACAATTCAGGTTAAAAATAGGCGTTCCAATAAGAAGATTTACGCTCGCGTAGCGGGAACAGGTAAAGTAGAAATAAACATCTAATGCGCTTATTCAACCGCCAGTTATACACTGCTATTGATTTAGTGCTGTTATTTGTTTTTTTTGCTAAAGTATCCGAGATCGTAGCCGATACATGTAATGAGGATAATTAAAGGGAGTGGGTATTCATTATGTCAATTAATAACATAAACAACGGTAGCCCAAAGGCACCGCTTGATAACCAAAAGCTTAGCCAGCAACAGCAGGCTTTGAATAACGGTAGTGCACAAAATACAAGTGCACAAAAATCGGCCACAGTTGCTGCTCGTGCAGATTCGGTGTCTTTGACATCATCAGCACAACAATTAAATCAGGTGCAGAAAAAAGGAACGGAAGCACCAGTCAACCAAGAAAAGGTTGATAAATTGAAAAAAGCGATTCAACGTGGCGAATATCAAATCAACCCTGAGGCCTTAGCTCAAAAGATTTCAGCCTTAGAAACAGAAATATTTGGTACTAAAGCATAAAGACAGCATAATGGAGGCTGTCTTTAATTATGATTAAAATTTATGTCTGAATTAAAAAAAGCAATAACAAGTCAACATACATTATTAATAGAACTACAACAGATTCTTGAAACTGAACTTCACCTCATCAGTAGCAGAGATGCTGAATCCCTCATCAGCATGTTAAAAACCAAAGAAGCCTTACTTGACTCAGTGCAACAACAAGACACTGTTATCGCCGACTTGTATGGGAAAGCCACCCAAGATCAAAAAGACGACGAAGAAATAGTTGGGTTATTTAATCAAGCCAAAGAAATGGTTAATCAGTGTAAGTTTCGCACTCAAATTAATCAGACCGCAGTAGAACAAGGCCAATTGCGACTTGAGCACCTACGTAATCTGTTATTAGAATCTCGAGCAAAAGAATCAATGACTTACGATAAAAGTGGACGTACTCGAGGTAACAAAAGCGGCGGCGGCACCAGCGTTTAAGCGAGTCGCCAACAAAAGCTAAACGTGTTCAACCACATTGAATTCCTAGAAAAAACGCCAACCATAATCGATGTCTAAAAGCCCATCGCTACAAGGCGTTTCTACTATTTCTAATACAAACCATCTAGTAATAGTGGACTTTTTTAACCCGCTTAGGACGCGCCGTAGATAGGTAAATATCGTTGACTAACTTAAAGTCTAGCTCTAGCTCAGTGGCGTATGTGTCATTGCCAACAGGATAACTTTTCACCACTTTGGCACCTCTTATTACACCTTGAACAGAACTATTTAAATGGGTATTTTCGATAACTAAGCTCGCCAGCGATTGACCACCTTCTACCTTTTGCCCGTATACTTGTTCAGTGAGTTCTCGGTATGCATCTAACTTTGACGCTTTCAGTGCCATCAACATTTTACTGGACTCACTGGCTCCTTTTTGCACTGAAATAGGTGCATAACCAATGGCCAAAATAACGGGGTAGGACTTGGGAGCAACGGTTTCCCATTCAACATGTTTATCAAAAACACTGGTACACCCCATTAAAAAGAAACCAAGTACAGCGGTTAAAACTAAATATCGACTGTTTGATTTGTTAACCTTTAGTCTATTGCCCATATTCCTAACACCCTGCTGATCATTGTATCAATGTGATTTTAATAGTTATCGTAAAGCAATAACCGTACCTAAAAACCACACTGCTATAACAAAGTCCATTATAGGTACGATTTGTGCTTACTTAGCCATACGAAGGTAAAGAATGAAAAATCAGTCTGAAATTTGACGGTGTCTTATCCCAAGAATCACTTTACTCAGATTTAGAAGGTAATTTATGCAGCTTGTAAGATTAATACAAATAGGTGCCGCGTTGATGTTTATTGTCAACTGCTTCCCAGCTAAGGCGGTGTGGTTTGAGGCTACAGGACAAGCCGTTATTCACAATGGTGAAAAAGAAGCCGCACGACAACAGGCCACCCAGGAAGCCGTGAAGCAGGCGTTATTGTTTTCTGGCGCCTCTGTGAAAAGTATTCAATCTTTAGTCAACGGTTTGCTAGAAGACGACCGATTCGAAATACGTGCTTCAGGTGAAGTAAACAACATTGAATTGATAGACGAAATTTACCACGACGACTACGTTACCGTATCCATAAGAGCCGATATCTTTCCACAAGAAGCTTTATGCTCTGCATCAGATTACAAAAAAAATATTGTAACCACTTGGTACAACATCAATAAACGGCAACAAGCTGCCGTAGGCAACCTTTACGACTTCGGCAAAGTGTTAGCAGAGAAAATTCAAGAAGAAGCTCAAAATCATGCTAGACATGCCTTGATTCACCGCGTCGAACCTTATTATTTAACAACGCCAATCAAACAGCAAAAAGCCACAGCCTATAGCCTAGCGAAAAAAACCAATGCCCAATACGTACTATTTGGTGAAATTATCGAATTTGGATTAGAAACCACTCGAACTTCTGGATTTGCGTTTTGGGATAAAAATCAAAATAGTCGCAACCTAACTTTGCAATTATCAATGTTAGACGGCAACTCTGGCGAAACGGTATTCCAAGATACCCAAAATATCTCAGCTCAATGGGACTTTGATCTTCACACCTCTATCAACAGCAACAGCCATCAACTATGGGACTCAAACTTTGGGATCGCCACTAAAAAGATCATCCAAACTATGGTGGAATCAATAGACGAATCAGTAAGTTGTTTAGCGGCATTTGGACGGGTACTTAAGGTAACAGGTGAAAGTCTAAGTATTAACATTGGCAAACTCAATGGCGTTAAACAAGGCGACAAATTAACCTTGTTCCAAATGAATCAATTTTTTGATACCCAAAACCTGCCCCACAGGCAATTCCAATTGCACCCTGAAGAAGTCATCGTACGACAAGTGTTTGCCGAAACAGCCATAGTCGAATCAATATCAGGCGCACCGCTGGCTAATATTCAGCCAAACGACTTTGTATCACGCCGATAAAAACACGAGAAGCTTTAAATCCCAACTTAGCTAGTACATAATGCTCGGCGCTAAACTCAGTCCCTGTAGTTTAATGGATAAAACAAGGCCCTCCTAAGGCTTAGATCTTGGTTCGATTCCAGGTGGGGACGCCATCTCACTTATTCTGCGTGTAAATCAATTGTTCTCATGGCATTGCCACACACTTTTTATGTCTGTTGATACACATGTGTTACACAGATTTTTTTGCGAAGCTAAACTTGCTGGTGCGGTATTAAAACCTAAATTTTGAAAAGCTCGACTTAAGCTAAGTATTGATGAGCAAAGATATTTCTGAATATTCTTATCAAGTTTCACCTTCAGTTTTCGCTCGTTATCGTTAACCAACTATTTATCAATTGTTAACTAACCGAATATCAAATTATATTAATAAACTCTAAGTATTCTAGTAACTTACATAAATTTAACGCCTGACCAGTTGGACCACTTTTGGCATGCTAGTTGCTCCTACCTAATACATACTCGCTAATCGTATTAATAATACCCTCAATTGCTCAAAGAGAGTGCAAATGTCCATTTTTATACCCGTCAATCGGCTCAACCAAGGTGCAATTGCTGGATTATACGCACGGGCTGGCCTATCTCGTACTTGCTTATGTATCTTGCTGTGGTTATGCGTACTTGCTCATAGCCTTACTTCTTTTGCGCAAACACAAACCCAAGAGTTTTTACTAAACAACGCAGCCGAGGTCATTGATGGTCGCTGTGAAAAGTGCCATAACGACTATATTTTTGATGGTAATTGGTCTGTTGAAGATGTTGACGTGAGTGATGTCTCACTTGGCAAAAATCAAAAGATTTGGGAGGCCATGTTAAAGTCCGTATCAATGGGCGACATGCCACCAGCCGATAAAAAACAACTAACCCCAGAGCAAAAAGCGTCATTTTTGTATTGGCTAGAAACCTCTTTAGATAGCTACAGCCAGCATAACCCCAACCCTGGTCGCGCCACTATTCGACGCTTAAATCGCAGTGAGTACGCGAACTCTGTACGAGATTTACTTGAGCTTGATGTTGATATTAGCCAGTCTTTGCCCGGTGATGACTCAGGTTACGGCTTCGACAACAACGCCGATGTATTGGGCGTATCTACCACACTGTTAGAGCGATACTTATCAATTTCGGGCAAACTCAGCAAGCTTGCCACAGGACTGGCTGGTGTTGCTGCCAGTAAATCAAGTTATGTGGTGCCCAAAGATGGGCCAGTTAAAAATAGCGGAGTGCCTTCTTTTGATCTGCGAATGAGTGACCAGTTACCTTTAGATTCTCGAGGTGGCGGTAGTTTTGAGTTTTACGCACCAGTCAACGGAGTCTATGAAATTGCAGGCTTTATTAACGCAAACACCAACAACGAAGTAGATCGCTTAGACATTCATCGTCACAGCTATCAATTAAAAATAGCGGCCGGAAGTCACAATATTGGTATGAGCTTTCGTAAACGATTAGCCCTATCCGAACACGTGCCTACAGTACGCAAAGGGACAAGTTATGTAGTATTGCCTGACCGCGAGCCAAGCGCCTTAGATCTTGATTTTATTATTGATGGCGCCCGTGTACACACTAAAAAAGTGCCCTCGTACCATATGTCTTCACGGTTTTCCCAAGCCGCTTTTTTACGAGACGTACTAGAGATAGAAGTAATAGGCCCACTGGCAACAGACAACACAACCAACAATGGCTCTCAGTTAGAAGCAAGCTCTAGTCGCAGCGCCGAGCCTTATAACAACCAAACAGCCAGTTTCCGTAAGGTTTTTGTATGTATAGCAAACAATAAAGAGTCTTTAGCGCCAACTACAAAAATTCCTCAAGCAGAGCTAGATTGTGCATCTAAAATCATCTCTAACCTTGCAACCCAAGCATACAGACGCCCCACCACAGACGCAGACATTCAGCCCTTGCTCCAAGTATTTACACAAGCCAGAGCCGATTTAGCCTTTAAAGGCAGTATTGCCACAAGCATACAAGCCTTATTGGTTGCCCCAAACTTTTTGTATATTCAAGAGCCTACTCCTGCAAATACCCCAGAGGGTAGCATCTACCAAATTAACGATTACCAGTTTGCAACGCGACTTGCGTTATTTTTATGGAGCAGCTTACCCGACAAAGAACTCACCGCCCTTGCGGCCAAAGGTACTTTGCGCGAGCCTGAGGTGTTAAGCCAGCAAATTAAACGCATGCTTCGCTCAGATAAAGCACAAGCACTGACCGATAATTTTGCCGGGCAGTGGCTGTATTTACGTAACCTGCCCCACCATTTTCCAGACGTATTTGAATTTCCACAATTCAATATTCCTCTTAGGCAATCCATTCAGCGCGAAACCGAATTGTTTTTTACTCGAATATTAAAAGACAATATCCCCATTTTTGAGTTTCTGAATGCTGACTACAGCTATATTAATGAACAGCTGGCTAATCACTATGGCATTGAGGGCGTAAAAGGTAATGCCTTTCGAAAAGTGTCCTTAGCTCAAAACCCCAACCGAGGCGGCTTGTTAGGTCACGCCAGTATTTTAACCCTTACATCTAACCCAAACCATACCTCGCCAGTTAAACGAGGCAAATGGATACTCGACAACCTGCTAGCAGCGAGCCCGCCTCCGCCACCACCAGACGTACCCGCCTTAATCGCAGAGCACGACGGTTTAGCCTTGTCGGCTAGAGAACAACTCGCTAGGCACAGGGCCGATCCGGTTTGTGCTGCATGCCACGTGCGCATGGATCCTCTGGGCTTAGCCTTAGAAAAATACGATGCCGTTGGTGCATTTCGAACCACCTACGCCGAGCAAGAAATTGATGCCTCAGCACAAATGCCCGACGGCAGCCAATTTGAAGGATTAAATGGATTACAAGGCGTTTTATGGGATAGAAGAGAACGCTTTGCTATGGCCTTTACAGACCGCTTGCTGACCTATGCCCTAGGCCGAGGTTTAGAGCCCTACGATCAACCCACTATTCGAAAAATAACCAAACAGGCCAGCGCCCAAGATTACCGTATTCACGCAATTATCGAAGCTGTTGTTAGCAGCACTCCGTTTAACTACAAAAAAGCTCCCGAGGCTAACAATGAAAACCAGCAAATCGTTAAAACATACTAATACTCGTGCCAGCAACAATATGGGCGGCCCTTCACGGCGCATGTTTTTAAAAGGCTTAGGGGCAGCTGTGGCACTGCCCGCGATGGAATCATTGTTACCTAATGCAATGGCTAAAACCCTTGAACAACGCCCCAAACGAATGACGGTATTTTACTCGCCCAACGGCATTCGAATGCAAAAGTACACCCCTAGCATAGTGGGTAAAAACTTTGAAACAACACCCATCTTAAAACCTCTTGAAAAAATGCGCGACAAATACTCGATAATCTCAGGGTTGGCTCATTATCAAGCCAGTGCTTTTGGCGATCCACCCGCAGGGCATGGACGTAGTTGCCCGGCATTTTTAACCGGTGCCCATGCCAAAGCCACCGAAGGCGCCGACATTTACTGTGGCATATCTGCCGATCAAGTAGCAGCCAAATACTTTGCTAAAGACACACAACTTGGCTCATTAGAGTTAGGCATAGAGCCACCCAGCTTGCTAGGTAGTTGTGATATTAGCTATAGCTGTACTTACACCAATACCATCTCTTGGAAAAGCCCAACCCAGCCCTTACCGGCCATGGTGACCCCAAGTGATGTGTTTGAACACTTATTTGGAGATGGCAATAAAATAGACGAAACTACCCGTCAAATGCGACTGGCACACAAATCTAGCATTCTCGACTTTATCAATCACGAAGCAAAACGCTTAAACCAAAAGTTAGGCATGAATGATCGACATAAAATGGAGCAATATCTTGAGTCTATCCGCGATGTCGAGCGCCGAATAACCAAAGCTCAAGCTACCACCATAGAAATGAATTTAGAGGGGTTTACGGTTCCCGCCAATATTCCTGCTGATTACCAAGAACACGTTAAAATCATGTTAGATCTGCAAATGTTAGCCCTACAAACCGACATGACCCGAGTCAGCACCTTTATGCTCGGACGAGAGCTAAGTAACCACGCTTACAACAATTTAGGGATCCCCGACGGTCACCACGCCCTTAGCCATCACGCCAATATTCCCGACAAAATAGACAAGCTAGTTAAAGTGAATACTTACCACATGCAGCTATTTGCCGACTACCTAGAAAAAATGGCGAGTATTCCTGACGGCGATTCTAATTTGCTCGAAAATACCTTTGTAGTCCGCGGCGCCTGTATTGGAGAGTCTAACGATCACGACCACATGGACTTACCCATCATCCTCGCCGGCGGCGGACTAGAAGGTAATAGGCATATCGCCGCTAAAAAACATACTCCCATGTGTAACTTGCTACTTTCTGTTTTGCAGCAAATGGGCGTACCCGCAAAAAGCTTTGGCGATAGCTCCGAGCCCTTAGCTGGCTTAATAGCCTAAGGTAGTACTGATGACACTTAACAAATTGCTAAAGGCATGTATTACCGCTTGTGTGGTGCTAAACCTAGTCGCTTGTAGTCAAGATTCTTCTGTCAATTCGGCGCAAGTCACGCTTAGCGCTGAACAACATGATCAGCTATTACTTGATGCCAAACAGGCTATTTTAAATTTAGATTTATCTTTACTAAACTCGTTAACCTTAAAAATAGATGTCAATCGCCCGCTACCCGACCAATCTAGTTTACTAGCTTGGGCGGCAGAAACCCAAGAGCCACAACTAGTTGAGCTGCTGCTTAGCAAAGGCGCTAAAGTAACCTTGGCCAATGGCAATCGATTTAGCCCAATGATCCAGGCTTGTAGATACGGCAACTCTGCCATCATCAACGCATTGTTAGACAAAGGAGCGGATCCAAATAGCAAAATTGATGACGGCACCAGCGCCTTTCAACTTTGCGCAGGCTCTGCTACAAGTATCGACTTAGCCAAAATGGCGACGCTTGGAGCGAGTGCTGGTACAAATATCAGCGCCACAATCAACACCACAAACGATTACGGCCAAACTCCGTTAATGTGGGCTGCTAACGCTGGCAATACCGACAATCTGCATTACCTAGTCAAACAAGGTGCTAACATTAATCAGCAAACTCTAGAAGGTTACAGCCCCTTATTCTTTGCTATAAAGAGTCAAAACTTAGCCACAATTAAAGCCGCTATTACCCACGGCGCTGACCTACTTGCTACAGCAAAAGACGGTACCAGTGCAGCACAACTTGCAGTGTACACCGGCAATTACGAATATTTGAATTGGTTTGCGAGAGAGTTAAAAACACTTATGTCACCCGCTGCAATCAAACAATCCCTGACAGCTTTTGACCGTAACGGCCATCAATTACTCCATGGGGCAGTGAATGCCAACCAGCCAGAATTAGTTTCAAGTTTGTTAGCAGTTGGAGCCAACAGCACAACCATTAGCCAACCATCAAAATTAAAATGGCGTTACGAAGCAAACTTTAAAACCGAAAACTACTACCCGCCCCAGCTCACGCCCATTGAAATAGCCAAGCAAAAAGGCTTCGAAAACTTAGTAGCAATGTTAGGTAAATAAGCCTTTTAAATGTAAAACGGTGACGCAGAGAGGGAGTTATCACTTCATTTTTATATACCCGTCATATTTATCATGACGGGTATATTTTCTATTTTCTTGTAACTAGTTTCTAGTTTTACTAACTATTCAATATTTTTAGCGGTAACGACAAGGCTTCGTTGTCGGTTTGCCCAACCAGCCAAATAATTGCGCTTAGGCCACCAATTGTGAGCACATACCAAATAATAGACACAATTTGCGCATAACGATTAAGCGGCAATAAATCACTCAAGTGCCGGCGTTTATATTCAAAGAAAATTTCAACACTACCAATAGCCAGTAAAAACCCTAATAAGGCCAAACCAAATTGATAGCTAATATACACCCCCAACGCCGCGCCTAACCCACAGGCGATAATACCCACACGAGAGTTAATAGAAAACGCGATACTTTTTAGCACATGGCCACCGTCTAACGGCAATACCGGCAACATATTAAATAAGTTTAACAAGGCATTAAATACCGCTAAGCCAGCGAGTATTTCTAAATCGGTGATCCAATACCCCACTAAACAGGCAACCGACAATATCAAGCCAAAGAACGGCCCCATAATAGATATAACAATATCTTGCCAACGGGTATTAATTTTTTCGTCGCTAAGAGCCAAACCACCCACAAAGGGGATTAGGTAGATGCCTTTGGTTTTTAAGCCAAAGTACTTCATCGCCTTAATATGTCCATATTCATGAAACACCAAACAAAGAATAAGGGCTATGGCAAACTCGATAGAAAACAACCAACTATAAGCCGCTAAACTGCCAGCAGCAAACAACACTTTAATCACTTTAGCACTTTTAAATAGCTTTAAACCCAGCCCTGCCATTCCGATAAAACTAAACTTTATGGGTTGCTTTTGGCTGGGGTCTACTTGCCTTTGCTCTATGTCTTTTTCAACCAGCTTGTTTTCATCAACCAGCTCATCATTCACCAGTAGCTTAAATTGCAACTCAAAAGGCTGCCAATGCAACACACCACTTAGCTCCACCCGAATGTCGCCCTGCTCACTTTGTAATAAAAATTGATGAGCAAAACTACCACTGTCACCACTTTGGTTAGCACTAACAGTTGCGTCAATTTGCGACACACACTGATCGCCCCAAAACAGTTGCTGCCAACCTGCCATAGACCCTTCTAACTTCAAGGGCTTACCCAAACACTCAACTTCTAATAACTGCACGCTTTAGACTCACATAAATTCAACACAAAAAACCTAGGGCGATTATCACTACATTTTTTACTGGAACAAGGTTTATTGAAAATAAATGTGAGAAGGAAAGTAATCCAACGTAACAAATGACGCCCTAAAGGGCGACCTACCCCCCCCTCAAAACTGTGTTGATATTTCATCATGAAATTTAAGAAACTTATCTTCATCTACATTCCAATTATTGAATTTTTCCAGTGCGCCAACGCTAATAAATAGACCGACTTGATCGCTATTTTTAGTAATACCAAATGAGTATGTCCGGTTATAGAAAAAGCGCATTCCCCAACCGATATTGGTTTTACCATCAAACTCGCTTAAAGCTACAATGGCTGACGCGCCATAAGAGGTTACGTCACTACCGTTGTTTTCCCACTTTAACTTATTGTAGCCAAGTACATCGACAATAAGCGCTGGCTTAAAGTCCGTTTCTTGATCAGATACATATTGCAATGCTGTCGAAGGGTGCAGCACTAGCCATTGATATTCAACAGGCTCTCTAAAACCCACCAAATTACCTTGTTGTATTTTATCTTTTGCAGTTACCACATTTGTGTTAAACAAAGACTCCCAAGGCCAAAGAGGCTCTGCCTTCTGGTAATAGTCTTTATATCCTTTAAGCCTATTTTCAATAGTAACAAGGTGTAAATTAAGCGTATCTAAATTAGCGGCATGAATGACTTTGCTAGCCAAAACTAACCCTCTAAAAAGTCCTATAGTTTCTTTAACAGCCTGAACACAAGCATCACCCTGCCAAGGGTTAAGATTAGACTCAGGGCAGTGCCGAGTAACAACAGATAAGCCACTATAAGACGAAATTAGCTTAGTGGTTAAGTCATCTCTTTGACCAATACCTATAGTGAAATCAGCTTGCGATACATCCCGTGTTAGCAGCAGTGTATTCAATCGATGAATAAACTCAGCCCATACTTGAGCTGTTTCGACACTTGCTGTCATTTTTGCTTGCTGTTCAGCATAAGCAATTAGATCAACCAACATGTCATCTACATTTTTTTTCAACTCTAGAACATTGCCTTTGTCATTTGAATTCGTTGCATTTTGCAATTTTTCCAGAAGTTTTTTTGTAAAAGAGTCAATATCTGTTTGGCTGCCAAAACAGTTATTTGCCACCATGTTCGCCACTATTTCAGCTGAAATGGTAATCCCTGCACGAACTTCTAGATTGTCTGCATTTTGGATATATACATCGGGTAAAACTGTGTCCTCGGTTGGGCATAACTGTGCAGAAACCGCGGTATGGCTAGCGACAATCAATACAATACTTAATATTATCTTCATAATGCTCTCCTTCCTCGGTTAGTCTGCAGCTATAGTGGTTAAAAATTCATAGTATTCACGCAGAGCTTTTAAGAACTCCTCAATAGATGACATGTCTTTCGGGTTAATCTGTTCTAATTTTAGTTTTAGTGACTGGGCTTGTCCTTCAACTGTTGTGGATTCGTATTGGGCAATAAAATTAGCTAGATTTGTTTTATCAATACTATTTCTGCCAGCAAAGCTGCGCATCATAGGTACAAAAAGTGACGGAATAGCTAGGTAATGGTCAAAGGCATGCACATTGATTTGCGTGGTGTTTTTGCCTTTTATTGGTAGGTGTAAATATAACCCCCCAGCTTCTTCTTTCCATATAACTGCATCTGCCTTATCACTTTGAAATGGTTTTACCATTGGAATGGGATCAAATTCATGCTGAGCATTAAAGTATTCTTCACACAATCCGTAAGCAATATTCAGCGTTGGCTTTACTAAAGACCGGTATACCTGATTTTCAGAAACCACCCTAGATACATTGGCAATCATCCAAATATTTGATGGTCGGTAAACTCTTGGAAGGAGCTCCTCTTCAACACTCTGGGTAAACATAGCCTGAAGCGTGTCATGCACTACAGCAGTTCCCAAAGAGTGAACGATAATACTCCAGTCAGTTGTAGTTTTGGCTATATCTAAAAACGATTTAGCCACATTTAGCCGTACTTCTTCAGCTATCAACGGATACCACTTATAGAGCACAACATCTAAAATATGGGTGGTAAAAAAGTTGTCTTCCCCCAAACTTTGCGTAGCTTTGACTATCTGCTCCAAACCACCAGACGAAATTCCACCTATTTTAAGGTTTTCAAGTACATCATCTGCCTGACTTTTCCAACGAGCTCGTTGCTCGTCAAAAACATTGTCATACCTTATTTCAACAAATTCAAAAAGCTCATCAAAGTCTTTGGTAAATACAGACTGTAGTTCTGCATACTGTTGCTTTATTTGAGTTTGTATTGCATTTGACCAATTTTCTTTATGCTGACCCATGCCATGCACTAAGGCTATTTTATGTTTCATAATTAATTACTCACATTGGTTAGTTATTTAACACCTACAACAATTTACTAAGTGCTTGAAGAGGCTTAAATCTCTCACTCAAATATTACAAACAAACATAAAAAGTAAAGTTGAATGAGGTAGCTGCTTTACAGCATGGGTACTGCGGCATTTAGCGTAAAACCCACACATTGCTTTGAGGACGTAGCATTTTTGATTAAAAAGTCTTATAAATTAATACTTCGATTGGCTTTCAGCACAGTTTGGATATTCTGCAATTTAGAGGCATCTAATTTTTCAATATTGAGATCTTTTATACCAATTTGTACTTGCCCTTTCGCTGCGTCACTTAAGTCGACGTTGCCATACTTAACTTTATTCAATAGGGTTATTTGCTCGGTTACCTTAACTTTCTTCAATGTTAAAACATTAAGCCCAACAAACTTAGCTACTGGCGCACCATCTCTCACTAAAAACTCTAGTCGGTTAGATTCCACTATATTGGGTTGCTGTAAAATATCAGTAATTTCCTTTTCGAACGCAGAAAAGTCAAAGTCTTTGGCACGCTCAGAATTTAAGAACGCATAATAATCTTCGGGTACTGTTTTACCGTTAAAAGAACCTTTACCACCCATCTTAACTGCAAATTTATAAAGTAAGGCCACACCTTTACATAGTGGCTTACTAGCAAAGTTACAGCGGTCACAGCCAGCATTCATAGTGTCTAAAAAGTCGCTGTCACACACTGCTCGCCTTTGTTCTTTTTGCTCGGTTGCGGTTAATTTACATATAGGCTTATTGTAATTTTTGCCCCCTTCCAAACAGTTGCTATAACAGTTGTCATGAGCAGCACAAGCAGAACTAAAGTTAACGCACATTAGCCCTACTCGTTCAGGCACCAAAGGTTCATTCCAGCCCGAGCCACAACCATTGTTAAAATCTTTAGCTAGTAAAATCGTTGAAAAAAACAAAGATAGAAAAATACATAACCGCATGATGACCCGCCTCTAATTATTTAACAGTAATAACTTAAGAGTGTTTAACTGAAGATATTTATCTCACTAGGTTTTGGTTATATTTTAAATGTTAGGAGTAATTTATTAACACGACAGCTAGAGAACAATTTAATCAGAAACCTCTAAAACCACTCTAGCAATTGCTGCACTTCTTTTAATCGGTCACGCTGCAATAAAATCGACTCAAACAAATCGTCTATTGAGGTGTTGTTAGGCGACAATCCCGGCAAGGCTATATTCGCCTCAGCGAAAAATCGCTGTTGTTGATTGGCACGCTCATTATAAAGCCTTTTGCCACCATTGCTTTAAACGCTGCCTAGCGTCGTTAAACTTCTTATTCGAAGGTAACTTGTCACGCTTTTCATTGTTCACTTTTATATTACTTGGTACTAAATTCCAAAGATTGCTATTCGGCCTTCTTGAAAACGGTATATTGTGATCAACATCGTATTTAAGTATTAGAGGTTTGGCAGACCACACACATTCCATTTTCAGAAGCGTAATAATTTTACCTCCAGACTTAGCTAAATTTGCTAATTTTCTTAATGCCCTAGCTCGCTACGATTTTGGGATATGCATCCTAACAGTACTTAACAAAATTAAGTCAAAACTAATTTCTAAACGACTGGTTTTATCTAATGCAGGGAGGGAGTCTTGCAAACATTTAACATTTTGCCCTTGTGCAGTAAGTTCACCAACTTTGAGCATTTCAATCGCTGGTTCAACCACATACACTTTAGCGCTATTTTCACCTTCATTACCAGCAGCAAGCTTAGTAGCAAGTTAACTCGCATCTCTGCCAACATCAGCGCCAACATCAAGAATATTTACATTTGGCTGTTGTAGAACAGCATCTAAATAATGACACCAGACCTTATAAACATCATAAAATGAGCGGGACAAATACTACGACGCTATTTCACGAACTTGATTATTGTAATAATCGCTAGACAAGTTAATCCTTTAAATTACGCAAAACGGGAATAATTCAGAACCTAACAGGTATCACCAACGTTAGGGAAATATCTACTAAATTAGAAATTAAAAACCAATACCGAATAATAGCTTCATCAACAAGGCATTTATTTTTCATAAACAATTCCTACCGGCATCACAAACAAATTTAGTATTTTCAAAGACTTAATGAAATTTCACTCATCCCAGTCACTTAACCTTCATATTTTTGCCATCAAAATGCAGTGTTTGATTTTTAAGCTGGTTTCTACAAGTCAATTTAGGTTTGTTCAAACTCACTAAAAAATAGGAAACTAAAAATGTCGCGGTCAATTTTTACAAAAACCATTATTTCACTAGCGTTATTAGGGGCGTTAGCTGGCTGTGATGGGGATAAAACTTATGTTACTAACGTGGTAGAAGAAGTGATTGAGCCAGAACCAGAACCTGATGACACTACTCCACCAGACCCCGTGGTTTACAGTGAGTTTAAAATTGGCTTATTACCCGATACCCAAGGTGGCAGTGACTCAGAAGGTCAAGCTCACGTGGCAATGCACCCTATGGCTGAAGTGTTAGAGCACCAAGCTGCGGCAGGGGTAAATATGGTTATCGCTTTAGGCGATTTAACCGATGGTGGGTCGGAGCTGGAGTTTGCCGAATGGCGCTCGGTTGCCGACAGTTACAGCGAACAAGGTATTGAGTTTTTACCGGTAATGGGTAACCACGAAACCAGTTATGCCTATACCTATAACTGGATTGAGAATATGAAAAACTTCATTCCGGAAGATGCCATACACATGCCGGGTTATGAGTGGGTGAATTATTATGTGATACGGGAAAACGTGCTGGTAATTGGTTTAGCCTATTATAATTTGCCGATTGCTTTTGATTGGATCAAAGAGGTGGTGCTTAACAACGAAGACAAGGTTGAGCACATAGTGGTAGCCAGTCACGATGGCTTAATTGGTGCCAAGTATGGGCAAACTCGCGAGCAAATTGTTGACGGCACAAAAGATGATGCTTGGGTTTACGATGTACAGCCTAAAATACGTGACTTTTTTGCGTCTCGCGATGTAATTTATGTACAAGGCCACGAGCATCAATATCAACGTTCTTTGATTAGCTCACAAACAGCTCTGACTACATTACCATCTAGCTCTACGCCAACTGGTGGCAATTACAAAATGAATACTTACACGCAAATTATGGCGGGTAATGCTTCGTATAAAGGTTATGAATTTCGCTTTGGTGAGCGCGATTTAGTACAAATGATAGTGTCACAAAAAAATGCCACCATGAGCAGCGGCTCTACCCATTACGATGTTAACTCGTCGCTACTAACGTTTAACCAAGACCGCGTTGATTATCAGTCTTACTTTGCCGAGCATACCGCTAAGTCAAACGCCGATGACCAAGCATTTGATGCCAATTGGCAAATGATGGATAAGTTCTCGCGCACCACTAATCGCTGCGAAACCGTGGTGTATCCCAGTTCGATATTAGCCGACACGCGACCGGTTTTAGTGTTGTCGCCCGAATATATCTCTAACGATTGTTTTGCCGATGATGGCACTTATGCCAGTTTAGTGGGCGGTGAAAACAACACCTTTAACCGCACCGACACACGCACCCGCGACATGGGCATTACCCCAGGTTTTAGCCGCGCCGAAACCTTAAACGACTTAGTGCGTTTAGCTTTTCAATGGTTGTATCAATACCACGAGAGCTGGTCACCTAACTTAAACAGTGCGGCCCGAGTCATACCTGATTACGACAATGACGAAATGATCATTCCCGAAACCACTATCGACCTAAAAGAGCATGTCACCCTTAGTTGGACACCGGCAGATAACACTGCATCCGACATTTTAATTATCAGTGGAACTCAAAACCAAACCGGTACTTATCAAGATGATTATGGGGTAGTAAAAGATATCGAAGCGGATACAGGTTTAGCCTTGTCGCAAACCGATGGTACTGAAAAACAACCCGTGGCATTACCTACTAGTGCCAGTAAATCTTGGGATATTAGCTCTGCTGTGGCTGATTCTTACGCGGTACGTTTTACCGCACCAGAAACCACAGACGCGGCATTAGTCACCCTTGCCCAAAAAGGCTCTGATTGGGAAGCGATTGCGCCAGCTGAATGTATAGTTGATGCGCCCTGGAACGAAAGCTATTTAATCCAAGCACCAACGCGAGATGCAAGTTGTAGTGACCTGCCATTAGTTGGCTACGACAGTGCCTTTGGTAACCGTTGGTGGGTAGTGTTAAATGCTGATACTGAGTTGGCGTTAATTAACCTATAAAATTAAGGTTAAATTTTGTTTATCGGGGCTGGTAGCAATTTACCAGCCCTTAGTGTTGTGTGTTTAGCGATATAACTAAGTTATTAAAACCAGCTTATAATCTGATTTTTAATTGGAACCACAATCCCCTATCCCATTATGCAAATAGCTATGTATAATCAGTAGCATATCTAATCACTAGTAATACAGATAATGGCGAACGACCCCTTAGATGACATGCCTAAAATTAGGCTAGAAAAAGACGACTTAGAATCTTTTCATCGCACGCGAGCACAAGCAACTAACAAAAGCGCTAAAAAAGGCAAGCAGCCGGAAGAACCGAGCACACCATCAAACTCACCGTCTTGGTTTGCTTTTTTGTTTTTGTTGGCAGTGATTGTGGGTGCGGCAAGTTTCTGGTCGTTTAAACAATACAAAGTGTTGCAACTGGCACAAAGTAACAATACAAAACTAGAAAGCCGTATTACAGAGCTTGAAAACCGTTTGTCTGCTACCGGCGAAGATATGGATCAATCGGCTGCGGCGTTACAAGTTAAAGTCTCAGAGCTGAGCGAAAAGACACAACATTTGTGGTCAGAAATGGACAAACTTTGGGCGTCAGCTTGGCGACGCAACCAGTCTGAAATTGGCGATTTAGATAAAACCCTAAAGGCGCTAAAAGCCACTAGCGAAAAAAGCGCAAAAACGCTCAGCAGTAATACTGCCGAAAACAACACAAGCATTGGTTTGGTTAAAGAGCAATTAGAAAATCAGGCTAATTTGCTAAGTCAGTTAAATAAACAGTTTAGCCAGGTGCGCGATGTGGATGCCGATATCGAACAGCAACTCGCGAGTTTACGTGAAAAGCTGATATCGACAGCACTAGCTAATAATAACTTAACCAATCAGATTGATGATTTACGCAAAAAAGTGGCCGCTGCTGAGAAAAAAGCCAATTACGTAGAGAACCTTATTACTGGACCTACGTCTTAAGCAATAATTGCAATACTTGGTTTACTTCACACACAAAAATAGAGCGCAATGCGCTCTATTGCCGCTCAGTTAAGAAAACGTTTAATACTCGATTGATAATTTATTGATGTAAAAACAATAAAAGTGGATTCCGGCCAAAAGACTGCCGGAATGACGAGTGTACGGGAAGGTAGTAAAGGCTGCCGGAATAATGGTATGGA
>NZ_JAHKQO010000047.1 GCF_018861065.1 Paraglaciecola arctica
ATCTACTGCTCGTGATCACGTGCAACAGATTAATAGTAGATTCCGGCCAGGAGACTGCCGGAATGACCGTAATCCCTCCTTGTCATTCCCGAATGCTTTTATCGGGAATCCAATGTTAAATAACCTGAGCTCGGATTAAATAGACTGACTAGCGTTCCATCAAAAAAATCTGCTGCTCACCTTAAGTGAACAGCTTTACTCTGCACCGGCACTTTTAAAATCGAATAATGCGTTTACAGCTCGAATCCTATCAATATCCTTGCTATATTCGCGGTGAATAAATAAGGTTTTGTGTGTTTATGCGCACAAGTTAAATGGGAATTTGGTGTAAATCCAAAACTGTGCCCGCAACTGTAAACGTCGATTAATACGTAAGTCAGATACCAGCCTTGTATACCTTTGAAGTAGCAAACTATTTCAAAAGATCCTTTTTTAATTTTCGTGCGGGAACACACGGATACATTATCTGTTTAGCACTTTTGTGCTGTTATTGATGTGTTTCCCTGCCTGCATTACTTGAGTTATCACTTTGATTGTGAAAGTTGTTCTGATTACTAGGTGTGAGTTAACACGTGTCTAATTGTTGTACCCTTGTCGCTAAAAACATCAACCTAAAAATCGCTCAACAGCAGATTTTGTCTGATATCAGTCTAAGTTTGGACTCAGGCAAAGTGATGGGCGTTTTAGGGCCTAATGGCGCGGGGAAAACCAGCTTACTTAAAATATTATCGGGGCAATTAGCCACTCAAAATGAAGTGAGTTGGAAAAACAAAGCATTAAGTGACTACGATTCAATGTCGTTGGCGCAACAAATCGCGGTAGTAAATCAACTCAACGATAGTGTGTTTGCTTTAGATTTATATCAAATAGTACGTATGGGTTTGTTGCCGCACAAATCTTTGCTTAGCAGGCAAACTCCCAATGATAAAAAGAGTATTCATGACGCTATTGCAACAGTCGGTCTCGAAAACAAAATCAAGCAAACTTTTAGTGCCCTATCAGGCGGCGAACAACAACGCGGTTTGATAGCCCGTGCTTTAGTGCAAAAAGCGGCGCTGATTATCTTGGACGAACCAGTTAATCACTTGGATGTGTATTACCAACATCAGGTTCTAAAGTTATTACGCTCCCTTGCTCACAAGCTGAATATCACTGTGATCATGAGTCTGCATGATTTAAATCTGGCAGCCAATTATTGCGATCATTTATGTCTGTTAGACCAAGGAAAGATTGTCGCTCAAGGTGCACCGCAACAGGTGCTTACTGCAGATCGCTTACAACAAGTATTTAAGCTTCCTTGCCAAGTCACCAAACAAGCTCATAACGCTGCCTTTCGAGTGGATTTTTATCCTCCAGATGAAATGGAACTTGATGAAATGCCAGCTTCAAAGGACCCGACTGAATGACTATAAAATGGTTGTGGTTAGGTTTATTGGTTGTGGTGTCCCCGATTGCAGCTCTATTTTTTGGTGCGGCAGATTTGTCAACTAGCCAGTTGATTCAATGCATTACCCAAGGCTGCCAAGATCCAGTGAACAATATGATTTTTTGGGAGATTCGCGCCCCTAGGGTTTTTGTTGGTTTTTTAGTGGGTGCAGGCTTAGCTGTGGCAGGCGCGACTTTGCAAAATATCACCCGCAATGGTTTAGCCGATCCCTATTTGTTTGGTGTGGTATCGGGCGCAGGATTAGGTGCTAGTATTGCTACTTTGTTGTTTAGTAGTAAATTAAGCGAGCAACTCGGAATAATTGCTCTCTTTCCTAACTTGCCTTTTTCTCTGGCCCTACCTTTTGCGGCATTCCTAGGCGCATTGTTTTCGGTTTTTTTAGTGCAAATTATCGCATCAAAAAGTTTTGGTAGCCGGACCGAACATATGCTTTTAGCAGGTATAGCAGTGTCTTTTATGTTGAGTGCATTAAGTCATTTCATTTTATTTTTAGGTGAGCCTTTTGCAGCCAACAAGGTCATTTTCTGGCTGATGGGTAGCCTCGCCAGAGTAGAAGTTTGGTATGCCTGGGTCATGCTGCCGGTAGTGGTGATTAGCGTGGCGATTTTACTGCTTTATGGGCGTCATATAGACGCCTTACTGCTAGGTGACGAAAACGCCAAAACGCTTGGAGTACAGGTCACCCGTTTACGAATTTTATCTTTGGCAATTTGCGCCGCACTAACCGCTTGTATTGTGTCTTATTGTGGTGGTATCGGCTTTGTTGGGTTGATGATCCCGCATATTGTCAGAAGTTGGTTGGGTGTGACTAGTCGTATAGTCATAGTTGGCTGCGTGCTGTTAGGGGGATGTTTTATGGTGTGGGTGGATGTGTTGGCTCGTGTGGCGCTTGCGGATCAAGAAATTCCTATCGGCATTATCACCTCCGCTATCGGCAGTGTATTTTTTCTATTGGTGATGAGTCAAAGACGTCATTGAAGATGTCATTGAAAAAACTAGGACAAAGGCAATCAAAGAAGTATGAATCAATTAGTGACTAAAATGAGGCGATACAAAAACAGCTTAACTATAACGATACTAGAGGATATCGTCAGTTTTCCATCACCACTAGCCGCAGCGACCTCAAAAGAAATCAAGCTATGACGCAGAAAGCTAACCACTTAAAGGCCACACAGTTCGACCTCATTCGCCATGGACAAATTGACGGCCCCGCGGCTTTATATGGTCGTACCGACGTAGCATTAAGTCCTGAAGGCTGGCAACAGATGTATCAACAAACTAATCGTCTAGAAACTTTCGATAATATCATTAGCTCACCACTAAGACGCTGCGAAGCGTTTGCATCAGAGCTTGCGGCAGATCATGGATTAACATTGCAAATTGAAGCTGGTATACAAGAATGTGACTTTGGTGAATGGGACGGCATTGAATTTGACGACCACTCCCAACATTGGCCTCTAATGACTTCTTTCTGGCATGATCCCGGTCCCAACACTCCCCCTCAAGGCGAATCCTTAGCGTCCTTTCATGATAGAGTCATTTCAACTTGGCAGACTTTGTGTAAACAACACCTTGGGCAACACAACTTACTGGTTTGCCATGGCGGTGTGATCAGGCAGATTTTGGCTCACATTTTATCCACAGATTGGCGCTCTGGAGATTGGTACAGCCAACTACAAATAGGTTACGCAAGTTTAACACGTATTATTGTTCCATCTCACCCAGAGGCGAAACCCAGTGTAGCCTTTATTGGTCTTCCAGCCGACTTTAGACGTAACGATATAGATTTCGAATAAAACATCTACAAGCCACCTTATTTAGATAAAGAGTAACCATAATGACGGACGAATCAGACAACACCAAACACAAAGCGCGGATGCAACAGCAAAAAGCTAAAGTAGATCAACGTATTGCGGCGGCGCAACAAGACAAGGGATTGTTGTTGGTCATAACCGGTAACGGTAAAGGCAAGTCCACCTCTGGCTTTGGCACTATTGCCCGCGCTGTGGGGCACGGTTATAAAGCGGCCGTGGTGCAATTTGTTAAAGGTGGCTGGGAATGTGGTGAGCGGGATTTATTGCAACAGCATGATGTGGAGTTTCATGTCATGGGTACAGGTTTTACCTGGGAAACCCAAGACAAAAACACCGATATACAAGCTGCACAATCTGCTTGGCAGCACAGTAAAAAGTTACTAAAAGACCCGTCAATTAATGTGGTGCTGCTAGATGAAATCACCTACATGATCACCTACAAATATATCGACTTAGACGAGGTCATAGCAGCGTTAACGGCACGCCCTAAAGATCAACATGTGGTTATCACGGGGCGAGCTTGCCACAGAGCGATTATCGACCTTGCAGATACCGTTAGTGAAGTGAGACCCGTCAAACATGCCTTCGATAACGGCATCAAAGCACAACAAGGAATTGATTGGTGAGACAACTAAACCACTACTTGCTAAGCGCCTTTTTTTGGGCATCTCTTGCTGTTCACCCAAATTTATATGCAGTAAACGGCGATAGTAAAGACTCACTACAAAAACAACGTATTATTGCGTTAGCGCCACATATTGTGGAGTCGTTATATGCTATTGGGGCGGGTGAACAAATCATTGGTACTACTGCGTTCGCTGATTACCCTGAAGCCGCTAAAGATATTTTGCAGGTGGGTAATTACGCTCGTCTACAAATTGAGAAGATTATTCAGCTGCAACCTGATGTCATCATTGCATGGAAAACAGGTAACCCAACTGATGATTTAGCGCGATTAGAAAAGTACCAATTAAAAGTGATCTATTCAGATCCTCAAACCTTAGAAGATGTGGGCAAGGAATTGATCATGTTAGGCAAACTCACCGGACGAGAAGCTGCATCCAATAGTGTTGCCAAACGCTACCTCACTAGACTGCAAAAAATAAAAAAAACTTACGCTGAGCAGCATAAGGTTAGTGTGTTTTATGAATTATGGTCGCGCCCAATACGCACAGTGTCGAACAAAGCTTGGCCACAGCAACAACTGGAATTGTGCGGCGCCAGTAACCCATTTAAAAACGCCACAGACGACTATCCTACCGTAGGATTAGAACAAGTATTAGTGACCTTACCCCAAGTGGTTGTGCAACCAGGTCATACCGGCGCAGAGAGCCCAGACGCTTTAAATTGGTCACAATGGCAACATATTCCAGCTGTTAAGAATAATTTTATCTTTCACCCTAATGCAGACAAAGTGCACCGGATGACCACACGTATGTTAGATGAAGTGGTGATTTTGTGTGAGCAGATTGATACAGCTAGGCAATTTTATCTAACACAGGGATAAGAAAAGCCTTCGGTTTGATGACCAAAACAGTATGTTTATTGTTACTTTGAACGATTGGCAATCATACAATGATGGTCTGCTGATTGACTAAAAACCTGAGGAAGCAGCCAGTGACATCCTCACGTATATATCCTAACTGGCTTCTTACGGTTAAATTCGATTATGACCGACTAACTCTTGTAACAGTTTGACTGTGTCAGATTCATGGATAAACCCTAAACCGATTTCGCGCGAAATCGACAGGTCTTTAATGGGTTTAAAATGAAGTTCATGATCTTTAACAATTTCATCAGACACTGGAATATATGCACAGCCTAATCCGGCTTTCACTAAACCTAAGGCATATTCAATAGTTTGAATCTTGGCTCTAGTGTCTAACCTCACATCGGCTTTGTTTAGGGCTTGTTTTAAATACGACCAACCTTCACAAGGGCTGCGCTCTACAAAAGCCAACCCTTGTAAGTCGCTGACACTAAGGGTCGTAACCGAGGTTAGTGGATGTTGTAGAGGAATAGCCAGTTGATACTCGTCTTTCCACATTGGGATAAAATGCTCGTTGTTTACGACTAAATCTCGGCTGATAATGCGCGCTTGGCAAGGTTCGTCTTGAGACACTAAGGTGAGCTCCAATGTGTCCACCGAGCGGGTCAGTGTGCCTAACAAATCACTCATTCGAGCCACGCCTAAACCTTTGATCAACCCCAATCTGAATGGCGTTTTAGTGACGTCAGTACAAAACAGTTCTTTGATAGCGCTAGCTTGACCGAGTAATTGTTTCGCTAATGGATAAAGCTGTTCACCAGCATGAGTAGCCTGAACTCCTCTGGCATGACGAACAAACAAGCTAGTGGATAAACTCTGTTCTAACTGTTTTAACGATGCCGATATAGAAGGCTGAGCCACAAATTTTTTCTTTGAAGCTCCACTTAAACTGCCAGTTTCGTAAATAGTGACAAAATACTCTAATGCCCGTAAATCCAAGTGATTAGCCTTTTAAATTGATATAGATAAAAACTATAGCAAATCAAGGTTATTAATATTATTCCTTTATCTAAATAAATTTTATGATTTGTAATCACTGTGCACTGGGCTATTCAATCGCCTAGCTAACTAGCATTTTGGCAATTGAAAATTTAGGGCCTATCCACATGATGCAAGATCGTAATATTAAGGTTAAACAACAGATTATTCATGCCGTTGAGACTGATTCGTTACCTACAGTTAAATCTTCATTTACCCCCGCCGATCTAGGCTTGTCTAACGCACAATTGATAGACCTTTTTGAATCACAAGTGATGAGTCGCCATTTAGATTTCCAATCGCGCATCATGCAAAAACAAGGACAGAGTTTTTATACCATTGGCAGTGCAGGACATGAAGGGAATGCGGCATGTGCATTAGCATTTAAGCCCAATGATATGGCTTTTCTACATTACAGGAGTGGTGCTTTTGTTATACAGCGCTCTAAACAAGTACCTGAGCAAAACCCTCTGTACGACATGTTATTAAGCTTTGCAGCGTCTTCCGACGATCCTATCTCGGGTGGTCGACACAAAGTGCTCGGTAGTAAAAGCCTGTTTATTCCACCACAAACCAGCACCATAGCCTCACACTTACCTAAAGCCGTTGGTACCGCTTTTAGCATTAGCCTTTCAAGAAAAGTAGATGTAGATAACGTATTAGAAAAAGACGGAGTCGTAGTTTGCAATTTTGGCGATGCCTCGTCGAACCACTCCACTGCCCAAGGCGCCATCAATGCTGCAGCTTGGGCGGCCTACCAGTCAGTGCCTATCCCAATAGTATTTATATGTGAAGACAACGGTATTGGGATCTCTACCGCCACACCTAAGGGTTGGGTACAGGCTAATTTTGAACATCGAGCGGGGTTGCATTATATGCAGTGTGACGGCTTAGACTTACTCGATACCTATCATAAAACCCAACACGCGGTTGAGATTGCCAGAAAACAACGTAAGCCTGTTTTTTTACATATGCGTACAGTGCGTTTGTTAGGCCATGCTGGCTCAGATTCAGAATTTACTTACCGTAGTAATGATTATATAGAAGACACCGAAGCTCATGATCCTTTGTTGTTTAGTGCCGCTTTGTTACTAAAACATGACTGTTTGAAAAGCCAGCAAATAATTGAATTATATCAAGATATAGAAAAACGCGTTGCAGAACTCAGCCAAATTGTTATCGCTAAGCCAAAGTTGACCAGCGCAGCACAAATCAAACAGAGCATTATTCCACCACAAATAAACAGAGATTATCAGAGTACACTTTCTAAAACCCAACGTGATGCGTTGTTCAGCCATGAAAAACACAACCTTTCGAAAAAACAACACCTAGCGAAACTGCTAAATTGGAGCATGCTCGACTTAATGGCGCAGCAGCAAAATATAGTAATGTGCGGTGAAGACATTGGCGCTAAAGGTGGTGTGTATAACGTTACCAGTAAATTGGCACATAAATTTGGGCCGCAACGAGTCATAAATACCTTGCTTGATGAACAATCGATTTTAGGTATGGCAATAGGCTTAGCCCACAATGGTTTTTTGCCTATGCCAGAAATTCAATTTTTGGCATATGTTCACAACGCAGAAGATCAAATACGCGGTGAAGCGGCCGCCCTGCCCTTCTTTTCCAGTGGTCAATTCGCCAACCCTATGGTCATCAGAATCGCAGGTTTAGCCTACCAAAGAGGTTTTGGTGGCCATTTTCATAACGACAACTCTTTTGCGATCTTTCGTGACATTCCAGGGTTGATCATTGCATGCCCCTCAAACGGAGCAGATGCAGTGGAAATGCTCAGAGAGTCTGTGAGGTTGGCTCAAGAAGAGCAAAGAGTGGTTGTGTTTATCGAGCCGATTGCCTTGTATATGAAAAAAGATCTACACCAAGAAGGTGATGCACTTTGGTCATTTGATTATGTGCCTCCTAATGAAGCCAAACCTCTTAAAATTGGGCAATTAGGGGGTTTTGGTTCAGGCAAAGACCTGTGTATTATAAGTTACGGTAACGGTTATTACCTAAGTCGACAGGCAGAAAAAATACTAGCTGAATCAGGGGTTCGATGCACAGTGATAGATCTGCGTTGGCTTGCCCCCCTAGATGAAAAAGCCATAGTTAAAGCAATTGGCGACATAAAAAAGGTATTAATCGTAGATGAGTGTCGTCAAACCGGCTCCATTAGTGAAGCATTAATTACCCTGCTACTTGAACATGATAAAAACTTTCCCACTCGCAAAGTAGAACGCCTAACAGCCCACGATAGTTTTATCCCGTTAGGCGTCGCGAGTTATGAAGTATTGCCTTCGTGCGAGCTGATTGTTGAACAAGCCAAACGCATGACTGAAGACAAAATGTAGCGATAGTATTATCACTAAGCCAACTAAAATCTTGTGTGTATTTCTATGTAATTGTATCTTGGTACTTAGGCAATATGCAGGAAGCGCTTATGTGGAAATCAATACTATCAGTTTATGTTACTTTCATTTATTTAGTCGTATACAGCCCGCAAACTGACTCTCGGGAAATAGTTGTCGGCTTAGAACCGTTTCCTCCATTAATAAATGAAGACGGCAGCGGTTTAGTTGTCGATATGCTCCGCAAATTTTCTGCCACTGAAAATATCCGCTTTACTTTCGAAATCATGACCTATGCTAGAGCTAAAAAGAACTTACGAAACAAAAAATTAGAACTCATCGGTATGACGCCTTATCAATTAGAAACAGATGAGTTTTATCAATATGCCACTGAACTCGATTGGCATATTGATACCCATGTTCACCTATTTGCTTTGGATAAGAGTTATTTCAATATTAGCCAATTACCGACCCGAAGCATTGGAACGCTTTTAGGTAACGCTGAGTTTCTTGCTGAAATAGTGGGCTTGCCAGAGAAAAAATTTGTTGAAGTGAGTCAATTAGAGCAGTTAGTTAAAATGTTAGCTTTAGGACGCCTCAAAGTCATTTTGTTCGAAGGTGTTGCGACTATGAACACCATTAAGTCACTGGGTTTACAAGGTGTCTATTATAAAGAAATGGGAATAGTTCCGAGTACTTTGGCGATACCTAAATCAGCGGAAGGCCTGATACTAAAACAAAAACTAGATGCATTTTTAATTAATCCAAAAAATCAAAATATCTTCAATGAGTTTATTCACTATATTCCAAGCAATCATGTCAGTACTCTGCTGGTAGAGTAAACTACAGCGCTATTTAGCCCTTCTTCTAGCGCCCTCAATTATTCATCGGGCAAAGCGATAAAACAATCGCCTATTAGACGTGTTGGGATTTTATGTGTGGCTACAAATCGCAACTCTACGCTGGTTCGATTTGCCCGCATTTGCTCAACCACGTGAGTCCGATGTAAAGTGCCGCCTTTAAAGATCACTGCGTCACCAGCTTGCATTTGAGGTTGCCATAATGAACCAGATGAATAGCGGTTAAGAATACTTTTATGGCTTAACTCATTTGGAACAAGCAATTCATCAATTGTCTCGGTAACAAACTCTAGTCCTGGGGCATCGACTCCGCATCGAGTCAAAGCTATCCAACAAGTTACTGTGGGTAACAAGGGGCTTGCCTCTTGCTCGATGTCTTTCGAAGCCAAGAAGTCAAAACCTAAAGCACCATCTTGATGCCAACCGTGAGGCGCATGTTCGGGAGGATAGAGATGTGGTGCGTATTGGCGCCGTATCCAAGCCTGATCATAATCGCAACTCACCTGATGACGACCCAACATTTTCCGAATTTCACTCGCTGCAGGACCTTGTGCAATTTCCTTTAATAAGTGAATCACAAGAGCTTGGTCGTTTAATGAGTGAAGACTGAATGAGGATGCATGGGGCAGAAATTTTTGTGTCTGTGGCAAAGACGCGGCTGTAGCATCAACCGATTGAGTTTCCATCAACAACATAATATTTTGATAACATCTTTGCGCGGCACAGTTTAGCGATGTTGTGACATCTACACTTATTGCGTGCCGCGTTATCGACACAGCATTAGCGGCAGGGCAAACCAACCTTGATTTATTCATATCATTTTGCAGACTTTACTTAGAACGAACAGCCGAACCACCATAACGATCACTCTTCACCCGTTAATCGCGTATCTATTGTGAGGGAGTGTACCGATAACGCCAATAAAATATCATAGGGTCAATATCTGAATCTATCCGGTGCGAGCTTCGCGAAACCCTGTTTTGAAGCCCGACTTAAACGCTTTATTGAGCAAATCGGCGTAATGCTGCGCGGTCATTTCATTAGAGCTTTCTAGCCATGTTTGTTCATTGCCGTCTACTACTTGGAACTTCCCCTCGTTTGTATTTAACACAAAAGGGCTTAACCGCTCATCATTCATATCATTCCCCACTAATTTTTACTGTCACCAAGGATAGACTACTTGGTATTGTGAAATAACCAAAACATTGAGGATTAAAACCGCCACTTAATTTGCTGTACAAAGCATGAAATGCCCATTATGTTTACGTAATCAAGTTTAATATTTCCAATATTCAAGCTCAGAAATTAACTAGAGGTAATATGGAAAAAGGAATTTTAACGCTAGCCAATCGCATCGGTGACTTTCTTAGCGTATCTCAAGATGGGTATGCTATTTTTTCTGCAGACGACAAGTTAATTGGCTGTAATCAAGCCTACGCCGATTTTATGTGTATGGATTTAAAGTCTATTGTCGAACAATCATTTAGCCAACTTCTACTTACTGCCCATGAGAAACAACAGGGCCCCTATATTGAAACACAGGATATAGATCTATGGTTAGCAAAAGCACAGAGTAAAAGACGTAGCCAAGAATTTCGGCTATTCGAAGTGGATCATACCGACGGCAGCTGGTATTTGATATCTGAACAAACACTGCCATCTGGCGAGTTGTTATTACACGCAAAAAGTATTTCTGCTCAAAAAAGTATTGAACAAAAACTATCCGCACATATTCATAAACTAACAGATTTAGCACTAACAGATGAGTTAACACAAATTGCCAATCGCCGTAGTTTTATAGCTAACGTCAAATCTGAAATTAGCCTATATAAAAGAAACCATCATGCCTTTACGTTTTGTATCTTAGATATTGATTACTTTAAGAAAGTTAACGACCAATTTGGCCACCAAGTAGGTGACAAAGTACTTAGTCAGTTGTGTAAACTGGTAAGTAACACCCTGCGGGAATACGATCTGTTTGGGCGAATTGGCGGCGAAGAATTTGGGATATTGTTAAGGGACACTAAAACCACTGAAGCCTACGATATAATGGATAGGTTACGTAAAAAAGTAATGAATAGCACATTCAATACTGCCACTACCCCTGTCAAAATCACTTTGTCAATTGGTTTGGTTGAAAGCTGGTTAGGTTGCACCTTTGAGCGGCTTTACAATCAGTCTGATATGGGACTGTATAGAGGCAAAAATAATGGTCGTAATCAAGTAGTAGTTATCAATAAAGTCCAAGAATCTTAGTTCGCCGCTACCTTAGCGCTACTTAACCTTGTTACTAAAATGTGATTCTATTCTCCTAAACCACTGCCTGTTTTTCGGTTCTAAGTCCTGTAGCCTTTAGCGGTAATAAACCTCAGCATTTAACTCATTTGTTAGCTACACCCTATTCCATTGACTTTTAGAGTAAACATCCTCAGAATTGCGCGCTCAAATTGCTCAGGTGCTCTAGTAAATAATCATGAATTGTTTGCGATAAAGAGATAATCGGGAAGTTAGTGCGACATGGTAACTGTCTAATTCTAACGCTGCCCCCGCAACGGTAATACTGAATAATCAGTTAAGCCCGGAGACCGGCCTGTCAATATACACATTTACAGTGCGGTGGGCGCTAGGAATTGTATTGAAACATAAACACTTAAATGTATTTGCTATTTAAGTGTTGTTTCGGCATTCCTATTGTCCTCGTTTCAGAGGTCACAATGTTTTTCTTAAAACGCTTTTTTGTATTGCTGTTGAGCTGTAGTTACCTGAATTGGGTAACGGCTAGTGAGCACTCTGCACAAAGTGTTGAAGTCCTCACAATTTATGATCAGCAATCGCAGCTGCTAAACAACTATCAAATTTTGACAGCTGAAGACTTTGTTAATTCATCGCAAACTCTGGCGCAAATTTTACAGAGCATAAATGGGATCCAGATCCGTCAAATTGGGGGATTAGGCAATCCGATTTCTGTATCGATGCGCGGTTCTACCAGTAAACAAGTGCAATTGTTTATAGATGGTCAGTTAGTCAACGACAGTCAATTTGGTGGTTTTGATTTAAACCAAATACCTACTGAACAAATTCAGAGTATCGAAATCAGTAAAAACCAGGCGATAGGCGCGGGTTCCACACCAATTGGAGGGGTAATTAGGATCAATACCTACAACTCAAGCCAAGATAAGTTAAAACTGAGTTTGGTTCTGGGTTCCTATGCTCACCAAGAATTAAACCTGTTATTCAACAAAGCGTTTGATTCGAATACTTTATCTGTTGGCGGAAGTTACCTAAAAACAGATAACAATTATGATTACCTTGTGCCGCAAAGTTTTAGCAATAGTAACCAGTCGACCTCTGAACCTTTGGGCAATAATCAGTTTGAAAAGCACAACTTTTTTATAAACAACCAGATGACATTGGCCAATCAGCAAATCAGACTTAGTCTGCAGTACAACGATCAAAACAAAGCCATTCCTAACTACCAAAACAACACCCTAGAAAACGCCTCGAATCTCTCGTCTGAAACCTGGCGATTGGGGTACCGGCACAGTGTTTATATACCTACCAAATGGTTAGAAAACCTGGAGTTTGAAGCATACCGAGAAAACAAATCTGAACGTTATTTAGATATATTGGCCGATATAACCCGTTTAGATGGCCAATACGATACCACTAAAAGCCATGCCGAATTTAATACGGCGTTTTTGTTTGAAAACCAATACGGTGACTTTGCAGTTAGCCCTTTTATACAATTTATGCAACAACAGTTCGACTCTTTAAGCTTCGACAGAAATGGCCCAATTGTTTGCAATGCAATAAGTAGTTGCGATGTCATGGCCAAACAAGATCAGCAATTGTTGGGTTCCCGATTTGAGTGGCAGCAAAATGACGGCGGATTTTCTGTTTATTCATTGTTAACTCAGCTCAAAGAAAAAAATCAAAATATAGCGGTTAACCAAGCTAACGCCGAAAAATTTATTAACAAGCAAGACCACCAAACTCAGGAAGTAGGATTGGTGTATCAAGGACAAAAATTAAAAACACAACTAGTGGCAAGTAATGGCATTCGTACTCCTACCTTATTCGAATTATTCGGTGATAGAGGGTTATTTAAAGGCAGCCAAGAGTTATTGCCAGAACAAGCTAAAACAGTAAGTTTAGGAGTAACATTTGAGCACACCCTTGCACAAATGAATTACACCTTAATTTCTTCAATTTACCGGCAACAATCAGATAATGCCATAGTTGCTATTTTTAACACTAGCGGTGTTGGAGCCTATGAGAATGTCAGCAACGCAACACTAAATGGGCTAGAACTAGAATCAAAACTTGCGGTAACGTCTGACTTTAACATTAATATGCAAGCTAACTTCATTGATAGCCAAACTGACTCTGCTATCTCATCATTCGACAATAAAAAGTTACCTGGGATTTATCACCAACAGTATAGTTTTTCAGTTAATTATCAGATCACCCCCCAATGGAAAATACAGCTTCGCAGTGCATTAGACAAAGACTTGTACTTTAACCGCGCGAATATATTTGAATCTAATAATGGCCAAGCAGGCAAACCTGCGCAGCGCAAAGTCACCGATATCCAATTAAGTTACCTTCGAGGTATTTATCACTTTAACTTCAGTGTGAACAACCTCTTTGATCAACAGTACCAAGACTTAGCAAACCGCCCTGCACAAGGTCGAAATATCCTCTTCAAACTCTCAATACAAGGCATCTAAATGTTATTACTATTCAAAAAGTCTGCAATTACACTTGGCTTAATCAGCACCCTATCAATTTTGGGAGGATGCGGAAGCGACGATAATCAAGCCCCTGAATTATCGGGTAACTTATCAGTAACAGTGGCAGAAAATACTACTACAGTAGCCCAATATACGGCGACCGACGTTGGCGATGTATTAACTTTTTCTCTCGAAGGGTCTGACCAACAGCTTTTCACCATAGACAATGCCGGTGCAGTAGAATTTATCAATGCCCCTGACTTTGAAAGTGGTGATATTGGCCCGTACAGCTTCACTGTTACTGTTACAGATGCCAAAGGTTTAACTGATTCAATTGAGGTTACCGTGAATGTCGGAGATGAATTAGATACGCCTTCACTAGCGGTAGTACAAACCTTAGCTGCGGACTACTCTAGCTCTCAAGTCGCCTATTTAGATACTACTACACAAACTGTAGAGGACGGCTTTTACGCCAAAACACAATCTGATTACACTATCAATGTCTATGAAAATGAGCTGTTTCATATTGGGCGTTTTTTCATTGATACCATCAGTAAATACAACACCGAAGACGCCAACACAGAGATTTGGTCTTACTCGACTCAGGATGATTTAGACTCCACCAGCCGTAACCCTTATACCTTAGTACCTCTAAGCGCAGAAAAAGCTTATCTAATACGTTACGGCTCTGATAAAATTTGGATAGTCAATCCCCAAGCAGACAACTTCGAGAGTTTCAAAATTGGTGAGCTTGATCTATCCAGTTACATTCCCGACAACAATACCCTAGGCACCCCAAGTCCATCTGCAGCTGTCATCAATGACGGAAAATTATTTGTAGCAATGCAACGTTTGGATGATGCTTACGCTGCATCCAACACGGTTTATTTAGCCGTGTTTGATACCACAACAGACACCGAGATTGAAACCAACGCTGATGCAACTGACAACGTCATGGGAATCCCTATTCTAGGGCTCAATCCGTTAGAACACAGTGTTAGAGCGTTTGAAGACAATGTGTATATCACCACTCGTGATTCCTATGCAGCGATCAGTCCAGCTCTAAGTATGATCGAAAAGGTAGATACTAACGATTTCAGCCTAAGCACAGTATTAACTGCAACTGACATTACCGACAACACCTCTCAATTCATCCAGTCAGCAGTGGTTGTTTCTGCCGACAAAGGTTACTTTTTTGCGAACGAAACCTTCTTTGGTCCATACCGCGAAGAATCAACTCTGTATCAATTCAACCCAAGTACCGGTGAGATAAATAGTGAAGCAGCCTATGACCTAGAATCTAGTAATATTGGATTTATCGATGTAGATACAGCAGGATTTTTATGGATAAGTGTTAGAGAAGATGCCGCACCTGGAGTAGAGATCATTGATACTGACACCAATCTTCCCTATATCGAACGTTTAGCAACCCAATTAAATCCTAGTGTGATTAGATTTTTACAACAATAGATATTGAGCGAGCGACTAAACTTTAATCACAATCAATTAGTTAATTTTAGTTTTATAGCCCTGTGCAATTCACAGGGCTTTTTTATTTCTAACAATCAATTACTGAGGTTGATTGACATATAAATAGCAGGCATAGTTCTGTAGTTTTTTGCCTATTGATCCCGCGAGTACCTATCTATGTCCATTTCGTTTTCTCCTAAGCCCTGTTATCAAAACTTTGTTAATGGTCAGTATCTTGCCAATCAAAGTCGTGAAACTTTTGATGTCACTAATCCCGCAACAGGACAAGTGATTTACCAGATGGAAGTAGCAGACGAATTTATTCAACAAAGCGTCATCAGCAGCGCCCAACAAGGTTTTGCCACATGGTCTAACATGACCGGGATACAGCGTAGTCGTATTTTACTTAAGGCTGTTGCATTGCTACGTCAATACAATGATGAACTCGCCGCAATTGAAGTTGCGGATACCGGTAAACCCTGGCAAGAAGCGAGCGTTGTAGACGTTGCCTCAGGCGCCGATGCCATAGAATTTTTTGCAGGCCTTGCCCCCGCTATTGAAGGTAATCAACAACAAGTAGGTAAAGACTTCTATTACACTCGCCCTGAACCGCTTGGTGTGTGTGCAGGCATTGGCGCGTGGAACTATCCACTTCAAATAGCTTGTTGGAAAGCGGCCCCCGCCCTTGCTTGTGGTAATGCCATGATATTTAAACCATCTGAGGAAACACCATTAGGCGCGCTAAAACTAGCAGAAATATTAGCTGAGGCAGGGTTACCGCCTGGGGTCTTTAACGTGATTCAAGGTGACGGAAAAGTAGGCGCTTGGCTTAGCCATCATCAGGACGTTGCAAAAGTCTCTTTTACTGGCGAAGTCGGCACCGGCAAAAAAGTCATGGCTGGCGCAGCGACAACCCTCAAAGAGGTCACTATGGAGCTAGGAGGTAAATCGCCTTTAATTATCTTTAATGATGCAGATGTTGATAATGCCGTGTCTGCTGCCATGCTCGGCAATTTTTACACTCAAGGTGAGATTTGTACTAACGCCACTCGAGTCTTCGTACAAAAAGACATCTACCCGGTGTTTATCAAAAAACTATTGGCGCGAATCGAAGCCAATATAATACCTGGTGACCCTATGCACCCAGACACCAACTTTGGTGCGCTTATTTCCCAAAAGCATCAGGAGTTGGTGTTAGGTTACATAGCTAAAGGAAAAGCTGAAGGGGCGACATTATTGTGCGGTGGTGAAACTCTACAACCACAAGACGCACCGAATGGATACTTTGTTGCACCAACGGTATTTGCTGATTGCGAAGACCACATGAGCATATGCCGCGAAGAAATATTTGGCCCCGTAATGGCAGTTTTAACCTTTGAAAATGAAGACGAAGTAATAGCGCGCGCCAATCATACTCAGTTAGGCTTAGCGGCTGGAGTGTTTACTCAAGATATCACCCGAGCTCACAGAGTGATTCACCAAATGCAAGCAGGCATATGTTGGATCAACAGTTATGGATTATCCCCGGTTGAAATGCCTGTTGGCGGTTACAAACAATCGGGTTTAGGCCGAGAAAACGGCTTAGCTACCCTGAAACAATATACCCAATTAAAATCTGTGTATGTAGGTTTAGCGCCTTTAGACAGCCCGTTTTAGAATAGGAGGTAGCGATGCAAACAATTTATGATTACATCATAATCGGAGCGGGCTCAGCAGGTTGTGTGTTGGCCAATCGCTTGTCAGAAGATCCTAACAATAGTGTGTTGTTATTAGAAACGGGCGGCAGTGATAAAAGTATCTTTATCCAAATGCCTACGGCTTTATCTATTCCTATGAATACCGAAAAATACGCATGGCAATTTTCAACCCAACCCGAACCCTATTTGAACGACCGAGTGATGCATTGCCCTAGAGGAAAAGTGTTAGGGGGTTCATCATCAATTAACGGTATGGTTTATGTACGTGGGCACGCCAAAGATTTTGACGAATGGCAACAAACAGGCGCAACCAACTGGGATTACGCCCATTGCCTACCCTACTTCAAAAAAGCCGAAAGCTGGGCCTTTGGCAAAGATGAATATCGTGGAGGAAATGGCCCGTTAGGTGTAAACAATGGCAATCAAATGCAAAACCCGCTGTATCAAGCGTTCGTTGATGCCGGAGTTGACGCTGGATATTTTGCGACTAAAGATTATAACGGCCAGCAACAAGAAGGGTTTGGCCCGATGCATATGACAGTCAAAAATGGCCGTCGCGCGTCCACTGCCAATGCCTATTTACGCCCAGCAATGCAGCGCCCTAATTTGACCGTTATCACTCATGCTTTGGTACACAAAGTATTACTCGAAGATAAAACCGCTGTTGGGGTGCGTTTCGCACACCAAAAGCAAATTAAAGAAATCAGGGTGAATAAAGAAGTGATTTTGAGCGCCGGCTCAATTGGCTCACCGCACCTATTACAGTTATCAGGCATAGGCCCAAAAGAAGTGTTAGAGAAGGCTGGCATTGTATGCCTGCATGACTTAACAGGTGTAGGTGAAAATCTACAAGACCACCTTGAGTTCTATTTTCAATTCAAATGTACCCAACCCATTACCCTCAATGGCGAATTAGATTGGTGGAGCAAACTTAAAATAGGTGTTCGTTGGATTTTAAATAAAGACGGATTAGGCGCCACCAACCATTTTGAGTCGTGCGGCTTTATTCGCTCCCAAGCCGGTGTCGAATGGCCAGACTTACAATACCATTTTTTACCTGCCGCTATGCGTTACGATGGTAAAGAAGCCTTTGCTGGGCATGGTTTTCAGGTGCATATCGGGCATAACAAACCCAAAAGTCGTGGTAGTGTACGAGTAGTATCTTTAGACCCCGAAAAAGCGCCGCAAATTACCTTTAATTATTTACAGCATCAGGATGATATCCAAGGATTCAGAGACTGCGTAAGACTTACCCGCGAAATCATCAATCAACCCGCGTTGGATAATTTTCGTGGTGAAGAGATCCAACCCGGCACACATATTCAAAGCGATGAACAGATCGATAAATTTGTGCGCGAATCAGTAGAAAGTGCCTATCACCCGAGTTGCTCATGTAAGATGGGAACAGATGAACTGTCTGTGGTGGATCCCCACACCAAAGTTCACGGTATTGAGGGGTTACGAGTGGTTGACTCTTCGATTTTTCCGACTATCCCTAATGGCAACTTAAATGCGCCTACCATAATGTTGGCAGAGCGCGCCGCGGATCTGATTAAAGGTCACACTTTGGCGCCTGAAACAGTTAAAGTGACTGGCGATTTGCATTGGCAATCACAACAACGAACTAATCAGGCTAAACGTTAAAAGGACTCAGTCATCTGTTACATTTTGATTAATTGTTTAGAAGCAAATTTTCCGGTCAAGAAGTTTAGGAAAATGTTATGACACTTTGGTTATCTGCAGGTATTTTTTTCACCTTTGCATGCATCATTGGCATTTTGCTCAAATGGGGAAATATCCGTTGCGTTGGTGTGACACCTGTCAGCACCTTTACTTTTATCGCCATACTCTTCACTTCGGGTTTAGATGTAGGGCTTATTATGTTTCCTTTGACTGAGTTTGCTGGTTATGCTGATTTAGTGACCAACCCCGAATATGCATTTTCGAATCCATTAGCAATAGAGTTTGGTTTTTGGGCGTTTTTAATTTGGAGTTTTTACTTTCTCACCTGTTTCTACTTTTGTGTGCTTGAGCCTAAAGTGCAGTTTTTTAGTATTCCCTTGGTCAAACTAGTCAATAATATTGTGATTATAGGCACCTGTGCATTTACGGCTTTTTTACTGCTAAGTAACTTACCTTGGTACATTCCACAGTTAGCCGACTCAGGCAACCTTACGGCAAGTTTTTATGTCATAGTGTTGGCCATCATTGCACTATCAGTGTATTCCAGCACAGATATTCGTTACGTCAAAGTGCTTAGCTTAGCCAGCACTTGGTTATTCATAGCTTTAATACTGTTACTTTGGGCTAGCGCCTTATTTTCACAGCAAGGCACTGCAGCAGAGTTTTTTTCCACCTTTAATTTACTTGGCAACTACTTTTCAAATCTCCACAAGTTTGTATTGCCACTTAATGCTTATCACGAATTCTACCTGTACTGGTGGTTTGCGTGGTGCATTATGATAGGCCAATTCACCTCTCGTTTTGTAAGTGGTTTACGTACCTATCAAGTATTGCTAGCCATGCTGGTATTCCCTTCAATCCCAATCGCAGTATGGTTTGTAGGATTGTATTATTACCACCTAAATGAGCTAAGTGTGAACAGCGTTATTAATGTATCTATGGTTATTGTGGGTATTATTTTTGTAATTAACTCATTGGACTCACTGATACGTTTATATACCGACAATCTCAACTTAACCGTTGAACGTTTTGGTACGACTCAATATTTTGTTGGCAACCTAGTAATTTTAAGTGGCCTTACCCTGTTATTTACTTTGGATTTTTTACAAATTCAATGGGTAGGAGCCTTAGTGATTGGGCTGATTTTTAGTTGTTTTGTATTTATGATGTTTAAGCGGTTTACCTCAGAGCCTGCAATAATGAGGGAAGTTACAGGCGTCAATGAAGTGAAAGTGAAGTAAGGGAATGAGTTTACGGCAAAGGTAGAATCCCGAGCACCGTTTAAAGACTCCACCATTGCATGAAGAGACCGGCATATCGCTGCGCAAATATTTTATTACATAATCGAGTTATCACTATTGGCAATATTGGGTGATACTTAAATCGCATAAAAAACACTCTAATCATTGTTACCGTTAAACGCGTTGAAAAAGTCAGCTTCGCAAAATGCGGGCAATTAACAATTAAGCAAACATTCTCTAGGAGGAGATTATGCTTAAATTAAACACTTTTTCTGAACAACTAAAACACGTGACTCGGTCTGTCCAGACTGTCAAATTGAGCACTGGGTTATTAATTTTTGCTCTACCTTTGTATATCAATGCCCAAGAGGCCACTCCCCCAAAAAGTGACGAAACAAAGTCTGATACAACTGAACGAATTGAAGTGACAGCCGCATATGGTGATGCTGCGTTACAAGCATTTAATTCTGGCAATTTTGAACTCGCAGAAGTTGAATTTAAGAAAAATGCCAAGTGTGCATTGCGAGCAGAACGTAACAAAAGGGCTGGTATCGATGGGCTTATTAACAGCCAAATCAATCAAAATATGCTGGCCAACCAAACATCCAATAGTTCAGGTCAATATAGTCAAACCAGTTCTGGTAATGTATCTGCTTCATCTATTTCCAACTCAGGCCGTAGCAATGAAGATCCCAATGAGCAATTAAGAAAGAGTACCTGCACTAATCGAGGCTTCCAACTATACATGATGGGCATGTCGCAAATTCAACTGGGCCGACCTGAAGAAGCTGAGAAAAACTTTAATACCGCAGTAGTGTTGAACAAGAACCTGTACGACGCTCATCATCGTTTGGCGCTTATGAAATTGCTTCGAGAGGATGTTGAAGGAGCAGAAGACGAACTTTCCTCCATTAAAAATATGCTCAATCGCTGTTACGACTGCGACGCTCGCGACAAAATTTTAGCTCGTGTCGATTTTCTTGAAAAAGCCTTGTCTGGGGAAATTAAACTTAGGTAATTATTTGTGAAGTAGGAGCTGGACTGTAAAACTTCAGCTCCTACTTACAATTAAACGTTTTAATGACACATTATCTTTTATTGTTGCTTTAGTTGATACAATGCTGTGACTTTCACCATTGCTTACAACATTGATAACGCCTATTCTTCTATAATCTAATCATCCTCATTCTGTAAAATCATAATGCGTCAAATCCTATTATTTTCTATCTGTATAATTTTAATGTCTTGCTCCAAGGATGAAACTGGGGAAGTAACCGGCTCAGCAGTGATGTTATGTACCGATGCCGAGAATAAGAAAATATGTGATTTAACCCACGATGGTGCTTTATGCGGTTTACCCCGCGCCGATACGATTCGAGCCTTGATTAATCAACAACGTATCCCAACTGTGAAAAATGCCTATATTGCACTAACCGTTCTCGATAAGTACAAAGCCTGCTTAGAAAATGTTGTTTTAGCACAAAGCTCGATTCAAAAATCTGACGAGATATCGCGCTTTTCTACTATTGCTAACATACCTAAGTTTCAAGATAGAATTGTCAAAGAAACCAAAGGAGTTAGACCCGAAATTAACTTATGGCTTTACCAAAAAACCGGCAATGCCGACTATTGGGAATCAATGGTCAACGGCGTAGATATGGCCGTTGATGTTCATCAAGATGTCTACACGGTCATGATGGCAAAAGCGGCAACACGAAGTATGGATGAGGCCAGAGAAATAGCAGACTTGTTACTCGACCGAACCGAGTTTTTAAATGATCTCGCCCCCGAAGTGTTTGAGTTTTATATAATGTTTAACTTAAAAAACGAAAATAATTTTAAAGCTGCAGTCTGGCATGGCCTTTACACAGAATACATCAAAGAAAACCCCGGTATAAATACTAGATACTTCAAATTTCACCGCAAGATGGCAAGCTCAACCTTAGACAAAGCACAAAATCTGGTGGACAGCATTGTATTTGATACCAATTGGAAAGGAGTAAAAGTAAAGGAGCTCAGAAACGCCCTTATTTAACTTCGTTACAATTGTTTAAGCGGTATGAAGCGAGGATTATTTATATCAAGGATCAGCAATTTCCGCTATTGAGTTGTATATCGTGAAGAAACATAAAAAGTTGACGAACCTAATAACTGAACTGCCCCCCAATTAAGTTTCATATCAATTTAAATTTTATTCTAATAAATGGAAAAAAGCATGACTAAAAGAGGTATTTATTGAATATTTTGTCGTAACTTCCATCTTCTTTCATTGACGCTAGTACATGATTAAATTCTGCAATGGCCTTACTGAAGTCTCGTTTATTTGTGAATGCAAGGTAGCTTGGGATGGCTTCTATATCAGGAGATAACTGCCTTATTTTTGCACTCGCTCCTAGTGATTTCGCTGTACTAAGTGCAACATGTCGATAAGAGGGAATTAAATCAACACGACCTGCCAACAACTTTTTAACGTTGCTTTGAGAACTCTGCGCTTGACTCACCCAATTAAACACTCCCGCTTCTAGTGCCGAATCTAATCTAGGGCCATAGCTAGTTTGATTGATAATGCTAATCGACTTATTTGCCAATTTACGAAGATCACCGTCGAAACTAATACTAGAGTCAGAAGTCACAAAAAATGCTTGTACTTGTGTTATGAGCACTTCGTCGGTGTAACTTAAGAAAGTCATTCTCTCAGGTGTTTTGTATACAGAAAATATTCCATCAACGCTGCCGTTTTTGACCTCTCTAAGACACCTAGCCCAAGGCATAAGCAAGATTTCTATAGTGTGACCTGACCGCGAAAATACTTCGGTTATTACATCAACCAATATACCTCTCTTTTTTTGATTGGATAGGTATGAGGTAGGATTACTTTTTTCGGCTGCCGCAAAAACAAATTTGGCTGCCGAAACCTTATTTGAAATCAAAATCAAAATTAAGAACAATGACAGAAAATAAAACCAATACCCATTTAATTGAGGGAATAGTCTAGATGGCTGTGCATAATAAGAAATATTACTTGAATCGACATGCATATTTTTGAACCTGATATGGAGCTCCAACTAGGCCAGTCATTGGCGTTTTAGCATCAAGCCATGATATTTAGAGCATATAATAATGTGTAGCGCACTAACAGCCGCAATATTTGCGCGGATTTTCAAATCTCCGCTCAAGAATCCATCTAGTACGCTTACTCTAAATAACCCCATTTAAAAACACAATCAAAGAACAAGGCATTTAGTGATTATTTGTTTTTTGACCTGCAGCGCAGCAAAGTTTAAAAATTTTTAACCCCTTTTTCCTTTGTGGTTCGTTACTCACATGAACCAACGGAGAAAATCTATGCACATTCTACCAGCGCACACTGCACAACACTTTAACCTGAATAAATATCTAGTCATTGCTCTATTTGCCATCACTATTACATTGACGTTATTTTACCTCCCCGTCATCCTTGCGAAGGCAAGGACCTCCCAAACAGCATACAAAACTCAACCCTAACTCAACCTATCAAATCAAAGTACAAATCTTTCCAACGAGGGTTCATCTCGTTAATAAGCCGATTTTTCCAATCTCGTTTCCAAACCTTTAATCTTTTTTCACGAGTGATAGCATTTTCCATATCTTCAAAGCACTCGAAATAAACCAACTTATCGAGGTTATACTGAGCGCTAAAACCCTTTACCAATTTATTTTTATGTTGGTAAATACGTTTAATCAAATTACTGGTAACACCAATATATAAGGTTGTATTGTAACGGTTTGTTATGATGTAAACACTTGGCTGTTTCATTGTCATTGAATTCCTTTTCAACTGAGCACTTTAAATACAATATTAGACGAGCAGGATGGCTTTGCGTATTGTCTAACGTGTTGGAGATCCTTGCCTTCGCAAGGATGACGTGGGGAGGTGTCAAATTTCCTTTGCAGAGAATTAGTTTTTCTAATTTATTCTGCATCTTCACTGTATTTTTCAGAGTTAATCTACCTGCTGCCTGCCCCTTCTTTTACCATTTAACCTTTCATTAACCTTTTCGTCATATTATTCAATGAATTAGTCGCTGCTATGATGAAAATTTAGATTAATGCCGTGACGAAAAAAGGCTACAATAGTGGTATTCGTTCATTGCCCGCTTCTTTAGGAGAAATCATGGATAAAAATATCAAATCTCGTAACAGTGTCAGTTCCCGTACCACGTCTCAAAAAGCCTTACGTTTAAATCTTGATGAGAAAAAATACGGCACCATTGTCGAAATAGGTGCAGGACAAGAAGTTGCCAGACAATTTTTCTTAGCGGGTGCAGCGGCGGGTACAATTGCCAAAACCATGTCAGCCTATGATATGAAGTTTTCTGATGCCATTTACGGCGTACAAGAAGATGGTCGTTATGTCAGTCGCGCCCGAGTAAAGGCGATGATGGAACAAGAGTTTGATCTAGTGGTAGATCGAGTCGGTGATATACGTTCCAGATCATCTCGTTATTTTGCCTATGCGGCTACCGTAGCAGCCAAAAGCTTTAATCGAAAAAACGAATGCCACGCTTGGTGTGGAATTCGAGTGCAAATGTATCCAGGAGCCAAACCTTCTAACATCACAGTACATGTCAGGATGCTTGATGATAATGCTGAGGCACAACAACAAGCGCTAGGCGTACTTGGCGTTAACCTTATTTACGCCGCCTACCACTATTTTGAGAACCCTAAACAAATTATTGATTCGTTAACTGATGGCATGAAAGCGAATCGAATTGAAATTGATTCAATTGAGTTTGAAGGCCCGTATTTTGAAGATATAGACAATCGCACCAAGAACATTCACCTCATCCGTAGTTGGAAAACTCGTGCCATCATGTTTAGACCAGACGGCAGTGTGGCAGTACCGGCCGAGATGTTATACAAGAAGAATATCCTTACCATTCGAGGCTCATTCCGCCCCGTTACTAAATTAAATGTGGATATGATCGAACAAGGGCAAAATTCCTTTTCTACCTTGGCTGGTGTCGAACCCAACAACACCATTGCCATAGCCGAAATATCCCTAAATGACGTGCACGGTAACGACGCAAAAGTGCCAGAGAGTGACATTGTGGCCAGAGTGCAATTACTCAACTCACTGGGTTACAACGTAATGGTCTCGGATTACACTCGATACTTCTCACTCAGAGCTTACTTCCGTCAATTTACACAATTACAAATTGGCATCGTAATGGGTATGGTCAACGTAAAACAGATATTCGATGAAAACTTCTACAGAGGTGTTGAAGGCGGTATTTTAGAAGGTTTTGGTAAGTTATTTCCTGATAACACCCGATTATTTATTTACCCAGAAATGAATGAAGAAGGCCAAGTAACTGAATTTACTGACGTAAAAGTACCGGAACATTTACGCTTTCTGTACCGCCATTTATTAGAAAATGGTTTCCTTCACGGAATTGAATGTAGCGACCCTGCTTTGTTTAATATTTATTCGCGAAAGATCCTTAAGCAACTCACCAGTGGTCAAGGCGAGTGGCAAGACAGCCTACCTGAAGGCATTGCCGATGAAATTATCAAACATAAATTCTTCGGATATCGCGGCTAAAGCGTCTAGATCTAAAAAGGGCATAAACCCTTAGTTTATGCCCTTCTATCTTCTATCTACTATCTACTATCAATTGTTTTCTAAATAGGTGATCCCGGTGGTAAAGGTTTTACCTTAATGTGAGATTTCCATTCGCCTAGTCGCCAATATTGCTCTAATTGCCGGGCCATAACCGCGTTGTGAGCGTTGCGTTTATTGTTTTTGAACCACTTATGTAATTCAACCAAATTTGTTTCTATTTCACCCCGCACTTCAGGCGCTAAGTTTGGTTGTTGCATAGCATTCACCACCTGATCTAATACTAAATAATTCACTCGGTTGCTCAGCTGAGGATAGATTTTGTCGGTGCCATGTTTGATGGTTTGTTTAAACAGGCGATCCAATAAATAACCTAAATCGGGTGCATCTTTAAGTTGTTGTTTTTGTTGTACTAAACGATTAAGGCGCTCAGCTTTTAACAACAAATTAAGGCTATAAGCTGCTGCTGATTCTGCGGCGCTAATAGGATCAAACGTGAGTCCGGTGCGCCCTTTAAAACTTTCTCGGTTGCGGTATTCGCCGTAAGCTTTGGGGGTGATCAATTGTGTCAACGCAGCGGGAATGCTCAAAAACTCAGAATTTAGAGTCTCTAACATGGCTGTCACGGCTTGTTTTTGCTGTTTTGCAGCAATCACCTGAACTCCGTTAGCCTTGGGGTAATCTCCTTTTAACTCGTATTCGTAATTCACGCCACCAATCACTTTTGCAACGGCGTCTAGTTGATAACGATGTAGTAAATAAATAGGCGCAAAGGTTTCTTCTAACGAAGACAATGTGGCACCAGACTGAATCGTTTTAAGGCCAAAGTTAACCATGGCGACTTTACGCACTTCGCTGATCCGTTTTAATTCACTGACCGCATCCGCGCCGTTATCCCAAAGATGTCCTTCTACATTGGCGGCATGGGATGGACGGGCATCTGGATCAGATTGGTACCTATAGCCTTTTTCTCTAGCTGAAGTAACTAGTTGCTCTAGCCCCTGTTGTTCTTTGTTATCGTCGCTGTAAGTTTGATACCCATAGGCCACTACATATTTATCCCACTCACCCATTCCCACATCGTAAGCATTATCTAAACTAATTTTGCCATCCTGAATACTCACTAAAGGGTGGGGATAATCCATAACTGATTCACGGCCATATTCGCTAGCGGCAAAGTTGTGGGCAATACCTAAGGTGTGCCCCACTTCATGGGCTGAAAGCTGACGAATACGCGCTAATGCCATAGCTTTTTGTTTAGACGTGTCCACTTGTTCATCGGATTTACCATCCGCACTAAAAGGGCTAGTTAAGCCCAAAGCGATCAAATAGTCTTGCCTTACCCGCAATGAACCCAAAGTAACGTGCCCTTTGATGATTTCACCCGTACGAGGGTCGATAACAGAAGAGCCGTAAGACCAACCTCGTGTGGCGCGATGCACCCACTGAATCACGTTATATCGTACATCCATAGGATCCGCGTCTTCAGGTAACACTTTAACTTGAAAGGCATTTTTGTAACCGATAGCACTGAACGCTTGATCCCACCACAACGCACCATCTTTTAAAGCACTCATCACTGGCTCAGGAATACCTGGGTCGAGATAATATACAATAGGGTCAACAGCTTCACTCACGCTGGCATTAGGCTGTTTTTTACTTAAACGATGCCTAGGAATAAACTGCTTGCTCATGCTGTCTTCAATGGGCACTGAATAATCTTGATAGCCCACAGACCAAAAACCTGAAAAAGGTACAAACTTTCTGGGTTGATATTCGGAATCTGGTAACTTCACCAACGAATGATGCAAATGCACCGAAATACTAATGGGATCGGGGGTCACTTGATTCACGTATTGCCCAGGGTTTGAACCACCAAAGGTCACTAAGGCTTCTAATTCAGTATTATTTGGAAAGGCTTTACTACGTTTTAAATACACCCCACTTCTTTTCGCATCGGGTCGATAACTGCCTTGATTCGAACCTGATAAACGTTGCGATATTTGGTGAATATCTGAGAGTAAGAAGTCGGTGTAATCGATCACCACCACATCATCATCACTAGCCACGACAGAAAACCCAGCAATCACAGAGTCGGCGAAAGCTTCATCAATACTTGCTTGTTCTGCTAGGTTAGAAGAGCTGGCTCGGTATTGGGTATTTAGTTGTTTTAACAACACTTTATTACCAAAGCGTTCAAACTTAACGAGTCGTGTATCCCCCAATTGGCCACGATCTAAGCCAATATCATTGGAGCCTATGCCTTGAGGCAAACTGCTTTGAAAAAGAAAGGGTTGATCTAGTTTGTCAATTTTAAGGAAAACTTTATCTTGTTGTATTTGATAATAAAAATCATAAAAGCCGCTGTGCTGCGACATACCTTTAGTGAAGTCGGCAACACTCACTTGTTTATTCGCATCGGCTGCGACACACAAAATAGGGATGAATAAAAGCCAAAGTAAAACGATCCGCATCACAACAAATTTCCTAATTTCAAATGAGTATGAAACAACATTAACCAGAATTGATTCTAAAAAGAAGAGCAACTCTAAAAATATAAAAGAATTGATAAAATTAGTGCGACTCAAATTTATTATTGCCTAGAAAACAAGGTAAGATAAAAACCTATTGTGGTTCTTTTTCAAATTGGGACTCAACTTAGTACGCTCCTAAGCATATGAATTTAATAGCAACAAAGTTGAAATACACTGTATTTTAAGTAAATGGATTGACCACTTTTATGTTTAACTCCCTTAGATTTGAATATGCCATCAAACTATTCAAAGAACATAAAATAGCTTTTGGCTATGTGGTTTTTTTGATGCTTTGTGAAACTGCGGTAAGCTTAAGCGTGCCGTTTTTTGCGGGTAAATACTCAGAGTATTTTATCACTAGCTCTTCGGTTATAAATGAAACCCACATTTATATATTACTGATGTGGTTGGCTTTATTTGGATTGCATGCCTTTTTACGATTTTTATCTACCTATAAAGTTAGCTTAATAGGTGCACGGTTAATGGCGGATCTTAGCTGCCGCCTTTACGACCACATTCAAATGTTACCCATGCAGTATTTTAAAGAAAATAAACGCGGCGATGTGTTGTCTATGCTCAGTAATGACTTAGCGGTTATCAGCTATTTTGCTTCAAGTGTACTCACCAATCTGGTGCCTAGTATTTTAGTGTTAACCGGTGCTTCAATATTGATGTTTAGAATTGAGCCCACAGTCGCGCTATTGATTATTATATTTGTGCCAGTGATTTTTATTGTGTTGAAACTGGTGAGTCGCGGGATTTTGCCTATTTCTAGAGCGTTAATTCAGCGACAAGCCGATACTATGGCAATTGCCAGCGAAAACATTGGAGCAATGTCTCTAATAAAAGCCTTTAACCGCGAAACGTTAGAATCGAGTAAATTCAAGGACATCACCACAGAAACACTGCAACTTCGCAGTCAGCAACTTAAACTTCAGGCATTGTTATCACCATTAGTGCAATTTTTAGCTTCTATCGCAGTATTGATAGTAGTAGTGCTCAGTTTTATGCGTTTTCAGTCGGGCAACATAAGTATTCCCGATCTAGTTAGTCTGATGTTATATGGCTTGGTTTTTACTCGGCCGTTAGGCTCTTTAGCGGGTTTGTATGGCCAGATACAACAAGTTATTGGTGCCTCAGATAGATTACTGACATTTTATCATCTTGAATCAGAGCCGAGCCCATCTGCGGGTTTAGAATTAACAACAGACAAAGCCGATATTGTTTTTAATAACGTCACTTTTGCGTATAAAAACAAACCTGCGGTGTTTGAATCTTTATCTTTTGAGTTAGCAGATAGACAAACCATGCTGCTGTATGGCGAAAACGGTGGTGGCAAAACCACACTCATGCACTTATTAATGAAATTTCATGAGCCCAGTGAAGGTCAAATTTTAATTGGTAACCAAGATATCGCATTGTTCAATAACTCTTCGGTTAGAGCGACTATTGCTTTGGTATCTCAGGACGTATTATTGTGTAATGGTTCCATCACCGACAACATCACCTATGGAGTCGTCGACCCAAGTCCCGAAAAGTTGAAATTGGCATGTAAAGCATCTGGAGTAGATAGATTGATACAAAACTTGCCTCAGGGGTATCAAACAATTGTGGGAGAAGGTGGCGTGTTATTGTCTGGCGGTCAAAAACAAAGAGTATCCTTAGCCCGGGCACTACTGTTGCAGCCACGCATCTTGCTGCTTGACGAACCCACCTCTATGCTAGACGAGTTTTCTCGGCACTCTTTCAAGAGTGAGTTTAAACAATTATTCAGTGACTATACTGTGATCGTTATTTCTCACGATCCTGCATTAAGCGATGTTGCCGACCATGTGTATAAACTGGATAATGGTGTTCTGCTGCGAGAAAAATAAGTAACTGAATTAATATAAAGGAACTGAAAATGAATATTGCGTTAAAAGAAGGACTGTTAATTCAAAAAGTAGTGGACGAAATCGTCATACTTGAGCCAGAAAGTGGCGATTACTACACGCTTAATGAAATGGGTGCAATAATGCTTGAGCAACTGCAGCAAGGGCAATCTGTAGACGAAATAACCGTAAAAATTAGCCAAGCATTCGATGTCAAGGAAACAGCAGTCAAACAAGACTTTACTCACTTGTTAACTGAACTTCAAAAACACGGGCTAGCACACCATCAAGCTACTTAAACTCTTAACTAAGTTTTGGCGAATACCTCACTCAAACAAAGTGATTGCCCTCAAGGCTTGGTACCTATTTATATACTGGGATATATTGATTTCAGTGGTGCCGTACAAATATTGGAAAAATAAGCTATTCAAAAGTAGCCATACATTTACTGACGGCACCATTGCAGATGTTATATCTATCACCCAACTAATCGAAAAAGTCGCGCGAAATCACTTTGTTAAAATCAACTGCTTGAGAAGATGTGCAGTACAAAAACAACTACTAACAAAACTAGGCTTCGCGCCCCAACTAGTATTTGGCGTAAAGAAACAGCAAGACAATTTGTCCGTACCAGTTTCCGCACACTTTTACGCACATTGCTGGTTAACCTTCAACGGCCAAATCATTAACGACTCAAAAGAAGAAACCAACCAATACGTAACACTCCATAACCACGATAAAGAGCAAAATCAAATACTCAAGAGCTTCAAATAGCCTCAAGGAAACAAGTAGATTCCCACTTAAAACATGTGGGAATGACGGATAATAGATTCCTGCTAACAACATGCAGGAATGACGGGAGTTAGTTTTTAGCCTGTCATTCCGGTCCAACCGCAGCCTCACCACTGTCATTCCGGTCCAACCGAAGCCAAACCACTGTCATTCCGGCAGTCTTTTAAGCCGGAATCGGTTTTTTCAAAGGGTAAAACAAAAGAATGGATTCCCGCTAACAGCACGCGGGAATGACAGATAGTAGATTCCTGCTAACAGCATGCAGGAATGACGGGAGTTAGTTCTTAGCCTGTCATTCCGGTCCAACCGCAGCCTCACCTCTGTCATTTCGGTCCAACCGCAACCACAGCTCTGTCATTCCGGCAGTCTTTTAAGCCGGAATCGGTTTTTTCAAAAGGCAAAACAAAAGAATGGATTCCCGCTAAAAACATGCGTGAATGGCGAAGGTTAGGTTCCTGCTAAAAGCATGCTGGAGAGACAGATAATAGATTCCAGCAAACAGCAGCGAGAATGACGAGTCGTATGGTTTACATAAACGACAACTTATTTGTCAAACAGCATAGAAATACTCTATACATATTAAATTAAAAAATTATCCCAAAAGAATGGACTCTCATGAAACAGCCCGCTGTTTACATTCTCACAAATAAAAAATACGGCACTTTATATATAGGTGTCACAAGTGCATTAGTGAAACGGATTTGGCAGCACAAAAACAACATTGTTGAAGGGTTTACCGCTAAATATCAATTACATAATTTGGTCTATTTCGAAATTCACACCGATATGTACACTGCAATTAGTCGAGAAAAACAGCTGAAAAAATGGAGACGAAGTTGGAAAATAGATCTAATTGAAAAAGAAAATATAAATTGGAACGACTTGTATCCTACGTTACTTTGACTATGTGGTGATGAGTAAAAAATAGATTCCCGCTAACAACATGCGGGAATGACAGATGGTAGATTCCTGCTAACCGCATGCAGGAATGACGGGAGTTAGTTCTTAGCCTGTCATTCCGGTCCAACCGCAACCACACCTCTGTCATTCCGGCAGTCTTTAAGCCGGAATCGGTTATTTCAAAGGGTAAAACAAAAGAATGGATTCCCGCTAACAACATGCGGGAATGACAGATGGTAGATTCCTGCTAACAGCATGCAGGAATGACAGAAAGTAGATTCCTGCTAACAGCATGCAGGAATGACAGGAGTTAGTTCTTAGCCTGTCATTCCGGTCCAGCCGAAGCCTCACCACTGTCATTCCGGCAGTCTTTAAGCCGGAATCGGTTATTTCAAAGGGTAAGACAAAAGAATGGATTCCTTCTAACAGCATGCGGGAATGACGGATAATAGATTCCTGCTAACAGCATGCGGGAATGACGGATAATAGA
>NZ_JAHKQO010000003.1 GCF_018861065.1 Paraglaciecola arctica
TTTGTTAAAACAATATCGATAAAAAACGGCTCTATGAGCTAATGCTGTTCACTTAAGGTGAACAGCAGATTTTTTTGATGGAACACCAGCCAGTCTATTTAACATTGGATTCCCGATAAAAGCATTCGGGAATGACAAGTGGGAGGGGGATTACCGTCATTCCCGCAGTCTTTACTGCTATCGCTCACCCTCGTCATTCCGGCGGTCTTTTGGCCGGAATCCACTTTTATTGTTTTTACATCAATAATTTATCAATCGATTATTAAAAGTTTTCTTAACTGATCGGCATTAGGCCAAGTGCCCCTTTTGATGTGATGACTGAGTGACTTAGGTCATTTGTGTGATTACTCTGGCTGTTCAGTCACTGTCAGGCTGGGGTTGGCTAGATTATTAGCATCTAACTCAAAGACTAAATCAGCAGTGTTTTGAAGATTGATATACAGATTATCGTTTGAGCCCGGATACAAGGTCACAGCTGTATCTAGTTCAACTGTTGTATTGGCGCCTAAATTTGGACCGCCGCTGTCCCCCCAACCTTGATCGGCGATTTTGAAATTATAGCCGCCAGCAGAAATATTAAATACTCCGCGGTATATGCCATTGCCCTCATAGCTTAGCGGGGAGTTGATGCCCCAGCTGTTCATGTCTCCGCGCAACAAAGGCACATGGTTGCCATAAGGTGGGGGAATGGCATTAGGATCATCAGGAGTGATAGTTAAGATAGGGTTGTTGTTATCGGCCGCGTCTAAAACAAACTTGTAGCTGCCTTGTGCAATCAAACTCAAACTTAAATTGTTGCCACCATTGGTTAAGGTGGCTGCAGAGCCTACTGGCATGGTAAATCCTCCACCTAAGTTGACATCAGAAAAGTCCTGGTTTGCAATTTTAAATTGATAATCATCTTGTAAAAGGGTTGTGTCTAACTCGTAGGTGTCGTTACCTTGATAACTAAAAGGTAAAGATGTATCCCAGCCATTAAAATCACCACGCAAATAGATACTTTGTTCACCATAGGGCGGCAGAGCCGACAAACCATAACCTTGGGCACCATTTTGTGGTTTAACAAACACAGCCGTAGTTAACCCAGGTACGTTGAAGGTTCCAGCGTTAAATGTAGCAGATTGCACTGTAGTGTCGGCCGATTGCTGTTGCTCTTGATGTAACTCAAAACCCGTTGCGTTCGTCACGTTAATCGATTGGGAAGAGGCATTGCCGTTAATCAATACAACGATTGCGTCATTGTTACTGTCTAAATCTGTTAAACCCAAACCATCGTCAATACTCATAACTATCAAGCCTTGAATTTGCTGACTACCGGTATTGTGGAATTTAACCCTTTGAGCAATGTCTTGAGCGCTATTTAAGCGAAATAACTTACTGGCGCTGCGAATTTGTAAAAACTCTTTAAACAAAGTCGCTGATAGCTGAATATCAGAAGCCGCCACCTCAGTATTAGTGTTGGCACTAATCGGGCTGATATTACTCCAATTATTTTGATTGTCTTGCGCCAAAGGTAAGCCAATATTCCAGTTGTTGTTTACTTGGGTAAAATCAACACGGTTAAACCAGTCGCCTGCATCATAGGTATTTCTGTCCATAGACTTAGAGCGAATTAAGTCTGAACCCATATGTAAAAATGGAATGCCTTGGCTCAAAAGGGGGATTGATAAGGCTACGTTTTGAATACGTACTCGCGCTTGTACGCCTAAATTTGTAGGTAAAGCGTATTGCAATTTGTCCCATAATGTTTCGTTGTCATGTTTGGATATGTAGTTAACCGTGTCCGCAGGATCGATACTGTAGCCTGCAGGTTGACCATTCCACTGGTAGTCATAAGTGGATAGATAGCTATCACTGGCGGCAACAAATTGATAGCTACCCACATTACCTACGAGTCCAATACGGATCACATCTTGTTCGCTTATGCTTCCGCCAGTAAATAGTGCGGCATCACGAACCGCATCACGTTGGCGATCCGAATAAGTGCCAATTTCGGTGCCAGCCATGTTTAACTGTGAGGCTTGTTCAAATCGGCGGTTATTTGCGACTTCGCCAAAGTTCCAACCTTCACCGTAAAAGTAAGTATCGGGATCTACCGCACGTACTGCCTCTCGCGCGTCTATTATGGCTTGTCTTGGTATATGCCCCATTAAGTCGAAGCGAAACCCGTCAAAACCAAAATGCTCGGCAAAACTCACCAACGAATCATTCATGAGTTTCGCCATCATTTTGTGCTCGGTTGCGGTGTTCTCACAACAGGTAGAATTCTCGATTTGACCACTGGTTTCGTTTAAGCGCTGATAATAACCAGGCACCACTTTATCCAAAACCGAGTTGTCATAGAGGCCAGATGACGCTGTGTGGTTATAGACCACATCCAATACCACCCTTAACCCGATTTGATGCAAAGACTGGTTCATGGCCCGCATTTCTAAAATACGGCTCACACCATCAGAGTTGGTCGCGTAGCTACCTTCAGGCGCGGCAAAGTGCTGTGGGTCGTAACCCCAATTGAAGCCGTCCAAACTTCGCATCGAGTCAACTAGTGTTTGAGCATCGGTACTGGATGGATCGTAACTTTCCAAAATCTGTAATATGGTTGCTTGGTTATCTTCCACTTCACATATTGGTGCGGCGTTATTTAGTTGGCAAAGTTTGGCAACCGTATCAGTGACATCCACTCGAAGAGCGGTATCTTCTTGAATTGAAGCAATATCATTGGCCGGTAAAACATGAAAATGCGTTAAACCTGCTTGTTGTAAACCTTGTAAATGCTGCATGGGGGCAGAATTGAGCTCAGTAAAAGCCATGTATTTTCCACGATTCGCAGCACTGGTGCTGCTATCGAGAATACTAAAGTCACGGATATGCCCTTCGTAGATCACCGCATCTTCAGGGTCGGTGATAGTCGGTACAGTGTGGTCGTCCCAGTTGGCGGGTTTTAAGTCTAGATCTTCAAGGTGAACAAATTGACTATATCGACCATTGGTGGCCAAACTAACAGAATAGGGGTCGGTGGTAGTGAGTTCTTCTATTTGTTCGGTTAACGGATGATATGCAGTGATTTGGTAGCGATAAAAATGGCGATCTAATTCTAATTTTGAGCCAGTGTAAGACCATACTCCGCTAGTGTTATCCAAAGCCATTGGGTAACTAGCAAGGATTTGTTTGTTGCTGTCATAGACTTCAATATTGACAGCTTGGGCAGTAGGCGCCCACAGTGCTGCTGTTATATTGTCATTGTTGTATGTGACACCTAATGTTGCCTCATCGGCATCGTTTGCAGCAGAGGTATATAAACTATCTAATAGTCTGGGAAGTTGTACGCGAGTCGCTTCAACTAGCTCACCTTGTGCGTCAATCGCTACCGCCAATAATTGCTGTTTAGCCCATTGTTTAGCTTGCTCTGCACTGAGATTCAAAGTAAAGCCATTAAAGCCGTTAAGTTGTGGATCTTGGGCATACACGGCTGAGTCTACATTGGCCATGGTTAAGGGGATAAAGTTAGAAGCGTTTAATGTTTCATCATTGACGTTGGATAAACTGGCATCGGCAGAACTGTATAAACGGTATTCGACAGCATCACCTGATGTTAGCCACACTAAGGTATTGGTATTAATCCAATGTGCCTTTGCACCGTCAACTGTGAATGGGCGAGAGGCAAGGGGTTCATACCATAATTCTGGGTAACCATGAAAAGTGAAAGCTTCCTGGCCATTAACTGGCTCAAAGCTGCTGTTATTGTTGCCTAACGCTTTGTTATCACCCTTATGTAAAATAAAGTTATAACACGCAGCCCCTGGGTCAATGGTCAAAATATAATAAGCGCCGTAAACAGGGTGTTCACCATCAGCTGGATAAGGGTCTCCCCAGTTGGCAAAATGGCTACTGTCACTAGTTGGTGCGCTATAGTCACCACAGCCTTCACCGTTCCATAAATGTAAGCCCCAATCTTGGTAGTTGGCGTCTTCTCGTTGATAAAATATTGCAATTTGATTGTCAGCTAGTTGCAGCCCTGTGTTAGGCGCTGAATCAACTTCTATATCGGCCTGAAGGCGCATTTCCAAAGATAGTGACGCCCGAATCAAGCCCAGCTTCACTGTAAACTTGTGTGTAGCTCCCGCTGCTAGCTCGTTGATTTCTAAGTTAATAAAAGGTAAATCATGGTCTGTTCCACTGGCGTTCATAATTTGATGGCTGCTTGCATCAAATATCACCCGTAACGGCGCGCTGATCTCACTTCCGGTATTGGTGATCGTGACTATCGAGCTATATTGACGATTAACTCGGTCATAAACAGGTCGAGCAGAGTAGGCAAACTCCGCGTTGTCAGCATCTTGCCAAGTTGCTTGGGCGAAAGGCGCCAGTAACAGCAGTAGTAAGATAGTTAATTGGGTAAATAATTTCATATTAATGAGTCCTATTGGATTGCGCGCGCCTAGTAAATAGGGCAGCAGTGCTAAGTAGTAGCAAGGCTGTCAAGGGAGGAGCGGGGACGTCATGGGGAATGGCCGTAAGTGTTATGTTGTCGATTAACAAAGTTGAGGAAAACGAATCAGCAGTAAAACCTCCTTCTAGGTTAAAATCTAGAAACCAGCCTGTTTGATTATTCATACTGCTATCCAGCATCATCGAAAAGGTCCCCGCACCATAAGCACTAGTAGGGTCAATCAAAAAACCTAGTTCACCATCAGGACCGACCATTTCCCCCAAGTCATTGATAAAGTTTACGAAGAACCAATCGGCGTCGACCGATTCATTGTCAAAACCAGAAAAGTCCCAATCAAAACTCAACCAGAGTTGGCTATTGGCCGTGGCAGTTAAGTCGAGTGCCGCTGACAAGGTATTGGCTTCAAAGGCTGTTGCGCCGTTATTAAAATCGATATTAATTTCAGCCTGACATTCGCCTGCATTGTTGATGATATTAAAATCGCCGTTTTGCTCGGTATTCACCGTACCGTCAGTGTAGGTATCCCAACCGCTAAAGTTACAACTTTGAAATCCACCATTTGCAATCAGATTGGCCTGTGCATTTGTGGCGATCAGTAAGCACATTGTTGTTAGTATTTTTGCTACAGTTTTCACGATTAAGCCTTATTTTGTTAGAGAGAAAACACACTTACTCAACAGCTTGTTGACAAGTTATTTACATAAAACTTTAAAGTAAAAAAAATTTTTCAACCATTGAATTTACGGTCAAACGCCATGAATACGTATGCAGTTAATATTTGAGAAAACGATACAATGGCAAGGACATTGGTTAGTTTAACTTTACCCTGGCCGTAGCCTAAAAGTGCCAATATCACGACTTCAGTACGTATAATAAAGCATTAGTTTTTCTAATTTGAATAGTTCAAAAAATGTACGTTGAATAATATGATTTCTAACACTAGAATCCGCGCCCTATTTATCACAGTCGAATATGCATGTAGTTTTTGTTTTTGGCTCCTTGTATTACGTTAATTATTGAAGTTGTTACAAAAAAATGGACAAGTTAGAGTTTATACAAATACGCCGTTTTATCCTGAAACTGGGTAAAATGTTACACAAATATGGCTCTCCTTCTTTTCGGTTAGAAGCCTATTTAACTGAAATTGCGACTCATTTTGGGCTGCATGCATCTTTTAACTCTACCCCTACCACTTTAACTATAGTGTTGTGGAGTGACCAACACGAAGACGAGTATAATCACTCGGCGCGGATGCAGCCTGGTGAACTAGATATGAATTCTTTGTCTCGAACCGATGAATTGGCGCACCAGTTATTGTCGGGTGAGATATCCCTTTCAGAAGCCAATAAGCAATTGACCGAGATAGAAGCTATGCCGAGCCCTTATGGTAAAGGCCTCACAGGTGTCGCTTTTGGTATGTCCACTAGTGCGTTTTCAATGTTGATGGGAGCGGGATGGTCAGAAATTATTTGCTCCGGTCTTTTAGGAGGCATGGTTTATTTTTGGACTCTATGGGCACTGCGATCTAAACGAGTGAACTTGATGTTGGAGCCTGTGGCATCTTTTACGGTGGGATTTGCGGCCTGTGCTATTAATCATTATTCTGCCTCAGGCCTTAACATTTGGCTGGTTATTTTGTCGTCTCTTATAATATTGGTGCCGGGTTTGTCCTTAACCATGGGACTCGCGGAGTTATCTTCCCGCAACATGGTATCTGGAACAGTGAGAGTCATGGATGCCACCATGCAGTTATTTAAACTGTATTTTGGGGCATTTTTAGGTGTCAGTTTAGGTTATCAATTGTTTGGGCAACAAGAATTAGCGCTGGCCGCTACTTTGCCATTTTGGGTGAACTGGTTGGGAGTACTTATGCTAAGTATTGGTCTAGTCGCAATTTTTAGAACTCGTTTGAAACATGTACTTTGGGCAGTGGCTTCAACCTTTATCGCTTATGGTGCATCAACATGGAGTTCGGGTTTTCTAGAAAACGGACTGGGAGCCTTCGTTGGAGCATTTGCGCTAGGTGTGTTTGCTAATCTGTTTTCACGGATAGCCAATGCCCCTTCAACTATCGTTGCTATGCATGGTTTAATTGTATTGGTACCAGGTTCAAAAACCTATATCGGACTTAATTCTTTTATTTCTGGTCAAGATATTATCAAAGTTGACCATATCGGGCAGGAAACCTTTTTGATTCTGATGTCGCTGGTGGCAGGATTAATTTTTGCCAATGTTGTGATGCCAACCAGAAAAGCATTGTAGCGGGAGAATAATGTCTAAGTTACGTACATTTTTTGAAATTAGCAGTTACGGTATTTATGAGCATTGGGACGAGAAAAGTAAAAGCCTTCCCAAGATAAAAACCTTTACGACTAAAGTGCCTGCTGAACTAGAAGTCGAGTTTGGATTTATCCTCAAGGCTAAAAAATCAAAAGGAAAACGCTTAGACTGGACTATTTTTCACCCTGACGTGCCTGATGAAAATGGAGAAATTATGCCTCCATTTGAAGGAATAGTGTACGTTAGAAATAACGATTGGGAGTTTTATTTAGGCGATTCCATTTGGGCACCGATACACAACAAAGTGGGAGATTGGCGCATGGTAATAGAATGTGAAGGCAAAATAGTCGCACAGAAAACCTTTAGTGTGCTGACTGAGCACGGTGATGGCGAAATTCAATTTTGGAAAAAAAGAGGCTATTAAGAGCGAGTATTAACAGCCGCTGAAATATAACGAAATCATTTGTGCAAGTTTTCTAGGGCATTGAATAGGGTGCTAAGTTGGCTGTCGGCCACTAGGTTCACTGCGACGCTCTTCTGGCATATCCAAGACTTCTTCAGACTCAGGATGCATAGGTAAAACATTTTGTGATGTTCGCACCATGGCAACATAAAGACTTTCATGATCTTCAGGTTTTTCAACGATACGTGAGCGGATCAATTGCATTATCAACACTAGACTAAAAAAGCTTAGTATTATCAAATAATAAGCGGGTAGTGCGCCTGCACCCATGTATTCAAGGAAAAAACCTGCAATAGTCGGTCCAATAAATGAGCCTAGTCCGTAGATCATTAACAGACTACTCGATCCTGCTACTAAATGATCTTTATGTATTCTTTCCACAAGATGCACGACTGAAATCGGATAAATGGCTAATACTAAGCCGCAAAATAAAGCGGATAAGATGGTAATTAGACTCTGCTCCATGGGTAAATACTTGGCACAAATAGCCAATGACAATGCCAATAGGCTACCTAAAACAAAGGTGCCAAAAATTACCCGTCTTCGGTCCATACGATCAGACCATCGGCCAACTGGGTATTGGATCATCGCTCCGCCAAGTATCGAGAGTGAGATAAATGCTGCAAGTGCCTTATCTGAATAGCCTAACTCACTCACAAATAATGGAGTTAGCCCCCAAAAAGGCCCCATAATTAACCCCGAGACTAAACAACCTGTGACCGCAACTGGCGCTGCGTCAAATACTTTGAATACGCTCATTGAAGGCATATCTACCGCCATATGAGGTTGTTGTAGTCTAGTCCATGAAATTGGCATAACAGCAGCCGTTACCAGTAAGCTGGCTATTATGAACAAGGTGGAGCTGGTCACACTATCAATTAACAAAAGTTGCTGTGAGGCCGCTACTGCAACTAGATTGATCAAGGTGTAAATAGAAAACACCCGACTGCGATAGGCATCTTGGGTTTGCCCATTTAACCAACTTTCGACCACTGTATACATCGCAAACACACCAAACCCCGTGAAAAAACGAATAATCAGCCAAGCGTAGGGCGATATAAATAAGGTGTACACTAAAGTGCAACAGCCAAGCAGGGCGGTACAAAAAGTGAAACAGCGGATATGGCCCATGCGTTTGATCATTTTTGAAGATAACAAAGTGGCAACAAAGGCACCCAAAAAATACACTGAAGTCAGTACGCCTAAAAATTTACCTGAAAACTCCTCTGCTACTCCACGCAGTATCAACAGTGTAGTCAGTAAGCTGTTACCTAATAACAGTAAAAATATAGCCAAAAATAGGGCCATAATAGAAACAAGGATTGAACGCATGACGCTTCCAAAAATGGTTGGGTAAAGGGGGCGGGTGCAGTATGCCATGGCATTAATCTAAAACAATGGCTGTTAGCAACAAAAGTTAAAGCATTGTTTAAGTTTTTTAAAAGCAATTGGTTGTATAGGCATTACTACTAAATAACCGAATCGTAACGGTTAACTGGTATCATTCGAGTTAAGTTTTAATCGGTAAATTTTAAACCAATGAAAAATAATGTATCTCCTGAAGTAGCAGCAAGTGCCATGAAAATTGCTAAAGGCACCCAAAAAGTGGGTCAAACTAAAGCCCAAACTAAATTGATCGCTCAAGGAATTGAAAAGGGCGTTGCGGAGTATAAAAAGCAACAGGCTAAAAAGTTACGTGAGTTAGATAAACAAAGAAAACAAAAAGCCAAACAGCAACCGATGCAAAGTAGTAAACATGAAGAAGTGCAAAGTAAAGAACCACTCAAACCTCTTCCATGGATTTTATTAGGTTTAAGCTGGTTAGGTTTTGCCGTTTATATTTTTATTTAAACAGTAGGGGCGTTAACTATATCAAGGAATGTTGACGTTTCGTGTACAAAAGCCTAACGTTTGTATCATGCTAAATGCTAATAATCGAAACGCTTGCTAGAGGTAACAATAATTTGTCACTGTCAATACCTACTCAGTTTTTTGATATGTTGCCTCTACCCATTGTTGTAGTTAAAGTCGAAGAAGGGACGCTAAATCATCCTTTTGTTTATTTAAATTCCTGTTTTACGCAAATCATTGGTTGGAGCTTGGAAGAAATTCCAGATAAAGAGCATTGGTGGGCAACGGTATACCCCGAGCCACAATATCAAGAAGTAGTAAAACGGAATTGGGAAATAAGTGTAGAATCAACAGCAATCAATAACGATAGCTTTGTTATTATGACCACTAACATTACCACCAAGCACAATGGCATCAAAAGATTCAAAGTGTACACTGAAATCACAAGCGCGCTTTTGGAAGGTCATTATGTTGTAGCTTTCGAAGAAATCAGTGAATCAATATATTGATTAACCGTTCACATCCTTCAATTATAATTGAGTCTATAAACGCGGCACCAGCTACTAGTCAATTAACATTGGTTATCAACAGTCAACCGTAACAACTTCAATAGTACAATTTGGAGAACCAAAAGAGTCGTAAATTACATAACAACCTTGATCGGTTGGTGTACCTGAAGTAGGAACTTTGTAACCAATTAAGGTGTACTGATTGTCGACACGGGTTTCAAAATCATCTGAGATATCCAAAAAATCAAGCATATCTAATTGGTCGCCTCCTTCACCTTCACTCTCGGGGCATAGGTTACGCCAATCAATCTCAACACTTCCAAAGCCAAAATCGACAACGTAATCGGTTTGGATCCCACCGGGGTTTTCGGCCGACGTTCTTAGTCCTTTTAATCGGGCTTTCATTTGCACTAAATTGGTCGTTGACTCGAATTGTGCGCCTAGTGAGGTCATAACGGCTATTTTTGCATCGGAAGAGATATCAACAAATTTTGGAGCGGCGACAACGGCCAAAATACCCAAAATGACGATTACTATGATAAGTTCAATTAAAGTGAAGCCATTGTTTTTATTATATTTTTTCACAGTACTACCGTTTTATTATGCACTCTATACAAATACAACAACGCCAAGCTATATAAAGTGATTGCTTATGTTAGCAATATGTTGGGATTCTTTGATTTTATAAATTTTATCACAATAAATCAAAGGTTTATATTCAGAAATAAACAGAGTCTAATCTATTCAAAACAACTAATGAACCGAGATTGATTTTACTTTACAATCCTTGCCCTTATTTTTAGGTGACGAACGGCGGATATGGCAGCAATAGGTATAGATTATGGGACTTCGAACTCCGAGGTGGTATATTTTGATGGGCAGCAACATCAGTTTATTAAACTCGATCCTAGTTTAGAAGCCGCAAATAAAATCCGCTCATCAGTTTTTATTTATTATAAAGACGAACTTCCTAGACCTCCAATTCCCATGATTGAAGCAAAAATAGCGCAACTAAAACGTGCCATTTCTGACAAAATTGAAAAAGCCAAAGAAGGCTATTATCAAGCATCGGATCCTAAAGAACAAAGAATTCACAGCGCTAGAATAGACGAATTGCGCGCCGAATATCACAATTTGCCTGCATTGCAAGAACGCGCAATTGAACTGTTATTGGAAGACATGACAGTACAAGACTTACCTTTGCATCAACTGGTTGCAACAGGAGAGTTTGCCTTTGGAGAAGAAGGATTCAAACGTTATCTAAAAATGCCAGAAAAAGGTCGTCTGATTTATTCACCAAAGAATTTTTTAGGTGCCAATTTAGTGTCAGGTCAACAAGAAGCCTTTGTTGGATTGATTGCCAAACAATTAGCGTTTTTTCGTGAAAGCGCCGAGCTCCAAATAGGAGAAACCGTAGACTCCGCAGTAATAGGTCGTCCTGTGCGGTTTCATGGTACTAGAGGGAAAGAAGGGAATAGCCAAGCCATAGAAATAATGACTCAAGCCGCAAAAGCTGCAGGATTTACTAAAGTCGAATTTCTTGAAGAGCCAATTGCAGCAGCCTATAAAATTGAGCGCACCTTGGATAGGCATACTAACGTGTTGGTGGTGGATATAGGTGGCGGAACGACTGACATCTGTTGCATTAAGCTATCACCAGAAAAATTAGCGAATCTTGATCGGCAGCTAGACGTCATGTCGGTTACCGGTACTCGCCTAGGCGGAATGGAATGTGACAAAAACCTCATAACAAAGTCTATTGCGGTAACTATGGGGCATGGTATGTTAATGCGTAACGGTCTGCCCGTGCCTCCAGCTTATTATTCTGACATGTGTGCAGTTGATGATATTCCCAAGCTAAACAGATTTTTCTCGGAAGATTACTGGCTGGATATTGCCAATACTAAATCTTTGGTTAAAGAACCCAAGCTATTGGAACGATTACAAGTTGTTCAAGAAGAAAAACTTTCTGCGAGATTAGTCAATTCATCTCGCTTGGCGAAGGAGTTGCTATCTTCAAAAGACGAAATTATCTTGCCTTTGCATTATATCGAAGCTGACTATGACGTGAAGTTGAATGTTGATGAACTGAAGCGTTCCATGCAGTCTTGGTTAACTAGAGTGAAAAGTTTAGTCACTGAATGTTTGAAAAACAGTGCTGAAGCACCAGAGATGTTGTTCATAACAGGTGGTATGAGTTTGTCACCAATAGTCAAAAAAGAGTTATTAGAATTATTACCAGGTTTACCGGTAATGGAAGGTGATGCATTTAACTCTGTTTGTGAAGGGTTGGGAATTCAAGCTGCAAAATTTAAATAACCTAGCTTAAGTCATTGGGTTGCTACTCAGCCTAAGAAGTTTATCAGTTCATGCATCACTGCATAGACGTTTGGGAAATATTTTCCCACCCATATGGTGTTGAACTGATTTATCTCGTTCGCCCGAATTAATAAAGGTTTTAAGTTGCTCGTCGATTTGTTTTTTTGCATTGCGTAATTCTTTGCGGATGACAAATAATACATCGACTGAACTGATTGCATTAGGTGACTGATAAAATTCGCTATTACAAAATTTAGACGTCGTCATGATTGCTTTTGCATTGTGGTCGCTCATTATTGCAAAGTCACAACGTCCTTTGGCTAACATAAGTGCCATAGTGGTTTGAGTCGATGAATCCATACGCACTAAAGAATGGCTATCAAAATATTCCTGAAGAACCGGATAGATATAACTGTTGCGAGTGCAAATGAGTGCATTTTTATTCTGACTAGGGATAAATGGTTGAGAATAAGGTTTTGTAGCATACATAAAGCTGTTGTGGGGCATTAAAGCTCGACTGAAAAGATAATCTTCTGGTTGTTTTATCCATATCTATGAAGATAAAAATATATCCGCAAACCCACGAAATAAAAGTTGTTCACTTCTCGCCCGCTCTGATTCTAAATACTCTATTTTGAAGTGGCCGTTTTCTTCTAAGCTGTCAAAAAAGTCGACAACTACGCCTTGGTAATTGCCTGACACTTGGTCGTAATAGATGTAAGGAGCAGACCCCGGAGAGTTAATGGCAAATCTTATCGTTTGCGTTGTTGCATTGGCATGTGAAACCAAAATTAACAATAGGCTGAATAACCTAAAAACGCTTGTTCCCAATCTATTTATCACTGCCAAGTCCTTTTTTCGACAACTCTTAACTACAATTTATAACTACAACTTAATTGCATATGAAATGATGGTTAGAGGCTTTAATTGTAAAGTAAATCTTACTTGAATAATATGTCAACAAACGTCAGATAACTATTATTGTTGTAGTCAGCCAGCGAAACTTAGCATTGTTCCCAATTGGCATACTCCGTATGATTGAGGTCACAGACAATCTAGGTTAATTCAATTATGACAGACACTCTTTCGCTACCGGTCGAATTTATGGCACAAGTACAATCCACGCAAAAATTATGGGCATTGCAGGATCAATCTAGTGAAGGCTGGGTGGTGCTAGATTCAAGTGATTTTGAAAATGCCGATGTAATGCCATTGTGGTCAAGCAAAGAGTTGGCGAAAAGCCACTGCGTAGATGAATGGCAACAATATACACCAGAAGCTATTTCTATTGCTGATTGGCTAGAGTTTTGGGTTGAAGACCTGGCGCAAGATAATGTGTTGGTAGGTGTTGAATGGCGTGACGGATACGAACACTTGGAGCTTGAACTCGCTGAGTTTAGCCAGCAGTTGGCTAAAATTGAAGCGTTTTAGTTTTTAATACTAAGTAGCTATCGGTAGCCGCATGTTTTACTACAATCAAAGTGAGCTATCTAGTCGCAGCGAAATAGAGTCAAACATTGGTATCAGGTAGCATTCTAAAAATGTATCACTTTAAACTCAAGCGGTTGAAGATTAGGGAAATTGATGCAGCAATCTAACGCAGTAAAAGCAGTAACGATAAATAAAAAAAACAAACTATTTGGAGTGCCGCTATTTATCTTCGTGGTAGGCCTATTCGTTGCTATTTATCTAGAGCAACAACAATCATCAGAGAATCACCAGTATATTCAAGCAAAATTAGAATCCAGACTCATCGAAATTGGTGATGCCGTAGTAGAAACTTTAACACTTTATCAGTACGGATTAAGAGGCTTAAGAGGTGCAATATTAGCTACAGGCATAGACCAATTTAACTATGCCAAAATGCAAGCCTATAGCGATTCGAGAGACACCGACAAAGAATTTCCTGGCGCTAGGGGGTTCGGTTTAATTCGTTATGTCGTACTAAAGCAGCAAAGTAATTTTGTTGAACGAGCACGACAAGACCGCCCTGATAAAACGTTCGCAATACGCCAATTAGATTCGCACCAGAATAGTTTGTTAGTCATCCAGTATATTGAGCCCGAGAAACAAAATCAGCAAGCCGTAGGATTAGACATCGGTTCTGAAATGGTGCGCCGATATGCTGCCATGGAATCCGCTAAGCATAATGAAGTGCGGCTAACTGCCCCTATTACATTGGTGCAGGCAAGTAATAAAATACGTCATGGTTTCTTAATCATGATGCCTATTTACGGTTTTGATCCTGTCGGAAAAAGTGTTGAACAAAGAATAGCCAATATTCAGGGGTGGAGTTACGCTCCGATTTTGGTTGACGAAGTTTTAGACGGCATTAGTCTTATTCAGAATGATGTGCTGTTTAGTATAAAAGATAAAGATGTGGGCACTTCGACTACTTTTTATGAATTTGGCATCTTGGATCAGCAAACATCTGATTATCATGCGAGTCATACCATCGACCTTTTTGGTCGTAGCTGGATTCTACAGCTTAGTGCCAAGCATTCCTTTATTGAATCACTTTTACTTCCCGAGAAATACCAAGTGTTTTTGGTGGTGATGGTGGTCACTTTGTTATTGATGTTGATCGTTTTTACTCTTTTGTTAACGTTAACAAAGAGGGCACAAGCCATAGCTTACAAAGCTGAGTTATCTTTAGTCACAGAAAAAGCCCTTAAGTTGGCTAATCAACAACTTGAACAAGAGGTATTGAAAAGAACAAAACAAATATCCCAAGTGAGCGTTTTGCAGCGAAGTATTTTAGGAAATGCGAGTTACGCCATCATAGCTACTGATGAACAGGGGATAATTACTGCCTTTAACCCTGCAGCAGAGAAGCTCCTTGGATATAAAGCAGAGGAATTGATTGGCAAGCAAGATCCGTCAAAATTTCACATTGAGGACGAGATTAATGCTAGAGCTGATGTTCTATCGGCAGAGTTAAGTCACAAAATTGAGCCGGGATTCGAGGTGTTTGTAGCAAAAGTGCGACTATGTGGAACGGATAGCAGTCAGTGGAGTTATGTGCACGCTAGTGGTAAGCATATTCCAGTGCGTTTAACTGTTAGTAGCTTGTATGATGACCAAGGTAATTTGTTTGGCTTTCTAGGTATTGCCTATGATTTAAGTGAACAACTGCAGCATGAAAAAGAGTTAGCTGAGGCAACAGAACAAGCAGAGCAGGCCAGTCAAGCTAAATCCAAGTTCTTAGCCAATATGAGTCATGAGATCCGTACTCCGTTAAATGGAATTTACGGTGCATTACAAGTAATTAAAAACGAAATCAGCACTGAACAAGGGAAGAGTTTGTTGGATAAAGCGCTGTATTCGGCCAAAAATCTCAATATTATCATTAATGATATTTTGGACTTTTCGAAAATAGAAGCAGGCAAATTAGAGTTAGAAAACGCGGTGTTTAATTTAGCCGAACTTTTGGAGCATCTGCGCTCAGATTTATCCGTGATGGCTGAAAACAAAAACATTACATTCAACCTAGTGAATCAAGTCGACCATCTTTCATGGTCTGGAGACTCAACAAGGATCCGTCAGATACTATTAAACATCGGATCCAATGCCATTAAATTTACCGAATTTGGTAGCGTGACAATTATTGTCGGTTTTGAACAGGTAAAAGAATGTCTTACCTTTACTATAAAAGACACAGGAATAGGCATCGAGCACAAACAATTGCAACGGCTATTTCAACGTTTTGAGCAAGCAGATACCTCAACTACTCGCAAGTTTGGAGGCTCTGGTTTAGGTTTATCGATCACTCATTCTTTGGTGACGCTTATGAAAGGCGAAATTTCAGTTGAAAGTGAAGTGGCAGTAGGGACCACTATTACCGTAAGTTTACCCTTAGAAAAGGCAATTGCCTCTACGGTGTTTAAACAAGAATTTGACCCTGACGAAATTGATTTTTCAGGAAGGACGATACTGATTGCTGAAGACAATGAAATAAACCGAGTGGTAGTTGAAGCTATGCTAGAGTCAACTCACGCTAAACTTGTTTTCGCTGTTAATGGACTGGAGGCAATTGAAGCGAATAAAAAATACACGCCAGACGTTATATTAATGGATATTCAAATGCCGGTAATGGACGGTATTGAAGCGTGTAAGCAAATCAAATCGAACGATTCGGCGACTCCAATAATCGCACTAACAGCCAATGCGATGAGTGAAGATATCAAGAAATACCAGCTCGAAGGATTTGACGGACATATTGCAAAGCCAGTGGAATTGCAGAGGTTATTACAATCATTGCAACAAATATTACATCAGGTTACATAAGCAACCGGATAACTACTAAAGCGGATCGATTACCCTTCTATTGTTTTAGCCTGACAAACCTCCGTTGCAATTTTTTGTATGAATAGTTCGAGCGTATCAATCAACCTAACTATTTCAAACGCTAACCTTAGCTGTGAAATCAATGTATCATTTCTCGCAATAATCCCTATTGAATAGATTGAACTGCTACTAGTGTCAATTTGTCCTTCAGAATTCAAAATTGAGATACAACGATGAAAGTCTTCCAATTCCTACCCTTATCCCTAGTGTTTTTGTGGTCACAAGCTATCAATGCGCAAAGTGTAACGGATCAGCTGATAGTCGCATTGGTGGACAAACATCTACCTCAAGTTTTGCATCAAGAGAAAGCGACACCTTGGCAAATGGGGACTTATAATTTGACTGTACATAAAGCTTCTGGAGCAAAATTTTTCAGTAACCAGCAATATTTAAGTTTGAGTGTGCCAATCAAGGTGATGATGACGGGACAAGTTAATAAAGAACTCTTCGGTCAAAAAATCTTACTTAATTGCTCGTCTGTTTTTGTGACAGAAACTAGGCTAGATCTTGCACCTGAAATTAACCCTCCCGAATCTACCGCCAGTGTTGAAGTATCAGTACCTATACCAGAGGTAAATTTAAACTGTGAAGGTTTAAAATTACCTATCAAACCGCTACTTGAGCAGTTAGTGGCGACTAAAAAACAACAATGGCAGCAACAGCTTGAACAAGACATTGTTTCAATGTTTAAACAAATGGGTATCTAATCACAAGAGTACTGGGGTCAACCATGCTTGGCCTAGTAGGTAACTAAAAGTACGGGGAAGAATATGGGAGAAAAAGTGGGGAAAAACGTGTCGGGTGAAACTGATTTAAATAAACTAGTTGGCGCAATGCAGCCAATGTTAAGCGAGATTGAATACGTGTTTGCTGTTTTCGATACACATAGTTCAGCATCGCTTGTGGAGTTGGCACCTATTGGTACTTTTCAGGAACAAGAAGGTTTAACTGTGATAGTGCCGAAGCACAAGGCTGATACGTCTGGCCTAAATTACCAAGGGGTATTTCAATGTATTACACTAAATGTGCACTCTAGCCTCGACGCCGTAGGACTTACCGCTGCGGTCTCAACTGCACTAACTGAACAAAATATTAGTGCGAACGTAGTAGCAGCGTTTTACCATGACCATATTTTTGTGCCTATCGATAAGGCAAATCAGGCGTTATTGTGTTTGCAAAAATTGGTGAGTGATAGTCGCCAATAAAAACGCCAACAGTTATAAAACAGTTGGCGTTTTAGGGTTCAAACACTTTGTGATATTACTGGTTGTTTAAATAATCAAACACTGCTTCTGCTCTTTGCTCTGCATGTTGATTGAGATATTCCACGCCTTGGTAAAAATCGTTGTCACTTTCTAAGAAAGAATATCCGCTTACTTCTGATGTCGCATCGGGCTCGATTAGCGCTGAATATTGATCGTAAGTGGCCAGGATACTATTGGTTTCGAAGGCACTACTAATTACTTCTAACAATAATTCGTCGTAACGAGCTTTGTAAATTTCGTCAGTATAAATTTTGCCGATGAGTGGCCAGCTATCGATATCTAAGCCTGAAAAGTCCAGTGCTAATGCGCCTCCTTGATTACCCGTTTGTAACGCTTCATTGTTGTCCCAAGGGAGCCAAGTTAATAGTCCTGTATCGGGATCGTTATAAAGATAATAATTATGTGGCATACGGCCATAAGTATCCCAGTTTTGGATGATGCCATTGACTGCTAAATAATTTAGGAAAACATCTACATCAAAAACGGCTTCAAGGTTGGCTCTCCACGTAGCTGGGTCACTGGTTCTGGTGTCGTCATGAAGAGCGGTGAATAGGGCTGTTATGTCTGACCAATCTGCGTCATCTTCATTGTTTTTCTTTTCAAAGTCATCAAGGTTGAAACTAGCTTCAGCAAAGGTTGCGCCATCATCTTCCGGTTTATATAAATTTCCATCGTTATCATCGAATTGCGTATCTATAACAGTGTCATCAACTTCTTCTACAAGGGTATACAGACCAAAATATTCAGGACCGTCCCCATGATCTACATATAACGAGTAGAAAGCAGTGTGAGATACCACCATGCCGGCATTTTTAAACACATCGGCGGCTACTTTCTCACGCATTAGTGATTCATCATTGTAGTTGTTTTTAAGGCTAAGCTTTTTGAAACCATAAAAACGTTGGTTATCAATTTGTGGATAATCGTCTTCGAACTCATCGAAGTCTAACTTGAAAGACAACTTGAGTATCCCGGATTGCCAACTGGTTTGTAGCGATGAATTGCCCTTAAAGCGAATTCCCACCCGATACCACTGAGTGCCATTGTAAAATACGTCAGCCGGCACAAAAATCGGATCTTCGTCGGTATCTTGCGATTGGTTAGTGGTTCTTTGCCCGAATGTGCCGTAAAGTTCTGTCATATTATCGAGCATACTTTGCCAACGTGTTTCAGAAACCACAAAATCTAAACGTTTCACTTGTGAATCGTCAAAGACTTCGTCGAAGTTAGGATCTGCGCTTTTACTGTGAGTGGCGTCTGTCCAGTCAGTTGCTTCAAAATCTGTATCTGTAATTTCAACGGTTTCAGTATCTGAATCACTTACCTCATCTTCTACAACAACCGTATCTGAAATTATATCCTCAGCAACTACTTCGTTGTTGTCGCTACCCCCACAACCACTGATAGCTAAAAAAGCACAGAGTGAGATGATAGAGCCAAACTGCTTTAGCATTTGGCTGACTGTTGTGGACCCTTGATTGTTGTTTCGATATTGCATAGCAAAAACCTATCGTTTGGTTATTAGAACGTACTTATGAAAATATCAAGTACTCGAATTGCCCCAATGATAGAAAATAATGGTGCAAATAATGTGCAAGCAAAACGCAAACAATGTGTAAGTAAATGTCTATAAATACCTTATTAGGATCCGGCACGTCGCAGCGTAAACAATCTGCCACTGGGGTGAATTCGTGGATGACACCACAGGAGTTGAATAATACCCAAGTGAACGACATAATCCCGCCATAAAAATCAATGCAAAGAGGCTCTCAATGACAACAAATAATCTGTATTCAATAGGTCAAGCGGGCCAAAAGTGGCAGGATGCTGAAAAAGCGCAATGGTTAGCGGCGCAACAAATCAAACGTTCATATGCTGACGATGTATTGAGTCAATTGCCTGACTTAGCTAAACACTTTGATATTGAAGAATATGCAAAGTTAGAGTACCCCTCTGGAAGCTTCTCGGTTTTTGCTCTTGGCAGTCTTAATTGGGATAAATCAAAACCTAATGTATTAATAACCGGTGGAGTACACGGTTATGAAACCAGTGGTGTGTTTGGGGCATTAAGATTTGCAGCAACCGCGGCTCAAGACTATCACCACAAATTTAATCTTATGATTGTACCTTGCATTAGCCCTTGGGCTTACGAAACCATCAATCGCTGGAATCCTTTAGCTATTGACCCAAACCGTTCATTTTACGCCGATAGCCCAGCCCAAGAATCGGCAGCCTTGATGAAATTGGTGTCTGATTTAGATTTCTTAATGCACATCGATTTGCATGAAACTACAGATACCGACAACTCAGAGTTTCGCCCGGCCTTGGCAGCCAGAGATGCGATAGATCATCAAGAGTGGGCAATCCCAGATGGGTTTTATACAGTTGGCGACACCGAGAATCCATGTGCCGACTTCCAGAAAGCCATCATTGAATCCGTGGAAAAAGTCACCCACATTGCACCAGCAGATGACAGTGGGCGAATTATAGGTGCCCCTGTGGAACAAAAAGGAGTGATTAATTACGCCCTTAAAAGTCTAAGTTTATGTGCAGGTGTAAGCAATGCTAAGTTTGTGAGTACCACAGAAGTCTATCCAGATAGTCCTAAGGTTGATGCTGAAAATTGTATTCAAGCGCAAGTAGCAGCTATTACTGGGGCTTTGGATTTTATCGCAAAAAATTAACGCGACAGGGTGAACCCTTTGCTAGGGATCAGCGTATCGAGAGTATTCAAACTTTAAAGCGGCGAGTGTAATGAGACGATTTGTTATAAGTTTACTGTTGGTGATGTTTGCGAGTGGTTGTGCTAATTATGATTACCCCAGTGAAGTCACTATTGGTGACAGCATGGTTGCTGTTACTGGTGAGAGTTTAGAAGGTCAACAAGTAGCGATACCACAAGACTTTGAAGGTCAAGAAACCCTTTTACTTTTTGGCTATAAACAAGACTCGCAGTTTGATATCGACCGTTGGTTGATTGGGCTGGACATGACCCAAACCCAAGTGGCCGCTTACGAAATTCCTACTATTCAAGGCATGTTACCTCGAATGTTTAGTGGTTTTATCGACAGTGGTATGCGTAAAGGGATCCCTAAACAATTATGGAAAGGGGTCGTTACTGTATACGCAGATGGGGATAAAGTGCAGCGCTTTACTGGTAATCAAAACCCGAATAATGCCCGAGTGATGTTATTAAATAAAACTGGCGCTATCGTATACTTTTATGATCAAGGATTTTCTGTGGAAGCACTAAATGAAGTGCGTGAAGCGTTACAAAAGTAGTGTTAATGAAAGCCGGCACAACACTGCATGTGCCGCCTTTCATGATGAATAACTTAGTTGAACCTTATTTAGTTCAACAAATTCTGTTGAAAAAATAACACCACAGCTTGCTGGTAAATATCGCGGTTTTCCTTTTTACGATATCCATGCCCTTCGTTTAATGCGTTCATATACCATACCGCTTTATTGTTATCTCGCATCGCTTTTACAATCTGTTCTGCCTCAGTTACGGGAACCCGTGGATCGTTTTGGCCTTGTACCACAAACAAAGGCACATTGATTTTATCGACGTTATTACTGGGGCTAATCGCTTGCAAATGAGCGTTCATTTCTGGATTTCTTTCGTCGCCATATTCAACTCGTCTTAAGTCGCGGCGATAATCTTTGGTGTTTTCTAAAAAAGTCACAAAATTAGAAATGCCGACAATATCTACTGCAGCCTTGAGGCGCTCGCTGTAATGTACCGCACTTGCCAGCACCATATAACCACCGTAACTGCCACCAATTACCGCAACACGGCTAGCATCTAAATCATCTTGGGTGGCTATCCAATCTAGCAGCGCACCAATATCTTTTACCGAGTCTTCACGATTAAAACCATTGTCCAATCCTATATATTCTTTTCCGTAACCAGCAGAGCCGCGCACATTTGGGGTGATAACCGCAGCGCCAAGCGTATTTAACCATAATTGAGTGTTACTGCTAAAGTAAGGCCTTGCTTGACCTTCGGGGCCACCATGGATGCTAATAATAACTGGGTGGGGGCCACTCTTGTTAGGTTTGTAGACAAAGGCTGGAATTTGACGTTTATCAAACGATTTAAAACGCACCAATTCAGGCACCACAAAAAGTTCTGTATTCAGTCCGCCTACCTCACTGAACGTCCAGCGCGTTAAATCAGCATATTGGGTGGCAGAACGTTTAAGTGTTAGTACGAAGCTGTCACTAGGGGTTTGTGAGGTATTGAGACTCATGGCGAGATGTTTGTCGTCTGGACTGAACGTTAAACCACTAATTATACCAATAGGCACATCTTGCACGGCTTGATACTTAAAGTTTTTAGTATCAAGCAAATATAACTGACTAATTCCATCTTGATTGACAGTAAAGGCCGCTCTTTTTCCAGTTTTGCTTAAGCTGAACTCACTGACGTTCCACTGAATATCTTTGGTGATGACCGTTAGTTTGCCCGAGGAGAAGTCCCTGTAGGCTAAGCGTTGATATTCGCTACCTTGATTGGTTGTCAGAAAATATCCTTTGTCTCCTTTGGCATAACTTAAGGCAAAGTTTACGCTTGGCGAGTCGTCGCTACCATCTAGTAAGGTTTTGTTTCCTGAGTCTAAATCTAACGAGTACACTTTTGAATTACTGGCGCTGGTGTATTGTTGCACTAAAAGATTAATATTTTTTTGGTCCCAATCTACCGGTCCCCACCAACTGCCATCTTTTGATTCAAGTACTATGCGGCTTTTTTCTGGAGCTTGAGTATCCATCATCCATAAATCGTTAGAACGCCCATTTCGCTTAGTACTTTGATAAGCCAACTTACCACCATTGTCGCTCCAACTTAATGCTCCGTTTCGTGATTCTCCATCGGTTAACATTTTGGCTTCACCGGTTTTTGGATTGAGAGTGAAAATCTGTGAGTACTCACTACCTCCTGCATCCATTGTGAACGCGATGGTGTCGCCATCAGGTTGGCGACTTATGGAGCCAATTGGTTCGTCAAAAAAAGTCAATTGATGGCGAGCGCCACCTGGTTTGTCTACTCGGTGTAACTGACTGACATCACCAAATCGAGTAGAAATATAGATGCTTTTACCATCTTGGCTGAAATCTCGAAAAGGTGCTGAGCGCACATTTTGGTAACGCGAAAGGTTATCAACGATCTCTTTGGGAATGGCAGGAATGTCCTGCATTATTAAATTACCGTTATTGGCCTTGCTGTTAGTTACGGCGGCGGCCGACAAACTCACGCTGAGCATCATTAAAGCAATAAACGCAATAATATGTTTTGTCATGACTTTTCCTTTTTGACTGATTTGTAGTGAACCGAACTGGGACGAATATCCAACAGTTGATTCACAGTGATTAGATAATTAGCTGCATTGCTAGCTTTTGCAAATACCTTTCACACTTTGTAACTTAAAAGTTTGGAATTGCAGGCAAACACCTCTACTTATTCATTGTGTTCTTCTTCTTCGGGAGGCTTTACGTGATTACTTTTTAATTTGATCACGGGAGTTTGCAAAATTAGGCTGTTGGGGTAGGTAATAAGGTTTCCGTCAGCATGCCTTATAAGTACATGAAAAGTAGTGATTTCTTCAATCATTCCGCTTAGGTCAAAATCTTTGTTGGCAATACGCACTGTGTCACCTACTCGGTACGGAAAATTGAAAAAGATTAAAATACCCGCTGTAATATTACTAAGGATTGACCACTGGGCAAAAAGCGCGATACCTAATACTGCAAAGGCAGACGAAAGAAATACAATAAACTTTCCATAGTCAATGCCTAGCACCATTGACCCAATAATTATAAAAGCGACTAGATGTGACATTAGCAATATCTGTCGCACCATTAATTTGCGTTTTAGGGTGGCATTCTTATTTTTGGTAATACGTCTAAAAGCTGACGCTAACCATTTTCGCGTGATCAAAAACAGTAAAATTAGTAAACCAAAAAGAAACCAGTTGTTCGCCATTGAGAATGTCCTATGCACAGTAAATTAGCGGCCATTAACGAAACAAGCTGTAAACGGCGATTAGGCAATCATCAGATAATTATCAGCGAACGGCAAGTAAAGTGAGGGAATATTTACATGAATTAGTCATTTTCGATCCTTGACTCTTTATTAAAAATCCTCAAAATCCTCACTTTCTCAAAGGGTCGTCATCTAGGAATGTTGAGCACCAATTATGCAAACAGAAATTCGTTATCGTTTCGCTCGAGCACAAGTGGCCAATCGTTTTTTAAACGAGCTAAAACACTGGTCAGTTGCAGAGGTGAAAGCTAAGTTATTTCAAGGTTCAGATACAGTGACAATTACTTATGAATTTGATGGTCAGGGATTCGACTATACCTGTTCTGAATTGGATGACTTGGCAAACAAATACGACGGGGAAGAGCTGTAATGTCGGTAGTAATAACGTTCATTATTATTACCGACATGCTTAATCATTAATAGGCAAGATGTGCGACTGTGATCTCAGAACTCTTGTGTTGGCTTTTCAACGGAGCATCAATAAGCTTTTTTGTTAGTTCTGCCGATAATTGAATAGGCTCAACGGATACTTCGCTCTGTTTAATTCGTTGTAACTCTTTGTGTAGTTGGGTTTTTACCTGCCCCAACAAGGCAAGAATTAACATTTCCTCTCTTGAAACTTCTATATCTTGAGCCTGCATTTGCTTCGCAACCTTTTTATACTCACTATGTTTTGGGTTCACAGTATTCACTGAGAGTGCATGTCCTAATACTTGATGAGTTTGCGGATCGACAAGGGTAATCTCGAATTGTCCTTGTAAGTATAATTTAGAGGCAAAAGCACTTGGTTGTAGCGCTATTTCTTTCCTTACTGTTGCGCCCCCTACGTCGTCTTTTGAAGGACTCAACCCAATTCCAGTAGCAGTGGCTCCTCTATTATAGTTTGAACCTTTCGAACCTTGAGCTGCGCCGGTTCGATAAACTCGATTAGCACTTCGAGAATAAAGCGCCATCTCCTTGAATTTTATTTGTACAAATAAGTTTTGGTCGCTATCTGCTGAAGAAATATCGGTTTTGAACTCAACACTTTTTGCTAACCGGAAGAGTTGTTCTGGCTGATTTGATAAAAGATGTAGGGCGAGCTTTAGGCGCTGATGCCAAACACTCTGTGTCGATTTCAATTCTACATTTTTGGTTAATATAGGTGTGTAAGTGGCCTGCTTAAAATTATCTAAGAAATCAGTTGAGCTAATAATAAATTCCTCAAATTCACTATTTTCTATACGAAAGTATTGTGATGCGAGGTTTCTTTTTATATCTGTATTTTCAGTGGGGAGATTTTCCAAAGATTCAGCTAGCGTTAGTTCAAGCTCTTTGTTTTTGATGGCAGTTGCCACTTGGTAAACATCATTTTGAAGATGACTAATCAATATATCCCACATGTTTTTGATGATGTCGGCATTAAGTTCGGTTCGTGTACGAGAGTTTGTAGGACTTCCTTCATGCCTTGCTAGTGTAAGTAAAGCAGGTTCAACATTAGAAGAGTCAAGCCATATTTTTTTTAGTCCGGAACCCATATATTCATAGTTGCTGGTATCAACAAACACGACTTCTGCGATGACTTCGAGGACAAACTTTACCTTTGTTAAATCAGCCCTTGGATGAAGCGCTAAGGTTGTTTCAAGTTTTTGAATAGGGCTACTAATATTGATATCTGACAGGTCGGGGGTATCAGACAGACCTGGATTAGCTCTATCGACCCTCCGGGAATCTCTCCATTTTGTTGCCATAGTTCTACTCTCACCTGATGTTGGATACCTTATTGTGGAGATAACATTAGTTTTGATTCCCTTCGTAACATCCAACAATTTAACGTCCTTAATTCTTATCTGAGCGATAAGTGAAGAATTCATACCTGTAAAAACAGCTGTCGCTCGGTCTTTACTATTCAAAGTAATTACTCGCGACTGTTGACTTTGCACTTCAGAAAAATATTGGCCGACTACATTTCTCCATTTGCGTGCACCTTTTGAAAACTCTGTGTCGCTGGTTGAAATAGGAGCAAAAATTATCTGGTCGATGTTGTCTAACGCATTGGGTGACTCTAATGAAAAACTACTAAATTTGTCAGTAGAGGCATAAACGCGTCCGGTAGGTTGTTGCGGTGTTTGTATTGTTTCTTTAATTTGTTTTACCGCTTTCTTTGCTTTTTTTACTTTTTCATTCTTGAGTGCTAAGTAATGGCCTGCTGCACTACTGGTCTCTGTAGCGTTATTTTGCGCCAGCAATGGCAAGCTTTGATTATTTTCTAAGGGTTTTTGTAGAGGTTTTGCGGCAATGTTTGGCGTTGATTTTATTAGTGGCACTTTATCTAGACTAGGTTTTTGTGAGGCCTTAACCGCAATATTTAAATTGTTTACTGATTCACTGGCTATAGCAGTTTCATCATTGCTTGCCATTTCGTTATTCACATCTTTGGTAGGTTTAGCTATTTCGGCCTCATAACTTGGGATCTCTTCGGCGATATCAGATGACGTGGCATCTTGCTTTACGGGAAAATTGACAGTCTCAAGTTGTGTTGGTGTGGCTTCAAACTCAGCAGGCGATGGTTGATTTTTGGCATTAACGTTCAGGGTTAAACCGAGTAATCCTGCACAGATAAGCGCTATCAACCTTTCGGTAGACGTTGCTAGTTTTCCGTTATTCGGAAATAAGCGTTTCACACGTTCTAATAACAGATATTTGTCTTTACTTGCGGCCATTGCAGACTGGCTGACAGGTGTGACGTCAGCGAATTGACTAAGGCTATTTGCAAAGGTTAACGGATCACCACAGGCCTTAACTGCTATATCGTCGCAGATATTTTCTCGTTCTATAATAATTTTTTTGCCGATAGCTAAAACTAAAGGGTTGAAGAAGAACAGCACTTTAATTAAACACAGCAGAATATTTGTCAAATAATCGTGACGTTTCACATGTGCTAATTCGTGTAGCACTATGGCTTCAATATGGGCCTGTGGAAGCTGCACGAGTATGCCAAGTGGTAATAAAATGACAGGTTTAAAATGACCAATAACGCAAGGCACATTTATCTTGGTTGAGTGCATAAAAGCCACAGACTTAGTAACGCCAAGTTTCTGGACTAGACTTTGCAACCTTTTATCCCACTGCTGTGGTAAGTGAGATACAGATTGGCTTTTTAATTTATGAGTTAATCTAATGTCGTACCCGTAGCGAATGCCCTGAATGATAAAACCTACACACCAAAACAACACAATCGTATCTAACCAAGGGTTGATGGTGGTGAAGGTAGTCACCCACCAGTTCTGAATTTGTGGCGTGTTTAGTGTGGTTTGTAATTGGGTAAATAACTGGCTGGCTTGAGCCACATCTTGGTAACAATAAACAAATGTTTTTATGCTGATTAGTAGACAACAAATAAGGGCAATAATAGATAATCCATAACGGATCTCAGGTTTAGAACGTTGACACATTAGTAGACTCAGGCTTAATAAAGTAAACACTATCAACGACTGCCAAAATGAGTGGACTATGGTCCAACCCAAGGCATAGACAAACTGGCTATCGAATAGGGAAATTAATCTATCCATGGCCTTTATCCTCCATTTCTTTAAGAAAAGTTTTGATTTGAGTTAATTCATCTTGGCTGACGCTTTTGTTACCAAGCAATTGCATCATCAAATTACTCGCCGAACCACCAAAAGTGTTATTAACGAATTTTGTGAGTAGGTTGTCTTTTGCTACGGATTCTTGGATAAGTGGAAAATAAACGTGGCTTTTTCCTTCTTTACGCCTATCTAACAAACCTTTTTCAGCCATAACTTGCATGGTTTTTAAAGTGGTTGTGTAACCAACTTTGCGCTGTAAATTGAGTCGGTCGTTCACAGTTTGAGTATTGGCTTCTTTTAATTCCCATAAAATATTAAGAACTTCAAGCTCTGCTGGAGTAGGGTTGATCATAAATATCCTTAACTACGATAAGATTCGTATTTAGTTTGTACGAGCCTTGTCGTAGTTGCAAGTTTTTTATACAAATTTTATGAAGTGATTTACAGTGAATACATGAAGTGTACTCGTAAGGGTTTGATTTTATTGTTAAAATTTATTTTGGGGCGCAGTAAAATTATATCTGAACTAAAACAAGAGTATGCCAATGCAAAATGACTTGATTCATCCATCCATTATTATTTTGATAGAGGAATGGCCGTAACCAAGTCAATAAAAATGAATCCCGAAAACGACTACTAAGGTTGGTTAAACGACATCTTCGACAAGGCTAAAATTTCGTGGCGACAAGCTTTTTGATTGTAATTGACTGAGCACTCATTCATAAATCCATGCAAAAACGGAACTTGCCTGATTGTGATGTTGTTTTTGTCCCTCAAGTTATTCATAAGCGCTGTTACAGAAAAATGTGACTCCAATGTCGGAAAAATCAGGTTTATAGGAAATAGAGGCTCAATATCTACATGGTTTCTAATCTGGGAGCCGTAATAACAATAACCGTTTTCAATGTTATGAATAATAGGGTTGTTCGATACTTTCCAAATAGCGGAAGCGCCGACGCTAAAACCAATAAGGTTTACAGGGGATTTTATGGATTGAATGCGCTTTAGTAAGCTCTCAGAGTATTGCTCAAGAGAGGAATGTTTGGTGAAAAAATCGTAGGCCTGTTGTTCACTTGTAAATGCCATGTACTTTGCATCATAAGGATCGTGAATTTCGGTTAGCGTAGAAAAATTACACGCCAATTCATCCAATGCGTCTGTTTTACCAAAAATGTCAGAAACTATGATGTTTTGCATAAATATAGACGCCAATTGAAGTGATAAGTACCAATATCCCCATTCAAACTAATAGCTAACGGGTCTGTTTAAACGATTAAATTACGACGGGGGGAAAAACTATCTTCCTAACAAGTACTCTGTGAAAATCACAATTAATGCTTCTAGCTATGCACTAATGCCGATCAGTTAAGAAAACTTTTAATAATCGATTGATAAATTATTGGTGTAAAAACAATAAAAGTGGATTCCGGCCAAAAGACCGCCGGAATGACGAGGGTGAGCGATAGCAGTAAAGACTGCGGGAATGACGGTAATCCCCCTCCCACTTGTCATTCCCGAATGCTTTTATCGGGAATCCAATGTTAAATAGACTGACTGGCGTTCCTTCAAAAAAATCTGCTGCCCACCTTAAGTTAACAGCATTAGAG
>NZ_JAHKQO010000042.1 GCF_018861065.1 Paraglaciecola arctica
AAATTTTTAAGGTACTTCCTTAATCTTGAGCACCGTCTTGGATCATATGTATATCCCGTTGTGGGAATGGAATAGTTAAACCTGCTTCTTCCACAGCTGCCTTAAGGGCTGGACGAATATCAAAATACAAATCCCAATAGTCATCGGTTTTGGCGAAAGCCCTGACTAAAAAGTCAACTGAGCTAGAGCCTAAATCAACCACAGCCACTACATTGCCTTCATCTTGCAGCACTCTTGGGTCTTGTTTTAATACCGCTTCCATGGCCGCTTTACCTTTTGCAATGTCGTCTGAGTAGGAAATACCTATGGATATCTCTACCGCTCTAACATCACTGGCAGTGTAATTAATAATATTACCGTTTGCTAATGGGCCGTTAGGCACAATAATGATACGTTTGTCGAAAGTCATAAAAGTTGTGACAAAAATGCCAATATCGGTCACTACACCTTCTAATCCTTGAGCCCCAACATAATCGCCAACTTTAAATGGGCGAAATATAAGTACCATCACTCCGCCTGCAAAGTTAGATAAACTGCCTTGAAGTGCCAAGCCAACAGCTAAACCGGCCGCACCCAAAATAGCGATAAATGAGGTCGTTTCGATGCCGATCATCGAAGCAACGCTAATCACTAACAGTACTTTTAGAATGACTTCAAAAATGTTGGTTAAAAATTTTGCTAAGGTTTCGTCCGGCAAGCCTTTAATTGAATAACGTCTAACGACATCACTAAGTTTGCCTATAATCCACAGCCCTACGACTAATACAATTAACGCGAGAATAAATTGACTGCCGTATTCTGTCGCTAAGGTGATAGCTTTGTCGTAGAAGGTTTGTAATTGTGTTTCAACTGAATCCATTTTGCTTCCTTATAGTGAAATAATAATTCCTTGCTACTATGGGTGGAATATGAAGATACAGCAAATGTTTTTTGAGGTTTAATTTTCAAAAGCGGGGCATTTTGTAGAAAAATTCCGTCTAATTATCAAGTTATTAGACGGAAAGTGAGGAACCTAAGACTTTCGTATTAGATGGCTAGTTTACTTAGGCCTTGCATCAATTGATCTTTGATTTTTTTGCCTTCGTCTGTATCTAAATATGCTTTAGCACTGGCGATGACTTGGGTAATCATTTCAGGGCTTAGGCCTAAGGCTTCAAATTGCTTTTTAAGTTCGTTCATGGCTTTTAGGGATTCATTATAATTAGCCGCTTTGTCCATCAATCCATTTAGGCCACCTTCTGAAGTGACTTCGCTAATACTAGGTACTGCATCCATCAACGAATCCAGACCAGGAAGTGATTCACTCAAACTGCTAAATTGCTCAGATGATATATTGTCTTTAGCATAATTAAAAATTGACGCTAAGCTGCCTTCTGCTTGAGATTCATCTATTCCAACAGATTCGCTTACAGAACTAATCATATCCGCTACATTTGGCATAGATGCTGATTCAGCTTCCATTCCCAACATGCTTTTAATTGAGTCTAACCAGCCTTCGGCATGACTTTGAGGTGAAAAGGCAAGGGCGGATACAACGATTAATAAATAAGATATTTTCATAAATAATTTCAACTTGGTTGGTGAGTAACAAGCTCAATAATAAACTCTTTTAAATCATCCACCAAGGATTTTGATGGGATCTCCCACTTTGATTCGGCCATCAGCAATCACTTTACAACAAACACCACCACGCCAATCGGGGGTGAGAGCTTGTGTTAACCCTTGATGCTGAGCGTCCATTCTGGGGCAGGGATCGGTCTCGCGAGTGATTAATAATAGCAATGGTCCAATTTTAATTTGTTGCCCTACCATGTTGGAGTTAAAGCTCACTCCTTTTACCAATAAGTTAGCCCGCCGAGTGGTCCATGGAAGTTCGCTACCCAATTCATTGCAAGCAAGTTGCCATTGTTCAAAACTAAGCACTGTTACCTGACGTTTGCCTGGTTTACCTCTAAAATCACCCTCCAATCCCGCAACCTTGCTTACCATCAATTCAAACTTGGTTTGCATCGGGGCTCTTGATTTCGGGCGAACGGCTATATCCAGTAACTGCATGTGAGCTCCCTTTTAGATGGCAATAGAATCAAGTTGAGCGGTTTTATTTTGGATGTATTTGAGCCTTAATCCTAAGGTGACAGCAGCGGTACTTAACCCACAAATAAATCCTACCCAAAAACCTGCGGCTGCCATTTGCGGCACTATCCAATCTGTCAGACCTAAAATACAACCAATAGTCATTCCTACCACCCAATAGGAAACAAAACTCAAATAGAACATCGCTGTCGTATCTTTGTACCCACGCAGAGCCGTGCCCGAAATGACTTGCACTGCGTCCGAAAATTGAAACATCGCGGCCAATAATAATAGACCTGAAGCCAACTCAATGACTGGCGGATCAATGCTGTATAACCTGGCAATAAATTCACGGCCTAAAACAGATAAAGTAGCGGTGCACGCTGCGATACTGATACCCAAAACAAATGCACATTTTGTGGCTATTTTGGCCTGTTGAGGATTTTGTTCCCCAAGTAAATGCCCGATACGAATGCTGGTCGCCATTCCGATACTCAGGGGGATCATAAACATTAATGCTGAAAAGTTGAGTGCAACTTGGTGTGATGCCACAACTATTGAGCCAAATGGCGCCAATAAAATTGCGACAGCTGCAAACAATGTCACCTCAAATAAGATCGTCATAGCGATAGGTAAGCCTAATTTGAGGCATTCCAGCATATCTTTAAAATGCGGGCCATATAATTGCTTATACAAATCGTACTTAGCCAACTTTTGTGATTTGAGTGTGTATAACCAAGTTGCAATAAACATCGCAACAAATACTAATGCCGTAGCTACACCACACCCAGCTCCTCCCATTTCAGGTAAGCCAAACTTTCCGTAAATAAGCACATAGTTAGCAGGAATATTGACCAATAAACCAATACCCATAATTAACATACTAGGTTTGGTAATGGATAAGCCTTCACAGTAATTTCTGAGTACTTGATATAGAGCGAAAGCTGGCATCGAATACAAAATATAATGAATGTAATCGATTGTGATACGTCTTAGGTCCTCTTCCATTTGGATGTATTGCATTAAAGGTTCAAATACAAAACCAAACAATACGGCAAGCAATGAAAAAATTAATGCCAGCCACACCATTTGCTGCGTGTAATTAGCGACTCTATCAATCTGTTTGGCGCCGTTAAAACGCGAAATGATTGCTGGCAATGCTAGTGTGATCCCTTGAATAAATACAATGATGGGTAACGTAAATCCAAAACCTATGGCTACAGCCGCCATGTCGGTTGCAGAATAGCGACCCGCCATAATGGTATCCGACACCCCCATTAAGGTTTGCGTAATTTGTGCAACCAGTAATGGCCACGCTAAATGACAAATTGTTTTTAATTCTTTTTTAAATGCCACAAATCCTGCTTCTTATTTTGTTGGTTAAATTGAAATTACACTAAGGTAATTGGCTTACACTTAGCTTAAAACGGTTGGATATTCACGCTTTGACCCAATTGAATGTCACCTGATTCGCGTTCTAAAATCATATAACAATTAGCGTTTGCGATAGAGCTCATAATCCCCGAACCTTGTTTGCCATTAGGTTTTACCCATAATTGGGCATTTTCATCGCGATAAAATATACCTCGTTGGAAATCCGCTCGCCCTGGTCGTTTACGGATCAAGCAGGCGGCTTTCGCTACAAAGTGTGGAGTGGATGTGCTGTTTTGACCGCTTAACTTTTGCAAAACTGGGGTAACCAATTGTTGAAAGGTTACAAATGATGAAACCGGATTACCGGGTAACCCGCAAAACCAAGCATTGCTGAGTTTTCCAAAAGCAAAAGGTTTACCTGGCTTAATGGCCACTTTCCAAAAATTAATAGAGCCTAACTGCGATAAAACCTCTTTGACAAAGTCAGCTTCGCCCACTGAAACGCCACCACAGGAAATCACCAAATCACAGTTTTGATCAGCTTGTTTAAATGCTGCCAGTAAACTGGTCTTGTCATCTTTAACTATACCTAAGTCGATAACGTCAACCGGAAAGTCGGCTAATAATGCAAGTAGTGCAAAGCGATTACTTTCATAAATTGCACCTTGAGATAACTTTTCTCCTGGGGCAGTCAGTTCATCTCCGGTGGCAATTAGGGCAACTCTCAACTTACGTGTAACCGTAATTTGAGCAACACCTACGGAGGCAATCAAAGCTAAATGTGCCGCTTTCAGTTGAGTGCCTTTCTCTACCACTATCTGTGATCGCTGAATATCTTCACCGGCTTGGCGAATACTATTCCCTTTTTGCACAAGCTCTTTAAATTCAATAGTGTCGCCATTAGTTGCCGTGTTTTCTTGCATCACCACCGCATCTGCACCATTAGGAATGACTGCGCCAGTCATGATCCTGACACATTGTCCAGGCAAGAGAGTGTTAGGGTAGGGTTGTCCTGCCAACGCTGTTCCAGCCATTAGTAGTGTATTGCTCTGCTTTAAATCTCGGTGATTTAATGCATAGCCATCCATTGCTGAATTATCTGCTGGTGGCACATCTACAGGTGAGATGACATCGTCCACTAATACTCTACCGAGCCCTTCTATAAGCGGCAGGTTTTGTTGATCTTTCACTTTAATGATTTGCGCCAACATTTTTTCTATAGCGTCTTTTATCCCAAGTAAAGCAGAACCATTGGGATTGGGCGTGTCACAACTTTGGATCATTGACTTTTATACTACCTTATTAAAATGGGGATAATTCACAGGCGAATAAGCAAGACGTACTATCGCAAAAATTAACGTAAACCGATACCAATAGCCGTAGAGTTTTAGCTGTTTTTATCAAATATTAAGTTGTTAACTTGAGCGCCTGTATATTTAATTAGTCACTGCCATTTACAAATCTACCTCTACCAGATTCTTTCGCTTTATATAAGGCTTTATCAGCCTTTTCTAGGATTTGTTTGGTCGTATGGTAGCGACTCGCCACTGAGCAATAAAAACCTATAGAACAACACACAAATGCCGCACCATTTCCAGCGTCGTGAGTTATTTGCAGTTGCTGCCATTTTTCGATGACTTGTTGTGCCAAGGTTTCACATTGTTGCGGGGAATTGTGTATACAGGCGACAACAAATTCTTCACCTCCGTAACGCGCAACTAAATCGAATTCTCGAGAAAAAACTTCATTTAATATTTGCGCTTGTAACTTTATGACTTTATCACCCTGCAAATGACCATAGGCATCGTTGTAGTCTTTGAAATTGTCCAAATCGAACATAAAAGTGACGATCTGAGTGTTGGTTCGTTTAGCAAAGCCCAACATGTCGTAAAATTTGGTTTCAAATGTGCCGCGATTGTAAATACCGGTAAGTTGATCAATTTCACTTAGAATAACGAGCTTACTATTAGCCACTTCGAGTTTTTTAAAGGTTTGTTCTATTCGGTTGACTCCTATTAAGACCGCCGCAAGGCCGAATAATACAAACCCCAGCTTTACACTGGTTAACTCCCCATAAACTGGGTAAATGGTTACCATTAAAGTAAAACCGATCAAACTGAAACCTACATAAATAAGTGCGTATTTAAAACTCAAACGTAAAATAAAGGTGGCAAATAACGCATATAATAAGATCCCTTCATAAGGGAACGAAAATTCAGCTATCAGCCAACTTTGTACTGTTACCCAATAGTTTGCGTAGGTAATACCAAGAACTGAAATCCACAGAACGTGATGATGTATTCGGTGGTAAAATGGAGTAAACGTTAAGGCAAGAAAAATCAGCATAATAGGTAATTGCATACCCAACCGCGAAATAAAATAAACTGGATGTAATACTTCTGGAAGGAGAGCTAAATCAGCCACCATAAAACTCATCATAAAAATGATGGCAACAACAATTAGAAGTTGTAGATGTTTAAGCTCTAAATTTGACGAATTAGTGAGATTTTTCATGTTCTTCCATCTCCCAGCGAAATAATTTTATAAAACCAAAATTTAAGCGATATTCAATTTTACCCGTGAATATCGCGCTAGTTTTATAATTTTTCGATTTTGTAACCTTTAGCCTCGAGTTTTGTTAAGACACTATCGGGTCCAGAAAGATGCAATGCGCCAACTAAAATGAATTCAACCGCTTGGTCATTCAGCATGTCGACTATTTTTGGCATCCAGTTGTTATTACGTGTGACTAATAAGTCCCGATAGATTTCTGGGTAATCTGTTTTAAATGGAGTAATGCCTACCTCAGCCATGCCTTGCATGTCCCCTGATAACCAAGTCGAATGTAACTTACCTAATAATTCAGGCATTTTTTTAATATCTTGCAGAGCGTATTCGACCATTACGTTAGGGTCTTCACCTCCTAAATTTGCCATAAAAGCAAGTTGTTCATCTGGGGTTTCCAACCAGCTCTGTTGTTTGTTTTGGCGCTTTGATTTATTGGAATAAAACAAATCCACGCCTTCGCTGGTGTAACCCATAGATTGTAATTCAATAATACTTAAGGAAATTGCCAGAAAATTAGGCTTATGGGACGCAAACGCCGATATAGGCAGGTTTCGAGAGGATAAATGTACCGCGAGTGCTTTGTAAGTCTCAGGATTTAATACCTTGTTAATGGTCGTACCGTCGCTATACATTAGTTTTTTCATCATTTTTTGAGCAAATTCTGGTGAGCGTACCTCTTGCTGGTCAGTTTCGAATATCACTTTATCTGATGAGTCAAATGCCACTTCATATTCTTTGGCTAACGGGTAATCCTTAGGCGTTAGAAAATGAATAGTGCCACCAATGTAAAGGCTATGCTGTTCGTTTGAAACTTTCCAAACGGACGCCCCGTGAATACTTAGAGTAAAAAATAGAGTGGTACTTAATGTGAGTGCTTTTAATAAAGTCATTTTGTCACTATTTCCCTTGTTAAATTTTGCCAAATTGTTGTACAGAACCATTGTGGAGAATAGCCTTGCTTTATTAATGAACGCAATAGAATTAAGTTGTTTTTTGATGCCCTAAGTTGGTGCCACTGCATTGAATAAGAGCAATTCTGGCTCATTCGCCTAAATTTGAATTTTATAACTGATTGAATTATAAGTAATTAAAAGTTGGCACTATTTCTGTATAAAGTTTCCTATAAGAATGCGAACTAAGTAAACCTAGTGTTCGTGAAATTAATTTTTCATCTCGTGTGCAAAACAGCATGCAAGGTGACATGGCAAAGAAGCCCACCTATTCCTGTATTGGAATGGTGGGTTTTTTTTGTGCTCAGAAAATGCAGAGGTGACACATGTCTAACTTAAATAGTGGTCTCAACAGGAATAACATGCGAATAGTAGTAGTAGGTAATGGCATGGTAGGCCATCATTTTGTTGACCAATTGATACAAGAAAACAGTGCTAACAATGAATCACAGTTAGACGTGGTGGTGTTGTCAGCTGAGCCTAGGTTAGCCTACGACCGAGTACATTTATCCGAATATTTTTCAGGAAAAACCGCTGAAGAGTTGGCGTTAACTACCCCAGAATATTACCAAGAACACAATATTAGATTCGCTTTAAACGCCAAAGTTGAGCATATCAACAAGGTAACCAAAACTGTTACAACCGCAGCTGGTGAAGAGTTTGAGTACGACAAATTGGTGTTGTCTACTGGATCTTACCCTTTTGTCCCCCCAATTCCAGGCAACGACCAACCTCATTGTTTGGTTTATCGCACCATAGAAGATCTTGAAAATATCAGTGCTTCAGCTGCCGAGAGTAAAGTAGGGGTTGTAGTTGGTGGCGGACTACTAGGTTTAGAAGCCGCTAACGCGTTAAAAGAAGCAGGGTTGCAAACCCATGTAGTCGAATTTGCACCGCAGCTTATGGCGGTGCAAGTTGATAACGGCGGCGGCCGCGTACTTCGCAATAAAATCGAAGAGTTAGGCGTACAAGTCCATACCCAAAAAGCGACCCAAAGCATTGAGGCAGGTGAAACTTGTCGCTACAAAATGTGTTTTGCCGATGGCGAAGTGTTAGAAACTGATATGATCTTATTCTCGGCAGGTATTCGACCACAAGATGCATTGGCGCGGGAATTTGATATCGCCATTGGTGAGCGCGGTGGAATAGTGGTCAATGACCATTGTTTAACCAGTGACGCGGATATATACGCGATTGGTGAGTGTGCGTTGTGGAATAATTTCATATTTGGCTTAGTGGCGCCTGGTTATACTATGGCCAGAGCCGCAGCTAGTCATATTATTGGTGGCGAGTTGACGTTTCAAGGTGCAGATATGAGCACCAAACTAAAACTCATGGGTGTCGAAGTAGGTTCGATTGGTGATGCGCATGCCAGAACTCAGGGTGCCTTGTGCTACACCTATGAAAACCAGCCATTGGAAATCTACAAGAAAATTGTGGTTGATGCACAGCAGAAAAAGTTACTCGGTGCAGTACTTATTGGTGACACCAGTGATTACGATACCTTATTGCAATATGCGTTGAATGATATTGAGTTACCCGCACACCCTGAAAGTTTAATTTTACCAGCAGGGGCCGATGCCGCACCTGCTTTAGGGGCTGACGCTTTGCCTGATAGCGCCACAATTTGTTCCTGTCACAACGTATCAAAAGGCGACATTATTGAGGCCTTTGATACAGGAAGCTGTAATTTAGCAGATATCAAATCCTGTACTAAAGCCAGTACCGGTTGTGGTGGCTGTACGGCGCTGCTTAAGACCGTTGTTGACAGTGAACTGACAAAACGTGGTGTGGAAGTTAAAAAGGACATCTGCGAACATTTTGCGTATTCACGACAAGAACTGTTTCACTTAGTCAAAGTGGGCGGTATCAAAACCTTTGATGAATTATTAGCTAAGCACGGCAAAGGTTTAGGTTGTGAAATATGTAAACCAGCAACGGCTTCTATCCTTGCGTCAGTATGGAATGATTTTGTACTCAAACCAGACCACGTAAGTTTGCAAGATACCAATGACACTTACCTAGGTAATATGCAAAAAGATGGCACCTATTCAGTGGTTCCCCGTATAGCCGGAGGCGAAATTACCCCTGATAAACTCCTAGTGTTAGGCCAGGTAGCCAAAGACTACAATTTATATACAAAAATTACCGGTGGGCAGCGCATCGACTTATTTGGTGCGCGTGTCGAACAGCTCCCAGATATTTGGCAGATACTTATCGAAGCCGGTTTTGAAACCGGCCATGCCTATGCCAAGTCTCTGAGAACGGTGAAGTCCTGTGTTGGCAGTACTTGGTGTCGTTATGGTGTGCAAGACTCAGTAGGTCAAGCTATCGATTTAGAGAACCGTTACAAAGGATTACGTGCGCCTCACAAAATTAAATTTGCAGTGTCGGGGTGTACCCGAGAGTGTGCAGAAGCACAAAGCAAAGACATAGGCATCATCGCCACAGAAAACGGTTGGAATTTATATGTCTGTGGTAATGGCGGCATGAAGCCGCGCCATGGTGATTTGTTTGCTACCGATTTAGATACTGAGACGCTAGTTAAATATATAGATCGTGTACTGATGTTTTACGTTAGAACCGGTGATCGTTTACAACGTACCTCGGTATGGTTGGAAAATTTAGAAGGGGGGTTAGAGTATTTGCAACAAGTGGTGATTGAAGATTCACTAGGATTATGTGCAGAGCTTGAAGCACAAATGCAACACGTGGTGGATACTTACCAGTGTGAATGGAAAACAGCCATTGAAAGCCAAGAGTCACGTAAACGTTTCCGTCAATTTGTGAATAGTGACAAGTCTGATTTGAACATCGTATTTGTTGAAGAACGCCAACAAATACGCCCAGCAACAGAATCTGAAAAACAGCAGTTCGACAAAATTCAAAATTCGCCATCCCAAGAAACTGAACTCGCCATTGAGCTTGTTTAAGGAGACATGTAATGAGCATTTCAAATAACTGGATAACAGTATGTAGCGACGCTGATTTAGTCGCAAACTCAGGTGTTTGTGCCTTGTTAAACGAGCAACAAATTGCCTTGTTTAAGGTCAGGACGGTTGATGGTGAACAGGTTTTTGCAGTCAGTAATTGGGATCCCATCGGTAAAGCCAACGTGTTATATCGCGGCTTGTTGGGTTCGGTTGAAGATATTAAGGTGATTATTTCGCCTCTTTACAAGCAACGTTATTGCTTAGCTTCTGGTCAATGTTTAGAAGATGAAGGGATTAAGTTACGGGTGTATCCGGTGCGTATCGAACAAGATCAAGTGCAGTTACAGTTGGTTGACTAATTGATGTCTTCTAGTCGCGAGTTAAGTTGCAATGAATCGTACCAAGAGTCTAACTATGCTTAAAAGTAACCTAGGTACCTGCGCCTCCTTGCTCAACACCACTTGCCCATATTGTGGAGTGGGTTGTGGAGTAGAAGTGCAAACTACCGCTGATAATAAGTTAACTGATTTAAAGGGAAGTAGTGATCACCCGGCTAATTTTGGACGTTTATGTGTTAAGGGCAATAAATTACTAGAGACCAACTCAGTATCCGGTCGTTTACTGAGTCCCATGATTGGTGGTAAAAAAGCCAGTTGGGACAATGCCATTACCAAAGTAGCCAATAAATTTAAGCAACTGATTAGCGATCATGGACCCGATTCAGTGGCGTTTTATGTTTCTGGTCAATTATTGACAGAAGACTATTATGTTGCCAATAAACTAATGAAGGGCTACATAGGTAGCGCCAATATCGATACTAACTCGAGATTGTGTATGTCGTCTGCCGTGGCTGCCTATACACGTGCATTTGGCGCCGATGCAGTACCTTGTTGTTATGAGGATCTTGAACAGGCCGAATTGCTGATATTGGTGGGCTCCAATGCTGCGTGGACACACCCTGTCTTATTTCAACGCATAGAAAGAGCCAAAAAGCTCAACCCTGAAATGCAAGTAATCATCATTGATCCGCGCACAACCGCGTCGTCAGAACTGGCAGACTTTCATCTTAAAATTAAACCTGGCACTGATGTCGCTTTGTTTAACGGTTTATTGGCGCACTTAGACAGCCACAAAGCGCTAAACGCTGCCTATATTTCCTCTCATACTCAAGGCTTTGAGCAGGTCATCGAACATTGTCAGTCTTGGACGCTGACTAGGGTAGCCAAGCAATGTGACATTAGCGAATTAGAGTTGTTGAATTTTTTCCGATTATTTGCACAAACCGACAAGGTAGTGACGGCTTATAGTATGGGGGTCAACCAATCAAGCTCGGGTACAGATAAAGCCAATAGTATTATCAACACCCACCTAGCCACCGGAAAAATAGGGCGAGAAGGCTGTGGTCCCTTCTCACTAACGGGTCAGCCAAATGCTATGGGGGGCAGAGAAGTAGGCGGTTTGGCGAATATGTTGGCTTGTCATATGAATATCGAAAACCCTGAACATAGACAAACCGTGCAAACTTATTGGCAGTCACCCACTATTGCCGACAAACCAGGCTTTAAAGCGGTCGACTTGTTTGACAATATTAATACCGGAAAAGTGAAAGCGGTATGGGTGATGGCGACTAACCCAATGGTGAGTATGCCCAACCGCCAAAAAATTGCTGATGCACTTAACAAATGTGAGCTAGTTGTCGTATCTGACTGTGTCGCTAAAAACGATACTCTCGACTTTGCCCATATTGCATTACCTGCAACCGGATGGTCAGAGAAAGACGGCACAGTCACTAACTCTGAACGTCGAATTTCTCGTCAACGAGGTTTGTTACCTGCCACTGGGGAAGCAAAGCACGATTGGAAAATTATTTGTGACGTTGCCAAAGCAATGGGGTTTGCATCTGGTTTTAACTTTGAGTCATCCAGTGAGATATTTGCCGAGTATGCAGGGCTAACACAATTTGAAAATAACGGCAGCCGTGACTTAGATTTATCTGCTCTGTCTGAGTTAACAGACAGCCAATACAACCGCTTAAAGCCGGTACAGTGGCCAGTAAATAAGGCAGCGCCATACGGTACCAAAAGATTGTTTACAGACGGAAAGTTCTATACTCAAAGTGGTAAGGCACAGTTTGTGGTCACCGAGTTTAACGCCCCACAACAACTCACTAACAGTGATTTTCCTTTTGTCTTGAATACCGGGCGGATCCGTGACCAATGGCATACTATGACACGCACTGGGAAGTCTTCAGAGTTAACCTCTCACGTGAGTCGGCCCTATTTAGCCATACACCCAGAAGATGCTAAAAATCTGGGGCTAAGAGTCGATGACTTAGTGACCCTCAACGCGGCTCATACCCTTAAAAAGGATAAGCTGGCGTCGCCGGTTTGTTTAGCCGTATCCATAGATAATAGTCAACGCCAAGGTGAAGTGTTTGCTCCAATCCATTGGAGCGCGAGCAATGCTTCTAGTGCCAATGTTACCCACCTATTTACCGATGCAAACGACAAAATTTCGGGGCAGCCAGAGCTGAAACACGCTGCGGTAAGCCTACAAAAGGTGAAGTTTGAATATTCTGGTCAGTTATTTATTCAGCAAGATCTTAATGTCGAATTATTAAAGAAACACTTTGATTATTTTGTCACCAGCCCATTAGAAAATGGTCATTTAGTGTATTTTGCAACTGACCAACAACCAGCTGGTATTAAGCAAAGCTTGCAACTTGAGTTGCCACTGTATGACGAATGGATTACCGCATCTAGCAGCGATTTAAATAGTACCTGTGCACTGCGCCAAGGAAAAATGTCGTTAATCATGTTTGTATCAACTGAGCACATTAACCTTGACCTTGGTTGGATAAATAGCTTACTCACCATTGAAAATATTACACCCGAACAGCTACATGGTTTACTTAATCAGCAGCCAGACGAACAATTCACACAAGGAAAACTGGTGTGTAGTTGTTTTAAAGTCGGTGAAAATACCATTGTTGATGCCATCAATGACGGCTGTGATTCAGTCGACGGCCTTGGGCGTAAACTGCAATGTGGCACCAATTGTGGCTCTTGTAAAACTGAATTAAGCCAACTTTTGAAACAACATAAACCTGAGAAATTGCATGTAGAGTCACAACATATTATCGCCTTGGAGGCTGTATCATGATAATCGAAAAATCACCTTTGCCTTGGGGATTATGGCGAATTCAACAGTTTTTATCGAACCTTCACCTGACTCCAAATAAGCAGCGTGCTAATTGGATTAACCACGAATCGATTACTAAGAAGTTTGAGCGCCGTCGTACTCGAGGTGAAAATGGTGAGGTGTATTTGATTGGTGCTGGACCAGGTGATGCAGAGTTACTCACCTTAAAAGCCTATCGCTTAATTCAGCAAACTGACGTGGTGATGTTCGATTGGTTAGTTAATCCCGATATTATCAATATGATCCCAAGACATGTAGAACGAATTTTTGTTGGTAAAAAGTGCGGACAACACAGTATGCAACAAGCGGATATTTGTCAGTTGATGGTAGAGGTGGCGCAAACTGGTAAAAATATCGTACGTTTAAAAGGCGGTGATCCGGCTATATTTGCAAGAGCTGCTGAAGAGTGTGAGATTTTAGCGCAACACCAAATCGACTTTGCCATAGTGCCTGGCATCACTGCTGCGTCTGGTGCATCAGCCTATGCAGGTATCCCACTCACACACCGAGAGTGTGCACAATCAGTGCGATTTATTACAGCACATTTAAAGTCAGCAAGCGACGAACCCAATTGGCGGGCATTGGTGGCAGGGGCTAGCGCTTGCTATGGTGAAACCTTAGTGTTTTATATGGGGCTTAAACGTATCGGCACTATCATGCAACGCCTAGAAAAACATGGGCTGCCATCTAACACAGCCGTTGCGGTGATTGACCAAGCTACCACCACGCAACAGCAAGTCTGTGTTGGTACATTAGACAATATTGCGCAACGAGTGAGCAGTGAAAATTTTCAAGGGCCAGCCGTAACAATAGTGGGAGAAGTGGTAAATAAGCGCTATCAGGTTAATTTATCGCTACTGTCAAATTCCGTAAAGCCGTTATACGCCAACGCCTAACTCTTGATTGATTTTTGTTATTTAACTGATGTTGTGTGATTGATGTCATGTCGCCGCAAAGCTCAAGGTAGCATGGCCAACGTAATAAATAAGAATGTTAATCCATGTCAGACACCCCTCTAGATTTTAAACACTTTATTCGTATTATCGGCCGTGGCCAAAGGGCAGGGCGTACTTTAACCATGCCTGAAGCGAAACAGGCAATGAGTATGATCATTAATGGTCAAACTACAGCTGAGCAAAAAGGTGCCTTTTTGATGTTACTTCGTGTTAGAGAAGAAACTGCAGAAGAGTTAGCGGGTTTTAGTGAGGCGTTTCGTGAGTTGACTGCTAGTCCGTTTTCGCAACTTAGTGTTGATTTAGATATGGGGTGTTATGCGGGTAAACGTAGGCATCTACCTTGGTTTTTATTGTCAGTTTTATTGCTTGCTAAAAGTGGTAAACGAATATTTTTACATGGTACCCATGAGCCGGATTCAAAACGTTTGTATTTAAAACAAGTGTTACCACAGTTGGGCTATGACATTGCTAAAAATCCACAACAAGCAAAAAAGGCGCTTGATAGCTGCGGATTTGCCTATATGGATTTACAACAGATTAACCCACATCTCGATGCCATTATCCAATTACGAGAACAGTTTGGGCTGCGCTCTTGCGCCAATACCTTAGCCAGAATGTTAAACCCAACAAGTGCATCTCACAGTCTGCAAGGCATTTTTCATCGTCTGGTTGATGAAAAACATCGCAAAACCGCCGCTTTGTTAAATGATCAAAATGTACTGTGTTTTAGAGGCGAAGGCGGTGAAGTTGAATTTAACCCATTGAGGGATGTCACCTTACATATCAGTCGTAATGCACAACAAGTATGTCAAGACGTGCGCGCCACCTACGATACTTTTGTCAGTAAACCCCAAGCCTTAGATCCCAAACAACTGATCGCAGTTTGGACGGGGCAGTCACACAATCATTACGCTGACCACGCGGTTGTAGGTACTCTGAGCGTAATGTTGGTACTAGTCAATAATCTTGAATGGAGCGAAGCCTATCAACAAGCAGAACTAATGTGGCAACAGCGAGATAAAACATGGCCGGCAACTTTGCCTGAAGAAAACTTAGGGCCAGAACTTTTTGAAACTAACGGCAAACATTATGCACATTGATATAGGCGGTTTTATGAGTAGTGTGGCGTCTGCTAGTGAGTCAGAATTCAAATTGTAGCAAGGGTCTCTGTTTAGATTCAGTCGTCATTTGTAATAATTCGTTTACGCGCGAGTACTGCACCCTAACCACTATTGCAACATCACTCTCAGAGAAAGCGCAGTACTCACACCTAGAATACATAAATAATGGTTACACAGGCGCTAACATAAAGTTAGCACCTCTAATTTAAGGCTAGCGGATATTCGCTTTTAACCCTTTTACGGCTTTGGCTGTGTCTCCAGCGCGTAGTGCATTGAGTATGGTTTCATGTTCATTTACACACTCCACGCCAGACGTAATTCTTTTGTAATTTAAGCGCATACGCATTACAAATGGATACCAAATATTTACGAGATCATCACCGCCGGCTTTGTGAACTAAATAGTTATGAAATGAGATGTCGATTTTTGTGACTTCAGTAAAATCTTCTCTTTCAAAAGCACTTTGCAGATCGAATAAGATTTTTTCTAAGGCGGCAAAGTCTTTTTCAGTCAACTTTTCTTTTAACTGTTCAATTGCAAACACTTCTATATTGCGTCTAAGGCTTATCATGAGTTTTTGCAGACTCGGATCTAACACGCTATTGACTGAAGCCCCCACGTTGTTTTTAGAGACCAATAAACCTTCCTTAGTCAACTGTAATATAACGTCTCTGATAGGTCCTCGCGATAAACCAAATCTTTCAGCAAGTTCTTTCTCATTCAATTTTGTATTGGGTGCTAAATCGCCAGAAATTATATCTGAGCGCATTTGTTCTGCAATTTGATCTTTTACTGACAGAATTTTGGGTGCTCTACTACCGCTCATAAATTTTCCTTTGTTGTCATCAATTTACGAATCATAAGTGAAGCAGACAGGGAAATACAATGGTTTTAGATAATTTTTGATTTATATTTTATTGTTTACAAAAAACATAACAAAGCCAATAGAATTAAGACCTATAGTAATTTTAAAGCAAATTTACTTAGAATTTTAATGAGTTGTATGAATATTGTTAACAATCATCAAGGCGGGAATACCTCACAATTAGCGTTGCTTAAAATGTAGCGTCTATAAAAATAACAAGACTGTCTATTCAATTTACGCGCTATTAAATCTCATTGTCACTATCCCGTTTTATTCACTAGCCACTATCGTGTGTAAGTGAACATTTTGTTTTTCGCTAGAATACCTCAAATTTCTGGCCATTATTTATCTTTACAACTAACAATGTATTGGTGTAAATTGTTAACAATTAAATCAAAACTGTTAAGTATTAGTTGGATTTCTAGAGAATGAATATAAATAGAATAGCGGCAATAGATGTTGAGTATTACAAAGTGCCTTTAGCAGAAGTATTGTCTGATGCTAAGCACGGCGACCATACCCACTTTGAATTAATGCTGTGTCGTGTGACTTGCGCTGATGGTATGCAGGGTGTTGGATACACCTATACAGGCGGTAAAGGTGGCCGTGCGATATGTTCATTACTTCATGATGAAATGCGGCCTTTGTTGATAGGTAAAGATGCCTCTGATATTGATGGTATTTGGAACAAGTTGCAGTGGGAATATCACTATGTAGGTAGAGGAGGACTTCTGAGTTTTGCTATTTCTGCAGTCGACATTGCTTTATGGGATATCAAATGCAAACGCGCAGAACTTCCTCTATGGAAGGTTGCGGGTGGAGCAAGCAATAAGACTAAGTGTTATGCCGGTGGAATTGATCTTAATTTTACTGAAAGCAAATTGTTAAGCAATATTCAAGGTTATGTAGACAGCGGCTTTGAAGCGGTGAAAATTAAAGTTGGCAAAGAGGATTACCAAGAAGATGTGCATCGTGTTGAAGCGGTGCGGGCGCTATTAGGCCCTGACCGAGTATTTATGGTTGATGCTAATTATTCGATGTCGGTAGAGGAGTCGATTCGTTTTGGTAAAGCTATTGAACATTGCAATATCACCTGGTTTGAAGAGCCCACTATTCCTGACGATTATTTAGGGTTTGGGCGTATCGCTGATGCCATTGATATTCCCTTAGCTATGGGTGAAAACTTACATACCATTCATGAATTTGAGTATGCCTTTGCGCAATCCAAGTTAGGTTTTGTTCAGCCAGATGCGTCAAATATAGGTGGTATAACCGGTTTTTTACACATTGCAAAATTAGCTAAACAGCATAATTTACCATTATGCAGTCACGGCATGCATGAACTGCATGTGTCACTGTTGGCCTCGCAACCCCATGCAGGTTATTTAGAAGTACATTCGTTCCCAATAGATCAATACACGTTACATCCCATTGTACTCAACAACGGATTCGCTGTAGCACCCGACACGCCGGGGACTGGGGTTATTTTTGATGACAAGTTATTGGCCCCTCATTTAATTAAACATTTTTAAGGTGAAACATATGCAAGCTGCACAATATATTGGAAACAAATCGTTTAAGGTTGTCGAAGGTCAAGCTATCACCCCTCAAGCTGGCGAGGTTCGCTTGAACGTTGGTTATGTAGGAATCTGTGGTACTGACATGCATATATACCACGGTGTAATGGATCAGCGAGTATCTATTCCGCAAACCATAGGACACGAAATTTCAGGTGTAGTCGCAGAAATCGGCGAAGGGGTGCAAGGTTTTTCAATAGGAGAAAAAGTTGTGGTGCGCCCTCTTGATTGGTGTGGTGAATGCCCAACTTGTGAAGCGGGTCATACCCATATCTGTCAAAACCTTAAATTTATGGGTATTGATACTCCCGGTGCATTTCAATCGAGCTGGACGGTAAAAGCTCGCACCTTACATAAATTGCCGGCAGGCGTTGGTTTACAGCAAGGTGCGTTAATCGAACCTTTGTCAGTGGCTTGCCATGATGTGCGACGTTCGCGTTTGCAAGCAGGCGAAAAAGTAGTGGTACTTGGCGGTGGCCCTATCGGACAGCTTGTGGCCGCTGTCGCTAAAAGTGTAGGGGCAGAGGTGCTAGTGTCTGAACCCAATGAAAGCCGCCGCGCGTTTGCAGATGACTTAGGTGTTAAATCAGTGAATCCTATTGATACAGATTTAGCCGCTTATGTAGAAGAGTGGACCGGCACCAAAGGCGCTGATGTAGTATTTGAAGTGTCGGGTGTTAAACCTGCTATTGATTCCATGACTCAAATAGCCGGTCGTCGAGGTCGTATTGTGATGGTGGCAATTCATAGTACAAAACCCGAAATCGACTTATTCCAATTCTTTTGGAAAGAGTTAGAGTTATTAGGCGCGCGTGTTTATGAAGCCGCTGATTTTGATTGGGCAATTCAACTGATTGCATCTGGGCAAATTGACCTTAAACCCTTTATCAGTTCTGTTAGCCCTTTGACTGATATCGGTAGCGCATTCGCTAATATGGATGGCAATCCACAAGGTATGAAAGCGTTGGTTGAATGTAACGCAGAATAGTTTGATACCAAAGACAAGGTTTGAGTAATGAATAATATGTTTGAAAAATTTAGTTTAGCCGGAAAAGTTGCCTTAGTTACAGGTTGTAAACGTGGTATTGGCAAAGGGATCGCTTTAGGTTTAGCAGAAGCAGGAGCTGACATCATTGGTGTTTCAGCTAGCCTAGAACTTGAAGGGTCTGAGGTTGAGAAAGAAGTGACTGCATTGGGCCGAAACTTTAAAGGTTATCAGTGTGATTTCTCAAATCGCGACGCGTTATATGCCTTTATTAAAGAAGTAAAAGCGGACTTTCCCAATATCGATATTTTGGTGAATAATGCAGGCACCATCTTACGCGCGCCAGCGGCTGAACATGGCGATGATTTATGGGATAAGGTTATTGATGTTAATTTAAATTCACAATTTATCCTCAGCCGCGAAATAGGCAAAGATATGGTGACACGTGGTGCCGGTAAAATAATCTTCACCGCTTCACTGTTAACTTTCCAAGGTGGTATCACAGTGCCCGGTTATGCTGCTAGTAAAGGTGCGATTGGGCAGTTAGTGATGGCATTATCGAATGAATGGGCGGGTAAAGGGGTGAATGTTAATGCTATTGCGCCTGGCTATATCGATACCGACAATACTGAAGCGTTACGTAATGACCCAGAACGTTCGGCTGCTATTTTAGGCCGAATTCCGCAAGGCCGGTGGGGAAACCCCGAAGACTTTAAAGGTCCTGCCGTATTTTTGGCTTCTGAAGCTGCAAGCTATGTAAATGGTGCAATTTTGCTGGTCGATGGCGGCTGGATGGGGAGATAAACGCAATGACGGCACAAAATTTAAAGTTTCAAAATAATGTTAATTTCGTTGGCGGCAAATATCTTAGCTCTCATTCCACTAACATGATTGAAATTCTGAGCCCTTCTACTGGTAAGGTGATAGGTGAAATCCCAGAAGGTTGTGCAGAAGATGCGCAACACGCCCTTGATGTGGCGCAGGCAGCACAAAAGCCATGGGCCAAATTAACCGCGCGAACCCGCCAAAATATTTTACGAAAATTTGCCAATAAAATTCGCGAAAACAAAGCTGTTCTCGCACCTATGATTGTCGCTGAGCAAGGTAAATTGTTGTCTGTTGCCGAGATGGAAGTGGATGTGACTGCCACCTTCATTGATTACGCTTGCGACAATGCATTAACTATCGAAGGCGATATTCTTCCTTCAGATAACGAAGATGAAAAAATTTATATCCATAAAGTGCCTCGGGGTGTAGTGGTTGGTATAACCGCTTGGAATTTTCCATTGGCGTTAGCCGGTCGTAAAATTGGCCCTGCGTTAATCACCGGGAATACAATGGTACTAAAGCCAACTCAAGAAACCCCGCTGGCCACCACTGAATTGGGACGTTTAGCCAATGAAGCAGGTATTCCGGCTGGTGTGTTAAATGTGATTAACGGTACCGGTTCGGTAGTCGGCCAAGCATTGTGTGAAAGCCCGATTACTAAAATGATCACTATGACTGGCTCTACCGTTGCCGGTAAACAAATTTATAAAACTAGTGCAGAGTATATGACGCCGGTGATGCTTGAATTAGGTGGTAAGGCGCCCATGATAGTGATGGATGATGCCGACCTAGAGCAGGCCCTTGAAGGCGCGTTATGGGGACGTTTTGCTAATTGTGGTCAAGTCTGTACTTGTGTAGAACGTTTATATGTTCACGACGCTATCTATGAAGAATTTATGGCTAAATTCTTGCCTATGGTTGCAGGCTTAAAAGTGGGTGATCCAATGGATCCTACAACACAAATGGGGCCTAAGTGTAACCAGCGTGAAATTGCTAATATTGACCACATAGTGCAACAAAGTATCAAACAAGGTGCCACGGTAGCGACTGGCGGTAGCGTAGCTAAGGTCAGCGGTTTTGAAGGCGGTTGTTGGTATCAACCCACTGTATTAGTCGATGTGAATCAAGACAATATTGTGGTGCATGAAGAAACATTTGGTCCTATTTTACCTATCATCAGAGTCAGCAGTATGCAGCAAGCCATCGAATATTGTAATGACAGTATCTACGGTTTAAGCGCCTATGTATTCACCCAAAATTTCTTTAACATCAATCAAGCCATCAGTGATTTAGAAGTGGGTGAGGTCTACATCAATCGCGGCATGGGAGAGCAACACCAAGGCTTCCACAACGGTTGGAAACAAAGTGGCTTTGGGGGCGAAGACGGCAAATTTGGCCTCGAGCAATACCTAGAGAAGAAAACGGTTTATTTAAAAGAAGTGTAAATCATCTGAGTTGAGTTGATAAATTGATAAAACGGCCAAGGTGAAATCCTTGGCCTTTTTTTTATGGGTACAGTTGGGTTCAGTTTTTTCACTTATGCGCTTTGCGCCCGGAACATGAGCTTTGCTCATAAGACATAGTTGCACGACAGAATATCTTCGTCGCTCATTAGATTATCCACTTCGTCCATAAAGTACCGACCTTGCCGACTAAGATCTAAATGTACCCACTATTTATGAGTAGAAAGTATGAATAGAAAGTATGAAGAGCCAGCAGCGACTCCCGACTTGTGAAGAAACAACACGCTATCCCCAACCTATGAAGAGACAGTAGGCGATCCCAAACTTATGAAGAGACAGCAGGTTATCCCAAATTTATGAAAAATCAGCCCGCTATGCCCAACGTCATTCCAGCAGTCTTTTAGCTGGAATCCATTTTAACGTTTACATTGGTGTTAATGTTTTTTCAAAATGCTTAATAGTTGAAATAAAAGGGCTGCAGTCAATTTCAACTCAACGCTCTCTGCAAGCAAATCTTCTCTATCGACCCAGCAGTACTTTAGTCGTTCACTGCTTTCCTCTACCTTTTTCTGAGCTCAAACCTAAGACTTACAGTGAGTATTTAAATACTCACCATGGCTCGGCAGTTGCTGCACTTTAGTGGCAATGTCCTCTTCTATTTGCTGCAAAAACTCTCGCAATTCAGATTCTGACAGTTCGTCGGCTAAACCATGATATTGCTCTGGGATTAAACCTTGGCCAATCATCACTTGTAACCAAGAATCAACGAATATTTCTTTATCACGATGTACATAACGCCCGGTCTTTTCAAACAATTCCATTCTAGATTTAAGAGTTTCGGGGATCTGCATATTTTTACAAAACTGCCAAAAAGGCGAATCATCTCGCTCGGTTTGACAATAATGCAGCACGATAAAATCTTTGATTTCGTTATAATCTGTCATCATGTAGCGGTTATATTCTTCGACTTCCAGATCATTGATTCCGTAACTTGGGAAGTACTTAATCAACTGCATCATCCCTTGCTGAATAATATGAATAGCTGTGGACTCCAAAGGTTCAATAAACCCACCTGCCAGCCCAATGGCCACGCAGTTTTTGTTCCATTGTTTTTCTCGACAGCCTGTTTTAAAACTCAGTTTTCGCGGCTCGGTTAGCATTTCGCCTTCTATGCTAGATACCAATAAGGCTCGCGCTTCGTCGTCACTCATATATTGCTGGGAATAAACAATGCCGTTACCCATTCTATGTTGCAGCGGAATACGCCACTGCCAACCTGCATGGTTAGCAATGGAGCGTGTATAAGGGGCTGGAGGGGATGAGAGTTTGGTTTGTACTGCTATCGCGCTGTCCATGGGTAACCAATGGGACCAGTCAACAAAGGGAGTCTTTAAGGTCTCGTTGATTAATACACCTTTAAAGCCCGAACAATCAATAAATAAATCACCCTCGACAACTGTGCCATTAGCCAGTTCGAGTGACAAAATATCGCCGTTTTCGACATCAGTGTTAACTTGTTTTACTAACCCTTCAATGCGTGTCACCGCATTTTTTTCAGCTTCTTGTTTAAGCATATTGGCATACAAACTGGCATCTAAGTGATACGCAAAATTGGGGCCATTTTGTTGATGCGCAAATTTGTTACTAAGCGCAGCCATGGCTTCAAAATTATAGTGACTAAAGGATTTACTGATACCTAAATCAAGTCCTCGTCTCCAATATTCATGAAAGCCCGCCGCCCACATTCCTAAGCCTGTTGTGCCAAAACCATGAAAATAACTCGCATCTTTTTTGTGCCAATTTTCAAATCGAATACCCAGTTTAAAACTACCAGAGGTCTTTTTGACAAAGTGGGTGGAATTGATCCCCAACATATCGTTAAAAAAGTGCAGGCTAGGGATAGTCGCTTCACCCACTCCAATACTGCCAATCAGTTCTGATTCGACCAATTTAATATTGATGTTTTTAAGGGATTTAGACAGCAAAGCTGCGCTCATCCAGCCTGCGGTACCCCCTCCCAAAATAACCACATTATTCACTTTTTGATTCATATTGGACTCTTTAAATCAGGCTCAGTATTTGCTGCTAAGAATGGATATCGGTTGGCTGAGCTATATCAACGAATATTCGCATTTGGTTTACTGTTAACAATAACTGATGAGGTACCGAAAGAGAACCATAACGGCGATAAAAAGAAGGGCACAGTAGGGTAAACTAGCTCGGCATTTATGATGTTTTATTGTTTCAACAGGTCGAAGCTCTAGATACATCAGATAGACTCCCCAAATCATTCGATAAGATAGGGGAGTCGATAGCACCTTATCATGGCAACATAACTGCAAATTTTAGGCTGTTGTTGCTTCTTTCCAATTTAAAATAGCATCGTCGTCAACGCGATTAAGGGGGAAGTATAAGGCTTCATTTTCTTTGAACGGTTTATTACTTTCTGCGTTGTAAGCCATGATAATCGACCAGCGTGGTTCAGATGATTGGTTCTGATTGGATTTGTGCAACAAATTACAGTGGAAAAACAGTGTATCACCAGGCTCCAGTTCAACATCGACTAGCTCTAAATGTTTCATGGCTTCTTCAACAAATTGTAATTTAGCGCCTTTTTGATCTCCGGTTTTATTGTGGTTGATTCGACCAATATGATGAGAACCTTTTAGTACCTGCAAACAACCATTTTCAATGGTAGCTTGATTGACGGCAATCATACAACTGACTAATTTGGGATACAGCATAATGTTATCGTTGTGCCAATAGCCGAAGTCTTGATGCCATTCCCATGCGCCACCCACAAAGGGTTCTTTCATCATGATTTTGGTACTGGTGTGATAAACCGGCTCACCCAAAATGGCATCTACCGAGTCGGATAAACGACGGCCTCGAGAGAACATACTATACAGATCATCACCCAACTCTTGCCATAAGCAGACCTTACTGACAGTGCCTTTTGCATCTTTCTTGTCCCAAGCACGCTCGTATAGTGAATCGTCATTAAAGGCTTTATCTTGTAAGCGCTTTATTTCTTGTTGGCTGTAAAACCCACGAGCAATGACGTAACCATCGCGATGGAAATCGTTAATTTGTTCAGCGGACAATATCTTATTTGTCATAGGATCACCTGTTTTGAGAATAAAAATTTAAATAGCTTTAAAATTTATATAGAAATACAATATTCCAATACAAATAATGATAGCTGCTTAATGTTGATTGTCAACAATATGTTGCAAGTGTTGCCAATTTTTTGATGATACCGTTAAGATACATTTGTCCCGTTTACTAACTGAGAACCAATAAGTGACGTTAACTAGTAAAAACCCAACCAATAAAAGTGAAACCGCTACCGAGCAAGTCAGTAAAAACAAGTACGCCGTTCCCGCTTTAGATAAGGCGTTGGATGTATTGGAATATTTAGTTGAACAGGAATTGCCAAAGTCACAAACTGAAATTGCGTCGGCATTAGGACGTGGTGCCAATGAGATTTATCGAGTACTCATTAATTTAGAATCCCGAGGTTATCTGGTGCGTGATGCGGTTTCAGGGCTCTATCGCGCTTCGTTAAAAATTTATAATTTATCGAGGCGAATTTCTCCCATCGACCAATTACGTCAGTGTGCGTTACCTCATATGGAAGACTTAGCCGTGAGTATCGATCATTCCTGCCACTTAACCATGTTGTATCAGAGTCAAACCATGGTGATAGTGCAAGCTCGTAGCCAAGTGCCGATGTCGGTTAATATTACTGAGGGCGCGTTGTTTCCTACCTTATCCACTACTTCTGGCAAAGTATTATTAGCCAACAGTAATTCTGAAGTGCGGGATATGATTTTACAGCGTAGTGAAGACTATGCCTTGCTGACTACCAAAGCAAAATCTGCATTAACTAAAGAACTCGATAATATTCGCGAGCAGAAAATACTTATCGCCGATAACCCAGTTATTGAGGGAGTGACTGATCACGCGGTGCTCGTTGGCTCAGCGGAAGGAAAAATTATTGCGTGTTTAGTGGTATCGAAATTAGGTATGAAAATGGTACAGGACGGCGATGAGATGGATATTATCCAAGATATGCACCAAACGGCAGAGAATATTAGCCAACAATTGGGTTGTTAATATGAGGGTTTATCCCTAGGACATTAAAATGTTTGCGAGGCTCAAAGGTGATGAGCCCCGATTCTTTAGGTTGTTGATTTAGATCGTGTGTCTAGGAAAAGCATGTACAATCGGCCAACCTGCAAACTGCTCATCACGGCCAGGTTTGGCGTTCCAATGCCAACATTCTAACTCAAAATGTTGTTGTTGATGGTTCACGCGAACTAATCCATAACCTTCAGTTTTTAGTTTGTTATCGGCCAAAAACATCCCCCAAGTTTGATTACCAGCAGCAAAGTCTGCGTAACTAATTGTCGGATTAGCCACAGCCATAACGCGCATTTTATTACCAAAAGTATCAATATAGTCGCCGGTATTCGGACTGTTAGGGAGACTATTAGCTAAGCTTCCGTCACTTTCAAACCAACGTTGCCAAAAGGCGGCCGCAGCAGGGCCCGCAAAAAATAACGCGCCATCATCAAAACTGTTAATACCTTGGTGGGCAACAAGGCCCAAATGTTGATCGCCCGCTAACATCAGAGCTTTAGCATCGGCCACCAATTGCACAGCACGGTTTCTGCCATCGGCAGGATAACCATTAGAATCGAAATCTAACAGGGGGGTATTGATGCCTTTGGTTTGTGGCGAGCCCCAAATTGAGGCGGTTAAACAAATTTTGGGGAGGTTGGGCGCAGTATTTTTCCATTCGGATAAAAACTGCTCCTGGCGTTTCCCTAATAATTCCCCAGTGGTTTTTAACAAATCCACCTTGTAGTTAGGCGGAGATTTAAATTTTCTATCTTCTACTAACGCAAAATTGACTCCGCCATATATAAATGAACCGTAAGTGACCGGAATGTTATGGGCAATAGGGGTGGGGTCGTAAGCATCAGGATTGTGGCCATGTTGGATGTTGTAAATCATACGAATTAAGCTTTTATCCCAAACATATCCACCGTTTTCTTCTTTAGCTGTGTCGGGATCTTTGCCGCTATTTCCCCACAAATTGCCTTGTAACACGTCGTGATCATCAGCCAGTACAATAGACGGACGATTTCGAATAGAGTCTCTAAACGTCCAATACCAAAGATACCACCGATAAAGAGTATCTAATTTGGCATCTTTAGTGTTGTTACCGTAACGGGTGGGATAGGTTTCGTAATATTGGTCCCCCGCAAATACATATAAATCCGGTTGGTGGGAATCACAATTATTAACCAAGTTATTATGAGGAAACAACACATTGTCTGTGGTGTAGCGACCAAGCAAGCGTTCTTTTGGGTGAAGTTTAGTATAAAAGTCTCGGTCTAAACTTTTGGCTGTGGGGATGATACACGAGTACAGGGCAATTTTTAGTTCCTGAGCACTGCCATGATCTTTGACTATTTCGCCAGTGAATAAATCTTTTTCATCATTAGTAAAACGAATACGATACTGCGCCGCTCGGCCATGATCCCAATTACTGATGCGGAATAACGCTACGTAGCCGTCCTCAATAGTCGCAATAGGACCAGTGTGCCAATTTGACTCGCCCTTATAGCGGTATTCAAGTTGCGCTTGTTGATGAAGGTTTAAATCAATCGGCATAAACTGGCTAGTGAGTTTCAATACATTCTGATTCAGGCTATACATACAACCCATGACTTCGCCCAAACCGCGATTGTCATGCTGCTGGATTTTATCCCCACCGGTTTGAATATCCGTAAACCACCAACGGGCCCCAGCTTGTTTAACATCGGGAGAGGACAACAAAGAAATGCCGCCTTGTAGAATATAGGCATCGACATCAGTACAGCTTGCTTGTCCTAGTAATTGTTGTGTCTTGGCGTCAAACGCATCGAGTTGTAGGGTAAAATCGCCATTGTGTTGCGGTAGTAAACGGCATTCTAGGGTGATAGTTCGAGCGGCAACTTCACCAATAGATCCTGTGGTTTGATTGGCCAATGGCGTAAATCCAAGGGGGGTAGATTGGTCTGAAAAATCATTAAAGCTCAAGGTTCCGTCACTGTGTAGACGGGCCATTACACCACCGTGCATACCCGCAAAACGTTGTACCAAAGCCGCACCACGGTAATCAAGTTGATTACCTGCACCTAGTAAAAAACCACAAAATCCCGATTGATCAGGTGTTATATTGCCTACCGTCATACGTAACTTCGCAGCTGTCGAACTGTTGGATAAGGCCCGGGTTAATAGGGATACAGTGCGTACTTCAAAACTTTTCTCACCCCGTAAACACTGCAAACGTCCTTGATGTAAACGCCAATCTTGCAGACGATTTCCCCAAAACCCATGTCCCAACCAATGGCTAGTTTGATTTTGAGGTAGCACAGCTATATTACTCAAAGTGACATTAGCAGATTGTTTATTTAGGCTTTCACAAGAGGATAGGGTAGAGCTTGCCGCAATTGCAGCACTGGCTTTTAAAAAATCGCGTCTTTGCATGATTAGCGCTCCAGTGTTATGAATTAATTTTTTCTAGTTTGATGGGATAACTTTGGTTTGCACGCCATTGGCCTACGTAAATATTGCCTTTGTCATCAATACATAATCCGTGTACATGTTTAAATACTTGCCAGTTGCTGCACATGGGTTGAAGTTTTTCATGTATATATTCAGCAGGGTGAGCCCCTAAGTTGCTAACAACTTTGTTGGCGCTGTCGAAAATACTGATAAAGCCAGAGTCATCGACATTTTTGCCTTTAATATCAGACCAACAAACCGCTGCATAAAAATGGTTGCCGTAAAACACTGGCCCATGGATCCAAGCGCCTGGGGTATCGATGCACCCTAAATATTCACCTCGTAGCGAAAATTGTTTCAGGCACTGATCCGCTCGGGAACTGACAACTAAAATTGGATTATCTACTTGGCGGTTATCAATAGCGATGCCATGAGTATTATTTAGGTTATAACGGCTATCGGTATTGTTGTGTCCGCCCCAGCAGCGAATAAATCGCCCTTGAGAATCATATTGCAATACAAAGTCAGAGCCATAACCATCGGTGATATAGATATCGCCATTGGCCGCTATTGTTATATCGGTAGGACGAAACGGCATGTCGGGCCTGTAAGCAGCCACGGTTTGTGGATGACCAATGGTAAAAATCAGCCGACCATCAATTGTAAGTTTGGCCACAAAGCCTGCTTGTGGGACGACTTTATTGAAAGGAGAGTCCCACGCATCGGTCGATTTGCCATCCCAGTGACGATTAATAACCCAACCACAGTCGACCACATAGATAAAATCTTCACCGTTCTCGTTGACGACTTCAATCGCATGTGCTCCGGGATATTCCGTCCCCCAAGCATCGAGTAAATTACCTTGTTTGTCATACACAATAAAGTTATTCACCGGATGATCTGTCACCATGATGATCCGTCCTTGGGAGTCGATGGCGAAATCATGGCAATTCTCCACCGGCGTTGTTTCAGCATCCAGCTTGCCCCAATGGCTATTAATACGATACTGGAAGTCACCATTGCCAATGATGTCACCATGGACAGGAATAGCCGTATCTTGGGGGGCGTGTCGATTTTGCATTATTGGCCTATCTTTTTGCTAAAACGTTTGGGGTAAATATTGCGGTTAAACGCCTTGGCCGCATCGACCATTGGTTGATAGGGGATATCGGTAACGGATACAAAACCCACATTGTAGTTTTCACCGTCAAAAGCTCGACCTGTAATTGGTGAGTCAACATACTGAAACCAGTGTGCCCCTACCATATTCGGATGACGGGCAACGCTTTGCATATAGTCAGTGTACATTCTGGCGCGATCATGTTGATCCGCTGCTTGTACCAATCCTGGGTGAAATACACCGCTATCTGAGGTCGCACCAATATGGAATTCGCCAATAATGCTAGGTAAATCGATGTCTTTCAAAAATTCCCATGCCAAGGGCTGGACTCCTTCTTGATAGATGTTAAAACTCAATACATCAGAATATTTTACCGCGGCGCTAACGGTTTCTTTAGGCATGCCCCAACTGGCCATTCTTACCCCCATATATAAATGCTCAGGTAAGGTTTTCGCCAATGTATCGTGAACAACCCGAAAGTACTCATTAGATAATAATTCCAAAAGCTGCGAAAAATCACTCTCGGCTTGCGCTGTGTAAGTGTTCAGCTTGACGCTGCCATTGAGTTGTTGCCATGCGCTAAACTTGGTCTGCCAGGCAGTATTGAGAGTTTCTATTTGTTTGTATTGTTGTTTTAGTTGCTTAATAAAAGCGTGTTTGGCTGGGCTTTTGTCTAGCGTTTTGGCTAACACATTGAGTACCGCGCCATAACGCTGCTCAATGCTACCTTCCCGTAAACCCCAACTTTTCTCATTATCGATAAAAATGCCGGCACACCAAGGAGAGCCTTGTATTTCATCGGCAATCACATCGATAGTTATTTGGGTTCTGCGTACAAATTCTGGATCAAAGGGGTCGGGCAATGGTGCCCAAATATCCATACCAGAACTGATGGTGGCAAAATCACCGATGATCCAGCCATTAGCAAAATACGGCACTTGTTGATTAGGGTAGAACGCGGGGTCAACCCAATTACCCATAGAGGTAAATCCCCAATTTCGCATGCGTTTAAGGGTAACCTCCTGCCATTTTTTCAAATAGGACTGAGGTTGTGTTTCGCCATAGCGGCGTTCTACGTTGGCGCGATAGAAACTGTAGGTTTCACCGGATGTCATTGGCCCCATATGAACCTTGCGGCGGTAGCTGTAATGGTCTGCTAGCGGGTGATCATACTCGGGTAACCATGTAAACATATCATGGCGAATTGAAGATGACACATAACGACTACTACGAATGTTATCTGACAAAGTCACAATACCGATTGAATCTTCGGGGGTGGTTTCATTAGGATCAACATAACGTGCTTCAGGGTTTTTAAAGTCGACGCCAGTTAAAGTGAAAAGGTTCGCCATGCGCACATTGGCGACTCCATGAGAGAAGAACAAATAGCCTTCTGGGTCAACCATCCACCATTGGCCTTCAACTTTAGTCGTGCGGAAATAACCCGTTGCTTCAAGGCGAGGGCCATTTTTCCAGCCACCAAAACGGGAGCGGTCGGCCATTAAATCGCCATCGCCTAGATCTGCGAGTTCTTGTTTCGCCACCGCTTGCAGTTCACTAATAGAGTTTACTTTAATGGGATAATCGAGTTGCGCATTTTGGCCAAATTCATCGACTAAATTAGCTAGGTAACTTTTGTTGTATTCTGGGTTTTTACGTAATCGAATATTATCTACGATAACGGATTTGGGGTTTAAGTTTCCTCGGGTAAATAAGCTGATTTTGGTAATCTTGTTAAACGTCATTTCTTTATGTCCATAGCGCCAGATGAACATGTCTTCATTGGTTTGCCAGGGTTTAGGACTTTCTCTTAGCCCAGGGTAGGTCTCGCTGAAACTGCCATCTAACACCGCGAAGTAGGTCGCCGACTCCCCAGCGGCAACATTGATTGAGCGATTTGAAGTCGACCATGGTTGAGTCGCCGTTTGGCCGTTGTTATTGGTGATACCCAAATAAAGCTGGACAGATTCTGTACCCGTATTGTGTACGTCTATGGCGAGGTGATATTCCTTAAAGTCTTGCCAGTTTAACGGCTGTTTAAATTCAATATCAACAGCAGATTTAGCAGATTGCGGCGAGTAAAGCACTTGCAACTCTTTGTTACTCGCATCGTCCCCCACAATACGGGATTGTGCATTCATAGTGGTAAGGGTGTAATTGTCGATGTTGCTATCAAAATCAGCAATATTGGCAATGACTGTTATTGCTGTATTTTCTTTTATTGCGTCGCTTGTTAACGCATCTGTTGTTTTTGCGTTGTTGTCTAAATTTGAGTGACTACATCCTTGAAGCGAAGCTAACACAGTTGTTAACAAGGCTGCTTTTGTATAACGGAATAGAGTGTTCATGATTTAATAACCTCGGATTAATTGTGTATCGCTATTTAGCACTTGTAGGCTTACAGAGGAGATAAATCCGCCGGTGTCGCTAAAGGTGACCTTGACTGAGTTGTTCTCTTGTAACAGGCTTAATGGCACGGGGATCTCAATTATGCCAAAGTAGTTGGCACGCCCTTTACCCTCAAAATATTGGTCGTAACCGCGATAGTCTTGCGGTACCGATACCGCTACATCATTGAAGGTAACTGTGGGAAGCAAACTTAAGTCGTGGTCACGGCCAAGCCCTAGACGCAGTAGGGCCTCGCCTTCATCAGCTGTTACCACGTTTTCAATAGAAAATGTGTGGCTGATGTCGGCATGAATTGGCTCTTTGTAATGGGTGGCGTAGTATTTTTGTTCAAAAGCGGTATGCGGCATGGCAATGTTATTTTGCATGCTTACCTCAAAAATCATGGTGGCTTCAGCGCCGATCTCAATGTTATCTGGAATAGTGGTTAGGGTTTGTTGATCTAATACTGATTGGTCATTGAGTGGGTATAGATGTTTCAGCGTTATACCCGTGACCTCATCCATGTCTATGCCGTGTACCGCCAATGAAAAAGTGGTGGCTCGCATTTCTAAACTGTTGACTATTATGTAAGCTTTTTTGCCTTCAACGTAGGCATCAACTTGCAAGTCTAAGTCGTTGGCTTTTGATTCTGCGCGGACGCCATTGACGTCAGACCATAGCTGATAAAACTTCACTAAATCGGTGTATACCCATAAATCGCCAGTTTCACCTTCTGCTTCTTTTTGCTGGCGCATCAAGCGATGTGTGTAGGGTACGGTCTCTGACGTTCGTCCCCATTCGGCCTTGACTGTTATGAAAGGAATAGTCATTGCAATTAAATGTGGACGTTCTAGAAAGTTCATTAGCTGGGCACTAAGAGAATTAACAATCAACCAGTCGCGCTCAGGAGACCAAGGTGATTGCAGCATGCTGTGCACTTGCGCGCCGTATTCCGATACGATAAGCGGTTTTGGCGCTCCAAATTTGAGGTTGGTATAGTGTTCAAGCATGTCAAACGTGGCTTCGATATTACTGCCTTTACGTAATTGCACTGTATTGTTAAAACGTGGCATGTCGTATAAATGCAAAGAAATAAAGTCCATGTCGGCACCGGCGATATCGATAAACCGCTTATCGCGCTCTTCCCATTCTTTAAAATTATGAGCATCAAAATCGGGGAAGGCCGCGGTGTAGCCTCCAACTTTTATATTGCTATTCGGTGTGGTGTTATTAATATTGATATTGCGAATACGATCGGCGACTGTTTTATGGAATTCAAACACTTGACGCAGTTCCACCGGGTTGTCGGCCACGTCGTACAAATCGTAGAGTGGTTCATTCATCACTTCAACAAAAGCAGGTGGCGGTGCACCTATTGCGTTGTTACTAGCATTATTGAAAAACTCTGACACATAACGCCCTATGTAATCCCCTGTGGCGCTACCAAAAGGTTCATCGAGTGAGTCATTCTGCGTGAAGGCCCAGCTTTGAGCACTATATTGGCCTGTTAGTTTACCATCTGGCCAGTAAGGATGTTGTTGACCGCTAACGATAAGATTGTGATTACGGTATTGTAAACTTCGTTGTGTGACTGACCGTTGGTCAGTCTGGTTAGTGTAATTCCAACGAACATCGAAACCACGTTGTGAGGTGGCCTCTGGATCTACAAACCCAAAATTGTTTGGATCTTGGGGAAGATTACTTAAATTCCAGCCTATACCCCCCGCATCGCGACCAAAATAGACATCAAAGCCTTCTGTAAATTCGGTGATTAGGTCATCTAATTTATTTTTACCTACTGTGTACCAGTCGTTTTCGGTGTGGTTAGCGTGGATAGTTATAAACTTTTCGCGAGCGAAATGATCAATGCCGCCAACACTGTGTTTGATATGCAAATTAACATCTATCAGATTACTTAGAATCGGGCTCGATAAGGTCGTCACGTCAAAGGTAGCGCTAACAGTGCCTATGGTTAAAGTTGCAGTGTGGGTGGTGTTGTACTCGTTGGCACTAGTTATTCTTACAGTGATTTTATCATTATTGCCTACCGTGGTTGTTGTGGAACTGAATTCCCCCTCATTTATTTTAAATTGACCGTTGTTGATACTTATTGTTGAAGCCGCATTGATGCCACTGATAGTGATTGTTTCTGAGTGGAGTAGGGTATTCAAGCTTACGTTTTGCACACTAGAGAACGTAAATGCATTGGGAAGTGTGTCGTTATCAGTCTGAGAATTGAGACTGGTTGAGTCAGGAGACGTAGCGGCGCCATTAGAGCCTCCGCAAGCAGTAACACACAAACTAAGCAACAAAACCCATAGGCAAGTTGTGTTAGGTATTGGCATAAAAATCTCATTCACTTGTCATATTGAAACTGAATTGTAACAATCATTGAAATTATGTAAACAGTAAATTGTTAACAATAATTGGGTGTTTACAATCTTCGACTATTTTGGACCTAGTCAAAGGGCAATGTGTTGAAGTTTTATTTGCTTAAAAAGAGGGAAAGGTGCCTAGAATATGTCAATTGTAAGGGACATATTCTAGGCACCCAGCACGGTTTTACTGAGGGTGTGAGTTCATTTACTGGATATTGTTGAATCGAGCTTGGTAAATTTTGCTGTTGACTGTTTTCGCTGACTCTACCATATGGGGATAAGGTGTATCAGTGACATTAACAAATCCCACATTGTAGTTTTCACCATCATAGGCTCGACCAGTAATAGGAGAGTCCATATACTGAAACCAATGAGCGCCGACAAAATACGGGTTATCAATCACTGACTGCATATAATCTTCGAACATCTTTGCACGGTCTTTCTGATTGGCTGCGTGGATCAACCCTGGATGATATAGACCCGAGTCAGACGCGCCCACATGGAATTCCCCAATTATGCTAGGTTTGTCGATGTCTTTTAAAAATGCCCATTTATCTTTACGTAGTCCTTCCTTATAGGCGTTGTAACTGACTACATCGGCATATTTAGCCGCCGCTTTGACCACTTCAATTGGCATTCCCCAGTCGGGAAATCTTGAGCCCAAATACATGTGATTAGGTAAATGTTTCTCTACTGCGTCGTGTACTGTTTTAAAATATTTGGCTGCGTAAGCACCTAATAGCACACCGTAATCTTGAAGTTGTTGCTCCGTGTTGATGTCAGAGTTGACCTCAGCATCAAACGAATCCCAATCTGCGATATCCTTATCCCAAGCTGTGTTTAATGCTGATATATCAGTATACTGTTTTTTCATTAGTCGAGTAAATTCGGCTTTTGTCGGAACATCAGCACCGTTACGTCTAAGTGTATGCAGTACAATTCCATAGTGAGAAGTGACGGAATCTGGACGACCAAAACTTTTTTCATTATCAATGAAAACACCCACACACCAAGGATTATCTTGTACTTCAGAGGCAACAGTGCTGGCAGTTAAATTGGCTCTTTGCTCAAATTCAGGGTCGAATACGTCAGGCATAGGTGCCCAAAAGTCATTGCCACTTGAAACCGTTTTGTAATCGCCGGTGATCCAACCGTTTGCAAAGTAGGGGATTTGGTCATTTTGATAGAATGACGGGTCAGTCCAATTGCCAAGGGATGTAAAGCCCCAGTTAAGCATGCGTTTTACCGTGACCTCATTCCATTGCTCCATGTAGTTATCACCGTATTTTCTTTCTAAATTAGCCGAATAAAAGCTAAAAGTTTCCCCCTTTTTTAGTGCTCCAGAATGCACACTGCGACGGTAACCAAAATGTTTACCAAGAGGCTCTTCGTAAGTAGGCAACCAAGTAAACATGTTTTTACGTTTTTGTGATGCAACATAACGAGTAGCCACTGCCTCATTATTCACTCTATTTAATCCCTGTGAATCTTCAGGGGTCGTATCGTCTTTAGCTTTTTCTTGAATTTGTTTTTTGTCAAAGTCATAACCGGTAATAGTGGTTGAATTTGAAAGGCGAATAATATCTAAGCCAGTGGCGAAATATAAATAACCCTGTGGGTCAACCAACCACCATTTTCCGTCGACTTTTTGTGTTCTAAAGTATCCAGTGGCGGCAAGTTTAGGACCTTGTTTCCAACCATTATATTGACTGCGCTCTTGTAACTTAGGAGCAGAAAAAGAAGCGAGTTCTTCAGCTGTAACTTGGGCTAATTCTTTGTCGGAGTGGATTTTAGTCGGAAAATCCACTTTTGCATTCTGTCCATATTGATCAACTATGCCGGAAAGAAACTCCGGATCTTTGGGAGGATTTTTGCGTAAGCGTACATTGCTTAGGGTAATGGATTTGTTATGTAATGCGTCTTGTACACTAAGGGAAATTTTCGTAATTCCAGACAAATTTAATAATTTGGATCCCCACATAGAGATAAATTGCTTGTCGTCGCTCTTCCAAGTGGCCGGGTTAGAGCGCAGTCCAGAAGCAAAGTTTAGTTCAATGCTTTCGTCACCATCGGGTTGCATTAAATCATGCCCTGACATTTTACCGTAGTAAGTTTGTTTACCGCCAACAGGAATACTAATAGTGCGGGTGTAGTTTTTGCCATCGATATCAGTTACATCAAGTTTAAGTTGCGTAGAATGTTGTCCGTGATTGGCAATATCAAAAGCAATGTTAAAGTCTTGCAGATGGTCCCAGTCATAAGGCTGCTTTGGAACAATTGATACAGATGAATAAGCATGCTGTTGTGACTCGAAATTGATTTCCAAGCCTTTGTCAGTGACCTTAGCTTTGGCATTCATTAATCTAACGTTCTCTGGAATGCTGTCTTCTTGGAAGTGAACCAATTGCACAATGTTGTTGATATCGTGTTTTTGAATCGAGGCACTGGTGGTGTCTTGCTGACAACCCAACAGGCAACTAAGCATGCCCAATAAGTAAAATTGTGAGCGCTTTAACATTATTAACACCTTATAAAAATTTAGAATGAGAACCTAGATTCAACTGTATCATCAAACCTGAGTATTTCCAATATTGTTAATTAAAGATTGTTAACAATATCTGGAAATAATTTTACGATCCGTAATTATAAAAAAGCCAATTTTGATGAGGTTTGTTTACATTTTTTTTACGAGCTGCATTCTATTGTACAGCTTTGATTTAGGGTTTTCTCTTTATATACTGCATGCTTGCAACGGATTAAGGGTGGCGGTGTTGATACTCGGTTTATGGTTTTTATTATTCACAATATTTATACATGATATGAATAGTTAACTGAAGATTGTTAACAAAAATGTGTTGACAAGTCGTTCTGGGGAGGTCTAAAGTGTCGATATATTACACACAATGACGTGGTTGCTGGTTCAGCTATGTCTTTACTGTAAATGACACTAGAAACACAAAAAAAACTTGGGACACACAAAATGATAAAGGCAAAGCAGAGATTTAAGCTTAGCACGATATGCGCTGCGGTTTTAGCCGCAACAAGCGTTGGTGCTTATGCTCAGCAAGAAGATAATGTCGAGACACAAGCGCAAGACGATACAGAGATTATTGAAATTAAGGGCCTTAAAGGCAGTCTTTTAAAGTCTTTAAATGATAAACGCTTTTCACAAAATGTGATGGATTCGATTAATGCCGAAGACATCGGCAAATCGACCGACCAAAATATTGCCGATGCTCTAGGACGTGTTACCGGCGTTACTGTTGTCAGTAGCGACGGAGAAGGAACTCAGATTACCGTGCGTGGTGCTGATGCTAACCAAAATAATATTACTTTAAATGGTCAAACGCTGACGTCTACAGATTTTTCACAAGCTGTTGATTTGAGCTCTTTTTCTGCTGATATTTTATCAAAGCTTGAAGTGGTAAAAACCCCAAGTGCTGATCATGATGAAGGGTCTTTAGGAGCGTCAGTTAATCTGGTTACTATAAGGCCACTAAACCAGGCTGAAGCCGTTCGTTCGTTTACCGCGCAAGGTCGCTATAATGACTTTGCAGACAAAACCAATCATAAAATACAGTTTTCAGCTACAGAGAAGTTTCTAGATGAGACTTTAGGTGTGGCATTGACTGTATATGACGAATCAAACGCCTATCGTAAGGACCAATATAACGCCGGTAACTTTGTTGAATCACAAGAGTATGCACAGGCCGTTGATCAAAATGGCGACGTGATATCCGGTGTTAAAGTTATCGAGCCTAACATCGCCAGTTACGAGCTTCATCAAAATGAAAGTAATCGTCAAGGTGTGTCTTTGGGGATTCAATATTTGCCAAGCGACGTTAGCGAGTTAATGTTCGACATGACCTATAGCAAACAAGATTTGGTCAGAACATATGATGCTATTCAAACCAAAAGCTTTTCGAACAACCCTAACTGGATTGAAGGTGAGGTGCCCTCAAGTTTTGTAAGACCACCTAACCCTTTTAATGATCCAGTTGACTGGTTCCAAGTCGATACTTCTACTTACGATATGACCAAACGTGTTAACCGTTACGGTAACGGCAATATGGTTCGTTCAGATGGAGGCACCGAAAACGAAAACTTCAGTGCAACGTTAAATTTCAAAACCGAATTCACTGATACTTTGCGTATGGAAGCGCAAGTTGGTCACTCTTTTAGTAATTCAGAAAGTATGCCTAATGCGTACACTGTAATGGAAAATTACCAGCAAGTACCAGGTTTTGCACTTTACGATGCCGGTGCTGCTATTCAGCCCGTGGGGGTTGACTGTACGGGCGGTTCTGACACTTGCAGAATGGTTTACGGTGACTCTTTCGTGGATTTAGGCGAAAACTTATACGCTTACACCGATGAAAATGGCCAACGAGTTGCGGGCAATATAGATAATGTTGTTTCAACTGGTTTTAACCCTCAAGACGTTTCGTCTTTTTTCTTAGGCTATATCGGCGAGTCAGAGCGAATCGTTGAAGATACCATCACCAATGCACAAGTTGATTTTGATTGGGATATTGACGAGTTTGGTATTACCTCTATTGAATTTGGTGCCAAAGTGTCTTTTCGTAATAAAGACGTTGATGACCAAGCGTATAGCTTCCAATCGTTGCAAGCAACTGAAATCATAACAGACCCTGTTACTGGCCAAACGGTTGTTGAATTGGGTGGTTCGTTAGCGGATATTCGTGGTGATTTAATAGCAGGCGATCCGATTGAATATGATGATTTTATGGCGTCACTCGGTTATGGCCGAGAAGGTGCAACCCAAAACTGGACACCGATTGACGTAAAGTTAGCAAAAGAAATGGTGTTGGGTGACGGAGATGTTATTAGAAATGTAGATAACACTGCCTCTCGCGAAACCAATATTGATACCAACGCTTTTTACCTGAAAGCGAATTTTGAGTTGTTGGATGGTAAGTTAACCGGTGATATCGGTGTTCGTTATGTTGAAACTGAAGTCGAGGCACTTGGTTATTCAGGTATTAGTTACTTCGAACAAGCTGGTTCTGACTTAGAGCGTGAGATTGATAGGCATACCCTTTCGGAGTTAGCGGACAGGTCGTTACCAGAATGCCCTACGTTAAATTTAGGGGCTGACGGAATTGTGCAAGATTACGAACAAAAATATCAGCGTGTTGATGGATTAGGGTGGGATACTAGCGCGGGACCCGATCCTTCTACTTGGGTCAGAACACCTGATGTAGGTCCTTGTCACGATACCTTATTTGCGGACTATGCCGATGCGTTAACGCTTTTCCGCACGGGGCAGGGGGATGCGCCAACTCTATCGGACTACAATTTATTGTGGCAGTCAATGTGGCGTTATGCAGATGTAGGTACTAGCCGTACCTATGGTTGGGATAACTTACCTGAATGGAACGGACAAACCTCTGGCGTCAATACTAATTATTCTTGGGGCACTTCAACGAATAACGAAATTGCCGCAATACCTGCCTATAAAACTCATGAGTATAGCAATGTACTACCGAGCTTAAATTTAAACTACGCCTTTTCGGATGAATTTGTCGGTAGATTTGCCGTATCAAAAACCATGACGCGTCCTGAAATTGATTTACTTCGCCCGGGTTATAAAGTGACTGAAGGCAGTTACTGGGGGAGTGGCAATTTAAATGTTGGCCGTGTTGATATGTATAACACTCAGTTAGAGCCGTTAGAATCGAACAACTTAGATTTATCTTTAGAGTGGTACTTTAACGATTCCAGTATGTTGAGCGTGGCATACTTTAGAAAAGATATGTCTAACTTTACTGATCGTGAAACAACATTATCTTTTGTTAATAGTGTAAGGGACGCAGCCGATGCGCCTGAAAGTGGCAATGATTTGATTTTGACGAGTGATGGTGACCTTTCAGCTTGTCATCCAATTAGAGCGACAACTGAGTTTGGCTACCAACCTGGGGATCCCACTACATACAGCGGTGATCCAGCGGATAATTGTGCCAACATGACCGTAACTAAAACGGTTAATTCCAAAGATGCAGAAATTCAAGGCCTAGAACTGGGTTATGTGCAAACTTACGACTTCTTACCTGAAGCGTTTGGGTTACCTCAATGGACCGCTGGTTTAGGTGTCTCAGCTAACTATACCTACCAAGAAAGTGAGTATGAGTCAGAGTATTCATCCATAGATCCTAATTTATTGCTACCGTCATATCCTGTAGCAGATACACCAAAACATAGTTACAACTTTACCGGTTTCTGGGAGCAAGACGGTCATCAGATACGTTTGAGTTTTAGAGGGACCACCGACTCCTTAGTAGGCAAAGACTGGGCTAATGGACAATATGGTCGTAATTGGAACCAAGGGTCAATTTGGAATGAAGGGCGCAATACCTTAGATATATCTGCTTCATATCAAATCAGTCCGCAGATTAGCTTAACTTTCCAAGCGATTAATTTAACCGATGAAGCATACCGTACCTACTTTACTAGTCGTACGTTAAACGTTGTACGAGTAGATGCTGACAATGCTGCGGGCTATGACTTTGTTGCTTTAGAAGAAGGCAACCCACTGGACGGAGATGCCCCTACGCATCGTACTTACACTAAGTATAAAGTCGGTACGACTTATCGTTTAGGCCTAAGGGTGAACTTCTAAGGATTTATATAGCTATGGGGAAGAAATTCCGCATTTGTCTAGAACAGGATATTGGTAGAAATATTATGAATACAATTAAAACATTCAGAGCTTTGTTAGCAAGCTCAATTGCAATTGCCTTGGTAGGATGTGATGACTCATCAGGTGATTTTAAGCCGGAAGCTCAAGCAAATACGGTAGCGCCTACTCATGGTGGAGATATCGTATTAGCCTTTAATGAAAAAGACGAGATAACCTTTATTGATTTGTTAGGGACTCCTTCAGGCGCTTCTTCAGGCGAAGGGGTGGCGAGAGATGCAGACGGTAATTTTCTAAGAGTCACTGACGTTGTCATTGAAGGGAGTGGTTCTCGGTCTGATGAAATTATGGATGCCGGTGCAGAGCTTAACGGTAATCAATTAGGGGTTCGCTCACTTGCTATTGCTCCTTATTTAGATAATGGTGAAATGCACACAATAGTGGTGTCATACAATATATCTGATGGTGTTAATAAAACCCCGCGTACTGCTACTTTAACCTTTACAGGCGAAGATTTTGCACCTGTTTCTAATGGACCCGTTGTAGGTAACTTTACCCGTGATGCAGGTGTCGGTACGGTCAATCTTTTGGCGACTGTTTTTGATGCAGATAACGAATTGTTAACTATTACTAACTTAGTGGCTGATAGCGGTAATTTGTATGATTTACCTATTACCGCTAGTGGTAATGGTGCTGAAGTCAATGTGGACATAGCGGCAGTAGAGTCCTCGATTCCTGATGGTCAAAAAGTGGAGTTCAAATTTAGTTATACCGTTAGTGATCATAGGTTTGACATTGAGCAGACTATGATTATTAACGTGTTAGGTGTGCAAGATGTTCCCGGTGCGCCATTAGTCACTAACTATTTCAAAAGTATAGAGCTTGATGAAACCGAAACTGTGATTACAGTTGATTTAACTGATGAGATCGTTGAGCGTGAAGGTGACGCTATAGTGGTGAGTGACGTAATGTTGGGAGGTAAAGCGTTACCCTATGGTTATTCGCTACAAGGCAATATGTTAACTATTGATCCTCACGCATTTCTTAATGAGGTTAATGCTGACGAATCTATTGAGCAAACACTCACCTATATTGTTTCAGACGATCAAGGCAATACTTCTGACGGCGTGCCAGAACTTGCCGTTACCTTAAATGGTGTAGAAACCAATCTAATTGCATCGGCCATGAGCAATCATGATTTTGAAGATGAGTCTTTATCAGGGGATATTGTTGCTGGTGGTAATTTGGGGGGATTTTCTGCTTTTGGATGGGCAACGTGGTGGTGTATAACCCCAACAATAGGTGCGGATTATGCCAGAATGGGTAATTACGGTATGCGATTTGAAGGTCGGTATTGTGATTTACTGATTAATAATATCATTGAAGAATTACCTAATAATCAGAAGTATGCGTTTTCATATGGCATACAAAATAAATTAGCCAGTGACAATGCTGCTAGTAATCCTTATGTCCCGATTTTTGCTTCAACCTTACCTGAAGGTGTGACAGAGAATCGCTTCTGGTTGGGATCACGCTACTTCGATACTGCCATTGATCAGTGGATGGAACACGTTCAAGTGGTCAGTACCTTTGATGGAGGAAGCTGGGATGGTTACGAAGGCGCTACATTGAGCTGGGATATTATGAAGTATGCTGATTTTGATGGCCTTCATTATTTAGATGACTTCAGTGTGGTGGCTTATGGTGACTATGATTTAGTGGCACATGATATGTTAGTTGACGATGTTGGAACATTTGAAACTGAACAAATTATTACTTCAAATGGTGGAATTGCCGAAATTCAGGAAGTTGAAGGCGCTAACAAACTATTCATTGATACAACGGGCGCAGACGCCGGTGTATCGATTAGCTTCCCAATAGAAACAGGTGCGATTAAAGCAGGTGCGCGTTATGCACTTGTGATGGAAGCACAGTTAATTAACCACGATGATTTGTTTGGCGTGGGCTCGAGTACCCAAGTGGGCTTTATGGTGAGCTTATCCAACGGTACGGACTCAGTGGCAGCTAGTTTGGATGGTTCTACTACAGGGCCTGATGCAGCTGAAATAGACATTATTATCTCTGAGGATTATGGGCGTTCCGCTGATATCGATTGGTCTCAGGAAACAATGATGTTGAACATAACTTTCACTGAAGCCAATGCGCAGTACTATGTTGATAACTTGCGTTTAATTGCTATCCCATAATCTATGTAATTAAAACCAGAGAGAGATCTACACTTAATCAAAGCCCGGTTTTACCGGGCTTTTTGTTGATTGTTGACAAAGTGTTAAAGGTGTATAACAGTAGCAGCTAACAAAAACGCAATTCAGTCTGTTGAACTTTTATGGTTATAACAGCAGTCTTTTAGAACCTGAACTAGGGTTAATCACCGTTCAGTTAGGGCTTTGCAACTTTATTAGTATTGAGCCAGAGGTAATCATGACATCAACGTTAGAACTATTAGATAAAGAAAAACACCAAAAATTGAAGATTAACAACCAGCTAACGAATTGCAAACACAACCAAACAAATACTGCAGCCGTTACTATTGGCGAGTTAAGTACCTTAGTGCATGAATATGCGATATTCATTAGTAAAAGCCCCAGTTCGGAACAATTCCAGTTAGTGGCAATTTTAGGTCTTAAGTCTGGGGAAAATTTGTATTTAAAAGATAACCAATGGCAAGCGACTTATTTGCCCTTGGATATTTTACGTCGTCCGTTTCAGGCCTTTGTGCCAGATCCGAGTCATTTAAGTGAAGGTCGTATTGCCATTGATGTTTCCAGCGAACAAGTAGGTACCAAGTTGGGGCAAGCCTTGTTTGATGAACAAGGCAATGCAAGCGAATATTTACAAAAAATACAGAAAACCTTTGCCGAATTAATGTCGGGTACTGAACAAACACAAGTAGTGTTAGAAGAGGCCAATAAACTTCAACTAATAGAGCCTGTTACCTTAAACATTGAGCTAGCTGATCAAGAGAAGGCCTCTCTAAAGGGGTTGTATGCATTTAATAAGGAGGCGTTAACTAAGCTCAGTGGAGCCGATCTAGAAAAGGCCCATCAATCTGGGGTGTTGCAGGTAAGTCATCTGTTATTGAGTTCGACTTTGCATTTACAAAAGTTAATTAATTGGTCGAGCAAATAAACTGCTTATCGATGTATGCCATGAGAAATGTGACTCGCTCCAGCAAAGCCACATCAGCTGATAAAGTCGCGTGTGTTGTTAGTGGTGATGTCATTTAATTTCAATTGTATCTATTTAATTGTTAACAAAATAAGATTGTTACGTTAGTATAAGCTAACGCTTTTGTTAACAGAGTAAATGTTATGGGTCAAAAATTTCACAGTGTCTATTATTGCGCTATCGTTGTTTCTTTCGGTGCATTTATATTAGGGCTGGATGCTGCATTAATCTCGGGTACGATTAAATTTGTATCAGCGGACTTTGGCTTATCTGATATGCAAATAGGCACAATGGTGAGTGCACCAGGGTTAGCTGTGTTGTTTGCTCTGATGTTCACTGGTTTTGCCTGTAACCGAATTGGCCGTAAGAAAACTCTTATTGGTATTTCCTTCATTTATATATTCTCTGCTATTGCTTCTACTTTTGCGCCCAATTATGAAAGCCTTGTTGTAGCTCGTTTTGTTGGTGGACTCGCCTTCACTTCGCTTTCTGTTGCCGCTATGTACATAGGCGAAATAGCGCCTCCAGCGTTAAGAGGGCGTTTGGTGGCCATGGTGCAAATTAGTATTGTAGTGGGCTTTTCTGCCGCTTATTTTATTAATTATGGCATGTTGCAGTTATCGCAAAGTACTGCGCAATGGGTGATTGATCTTGGGCTGACAACTCATACTTGGCGCTGGATGTTGGCGATTGAAATTGTTCCGGCAGTTGTGTGGTTTTCTTTATTATTTAGCATTCCTAAAAGCCCCCGATGGTTGGTGCTCCGCGGGCATGTGGATGAAGCCAAAGAGGTGTTACATGCCTTTGGTAAAGGCCCTAAAGTTGATGAAGAGTTAGCTCAGATTCAGGATAGCCTTAAAGGCACAGACGACAACACACCATTCTTGAAGTCGTTTAAATATTTATTTGAACAACGTGTGCGCATGGCGGTGTTCATCGCTTTTGTTTTTGGGGTTGTCCAGCAAGTGACAGGTATCAATGCCATTTTATTCTATGCACCAACGGTATTTGAACAGTTAGGTGTGGGTACGGATGCTGCTTTTCTTAATGCGGTTATCGTTGGTTTTACAGGAATGCTGTTTACCGTCTTAGGTATTTTACTTATTGATAAAGTGGGTCGACGGCCACTTGCTGTATGGGGGCTGGCTTGGGTAACCATCAGTCTGTTTATTTGTTACTACGGTTTTGGTCAGGCGACCTATAGTTTATCTGCTGATTTTGTGGCGCAGCTTGCAACTCAGCATCAAGTGCAAGGCTTAGAAAGTCTGGTTGGTCAGGTATTCCATAGCGATTTTGAATTCAAAGCGGCGCTGATTAATGTGCTAGGCGAGGGCACCTTTAGACAATTCGAAGGTGAAATTTTGCAAAGTGCCGGTACCATCCCGGTAGCTATAATCATGGTCGGTATCATCAGTTTTATCATGGCTTTCCACATGACCATTGGGCCAGTACTTTGGGTACTGTTTTCAGAGCTATTCCCCACGCATGTGCGTGGTATCGCCATCCCGACTTTTGCTTTTATATCAAGTATGGTGAGTTATTTTGTTCAGCAATTTTTCCCTTGGTTACTAACCAATCTTGGGGCTTCGCAAATTTTCTTGTTCTACGCCATTAGCGGTTTAATTGGTTATTTTCTGATGTTAAAAATCATGCCCGAAACCAAAAACAAAACCATTGAAGAAATCGAATTAATGTTAAACAAAGGGATGGCTTAAGCCATTAACTTAGAGGTGTAAAATAGATGTCGCAATGCAAATTGAGTTTAGCCAGCAAACGTGCCATTGAGCGTGGCTATGACAATCAAGGGCCACAATGGTTAACTGAATTCGATGTTGTGGATTTACAAGGGGACTTTGCCTTTGAAGAAGGTGTGATACGTCGCGACCCTACATCCGTCATTATTGTTGATGGCGTGTATCACTGCTGGTACACCAAAGGGCAAGGAGAAACTGTAGGTTTTGGCTCTAACAATCCTGACGACAAAGTGTTTCCTTGGGATTTAACAGAGGTTTGGCACGCGACATCTGCAGATACCATCACATGGAAAGAACAAGGTCCTGCGATTCAACGGGGTAATGCCGGAGAGTTTGACGACCGAGCCGTATTTACGCCAGAGATCTTTGTACATGAGAGTAAATATTATCTAGTTTACCAAACCGTACAGTTTCCCTATACCAACCGCCAATATGAGCATATCGCTATTGCTTGGGCAGAGTCACCCAATGGCCCGTGGCATAAAAGTAACAAGCCTATTTTAAGTCCTTCAATGGATGGCCAATGGCACGGTGAGGAAGATAACCGTTTTCATGTTAAGTCTAAAGGCAGCTTCGATAGCCATAAGGTCCATGACCCTTGTTTGTTGCTTTTTAACGATCAGTTTTACCTCTATTACAAAGGTGAAACCATGGGTGAAGAAATGAACATAGGTGGCCGCGAGATCAAACATGGTGTGGCAATAGCTAAAGACATACTTGGGCCTTACCAAAAATCGGCATACAACCCCATTTCTAACAGCGGTCATGAAGTAGTAGTTTGGAACTATCAAGGAGGCGTCGCTTCGCTTATTACCACCGATGGTCCAGAAAAAAATACCATCCAGTTTGCGCCAGATGGCATCAACTTTGATATTAAGGCCTATGTTAAAGGTGCGCCTGAAGCCATAGGATTATTTAGAGAATTCAAAGAAAACACCCTGCCAGCACCGGGTATACCTTGGGGGTTGACCCATAAATATGACGCAAGCTGGAATTGGAATTACATCTGTAAATTCACCACTCGAAAACAAATATTAGATGCGGGCACTTTTCAAAATAAGCACGCTTAAAAAGGAAGGTCTGAAGTGACTAAGCTACACTATTTTCGCCTAGCCATTTTTTCGTTAGTGGTGCTAAGTAGCAATACCTTTGCTGCTAAACAACCTAACATTTTATTGATTCTAAGTGATGATGCAGGTTATGCCGATTTTGGTTTCCAAGGCAGCTCTGAAATGAAAACCCCTAGCTTAGACGCACTCGCGAAGCAAAGCATTCGATTTGAACAAGCCTATGTCAGCGCGGCAACGTGCGGCCCATCACGGGCTGGATTGTACACCGGCAAGTACCAACAACGTTTTGGTTTTGAAGAAAACAACGTGCCTGGTTACATGAGTCAGTCAGGTCTACATGACATGGAAATGGGGTTGCCGTTAAACCAGAAAACACTAGCAAATTATTTACAAGATCTTGGTTATACCACGGCCTTGTTTGGCAAATGGCATCAAGGAGATGCTGATAAATATCACCCATTAAAGCGTGGATTTGATGAGTTTGTTGGTTTTCGTGGTGGATCGCGCAGTTATTTCGAACTTAGTCCTCAACAGAGAAAAGTTCACCCGCAAGATCAATGGGAACGTGGGTTTGGTAAGATTGAGAAGGTCGATAAATACCTTACCGATCTATTGGCTGATGAGGCGATTCGCTTTATTCAAAAGCCCCAAAAAGCTCCTTTTATGGCAGTGTTGTCTTTCAACGCTGTTCACACACCAATGGAAGTAGTAAACCAGCATTTGGCGTTGTTTCCAGAACTAAAGGGGAAACGCCAACAACTTGCCGCCATGACTTATGCTATGGACCTAGCCATTGAACGAGTGTTGCAAAGTTTGGTCGATAGCGGTGTAGAAAAAGATACTTTGGTGATTTATACCAACGATAACGGTGGACCGTCAGATACAAACCATTCTAACAACTACCCACTAAGCGGCAGCAAAGCTAATCATCTTGAAGGCGGAATACGTGTGCCAATGTTGATGCGCTGGCCAAAACGTTTAGCCGCTAATGCGACCTATGGGTATCCAGTGAGCTTATTAGATTTACTTCCCACCTTTGTGGACATCGCTGGTGGTGATTGGCAGGCGATTAAGGATATCGATGGAGTAAGTTTACTTCCTTATATTACAGGTGAAAACCTCACTCGTCCTCACCAAACTCTGTTTTGGAAAAAGGAAAACCGTGGCGCAATTCGAGATATGGACTGGAAACTGTTGCGTTTCCCTGACCGTCCAGCTCAGTTATACAACATAGCAACGGATATTTCAGAACAACACAATCTAGCTAGCCAGCACCCTGAAAAAGTGAAACAACTGTACCAACTGTTGTTTGCGTGGGAGCTGACCTTAGAGCGCCCTTTGTGGCAACTGCAACGCCAATATGAAGGCGCTGCCATGCGTCGTATGGATAAATTTAGGGTTCCACAGCAACATAAGAAGCAGTAAACCCAGTGTACTTTTTTGTCTTGAAGCCTACTTCAACATCAATCTTCATCTTGGAAACACAAAGACATGATTAATAAATTAAACGATATGGAAATATTTCGACCAATGTTAGCCATTTTTTTGTTGCTAAGTATACGTTGCCCTATGGTGTTGGCCGATGAACTGCCAAATATAGTGGTTATTTTTGCTGATGATCTAGGATACGGGGATTTGGGTTTTACGGGCTCAAAAGAAATCTTAACACCTAATATTGATGCTCTGGCCAATAATGGAGTGATATTTAAAAATGGCTATGTCAGTCATCCCTATTGTGGGCCGTCTCGGGCGGGATTGTTAACTGGTCGTCATCAAGCTCGATTTGGTATGGAAGTTAATGCTGCACATTCGCCGGATGATCCCTACATGGGATTGCCGCTAGAAGAAAAAACCTTTGCGTCTCGTTTACAACCCCTTGGATACAAAACAGCGGTAATCGGTAAATGGCATGTCGGTTCACACCCTAAATTCCACCCTAACAATAGAGGTTTTGATTATTTCTATGGCTTTTTACCAGGTGGGCATAATTACTTCCCTGAATCAATTAGAGTCAGCAGTGATCCTTACGACGCGCCTATGGTACGTAACGGTAAACCCGCTCAGTTGCAAGAATACTTAACCACAGCGTTAAGTCGGGATGCGGCCAAGTTTGTCACAGAAACTAAAGGCCCATTTATGTTGTATTTGGCCTACAACGCACCCCATCAGCCTTTGGAGGCGACTAAAAAAGATTTAGCTAAATATACCCATATTAAAGACAAAAATAGACGCATTTATGCCGCCATGATTGATTCGATGGATCAAGGTGTTGGTCGTGTGGTGGAGGCGCTCAAACAAAGCAATAAGTTCGACAACACCTTAATATTTTTCTTGTCTGACAACGGGGGAGTGTACCCAGAATATTGGATGCCTAATTCCATGTGGGCCAGTAATTTTCCATTTAGAAGAGGTAAAGTAAGTCTAACCGAAGGGGGCGTGCATGTGCCATTCATCGCCCATTGGCCTCAAGGTTTTGGTAAGGCAGGAGAGATCGATGGTTTAGTTTCATCCTTGGATATTGCCGCCACTGCTTTAGGAGTGGCAGGCGCAGACACGTCTGATGCCAATCTTGACGGCGTTGATTTAACCCCTTATGTCACGAGGGAAAAATCTGGCTCACCTCACGCAGCATTATTTTGGCGTTTAGAAGAAGCCGACCATATTTGGGCAGTGCGTACTCCTCAATATAAATATTTACATCAAACCTTACCCGGTGTCGGCAAAAGTTTCTTTGATATGCAGGCAGACCCCTATGAAGCGAATAATCTTTATGGCCAAGAGCCTGAACTTCAAGCTCAGTTAGCTACTTTGTGGAACCAATGGAATAGTCACAACAAACAAAATGTGTTGTTACAAGCAGAACCTTACAAGAAACAAAGAGCGAAATTTTATGAGGATTGGTATCAACAATTGCTGCAAAAAGCGCAAGAACATAAGCCATATGTTGTTGAATAAAACATTTGAATCAAAATACGAATTAAAAAGGTGACATATGACAAATCAAGTTTCCCGTCGTGATGCATTAAAACTTGCAGCTGCAGGACTGGCAGCAACTACTATGGGCTGTTCGTCAGCGGTAAACACCACGCAAAAAGAAAAGTCTACTGTGCTAGATGAAAAGCGCAGCGACACCTGGAGTAATACTCATGATCGTGTTTGGCTTGGTGGCGAATATTGGGCGAACCCTATGGAAGATTGGCAGGTTGTTAACGGTGCCGTTCAGTGCTTAAGTACAGGTGGAAACCGTAGCGTGCATTCTTTGCTTCATCAATTAAGTTCACATCAACCTTTTCAATTGTCTTTGCAGCTTAAACGAACAAAGATAGGTTCAATAGATGGTGGCGCCGGTATTCGTTTAGGAGCCAAAAGTGATATTGATGAATATCGCAGTAACTGTTTTGTACAGCATGGTTATGATGGCGGTATTATTCAGAATCAGTTAGCACTGGGTGAACAACGCACTAACCTAACTCAGTCGGTTGCTGATAACGATCTGGTGTTAACCCTAAAAGGTGAGCCGCGTGCGGGAATATTTGCTCTCACCTTAGAAGCACGTTTAGTCGAAAACAACCAGCTAATTGGTCAGCTAGATGAGCTGGTTGCCATTGATAAAGTATTGGGAAATGTTGCTATTGTGAGTAACTTTACTCAGTCATCGGAAATTGCAGCCGACCCTAAAGGAAGTCTGTATCAATTCTCGCAATGGACAATAGAGGGTGAGGCTTTTAACCATAAGCCAGAACAAAAATTTGGACCAATCTTATGGACAATGTATACCCTCAGCGATACTCGTAGTGCAGAAGGTTTTGTGCTAAAACTCAGCGCCTTAACAGGACCTTTGGGGGCGAAAGATAATCATCATGTTGAATTAGAAATACAGCGCTCGGGTCGCTGGCAGTCTATTGCGAGTGCAAAATTGGACACTGATGCTTGGGTGGCGACCTTTAGGGTTGTTAACTGGGATGAAAAACAAGATATACCTTATCGAGTGGTTTACCGAGAAAAGCGCCGTGATGGCAGTGAAGCGCCAGACTTTTTTAATGGTATTGTGCAAGCTAACCCAGAGAATCGAAAACTGCGAATGGCGGCGCTAACTTGCCAAAACGATTACGCCTTCCCCTACGCGCCGGTTGCTAAAAATGTCGAAAAACTCACCCCTGATTTAGTTTTATTTTCTGGCGATCAGATATACGAAAATCACGGAGGTTTTGGTCTGATCCGCAATCCAGCCTCTTTAGCGATACTGAATTACTTACGCAAGTTTTATCAATTTGGGTGGGCATTTAGAGATGCCATGCGTAATGCGCCAACCATTTGTTTACCCGATGATCATGACGTAATGCAAGGTAATCTTTGGGGCGAAGCAGGCGCAAAAATGTCTGAAGAAGCCAATAAACTAGGTCGCAGTGATGCATGGGGCGGTTACATCAATCCAATTAAAATGGTAAATGTAAGCCACCTTACTCATACCGCTCATCTTCCTGATCCCGTTGACCCGACTCCTTCAGAAAGAGGATTAAGTGTCTATTATACTGATATGGTGTATGGAGGAGTGGGGTTTGCAATTTTGGCTGATCGCCAGTGGAAAAGTGGCCCAGATCGTTTAGGAATTGTAGTGGGTGAAACGGGGCAAGGTGAATCGCCAACTTATATTAACCCAGCATTTGACCGAGAAGACTTACAATTGTTGGGAACACGTCAAGAAGCCTTTTTAGAGCAATGGGCCACAGACTGGCGTGGGCATTCATTAAAAGCGGTGATTAGCCAAACAGTTTTTGCTGGTATTTCCACTCATCAACCGCTACCAGATCGTTATTTGAAATATGATTTTGATTGTAGTGGTTGGCCCGGAACAGCGCGTAATCGTGCCATTGAAATCATGCGTCAATCTAAAGCCTTACATATTTGTGGTGATACCCATTTAGGTACGTTATCTCAGTATGGCGTCGATAAACAACGGGATAGCAATTGGGCATTTTGTACCCCTGCAATTGCAGCTGGTTGGCCAAGGTGGTGGCGTCCTGATGATTTACCCATGGCCCATTCCAATCGTCCTTCTCACGGTTTATCGCAAACTGGCGAATACCTAGATAGTTTTGGCAACAAAATATACGTGTATGCGGTAGGAAATCCAATTGTAGGTAAATCAGACAATCGTTATATTCATGCTCATGAAAAAGGCTCGGGTTTTGGATTTATTAAGTTTGATACCAAAGCCAAAACCTATGAAATACAAGCCTACCGTTTCTTGGTTGATGCAACCGAAAACAATAGCGAAAACCAATTTCCCGGTTGGCCAGTGGTGATACATCAGGATGAAAATATTGGGATGAATAGACTGCTGTAAAAGCTAAGGCCGATCAGTTAAGAAAAC
>NZ_JAHKQO010000038.1 GCF_018861065.1 Paraglaciecola arctica
CATACCATTATTCCGGCGGTCTTTTGGCCGGAATCCACTTTTATTGTTTTTACATCAATAATTTATCAATAGATTATTAAAAGTTTTCTTAACTGATCGGCATTAGCGTTATCGCTCTTTTTTATTGAGTTGCAATTAATAACCAATATTTTCAATCATCATTGCCATTCGGTTATCCATAATAACGAGCTGTAAAATACCGCTATTACCGCACAGAAAATGAAAATATAAATAAACCCCTGTTTGCCATCACCTAAACTATAGTGTTTCTTTTTTAGATATATAAACCAAAGTAAACACAGTACAACAGGTATAAGTACTAAAAATTTAATCAAGATCACCTCGTCTTCAGAATACTTCAAGTTTGATTTTAGGGAGAACAGAATAATATGCAATCTATACTAGGTATTTGCTGGCTAATTGCATATAATCCGCGCGAATTTTTTAAATGTCTTATTAATTGTCCTTAACGACAAATTTGTAAGGCGAAATATCACTTATATTTGGAGTCAAGAAAATGGCCTTAGAGCGCACTTTTTCTATTATTAAGCCTGATGCTGTCGCAAAAAATGTTATCGGCGCTATTTACAACCGTTTTGAATCTGCCGGCCTAAGATTAGTGGCGTCTAAAATGCTTCATTTAAGCAAAGAACAAGCAGAAGGATTTTACGCGGAACATAGTGAACGTCCATTTTTTGGTGCTTTAGTTTCTTTCATGACCTCTGGTCCAGTTATGGTCCAAGTATTGGAAGGCGAAAATGCAGTATTGAAGAATCGTGAAATTATGGGGGCGACTAACCCTACAGAAGCACTAGCTGGTACTTTACGTGCAGACTACGCTGCTTCAATTGATGAGAATGCTTGCCACGGTTCTGATGCACCAGAATCAGCAGCACGTGAAATTGCTTATTTCTTCAGTGACGAAGAAATCTGCCCACGCACTCGTTAAGCTCAATTTAGCTTTGAATGAAGGGAGCTGCGGCTCCCTTTTGTGTTATTTATTAAAGATCTAAATCACCCTTGAACAAAATTCGAAAAAGTGATTTGGGTATCTATGCTGCAAAAGCTGAGTAATCGGTTAAAATGGCAGTAGTTTAGTCTGAGTATTGAGGTTTATTGTGTCAACTGAAGTGGTATCTGCCCAACCTAAAAAAATTAATTTACTTGATTTAACTCGAGAAAGTTTACGTGCCTTTTTTAAGGAGATGGGAGAAAAACCTTTCAGAGCAGAACAGGTTATGAAATGGATCTACCAACAAGGTGTGGCAGATTTCGATCAAATGACTAATTTGAATATGGCGTTACGCACTAAACTTCAATCCAAATGCGAAATTAAAGCACCAGAAATCGCCTATCAACAGAATGCCACAGATGGCACAATCAAATTCGCTTTGAAATTAGAAGGCGGTCAAGAAGTTGAAACGGTATGGATCCCTGACGGTGATAGGGCAACACTATGTGTGTCTTCACAAGTAGGTTGCGCGCTAGAATGTACTTTTTGTTCTACCGCACAGCAAGGGTTTAACCGTAATCTAAAAGTGTCTGAGATTATTGGCCAAGTTTGGCGAGTGGCTACCACAATAGGTTTAAACAATGACTCTGCTAAACGTCCCATCACAAACGTTGTGATGATGGGGATGGGAGAGCCATTGCTTAATGTAAAAAACGTCGTGCCTGCGATGGAATTAATGTTGGATGATCTTGCTTTTGGTTTATCCAAACGCAGAGTGACATTAAGTACCTCTGGAGTGGTTCCCGCACTCGATAAGTTGGGTGATCAAATAGATGTTGCTTTGGCTATATCTTTGCACGCGCCAGATAACGCATTGCGTGATGTATTGGTGCCAGTTAATAAAAAATATCCAATAGAAGTATTTCTAGCAAGTGTCAGAAAATACTTGGCTAAATCAAATGCCAATCAAGGTAAAGTGACAGTAGAGTACGTCATGTTAAATGGTATTAATGATAGTACTGACCAAGCCCATGAGTTGGCCCAAGTTTTGGCAGGTACACCGAGTAAAATTAACCTAATTCCGTTTAACCCATATCCTGGTTCACCCTATACCTGTTCTAGTAATTCGCGAATTGACCGCTTTGCTAAGGTTCTTATGGAGTACGGACTAATAGTGGTTGTACGTCGAACCAGAGGTGACGATATCGACGCCGCGTGTGGTCAGTTGGTAGGGGATGTGGTTGATCGCACTAAAAGAATGTTGAAAAAACAGATGAAGGGCGAGAATATTTCAGTCAAGATGACACAATAGCGTTTTTACTGGCAACATATCAAACAGGTCTCAATGAACTACATGCTAAAATTTATCAGTATCTTACTTGTTACGTTGACACTACTAAGTGGTTGCACTAGTCAAAATAGCCAAACATCTGGTGATAATTTTGATCAATTGAAAGCATCCAAAACTCGAGTTTCACTTGGTCTAACTTATCTTAAAAATGGAAACTATAGTCAAGCAAAATATAACTTAGATAAAGCATTAGAATTTGCTCCAAGGTCTGCTGACGCTAATTTTGCGATGGCTTATTATTATCAAAGTGTGAGCGAATTAGAACAAGCCGAAAATGCCTACCAATTCGCCATGGATCTAGACCCTAAGAACGCCAACATAGCCAATAGTTATGGCGCTTTTTTATGTCAAAACGGAAATTACGAAAAAGCTAAAACATATTTTCTCAAAGCAGTGAATACCAGTAGTTATGCTTCTAGTGCCCAGACCTATGAAAATTTAGCCATGTGTAGTCAAAACCAGGGCAGACTAGAAGACAGCATTCAATACCTTCGCAGTGCGGTTAATCATCAACCAGGAAGAGCAAGTAGTCTTTATTTGTTAGCGCAAACTCTGGTCGAAACACAACAGTGGCAAGAGGCGAGAGGCATTTTAAGACGCTACGAGAAGGTTTCTCAGATTAATCCGCAAAGTTTGTTATTGGCAATGGAGATTGAAAAAGGTTTGGAAAACCAAACTGCAGCTAAAGGTTATCTAGACATGTTGTTGAGGATTTTCCCCAATGATCCCATCACCAAGAATGCCTTGGCAAAATGGCAAACCACTTCAAAAATTCACAACGATTCTGGAACACAACCGGTACTAATAGTTGTAGATGAAACCTCACCGGAGGCAGCTGAATTACAAAGTACGACTATACCCGCTGATAAAGTCGTTATAGTGTCGGAACAACAGGTCGAATCACTGAAGAATGTGAAACAAGTAAAGATTGTAGAGGATGATGTAATCAAAGAGGGAGTTATAGTAGAAGGAGCTGAAATTGAAGCTGCAACAATTGTTGTTGAATCGCCAAAAACAGCCACTGAAGTTAAGCCAGAAAAAATAGGCACACTAGAGTTACCTGAGCAAGTCCGCGAAGTACAAGCGGATTCTTCGGAACCCCCCAAATTCCATGTTGTTGCCAAAGGCGAGAATTTATATCGAATCTCGCTTCTGTATAACATCAAAATGCAACGTCTGATAGACTGGAATGGTTTGGTCGATGAGTCGGCTATTTACGAAGGTAAGAAGTTATCTTTAGTTGCCCCAAGTGTTGTAGAGTAAAACTAAACTATGATTGAAAAAGAAGAAGTGCAACAACCTGAAACGGTTATATTAGGGCCGGGGCAGATTTTGAAACTGGCGCGTGAAAAGGCTAATTTGTCGAGTCAAGATATTGCCGACAAAATGAAATTAAAAAAGACCTTAGTCGAGGAAATTGAACAAGACAACTATGACATTAATATTTCTCTTACGTTTATTAGAGGGTACTTAAAGTTATACGCAAAACACGTCAAAGTAGATGAATCAGAGATACTAGCAGCGTTTGAAAGTCTAAGTACTCAGAAGAAGGAACCAGCAAAGCTACAGAGCTTTTCTCGTCGCATGGCCAACCAGGCCAATGATGACAAGTTAATGCTAGTGACTTATTTGATTGTGGCTGCGGTTATTGCTTTGGCCGTTATTTGGTGGTTTCAGCAAAGTTCTAATGAAACAACAACAGAATCCGCTGTGAATAATTACCCAGAGACTATTCCTAAAGACAGCCTATCCAATGAAATGTCTACCCCTGATGAAATATCAAACACTGGAACTGATACCCTAAATCCTGAATCCTTGGAAGATGGCATTGCATTGCCCTCAACTGCTGAAGAACCTGCAAATAATAAGACACTAACCGTCGCTGAACAGGCAAGTCTAGTCGAAAAGCCTGCGGAAATTTTAGAACAATCAGCAAAGGTAACCGAGCCGGTAGAAGTTGAAGTCACACCTGCTATTGAAACCGCAGCACCAGTCGAGCTTATCTTTGAGTTTGCCGGAGATTGTTGGATGAATTTGGCCGATGCAACGGGTGAAAACATTGCATACGGTGTCAAAGTAAAAGGAAGAGTCATGCCGGTAACGGGAATCCCTCCTTTTGAGGTGACTTTAGGTGCACCTGAGGTAGTGAATATACGCTATGCAGGCGAACCATTAGACATGTCCTTTTTACCAGCCGGTCGAATTGCTAAATTTGAATTACCCTTGTCTGAATAATTGGACAAATTAAAAGAGCTAAGTGTTAACTATGTTTGCTGAATCTCCCATTAAACGACGACTTTCTAAACGTATCAATGTAGGTAATGTACCTATAGGTAGTGGTGCACCCATTGCTGTGCAGTCAATGACCAATACTTTGACTACTGATGTTGACGCAACAGTGGCGCAAATTAAGCGTATTCAAGCGGTAGGTGGCGAATTAGTGAGGGTCTCGGTTCCTACCATGGATGCCGCTGAAGCCTTTAAGGTCATTAAACAACAAGTTTCTGTTCCTTTGATAGCTGATATTCATTTTGATTACCGTATTGCATTAAAAGTTGCAGAATATGGCGTCGATTGTCTGCGAATTAACCCTGGTAATATTGGAAGTCTCGACAGGATCCGTTCAGTAGTGGATTGTGCCAGAGATAAGAATATCCCAATCCGTATTGGGGTAAACGGTGGCTCTTTGGAAAAAGAGATACAGGAAAAGTATGGAGAGCCTACGCCAGAAGCTCTGCTTGAATCGGCAATGCGTCACGTAGACATTTTGGACAAGCTTAATTTCGATCAATTTAAGGTCAGTGTTAAAGCTTCTGATGTGTTTTTAGCTGTAGGGGCCTATCGTTTATTAGCCAAACAAATTGAGCAACCTTTACACTTGGGGATTACCGAAGCAGGTGGTCTGCGAGCTGGTGCGGTAAAAAGCTCGGTTGGCTTAGGAATGTTATTAGCCGAGGGAATTGGCGATACAATTCGTATTTCCTTGGCTGCCGATCCTATTGAAGAAATCAAAGTGGGTTTTGACATATTGAAATCCTTACGAATTCGTTCAAGAGGCATAAATCTTATTGCTTGCCCAAGTTGTTCTCGACAAGAATTTGATGTGATAAGTACCGTTAATGCTCTAGAGCAAAGACTCGAGGACTTATTGACTCCGATGGATGTGTCAATAATCGGCTGTGTAGTAAATGGCCCTGGAGAGGCTGAAGTGTCCGATTTGGGGTTAACTGGCGCCCGTAATATGAGTGGTTTTTACTTAGACGGGAAACGCCAAAAAGAGCGTCTCTCGAATGATGATCTAGTCGAGCAACTAGAAAAACGTATTCGAGCTAAAGCCAATCAATTAGATCAAAGCCGTAAGATAGAGATAAAACAGCTAGGCGAGTAAACTACCATCGCGAAATTCACATCAATTATTATTGGATTTTCGGCTACTATATTTTACGTTTATCCATAAAGCCCCTATAATGCGGGGCTTTTTTTAATTTTTGCAATAAGAGAATATTTTTAGTGTCGAAACAAATTCAGGCTATTCGAGGAATGAACGACTGCTTGCCAACTGAAACCAAGCTTTGGCAGTATGTAGAGTCGAATATTCGTCAGGTCGTGGCTAGTTATGGGTACCAAGAGATTCGTACGCCTATAGTCGAAAGCACAGATCTATTTAAACGCTCTATTGGTGAAGTCACCGATATAGTAGAAAAAGAAATGTATACCTTTGCCGACCGTAATTCAGACAGTCTTACTTTACGCCCAGAGGGCACCGCTAGTGTTGTGCGTGCTGGAAACGAACATGGATTGTTGTACAACCAACAACAGCGTCTTTGGTATTTGGGACAAATGTTTCGTCATGAAAGACCGCAAAAGGGACGATACAGACAATTTCATCAATTTGGTGTTGAGGTTTTTGGTTTAGCCGGCCCAGATATTGATGCTGAAGTGATAATGTTAAGCGCAAGACTCTGGAAGAAGTTTGGAATAAGTCAAAACGTTACTTTGGAAATTAACTCACTAGGGTCAGCGGCAGCAAGAGTTGCGTATAAAGAACAGTTGGTAGCGTTTTTGAAGACTCGTGAATCCGAGTTGGATGAAGACAGTTTACGACGTTTACAGAGTAACCCTCTACGTGTCCTCGACAGTAAAAACCCCCAAGTACAAAATGCCGTAAAAGATGCGCCAAAATTAATTGACTGTCTTGATGAAGAGTCAGAAAAACATTTTAAAGGATTGTGTGAACGTTTAGACAACTTAGGTATCGAATATCGAGTTAACCCTGCTTTGGTTCGTGGCTTAGATTATTATAATCGAACAGTATTTGAATGGGTAACTGATAGCTTAGGAGCGCAAGGCACAGTCTGTGCGGGTGGGCGCTATGACGGTTTAGTTGAACAGCTTGGTGGTAAGGCTACTCAAGGCGTGGGTTTCGCTATGGGGTTGGAGCGGCTAGTGTTGATGTTACAGACATTGGGATTAGACAAAAATCTCGATTCTCAAGTCGACATTTATATCACTGCAATGGATGAGTCTGTCGAACTTTATGCACGCCAGACCAGTGAAACTTTGCGAGACGCTTTACCGCAAATAAAAATGATGAATCATTGTGGTGGAGGGAACTTTAAAAAACAAATGAAGCGTGCTGATCAAAGTGGCGCAACAATAGCGTTAATAATTGGTCAGGATGAAATGGCGACTCAGACAGTTGCGATTAAACACTTGCGTGAACAGCAACCACAACAAGCCGTTTTAGTGAGCGAATTAGCAGAATTTATACAAAAGCAATTTAACATTTAAAACTATAAATTTTAGAATTAACATTATGCGCTATCAAAATTTCGATGGCCAAGCAGTAATAGGAATGGATGATGGAACAGTACGAAACTGAAGAACAACAAATTGAAGCCATTAAACGCTTTTGGAAAGAAAATGGCGTCGCACTTGTCATTGGTGCTCTTTTAGGCTTAGGTGGACTTTTGGGATGGCGTTATTATAACGATTCGCAAATAGCTGCCAAAGAGCAGGCGTCTTTTGCTTATGAGCAAGCTTCACAAGAGTTGTTAAAAGGTGAAGTGGGTTTCAGTAAAGCCAAAACATTTATAGATGCCCATAGCGATAGTGGTTACGCGATGCTTATGGCGTTAGAAATGGCACAACAGGCTATCGAACGTAAGGATCTTGCCGAAGCGGCCAAACACCTAGAATTGGTAGCAAGCAATGCTAAATTATCAGCCATTCAGTCGGTGGCACAGCTGCGTTTAGCACGTATTCAAATTGAACAAGGTAAACTAGAACTTGCCTTAAAAAGTGCAGACAAAATTACAGACGAAGCGTTTAAAGGCCAAAGTCAGGAAATTCGAGGTGATGTTTACCAAGCGCAACAATTATTTGATAAAGCTAGGGCGGCATATAGTGCAGCTCTAGAAACGAATGGGCGCGACCAAGTTTTGAAAATGAAGCTAGATAATTTAGCCATTGCAGCTAACGGCTAAGGTGAAAATAGTGAAGCATTCTTTTTTATTCTTGCTGTTAACTAGTTCTATTTTGTTATCGAGCTGTACCACAATTAGTAATTGGTTTTACGATGAAGAAGAGTTGGAAATCCGTAGGCTTAAACCTATTGATGCGCAGTTTACCCCAACTGCAATTTGGTCAGTGAGTTTAGGTTCTGGTATTGGAAAGTTCTATTCGAAACTGAGCCCCGCCGTTGCTTACGACAAAGTTTTTGCCGCAAGTCGCCAAGGCGTAGTGGCAGCTTTTGATCAAGCAACAGGAAAAAAAGTTTGGTCTAAAGACTTTGCTACTTACGATGACGAAGGGCTTACATCTGGATTAACTAATCTATTTTCAAATGGTTTATCCGCTAAAATTGCTGGTGGTTTAAGTGTTGCCTATGAAACCGTATTTTTTGGCACCGAGAATGGTGAAATTATTGCTCTCGATGCCAATACTGGTGAGCAAAAGTGGATTACCACAGTTAAGGGTGAAGTTTTAGCGACTCCCGCTGTTGACTCAGGAATTGTCCTAGTTAATACCGGTTCAGGATTAATATTTGCGCTCGATGCAGACAGTGGTGAAGAAATTTGGTCTAGTGAGTCTGACGTCCCACCGTTATCTCTACGTGGTGTTTCTTCGCCCACTGCAGTGAATGGCGGTGCTATTATCGGCACTGCTACTGGTAAGCTTATAGTTAACATCCTTGAAACAGGGCAGACAGCTTGGGAGCAAGTGATTTCGGCAGCTACTGGCGTGACTGAATTAGAGCGAATTGTGGATATCGATAGTGAACCGCTAGTGGCGGGAGGCAATGTTTATGTTATTTCATATGATGGCTCACTTGCCGCTGTTGAATTGCGTACGGGCCGAGTTATTTGGAAACGGGAATATAAGTCTTATCGCCGCATGTCTTTAGCGGGTAGTACTTTATACTTGGTCGATGTAGACAGTAATTTGTTTGCGTTAGATAGCCGCAATGGCGTGGAGTTATGGAGACAAGGAGCCCTTAAAGAACGTTTGTTAACTGGCGCTTCGCCAGTGGGAAATTATTTGGTAGCAGGTGACAAATACGGTTATTTGCATTGGTTTAACCAAGCTGATGGAAAAATTGTGGCTCGCTTAGAAGTTGGAGGTGATGATGAGGACGAAAGTATTTATCACTCACCTGTAGTAGATGGCGATACGCTATATACCCAAACTAGAGATGGTAAATTAGTCGCCGTCACCACACCATAAAGCAGTTTGTGTGATTTCTTCTAGGGATCACACCATTAAATTTTAACGGCTTGGAATATTTCCAAGCCGTTTTTGTCTACAGGATATGTAATTATGTTACCCGTTGTTGCCTTAGTTGGGCGCCCAAATGTTGGAAAATCTACCTTGTTTAATCGTCTCACTCGTACACGAGACGCCTTGGTGGCTGACTTTCCCGGCTTAACTCGGGATAGAAAATACGGGCAAGCCAAATACGAAGGGTTGCAATTTATTGTTGTTGATACCGGCGGCATAAGTGGCGATGAACAAGGTATCGATGTGGCAATGGCGGAACAATCACTATTGGCAATTATAGAAGCCGATGTGGTGTTGTTTTTAGTTGATGCGCGTACTGGTATGACGGCGGCGGACCAAGGTATCGCAGAACACCTTCGTAAGCAGGAAAAACCAGTTTATGTGGTGGCTAATAAGGTTGATGGGATTGATGGTGATAGTGAAAGTGCCGATTTCTTTGCCTTGGGTTTGGGTGATGTAAATCAAATTGCCGCCGCACATGGCAGAGGTGTCACTCAATTATTGCAACATTCGTTGGCACCTATCGCTGAACAATTTCCTGATATGCACATTCCTGAAGAAAGTGATGAAGAGCTGCAAGAAGAAGACGCAGATGCCCAATTGGCAAAGTTACAGGCTCTACCTATAAAATTAGCCATTGTTGGTAAGCCCAATGTAGGTAAGTCAACGCTTACTAATCGTATTCTAGGTGAAGATCGAGTAGTGGTTTATGATCAACCCGGTACGACGCGGGACAGCATTTTTATTCCAATGGAGCGAGATGAGCGAGAGTACATTCTGATTGATACCGCTGGTGTAAGAAGACGAAGAAATATATCAGAAGCGGTAGAGAAATTTTCTATTGTTAAAACACTTCAGGCTATTGAAGAGTCTAATGTCGTATTGTTTGTGGTTGATGCGCAAGAAGGGATCACCGATCAGGATTTAAGTTTACTAGGGTTTATTCTAAACGCTGGTCGTTCTTTGGTCGTGGCGGTTAATAAGTGGGATGGTTTAAATAAAGATGTGAAAGATGAAATCAAGCGCGAGTTAGACCGCAGATTAGGTTTCATTGATTTTGCTCGTTTACACTTTATTTCTGCTTTACACGGCACCGGAGTAGGGCATCTATTTGAATCAGTTCAAGAAGCCTATGCTTCTGCCACGAAGCGCGTCAATACGTCTATGTTGACACGAATTATGGATATGGCCCAAGAGGATCATCAACCTCCTGTGGTGCGTGGAAGACGGGTTAAAATGAAATATGCTCACGCTGGTGGTTACAATCCCCCTCTAATCGTTATACATGGAAATCAGCTAAAGGATTTACCGGATTCCTACAAACGATACTTAATGAATTATTTCCGAAAATCATTAAAGGTCATGGGCACACCTATCAAAATTGAGTTTAGAGAAGGCGCCAATCCCTATGAGACAGATCATAGTACTCTGAACGACTCGCAACGTCGTAAACGTCGACAACTTATGCGAATGCATAAAAATACTAAGTAGCCACAAATCTAAGTATTAGGAATACTTTTGGGGAGTAGAAGTTGGTCTATCGATTCGTTGTACAAGATATGTTGAACTCTTAGTACAAGGTGGCTACTTTAGTAAAACTGGTAGCCAATTTCACTTTCATTGTAAGGGCGTTTACTTTGTGACAGGTTTTGAATAACCAATTCTATTAAATTTGTATTTTTCTGTAGACCTTCAATTGAGGCTAAACCAGAAACAATATCTATTTTTTCAAACGCAGACTCGTCACTGTCGCACTTAAACTGTGAAATTGAAGTCATGACTTTTTGAATAATATGTTTGGCTCCAAATATGTATGTATCAGGCAATAATACCGCTAATTTGGTTTCACTAAATCTCATTAATGTATCTGTAGGTCGACTTAACTCTTTTGAAATCAACTCAGCAAACATTTTTATGTGTTTTGCTGCTACTGGCAATGTTTTGGATTTAAACAGCTCCCCATTTTTTACTTCAAACATTACAAGGGATAACGGTGCGTCATTTCTTTTCGCTAGTGCCATCTGCTTTTGGTAAAAGTCGTTAAAATATCGCCGGTTGTATAAACCTGTTTGTTGATCTACAAACACTAAGTTTTCTATCAAATCGTGTTGCATCTTAATTTGGATATGCGACCGAATGCGTTTGACCAATGTTTGAATCACTATAGGTTTGCAAACAAAATCTGTCGCTCCCGCATCCCAGCATCTAATTTCTTGGTCTGTATTAGTGTCTTCAGTGGAAAATATTATTGGGCAATTGAGCATACTTGGAATAGCTTTGAGCATTTTGCAAGTTAACATTCCGTCCAAATCGGGCATGTGTAAATCCAAAATGACCAAGTCAGGAGCATGAACGGCACAAAAACCGATGGCGTCCTCACCTGATGGAGCAGAAAATGTACGGTAATATGGGGATAAAGCTTGCACAAAAAAATCAACTGTCGATGGGTCATCATCTACAACCAGAACAACTGCATTCAACATTTCCGAATCAGTAAATGATAAAGAATCGTTGTTTATCATGAGAAAACTAAACCCTATTCGTTAACTATGCGCAAAATTTGGTCCGTTAACTTAGCGTAAAATGTAACCATTTCCTACTTAAATTAGTTAAAAAATTTAGTAAGGTAATTAAACTTCTCACGTACTTCGGCTATGCTAAGCGATGCGACAGAATCGAGTAAGTAATGTCGTTAATTCGTGTAATTTAGTCTATTTGTTTAATTTCACTATATATTTTACCGTCTTCTAATCGAGTGACTATTTTATCTCCCTCTTGAACTTGACGAGTGCTTTTAAGTATTGTTTGTTCCTTAAAGCTAATGCTGTACCCTCTAGCTAAGGTAGCTAGTGGGCTTACCGTATCCAGTACATGCATATTATTTGCTAGTTTTTGCTTTTTGTTTTCGATGAGTTGATAGCAACTTTTTTGTAATTTAGTTTGCAACTCTTGCAATCCTAATTGGTGCCGTTGAAGTTGTTTTTGTGGCGAAGACAACACAAGTCGATTATGGATGTATTGCTGCTGCTGTTGGCCGCGGAGTAGTTGCTGATTGAATACAGAATACAGAGTGGCTTGAAGTTGGTCGACATACTGACTTTTTTGTTCAAGCTGTTTTTGAGGATGATTTTGCAGTAGGCGCTGCATAGCCGTTTGATGGTGGTGTGACCAAACTTGTTGTAAATGGCGAAAGGCTTTTATTAATTTATCCTGTTGGATTACCGTCTTATCGAATAATGCTGTGTGATCTTGACTCACCAATTCGGCCGCTGCGGATGGAGTTGGTGCGCGTACATCCGCCACAAAATCTGCAATACTCACATCGACTTCATGGCCTACCGCACTTATTATGGGAATAGATGAGTGAAATATTGTTCGTGCTACTTGTTCATTGTTAAAACACCATAGGTCCTCTAGTGAGCCGCCACCTCTTCCCACAATTAATACATCCACTTCATTTCTTTTATTAGCCAACGAAATCGCTGCACAAATCATTGAAGCTGCATTATCACCTTGCACTTGGCTAGGATAAATAATCACTTCGATAGCCGGATTGCGGCGTTTTAATACCGTTAAAATATCATGAAGTGCCGCACCGGTGGGAGAGGTGACAATACCTACTTTTAAAACAGAAGCGGGAAGTGGTTTTTTATGTTCTTGCGCAAAAATTCCTTCTGACGCTAGTTGTTGTTTTAACATCTCGAATTGTTGTTTAAGCCTACCTTCTCCCTCAGGCTCCATATGCTCAACAATTATTTGGTAATCACCTCTTGGTTCATACAAACTAATATTGGCTTTAACTAATACCTTGTCCCCTTCTTTAGGTCTCTGGTGCACTCTACGATTAGCCCCCTTAAACATTGCCCCTTTAACTTGAGCGCGGTCGTCTTTAAGTGTGAAGTACCAATGCCCAGAACTAGCAGAAACGAAATTGGATATTTCCGCTGAAAGCCAAATTTGCCCAATTTCAGCCTCTAAAACAGAACGGGCCAATCGATTCAGCTTGCTTACTGTAAGAATGTTTTTTGCGGTGTTTTGTGCGGAAAACATGAATTGAAGGGATCTCTAATATAACTTTGCCAATTAGTTTACCTGATTTACTGCCAATTCTGATATATATCTAGACTGATATACCTAAAACCGCTAGAATTGCGCCGCAATTAAATCCGCATTTATAGGTGATATTGCATGTTAAGAATCGCTAAAGAAGCCCTAACCTTCGATGATGTTTTGTTAGTACCAGGGCATTCAACAGTTCTCCCTCATACCGCTAATCTGAATACAAGATTGACTCGTGGTGTAAGTCTAAATATCCCCTTAGTTTCTGCTGCAATGGACACGGTTTCAGAGGCACGTTTAGCTATTGCCTTAGCGCAGGAAGGTGGTATCGGATTTATACACAAAAATATGACACCTGAACAGCAGGCCGAACATGTTCGGATTGTGAAAAAGTACGAAAGTGGTGTGGTATCTGACCCCGTTACTGTGCTTCCAACCGCCACTATTGGTGAGATCAATGCATTAAGTAAAATACACGGATTTTCTGGTTTTCCAGTGGTCGACGAAGATAACAATCTTATCGGCATTGTGACAGGCCGCGATTTACGCTTTGAAAACAGTTTAGAACAACCCATTTCTAGTGTTATGACTAAGAAAAATGATTTAGTCACTGTTAAAGAAGGTGCTCCCTCTGACCAAGTATTGGAACTGATGCATGAACATCGCATTGAAAAAATACTAGTAGTGGATGATGCGTTTAAATTGACCGGTATGATCACCGTTAAAGATTTTCAAAAGGCAGAAAGTAAACCTAATGCTTGTAAAGATGAATTAGGTCGTTTGCGGGTAGGCGCTGCAGTAAGTGTCGGCCCCGGTACTGATGAACGCATTAAAGCTTTGATTGAAGCGGGTGTCGATGTATTGTTAATTGATACTTCACACGGTCATTCTCAAGGTGTGATCGATAGAGTCACTAAAGTGCGCAAAGACTACCCAGAAGTGCAGATAATCGCTGGTAACGTTGCCACCTCTGAAGGGGCTAAAGCGTTGGCTGATGCGGGAGTGGACGCTGTTAAAGTCGGTATAGGTCCCGGATCAATTTGTACCACCAGAATAGTAACAGGTTGTGGTGTTCCACAAATCACTGCGGTATCAGATGCGGTTGAAGCCCTAAAAGGCACTGATGTACCGGTAATTGCTGATGGTGGTATTCGATTTTCTGGAGATATCGCAAAAGCATTAGCGGCAGGGGCGAGCTCTGTGATGGTCGGCAGTATGTTGGCTGGAACAGAAGAAGCACCTGGAGAAGTTGAGTTATATCAGGGCCGCTATTACAAGTCGTACCGTGGTATGGGGTCTTTAGGTGCAATGGATCAAAATAATGGTTCTTCTGATCGTTATTTCCAAGACAGTAAAAGTGCCGAAAAGCTAGTTCCAGAAGGTATCGAAGGTCGCGTTGCTTACAAAGGCCCAATAGCGAATATCATTCACCAACAAATGGGCGGATTACGCTCGGCTATGGGATTGACAGGTTGCGCCACTATTGATGAATTACGCACTAAACCACAATTTGTCAAAGTCACCGCTGCAGGAATGGGCGAGTCTCATGTGCATGATGTGAGCATTACTAAAGAAGCGCCAAACTACCGTCTAGGGTAAATGTTTTGTTTTAATTGAACGCTTTTTGTTAGGCAATTAGCGTTCACATTTCTATTCTATTTTTAAAAGAGTATCCCAATGAGCTTAGATATCCACGACCAACGTATTTTAATCCTCGATTTTGGATCGCAATACACCCAATTAATTGCACGCCGAGTCAGAGAAATTGGTGTTTATTGTGAGCTTTGGGCGTGGGATGTCAGCGAAGAACAAATTCGTGAGTTTAATCCTAATGGGATTATTCTATCAGGTGGCCCAGAGTCAGTGCATGCAGACAACTCACCCCGCGCGCCAGAATACGTGTATCAAGCAGGGGTACCAGTATTAGGTATTTGTTACGGCATGCAAGTGATGGCACAGCAACTTGGTGGTGCGGTGCAGGGCTCCAATAAACGTGAGTTTGGTTATGCACAGGTTGAAGTCGTTGCTGATATGGCTTTGTTGAATAACATTGAGGACCACATAGGTGCCAATGGCAATGCGTTACTTGATGTGTGGATGAGCCACGGAGATAAAGTCAGCGCGGCTCCTCCAGGTTTTACCACTACTGCGAAAACAGATAGCTGTCCTTTTGCTGCGTTTGTGCATGCAGAAAAACAATTTTATGGGGTGCAGTTCCACCCAGAAGTCACACATACACGTCAAGGGGAGCGCATTTTATCGCACTTTGTTTTAGACATATGTGGCTGCGAAAAATTATGGACACCCGCAGCAATCATCGAAGATGCCATTGTCAAAATGAAAAAGCAAATCGGTGACGACCAAGTTATTTTAGGGCTGTCAGGTGGGGTTGATTCTTCGGTCGTAGCTATGTTGTTACATCGTGCAATTGGCAAAAATCTTACATGTGTCTTTGTTGATAACGGTCTACTCCGTCTTAACGAAGGTCAACAAGTGATGGATATGTTTGGCGATCATTTTGGATTGAATATTCGTAAGATTGAAGCGGAAGATAGATTTCTTGCAGCACTTGCTGGCACCGATGAGCCAGAAGCGAAACGCAAAATTATTGGGCGTATTTTTGTAGAAGTGTTTGACGAAGAGTCTAAAAAACTGGTGGATGCTAAATGGTTAGCTCAGGGGACTATTTATCCAGATGTCATTGAATCAGCTGCTTCTGCAACAGGTAAAGCTCATGTGATTAAGTCACACCACAATGTGGGTGGATTACCTGACGATATGGAAATGGGATTAGTTGAGCCATTACGTGAATTGTTTAAAGATGAAGTACGCAAAATTGGATTAGAGTTAGGCTTACCCTACGACATGTTGTATCGCCATCCTTTCCCTGGGCCGGGTTTAGGAGTAAGAGTCTTAGGTGAAGTGAAAAAAGAATATTGTGATTTGTTACGTCGAGCTGATGCGATTTTTATTGAAGAATTACACGCTGCTGATTTGTATCACAAAGTTAGCCAAGCGTTTACGGTATTTTTACCCGTGAAATCCGTTGGGGTCATGGGCGATGTGCGCAAGTATGATTGGGTGGTGTCGTTACGAGCAGTTGAAACCATTGACTTTATGACCGCACATTGGGCTCATTTACCTTATGACTTTTTAGGCAAAGTGTCTAACCGTATTATTAATGAAATTGATGGAATATCTCGAGTAGTTTATGATATTTCAGGAAAACCACCGGCAACTATTGAATGGGAATAATTCAGTCGTTAAATAGATAAGTTAAAAAGGTCAATAGTTCTATGGGGAAAATAACAATAAGAGCTGCAGAACAAGCAGACTTGCCAATATTGAAAGAGTTTGAACAAGGTATAATCTCCACTGAACGACCGTTTAATAGTTGTTTAAAGCCAGAGAATATTTGTTATTACGATATAGGTGCGTTAATAGCGGGTGACAATTCTAAGGTGCTGGTTGCCGAAGAAGACGGAGCTCTGGTTGGTTCTGGTTATGCGAGAATTAAAGAATCAAAAGCGCACTTGATTCATGATTTTCATTGTTACCTTGGGTTTATGTATGTCGCCCCTAGCCACAGAGGACGAGGGGTTAATCAATTGGTTATTCAAGAACTGATTAAATGGGGTAAACTCAAAGGCATGCAAGATTTTTATCTTGAAGCCTATGCAGACAATAGCTCAGCACTTAAAGCCTACGAAAAAATAGGATTTAAAATTTCGCTAGTTGAAATGAAGTTATCCCAGTAACTCAGTGTTGCTCAGCCCGCACAGCAATTATGAAAATATCTACGGAAATCTCTACTTATGGCGTTAAAGCCAACTATTTATAAATTCAAATTATCTGTATCCGATCTCAATCATAATTATTTCGATACCCTTAATTTAACTGTCGCATTACATCCATCAGAAACCAAAGAACGAATGATGGTTCGTGTTTTAGTGTTTTGTTTGCATGCATACCAAGATAATCAAAAGTTAATGTCTTTTACTAAAGGACTAAGCGCCATTGACGAGCCAGATATTTGGTTACGTAGTTTAGATGACCAATTGCATTTGTGGATAGATGTAGGTGAGCCAAGTTTTGAACGTATCAAAAAAAGCTGTCGTGTAGCGCAACAAACTTATGTCTATAGTTTCAACTCAAAATCCAAAGAATGGTGGAAACAATCACAAAAGCAGTTTGATAATTTGCCTGTGAATGTATTGTGTTTTGATTGGCATGAAGTCCAAGGTTTAAGTGAGCTGCTTACTCGAACGATGGAGTTATCTATCACCTTAAGTGATGAGTCTATTTTTGTCGCTGCTGCAGATTCGCAAGTAGAAGTAAATTGGCAAACATTGCAATCAAAACAAAACTAATTTTAATGGGCTTTGTTTCAAACTCGGTCATGGTTGCACATATTTACATTAAATAATTTGCCCGTTGGTCGTTTAAACGGCAAAATATGCCGCCTTTTTTCAGTAGAGACAATACTAACAAGATGCCTACTAAGTTTGATTCAATTCGCCCTTATGACGACGTGGACTTATCCGTTGTTTTATCCAAGCTTTTTAATAACAAAGAGTTCATCAATAGTATTGTGGCTTTTAAATTTAGTGGCTGGCCAAAATTCATGCACCCAGCGCTAGGCTATTTTACCCGTCGATACATAATCAATCAGATAAGTGAAATAGATACCCTTAGAGGTTTTCAACGTTTAATCGAGCCTTATATTGAAAAAATGATTAATACCACTACCGAGTCTTTTACGGTGAGTGGATTAGATAAATTAGATTTATCGAAAGCATGTTTGTTCATGAGCAACCATAGAGATATTGCATTAGATCCTACATTCGTAAATTGGGCATTACATTTGAATGGACAAGATACAGTACGAATTGCAGTAGGTGATAACTTATTAAAAGAAGAATGGGTTGCAGATTTAATTAGGTTAAATAAATGCTTTATTGTTAAACGCTCTGCAACTGATAGACGCGAGAAATTATCTGCCGCAAAATTATTGAGTGAGTATATTGAATTTACCTTAAAGTCAGATCAACAACACATTTGGATTGCGCAACGTGAGGGTAGGGCTAAAGATGGAAATGATCTCACCAATCCTGCCATATTATCTATGTTGGCATTAAACAAACCTAAAACTATTGAGTTTTCAGAGTACATTCGAAACCTACGTATTGTACCTGTTTCGATATCTTATGAATTTGACCCTTGCGATATCAATAAAGCCAAAGAGCTACAAAAAGTTGAAGAGGAAGGCAGTTATGACAAACCTGATAATGAAGATGTGAAAAGCATAGTCAGTGGCATTACTGGCCAAAAAGGTAGAGTGCATATCCATTTTGGTGAGTTAGTAGAAGATGAATTTAACAACGCCAAAGAAGTCGCGGCCCATATCGATCAGCAAATACTGCAGGGATATGATACTTTTTCAACTGGACCCGTTGCGGCAAAAATGCTCTCGAAAGAAAATAAAAGTCATGCCGAAACTGACCTATATACCCAAGCTGCTATGGATTATTTGCAGGGTAGAATAGCCGGCTTACCTGTAGAAGAACAAAACAAACTTCTTCATATGTATGCTTGTTCATATGTTAGAAAAAACGACTAATTTATCGGTATTTATTTCAGTTTACGGTTTTAAATACATAGTTGTGTACAAACAGTACTAATATTTGTGCATTCCACGAATGGCAAAAAAAAGGTTGCTAAGCAACCTTGTCTTTTTTCAAATCATCAAATTGACGGTTTAGATCGTATTTTTCGTCGGTTACGATTTTTTCAAGGGTTTCAATTCGGTCACGCATTGCCGCTACTTCACGCTCTAAGTCATTTGTTTGATTAACTTGAGCGGCAGCTTTCTTGTCTTTGCTTTTGCCTCTTGGGCCATTTACTAGCTCAACTATTGCCCAACAAACTAAAGCAACTATCGCGATGGCTGTCATATTCATGTTTTATCCCCTTTACCTTGATACGTTTAATAAAAAGTTTATGCTTATGCGTATAACAAAGCAAATAATTGACCATAATTAAAAGTCTATATTTATCAGATGGTTAAGTGGTTTTTATGAAAAGTCGATATTATGTTTTGGTGAAAATAGCCAATTTAGTGATGTAATTAACCAAAAGTAGAGAAATACAACCATTGAGTATTGAACAGGACGAATTTTGGATGCGCCACGCTTTGTCATTGGCAGATAACGCACAAGAACAAGGCGAAATTCCGGTGGGGGCGGTGTTGGTCAAAGATAATCAGATTATCGGAGAAGGGTGGAATCAATCCATTAGTTTACATGATCCTTCGGCACATGCTGAGATGATGGCACTACGCGACGCCGGTAAAAAAATGCAAAATTATCGATTAATAGACAGTTGTTTATACGTAACCCTTGAACCTTGCACTATGTGCGCAGGGTTATTGATCCACAGTCGTATAAAACGACTAGTATTCGCCGCGTCAGACTTTAAAACAGGAGCGGTAGGGAGTTTGTTCGATTTACTCAGTGATCCGCGAATGAACCATAAAGTTGAAGTAAACGCAGGGGTATTAGCTCAAGAGTGTGGAGACAAACTATCAGCTTTTTTTAAACTGCGAAGAGAACAAAAGAAATTACTGAAGCGCGAAGGAAAAGGTGACAGGTTGTTTTAACAGGCTTGTGATAACTCTTCAGTCGCCTCTATGATTTGAAAGTTTTGGCGACGTGATATGACTTTTTGATGAACTCGTTTTAATAGCTGACGCCTTCGGCTATTACTCCCTAAGCGATTTCTATTAACTGTTGTGTGACGTTTTTTCATTTTTAACTCCTAAAATATTGAATATATAGACTCGACAATTACTCACAAAGTTTCAACTAAGATAAGTTAACTTTGTTAAAAATTTATGACACTAGGATTGTTTGAAGCTAAGTCAGCAGTATTGCCTATATATTGACGATATTACTCGTTAAATAGTTAATGATAGTATCTATTTATTGCAGTCAATATTTAACCAAAATTTCCCACTTTATTGCTAATTACGATTTGCATTAAAAATGGATGGTAGGTGTATCAATGTTTGAAATGTCACTTAGAAATAAAATCACCAGTTTGCTTTTCTGTTTTGTGCTGTTTTCCTGCAGCGGCGGCTCTGATTCAATCGCTACATCAGTGGTATCGCCAGATCCTGTCACAGAGGCTCCAGAATCTCCGATTAGCTGTGTTAACGAACAATATCCTATTATAAACGTAAGTTTTGAAGGCGAAGTTGACGCTGACTTTACTGCAGCGAAAACAATTGATGCAGATACAACACCTGAATCACGGTGGTCTTCTTTGGGGACTCAACAAGCGCTTATATTTGATTTAGGTGCAATAAAGTCGATTGGCTCGCTAAAAATTAAGTGGCATCAAGGCGCACAGCGACAAGCTTACTTTAAGATAGAGACTTCAATTGACCAGAGCAGCTGGCAAAATGTATTAACTGATTCAAGTTCAAGTGGCAAACACAGTGGTTTTGAACAAGTTGACTTAACCTCGAGTAACGCGCGTTTTATAAAACTTACTGGTATGGGCAATTCAGATAATGATTGGAATAGTATCGTTGAAGTACAAGCGCATAGCTGTGAAGGCGCAGATGGAAAAATTTTAGATTCGTTTCCCAATGAATTGGGTATTGAACTTCTTGACTGGTACCTAAGCGTTCCCACTGATGAAGATAACAACGGTACTTCTGATTCAATAGACGAAAACACGCTCGCTGCAGGCTATACAAATTCTGAGTATTTTTATACCTCAGCAGATAACGGCATAGTGATGCGATCACCTAGTTACGGGTTTAAGACATCAGCGAATACCAGTTATGTACGAGTTGAACTACGGGAAATGTTACGCCGTGGCGACTCTTCAATTCGCACTCAAGGTGTTAACAAAAATAATTGGGTATTTGGATCGACATCTAATCTAACTCAGGCTAACGCCGGTGGCGTTGATGGTGAGTTGAATGTGACTCTTGCGGTAAATAAGGTCACTACAACGGGTGAAAATTATCAAATTGGACGTTTAGTTATTGGGCAAATACATGCCAATAATGATGAGCCAATTCGTTTATATTATCGAAAATTACCTAACAACAATAAAGGCTCAATTTATTTTGCCCATGAAAGCCGTGTTGAAGATAGTGATGAGGTCTATGTCGAAATGATTGGTTCAAGAAGTAACAGCGCGAGTGATCCTGGCGATGGTATTGCGCTGGATGAAAAGTTTAGTTATCGCATTAACGTGACCGCGAATTTATTAACGGTGACTATTATCCGCGAAGGAAAAGATGACGTGGAAACGTCTTTGGATATGTCAGATAGTTTGTTTGATACTCAAGATCAATATCACTACTTTAAGGTGGGGGTTTATCACCTAAATAACAGCAGCGACATCGATGAGTATGCGCAAGCGACGTTTTACGCAATTCGCAACGCCCATAATGGTTACGCAGCTAGCGAATAAATCAGGGGGTTATTATTCAGCTACTTCCGAATCATTTGCCAATGTCGAATCTTCTGGCGTTATTTCAGGTGGCGTTTCAGGCTCTAAAATTTGTGGTTGTTGTTCATCTAACCACACAAGTGTGTCGTAATAACGCCTAATGTTGTCTACGTATGCAACCGCCTCATTACCTCGTGCATAACCGTAACGAGTGGTTTTGTAATATTTTTTCTGTCGTAGCTGGAGCAGTCGTTTTTTTACGTCAACCCACATATCGGGGTTGGCGCCTTGGCGATCAGTTAATACTCTTGCGTCTTCTAAGTGGCCTAATCCCACATTGTAGGCAGCCAGTGCAAACCATAAGCGGTCAGGGTGGGTAATTCGGTCTGGTATACGCTTAAGCAGATTGGTTAAGTATTTAGCACCACCTTTAATACTTTGCTCAGGATCTAGACGCGATACTATGCCTAAGTCTTTAGCCGTCGCGAGTGTCAACATCATCATGCCACGCACGCCAGTGACCGACTTTGCATCGGGACGCCAATGGCTTTCCTGATAACTCATTGCTGCTAATAAACGCCAGTCAAGATCGTTAGAGTATTGTTCAAACCAAGGTTTGAATTTAGGCAAAATTTCTCGAGATGACCTTATAAATGCTCTGGTATCTACATAATTAAATTGTCTTACATGGCCAAAATATTTGTCTTCTAACGCGGCTAATGTGCCATTGTTTTGAATAATGCCAAAGTATTCAATTAAGGCGGCCAGTAAGGAATCATCCCGATCCTTGTTAACTGCCCAAGCTACGTCTTGTTCGGGACTAATTGAAAAACCAATTGATAGTTCAGGATAGCGGCGGCGCATTAAGGCCAGAATGTTGGAATCAGCTATGGTGTAGTCAAGTTCTTCGTTTAACACCATCTCAAGTAGTTCTTCCATGTCGGTGTCAGCCGTTTCTTGCCAACTCAGTTGCGGATCTTCTTGTTGCAACCTTAATAAAGAATCATGATGACTACTTCCCGCTGCAATCACCAATTTGCCTTTTAAGTCTTGGATGCTTCTTGGCCACTCTTTACCTTGCTTGAAGACTAATTTTTCACTGACACTTTGATAGCCTGGACCAAATTTAAATCTTTGAAATCTTTCAGGGTTAACGCTCATACCAGCCGCGATCATGTCTAAATTAGCGTCAGTTAACTGGGGAAACAAATCATCTAAATTGTAATAAGGTAAGACTTCAAGTTTTACACCAAGGTAGGCAGCAAAACCTTCGGCTAATTCATACTCAAAGCCAACGGGTCCTGTCGCACCGTTGTAATAGGTCGTGAGTCCATAGGTAGTGCCAACTTTTAATACCCCTGCTTCTAATACGTCCCCCAAGCTAGAAGAATGTTTGATGTCATTACAGCCACCAATAATCAGTATTAGAAATAAAGCGAGACCATGCTGTAAGCGAATAACTATACCCTCAATATTTAGGAAGCATTTTATATGAGATCCTATTGTGAACAAATAATAAGATTTCATCCAGTGCTTTGTGCATACCATAGTCTAACAAAACTTGACTGTTTGGTCATGCACTCCAACAAGTAAAGTTATGAAATAAAACAAATAAAACTGGAATTTTAGCTACTCTGGCGCTTATAAATTTAGATAAATTACCCTATAATCCGCGCCTTAAAATTCCTCAATCATCGATTCGTATTCTTTAACAATTTTTACGAATTCTGCTATAGGTCATGACTTTATGTTAGTGCTGCGCGGTACACCTGCTTTATCCGATTTTCGTATTGAAAAATGTCTTGCTCAATTTGCTGAAAATGTTTTGCCAGTTTCTGGTATTTACGCCGAATATGCACATTTTGTAAAGGTTTCTGAACCGCTCACTGAGCAAGAAGATTCAATATTAGCCAAGTTGTTAACTTACGGCCCAAGTATTCAAGAACACCAACCAAAAGGTACGTTGCTGTTAGTTACCCCAAGACCAGGCACAATCTCTCCTTGGTCTTCTAAGTCGACAGATATTGCTCATAACTGTGGTCTAGGTAAAGTTCAGCGCTTAGAAAGAGGTGTGGCTTATTATTTACAAGCTGAAAATCTAACTGAGGCCGAGCTCGCAACCATTAAAGCATTACTTCACGACAGAATGACTGAAGTCGTGATGTCTGATTTTCAAGCTGCAGAGTCATTGTTTGTGCAAAGTGATCCTACCGCATTGACTTCTGTCGACATGCTAAGTCAAGGTAAAACGGCATTAGAGCATGCAAACGTTAGACTCGGTTTAGCGTTAGCGGAAGATGAAGTGGATTATTTATTTGATAGTTTCAGTCAATTGGGTCGTGACCCAAATGATGTTGAATTGTATATGTTTGCACAAGCCAACTCAGAGCATTGTCGCCATAAAATTTTTAACGCAGACTGGACAATAGACGGCCAAGTTCAGCCCAAGTCATTATTTAAAATGATCAAGAATACTTATGAGCAATGCGGTGAAAATGTTCATTCAGCCTATAAAGATAATGCAGCGGTAATGGAAGGCAGTTTTGCTGGGCGATTTTTCCCTGACGCTTTAGGTAATGAATATCGATACCATCATGAAGACATCGATATTTTGATGAAAGTTGAAACCCACAATCATCCTACCGCTATCGCACCGTTTTCTGGGGCTGCCACAGGCTCTGGAGGTGAAATTCGTGATGAAGGCGCAACCGGTAGAGGTTCAAAACCTAAAGCTGGTTTAGTAGGTTTTTCAGTGTCTAACTTACGAATTCCTGGTTTTGAGCAGCCTTGGGAAACAGAATTTGGCAAACCTGCGCGTATTGTCAGTGCCTACGACATCATGATTGACGGCCCTCTTGGCGGTGCTGCGTTTAATAACGAATTTGGTCGCCCCAGCATTTTAGGATACTTTCGAACCTACGAACAAAAAGTCACAAGTTTTAACGGCGAAGAAGTGCGCGGTTACCATAAACCCATCATGCTCGCTGGTGGTTTGGGTAATATTCGAAAGTCACATATTCAAAAAGGTGAAATTACGGTTGGTGCCAAGCTTATTGCGCTAGGTGGACCAGCGATGAATATCGGTTTAGGAGGAGGCGCAGCTTCTTCTATGGCGTCCGGCCAATCTAGCGAAGACTTAGACTTTGCCTCTGTACAACGGGGAAATCCAGAAATGGAACGCCGCTGCCAAGAAGTTATCGATAAATGCTGGCAAATGGGTGAAAACAATCCTATCCAGTTTATCCATGATGTAGGGGCGGGTGGTTTGTCTAACGCGTTTCCTGAATTAGTCAGTGATGGTGGACGGGGAGGTCGTTTTGAACTCAGAAACGTGCCAAATGATGAACCTGGCATGTCCCCTTTAGAAGTCTGGTGTAATGAGTCACAGGAACGTTACGTGATGTCGGTCGCACCCGAAAACCTAGAAACCTTTGCAAATATTTGTCAACGTGAACGAGCGCCTTTTGCAGTGGTGGGTGAAGCAACTGAAGAGGAACATTTGACCCTAAGTGATCAACATTTTGAAAATAACGCCATTGATATGCCGCTGGAAGTGTTACTTGGTAAAACCCCTAAAATGCATCGAGATGTAACATCAAAGACGTTAGACGCTAAGGCAGTAGATACCAGCCTGATGAATTTATCGGACGCTGCGCAGCGAGTTTTGACTTTACCTACAGTGGCTGAAAAAACCTTTCTAATTACCATTGGAGACCGCTCAGTAACAGGGTTAGTGGCACGAGATCAAATGGTGGGTCCATGGCAAGTGCCAGTAGCTGATGTGGCAGTAACCGCTAGTGCTTTTGATACTTATCAAGGTGAAGCTATGTCAATGGGCGAGCGCACACCTATTGCTCTAATCAATTACGCAGCGTCGGCTCGAATGGCAGTCGGAGAGGCGTTAACCAATTTAGCCGCTGCGGATATTGGTGATTTAAAACGCATCAATTTATCGGCAAATTGGATGGCCGCAGCAGGTCATCCCGGAGAAGACGCAGGTCTATACGAAGCGGTTAAAGCAGTCGGTGAAGAACTTTGTCCTGCTTTGGGAATTACTATTCCTGTGGGCAAAGACTCGATGTCTATGAAAACCACTTGGCAAGATGAACAAGGAGATAAGTCGGTTACTTCGCCACTATCTTTGGTGATTACGGCCTTTGGAGCAGTTCAAGATATTCGCAAAACCTTAACACCAGAGTTGAACACCAAAGAAGCCGATAGCGAATTATTATTAATTGATTTAGGCCAAGGAAAAAATCGTCTTGGAGCATCATGTTTAGCTCAGGTGTATCAGCAACTCGGTAATCAGGCTCCAGACGTAGACTCAGCGCCAATCTTAAAAGGATTCTTCTTAGCTATTCAGCAACTAGTGAATGAAAAGCGGTTATTGGCTTATCACGACAGATCTGACGGCGGTTTGTTTACGTCTATCGTCGAGATGGCGTTTGCCGGAAAAACTGGTGTAAGTATTGATTTGGATGAGCTTAACGGCTCAGCAATCGAATTATTGTTTAATGAAGAACTTGGTGCTGTTGTACAAATAGCTAAAGCTGATAAAGAGCTGGTATTAAACGTATTTGCCAGACACGGTATCCAGCAATTAGTTCACACTATAGGTAACCTCAACAATACTGACCAGATCGAATTTAAACAAAATGGCCAGATTGTGCTTGAAAATAGCCGAGTATTTTATCGTCAAACATGGGCACAAACCACTCTGCACATGCAAAAACTCAGAGACAATCCAAGTTGCGCCGAACAAGAACACTTAGCTAAGGCAGATGTCAAAGATCCCGGTTTACATGTCAAATTAAGTTTTGACGTCACAGAAGATGTAGCTGCCCCGTTTATCTTGAAAGGTGTGGCTCCGCGTATTGCCATCTTGCGTGAGCAAGGGGTTAACTCGCATGTAGAAATGGCCGCCGCATTTGACCGTGCAGGATTCAGCGCAATCGATGTACATATGAGTGATTTATTGTCAGGGAAACAGTCGTTAGATCAGTTTAAAGGGTTAGTAGCCTGCGGTGGTTTTTCCTACGGAGACGTATTAGGTGCCGGCGAAGGTTGGGCTAAATCAATTTTGTTTAATAACCAAGCTAGAGATCAGTTTGCTGAGTTTTTTGCGCGCCAAGATTCGTTTTCTTTAGGTGTGTGTAATGGGTGTCAGATGATGTCTAATTTGAAATCGCTGATCCCTGGTGCTGATTTGTGGCCGCACTTTGTCACCAATCAATCAGAACGATTCGAAGCACGTGTTGCTATGTTAGAAGTTAAATCATCTAAATCGGTATTTTTTGACGGTATGCAGGGTTCGAGAATGCCTATTGCTGTTTCTCACGGGGAAGGGCGCGCAGAATTTGCCACTGATCAAGGTGCATCAAAAGCGTTGCAAAGTGCCGCGGTTGCGTTGCAATACGTAGATAACTTCGGAAACGTTACCCAAAGCTACCCAGCAAATCCGAACGGATCACCACTTGGCATTGCAGGATTAACCAGCAGTGATGGAAGAGCCACCATTATGATGCCGCATCCTGAAAGAGTATTTAGAACGGTCGCTAACTCTTGGCACCCTCAAGATTGGCAAGAAGACAGCCCATGGATGCGTATGTTTAGGAACGCTAGAGTTTATCTTGGGTAGATTTGAAACTTTCTCTCAAAAAAACAATCAATATCCTTATTAGTGGATATTGATATGCAGTATTTTTAGACGTTGTATTTTGTTAATGACCGGAGTGATAAGCACTCCGGTCAGCTTAAAATTCTGATAATTTCAAGTTAATAATGAAAGAAAAAATAAAATCCTTGTATATCAGTAAAATAGTGATTAATATTTAGTCACATGTTGACAGGGAGTTCGTCTTCTGCATGTTAATAAAGTGTAAATCAATATGTATTTAACAAAATTACAAATTAAAAATAATAAGAGACGCTCATGAATCGTTCAAACAAAGGTTTTGGCCTAGCTGGTGTGTTAGTCACCGTTATTTTTCTCATTGTTGCCGCTATTTTCAGCGCTTCTGCCAAATCCTCAACACTTCCGCAAATTTCCATAGATACAAACCCACACTCTCAGTCTCAAGTCCAAATAAAGAACACGCAGTAGTTTTCTGACTCAATAAAAACTATTTTCTGCGATGTAACTCGCGATTATTCGCTTTATCGTGCTGGTTCTTTTTTAGTAACACATAAACTGCACTATTGCCGCCGTGATGGGGCTGTGCAGTGTGATATGCAATGACTTCTGGCATTTGTTGCAACCATTGATGCAGATAACTTTTAATTAATGCCGGAAAGGGTTTAGAGTGCAAACCTAGTCCATGCTTAATTAATAAGGTGCGTTCGCCTTTTTTATGGCTTTCTATGATTTGAGTGAACAGTGACGTTCTAGCTTGTTCGAATTTTTTTTGTTGAAGATTTAACACAAAATCAATTTTGTATTTGCCCATTCTTAAGTTTTTAAACACACCTTGTTGTACACCGTCTAACTTAAAACTTATGTGATCGTAAGGATCTACAGGTTCAACTTTTTCAACGCTTAAATAATTATTAGTGAGGTTATGAGCAGACTCAATCGCTTGTCGTTTTAATTGCTGCGCCAAGGTATTCTTTTGTTGGCAGGTTGCCACAGTATCTGTTTGTTTGATAGGTTTTACGTCTTCCAACTCTTTTAAGAAGTCGTCTAGACCATCTTCCAATAGTTCAGTATTTCGCATTTTAGTTTCCTATTTAAAGAATACATCTAGCTTTGGCAACTTGTTATTACATTACCTGAAGAGTGAATCGCTTTTACATATTTTTATGTGGCCGTAAATATGACACACTTTATGACAGTAAATTATAAAAGTAGTTTCTATCAGGTAAAATCATGATCATAAAATATTTCGTTGTTGGGGCACTGGCCTTAATCATTGTTAGCGGATGTTCTGACGATAGTTCATCTAATACTGCAGTTAGCCCTAAAGTAGATCAATCTGCTTCGACAGAAGCCGATGTAAGGAAAACTAAAACCGAGACCACAACCATAGAAATCGGCAAGGATTATCATTCTTTCGGAAATCCAGAGTCAATCAAGGTTAAACACTTAAATTTGGATTTAACTGTAGATTTTACCAAAAAAATATTACTCGGAACCGCTCAGTTAGATTTTCAGAAAATCGATCCAAAAGCAAAACAATTGGTTTTGGACACCCGTGACTTAACCATTAATGGTGTTTCAGCAAACGGGAAACCCCTTGATTTCACAGTGGCCAAGGCCGACTCATTTTTAGGTGCGGCTCTAACAATTGATGTTCCAGCCGATGTCAATGACGTGGTAATTAGTTATCAAACTTCACCCGAAGCGTCTGGAGTTCAATGGCTCACACCTGAGCAAACTGCAGGTAAAGAACATCCGTTTTTATTTACTCAAGCTCAAGCTATTCATGCCCGTAGTTTTATTCCGTTACAGGACTCTCCACAGGTAAGAATGACTTACGATGCGACTATTCGCACACCTAAAGATTTAATCGCGGTAATGAGTGCGTCTAACGACCCTGATACCGAGCGTGACGGCATTTACGAATTTTCTATGCCACAGCCTATCCCTTCCTATTTGATTGCGTTAGCGGTGGGTGATTTATATTTTAAATCCATGGGTGAACGCACCGGAGTCTATTCCGAAAAAGGAATATTAGACGCCGCCGCCGCTGAATTTTCAGATACTGAGTCCATGCTTATCGCTACTGAAAAAGCGTTTGGACCCTATAGCTGGGATAGGTATGACTTATTGATTTTACCGCCATCGTTTCCATTCGGCGGCATGGAAAACCCTCGTTTGTCTTTTATTACGCCAACTGTGATCGCTGGGGATAAAAGCCTGGTTTCTCTTATTGCTCACGAACTAGCACATTCGTGGTCGGGCAATACAGTCACTAACGCTACTTGGCGAGACCTGTGGTTAAACGAAGGTTTTACCACCTATTTAACTTATCGAATCATGCAGATGATTTATGGTGATGAACGTTTTGAAATGGAAGCTGTATTGGGCCGTCAAGATCTACAAGCCGATGTCGATTCGTTAGCGGCGAGCGATCAGATCATGGCGATTGATTTGCGAGGCAGAGATCCTGATGTGGTATTTAGCAATATTCCTTATGAAAAAGGCGCGTTATTCTTACGTGAGTTAGAGCACAAAGTTGGCAGAGAAAATTTTGATAAATTTTTGTTGGGTTATTTCGAAAAATTTGCCTTTCAAAGCATCACCACAGAGCAGTTTGTGAGTTATTTAGAACAGACCTTACTCAAGGACCACAGTACAAAACTCTCTAAGCAAAGAATTCAACAATGGGTTTTTGAGCCTGGTATTCCTGATGAGGCTCCGGTTCCAGAATCAGATGCTTTTAGTGTGGTAGACCAGGCAAGAAACGCATGGCTAACAGGAGCGATTCAAGCAAGTGAAATTGATAGCGAAAAATGGGTTGTGCATCAATGGTTGTATTTCCTAAATAATATGCCAGATAAACTTAGCCAAGAACAATTGGCAAATTTAGACAAAGCATTTTCTTTAACCAACAGTAAAAATAATGAAATTGCCCATAGCTGGTTATTGATCAGCGTAAATAATTGGTATCAACCCGCTTTTAAACGCTTGCATCAATACCTAACGTCAATCGGCCGTAATAAGTTAGTAAAACCTCTATATAAGGCCCTTTCACAAACACCAGAAGGAAAATTAATGGCACAGAAAGCCTTTAATGAAGCCAAAGAGGCCTATCATCCGTTAACAGTTAAAGCTAATGAAGGCTTTGTTGAATAGAGATTATTAGTGGTGCAAAACGTAAAAAGCCAATCGTGATGATTGGCTTTTTACGTTTAAATTAGTTGAAAGAGGGGATTAACACACTTCTTTAAATAAAGACTCGTCAATAATAGTGCTGTCGATAATGGCTTGCGCCATTTGTACACATTTGCCGCATTGCGCGCCTGCATTCAACTTTTTCTTCAGTTGACGCATATTACCCACACCGTCTTCTAAGACAGCCTGCTTAATTGCTTTATCGGTGATGCCGTGGCACAGACAAACGTACATAAAATACCCTTATAAACTTCATGCAAATAAGAATAATTGTTATTTACATAAAGATCAACAATTAAATCCAAACTGCTGCAAGATTCCTATCGAACGAAAAACCAACACAGCTGAGTAGTGATGATCATTTCTATGGGATTTATTTTTACGCTTACTGTTGTTTTTTAACAATGTGCACTCATATGCTTGGTAGCACCTACAATCTTACTTTGGTTCACGTATTTAGGAAATTTTGCAGTGATCCATTCAATCATATAATCAGGAGAATTTAATGAGTGTATTAGTTAGTCGTCCAGCCCCAGATTTTACAGCCGCTGCGGTACTTGGAAGTGGTGAAATTGTTGACAGTTTTACGCTAAGTGAAGCCATTAAAGGTAAAAAAGCAGTATTGTTTTTCTATCCTTTAGATTTCACTTTTGTTTGTCCATCTGAGCTTATTGCTTTTGACAAACGTTATGAAGAATTTACAAAGCGTGGCGTAGAAGTAATAGGTGTTTCTATCGATTCCCAATTTAGCCACAACGCATGGCGCAATACTCCTATTAATGAAGGTGGTATTGGACCCGTTAAATATACGTTGGTTGCTGATGTTAAGCATGACATCTGTCAGGCATATGATGTTGAACATCCAGATGCAGGTGTGGCTTTCCGTGGTTCGTTCCTAATTGACGAAGAAGGCCTAGTACGTCATCAAGTAGTTAATGACTTACCTCTTGGCCGTAATATTGATGATATGTTACGTATGGTTGATGCCCTAAACTTCCACGAAGAGCACGGCGAAGTATGCCCAGCTGGTTGGACTGAAGGTTCAAAAGGTATGGTAGACAGCCCAGAAGGTGTAGCAAGTTACTTAGCTGAGAACGCTGACAACTTGTAATAATCATTCTGCTTAAACAAAAAACCGCTTCAATTTGAAGCGGTTTTCTGCTTTTTATTGAACTCAATTATGCGCTTCTAAACCACCTAAACTTTGCCATCTATTAAGTATGTAGCAAAATAGCTCTGCGGTTTTTTCAGTATCATACAAAGCTGAATGAGCTTCGTTCTGATCAAAACTAATTCCTGCCGCCATACAAGCTTTTACTAACACTGTTTGCCCAAGAGCTAAGCCTGATAGTGTTGTGGTATCAAATGAGACAAATGGATGAAAAGGGCTACGTTTAATATGACTACGCTCAATTGCAGCATTCACAAAACTTTGATCAAAAGCTGCGTTATGGGCAACAATCACCGAGCGCTGACAATCTGCCGCTTTTTGTTCTTTACGAATCTTTTTACACAGATCTTTCATCACTTCCGTTTCGTCCTGTGCGCCTCTAAGGGCGCAATAGGGATCAATACCATTGAAGTCTAAGGCGGCTTTTTCTAAATTTGCCCCTTCAAAAGGATTGACATGATAGTGAAAGGTCTTATCTGGATAGAAAAATCCGTTTTCGTCCATCTTGGTGGTGACAGCGGCTATCTCTAATAGGGCATCGTTATTGGCATTGAAACCAGCTGTTTCAACATCAATTACTACAGGAAAGTATCCCCTAAAGCGATTTTTTAACTCAAATGATTCTGACATGGAAACCTAAAAAATTTTGGTGAATCACAATTATGACAAGGTTCTTTTTGAGTAGCTAGTTTAAAAATAACGGTGCCGCATTTTTATCATTGTTAATTAGTTAAACGTTTTGTGCAATTTGTCGATATAATTGTCAGAAGCGGGGGGCTCCTAATCCATGTTGAATAAAATGTTTAAAGCAATGTTTTGTGCCATCTTAGTCGCAATGTCAGTTAATTCGGCGGCAGCATTACGTCAATATACTGCCAAAATAGAAGATTCTGATTGGCAACTGAAAGACGAAACTCGTTTGTTATGCACCTTAAGCCATAAACTTCCAGGTTATGGCGAAGCCTTGTTTAGTAGTTTTGCTTCTAAACAATTAAACATGGAATTTGAATTGGACATGTTACGTCTGCCTAAATCTTACGGGGTGGCCGCAGTGTATTCAGTACCTCCCAAATGGATGCCTGGGCAAGTTCAGCGAGCCATTGCCGACATGACAATTCGTAAACAATATGATGGCGACCTTCCCGAACAAGCCGCTTGGACTATGTTAACCGAGTTAGAAAAAGGATATTGGCCCACTATTTATTATCAAGATTGGTATAACCCCTACGATAAAGTGGCTGTAGGTTTAAACGCCAGTAATTTTGCTATTCCTTACACACAATTTGCTGAATGTGTTGCCAACCTATTGCCGTATAGTTTTCAAGACATTGCGTACACGGTGCTTAATTATGAGTTTAACAATACTAAGTTAACTAAATATTCGCAGAAACGTTTAGCTATGATTGGCGAATATTTAAAAGAAGATACTGATTTAGAATTGGTTTTGTTAGATGGATATACTGATAGTTATGGTGGTAGGGAAATCAATAAAGAAGTATCTATTCGCAGAGCCGTAGAAATAAAAGCATTTTTCAGCTCTATGGGAGTGGCTCCAGACCGTATAGAAGTCACAGGGCACGGTGAAAGACGCCATTCTTCTCCCAACATTAACGAAAGCACGCGAGCTAAAAACCGCCGCGTAGTCATAAGAATGTCAAAGCCTTAAAACCGGGTTATGAGTTTCATCTATCGTAATCTAGTTCCTGTTATTAATACACCTAAGGCTTAGATATCTAACCTTTAACTTCGGAAATGTGCTGGGTAAACAAATTCACAGCACAATCACACATTGCATCGATATGGCTGCGATCAGCATAAATACCATCTATCAATAATCGTGCTATGCCGTGCATCGTACCCCAAGTGACTTGGGATAACCGCAAAGTATCCTCGCCGCTAGGCATTAATCCTTGAGCTTGCCATTTTTTAGTCATTTCTACCTGATGATGAAAACTAGGGAAGGCCGCCTTACGTAACTCTTCGGTGGCACTGTTTTGTTTCCAAATGGTGCGACCAAACATCAAATCATATAACTCAGGGTTATCGGCAGCGTAACTAATATAACCATGAAAAAACTGCCGATACTTTTCTTGAGGCAGCAATCCTTTTTGATTAAATATAAATTCAGCGTCTTGATGCCAACGTACAAATCCTTGTTCCGCAATCGCACAAAGTAACTGATTCTTATCCTTAAAGTGGTGATAGGGGGCAGTGCGAGAAACCCCCACTTTGTCAGCCAATTTACGTAAAGATAAGCCTTCTATGCCGGTCTCTCTTAACAGAGCATTCGCGGCGTTAAGCAGGGTGCTGCGTAAATCACCATGATGATAACTGGGTTTATTTTGTTTTGTTTTCTTTGCTGTTTGTTGACTCATAACCGACTATTAATAAATTTGATAATTGTTATCTTGACAGCGTCAACATATGCTTTTATCTTGACGCTGTCTAGTTTAATTTTTTGTTAACAGTATGGGCAAAGCATACACAACATCAATATTAAACTCATAACTAATCCAAGGAGAAAAACTGTGCACAATATCGATTTATCTGCGCTAGAAACCTTAACTGTGAGTATCGAAAATCACATCGCTCATATCCAATTGAGTCGCCCAGAAGCGTTGAATAGCATGGTGCCAACCTTTTGGCGTGAACTACCTGCTGTAGTGCGAAAAATTGACGCCGAATCTCAGGCGCGAGTAATCGTTATTTCATCACAAGGTAAACACTTTAGTGCCGGTATGGATTTATCTGTGTTCACTAATATGGCCAAAGACTTTCAAGGTGAGCCAGCTCGTCGTGCTGAACGTACTCGCAGATTAGTGTTGGAGTTACAAGACAGCTTTAACGCCCTTGAAGAAGTACGTATGCCGGTTTTAGTAGCAGTTCAAGGCGGCGTGATTGGTGGGGCGGTAGATATGATATGCGCGGCAGATAGCCGTTATTGTACTCAAGATGCCTATTTTACTATTAAAGAAACCGAATTAGGCATGACTGCCGATGTAGGCACTTTGCAACGTTTACCGCATTTAATGCCTCAAGGTTTAATTCGCGAGTTAGCTTATACAGGTCGTAATATGCTCAGTGACGAAGCCAAACAATGTGGCTTTGTTAACCAGGTATTTGCCGATCAACAAGCCATGCTTGAAGGTGTCATGAAAATTGCTGCCAGAATAGCGATGCACTCTCCAATGGCTGTAGCGGGATGTAAAGAAATGATCAATTACACCCGTGATCACAATGTTTCAGACAGTTTAACCTATATGGCAACTTGGCAAAGTGGCATGTTCCAAATGCCAGACGTTCAAGAGGCAATGGCAGCAGGGCAACAGAAACGCTTACCTGTATATGCCGACCTACATAAAAAATCTTCTGGCATGTAAGTCAGTAAAATCAAAATATAACGAATTCGAGTAATAGGAAATATATATGACTGCCAATACCGCACTAGCTCAAGGTTATGAAAAATACCCACATCTACTTAAACCTCTAGATTTAGGGTTTACTCAGCTTAAAAATCGCGTATTAATGGGCTCCATGCACACCGGTTTAGAAGAAGCGCCTAACGGCCACGTGCGTATGGCTGCTTATTTTGCCGAGCGAGCGAAAGGGGGAGTTGGCCTGATTGTTACCGGTGGAATCGGCCCAAATGACGAAGGTGCTACCCACAAAGATACCAAACGTTTAGACACAGACAAAGCTATAGCAGATCATAAAACGATTACCGACGCCGTACATGAGCATGGCGGCAAAATCTGTATGCAAATATTACATACTGGTCGTTATGCTTATAATCCAGCCCTAGTCGCACCATCAGCAGTACAGGCTCCAATTAACCCGTTTAAACCCAAAGCCCTTGATGAACAAGGCATCGAAAAGCAAATTCAAGACTTTATCGATACCTCAGTTCAAGCTCAGAAGGCTGGCTACGATGGTGTGGAAATAATGGGGTCAGAAGGTTATTTCCTCAATCAATTTATTGCTGCGCGAACTAATCATCGAGATGACGAGTGGGGCGGTTCATATCAAAATCGTATCCGTTTACCTTTAGAAGTAGTACGCCGAGTGCGAGAAGCTGTTGGTGAGCATTTCATTATTATTTACCGTTTATCTATGTTGGACTTAGTAGAAGGCGGGTCAACTTACGATGAAGTGGTCGAGTTAGGCCAAGCTATCGAAAAAGCCGGCGCTACTATTATCAACACTGGTATTGGATGGCATGAAGCGCGTATTCCAACTATTGCGACTAAAGTACCACGAGCTGCTTTTACTTGGGTAACCGCTAAATTTAGACAAGCTTTGTCTATTCCTGTGATTACCTCAAACCGAATCAATACCCCTGAAGTGGCTGAAGAAGTGTTAGCTCGAGGTGATGCTGATATGGTATCAATGGCCAGACCGTTTTTGGCCGACCCTGAGTTTGTCGTGAAAGCTATGGAAGACCGCTCAGACGAAATCAATACCTGTATCGGTTGTAACCAGGCCTGTTTAGATCACGTATTCGAAGGAAAAATGAGTAGCTGTTTAGTGAACCCTCGCGCCTGTCACGAAACTGAACTGTTAATTACGCCTAGTACTCAGGTTAAAAACATCGCAGTAGTAGGCGCAGGACCGGCTGGTTTGGCTGCAGCAACTACCGCGGCGCAGCGTGGTCATAAGGTGACTATTTTTGATTCTGCAAGTGAATTAGGTGGGCAATTTAATATAGCCAAACAAATTCCAGGTAAAGAAGAGTTTTACGAAACCCTGAGATACTACGCACGTCAGCTTGAATTACATAAGGTATCAGTCAAACTGAACACCCGCGTTGATGTCAACGAACTTAACAACAGTGAATTTGATGAAGTCGTCATTGCAACAGGTATTGCACCGCGCACGCCACCTATTGAAGGCATAGATCACCAAAAAGTCTTGAGTTACATCGATGTTATTGTAGATAAAAAGCCTGTTGGTAAAAAAGTCGCCATTATAGGTGCTGGTGGAATTGGTTTTGATGTCTCTGAGTATTTATCCCATGCCGGCGAGTCTACCAGTCAAAATATCCCAGCCTTTATGAAAGAATGGGGAATTGACATGACCTTTGGTTCACGCGGCGGTATTGAAGGTGTTAAACCCGCACCAGAAGCCTCGCCTAGAGAAATCTTTTTACTGCAACGTAAAACCACCAAAGTAGGAGCAGGTTTAGGTAAAACCACTGGTTGGGCTCACAGAGCAGGACTACTCAGTAAAGGTGTAAGCATGTTAGCTGGAGTCGAATACCTTAAAATTGACGACGCAGGCTTACATATTAAGGTTAATGATCAAGTACAAGTGCTTGATGTAGATAATGTCATTGTTTGCGCCGGACAAGAGCCACTAAGAGAGTTAGTTGACGGTTTAAGCAAACCTCATCACCTAATCGGTGGAGCAGATGTCGCTTCAGAACTTGATGCAAAGCGAGCTATTAAACAAGGCACAAAATTAGCTGCTGAACTGTAGCATGTAAATGTCAATAGCTAGGTGCAAGCCGACTCAATGAGTCGGCTTTTTTATGGGCTTTTATTTTCATAGCGTTGCAATGACATGGTATTAAAATTACCCAAATAGTTAGCGCAATAAGTTGTTTTAATAAAGAAAGTTAATTATTGTCTATTGGCTTAAATCTAAGCGGCTGCCTTTTAGTGGTAGTTGCAATAATTAAAAGGATAAACGGATGTTCAAAAGACCATTTTTTATTGGCGCAGTATTAAGTATTACGCTGGTCGCATCACCTTTGGCTTTTGCCAAAGCAAAGTTTGATAAAGTATCCGAAGTTGAAGGGATCAGTGAATATAATCTCGACAATGGCTTACGTGTTTTATTATTCCCTGACCAAACTAAAGAAACTGTAACAGTCAACGTTACTTATCATGTGGGGTCAAAGCATGAAAACTATGGTGAAACTGGCATGGCTCACTTGCTGGAGCACTTAGTGTTTAAAGGTAGTCCAAAACATAAAGACATCCCAGCGGAATTAAGCTCTCATGGTGCTCGCCCAAATGGCACTACTTGGACAGACCGTACCAACTATTTTGAAACTTTTGCTGCCAATGAAAAAAACATCAATTGGGCTTTGAGCATGGAATCAGATCGAATGGTGAATTCCTTTATTGCCAAAAAAGATCTTGATAGTGAAATGACAGTCGTTAGAAACGAGTTTGAACGAGGTGAAAATAGCCCGTTTCGCATTACCTTACAAAAAATGGCTGCCTCAGCTTACATGTGGCACAACTATGGAAAGTCCACCATAGGCGCAAAAGCCGATCTTGAAAATGTGCCTATCGACAGACTAAAAGCATTTTATAAAATGTACTACCAACCAGACAACGCGACTTTAATAGTGGCAGGTAAGTTTGTTGAAGCCGAAATGCTGGAATTAGTGAATAAATACTTTGCGCCTATTCCAAAGCCAGACAGAGTGATTAGGCCTTTATACACAGCTGAGCCAGCCCAAGATGGCGAAAAAAGTGTCACCATAAGGCGAGTAGGCGACGTTCAAATGACAGGCGCCGCTTATCATATTCCTGCAGGCTCTCATGAAGATTACGCAGCCATTGATGTACTGAGTCAAATTTTAGGCGACACCCCAAGTGGGCGCTTACATAAAGCATTAGTAGAACAAAAACTAGCCAGTCGTGTGTTTGGCTTTAACTTTCAGTGGCAAGAACCCGGTTTAGCAATTTATTTTGCTGAAGTGGATAAAAAAGCGGATATAACTAAAGCCTCTGACGCCATGGTTACTGTGCTTGAGGATTTAAATAACCAGCCTATTACCGATGCAGAAGTGGAACGAGCCAAACGTACTCTATTGAAAAACATTGAGTTATCTTTTAACTCGTCAGAGCGTATCGCATTAAACCTAAGTGAATGGCTAGGAATGGGAGATTGGCGCTTATACTTTCTACACCGTGACAGAATTGAACAGGTGAATACCGCAGACGTACAACGCGCAGCCAATCGCTATTTGCAACGAAATAACCGTACTGCTGGGCATTTTATTCCTACAGATACACCAGATCGTGTTGAAATTCCCGCCGTCGCTAGTGTAAATGACATGGTAAAAGACTACAAAGGTCGCGCAAAAATTGCCGCCGGTGAAGTATTCGAACCCAGCTTCGAAAACATAGACTCACGTACTGTTGAAACTGAGTTAAGCAATGGTACCGAACTATCTTTATTGTCTAAAAAGACCCGTGGTGGATCTGTAGTGGCCTCTATTAAGATGAGTCTGGGTACTGAGGAAAGTTTGCAAGATATTGGTATTGTTGGCAATGCTACTAGCGCTATGTTGATGCGAGGTACCAGTGAATTATCTCGTCAAGAAATTCAGGACGAGTTTGATAAGTTAAAAGCGCAGGTTTCATTGGCAGGAGGTACAGATTGGTTGGTGGCTAATATCACTACGACAAAAGAAAACTTGTCGTCGGCACTGACACTTATGCACAAAGTGTTGAGCGATCCTGGTTTTGATAAAACAGAATTTGAACAATACAAATCAACATTAAAGGTTGATATTGAAAAAAATCTACAAGATCCCCAACGACTAGCATTTAACGAATACGGTCGTAAACAAAATCCTTATAAGAATGGTCATCCCCATTATCAGCGTACTTTCCAAGAAAGCTTAGACGCTCTAAATGATCTTAAATTAACTGACTTATCCGCTTTTCATCAATCATTTTATGGCGGCAATCACATGAAAATTGGCGTTGTGGGAGATTTCGATCAAAACCAAATCAAATCAGTGTTAGAAAGCCTATTCGGTGATTGGGTTGCGAAAAGTACCTATGAGCGGGTTCCAGACACATACCAAAACGTCACTGCCAGCCCTAGCAATTTTGATACACCAGATAAAGAAAACGCGACTTTTGTGGCTGCCATTATGCTTCCTGTTGGTGAAAACAGTGAAGACGCACCGGCATTAGAGTTAGGAAACTATATCTTTGGTGGTGGCTTCTTAAACAGTCGCTTAGCCACAAGGTTAAGACAAAAAGACGGGTTAAGTTATGGTGCAGGTTCGTTTATTAATATGAATTCACGGGACCAGAAAGCCACTATGGGGGCTTACGCCATTTGTGCACCGCAAAACTTAAGCAAAGTCGAAAATGGTTTCAAGGAAGAGCTACTTCGCTTGTTAAAGGATGGCTTTACTGAAGAAGAAATTGAAAGTGCTAAATCTGGACTGTTGCAGGGTAAAAAAGTGAGTCGTGCACAAGACAGAGAGTTGGTAGGTACCTTACGTCGAAATTTAGCCGTTGACAGAACAATGCAGTGGTATAAAGCTTATGAGGCAAAACTTGATGCACTCACTGCTGAAGATGTCAATCGTGTGATGAACAAGTATCTTAAACTTGAAAACTTCTCAATTATTAAAGCGGGTGATATGAGTAAAGTGGAAGGTTAACTTAACTATACTTTATTGAATGAATTGCAAAGCGCCCATTTTAATGGGCGCTTTTTTCTATCTCTTAAGACAATGTGGCTAACGCCTCTCCCGAATATTGCTCAAGTTTATCTATATCACCTTGGCGAATTTTGTTGGCCCAATTGGGATCTTGCAATATAGCGCGTCCAACGGCCACCAAATCAAACTCACCTTTATCTAGGCGTTCGATTAAATCGTCAATTGAGCGTGTGCTCGATCCTTCGCCTGCAAACGCGCCAAAGAAATCACCATTTAAGCCTACCGAGCCAACTGTGATAGTCGGTTTGCCGATGAGTTTTTTGGTCCAGCCAGCAAGGTTAAGATCAGAGCCTTCAAATTCTGGCTCCCAGTAACGTCTGGTAGAACAATGAAAAATATCCACACCGGCGTCACTTAGTGGCGTTAAAAACTCTTCTAATATTTGTGGTGTTTCTGCTAAACGTGCAGTGTAGTCTTGTTGTTTCCACTGTGAATAGCGTAAAACGATTGGGAAATCAGGGCCGGTTTTAGCGCGAATCGCTTTGACAATTTCTACTGCGAAACGACCACGGTTAGCCATGCTGCCACCCCATTCATCGGTGCGCAAATTAGTTCCACTCCAAAAAAACTGGTCCACCAAATAGCCGTGGGCGCCGTGGATTTCAATACCGTCAAAACCGACACGTTTTGCATCTGCAGCGGCGTCAGCAAAACCTTCAATTAACTGATGAATTTGCGCCACTGTTAGTGGTTCTGAAACCTGTTTACCGGGTGCCAATAAACCTGATGGTCCCACGCTAGGTAATTCAGGGTGGGGGGCTTTGCTTGGGTTACGCGCCATACCAACGTGCCATAACTGAGGCATAATTTTGCCGCCAGCAGCGTGCACTTGTTGTACTACATTTTCCCAACCTGCAAGTGGTTGTTGACCATGTATTTGCGGAATTTTACCGTCCATAGTGGCCACAGGATCATTAATTGTGGTGCCTTCTGTTATGATTAAACCTGTTCCGCCTTCTGCGCGGCGGCGATAATAACCGGCTACATCTTCAGTAGGAATACCATCTGGAGAGAAGCTACGTGTCATCGGTGCCATGGCTATTCTGTTTTTAAGTGACAAGCTTTTTAAACTAAAAGGCTTAAAAAGTGAGTCTACATTTTTACTCATTTAGGTTTCCTTAAATTGACTGAGATTCTAAAAACAGTTGGTTTTGCCGTTGCTAAACAGATAAAAACCAATACTGCTTAAGAATCGTTATTTGGATTGTTCTTAGTGAGGTCTGGCCACACAAATTTTTCAGTAGATTGCTCAAGTGCGTCATTGGATGAATTGTGAACCGTAGTCAAATATAACTGTTCGACTTTTTCTCTGGCCCAAGGGGTTTTGCGCAAAAACTTTAAGCTCGACTTAATTGACGGGTCTTTAGTAAAACAATTGATTTTGACCTCTTGCCCCATTCTTTCAAAGCCAAGTTGTTTCTCCAAAGTTTCGAGAATAGTTTGTAATGTTAGGCCATGTAGGGGGTTATTTTGTTGTTTAGTCATAGGTCTTTCTTTATTTGCTGGGCATTTTCGGCGTTATTTTATGAGCTATTTCAACGCGCCATTCACCGCCTGATTGGATATCGAATTTAGCAGCAAAGTTAGCTTGGTTAAGTGCTAAGGCTAAGTTTTCTAAACTATTCACATAAAGTAATGGCTGACCTTCTTCGACACCTGCAAACGAGCGTTCAAAGCTGATTGGCCCAGACATAACATTTTTATTGCCTTTGGATATCTTAACCGTAAAGTTTTGCGAATACAGTGGCGCGTAGTGTTCGGACTGCATTAGCGACAGTAAAAACGACATGGGGATATTAGTCCAAACATTGCCATAGGCTGGGTCTAAAATGGGGATCCCACCTACCAATGTGTCACCCTCAATGCGCGGCGTTTCAAAGGGAATACTGGTGACTTCCGGTTTGAGCCTTGGACCCACTTGTTCAAAATTAATAGCGCCTGCTGCTAAACGTGCGCCTGTGTAGGCGTAAACATCTCGGCCATGAAAAGTGTGGGACGCTTCACTGCCTGCGAGACGATTGACCTTTTCGTCTATTTGACGTATTTCGGCAATACCTAACCTTTGAGCCACTAAGGTTAAGGTGCCATTGTCTGGGGTAACAAAGTAATGATTACTTTGGGTTTTAAGTACGACTGATTTGCGATCACTGCCTACTCCAGGATCAACAACAGAAACAAATACTGTATGTTGCGGCCAAAAATCGGCAACTGCATCTAACCTGTATGCGCCTTCCCAAATATTGTAAGGGGGAATATTGTGAGTTAGGTCTTCAACTTTTAAGTTTTTATCTACCCCTAAAGCCACACCGTGCATCGCTGAAACTGCTTGGTCGTTCAAACCAAAATCGGATTGAAAAACCACTATGCCATTGCCGCTTGCAAAGGCTATCTGAGAAACTTGTATGGATAAGGTCACTACAATCAGGCTAATTATTTTATGAACTGACATAAGGCTCTCGTTTGTTTCAGTTGAATAAGTATTGTGTTCTGAAAAACAGTGGAAAAAAAGCCCTGATTAACAGGGCTTTTATTTAATATTTTTATAGATAGCTATTATGCGAAGTTTGCTGCTGCAAAATCCCAGTTAGCTAGTGCCCAAAAACCTTCTAGGTACTTAGGACGCACATTGCGGTAATCAATGTAATAAGCGTGTTCCCATAAATCTACAGTCAGTAGTGGGGTTAAGCTTGCATCAGTTAAAGGAGTAGCCGCATTGCTAGTGTTAACTATGTCTAAGCTGCCGTCAGCTGTTTTAACTAACCAAGTCCAGCTTGAACCAAAGTTGTTGACTGCTTTGTCGTTCAATGCTGCTTTGAAGTCTGCAAATGAACCCCATTTAGCATTAATGGCAGCTGCTAGCGCACCAGTGGGTTCGCCGCCGCCATTTGGGCTTAAGCTGTTCCAGTAAAATGTATGGTTCCAGATTTGTGCTGCATTGTTAAATACGCCGCCTTCAGAACTCTTAACGATTTCTTCAAGGCTTTTACTCGCCATGTCTGTACCTTCAACTAAACCGTTTAATTTAGTCACGTAGGTAGCATGGTGTTTACCGTAATGGTATTCCAAAGTTTCGGCAGAGATATGCGGTTCTAACGCGTTTTTTTCATAAGGAAGAGCGGGTAATTCAAAAGCCATGTTGTTTCTCCGTAAAGGGTGGGTGTATTTAAGTTCTGAATTTGTAAATGCTAGTACTTTATATCGCAATGTAAAAGCACTGCTTTGTTATTTGTTAAAACTAAATTTTTGAATACACAGATATTGCGACTTGATATTGTTTTTCAAGGGTAAATTTAGTTTATTCATCTAAATTAGAAAGATTCAATTGATTAAAACTGTCTAACAATAATTCAGTAGAGTATTAATCATTAGTTGAAAACGTTAAACTTGTCGCCAGATCACCAGTAACCAAATTTAAGAGAGAGCCGCTATGGACACGATTGAAAAAATTAAACAACAAATTGAAGAAAACCCTATTCTTTTATACATGAAAGGCTCGCCCAAATTACCTAACTGTGGTTTTTCAGCTCAAGCTACTCAGGCACTCATGTCTTGTGGTGAGCAATTTGCTTATGTTGATATTCTACAAAATCCTGATATCCGCGCAGAGTTACCTAAATACGCGGATTGGCCCACTTTTCCTCAGCTATGGGTTGAAGGTGAGTTAGTAGGTGGCTGTGACATTATTATGGAAATGGCACAACAAGGAGAGTTGCAAACATTAATCAAAGAATCCGCAGCCAAAAGAGCGGATGAAAGTAGCGCTGAATAAAGGCGATAACCAATACAAAAATAGAGCGTATTGCGCTAATGCTGTTCACTTAAGGTGAACAGCAGGTTTTTTTGATGGAACGCCAGTCGGTCTGTTTAACATTGGATTCCCGATAAAAGCATTCGGGAATGACAAGAGGGGATTCCCGATAAAAGCATTCGGGAATGACAAGGGGGGGATTACCGATAAAAGCATTCGAGAATTACAAGGGAGATTGCCGCCATTCCGGCAGCCTTCAATGCCTTCCCACACACTCGTCATATATGGACCCA
>NZ_JAHKQO010000004.1 GCF_018861065.1 Paraglaciecola arctica
CAGCGCTTTTCCGCTGCATAACCCTGCTTCGGGGTCATTATAGCGATTTTTTCGGTATATCCATCCTTTTTCGCACGATATACAGGATTTTGCCAAAGGGTTCGTGTAGACTTTCCTTGGTGTATCCAACGGCGTCAGCCGGGCAGGATAGGTGAAGTAGGCCCACCCGCGAGCGGGTGTTCCTTCTTCACTGTCCCTTATTCGCACCTGGCGGTGCTCAACGGGAATCCTGCTCTGCGAGGCTGGCCGGCTGCAGGCATGCAAGCTTGGCACTGGCCGTCGTTTTACAACGTCGTGACTGGGAAAACCCTGGCGTTACCCAACTTAATCGCCTTGCAGCACATCCCCCTTTCGCCAGCTGGCGTAATAGCGAAGAGGCCCGCACCGATCGCCCTTCCCAACAGTTGCGCAGCCTGAATGGCGAATGGCGCTGATGTCCGGCGGTGCTTTTGCCGTTACGCACCACCCCGTCAGTAGCTGAACAGGAGGGACAGCTGATAGAAACAGAAGCCACTGGAGCACCTCAAAAACACCATCATACACTAAATCAGTAAGTTGGCAGCATCACCCGACGCACTTTGCGCCGAATAAATACCTGTGACGGAAGATCACTTCGCAGAATAAATAAATCCTGGTGTCCCTGTTGATACCGGGAAGCCCTGGGCCAACTTTTGGCGAAAATGAGACGTTGATCGGCACGTAAGAGGTTCCAACTTTCACCATAATGAAATAAGATCACTACCGGGCGCTGAGAGATCCCCTCATAATTTCCCCAAAGCGTAACCATGTGTGAATAAATTTTGAGCTAGTAGGGTTGCAGCCACGAGTAAGTCTTCCCTTGTTATTGTGTAGCCAGAATGCCGCAAAACTTCCATGCCTAAGCGAACTGTTGAGAGTACGTTTCGATTTCTGACTGTGTTAGCCTGGAAGTGCTTGTCCCAACCTTGTTTCTGAGCATGAACGCCCGCAAGCCAACATGTTAGTTGAAGCATCAGGGCGATTAGCAGCATGATATCAAAACGCTCTGAGCTGCTCGTTCGGCTATGGCGTAGGCCTAGTCCGTAGGCAGGACTTTTCAAGTCTCGGAAGGTTTCTTCAATCTGCATTCGCTTCGAATAGATATTAACAAGTTGTTTGGGTGTTCGAATTTCAACAGGTAAGTTAGTTGCTAGAACCCATGGCTCCTTTGCCGACGCTGAGTAGATTTTAGGTGACGGGTGGTGACAATGAGTCCGTGTCGAGCGCTGATTTTTTCGGCCTTTAGAGCGAGATTTATACAATAGAATTTGGCATGAGATTGGATTGCTTTTAGTCAGCCTCTTATAGCCTAAAGTCTTTGAGTGACTAGATGACATATCATGTAAGTTGCTGATAGGTTTCCAGTTTTCCGCTCCTAGGTCTGCATATTGTACTTTTCCTCTTACTCGACTTAACCAGTACCAACCCAGCTTCTCAACGGATTTATACCATGGCACTTTAAAGCCAGCATCACTGACAATGAGCGGTGTGGTGTTACTCGGTAGAATGCTCGCAAGGTCGGCTAGAAATTGGTCATGAGCTTTCTTTGAACATTGCTCTGAAAGCGGGAACGCTTTCTCATAAAGAGTAACAGAACGACCGTGTAGTGCGACTGAAGCTCGCAATACCATAAGTCGTTTTTGCTCACGAATATCAGACCAGTCAACAAGTACAATGGGCATCGTATTGCCCGAACAGATAAAGCTAGCATGCCAACGGTATACAGCGAGTCGCTCTTTGTGGAGGTGACGATTACCTAACAATCGGTCGATTCGTTTGATGTTATGTTTTGTTCTCGCTTTGGTTGGCAGGTTACGGCCAAGTTCGGTAAGAGTGAGAGTTTTACAGTCAAGTAATGCGTGGCAAGCCAACGTTAAGCTGTTGAGTCGTTTTAAGTGTAATTCGGGGCAGAATTGGTAAAGAGAGTCGTGTAAAATATCGAGTTCGCACATCTTGTTGTCTGATTATTGATTTTTCGCGAAACCATTTGATCATATGACAAGATGTGTATCCACCTTAACTTAATGATTTTTACCAAAATCATTAGGGGATTCATCAGTACCGGGCGTATTTTTTGAGTTATCGAGATTTTCAGGAGCTAAGGAAGCTAAAATGGAGAAAAAAATCACTGGATATACCACCGTTGATATATCCCAATGGCATCGTAAAGAACATTTTGAGGCATTTCAGTCAGTTGCTCAATGTACCTATAACCAGACCGTTCAGCTGGATATTACGGCCTTTTTAAAGACCGTAAAGAAAAATAAGCACAAGTTTTATCCGGCCTTTATTCACATTCTTGCCCGCCTGATGAATGCTCATCCGGAATTTCGTATGGCAATGAAAGACGGTGAGCTGGTGATATGGGATAGTGTTCACCCTTGTTACACCGTTTTCCATGAGCAAACTGAAACGTTTTCATCGCTCTGGAGTGAATACCACGACGATTTCCGGCAGTTTCTACACATATATTCGCAAGATGTGGCGTGTTACGGTGAAAACCTGGCCTATTTCCCTAAAGGGTTTATTGAGAATATGTTTTTCGTCTCAGCCAATCCCTGGGTGAGTTTCACCAGTTTTGATTTAAACGTGGCCAATATGGACAACTTCTTCGCCCCCGTTTTCACCATGGGCAAATATTATACGCAAGGCGACAAGGTGCTGATGCCGCTGGCGATTCAGGTTCATCATGCCGTTTGTGATGGCTTCCATGTCGGCAGAATGCTTAATGAATTACAACAGTACTGCGATGAGTGGCAGGGCGGGGCGTAATTTTTTTAAGGCAGTTATTGGTGCCTAGAAATATTTTATCTGATTAATAAGATGATCTTCTTGAGATCGTTTTGGTCTGCGCGTAATCTCTTGCTCTGAAAACGAAAAAACCGCCTTGCAGGGCGGTTTTTCGAAGGTTCTCTGAGCTACCAACTCTTTGAACCGAGGTAACTGGCTTGGAGGAGCGCAGTCACCAAAACTTGTCCTTTCAGTTTAGCCTTAACCGGCGCATGACTTCAAGACTAACTCCTCTAAATCAATTACCAGTGGCTGCTGCCAGTGGTGCTTTTGCATGTCTTTCCGGGTTGGACTCAAGACGATAGTTACCGGATAAGGCGCAGCGGTCGGACTGAACGGGGGGTTCGTGCATACAGTCCAGCTTGGAGCGAACTGCCTACCCGGAACTGAGTGTCAGGCGTGGAATGAGACAAACGCGGCCATAACAGCGGAATGACACCGGTAAACCGAAAGGCAGGAACAGGAGAGCGCACGAGGGAGCCGCCAGGGGGAAACGCCTGGTATCTTTATAGTCCTGTCGGGTTTCGCCACCACTGATTTGAGCGTCAGATTTCGTGATGCTTGTCAGGGGGGCGGAGCCTATGGAAAAACGGCTTTGCCGCGGCCCTCTCACTTCCCTGTTAAGTATCTTCCTGGCATCTTCCAGGAAATCTCCGCCCCGTTCGTAAGCCATTTCCGCTCGCCGCAGTCGAACGACCGAGCGTAGCGAGTCAGTGAGCGAGGAAGCGGAATATATCCTGTATCACATATTCTGCTGACGCACCGGTGCAGCCTTTTTTCTCCTGCCACATGAAGCACTTCACTGACACCCTCATCAGTGCCAACATAGTAAGCCAGTATATACACTCCGCTAGCGCCCAATACGCAAACCGCCTCTCCCCGCGCGTTGGCCGATTCATTAATGCAGCTGGCACGACAGGTTTCCCGACTGGAAAGCGGGCAGTGAGCGCAACGCAATTAATGTGAGTTAGCTCACTCATTAGGCACCCCAGGCTTTACACTTTATGCTTCCGGCTCGTATGTTGTGTGGAATTGTGAGCGGATAACAATTTCACACAGGAAACAGCTATGACATGATTACGAATTCGAGCTCGGTACCCGGGAATTAAAGAGGAGAAATTAAGCATGGTGAGCAAGGGCGAGGAGGATAACATGGCCATCATCAAGGAGTTCATGCGCTTCAAGGTGCACATGGAGGGCTCCGTGAACGGCCACGAGTTCGAGATCGAGGGCGAGGGCGAGGGCCGCCCCTACGAGGGCACCCAGACCGCCAAGCTGAAGGTGACCAAGGGTGGCCCCCTGCCCTTCGCCTGGGACATCCTGTCCCCTCAGTTCATGTACGGCTCCAAGGCCTACGTGAAGCACCCCGCCGACATCCCCGACTACTTGAAGCTGTCCTTCCCCGAGGGCTTCAAGTGGGAGCGCGTGATGAACTTCGAGGACGGCGGCGTGGTGACCGTGACCCAGGACTCCTCCCTGCAGGACGGCGAGTTCATCTACAAGGTGAAGCTGCGCGGCACCAACTTCCCCTCCGACGGCCCCGTAATGCAGAAGAAGACCATGGGCTGGGAGGCCTCCTCCGAGCGGATGTACCCCGAGGACGGCGCCCTGAAGGGCGAGATCAAGCAGAGGCTGAAGCTGAAGGACGGCGGCCACTACGACGCTGAGGTCAAGACCACCTACAAGGCCAAGAAGCCCGTGCAGCTGCCCGGCGCCTACAACGTCAACATCAAGTTGGACATCACCTCCCACAACGAGGACTACACCATCGTGGAACAGTACGAACGCGCCGAGGGCCGCCACTCCACCGGCGGCATGGACGAGCTGTACAAGTAATCTAGACAGCGCTTTTCCGCTGCAT
>NZ_JAHKQO010000046.1 GCF_018861065.1 Paraglaciecola arctica
GAACTACTTTTACCGACTGTGATGAGCTAAAAACCTAACCGCTTTGCACACCACTTTTAGGTAACCACATGAAAATAGCTTTGGCATGCTAACGCTTAACATATGGGGATTTTAGGAGCGCTTTATCAGCGAGTAAAATTCCCACCATGATGTTTTTGTTATAGGTATGGTATTGAAAATAGGACATTTTCATCTGGCACAAACAATATGATTAAAATGCCAAGAAGGCAAAAGCCTATACCTACCAGCTTTGCGTTGTTGCCACTTAAACTGGTTTTTGAGCTTTTAGTAAACTTAGCATTGTATTTAGCCCCATCAGTTAAGCCTGCCTCAACATCAACTTTTCCACCAATGATTACCTTTAACCCAAAGTAAATCATTAGCACTCCAAAAATATCTATAAATCCAACATCCATATTTAATACCTATAACGCCGCCAGCAGAGGCGCAGCTTTGCTGCGTCCTGCTGACTGGCCTTGTTAGGCTTATGGAGCCATTTTATCCAGTGGCATCTTACTAATAGTTTTCCAGTTGCACTCTTTACAATTTTCAGAATAGCGACTCAAAATCCTATAGCCTAAGCGAGTTTGGATTTGATAAGGGACATTAGCAGGCACAATTACCCAATCTCCCGGCACATATGTAACACCATTAAGCTCCATCTCTCCATCCATTACATACCGCAAGACAGGCTCATCATGTTTGTGCTTTGGAATTATTGTCCCAGGATCAACTTCGGTGATAATGTCTAGATTCCAATATGTTGAATTCACAGGAATAAAGTATTTTCTAATCTCAGGTTCGTTAAACAGCTTATGTTTTCCTTCACCTTTCCAATTTCCCCCTCTATAGCTTTTACAGCAAACTATATCTTTGATCTTTGTTGGATCAATTATTTCGTCGTCTGGAAAATCACACTCAAATTTTGGCATATTGCTCTCCTATTGGTTTAGTTTTCCCTCACTAAACAACATCGAGGGGGTATAGAAATGTTGTAAGCCTAACGCCCCAATAAGGGGCTAAAAATTGTTTGCTAAAATGTGTAGCGAAGCGAAACCGAGCAAACTGTTTTTAGTCCCGCTTAATTGGTTTGTTAGAGTGAACCGAGCGCCTCACAAGAAATCACACCATCACAAACCTTACGAACATCTCCAGTCATAGTTGCAAAAAACTCTTCATCTAATTTTATATTAATGATACCGCCAGGCATATGGACATTAATATTGGCTTTACACAAGCCTAAAGCGTGCACAACAGAAGCCGCTGCTGTGCTACTAGAGCCAGAAGCAAGAGTATAACCAGCTCCACGTTCCCAAATTTCTATTTGAATGGACGTATTATCAATAACTTTTACAAATTGAATATTCGTTCGATTAGCAAATATTGGATCATTCTCAATAATGCTGCCGAATTCTTTTGCAAAAAAAGGATTAACATTATCAAGTAATATTACACAGTGAGGATTACCAACATTTGCTAAGTAATAAGTAAACTCTTGGTCTTTTACACTAATTGTTTTAGGTGCAGGTTTTGGCTCTCCAATTGATTCATGAGTAAAGCGAACCTTTCCCATACCAACAGATACAGAAAGACCTTTTTCACCAATTGTAGAATTTACAACTCCGCCTTTTGTTTGGATAGTAAATTCATTATGAGATACAAGAGATTGATCCCAGAGGTATCTTGAAAAAATGCGTAATCCATTACCACTTTTTTCAGCCTCACTTGCGTCTGGATTAAATATTCTAAGAGAAAAATCACAACTATCACTTTCTTCTGGACCATAGAGAATGCCGTCAGAACCTATACCAAAGTGTCGATCACATATCGCTTTAATGTTGAATTCTGAAAGTTCTTCATTCAAATCTTTAGGATCGATGACTATATAATCATTACCCAAAGCGTGATACTTGCTGAATTTCATATGTTCACTCTAACGCTTTTTATAAATGGCGCGCGTTTTTTGCGCGTCCAGTGAAGGCCGTTTTTGGGCCGTAACGAAATTTAATAAACTTGTTAGGTTTTGATTACTTCTAACCTTTAGATTTACCAATATTAAGTTCTACGCCATCAGGCTTAATTAAAACATTTGGCAATTCAACTTCATCTAGATGTTTGTGATAGCCATCGACATCACAATTAGCAACTTCAACAAGTTTTGAAGCTAAAGCCAACAATCCGTCTTTGTTACCAGAAAGGTAAACAGTGTTGCTATTAACATCTAGATCAATACAGCCACAATGCTCTTTTTCGCTAAACGGAATCCCGTTTTTATTAATAACAAATTTGTGGCTAAACACTACTTCTTTCATTAGAAACCTAACGCTTAAGATAAACGG
>NZ_JAHKQO010000020.1 GCF_018861065.1 Paraglaciecola arctica
GTCTAGGTAAAGTTGTTAAAAATGGGTGTCTAGGTAAAGTTGTTAATGATTTTTTTGTTAGGCATTTGTGTACAAAGGTTCATCATCTTTCCAGTAGTGACCAAAACAAACGTCCGTAACGATACCGTATTCTGATTGAATCTCCAGCTCATGTTCGGAAAAGGAATAGCTCTCCGTTGCACCATAATCTTCAAATTCATGGGAGTATCCTAATACTAAAGCGAGCTTCGCAACGATATCTAATACCTCCATTCCGATAACTTTCGTATTTTGCAAAGTTAGCAATGGATTGGCGCTTTGAATCCAATGTAATCTGTCGCTCTTATCCATCCAAAAAGTACACATTAAACTATTGTATTGAAGTAGCGGAAGTTCATCGTGATCAACGTCAATCTTGTCTGGTTCCCCAATCATGTCTTTTAAGGAATCTTGAGAAATACCAAAGCTAATTCCATCTAATCCTAAGCCAAGTTTTACTTCCATGCTAAATCCTATGCCTAACGCTTTGCATATGGGGATTTTAGGAGCGCTTTACCAGCGAGTAAAATTCCCACCATAATGCACTTGTTAGGTGCTAAACGCCGTAAATGTATAGGCTTAACCATAACGAAATACCCCATAGCCAATAAAACAAAACGGTAGTAAATGATAAATAGGCCATTTTGATGCCATATTTTGATATTACTACCTTCCTAATTTTGGGTATTGCCCAACCTGCAATCACGATAGGGAAAACCCAAAGTGAAACGATACCAATAGCAAAAAACCAACTTCCATCAGAGCCTGTAATTTTTGTTGTAAATGGAACAAACCAAATCAACCAATACAGCAAACAAAAGCCTGCTGTAGATAAATAAATATAAGGCCACACTCTCAACTGATTAGCACCTAACGCCCCAATAAGGGGAAATTTATAGTTGGCTAAAATGTTGAGCGAAGCGAAAAAAGCCAACTGTTAATTTTCCCGCTTGATTGGCTTGTTAGCTGCCGACTAATATATGTGAGCAAATAGCCAAGATAAACACCAAAATAGTGAGTGCAATTTGTATTTTAAAGCCTTTTTTAAACTCTCGTTTAGATTCATTACTCTCGTTTTCAACATAATCCCAACCATCAGGTTCGCGATCCTCAAGGCTAATAAATAATCCATTTGCCCAAATCGCAAATAGAACACCAAAGCCAGCGGTTAGCCAGTGAACTTTATCAGTAAAGTAGTCTATTCCTGCACCCATACAGAATGAGACAAACAAAACAATAACAAGGCTTTTGTAATCGATGTCGATGTTGTGGTCTTCCATAGGCACCTAACGCTTAAGCTAAGCGGAAAATACGACGCGTTTTGGCCGAAGGCCAGCGAGTAATTTTCCGATTGAGCTTTTTGTTAGCTGCCGCATAGTGTGCTGCTGTTTGAATTGATTGATTAACTAACAAACTGTGACTGCCTTGTGTGAAATTAAATACCGCATTGTCCGTTGCCCTAAATTTGCCAGTGGTTGATGATTAATATTGCCAGAACTAATTGATTACGTGAACTACTTTTACCGACTGTGATGAGCTAAAAACCTAACCGCTTTGCACACCACTTTTAGGTAACCACATGAAAATAGCTTTGGCATGCTAACGCCCCAATATGCCGACGAAATGAGCGCAGCGAGTTGAGGTCGGAATAATTGGTTTGTTATGTTTCACATCTCACCACCGCATAAAGCTTGATCGGGCCTGAATTGCGAATAAAGACAAATTAAGAAAAACTCTTCATTTAACTTTGCGTCTTTATCATATTCTTTAGCTTTTAATTGCCTGATAGCACTAGCCATATAATTTTCATTTGGACGAAAGTCTGATTCTTTTTTCTGTTCTATATCTTCAACTCTAGCGAGTTGGATATTACTAACATTTCTAGAGTCGTCTAAGGTAACACCAAATATCATGCCGAAGGACACTAGAGGTACTTTTTTAGTTGTACTACTCGTCGTCTGTGTGGATTGACATCCAACAAGACTTAAACCGAATAAAACAAACAAAATAAAATTTCTCATTACTCTAATCCCAAATAAGTGAAACATAACGCTTACAATAACGGGAAAAGCTGAGCGACAGCGAGGCTTTTTCCCAATGAGCGAAGCGAATGTTGTTTATTGTTTTGTTAGGTGTTTTCATCGTATATATCTATTACATGGCAAGGTTGAAAAGTAACAAGTTGTCCGCAAAGCACACAATCACTGCCATCTGGGTCATTATCCAACTTGCCTTCATAGTAATTAGGATATTCGGCTGTAATTTCTACCCACATACGTTCAACTGAAACTTCATCTGAACCTACAGTTTCTTCCATACTGAAGATTAATTTTACCAAATTACCTACTTTAAGAGATTCTCTAGCTTCTTTTTCAGGAATCCAGAATGAGTCAGGGTATTCCTTATTTAATTCTTCACCATTATCCAATTGATAATGATCTTTGTCATAGGTTGGTAGAATCATCAAAACCCTCGAAACACCTAACGCCGCAATAAACGGCTAAGTAATAGTTGGCTAAAATGTGAAGCGAAGCGGAACCGAGCCAACTGTTACGTGTCCGTTTTTTAATTGCCTTGTTGTACGTATTTTTCTAAATCTACACCTTGATAGTAGACGTCAAACATATCGTCATTTTTGAGGCCATACAATTCAACCAAGACTTTTCTACAAATTTGGGCCAAATCACCATCTGATGTCCTAAGATAGGAAACATCATTCAATTTTTTCCGTATAAATTTTATGTTCTGAGAATTTAAATACTCTTCATACTTTTGTTTGTCTTGGATGTTTAATTTGCCAAGTAAAACCCAATCTAAGCCTGCCTGTCCGTCTTCAAACGAAAACTGAATATTTATTGAATCGTCTTTATGTTCTATGGCAAATGACGCGAAAGCACCTTCCTTGTTGCTGTTAACCACTTCCTCAAGGATGGTTGGTATAGTGTCTAGGTTTACAGTCAAATCTTTAAGGTTTGGGTATTTATCTTCAACGCTAACTTCTTTGCATCCGAACAGTGAAATTAAAGTAAATAATAATATCGAAACTTTCTTCAACAGCATATTGAGTTATCAGACCTTATGTACGTACAACGCATTAAATATGGGGATTTTAGGAGCGCTTTACCAGCGAGTAAAATTCCCACCATGATGTTTTTGTTAGCTAGCATTGCGGTTACTTAAACTAACGACCAAAACATATAGAGTGTAAATGTAACTTAGCGGCCATATGAAAGCGATACATACCCCAAGAAATTTACTCTTATTTTTATAGCAATGAATAATTGAACAAACCCACAAATAAAACAGAGATAAAAGTGAAAGTACAAGAAGAGTATTTTCCCAAATGGACATTTCTTCGCCATTTAAACTCGAATCAGCTACACGCAGATCCCCAAGATAATTTAGCAAAATAATGTACCCAAACATAGAAATGCTAAGCACTATTAATATTGATAAATGTTTGGGGTTTAGGAAAAATTTCATGATGCTAGCTAACGCTTACAATAACGGGAAAAGCTAAGCGACAGCGAGGCTTTTTCCCAATGAGCGTAGCGAATGTAGTTTATTGTTTTGTTATATGCCTTTTGGTACATAGATTTCAGTTTACGATCTCTTAAATTCTGTGAGTGCATAAAAGCCGATACGCCAATGAATAAAATAAGAACTACCACCCATAATAAATGCAATGATTAGAAAAAACTTATATGTGAACACATAAGACCATGACATTAAAAAATACAGAATTACCGAGGCACCAAACATCGCTACCACATAATAAAACGGGTACAAAAATAAGTATTGTAATAAAAGCTTAGTTTCAGTCTTCATGGCATATAACGCTTAACATATGGGGATTTTAGGAGCGCTTTTTCAGCGAGTAAAATTCCCACCATGATGTTTTTGTTATACGAATGCTGGAACATAACCTGACTTATGGTAACCCCATACACGATACATTCCGTTTTCAATAGAATACGGGATATTACTCTGATTTAGCATTTCTAATACGTGAGAAGTTAAATCAATTTCTTTATCAGGGACTAGAACGCCAACCCGTATTCTCTTAATAGGATCGATATCAATCCATTAAAGAGTAACCTGTGGGTTCTACTTCATTTAGGAACTTAACACTAACACTCGGTTCTTTTTGCGGATCTGATTCGATTAAAGTCGCTAATTTATTCCATTTCGTATTGTTCATAACTGAAACGAAATTATGTTCATTGATGAAGTTCAAAATATCTGGATGCATAAATAATTCGTATAACGCTTTTATAAATGGCGCGCGCTTTTTGCGCGTCCAGTGAAGGCCGTTTTTTGGCCGCAACGATATTTAATAAACTTGTTAGGTATTTTAATCTGAAGCCAGATAAAAGCTTTCATATTTGCCCGAAACATCAAATTTAATAATTAACCACTCATAGTCTATTGCCATATAAGAATCTCTTTGCGGCCCTGTTGGATAAGACATGTTTGGGCCTGCGCCATCTGGGTCCATTTTGGTGGCGGGATGACCTAGTAACTCGATAATTTGCTCTCTATTTTTACCTGCGATAGTTTCACTTAAGAGGCTTCCAAGCATCTGCTGTCTTATAGTTACACCACCTTCGTTCCAGTTTGCAGATTCTTCGTTTTGCCAGATGGAAGCTTCAAATTTTAGTTTATGAGAACCAGCAGGTAAGTTCTGCTGCGAACAGCCCGTTAGTAATGTAACAACAAAGAAAAGAAGAAATCTCACAACGATACCTAACGCTTACAATAACGGGAAAAGCTGAGCGAGAGCGAGGCTTTTTCCCAATGAGCGAAGCGAATGTTGTTTATTGTTTTGTTATATTGCATTACTTAAAGTTTACTCCGCACTTAGCGCAAGACTTTGGATTTAGTTGCACACCTTCTGCACCGTAAGCAAAGGGGATAGCATTGCATTTAGGGCAGCGGTAAACGACAAAACAACCGACATTGAAAACAATTACACCGATAAGACCACACCAAAACGGATTAATACTCTCAAAACCCGAAGAGTTCAGTACGATTCCACCAATAAAGAATATTAATGCCACTAAAAGGATTAAATAGAAGCGTTTCTTAACCGTTTTAAATCGAAGTCTTACTTCCTGATCATCCAAATTCAGTCCCTGCAATATAACGCTTAAGATAAACGG
>NZ_JAHKQO010000043.1 GCF_018861065.1 Paraglaciecola arctica
GTAGGTCGCACATTGCCAGGCTCGCATTTATGAGAAAGGCCACCTGCATTAGGTGGCCTTTCTTATATGTAAATATGTAAAATCTAATTATTATCAATATAAAGTAAAAAGTCTTTCTATTTATATGTCTATTATCAATCTAATGAACTCGTAATACACTTCGCCTTAATATTTTATTGTGTAATTAAGAAAGGCGGAAATTGAAATGTCTCACCAAATTATCAAAGAACTTAGTACTCGCTATACAGTTAAGAAGTATGAACCTAGTAAACGTATTTCGGCTGAAGATATAGATGTAATTAAAGAAGCGCTACGTTTATCTCCATCTTCGATCAATTCACAACCTTGGAAGTTTATACTAGTTGAAAGTGATGAAGGGAAGCAGCGTCTTCACGACACCTTTGCTAACAAACACCAGTTTAATCAATTACATGCAAAAGAAGCTTCACACTCGTTGTTACTGGCTTATGATCCTAAGTTTACTAAAGAAAAGTTCTCGAAAAGAGTCGATGTAGAAGTCAGTTCGGGACATTTGCCGGCTGAGATGTATGATTCCTTTATGGGGGCCTATGCCTTTGCTGAAATGAACACAGATGAAAGTGGTAACAATAGTAGCTGGACGAAAGCTCAGGTTTATTTAGCGTTAGGAAACCTTTTACATACTTTGGCTCGATTAGGTATTGCGTCTACTCCTATGGAAGGAGTCGATCCTGAGTTAATTGGAGAGATATTTAAAGAAGAACTCGACGGCCATGTTTGTGAGGTAGCACTGGCTATGGGGTACCAAAATGAAAAAGAAGATTGGAATTTTGGTTTACCTAAAGCTCGCTTACCTGTTACTGATATTCTTGAGGTAGTTTAAGCGATCATAAGATGTGCAATTATCATTGCTGGTTAATGATATTGAATAAAATAGCCGGGTTTCTACTCGGCTATTTACTATTTTGCGTAACGTTAGTGAAAGTTTCTGGAACGGTTTGCTAATTCACCAACTAAGTGACTGAGATCTTCCAATTTACCAGCGATAATATGCGTTACCCCCCCATCCCCACGTTCTAAAATGCCACTTACCTTTAGTATATTCGCTTTTAAAAAAGCTTGTTTTTGTGCTCTAGCGGTTGCCAACCAAACAACCACATTAATATTCCCAGAATCATCCTCTAGTGTAAGGAAAGTCACACCCTTGGATGTGCCAGGCCTTTGTCTACAAGTCACTACACCAATTACTGTGACGGTACTACTATGCTTTTTGTTGTCTAATTGTGTGGCTTGGGTGTACTTGGGTAATAAATTAGCTTCCTTTAGTAAGGTGATAGGGTGCGAGCACAAACTAAGACTAGTAGCCTTATAATCTTCTACTAACGTTTGAGATTTACTAGGACTAGGGAGGTTAGTTATAGGATCGCTTAATTGATTTTGGAGTAAGTCTAAGCCATTTTGATTGTCCATAAGCTGCCAACGGCTCTCAAACCTATTGCCGCTAATAGAATGAAAAGCGTTTGCACTGGCTAGTGCTTCTAAAAATTGTCGACTGAATTGTAGTTGTTTTACTTGGTTAATGTTTTCAAAGCCTGACATCGGACGTTGCTCAACTAACTCTATAGTTTCTTGTTTATTTATTCCTTTTACTAAACGGATCCCTAATCTAATGGCCCAACTTTTATTCTGATATTGTAGTAGGTGGTCATGACTTGAATGATTGATACAAACAGGAAGAATTTCAATTTGATGCCTTCGAGCATCTTGAATAAGTTGATTGGCTGAATAAAATCCCATTGGTAAACTATTTAATAAACCCACATAAAACGCGGCAGGGTAATAGTGCTTTAGCCAAGATGAGACGTAAGCTAGTACGGCAAAGGACGCGGAGTGAGATTCTGGAAAGCCATACTCCCCAAATCCGCAAATTTGTCTATATATACGTTCTGCATAGTCAAGGGTGTAACCCCGCTGCGACATGCCAGTTATTAGTTTGTCTTTAAAATTTGTTAGTTCTCCCGTTTTCTTCCAACTCCCCATAGCCCGTCGTAACTTGTCTGCTTCACCACCTGAAAAACCCGCAGCGACCATAGCTATTTTTATTACTTGTTCCTGAAAAATTGGCACACCCGAGGTACGATCTAAAACATTTTTCAATTCTGGAGACTGATGTTCAATTAATTTTGGATTAGCGCGATGTTTTAAAAAGGGGTGTACCATTCCACCTTGAATAGGACCGGGTCGTACTATCGCTATTTGGATCACTAAATCATAAAAGGTAGCGGGTTTCAGTCTGGGAAGCATACTCATTTGTGCCCGAGACTCAATTTGAAATACACCTACAGTATCTGCTTGCTGAATCATTTCATAAACTTGTTTGTCGTCACCTAGTGCGGTGATCTGGGCAATGCTAAAGTGATGTTGATAATGTTTTTCTACTAAGGCAAAAGATTTACGTATTGCGGTAAGCATCCCCAATGCTAGTACATCTACTTTTAAAAGCCCTAAACTTTCGAGATCGTCTTTATCCCATTGGATCACACTTCTATCTTGCATGGCTGCATTTTCGATTGGAACCAAATGATAGAGCGGCCCCTGTGATATAACAAAGCCGCCAACATGTTGTGATAAATGTCGAGGAAACCCTTTTATTTCATTAACTAAGTTGACAAATTGTTTACCTTGTAATGACGTTGGGTCTAGACCAAGTTCTGCAATTTGGGTTTGCCAACCTAATTGCATATCTCGGTGATTGATATTCTTTATGAAAAAATCTAGTTGGCTTTCGTTTATGGCAAATGCCCTACCTATTTCTCGGATAGCACTTTTACTGCGGTAGGTAGTGACTGTAGCGGCTATGGCAGTGCGTTCTCGGCCATACTTTTGATAGATGTACTGAATAATTTCTTCACGTCTTTCATGCTCAAAATCTACGTCAATATCCGGTTCTTCTTGGCGCTCTTTGGAAATAAACCGTTCAAACAATACTGATATTTGCCTAGGATCGACAGCCGTGATTTGTAGGCAATAACAAACTATCGAGTTGGCTGCTGAGCCTCTTCCTTGATACAAAATTTGTTGTTGTTGTGCGAATTGCACCACATCGTAAATAGTAAGGAAGAAATACTCGTATTTTAACTCTTTGATTAGTCTTAATTCTTTGATAATTATTCGTTTGATTGCGAAGGTTAATCTGCCTCCAGTGGCAAAGCGTAAACCTAAGCCTTTGATCACAAGCTCACGAAGGTACTCAGAGGCTGTTTTATTATCTGGTACTAGTTCGCTAGGATATTCATAGCGTAAACTTGCCAAACTAAAAGTACATAAATTGGCAATTGTTAGGGTTTCTTCAAGCCAGGCGGATTGATACAAAGTCGATAGTTTATTAATAGGGCGTAAATAACGTTCACTATTGGGCAACAATTGACGGCCTAATTCTGAGATGGGTTTACCCTTACGAATCGCAGTGAGAGCATGTTGCAGTGGTAAACGTTGTTGCTGGTGCATCAATATTCCACCACAGGCGCAGATAGTGAGTTGGTGTTTGCCGCTAACTTGTTGTATATGCGTTAGATAACGATGTTCGTTAGCTTGTAAATGCCGTTGATAACCTAGCCACACTTTGCGTTTATAATGTTTTTTAAGCCAGGCTCCCCAATGGTCATCTATTTCTTGAGTGCCTTTAGGTAACCAAATAACTAAACAATGTTTGATGCCGAGTAAATCCCATTGATTCAGCTGGTACTCACCTTTAGGTGCTCGTTTGCGAGCATTAGTAATGGTTCTGCATAGTTCTGCATAAGCCAGTCTGTCAGGACACAGTAAAACTAACTCTAAATCTTCCCCAAATCGAAACAGACTACCAATGATCAGTTTGATGTTTAGGTCATGTTCTTTTATAGCGGTATAAGCTCTTGCGACCCCTGCCACTGAGCATTCATCGGTAATAGCAATGGCGTGATAACTTAAAAAATCAGCTTGCTTAACCAATTCTTGTGGGTGGGATGCGCCATATAAAAAGCTAAAATTGCTTTGGCAAAATAACTCTGCATATTGATGTGTTTTTGCCATTAACTGAATACGCCATGTAAATACCAATCACCTTGTGGGGTTTTAAATACCCAGTACCACTGACCCAATTGGTTGCGAGCTATAAAATAGTCGCGGATGATTGGTTTAGGGTCCCACCAACCTGTTTCTATACGTTCTGGTCCATAAGCAATAGAAACTTTTTCATGTAAACGTTGCGGGGAGGGTAATAAAAAGCTTGGGCGTAAGGGGTAGAGTTGAAAAGTTTGTTTAGGCTTAGCAAGTCGAGTGGAGTTTTGAATTACTTGCTCAGGTCGATAATCATTCGTTAATGTTGGGGTAAATACAGCCTCTTCTCCCAGTTTTGCTTGGAGAAGGGATATCAACTGTAAACGTGACAGCTTCCCCTGCTTACCCGCAAATAAATCATTTTTTTCTGGCGTTCTGATGTAGGTATTTTTTGCTATTAAACGGATTGCAAAAACTGGTGCACTGAGTACGATGTTTTCTAATTTTAGAGATATTAATACCGCCCAAGAATGGGCCAAATATTCGCCTTGTTGAGAGTGAATGTTTAGCTCAATGGATTTTTCATCTCTCTGACTAAGGATGAACACTAAAGTCTGGGTTAATAAGTCTCGTGTTTTTAAAAACTCTTCTAAACCTTGTAAAAGTTGCTTTAGGGGCGCCTGTAATACTTGTACGTTTTCTATGTCGTATAACAATTCAATAAAACGATCGAAAGATTTTTTAGGATGAAAAAAACGCACTGGATGGGGGATCTGAGCGGTGATTTTTCCAATATAAGTCGCTACTTCCATGTCAAAGCGTTTGGCAATATCCGCCAGGGGAATTTTAAGTAAACCTTGTATCGTATATATGCCCACTCGTTGTAATTTTTCTACTGCTTTGGGTGTAAGGTCTGTGTACTGTAAAGTGCTACCTGTGATTGCTTTTTTGATTTCAATAGGGTTATCGGTTACCTGATCCCAAGCAGTGTTTGCTAATAATCTAGCCCCGAGAGGGGAGAGCCCCGTAGCATAATGAAACACGACCTCTTGTAGTGATAGTTGATGCTGCACAACTTGCCAATAAGCATTTAAATCGCCATATAGATTGAGCATGTTATGGACTCGTAGTAACAAACTATTATCGTTAAAAAAGCAGATGTCGCTGGTGACTAAATATAGGCTTTGAGCAATATCACTTAACCTGTTTTGAGTGATTTCTCGCTTGTATGGTATGACTTGCAAGTCTCCATTTAACATCGCGGCAGTTCCTAATCCCATGTTTAAACGTATACCAGCTTGGTAAGCTGCGTGGTTGAGTTGACAGACTTGGTTGGTTCGCTCGTCTAAGATCACATAAGCTTGGGTATGGATATTTGATTCAGGATTTTGTTGTAATAGTGCGTCTAATTGTAAATTAGGAAAATGCAGATATAGCCAAAGGTGTTGCATCATATCGCTGTTAAAAGTTAAAAGTTAAAAGTTAAAAGTTAAAAGTTAAAAGTGCTTTATCCCGCGCGGGATGCACGAGAGGGAAATGTCAGCACCTTAGAATCTTCAGACTGACTCAGCTCAGGCCAATAAGCTCCCATGTAGACATTAAACGAAGCATTAGACCAACTGCCTTTACGTTTAGTGATTTGTGCTTTGATCCCCACTTTAGAAGGGCTGAGTTGTATTCCTAAAGTGACGGGCAAGGAGATATGTTCTTGTTGAGGCTGACGTACAATAAAAAGTAAACACTGCCCTTTTTCTGCGGCGACTTGCAGGCGCTTGACTTGTGTGACAGACAATGAAGCATGCCACAAAACCACGCTATGACAGCAGCCACTTTTAAGGCTTTGCTCAGTGCTCCACAACACCTGTTTATTTAAAAGAGGTTGCACCACCATTACTTGATCAAGTGCAAAACCAAACTCAGCTAACATTTCACTATTAATCGACAGTGGTGGTGCGATAAAAGTGACTAGTTCTGTTGGCTTTTGTTGTTGCCTTGTAAGAATACTAGGTAGCAATAAGCGCAGCTCACCAATGCCAATTTGGCTGCGAATATCGATGACGCCATACTCAGGAAACCCTCCTTGTAATGCATTGTCTAATTCCTTAAATCCAGTGTGCTGGCCATGACCCGTTGGTTGAGTATGACTCGCCTGCCAGAGCAAATTTTTATGTTTTAAATAAGAAATCGTAGGGTGCATAAGATCATAAATATACTGT
>NZ_JAHKQO010000009.1:0-4139 GCF_018861065.1 Paraglaciecola arctica
GATTGTTTTGTTTTGATGAAGAGAACCGAGAGACCGTTTCTAGCATGAAAGTGCATTTAGAAAGGGGCTATAGCTCAGCTGGGAGAGCGCCTGCCTTGCACGCAGGAGGTCAGCAGTTCGATCCTGCTTAGCTCCACCAAATTGCTTGCGCAATAATAGGCTTGTAGTTCGGATGGTTGCAGCCCTGCCCGGTAAAGAGTGGTGAGGTCGAAGCCGACGGAGTAACAGTCTTGCAGTATTTAGGCTTGTAGCTCAGCTGGTTAGAGCGCACCCCTGATAAGGGTGAGGTCGGCAGTTCAAGTCTGCCCAAGCCTACCAATATTTGCGTAGCGAATGTTGGAAGCCGTTAACTCTAGGTTTTAAATAAGATTAAGTAACCTTAATCAATGTGTACTGTTTAGTGTATCAAGCAGTGTTTATTGATTAAGGTTTTTTAAACCTTAATTGTTATTCACTTAGGTGGAAACAATGTTCTTTAACAATATGGAAAGCTGATAAAAAAGTAATCGAAAACTAAAAGAGTGGTTCTTAGGAACTTACTCTATCTGATTTATGATTAGTAACTTGTCACGCATACAACGGTCATCGCAAGATGACGCCTAACTCTGTAATAAAAGGACAGAGGGTGGACGAGTTGTTTGATTTACCTCTGACGTTACTGAGGTGAAGAAATGCAACGTACTGTTACTTAGGTAGCAGAGAGGTCATTTTGGGTTGTATGGTTAAGTGACTAAGCGTATACGGTGGATGCCTAGGCAGTTAGAGGCGATGAAGGACGTGTAAGTCTGCGAAAAGCTGTGGAGAGCCGACAAAATGCTTTGACCCACAGATATCCGAATGGGGAAACCCACCGCTTCGGCGGTATCTGCAACTGAATACATAGGTTGTAGAGGCAAACGAGGGGAACTGAAACATCTAAGTACCCTTAGGAAAAGAAATCAACAGAGATTCCCCTAGTAGCGGCGAGCGAACGGGGAGCAGCCGAGTAGTAATGAAGTAGTGGAATGTGTTGGAAAGCACAGCGATACAGGGTGATAGCCCCGTACACGAAGCGTCATTATTGCCATATTAAGTAGGTCGGGACACGTGTTATCTTGACTGAAGATGGGGGGACCATCCTCCAAGGCTAAATACTCCTAACTGACCGATAGTGAACCAGTACCGTGAGGGAAAGGCGAAAAGAACCCCTGTGAGGGGAGTGAAATAGAACCTGAAACCGTATACGTACAAGCAGTAGGAGCAGACTTGTTCTGTGACTGCGTACCTTTTGTATAATGGGTCAGCGACTTATATTTAGTAGCAAGGTTAACCGAATAGGGGAGCCGTAGCGAAAGCGAGTGTTAACTGCGCGTTTAGTTGCTAGGTATAGACCCGAAACCCGGTGATCTAGCCATGGGCAGGTTGAAGGTTGAGTAACATCAACTGGAGGACCGAACCGACTAACGTTGAAAAGTTAGCGGATGACTTGTGGCTGGGGGTGAAAGGCCAATCAAACCGGGAGATAGCTGGTTCTCCCCGAAAGCTATTTAGGTAGCGCCTCGGACGAATACCACAGGGGGTAGAGCACTGTTAAGGCTAGGGGGTCATCCCGACTTACCAACCCTTTGCAAACTCCGAATACCTGTGAGTACTATCCGGGAGACACACGGCGGGTGCTAACGTCCGTCGTGAAGAGGGAAACAACCCAGACCGCCAGCTAAGGTCCCTAAATATTACTAAGTGGGAAACGAAGTGGGAAGGCTAAGACAGCTAGGAGGTTGGCTTAGAAGCAGCCATCCTTTAAAGAAAGCGTAATAGCTCACTAGTCGAGTCGGCCTGCGCGGAAGATGTAACGGGGCTAAGTAATATACCGAAGCTGCGGACTTGTACTTATGTACAAGTGGTAGGGGAGCGTTGTGTAAGTGGCTGAAGGTGAACTGAGAGGTTTGCTGGACATATCACAAGTGCGAATGCTGACATGAGTAACGATAATGGGGGTGAAAAACCCCCACGCCGGAAGACCAAGGTTTCCTGTCCCATGCTAATCAGGGCAGGGTAAGTCGGCCCCTAAGGCGAGGCAGAAATGCGTAGTCGATGGGAAACGGATTAATATTTCCGTACTTGGTATATCAGTGAAGGGGGGACGGAGAAAGTTATGCAAGCCTGGCGTTGGTTGTCCAGGTGAAAGTGCGTAGGGTTGAATCTTAGGCAAATCCGGGATTCTACATGCTCGAGACACGAGACGAGACACTAAGGTGTTGAAGTTGCAAATACTCTGCTTCCAGGAAAAGCCTCTAAACTTATGATATATCGAACCGTACCCCAAACCGACACAGGTGGTCAGGTAGAGAATACTAAGGCGCTTGAGAGAACTTGGGTGAAGGAACTCGGCAAAATCGTACCGTAACTTCGGGAGAAGGTACGCCCCTGTTTGTGATTGGACTTGCTTCATGAGCGAATGGGGGCCGCAGTGAAATGGTGGCTGGAACTGTTTATTAAAAACACAGCACTGTGCTAAATCGAAAGATGACGTATACGGTGTGACGCCTGCCCGGTGCCGGAAGGTTAATTGATGGGGTTATCTTCGGAGAAGCTCTTGATCGAAGCCCCGGTAAACGGCGGCCGTAACTATAACGGTCCTAAGGTAGCGAAATTCCTTGTCGGGTAAGTTCCGACCTGCACGAATGGCGTAATCATGGCCACGCTGTCTCCACCCAAGACTCAGTGAAATTGAAATCGCAGTGAAGATGCTGTGTACCCGCACCTAGACGGAAAGACCCCGTGAACCTTTACTATAGCTTGGCACTGAACATTGACCCTACATGTGTAGGATAGGTGGGAGACTTCGAAGCATTGTCGCCAGATGATGTGGAGTCAACCTTGAAATACCACCCTTGTAGGTTTGATGTTCTAACATTGTTCCCTTATCGGGAATGTGGACAGTGTCTGGTGGGTAGTTTGACTGGGGCGGTCTCCTCCCAAAGCGTAACGGAGGAGCACGAAGGTTGGCTAATCCTGGTCGGACATCAGGAGGTTAGTGCAATGGCATAAGCCAGCTTAACTGCGAGACAGACACGTCGAGCAGGTACGAAAGTAGGTCATAGTGATCCGGTGGTTCTGAATGGAAGGGCCATCGCTCAACGGATAAAAGGTACTCCGGGGATAACAGGCTGATACCGCCCAAGAGTTCATATCGACGGCGGTGTTTGGCACCTCGATGTCGGCTCATCACATCCTGGGGCTGAAGTCGGTCCCAAGGGTATGGCTGTTCGCCATTTAAAGTGGTACGCGAGCTGGGTTTAGAACGTCGTGAGACAGTTCGGTCCCTATCTGGTGTGGGCGTTGGATGATTGAGGGGAGCTGCTCCTAGTACGAGAGGACCGGAGTGGACGAACCGCTGGTGTTCGGGTTGTTTTGCCAAAGGCATTGCCCGGTAGCTACGTTCGGAATCGATAACCGCTGAAAGCATCTAAGCGGGAAGCGAGCCCCAAGATGAGTCATCCCTGTACGTTTAACGTACCTAAAGGGTTGTTGAAGACTACGACGTTGATAGGCAGGGTGTGGAAGCGTAGCAATGCGTTGAGCTAACCTGTACTAATTGCCCGTGAGGCTTAACCATACAACGCCAAAGTGGCTTTTTATAAACGCACTATCGTGCTGTCGCGATACATTGCTTAACCGCAAAAACGTGGTTTTGCTGACAATGTATCTGCTCGCTAAAGTTAAAAGCGGGTGACAAACGAGAAGGTGAGATAAAAAACTATAAAGCGTTTGATGAGTGACAAGACAACATCATAAACAATAGAGTAAGACTAAAGACCTCTTTAGCATTGATTACTTGGTCATAAGACCTCAGCTTTTACATATTGAAATGTAATGTCTAAGTAGACGTTATATACAGTTTTTGTCTGGCGACAATAGCGATGTGGTACCACCTGATCCCATTCCGAACTCAGAAGTGAAACACATTAGCGGCGATGGTAGTTTGGGGTTTCCCCATGCGAGAGTAGCACATTGCCAGACTCCCATTCAGAAGAAAGGCCACCTGCATAAGGTGGCCTTTTTTTGTGGTTGGAATTTGGTGAGTGTGTCACGCCAATTGGCTTGAAAGCAGGTGACCTATCGTCTGAACAGATGTGACATGCTACCCCGCGGTCAAC
>NZ_JAHKQO010000009.1:4297-24043 GCF_018861065.1 Paraglaciecola arctica
CAAAGTGGATTCCCGGACCTAAGCGTAGATTAGCTCGTTCCAGTGGCAGGAGCTGTGCTCCTGAAAGCCCCACTTCCACCCTCCTGCGAGAGTAGCACATTGCCAGACTCCCAATTAAGTACTAAGCCACCTCATTGAGGTGGCTTTTTGCGTTTTTTGACATTAATAAATTTAAAGTAGTCAAATACACGTCCTTGATGATATGCACCCAAACTCGTCATCCTTGGCTCATTGAAAAGCGGAGCGGAACCGTGTTCCTTAAATTCCCGCTTTTCCCTCCTGCGAGAGTAGACAGGTTTTTGCTCCTGCAAAACCTGCTTTCCTACATCCATGTAGGTCGCACATTGCCAGACTCCCATTTACAAGAAAGGCCACCTGCATAAGGTGGCCTTTAGTTGTGCTTGAAATTTATTTCTGATTTTTCGGTATTAAACTAAAGGCTAATACCAGTCTGATTTTAAGTTGTTGTATACTCGACATTTATTTGATTACAAGGTTGTAACTGTGCGAAAAAGTCAATTTGCTTTAGTCTTTAGTTTTATATTTTTTACGAGTAGCGTTTCCGCAAATCTTATTCAATGGGATGCATTTGAAGTTGGTGATGAGTTAGCAGTAAAAGACGAATCAACAGGTTTTATTTGGCTCGATTTAGCTCTAACAGCAAATGTACATTTTAGAGAATCTGGCACAATGTTCGACGGTTGGAGTTACGCTAGTTACGTATATGTTGAATCATTATTAGAAAATATATTTTTTGATATAGATATTTCAGGTACAAATGGTGAGCAATATTTATTTGAACAAAATTGCGGTAATACCACTAACTGTTTTAGTACTGCAAAAACATGGCAGCAGTTATTTGGTTCAATTGAAGGGACTAGATATTACCAAACACATTCATATGGACTTTACGAAGATGAACAAGGAGTTTTGCGTGTAGGAGGTAGCTATCTAAATGGATCAGGAAGTGCTAATCGTTATGGTGTTGACTTTAACGTTAACTATTCAACAAATTACGAAGAAAAATTTAATAACAATGAATTTTATAACGTAGGTACTTTCTTAATTAAAAATGATTCGTTACCTGTCAACCTTCTACAACTCTCACCAAGTGGAATCTCAGTAAACGAGCCAACTATCACATTTATACTGGCGCTTGCTTTAGCCACTATTTTGAGGGGAAGGCGTAAGCGATTGATGGCGAATTAAGTGGTTTTATGTTTTCGTCCGGTAGTCAGAGATTGTTTATCAAGTTTGGTTATTAGCGTCAGAGAAGCTTTTATTGCCTAACGCTTTAATTAAAGTCATAGTTTAGCTGACATGAAAATAATCAAATCTAGATAGCGAAGAGGACCTATATTGGATACCAAGATTTTTGAGCCAGGATATTACACAGAAGAGGATTTAAGAGGTGTTGGATTTAAATCATTAGGAAGAAACGTCGCCATCTCTAAAAACTGTACAATCTTGGGCATTCCTAATATCTCCATTGGTGATAATGTAAGAATCGACAGTTATTGTTCGATTTTTGCTACTGGTAGTGGTTTCTTAACCTTAGGTTCCTATATTCACATCGGTGGATACTCGGCACTATCAGCTGGTAGCGGTATTGTTATGGAAGATTTTAGCGGTTTGTCTCAGGGAGTGAAAATATATAGTAGAACTGATGATTACTCCGGTAAGTTTCTAACGAATCCAACTGTACCGCAGCAATATACTGGGGTCGTTGAAGGGCAAGTTAGCCTTGGAAAACATGTTATAGTAGGTGCGGGAAGTGTCATTTTACCTGGTACCACTATTGGTGAAGGGGCATCGGTAGGGGCTATGTCTTTGGTGACAAAAGATTTAGATGAATGGAATGTATATTTTGGTTCACCCGCTAAAAAATTAAAAAGGCGCTCTAAGGAATTGCTCATTCTTGAGGAACAATTAGTAGCGAACAAAGAAAATACCTAATACGGTTGATCGCTACATTGATTGATTGCACTTAGCGTTGTATTGACTCAGTATTAACTAAAAAAATAATAAGAAAAAGAAAATGCCTGCTTCTGCACTTGCAAGAAATTCTTTGCTGACATTGATAGCAAATATTTCATTGGCTCTTAGTAACTGGTTAATATTAGTTGTTATTGCCAAGAACTTTGATGGGGCACAATTAGGTCAATTTGTTTTAGCCTTGTCTATAACTTCACCCTTGTTTTTATTTGCTAGCTTTAAAGTTAGGACGCTAGTAATTGTAGATAAGTATTGGCGTTATAAACTTGAGGAATATGCCAACGCACGGTTGTTGGCAAATACCATAGTCACAGTACTTCTAGCGCTTATCGCTATCATTACCCTAGAGTTTCATGTCAGCCTGATCTTCATAGTAGTTGTATATAAATGGTTCGATACTTGGTCGGAATTTTGTCAGAGTTATATGCGCAGAGTGGATGCTTATCGAACGGCTTGCGTATCGCTTACTGCTCGATCACTTTTAACTATTGCAAGTGTAATGTTAGTGACTTTTACATCTTCGAATTTCGAATACATGTTAATTTGTTGGTGTGTAATTGCCGGTATTTTTACGGTATTTGATACGGTTAAAGTCTATCAATTAAGCACTTCATGCGAGACGAAACCTTTGTCTGCGTCGTTAATATTTTCCGCAGGATCCGTAAAACGCTCTCTGCAACTGTATAAGCAATATTTTACAGTTGCAGTGGCTTTAATGATTAGCGCGTTATTTGTGTACCTTCCCAATTTTTTATTAACTTACCAACTTGGTGTTGTTCAAGCTGGGCAATTTGCCACTATCAGTTATTTTCTTGTAGCGGGTGGAATATTGATCAATAGCTTATCTCAGGCGGCGACTCCACAATTAGTCAACCTCCACAAATCTCAAAATCAAACTGCATTTATTTCCCTAGTAGTTAAGTTGTGCGGTATGGGAGTGGCTATAGGAATAGCTGGCGTGATTGTGGCGTATTTGGGGGGGGAGTATTTTTTAACTCTTTTTTATAATAGTGATATAGGTGAACATGCAGACGTACTTATTTGGGTGATGGCGGCAGCAGCCATTCGATACATTTATATCTTTATTGGTACTTCATATGCATCACTGCAGTTATTCCAAATTCAAACAAAAATATACGCGGTTGGATTAATTGTTATGTTTTTTAGCTGTCTTTTGTTGATTAAGACAAATGGTTTAGTTGGTGCTGCCCAAGCAATGTTTGCGGCTACAGTTTGTGAGTTCGTTTTATTTGCGTTGTTAACCAAGAATCAATACAGAAAAGTGTTTGAAGTTACGGTGAGTGCATCATGACTGTAAAAGTATTACATGTATTTGGCACCATGAATCGAGGTGGTGCCGAAATAAGAACTGTCAGCTTAATGCGAGATTTAGCCCAAAAAGGTGTCGTGTTTGATTATTGTGCGCTAAGTGGAAACCGAGGTGTATTAGATGATGAGATTAAAGCGTTAGGAGGTAATGTTTTCTATTGCAAGTTAGATTTGAAGTTTGTCTTTCGCTTTATTCTACTCGCTAGGCATTACGACGTCGTTCATTCACATGTTGCTTATGTCTCAGGCTTTATAATATTGCTGGCTAAAATAGCTAGGGTCAAAATTCGTATAGCTCATTTTCGAAATACGACAGACGGCGTTAAGCGTTCGTTCTTCAGAAGATTCCGTAATTCACTGTTAGGCTTTTTAATTAACATTTGTTCGACTCATATTTTGGGTGTTTGTAGAGGTGCCCTCGCTGGATTCATGGGTTCTAACTGGGAACAAAACAGCAAATGTCAGGTAGTTTATAATGGTTTCGAATTAATATCACCAGAGCGTAAGCCTGACATCTGGAAAGATTACATCCCTAATTTTGAACATCAGAAAATTATCATAAATGTAGGGCGTGTGGATCGACAAAAAAATCATATACGTCAGTTAGAAATATTTAATGCGTTACATCAGTTAGATAAAGAGTGTCACTTAGTTCTGATAGGCAAAGAAAATGCTAAATTGAAAGAAACGCTCCGAACATTTATCGAAAACCATAACCTAAACGACTTCGTTCATTTTTTAGGTTTGCAATCTGATGTTCCTTCGTTATTAGTGAACGCTGATGTTATGTTGTTTCCTTCACTGTGGGAAGGTTTGCCAGGGGCCGTTATCGAAGCGTTAAGTTTGGGGGTGCCTGTTGTTGCTTCGCACTTGCCAGGTGTATTGGAAATAGCTGAATCCGTAGACGGAATTGTTTCACTAAGTTTATCTGAAAATAATCAGCGATGGGCTCAAGAAATAGTCGAGTTGCTAAATCATCGACCTGCTAAAGACCAACTTATTGAATCGTTCAAAAATAGTCCGTTTTTGTTGAAACAGAATGTAGAGCAATTGCACATTGTCTATACGAGTTGACAATAACCTAGTCAAAATATTTGGTATATGGGCAATATTGTTGATCGGCGCATGGAGTTTTGCTGCCTATTTTAATGTATTTGACGCACCAAGGGAAAAGTTAGAACTTTTAACCGCGTTAAACTGGATAGTTCTGTCATTTATACTTTCGGTATCTCTACCGAAGGGAATATGGTCTATTAGTTTTATTTTTTTTACCGCGTTATGTGTTTTTCATACAGGCTTAGTTTTGGCTAACTCAGTTGGCGGAATTACAGACGAAGATCTCCATTATGTCATTCGTAATTGGTTTTATACGCGCCAAACAAATAATGCGATTCATTTAGTTAATATTGCATTAATTGGTTATGCATTGGCGGTGATAGCATTTTCAAAACCAGTCTCGTTGAGAGAAACAGAGGTCGGTACTGAAGACTTTCAGAAACGTTTGTTTCACATTGGTGGCGCACTCCTAACGCTTTTTGTTTTTATTTTCTTGGCGATTATTTTTAGCACCGGAATGTATCAGTCGTATTTTGCATACCTTACGATTATGAGTGAGTTGCCATTAATAAGTATGTTGATTTTTTACACGTATTTGTTTATTGGGATCTCGTTAGTCTTAGTATCCGTAACATACCAATCGGGTTATTCAATTTGGTATTTTTTGGTGTTTGGTATTTTTGCGGTGATTGCATTTAAAACTGGCCTCAGAGGCGAAGTCATGTTCCCAACAGCTGTTGCCGGCTGTATGCTAGGAAAAAAAGGTGTGCCTATCAAAACCCATACATTACTCATTCTATTGGTTGTTTTCCTCATCGCTACCGGTATTGTTAAAAATGCCAGAGTATCAGGAGACTATAGTGGTCAAGGTATGTCTGTAAACCCTTTGAATGCTGTTGCTGAAATGGGAGGTAGCCTTAGGCCATTGCAGGAAGTGATTTTATGGCGAGAAAATGGATTCGAATTATTAAATGGTACAAGTTATTGGGCTCCTTTTGAACGCCAATTGGCGTTATTTATCCCTCAACTTGAGCGAGTAGATGCACTTGAGGATGACCGTTTACTTAATGTTGTGGTGCAGCAGCGAGTTGGGCCAATTGGTTTTTCACCTATTGCTGAAGCCTATATTAATTTTGGGGAGGCAGGGGTCTTTTTTGTGTTTTTTGCCATAGGTAGCCTTATGGCCTTTCTGGATAGCCGTAAGTCGACGGTGAAATCTGACATTATTCAAGGGGTACTCTTAGTGCCTCTATTTGTAATGGTGAGAAATGCGTTTACGCAAGTGCCTGTGCAAATTGTCATTGGATGGTTAGTCGTTGCTTTACTTTTTTACATTGCTTATCGAAAAAAAGATTCGCAAAACATGTTTGCTGAAAATTTTGAGAGTCGTTAATGGAAGTTGATATTGTAATTGAGCAGCGGTTCTATCGTTGTGAAAATGGTTACTTTTGGACCGATAACGCTTTTTCATATGAGTTTTGGAAAAGGTATTTAGTGTCATTTTCTAGTGTAAATATCGTCGCTAGAGTTAAGCAGGTTCATACAGTGCCCAAGGTTTGGAAAAGAGTCGACGGCAGAAACGTTGGGTTTGTATGTCTGCCCCATTATATTGGTCCAGTAGGATTTATTAAAACGTTGCCAAGCCTTGTTTCAACACTGCGTTCTAGAGGAGCAAAGCATAGGAAAGTGATATGCAGGATCCCCAGTATTTTATCAGCAATGTACCTGTGGTTCAGTAAACCTCATGTCAGTGTTTACGGGGCAGAGGTAGTTGGCGATCCTGCGGATATGTTTGATAAAGGTGCCAGTCAAAGCCCTTTACGACCATTTTATAAATGGTTGTTTGTTGGTTTGCTGAAAAAGCAATGTCATGATGCATATGCGATTTCTTACGTCACACAATTTAGCTTGCAAAAACGATATCCCCCTAATCCAAATAGTTTTGATACTCATTATTCTTCAATACAGCTTTACCCAGAAGATTTTGTAGAGCGCAAAGTTTACCCATTCGACGATCCATTGCGTTTGGTTTGTGTGGGCACATTATCGCAACCTTATAAAGGCTGTGACCTAATGCTTAAAGCTATCGCAGAGCTAAATAAGAAAAACATCCAGACGTCTTTAACATGGATTGGAGGAGGTGCCTTACTCACAGAAATGATGGAGATGGCTGTTCAATTGGGCATCGACAAACAGGTAAATTTTATGGGTAACGTATCGAATCGTGAAGAGATTCGGGAAGTGCTGGATAATTCAAATGTGTTTGTACTTCCTTCAAGGCAAGAAGGTTTACCCAGAGCGTTAATTGAAGCGATGGCACGTTCTCTAGTTTGTATAGCCACAGATGTTGGTGGCGTAAAAGAGCTCATCGATGATGCCTATATTATCCCAAAGGATAATATAGGCCAGTTGGTATCTTGTTTACAATCGGTGCAGCAGCTTACTGAAGATGCTTGTCTAGAAATATCCTATGCAAATTATACAAAGTCACAGCAATACAGTGACAGTGTCCTTATGCAAAGACGTAAATCATTATTTGAAACCTTGATCGGAAGCTAACCTAATGAAAGTTTTACATTTATTAAAAACCTCTATAGGTGCGAGCTGGGCATTGAGGCAAACCAGAGAACTAGTGGCTTTAGGAGTCGAAGTGCATGTTGCATTACCTGATGGTCCGCTGGTCGCTGAATATCAGAAAGCTGGCGTACATACCCATATCGTTGATGTAATATTTGAGGTGAAACGTCCATGGCACAATATTAAAAAATCTAAACAATTGAAAAAATTAGTTGAGGAAATTAATCCGGATATTGTGCATAGCCATTTTGTGGCGACAACATTTTTGATGCGATTGGCGTTACGTAAAACTCAGGTACCTCGAGTATTTCAAGTTCCTGGTCCTTTGCATTTGGAACACTGGCTGTATAAACGAATTGAGATAATTTTAGGTAATAAATATGATTATTGGCTAGCCTCGTGCCAGTGGACGCAAGATGAGTATCAACGTTGTGGAATCGAGCCTAGTCGTACAGGCCTTGCTTATTACGGTGTTAATGAGGAAGACTTTAAGGTAGATGACCATGAAAAAATAGATTTACGAAATGTGTGTCAACTCGAAGCTGATGACTATCTTGTGGGAATGGTGGCCTATTTTTATGCTCCTAAAGCTTACCTAGGACAAAAACGAGGTTTAAAAGGCCATGAAGATTTTATTGATGCTATCGCAATCGTAAGGAAAAAATACCCAGCAGTGAAGTCTGTGATTATTGGTGGTCCTTGGGGAGGAGCCCAATCGTATTTTGATGGGGTTAAGCAATACGCGCAGGAACGGCTCGGCGATGCCTGTGTGTTTCTTGGTATTCGTAAGGATGTACCTTTGCTTTACCCGCAACTTAATTTAGCGGTACATCCCTCTCATTCAGAAAATGTTGGTGCAGCCGCGGAATCGATGTACTCCAAAGTTTCGACTTTATCAAGTGATGTAGGTGGTTTTCCTGATTTAGTCATTGATGGCGAAACGGGTTATATGGCGCCAGCTAAAAATCCAGAAGCTCTCGCTGCAAAAATTATCGAAGCCTATCTTGACGAAGCGGAACAACAGCGTAGGGTGGAGAATGCTTATCAAAAGGTAAAAACTCTGTTAAACGTTAAACAAAATGTGTTGGACGTTAATCGTTTTTACGAGCATGTATTGAAACAGCAAAGGGCCGGCTAGTATGTTTTTGAAACGTATTTTCGATTTTGTAATGGCACTGATTGCATTGTTAGTTTTTTCGCCGGTTTTACTCATAGCTATGCTTTTGGTTAAGGTTAAAATAGGTAGCCCGGTTTTGTTTAGGCAAACTAGACCTGGCTTAAATGGTCGGCCATTTAATATGTTAAAGCTGTGTACAATGAGCAATGAAACAGATGAAAATGGCGTGTTATTGCCTGACGCAGAAAGGCTTCATACATTTGGAAAATTACTTCGTTCGACCAGTATTGACGAGTTACCTGGTTTGGTAAATGTACTCAAAGGAAATATGAGTTTAGTGGGTCCCAGACCATTGAGAATGGAGTATTTACCACTTTATACTAAGGAGCAAAATAGGCGACATCAAGTTTTGCCCGGTATTACCGGTTGGGCTCAGGTGAATGGACGCAATGCTATTAGTTGGGAAGACAAGTTTACTCTTGATGTTTGGTATGTTGATAACTGGTCTTTCTGGTTAGATATTAAGATTCTATTTAAAACAGTATACAAAGTTGTCGCAAGAGAAGATGTTTCTGCTGAAAACGAAGTCACTATGGGTTGGTTCGAAGGCTCAAAAAAAGAATAGGCGAAAAAAATGAATAATAAAAAAATAGCTGTATATGGTGCCGGTGGATTTTCTCGAGAAGTTGCTTGGTTAATTGAATGTGCTCACGGAACTGAAGCAGTAACCTGTTTTGTTGACGACAATAAGTCTCAAAGCTCCCTAAAGGGGATCCCCGTTCTTACTTTTGATGAAGTACTAGAAAGTCATCCAGATATAGAGGTAGCTGTAGCCATAGGCGCACCGGCGACACGAAAACTAGTTGCTCAGAAGTGTTCAAACGCAGGTTTTCAATTCGCTCGATTAATTGATCCTAAGGCTTCAATGTCTTCGTCAGTCTATATTTCTGAGGGGGCAATAATTTGTAACGGCTCTATTTTAACCGTAGATATTAATCTTGCTGAGCATGTGCATATTAATCTCGATTGTACTATTGGTCACGATGTTAAAATTGGTGCCTACTCTACTTTATCACCAGGTGTGCATGTGTCTGGAAACGTACATATCGGAGAAGAAGTCTATATAGGTACAGGTGCCACCATTATTAATGGAAATGAAGACGAGCCACTGATTATTGCTGATAGGACTGTTATTGGCGCGGGAGCTTGTGTCACTAAATCAACGGAAGCTGGTTGTCTATATGCGGGATTACCCGCTGTTTTAAAGAAACGATACTGATAAGCGAAAAATGTCGTAAAAACGACTTATGCATATTGTGCAAATGTAGAATACCTAATAAAAATAATAATAAGTGAGGTAACGTAATGTTAAATGGCCCTTTTTCACCTTGGCCTGATTTCGACGCAGCAGAAAAGCAAGCTGTATTGGAAGTACTAGATTCAAATAAAGTTAATTACTGGACTGGCCAAAAAGGCAGAGAGTTTGAAAAACAATTTGCGGCGTATTTTGATGCTAAATACGCCGTAGCCGTCTCCAACGGTACGGTCGCATTAGATTTGGCTTGGCAGGCACTAGACTTACCAAAAGGAAGTGAAGTAATAGTTACATCGCGGACTTTTATTGCATCAATATCGTCTATTGTTTTGGCGGGTTTAACCCCAGTGTTTGCAGATGTTGATCTTGATAATCAAAACATTAGTGCCGAAACAATCAAACCTCATATATCTGACAATACCTCTGCTATTTTGTGCGTGCACCTTGCCGGTTGGCCTTGTGAAATGGACGATATTGTTGCGTTGGCTAAGGTACATGGATTATTTGTGGTTGAAGATTGCGCACAGGCCCATGGAGCCAAATATAAGGGCAAAAACGTAGGTGGTTTAGGGGATATTGCCGCCTGGTCTTTTTGTCAGGATAAAATCATGACCACTGCGGGCGAAGGGGGCATGGTGACAACAAATAACCAATTGTTTTGGGAAAAGGTGTGGTCGTTTAAAGACCACGGTAAGTCTTGGGGGGCTATTTATGAAAAAGAGCACCCTCCGGGGTTTAGATGGTTGCATGAATCCTTTGGCACCAATTGGCGAATGACGGAATTACAATCTGTTGTAGGCCTTAAACAATTAGAAAAAATGCCTAATTGGACTGAGAAAAGACGCAAGTATTCGCAACAAATATTTGCTACCGCTAAACGTTTCTCGGCATTGCGTGTACCTGAAATACCCACTCACATAGAACATGCTTTTTATAAATGTTATGTCTTTGTGGAGCCTAAAAATCTAAATGCTGGGTGGGATAGAGATAGAATTATTGCTGAACTTGTTGACTTGGAAGTGCCTTGCTTCTCTGGTTCGTGTTCGGAAGTGTATAATGAAAAAGCATTTGAAAAGACCAACTACCGTCCTAAAACGCCCCTATGTAACGCCATTGAATTAGGTGCGACTTCATTGATGTTTCTAGTCCATCCCACGTTACAGCAAGCTGAAATTGATAAGTGTTGTAACGCGCTGTCACAAGTAATGGCCAGTGCATCTAAAGAGGTCACCCAGTAATGCACTTTAACCAATTGTTTGAACTCAGTTCAAACAATAAACTTGGCATCGCCGTAGTATGGGATGTGATGGCGTTGGCAGTGGCGACTATAGTCGCATTCTGGATTAGGCTGGGTATAGCGAGTTGGGATTTTTCCAATGTTGATGCTTTTGTAATCATACTGAATGTTGCTTTCGCATTGATTCTGTTATCTCTGTTTGGTCACTATCGACAAATGATCCGCTATATTGGGCGATTAGCTATATTGAAAGCGCTGTTGGTATTACTGTTTTCAGCGCTGTTTTTACTCGCGTCAAGATTGGTTTTTGACATTATGATGCCAGTTTCTGTACCTATTATTTATTGGTCACTAGCGTCAATTTTAGTGATCGCTCCTCGATTCTTAATCCAAGCATCAGCTCAGTCTCAGAATTATAAAATGCGTGAAAAATGTTTGATCTTTGGAGCAGCAGAAGCTGGACGTTCGTTAGTGCAAACGTTAAAAATAGGAAATGATCTACAGCCTATAGCGTTTATCGATGATAAAAAACAGTATCACAACAAACAAATTTTAGGTTTGCCCGTTGGACGACGCGAAGATATTCCTCTCTATGTTAAGCGGTTTGGTGTCACTAAGATGTTATTGGCGGTACATAATACTTCGGCTGACCGCAGAAAAGAGCTAATAGTCGAATTGGAACCCTACGCCATAGAATTATTGAGTATCCCAAATATTCAAGATTTGCTTTCGGGTAAAAGCAAAATAGATGAACTACGAGAAATTCGTATTGAAGAATTGTTGGGTAGAGAGCCGGTTCCTCCTATCACTCAATTGTTGGATATTAATATACGTGGCAAAAACGTCATGGTTACCGGTGCTGGCGGATCCATAGGCAGTGAATTGTGCAGGCAAATAGTTAAATCTGGCCCAACTAAATTGGTGCTATTTGAATTGTCAGAATTCAACTTGTACCAAATTGAGAATGAGTTGAAACAACATTATTTCGATATTCCTATGGTGCCTGTTCTCTCCAGCATCCAGGATACCGAAGTGTTGAGAAGTGTCATAGAGAAACACAAGATACACACTATTTATCATGCTGCGGCATACAAACATGTGCCTATGGTTGAGTCGAATCCGCTAGCGGGTATCCGCAATAATGTATTTGGTACTTCGAACGTGGCATTAGTAGCTGCCGAATATGACGTAGAGAAGTTTGTTTTGATTTCTACGGATAAGGCGGTTCGACCTACTAATATCATGGGGGCGACAAAACGTTTCGCTGAGCTTTATATTCAAGGGATCGCGGAATTGGGATCGAATACCGAATACTCAATAGTACGATTTGGCAATGTGTTAGGTTCGTCTGGTTCAGTAGTTCCATTATTTACTAAACAAATTAAGGCGGGTGGCCCTATCACAGTCACTCATCCAGATATTACCCGCTTTTTTATGACGATTCCGGAAGCGGCGCAATTGGTCATTCAAGCCGGAGCCATGGGCAGTAAAGGTGAGGTGTTTGTCTTAGATATGGGAGAGTCGGTAAAAATTGTGGATTTGGCGAGTAAAATGGCACACCTAATGGGGCATAGTTTAAGAACACCGCAAACACCGCTTGGCGATATTGAGTTAAAATTTTCCGGATTGCGACCCGGAGAAAAGTTGTTTGAAGAATTATTAATTGATGACGCAGATACAACAACTGAACACCCAAGGATTATGGGTGCCGATGAGACCAAATTGCCCTTTGAAGATGTCATTTTATTATTTGATGAGTTGAATAGATTATTGCTAGAACACAATGCTGTTGGCGCAAAAAACCTGCTTTGTAAAGCGCCACTTGCCTACACCCCTGCAGCGCATTAAACGAATTCTTATGTATTCATAACCTAGGCCGATATTTGTAGTTTAATGTTTGTCTTTAAGTAGTAGTTAATTAATCGTGACCCGAATGAAATTAAGTATTTTTGTCGTTGTTTTATATGGTTGTATATCGCTGATTTCACCCGTTGTTGCTGCAGTTGCGGAGAATATTATTGATCCTAACGCTGAAAAATTGGCAATTAACAGTTCTATAGGGTACTTGGACAATTACCACCCGCGTTTAGAAGATGAAATAAATGCTACTGCTTTCTCTTTCGGCCTTGCCGGAGAGTTGCTATCTATGCACGAAAGTGCCTGGTTGCAGGCGACGTATTCCGCTGCCCACACCCAGTTCAAACCAGATGAAATTGAAATGGATCTGGAAGATCAGTTTAATCAATATAATATACAATTGTTAAGCCGATTTTTTGTAAGTAATAAGTGGTATCTGGATCTCCAAGGAAGTCATCTTAAGGAAGACTATTTATTGGGTAGCGGTATTGCCAAATTTCGCCCTGCTACAACTATTGGAGACAGTGTAACCAGAAATGAATTGGCCGCTGCAGTTGTTTATGGTGGTAGTAATAATAACTTAGACAGTCGGGCTACGAGAAGATTCCTAAAGTTCGCCATTTCTCATTTAGATCAGGATTATGAAGACAATAACCCTTATTCGAATTTATTTGATCTAACACGAGATACAGCAGAGCTAGGGCTTAATTTCAAACTATCTGACATTACTCAGTTTGAAACCAGTTTCCAGTTTGAAAAAGTGGATTTTGTGGATGACTCACAACTTGATAGCGACGTCTATCGATTGCTTTTAGGATTCCAGTGGCAAGGAACAGGGCAAACACACTTAAAATTGTTAGTGGGTGGCTACAAACGAGTTTATCAATCCATGTCGGATAGACAAGGGTTTCTCGCTGAATTGGACGCTGAATATGCGCCGTTGGACTATTTAACTCTCTCACTAAATGGTTCGCAAACCACTGCAACTGGGGATATCGAAGGATCCCTTGATACAGTCACTAAAGGTGTCAAACTCGCTATTAATTATCACTATAGAGACCACATCAAATTTACTGTTAATGGGCATGTTAACCATACTAAATTTGAGCAAATAGCGGAGCAACGAACCAGTGACGATAGCGCAGTGGGTATAGTGGGAGAATTGTCACTCAATGACCATTCATCTATTAGCCTTGGATTGGCAAAAGAGTCGTTAGAATATGACTTACTGGACTTAGATTATGTACAAAATAAGGTTGAGTTAAGTTGTCGTTACGCATTCTAGCCAACATTATTGTTATTCTGGTTGCTTTGCCATTATCTGCTGCGCAAGAACAGTTTGTGATTGGAGTTGGCGATAGAATCATGGTGACAGTTTATAATGAACCTGATCTTACAGTTCGAGCTAGGATAGACAAATCTGGAGTTGTAAACTTCCCCTTGTTAGGTCAGGTATCCGTTTCAAATAAAACCCCCAAACAACTTGCAAGCGATCTTGAGCAACAACTTTTAGACGGATATATGGTGAAACCTTTGGTTTCAGTATTAATAGAGGAGTATCGCCCCTTTTATATTAACGGAGAAGTTCGTTCGCCGGGAGGTTATCCATTCTCTCTAGAACTGACAGTGGACCAAGCCATTGCTATTGCTGGTGGCCTTAAAGATAGAGCTTCGAGTTCCGATTGGTACATTATTCGAGGAGAAGACAAAACTAAACTTGAGGTTCAAAAAGACACCAAAATATTGCCAGGTGACATTATCACCATTAAATCGAGTTTATTTTAAATATGTACAAGTCTAGCAGCGACTCTAGTGGTTTTGATCTGACTGACTTTCTGGGGTTCTTGTGGCAGAAAAAAATTCGTATTGTTGTGACAATTGTAATATTAACGGTTTTAGGGACAAGTTATGTACAAAAGCAACCTAGAGTTTATTCCGCTAGCAGTACCTTATTATTTTCACAAGATTCAGATACCTTTTCTATAAGCAGCAACTTTAATCCTCTGTCTAGTAAAGGTAATAACAAAATAGATACCTATATAGAGTTAATACGCTCAAGACAATTTGCATTAGAAGTTGTACAAAAGCTGCAGCTACAAACAAGGGAAGAGTTTAAAAAAATTGCCTTAGATGGAACCAGAGTTGAAGACGTTCAAAATGCGGTCAGTAAGCTATTAAAACACCTACAATTATCCAAAGTCTCCAATACTGACATGCTCAAAGTCACTTACGAGTCGACTTTGCCTTATACCGCTGCAGAAGTGGTGAACGCTGTTGGTCCGTCTTTCTTCGAATACCAAATACAAGCTCAAAAGAAAAAGTCCGATGAAACTTCGCAATGGTTAGATGGGCAATTGCTTTCTTTAAGTAGCCAATTAGAAAGTGCGCAAACTGAGTTAGAGCAATTTATGCAAGCAAACGGTTTGATTGATTTAAAGAGTCAAGTAGAGCTAGCAAAAGCTGAGATATCAAAACTAATTGAGCATAGGTTAACTGCAGAAAAAATGTTGTCGAGCACTGCCGCCAGCATGTCGCAAATTAATGCAGCCCAAGGCAAAATTGAATCTTTGTTGCAAGTACCGGTGATTATGAGTGATGTTTTGATAAGAACCTTAAGTGCCGAACTTTTTAAAAAGCAACTTGAGCTGCAAGCAATATCAAAACGTTATAAGTATAAACACCATCGATTTATTGCGGCACAAGTGGCTGTTGATGCCCTGCAAGATAATCTTGAAAAAACCTTAAACAAAGTAGTTGTAAGCTTCAAGCAGGAATATGACGCTGTTCAGGAACGTTTCAACGAAGTGGAAAGTCAGCTATCGCTAGCTAAAAGTCGGCACGCGGAGTTGGGTGCCCACGAGTTTAAATTGGCATCCTTAGTACGTAAAACCGAAGCTACTCAGAAGCTCTACGATGTGTTCTTAACTCGTTTGCAGGAAACTGAAATATTGCAAGACTTAGGTTCAGGGAATGATTTTTCCGTAGTGGATTTTGCACAGGTTCCCACCAATCACATTAAACCCAGAGTCTTTTTAGGCGCGTCTTTTTCCCTTATTCTATCGAGCATTTTTAGTGTGGGGTTTTGGTTACTAATTTACTTGGTAGCTGATAAAAAAACCCGATTCATTTCTTTGTTACGCAATCATGGCATCGCGCTGTTAGGAGAAATACCCAAACCGCCAAAAACTAGAGCTTCAACTGATAGTAAAAGGTTGCTAAAAGTAAAAGCACCTTCAAAGGCTGAGCTGATATATGCTGAATGTGTCAGAGCATTACGTTCAGACCTTATGGTTCGTTCTGATGACTCCCCAATTAGGACGATTGTTTTAGCCAGCGTTCAGTTTGGTAAAAAGCGCTCAAAATTGGCGATTGAATTAGCCAAGTCTTTTGCTAGCTTAGATAAGTCAATTATTATTGATGCGGATTTGCGTCAGCCCCAGATTGGTATTGAGTATGGTTTTGAGCAATTGACTCCAGGCTTAACAAACTTTATAAGCCGCAGAAATTCGTTCAGCGACGCGACTTTTCGAGAAAAAGACAGTCAATTGTCGGTAATGCCTAGCGGTTCAATTCCTAGTGACCCTTTGGTGTATTTGACCAAACCACGTTTTGGCGAGTTTATCAAAAGGCTAGGCGTTTTGTTTGAACGAGTTGTAATAGAGACGCCTCCTGTTAACGACTTTGGCGACGCATTGGTAGTCTCCAAGGTTGTTGATGGTGTGATTTTATTGTGTGACCTAGACGTCACCGAGAGTGCAGATTTACTTGAGGCTATTCAACGCTTACAGGATTCTGGGTCGCCTCTGCTTGGAGTGGTGTTTGAAAACGCTAAAAATATCAAAAGTAAGATGTCGATCCGCAACGGTGGCAGAAATGTAGTGAAAAAGGTTATTAACACTTAGCCTTGCACTTTGTTGATATAATTTTTGGTATTCACCTTTATCTTGATTAGAATGGTGACAAATTTATATAGGTCTTTAGTGTGTATTCTTTAGCTTCCCATCATTCTTTTGGTTTCCCCTCTTTCGCTCAAGCATTCTTATCTGTTAATTCGTCCGATGATTTGCATACTCAGTTATCGAATTTAACTGACTCTCGCTATTATTTATTGGGTGAAGGTAGCAACACTATCTTTTTGGAAAACTTTCAAGGTACGGTGATTAAACCGGCGTTTATGGGAATTACCCTTGAGGAAAGCGACACTCATTATTTACTTAAAGTAGGTGCCGGTGAAAATTGGCACAAACTCGTGATGTGGTGTATGCAGCATAAAATTTATGGCTTAGAAAACTTGGCACTGATTCCTGGTTCAGTGGGTGCTGCACCTATTCAAAATATTGGTGCCTATGGTGTCGAGATTGAACAATTTATTCATCAAGTTGAATACTATGATCTTCAGCAAAAACAATACCAAAGCTTAAGGGCAATAGATTGTGAGTTTGGTTACCGTGATAGTGTGTTTAAAACACGTTTAGCGGACAAAGTGATGATTACTAGTGTGACCTTAGTCATTCCCAAACGTTGGAAAGGAGTGACTCACTACGGTGAGTTGAAACAGTTATCTACACCTAATGCCACAGACATCTTTAATAAGGTAATAGCAGTGCGCCAAAGTAAATTACCTGATCCAGCTAAAATTGGTAACGCTGGTAGTTTTTTCAAAAACCCTATCATTACCAAAGCATTATTTGAGCAACTGCAGCGAACTTGGGCCGCGATTCCAAGTTATCCAGTGAATACAGATAAGGTAAAAATCCCTGCTGCTTGGTTGATTGATCAGCTGGGGTTCAAAGGGAGAAAGATAGGGGGAATAGGTTGTCATCCTACTCATGCGTTGGTTCTAACCAATGATGGTTCTGGTAATGGTGAACAATTATTAGCGCTTGCTCGTGATATTAAACTAGCAGTGACGCAAGAGTATTCAATTAGGTTGGAAAATGAAGTGAGATTAATTGGTAACAAAGGCCCCATATTTTTATGAGTAAATCTTCAGAATTAGTACGTGGTAATTTACTTAAAATTTTAGCTGATAATTCTTTCCATTCAGGTGAAGCGTTAGGAGCAACCTTAGGTATAAGTCGCGCAGCTATTTCCAATCACATTAAAGTGCTGAGTTCCTTAGGTTTAGATATCTTCAGTGTTACGGGTAAGGGTTATAGTTTAGCCCAACCTCTAAGCTTATTGAGAGCAAATGAAATTAAAGCGCATCTATCTACTAGTCACGCGATTGAAGTGGAAGTGTTGAATGTCATTGATTCGACTAATCAATACCTAAAAGATAAATCGGGTCAGGTCAATAACGGACACACATGCCTCGCTGAAGCGCAAACTGCAGGCAGGGGACGTCATGGTCGTAAATGGGTCTCGCCTTATGCTGCGAGTCTATATTTGTCAATGCATTGGTCTTTTGCTGGTGGTTATTCCGCATTAGGCGGTTTGAGTTTAGCGGTGGGCGTTGCGATTGTAGACGCGTTAAATCAGTGCGGTGTGCATGGCCTTCAATTAAAGTGGCCAAATGACATTTATGCTCAAGGTAAAAAATTAGCGGGTATTTTGATCGAAGTAGAAGGTCAAATTGGCAGTGAATGCCAAGCGATAATTGGAATAGGCCTAAACGTAGCATTGCCAAAAGACATTCAAGAAATTGGTCAGCCTTGGATAGATCTATCACAACTCAGTGACACCTTAATTGATCGCAATGTATTAGCCGGTAAATTGATAAGGGAGTTGACTAACAGTTTATCTCTATTTGAAAACAGTGGACTGGAACCCTTTGTCAAAAAATGGCGAAATTTAGATATATATGCAAATCAAGCCATTAAGTTAATTGTTGGTCAAAACACTATTTCAGGCATAGGTAGAGGCATAGACGCCGCTGGCGCTATTGTGTTGGAAACAGAACAAGGACTTAAGGCCTATCATGGAGGTGAAATAAGTGTCCGAGCAATTTAAAGCACTCTTAGTTGATATTGGTAACACACAAATTAAATACGTGCTGGTAAATGAAGTATCAGATATAGCTGAAGTGAAAAGTTGCCAAAAGATAAAGGACTTAGTTGCATATTTTGATTCGGCTTATCAAGTCTTAGTATCCAGTGTAGGTCATGCAAGTCAGGTAGCAGAACTACAAAACGAATGTGAACGTTACGCTAAACCTTTCAAGCAGATAAATACCCAAGCCAACACTCTAGGGATAGAATGTGGTTATGAAAAATTCCAAACGTTGGGAGTCGATAGATGGCTCGCAATTTTAGCTGCCCGCGCTATCACTCAACTTCCAGTTGCCGTTGTGGATTTAGGTACGGCAAATACCTGTGATATTGTGATAAATAATAAACACCTCGGTGGTTGGATTAGTCCAGGCTTTTCTTTGATGCGAGAAAGTCTAATCAAAAATACTCAAAACGTATTTGCCAATTCTAATATGCCAGAAAAATTGAACATAGGTGATACAACAGAAGATTGTGTGAGTTTTGGGTGTTTAGCGTCGCAAACGGGATTTGTGATGATGGCACAACAATATATAAGCCAATCTCAAGATGATTATAGAGTGTTAGTCACTGGAGGAGGGCAAAAATCGCTCAATTTATCGAATAATGAAAAAATATTATATTTTCCTAATTTAGTTTTAAGAGGGCTTTTTCGCTTAATTTAGATTTCGTATTGAATTTCAGGTCGTAAAATCAGGCCTGCAATGCGTGAAAAGCGTCCATTCAGTTGTAAATTTAAACAAACAGCATAAAAAAAACAATTTTTTATAAATTCCCTCTTGCACGACCCCAATCATTACTCTAATATGCGCTCCCACTTGATGCAGTGCCGACTTAGCTCAGTTGGTAGAGCAACTGACTTGTAATCAGTAGGTCACCAGTTCGACTCCGGTAGTCGGCACCATCAATCTGGAGGGGTACCCAAGCGGTCAACGGGATCAGACTGTAAATCTGACGGCTCAGCCTTCGCAGGTTCGAATCCTGCCCCCTCCACCACTTTTTACTTGATATGTAAGAGAGTAGATTGTGCGGACGTCGTATAGTGGTAATACCTTAGCCTTCCAAGCTAATGCTGCGAGTTCGATTCTCGCCGTCCGCTCCACTTTTTTTGTGACATGCTGATATGGCTCAGTTGGTAGAGCGCACCCTTGGTAAGGGTGAGGTCGGCAGTTCGAATCTGCCTATCAGCACCACATAAACTCTCCCCATTTCAATTAAATAGTTTTTTTAATGTATATTTGCTGAGGAATAGACAATGGCAAAAGCAAAGTTT
>NZ_JAHKQO010000051.1 GCF_018861065.1 Paraglaciecola arctica
GATGAGGGACTGAATACGGTTTTGAATACTGGTGTGTTTTGAGGTTTCAGGTGTCGTTTCCATCTTGGCACGGATGGGATTTAAGTCCACATAGGCCATGCAAGCCAGCACTGCACTTTCATCAAGGAGTGCCTGAGATTTAAACCGTCCTTCCCAGAACCTGCCAGTACAGTTATCTTCTTTATTTGCTTCACGGGCGATGTATTCATTGATGTTGCGCATTAACCAGCTGATGTCGTACAAACGTTGACGGTAAATATTTGTGGTTTCTTCTAACGTAAAAAGCTCACTTTTACTCAACTTGTCACCTCGTTGATACTTTTGACTGAGCAAGGTTCCCCTATGCAATAGGTGCCAACGTCTTAACACTTCGGCCATAGGCCAACTATCAGCTTGCTCTTTATCCACACACAACACGATATGTGTATGGTTACTCATCACAGCATACGCACAAATATCAATAGAAAACACCGAGCCAAGAAACAACAAACGCTCTTCTACCCAACCACGGCGATGCTCATAACTTTGACCTGTAACCTTATCTTCACCACACAAAAATGAACGACGAACACAACGTGAAACACAATGATAATAAGGGGTATCAATTAAACTAATTTGAGATTTACGTGACTGAGGCATAATAACCATCCTTGGTGATTTGAATGCCTTAAAGCTTAGAACAAAACAGCTGTTTCGCTACTTTTTTAAAATTGGGTGTCTTGGTAAAGTTTTATCAACATCTGAACTTGAGGGACAACCAATTCACATGCCCTTAGTGCCGCCAACATCTTCGCCCTGAAGACGGTAGATAGTGCTTTTACAGGAAACAAATACGCTTTTTTTACCCCTCGCCAGTGTGACTGTGGATCCACTGCTCCGCCAGGAATAAGACAATGCAGATGAATATGCTGGCTTAAGGTTTGCCCCCACGTGTGAAGCACCGCTGTCATACCCAGTTGACCCTTCAGGTTTTTACGCGATATCGCAAATTGGCTCAAGGTCGTCCATACTGCCTGAAACAGACTTTTGTACAGTTTTTCAGGTGCATACTGACTTATCACGTTCAACTCATGGGGCAAGGTGAACACCAGGTGGAAGTATTTGCAGGGCAGCACATTGGCTTGTTGCTGCTCTACCCATTGTTCGGTTTGCCTGCCCTGACAGCGGGGGCAGTGTCTATCTCGGCACGAGCAATACACCGTTTTATCAAACGTACATGATCCACATTGCCACTGCTGCATACCTAATTTCCCCGTTCGACAATCTCCAATATGTCGGCATACCTTATCTTGTTGATAACTCAATGTATGATGTTGTCGATACGCAGGCAGGAATTGCTGTAACACATCTGCCACATGCAGCGCACTCATGACTCACCATCCCAATTAGCCATTAAGTCTTGGGCACCATTGTTAAGCTCTGGTAGCCAATGTAAATAATGTTGAGTCGTCCGAATATCTGCATGACCCAGTTGTTGCTGAAGTTGGTTAAGTGGCATGCCACCTCCTAACTGATGCGTGGCATAGGCATGACGTAAACTATGTACGCTGCACTTTTTCTTTATCCCAGCCCGCTTCACGGCTTCACGAAAGGCTCTTTGCACTGACGTATCACTCACCCGAAACGCCATACCTCGGCTCGAATAAAATAACCAATCCGTCGCCCGAAAACGCAACCAATAGGCCCGCAATATATGCACCAACGACTCAGTTAATACCACATCTCGGTCTTTATTCCCTTTACCATTGTGGATACGTAACGTCTTGCGGGCACCGTCTATGTCCTCCACTTTGATGTGAGTCACTTCATTGAGCCTCAAACCACCACCATAATAAAGCTTAAGCATCGCTCGGTACTTCTCATGTCTACAGCTCGCAACTATCTGTTTGACCTCTAACTTAGACAATAATGTAGGAATGGTACGTGGCTTCTTCGGCCAAACGACATTGATACTAAAGGCACGTTTGAGTACATACTTGTATAGAAAATGAATACCATTTAATTGCACATGAATGGTCGAGCATGACAAGCCACGCTTCAAACTTAATGAGCGAAAATACTCCTCGAGTTGAGCATCACTAATATTGTCGGGGGATTGATGGTAATACTTAGCTAGCTGTTCAACAGCATAAAGATAGGTATCACGGGTGCGGTTTGAATATCCTCTGAGCTGACATTCGTTTATCAAAGACTGACGTAAAGGGGTCATCACAATTCTCCTGATGAGTGGGCAACATTACCCATTCAAAAGTGTGATCGATCAGAAGAAAAACGCTGGCTCCGCGTAGCGGCTTAGTTCAACAATTTAATAGTGCGCAAATTGCGCATTTTCCTGCCACATTATTGCTCACTTTTTTATTTCATACATTAATAACAAATTACGCAAACCATTGCTAGATGGCGTTTTGAATAAGATCACCTATATCCATTAATGGACAAAAACGAGCAATTTGCGCGTTTGCATGAATATAGAGGAAATAGGGCCAGACTGGATAGGTGAACAGGTGTTTTTAATAAACAATAAAATTCTTAATGCTTGTCTGTTATCGCCACATATAGAAGACATTCATGAAGCTATTCTGGGGTTTACATCTCCATTTACCCTTCATTAAAACAAACACTTAAGTGCTAGCCTATTAGCACTTCTCATTCCAAAACAAGACGTAAGTATTCGGCTGTCTTTTCAAACTTTCGAGCGGCTTGTTGTAAGCGATTAACAATCTCTAAATCTGTTGGTTTGCTAATGGCGATATAGCTTATGCGCTCATTTTCTGGAGCGATTTCTTTATATCGAATAGCAGTATCCGTTTTACCACGCCTATTTAGGATATTAAGCACATTGTGGGGATCTTCATAAACCAAGTCGACACGTTCATTTTCAAGTAGAGTCATCATTAATTCGGCGTCTGCGACGACATACAGATTCTTTTTATCTGAAAATCCATTCGAGATAAGTTCGTTGTAACCCGCAGAGCCTAGTACCACAGCGATCAACTTCTGCTTAGCCTGCTGCATGCTATCTACATAACTTTCGGGCTTGTTTTTTAGTGAGATAAATACTCTGGTGGCATGGCTAACCTGTGTAATCCAGTGAAAACTGTGTTCCCGCTCTGGTGTTCTAATCATGCTTAAAATAAGCGTATTGGGTTGAGTTTTGGCAGTTAAAAACGCACGAGCCCAGGGCATAAACGCAACCTTTGCTTCTAGTTGCGCTTCTTTTAAAATGGCTTCAAGGATCTCAATGGAAGGGCCTTTGTTTTCACCATTTTCATAATATTGTAGAAGACGGTTTTCGTTGGCTACTGCTAGCAATTCAGTTTTTATTGTTTCGTTTGCAACAGAATATAAAGAGGAGGTGATAGATAAAATAAATAACAGAAAGTGTATTGTGAAACGCATATTAGCCCTTTATTGAGTATGCGTAGAATAAACCTTAGCTTTGATCTAATCAATAAACGACGGGCTGTTTGACTGCCAACTTAGAGCGAAAAAGGCTACTTGAGCCCTGACATATAATTAATCACTACGTTAAGGCGAATTTTACGATGGTTTTAACAAATGACAGCAACAGAACGGCCGTGCATTTTAATTAATCGGACTTATCTAAATGTGCGAAGTTTTATTTTGTAGAAAATTTAACATTGAGGGACCACCCTGAGGCTCAAGGTGGTTTTGACTGCAGGTTCTACAGAAATGCTTTATTAAAAAACTGATGAACGACTGGTGTTACGTGCTGCGGCTAAAAGTTTAGTCTTAACTTCTTTTTCAGCTTCTTTTTGAGCAATGACCTTTATCAACATTTGTTCAGGGTGAAATTGCACAGTTGCCATAACATTGGGGTTCTGCTGCATCATCTTTAAAGATAGCTCTTTTTGCGATGCTACAAATTCGCTGTTAGTAGAAATTAATGAAGATGAACAATTGGCATCTACAGAATAGCTATCCAAGTTTAAACAGTTAAATAAACTTTTTGGTGCAGCTGTTGCAACATCTTTCGCAAAAATGGCTGTCGAAAAAACACAAAGAACCGCTGCTATTAAAATATTGTTACGCATATGAAATTACCTCTCTAACTACATTTCATTTACAGAGTAACATATGCACGCCAATAAAAGAATCACACTTTTATTACACTAATATGACAGTTGAATATTATTTTAAATTATTTTGGTATTACTTGGTGTTATAAATATATCCGAGTGCATAAAAGGAACTAAAAACACCTGACAAATAGGCAAGTAGTGGAGTTTTAAAAGTTCACTAGAGTTGAATAGTCAGGATTGAACAAATAAAAACGAAAAAATATACTGTTTGCTGGCGATTAGGGAGTGGTCGAGCTAAAGCAAACAGTTATGATTTGATTAGCGTTGTTGCTACCACTTAGAAAGCGGAGAGTTACAGTGAATTTTGACTACAAAACACGAGTAAGCACTAAAATAAAAGACTCTGCTATTGGGCGCTTACTAGACAAAATGTCACTTGAGAGTGTTTTTTGCACCCACTCTATTTTGACACTGCCGTGGGGTATTGAAATGCCTCAGTTAGATAATTGCATGATGTTTCATTTGGTCATTAGTGGCCAAGTGCAATTAACGACTAACACTGAAAAATATGACCTGTCAGCAGGGGAATTTGTTTTGCTACCTAGAGGTGAAGGTCACAAATTCAGTTGTGGCACATCAAACTTTTACACCCCCTTGGCCGATCTCCCCATTGAAATTGTCAGTGACCGTTACGAAAAACTGTGTTTTGGTGGCAGTGGTCCCCAAACCGTGATGCTGTGCGGGGCGATTGTATTTAAGCACCCCCTTACCCTCAGGTTACTCGATATGCTACCCACTAGTATATTAGTCAAACAAGATAGCAAACGGTACGAAGCGCTCAAATCTGTCGTGAGATTGATAGAGCTCGAAACCACTCAACCGCAAGGCGGGAGTACCGGGGCTATTTCACGCTTAGCAGATTTGCTAGTTATCACCTGTCTTAGAGAATACATTGAGAACCAAGAGACTAGTGAGTTGAGCTGGTTAGGTGCTTTAGAAGACTCTAGGATATCCAAAGCTATTGAATTGGTGCATGAGCAACCTTCGCGGCATTGGAATCTTGAAGAGTTAAGTGCCCAAGTGGGAATGTCGAGAACAAGCTTTACAGGGGAGTTTAAAAGGCTTGTGGGGAGTTCTCCAATGGAGTATTTAACCGAGTGGCGTATGTCGTTAGCCTATGGAGACTTGCAAAATACTAAATCATCAATTCTTGCTATTGCACTGGACTATGGTTATCAATCTGAGTCCGCCTTTTCTAGAGCCTTCAAAAGAACTATAGGTACGTCTCCAAGTGCGATACGTAAACAGTTAGTCGAATAATAATTACACGCCTTTAGGCTCAAAGGTTTGACTAGTTAAACTAAACCTTTATTTTGTGTTAGGTGGTTTCCCTTACCCTCTATTCCCACTACTCAAACTAATCCCATTAAATTGCCGAACTTTTGGTCAAATATTGCGACCGATGGGTTCGGTATGTGTCTTACCTTATTGAAATAATACTCGAAACTTAAACAAGATAATGAGTGGAGTTTCAATGCCTTTTTTACCTCACTTAACTCTAAACAATGGCCTCTCTGGTATCGCCATAGATGACACAAATAGGTTTGAGCAATCTATTAAAGAGAAAGTATTTTGCTAACCCCACACAAATAAACTAATAGGAGAATGATATGAAAGATATAGAGAAAGTACTAGTTATTGGAGCAAGCGGTAAAACCGGTAGTTTGGTGTATAAACGCCTACAAGACCATTTACCAATAGACAAGGTTAAAGGTGCAAGTAGAAACTCCAGTACATTGTTTGATTGGCATGAACCCTCAACTTGGCGAACTGCCTTGCAGGGCATTTCTCATGTCTATTTAACCTACTACCCAGACTTAGCGGTTGAAGCCTCGGCTGATCACATCAGTGAGTTTTGTAATTTGGCTTTATCCATGCAAGTAAAGCACGTTACGCTGCTATCTGGCCGAGGTGAGCCCGCCGCGCAAAAGTGCGAAACTATATTGATTGATTCTGGCCTGAGCTGGAATGTTGTGAGGGCTTCTTGGTTCAACCAAAATTTTTCAGGTGGTTTTTTTAAAGGCTTTATTGATGCTGGAAATATCAGCCTACCCGTTAAACAGGTTAGCGAGCCTTTCATTGATGTAGGTGATATCGCTGATGTAGTGGTAGAAACGCTGGTTAATACCAACAAACGAAATCAATTATTCGAAGTCACAGGGCCAGAGTTGTTAAGCTTTGAAGATCTTGCTCAGAAATTCACCAAAGCTTTGGGCAGAGAAGTTAGGTTCACAATTATTTCTCAATCTGAATTCAACAGCATGATGCTTGCCCAGCAAGTACCTGAGGATGTCATCACCCTACTTAACTTTTTATTTACCGAAGTACTGGATGGTCGCAATGAGTACCTGACTAACGGCGTTAAAAGCGCACTCGGGCGTAATCCAATCACCTTTAATGAGTATATTGCAAATAACCTCGAGCGATTTTAACAAGCTATTTTTAACAGACTATTTTTGACAGACTACTTTTTGAACTGAGCAAACTTGACTGCATATTATAATTTATTGGAGCTAATAAAATGAAAATAGTGACAAACACTTATCTATTTTTTGCTGGCATCACACTAGGGGTGGTTGGCGCATATATTGGATTGACGCCTTTCGAGTATTTAAGCCAATTTGACTTTCAAAGTAACGTCAGTGCTTCAGCTAAGAGCGAAATGAGAGGGATGGGAGGCACGATATTGGTATGTGGTTTGTTTTCTTTTCTGGCGATCTTTAAGAAAGAAATGGCAAATTCCGCGTTAATTATTTGTCTATTGGTTTTTTCCTCTTTCTGCATTTTTCGTTGTATGGGTATTGTTTTGGATGGTTTACCCAATCAAGGAATTTTGATCGCATTGAGTCTTGAAGCGGTGTTTGCTCTTTTTGGGTGGACACTATGGTTTAAAAGACGCTAGAGGGGAGCAACAGGGCGCTAACGTTTTAGGGTCACAAGTTCTAACGGTGCTGAACACTGTACTTAAATGTAGCCTCAATTTTTACGAATCACGAGTAACACAATAATACCTTGCGCAGCTAAAAAAGCTGCGCTTATTTCAATTCAAATTGGACATCAATACTACTTTATTTGGGAACGACAATGATTGAATTTAGTTTATGGGCATTAGCAGAAACCGTCATCAAGCTAGCAATGATCATTATGATTGGGCTTTATTTCATCTTTAGTAATACCATTATGGGAGTATTGGCACACGCTAAAAATGGCGCAGAAATGATGATTTTAATAAACGAAAAAATATTAAACCCAATTTTTCTGGGCGTTTTTTTTATCTCAGGGGTTGGCAGTTTAGTTTTGTTTATTTTTAGCTCAGGGTTGGTTTCTACAGCTGGCGCAGTCTTCTTTGTAGGAACCGTAGCTGTAACTATTGTTTATAATGTTCCTTTAAACAATCAACTTAGGGATGCCTCGGCTCCGCAAAGAGCGACTATTTGGCAAGCATACTTATCTAAATGGGTGCTTTGGAATCACCTTAGAACTTGTAGCGGTGTGATAGCAGGGTTGCTTCTTTGTCTATGATGCAGTGCGAAAATACCGAAATCACTCAGTATTTTGCTAAACATTTACAGTCACATCTACGACAACTCTTAGATTTGGGCGCACGTTATAAGAAAAGAGTTCACGGTTTATTTCGTCATTCCCGGTTGTCGTTAACAGGAACCTTGGAGATGACAAAGGGTAGACTTACGTATTTTACCTAAAGCAAAACCGCGCCCTGCGCACAACATACAGACTCTATCGCGAAGCGATGCTCTATATTCGCAGCACACAATTCCCTTTCTATTTTATCGTTAAGTTTGTTTATAGAGCCAGTCACGGTAACTGACTATTAATTCGTATTGCCAAATTCCACCAAGAAAATGGCTAAACGCCTAGCTGATTCTTTGTGAAACCACCCAAAAATTCTCGCTAAATTTAAGGTAATTACCATCTCAATATCAAGTCTGAAACACGCGCAGTTTACGGGTGTTAGGTTTGCTGATTTAGCGGCGTTAGGATATATTGTCTTTAGTAAGTGACCATTAAAAAGTTACCTCTTATGATATTGAAATATAGGGAAATTTTTCTTGTTAATTATCAAGAATTAATCAATATGAGTTAGCAATATTGAAATTAAAAGGCGTGATATGTCGAGACGTTTGCCACCACTGAATACACTTTGGGTATTTTTAACTGCATCGCGTGTTTTGAGTTTTACCAAAGCAGCGGATGAACTTTTTATTACTCGTTCAGCAGTTAGTCGGCAAATCAAAAATTTAGAAGAGCATTTTGGCATCAAACTATTTGAACGTCACAAAGTTGGCTTAGAACTCACCGAAAAAGGCGTAATTTACGCCAATTCCATTTCTAATATTTTTGCTGATTTAAAAGTGGCCACCAATATTCTTCACAATGGAAGTGAAGAGCTAAAACTAAAACTTGGTATTTCGGCCACCTTTAATTCGACTTGGCTAATGAGCCGCCTATGTAAACTCGAGCAATCTCATCCAGAACTAACCTTGTCGTTTTTCACCAATAGTGTTGATACTGGCGAGGATTCAGTTGATTTTTCAGGTGGAAATATGGATGCGGCGATCCGCTTAGGCAACGGTGAATGGCCTGGTTGCCACAGTGATAAATTAGTCGATATTTACGTACAACCTGTGTGTGCCCCTTCGTTGTTAGACGAGTTACATAGTACTGACGACACTGCGGGTTTGGCCAAGTATAACTGGTTACATTACAACCACTTATCAAAACTATGGGACCAATGGTTATCACATACTAGCCATCCGATATTGCATACCGAGAAGAAAAACATCACTTTTGATAATGTGGCTGTAGCAACACAGGCTGCAGTGGATGGATTGGGGATCATTCCCATGTATCGACCTCTTGCCGATCCCTTGTTAAAGGAAGGCAAATTGGTTATTGCCCATGAGCATATGATGCTCAAGAAAGAGTCTTACTATTTTGTTTGCCCTGATCAGTATCAAAACGTGCAAACTCTTAAAACCTTTCGAGATTGGTTAGTGACAGAATCACAATTGTCGCAACAACAATGGGACCAAGATCATTTGTTATGAACTTAGTCCCTAGCGTTAAGTTTACATCCCACCCATACACAGGTATTTGATTTCAGTGTAATCATCCATGCCGTATTTAGAACCTTCTCGACCATTACCTGATTGTTTAATACCACCAAAGGGCGCCACTTCTGTAGAAATTACACCTTCATTGATGCCCACTATTCCGTTCGCTAAATTTTCTGAGAAACGCCAAATTCGAGAATTATTTTGAGTGTATACATAAGACGCCAACCCAGCTTCTGTGCTGTTGGCTAACTCCAGCGCCTGTTGCTCTGTATCAAAAGTAATAATTGGCGCTACAGGGCCAAAAATCTCTTCTTGGAAAACCTCCATGTCTGGGGTTACATCTGCAAGAATGGTAGGCGGATAGAAGTTTTTTCCTAGTTTAGAGGGCGAACCACCTAGCAGAACTTTAGCCCCTTTTTCTAGAGCGCCTGTTACTTTCCCATGGACATCTTGAACTGCCGCAGCGTTAATTAAAGGCCCAATAGACACCTTAGGGTCTATGCCATTACCTACCTCTAGTTGTTTAGTTGATTCGACAAACTTAGTGGTAAATTCTTCATAAACACTAGTGTGTACTATAAACCTATTGGCACACACACAGGTTTGACCGGCATTACGAAACTTCGATGCAATTGCCCCTTGAACCGCTTGGTCAATATCAGCATCTTCAAATACAATAAAGGGTGCATTACCTCCTAGTTCCATCGATACTTTTTTAACTGTATCAGCACACTGTTTAATCAGTATTTTTCCAACGTTAGTGGAGCCAGTAAAAGATAACTTTTTAACCAACGGATTATCGGTTAACTCTTTACCAATTTCTTTTGAATCGACACCTACCACCACAGAAAATACGCCTTGGGGAATGCCTGCTCGCTGAGCTAGCTCCGCTAACGCTAACGCGCTCAAAGGTGTCGCTTCAGCGGGTTTCACAACGATACTGCAACCGGCAGCCAAGGCCGGCGCCACTTTTCGAGTAATCATCGCATTTGGAAAATTCCAAGGTGTGATTGCAGCCACCACACCAATTGGTTGTTTCAGAGTTAGCAGCCGTTGGCCTGCTTTATTGCTGGGAATAATATCGCCATACATTCGCTTGGCTTCCTCAGCGAACCATTCAATATATGACGCGCCGTAGAGTATCTCAGCTTTAGCTTCGGCCAAAGGTTTACCTTGCTCTGCATTAAGAATACAGGCTAAATCATCAATGTTTTCTACGATTAGTTGATACCAATTTTTGAGTAAATCAGCGCGATGCTTTGCTGTAGTTTGACGCCAAGTTTGCAAAGCTTGTTGGGCGCAATTTATTGAAAATGCCGTGTCTTTTTTAGTTGCGCTAGCGACACGACAGATTTCAATTCCGGTAGCAGGATTTTGTACTGAAATTGACTCTTCTGAGTCTCCATCAACCCATTCCCCGTTGATAAATAAATGTCCTTTTAGCAATAAAGGATCGTTTAGAGGTAACATGGTTTCTCCTATTGGAATTAGCCTAAATTACATCGCCAGCCAAAGCATGATGAATGGCTGCGATGAAATTTTTAGTTGTGATTTGAAATTAGTTTTTTTCTAAAGAAATGAGCGTTTTACGGTAATGAGGTAAACATTTACCCAGCAATATTGCCGAGCTAGCCATTGCAATACTGGTGACCAATAATAGTGAATATCCCACCATTTCAGGCGAACCAAAAATGTAGTCGGTAGACAGCGCGACTAATGTTGGACCCAGTCCCAATCCGATTAAGTTAACAATAAATAAGTATAGAGCACTGAATTGTCCGCGCATGTTGCTAGGCACCACCTCTTGGATTGCAGCAGGCCCTAAGCCCATCATAAAATTCGCGAAAAAGGTGGAAATAGCCAAAATAATTAACACCAATTGCAAATCTGAAATCAGTGGATAAATGACTGTAGGGATAATGCCAATAATCATCGCCCACATTGCGACACGCATTTTAGCGTCGGTTTGACCAGCTTTGTAACGTTTGTCAGCTAAAATCCCCCCAACAATCACACCACCTGCACCACAAAACAGTACAATAATGCCGAACGCTAGCCCCACTTCGCCACCAGTCATACCGTGCACCCTAATTAAGTAACTAGGTACCCAAGCCAGCGCACCGTAACCTGCAACCGACGCGAGCGCAGCGCCAAAATTATGCAGTAATACCGTTTTTTTATTGTGTTTAAAAAACTTAACTACTTCGGACACTGCAACAGGTTTTTCTTGAACTTGAGAACGACTAGGCTCTTTTAAGGTGAATAAAAAAGGCACCAATAATAAACCGGGTAGCCCTACCGCAAGAAAAACAGCTTGCCAAGCGTATACCTCACCAATAATCGGTAAAGTAATCGACGAAAATTCCGCTGCCCATTGGATCACCATGCCGCCCACAATGAGTGCCATGCCTCCACCAAGGTAAATCCCCATAGTGTAAACAGCGATAGCTTTGGATAAATGTTTCTTCTCTACACTATCAGCGATTAGCGAATACGCGGCAGGTGATAGCCCTGCTTCACCCACGCCAACCCCCATACGCGCAAAAAACAGTCCCCAATAACTTTTAGCTAGTCCACAAGCAGCTGTCATTAGACTCCAGACAAATATCGATCCTGCGATAATACCTCTGCGGCTTTTACTATCAGCTAAACGCCCTAGTGGTAGACCCATTAGGGTATAGAACAAAGCAAATGATAATCCCTGCAACAAACTCATTTGGGTATCACTAATACTCAAATCCCGTTTCATTGGCTCCACTAACAAACTCAAAATTTGCCTATCGATAAACGAAAACGTATAGGCCAATAACAAGATAAAAATAAGGTAAACCGAATAAAGGTTACGCTTTGAGGATTTGGCCGTGTTTGCAGTCTGCAGGGCTTGGTCCAATGTTTTCTCAGTCATGATAATGTCTCAACATAAATTGCCAGGCCCTAAAACGCAGCTTGATAGATGGCCAAAATGTCAGCCTCGTTCATCGGTTTTGGATTATTCACTAACAAACGTTCTTGTTTGAGGGCATCCTTGGTCAGTGAATCTAAACTGCCTTGGTCAATACCAACACTGGCTAAGGTATTGGGTAAACCTACCTCAATAATCAGGTTTTCTAGATATTCAATAAACGCGTCTGTTTTTTCGTCGTCGGATACTAAGTTTGAACAAACTTCAGGCAATATAATGTCAGCCAGCTCCGCGTAGAGGTGGGCCGCGGCGGATTTATTGAATCGCAGCACATGGGGTAAAACTAAGGAGTTACTTAATCCATGGGGGATATGAAATTGCCCTCCAAGTGGATAAGCAAGGGCATGCACCGCACCTACGGGAGCGTTCGCAAATGCTTGTCCTGCCAAGGTGGCGCCCAGCATCATATTAGAACGAGCTTCTAAGTCTTGTCCTTGATGCACTGCGGTTTTGATACTTTGCGACATTAACTTTAGAGCTTGAACCGCCAACATATCGGAATAAATGTTCTTTTTGATACAGCTGGTATAGGCTTCAATTGCATGGACCATTGCATCTATGCCAGTTGCAGCAGTAATGTGTGGCGGTAAACCAACTGTTAAGGTTGCATCTAATAAGGCCACATCTGGCAGTAATAGTGGAGAGACAATACCCATCTTGGTTGCTTCACCGGTAGTGACAATTGAAATAGGCGTCACTTCTGATCCAGTACCAGCAGTGGTGGGGATTTGAATGAGTGGCAATCGAGCTTGGGTGAGTTTGTCGATACCAAATGCATCATTAACCGATTGCTCAGAATAAGTAAGTGCCGCTATTAATTTAGCGGTATCAAGAGAACTACCACCTCCTAAACCAATGACCCCATCGATTTTGTTTTGTTTCGCAAATAACAGCGCCTTTTCTATCACTGCTATGGGCGGATCGACTTCTACTTGGCTAAACAACACCACGTCAATTGGGCAATGCTCTAAACTGGCGATGATTTTTTGATGTAAGCCAAGTTGAACGATGCCCGGATCAGTAACCAATAAAACATTCTTAATATTAAGAGTTTGGCAATATTGACCTAATTCTGAAGCTGCATTTGGCGCGTTAACAATTGATTTAGTTGTATTAAAAACAAATGACATAGTTTCTTTCTTTTGGTTAAAGGGGAGAAATTCATCCCCCCTTAGATTTCTATAACGATGAACTTTGGCTTAGAACACGTATTTTACTTTGGCGTATAGTACACGGCCCAAAGGGTTATGCTGTTTAGGATCATAACTTAAGCTACCAACGGCTGTGTAAGCTCGTGGTGGCAATTCATCAAGTAGGTTCTTAATACCTAAAGTTACAACAGCTTCGCCGTCTTGTGTAACATTTAACGTAGCGGAGTACTGCGCATCAATGGTGGTAAAGGCATCAACCGTGGTACTTTCATTGGGTAAGGCTGATACGTCTACACCGGTATCGTAACTCGATACATAGTTAACATTTAATGATGCTCTTTGACTATCGCCAATCCAGTTAAGATTTAACGAGCCTTTGGTTTCTGGCATTGAGCGAGCAAAATTATCGATATTAAATGAACCTGCAGCTTCAACCACTTCACCATTATCTTTAGTTAATTCGTAAGAGTTAAAATGTGACGCGTTTAGGATTAGGTTAAATTGGTCTGAAATAGTCCAAGTCGACTCAATATCAAAGCCATTCACACTCACTGAAGATGAATTAAAATAGTTCACTTTCACAGACTGTAAAAACCCTGCGTCGGTACGGATGATATCTGCGCCATTTGGATCGTCAATCAACTTACCCTGAGCATTTTCTACAGTGATCATATTGGTATAATCAACACTCCAGAAATCTAGCTTGAAGTCCAAATTATCTGTAGGTTTAAAAATCAAACCAACATTGTAGTTTTCAGACTCTTCAGGTTTTAAGTTATCGTTTCCGGTAGCAATCACACCAACAAAGGCACTGGATTTTGCTGAGCCGTCATCGTTGTAATCGGTAATACTGGTAATCACAGCTGACGAGGCATTTTTCTGCGACAACGACGCTTCTCTAAATGCGGTACTGGCTGATGCGCGCAAGATAAACTCATCAGATACCTGCCAACGAACCGCTATCTTAGGATCAAAACTTGAGTCACTTTCTAACTTCTCGTAACGCACTGCGGTTTTTACTTCAACGTTTTCTGAAACAGGAATAACACTTTCGGCAAACATAGCAAACGAGCTTCTGTCTACGTCAACTTTTGACAAACCTTGTAAAAATATCAAATCAACAGGGATAGGGTTTCCTTGTTCATCAAATTTAATTTCAAACACGTCATCGGTATCAACTTTGAAACTTTCACTTCTGGCTTGAATACCTGCTGCAAAGCCGATTGTTCCAGCGGATAATTCGTATAAATCGCCACTCACCACTGCGTCGACCACTAACAGGTCTGTGGTTTTTTCTGACTCGGTCATATGGGTAAAATCATCGATAACCGACTGACTGAGACTCGCCCGGTCAAAAGGACTAAAGAGCTCGTCGTTGTTTGGACCGCCCTCTCCTGCTAACGCCGCGACTAAGCGTGATTTCAGTTGGTCTTGTTGATATTGGGTGTAAGTGTTTTTACTGTAAGTTAATGCGGTATCCCAGCTCCAGCCATTGTCTAAATCACCGACTAAATTAACCGAGGTACGAAAAGTATCATTTTCACGAGGGGCTAACGCTGGTTCAAAACCAGCCCCTAGTGGTCGCCCTAGCCACACAACGCCCACCCCAAAAGGATTACCTGAGTCTGTAGGGCCAATGTAAGGGAAGGTTAAGTCAGGATAACTAGGAGACTGCGGATTATCTTTAACTTCGTTCGAGCTCCAGCTCATATCAACCGTTAGCTCATTGCCGTTATCAAAGTAGTGGTTAACGTTTGAATACAGTTGTAAACGAGTCTCGGTATTCACTAAGTTATACAGTGGCCCAAAATTAAAGCCACAACGAGATCCATAGGCTTGGGGAATGAGCACCCCTAAATCATTATCTAAACAAGTGGGATCTGGCACACTTTGGTACGCACCATAACTTCCAGCATAGGGACCATCGGCTACTTCAGCATTGTCCAGAAGTAAAAAGGTGTTGCCTAGTGAGCTTAATGCCACATCACCTAATTCAGGTCGGTCGGCAATGGTGAGTGGGGTTCGGTCTAAGTAATGGCCCGAAACTGTGACAAAAGTATTGCCAAGTTCAGCGCCCCATAAGAAACCAAAATCAGTGTCTTTTTGGCTACTATCAGCAGCCTTGCCGATACCTGCACTAACTTCAAAACCTTCGAAATCTTTACGTAAAATAAAGTTAACTACACCAGCAATCGCATCTGAACCATAGGTAGAAGCCGCCCCTTCTTTGAGCACTTCAACTTGCTCAATTGCTTCAATCGGAATATGACTTGAATCAACAAACACACTGCCATCATTGGTAATCGCACCAGAAAGCGTTTGCCTACGACCATTAATCAAAACCAGTGTTGAACTTAAACCTAACCCACGCAAATTCACATTGCCGGTACCCTGAGTAGAAGCTTGTGAAAACGAGTCAGCTTGGTTTTCAGCGCCAGAAGAAATGGCTAATTTACCGATTAATTCGGCTACAGTTGTCGCGCCGGTAGATTGAATATAATTAAAGTCTAGTACTTGAACCGGTTCTGCTTCATCTGCTGCAGTTCGTTTGATATACGATCCCGTTACTTGAACTTTTTCTACTTCTTCAGCTGCGTTTTGAGTTTCTTGAGCAATAACAGGCAGTGTTAATGCCGCCGAAATAGAAAGGGCGAGTAACTTTTTTGAAGTTAATAATGTAGTTATTTTCATGTTGTGTCCCAACCGTGTGTTTATAGTTTTATAATCAAACTTGATTTATTTACTTAATATTCATCACGGTTTTGAGCACGAATGCGCACTCGGTTACCGCGTCTTTTGCTTGCTGTAAAGCGCCAAAATTGATGAATCCGTGAAACATATCTGTGTAACAAGAATGTTTAACGGTAATACCGTTTTGTTTGAGTTTGTCCGCGTACATTTGACCTTCGTCACGCAGTGGATCGAATCCTCCAGTTAAAATAAAAGCCGGCGGTACTGACCTAAAATCACTCGCTTGCAATAGGTTAAAGCGAGGGTCTTTCTCTTGTTCAGTGCTTATGTACAGGTCATGAAACCATTTCAGAAGAGTTTTGGTTAATAACAGGTTTTCTGTAAATTCTTGACGACTTGGTGAGGTATCATTTCCCAGAATGCTGGGGTATATCAATAATTGAAAAATAGGCTTGAAATCTTGTCTATCTTTATTCAAATGACAATATACAGTGGCAAGATTGGCTCCTGCACTATCACCACCTATAGCGATACGATTTGGGTCTAAATTTAAGGCCGTGGCGTTTTTGGCAATCCAATCTGTTGCTTGTTGGGTATCTTCAACTGCACCCGGGAAAACGGTTTCTGGCGCTAAACGATAGTCGACAGAAATCACCACCATATTGGATTGAAAACATAACTGCGAAAGCATTTTATCGTAACTATCGATGCTACCCAAAACAAAACCACCACCATGGAAATAGATCAGTGCTGGTTCAGCGGTTTCATGATCGATATTAGGGCGATAAACCCTAGCGGCTAATTCATGGTCGTCACAAGGAATGCTTATATCTTGCTTAGTTATGCCTTTAAGGTCGTCATGTTCGAAGGGATTTTCACGGTATCGTCTAGTATATTCTGGTTCAAAGTTGTAAACAGGTGGCAATGAGTGAATGTAATTCAGCACTTTTTTTGCGTCATCATCAAGACCAGCCTTTGCTGCGACCGCTTCATCTAGGACGTTTTCATTGGCGCAACTTTGACTCGCGCGTAAAATTTCACCTAGTGCATCGTTACCTTTTTTAAGTACTTCTTTCGACAACATCTTTAAACCGTTATTAATTTTTTGTTAATTATTTGAGGGCGCATTTTTACCGATCAACAAACTCAGGCTCAAGCAACATATAAGCAACAAGGTGTCGACATTTACGCAACACAAAATTAAAATCATTAAAAAACAATACATTAAGCCTTTTAAACTGAAAAAACGTAGAAGCTCTAAATTGGAATTGAAGGTTATATGGTGGGATTTGAAGCAATTAAATTTTACAACTTAATTACAAAAGGCATCAATACGACATAAACATGTTGGTGTTTTAAAAATATTTTTTGAAAGTAAAAGGCCAAAAAAAAGCGAATATTTCGGGGAACATCCTTTCACTGAAATTAACTAATTTAGGAAGTTAGGAAGTTAGGAAGTTAGGAAGTTAGGAGCGAATAGACTAGCTGTTTAATATCCAAAGCAGCATATTTTAGCGGCACTTAAGCCGCTATTGCCATCGCAGAAGCTAAACTTGGTGGTGCATGCTAATAATCTGAACCGAGTTGTATCACTCTTTTTAATGCTTGTTTTTCTGAACCGTCGCGGTTAAACAATAACGGGTAGTTAGTACGTCCAGCCACAGGCCAGCCATTTAACCATGAATTGTCATCGGTAACGCCCCAAAAAGTCACACGCTCAATATTTTGATGGTACTTCAAAAACAGTTTAAAAATATCCACGTAGCGATCCCCTAGCTCTTGGTCGGCTGTAGCTGGAAATTGGCCATCTGCGTAGGGATTATTTTGCGGCGTGGCGACGAGTTTTGTTATATCAACGTTAGCACCAAAAAATTCTTCACGACCCAAATAATCCACATCTAGCTCGGTGATGTGAATTGGTAGTCCGGTAGCAATGAAGGCGTCAAAACTAGTGGCTATTTCAGATATTGATGGACGTTGCATGTCCCAATGCCCTTGCACACCAATACCGTCTATTTTGATGTTTTTGGCCTGCAACTCTGTCACTAATTTAATCACTGTGTCGCGACGGCCCGGACGAGTCATTCCGTAGTCATTATACAGAAGCACACTGTCTGCGGGTAGTTCCTGCGATGCGATAATAAAGGCCTGTTCAATAAAGTCGTCACCAATAATTTGGTTATACATAGATTGACGCAAGCTGCCGTCGTCCTCTAAGGCTTCGTTTACAACGTCCCAAATTTTGATAGTTTTGCCATATCGCGCAGCCATTAACTTGGCGCGCTGGCGCATTCTATTGAGCAATGCCTCACGGCTTAACAAATTACCTTGTTGGTCCTTATAGACCCAGTCTGGAGTCTGACTGTGCCAATATAAAACATGACCAACGGCTGCAATATCATTTTCTGTTGTGAAATCGACAAAGTTGTCAGGAGCAGTAAAATTATAGGTTTCGGGTTGCGGATTAAACACTTCCCATTTCATAGCATTATCCATGGTTGCCGCTGAAAAATGCTGCTTAACTATGGCCACAGATCGGTCGTTATGGTTAGCAACTAAATAATCATTAAGTGTGGCACCAATTAGAAATTTATCGGCATAAGCGCTTTTCAGAGTTTGATGTATAACGGGAGAATGTGAACTTGGGTTGTTAGACACTACATCTGATGAACAACCACCAAGAAAAACAACACTAACAATAATTGAGGCAAAAACACTTCGAAAGTTAAGACCCATAACCAGCAACCGATTGAATATAAAAAGCTAGTCTATCTAGCTTTAAACAAATTCGCAGTGTCTTAAAGAATTAACGCTATTATGAAATTTGATTATTCTTCTGTTATCACATCAATCTTCACGATTGTCTAGCGGCTTAGTGTTTGGGCTAATCTAGCTGTAATCAACCCAAACATCTTAATGCAATTAATTTTAGCAATTTCTAGGCTATTTTCAGATACTCAACTAACACTTCAGCACCATTGCTGGCTTGGATAGGTTTGAATATAAATCCTGATATTCCAAGATTTTGGCACTTATTCACTAACGTTTGATCGGTAACAGACGAAAGCATCACTACAGGAATATCAGAGCCACTTTTTCTGATTTCACTGAGGGCTTCATCGCCATTCATGTCTTCCATCACCACATCCATGAACATAAAATCAGCAGCACCGGATTTCACAATTTCAAGGCCACTGCGGCCATCGTCGGCTTCCAATAAGTTGTTGTACCCTAACTTATTTAAAATACGTTTTATGGCTTTGCGGATCAGTGCGCTGTCATCAACAACTAACACAGCGGCGTCTAAGGGCAAGGGTTTAGTATGAGTGTTTTTCACACCTTTACTTTCTTCACCTTTAGCTTCGCCCACCTGGAAATCTACCGAGCGAACCAATAAATTAAAATAATAACGCCCCACTCCTTCGACGGTGATTGGCACAGTGACAATTTCTTTGACGCCAACCAAAAATTTATCCATGTCACTTACGTCATTCACAAAATAAGGACTAGAAAAGTCATAATCCAATTTGTATCGACTGTGTAAATCGGTAGAACGCCCCACTATGGTGTTACCCCATTCAGCTAGGGCATTGCTTAGCTCTTGAGTAATTTCTGTTGCTTCAGATTTTTCTTCAGTCATGCTTTCGCTAACTGCGTTGCCAATGGCGATAGCCGTCTCTGGATAGTGATGCATCATAATCACCCCATCCAAACTTCCGGTCACATCGGAACAAATGGCGTAACCTTTAAATCGAAAATCCTCTACTTTGTCCATAAATGGCTCACCAGCTGTGCCAACTAGGTTGGTCATGGTTTTAAGGCTAGCTATGGATTCGTTAATGAAAGGGTATAAAACAACTTTGTATAGGTTTTCGACAGACATAGAAAAAGGGTTCCTTTTTTATTATTAGGGGGGCAAATTACTAAAGCTAGTGGGACATTGCAAACAGTTTTATTAGCTTGCTGTGGCGACATTTTTCGCTTGCTGACAAGTTATGCAACATGTTGTCGAGCACTTTCTTAACCCAAGCAATTAGCGCGCAGAGCAAATAAATTACCTTTGCTTTTTCTCTCGGCTTTCCCTAAAACCTTCACATTTATTCAATAATAAATGTCAGGTCAAAGTGTTAACATTTAATTACCATTGCACTTAGTGACAAATTGCTTGTTCAGCAAATTTACTGAGGTGGGATCTTCGTTGTTTTAATCACAGGAGCGTAATTCATCTATGCCTTTAACAAATTTTGACGCGGTATTATTCGATAAAGACGGTACTATTTTTGATAGTGAACAAGTGTGTTGTGATGCTTGGGTAACCACTGCAAAAGCCTTTGATGTGAAATTTACCCCAGAGATGTTTAAAAGGTTTGTCGGAGTACCGACTCAGCAATGTAATCAAATGGCCCATCAAGAATTTGGTTTAGGGTTTCCCATGGAGCGTTTTATCCAAGAAACCCGCAATTACATTAGCGCTAAAAAACGTCTAGGATTACCAATTAAACAAGGCTTTACTGGTTTCTTCGATTATCTTTTAGAAAACAAAGTACCAGTGGGCGTTGTCACTTCTTCAAGCTATGACTCAGCCATTGAAAGTTTTCAGCAAACAGACATTATGCAAGCCCTTGATACCTTAGTGACTTTTGATGACATTACTCATCCCAAACCCGCGCCAGACTGTTATCTACTTGCTTGCCAAAAATTAGCCGTATCGCCGCAACGAGTATTAGTATTTGAAGATTCGAATGCTGGTATCGAAGCCTCGTTAGCTGCGGGGTGTCACACAGTGGCGATACCAGATTTGGTGGAATTACAACCGCGACTATTGGCTGATTGCTTTGCCATAATCAACAGTTTTGACGAGGCTTACGCTATTTTAGAGTAGCCTCGTGCAATTGATTAGAACGACTAGATCGGCGTTATTTTTTACTTTTCCATAATTTATTTAAAGTATTAAAAAACAACTTATCCCCATCATCGACGCTGGAAACAAATAACATAAACTCGGAGCTGTCTGTTCTCTTGATGATAATGATTGTATTGCTGTCTTGGTCTTCGGCATATTCCACTTCAATATTTTTGATTTGATCAAAACTTGCCACTTCTAGTTCGAAACCCTGTTGATCATCCAACCAATACGAAAATACTCGCTCTTGTGTAAAGCCGTTGCCATCGTCTCTTATGCTGAAAAAGGCGTCACTGTAAAAATACTCTATGGTTTCGTCCGCTGGTAAAACTTGTTTGCGATATAAAAATTTTAAATCGCTTTGCAACATCTGAGATTCGGTTCTCACTGAATCCCCGGGTAAAAATGGGGTTTCGATTGCCAAGGTATAGGCGATTAAGGGCACGCATAAAATTAAGGCAACCACTTGCCTGAGTGACCACTTTGAATTGTATTTGTAGGCACCTTCATACTTGTCATTTAGGGAGTTAATGTAGACTACCAAGGGCAAGAAAAACAAAGAGGTAAGCAGCCCTAAAATAACCACAAATATGTGCTCAAAATAACTTGAGGCAAATGAAATAATTAAATAAGCGGCAGCAAAAACCAGTGCGAAAAAAGGCAGCATTACCTGGTTTTTATCGAATCGCTCTAAGCTATCTTGTCGTAAAGCTGAAAATAACGGATAAAACCAAATTGGGGCAAAAATGCCTCTGGCGATAGGCATAATATCTTTATGGTATTTTGATTTAATGGCATACCAATTTCGATAAGACCAATAGATATCGTATAACCCCATAGTACCTATGCTGAGTATCAAAAACTTTACCCCAGAGATTGGATAAAAATGACTACCTGGGAATTCGGGGCGTTGTCGAGATTCTAATCCCCAACTCACCCAAATAAAGACCATACCAAGCAGGTAAACAACGATGATTATTTGCAACCTAGATAAAGGTTCATCTTCAGCCATTTCAGTTTGAGTCTCAGTTGCATCACTTTTTATGTATTTGAGTAACCCAAAGTAGGCTTCTTCTCTGAGTCTTTCTCTTGCGGCTAAGTATTCGTCTATTTGGTCGGCGTTAACGTGGTCCGTTTTCGCCACATAGTTAAACTGTAACCTTAGAGTATTGGCTTCAAAAGTGACTATTTTCTGAAAGCTAAAGAACGGATTGTCTTCAACAAAATTTTCGTCACCAAAACTCCAACCGTCTGATTCAAATGTAATTTCAAAATGATTATTAATATTGTTCGGAAACTCTAATGCTAGCGGTGCAGTTCTTTTAAGTTGATCGGGTTTAAATACCGCATCACGTACTTCGTTAGGGTAAAAGTCAGCTTCGTAATGTTCGTCACCTCTTTCCCAATATTCAGAGATATCGTATGTTTCTTTAAGAGAGAGTGTGCCTTGTTTATCATCAAGCTTGACTGTCATCTCAGCTGCAGAGACCAGTGATGGAAATGATTTTTGATAGTAAATTTCGTAGTTATCTGCGACTTTCTTTTTGCCCTTTTTTTCTAGGCTATCGCGTATATCCAGCAGTTCTTTTCCGGAGTACTGGGTCTCTACCGAAAGTGTCACTTTATCTTCATGTTTTTTAGGAATGAAGTATTTTTCAGTGATATGAACATAAGAACCCGCTGTGGCTGATGCCATAGATGTTAAGCTGTTTTCTTTGGGTTTTAAGACCAATGCAAAACCATAATCAGGCTGATATAAGTTTGCCAAATTACCGCTTTGATTGACTAAGGTTGGATCTAACCATATCTGTTGACCTTGGTAGCGTAAACTGACAATCACATGGTTAAACAGGTTGGCAGCTGGCGGTCTGTGTTGTAGTAATTTTGTATATTCGGTATCAACTAAAGCTGGGTATGCCTCAATATCAAGCGCCGCTAATATAGCGATCAATAGACTGGTTTTGTCTTTGCAATCGCCGTATTTGAGCCTAAGGGTTTCTTCTGGAGCAGTGGGAACATGAGAGTTTGCTCCCATTTCTAAACCAACGTAGCGGATTTGCTCTTGAGCATATTTCAACGCCGCGACTATTTGAGATGGCTGGTCTGGATGTAGGCTACGTATCTCGTCTGCAACCTGCTTAACGCTGCTGTGGATCTTGAATTGATACAAAGGGTAGGCCCACGAAACGACGTCATTCCAGCTTTCACTCTCGCTAAAATAAACCGAGCTATATGCATCGTACCACTGGGGTACTTGCGATTCAGAGTCCAGTTTTTGGGGTTTTAGTTGAGTAATTTGATACTCAGTAAATTCGTCGACTTGGGTAGTGTGTATATTTGGCTCACCATTGATAGCGGTCACAACTAGCGGATTTGATTTGCCCCATAATATTCTCAAATGTTGAATATTTAGCGGCACTCCCCAATTGATATTGCGACTATAAGAAAAGCTATTTCGGTAAACTGGATTAGCACCATAACGTGTATAGCTGTAATCCAAGGTATCGCCCACTTGAAGGTCTGAGATCAATACATTTAGCGTTAAAGAGCCGTTATAAATCTGCCTTTTTAATTCTGTCTCAGTATTGAGTAAGGTCTTTTTCGTACTGTGTAACCGATCTAAACGTTGTCCATCTCGAATAATATACAGTGAATGCAATGCCAGCTTTTGATAGGAAGGATCAAATTTCAAATTAAGCTGTGAAGAGCTATCCAGACCACTTTGGTTAACTATAGTTTCAACATAGCGACTATAGGATGTTCTATCGCCATTTTTGACAACGCGGATTTGGTTATCCACCATGTGGTAATGCAAGCCATTACTGACTTCATCGGTAGGCACATCATCAATGGCTCCAGGGTCATATTCAATAACCCAATTCGGCGCAGCTTCTAACTCAAAACCTTGTGACTCTTGTGCATTAGATTGGCTTTGACAAACGATTGACAGAAAACAAAAAACAACGAAAAAATCACAACGAATACGAAACAAATTAAACAACAAACTTAAATCCTTTTAGTTGAATCACTGACAGCTAATTTGGCTAAATCAACTACTAAAAAGTAGACCTATATATCCCCAATAGATTAATCATATCATTAGTTACAGCTATCAGTATTGAGATTTATACCAATAGAAACAACGGCAGAGCATCAACTCTGAGAATTGATGCACAGCTTTTATTTCACTTTACTCAATTTTGTTTTCCACTTCTTTAGATTTTGCTGTTGTGGTTTTTTTAGTGGGTGATGAACGCCAATAACCATAGGTGCCAATGATTTTCCAAGCCCATTTAATCCAACTCAAAATCGAAGTACTCAACCACAATACCCATACCAGCATGATGGCCTTATAGAACCAGACTGAAATGCTCAAAATTGTGACCTTGGGTAAACTACCCTCAGCTCTATCGGCAAACCAAGTCAAGGTGTTTCCATAAGACTGATACCCCTCAATTCCCATGCTAGGGTTACTCAACAAACTAATTGGCACCACAGAAATCAACGACATTATTGCTATCGCTGAAAACCCATACAACACAAGCTGTGATAAATTGAACATCACATACTCAGTATTCTTAGGTCTAAAACGGCTTGCCGTAACTGCTGCAAACCACAGTGCGATTAACACTAAGACTCCCCAGTTATTTAAACTTAATCCTAAACCCAGTATTAACCATTGCACTGTATTGAGAGGTGAGAACTTGACCCGAGCCAACAGCAAGGCGATACACACAAATGCCAACAATTCGCCCCAATACAGGATCGCAGGGCCCAAAAGAGGACCCTTTGCCCATAAAATCCAACGTTGCTTGCTCACATTCACTTGAGTCGTAATGTTGCTAGAAGGGGCGTGTAGATTAATTTGCGGTGGAGAAAACAGTAGCGCACTTTCCTCATTGGAGCGCATGCTGATCTGTATATGATGAGTACCCGGAGAAATCGGAATAGCGAGCTGCTTAGACTCGGGTTGCAAATTAATTAAGTTGCCGTCGGTTTTCACTTCTTTGAGTTGATAATTTTCTGGTAACTCGATGATGTGTTCACCACCACGGGTACTGCGATAATTAAAATCTAACTCAAGCTTTGAGGTGCGACTGCCTTGATCAATTTTGAGGTTTACACTGTCTATTGCTAATGCCTCCCCTTGCACCGCTTCAGGACGGGAAACTTCGAGTTCAAGTGATTCACCGCCATAGGGATAAAATGAATAACTAAAATAGTCCAGTGCGCTTTGTGGTTCCATTATCAATGGCAAACCTTTCAAACTTAAATGCCAAGCAGGACTAATCACTATTTGCCACTGCTCAATTATGTTTTTGTTGTCAGCTGCTACGAATTGCATGGCCGTATTGCGCTCCAAAGTAGAGCGCCAACTAAATGTTCTTTCACCTGCCGCAATAGTGACTGCGACTTGATTATCTGCCACTGTTATTTGGTCGCTAATTACACGCTCTCCGGGAAGTATCGGGACCTGTATATTCACTGATCCTGAGGTTGGCGCAATGCGCTCTACTTTAGTTTTGACTGTCCAAATTTTGTCTAGGGTTACCACCCGAGTCACCTTGGCAAAAGGCTGTTGTTTAAAACGTGTAGAAGTGGGAGAGTCTGTTTGCTGGGCGTTAATTTTGGCTAAAAACTCTAAGGTATTTCCAGACAAGACATTCCCTTGCGTACCCACAATTTCCCAATTATCAGAGTCCTGTATCACTATTCGTTTGGGTTGTTCGTTAAACCTTAATTGAAAATTATCGACTGGAATTAAGCGCCCTGTGATGTCTAACCTAGAGATCCCTTTAGAAACAGGTACATATAACCAATTGTTGTGGCGGTAAACACCGGTTACTGCTTTATCATTAACAACATATGATTGGCCTTGCCAAAATTCTGAGCGAGGTAATGCAATAGCTGTATGACTGTCTGCGTGCACAACCAGTTGAAGAGTTAGCTGCGAGTTGCTTGCGACTACGTTAACAGAATTAATTGAAGCGCAATTAGGCGCGCATTCTGGCGCTTCTAATAAGCGAGCTTGCAACTCTTGCAGCATGGCTTGACTTGGAAAACTAGTCGCTTCGGCCGATGGTGTAAAAAGTGGCATCATGAATAACATCACCACTAGCGCTGCGCTGGATTTATGTTTGAATTGATTAATAGTCGGAGTAATTGCATCTTTTAACAAAAACAATAACCAAAGCAACATCAGAATAATGCCTATCACCTTCAATATTTTATAGCTGAGCTGAGATAAAATAATCAGCTCAAAGGATTGCCCTTGGGCTACAGGACTGTTCCAACTGATTGAATACTGATTCCAACTCCAATCAGGCATGCCCGAACCTGCTTGCAATAATGAGTCAGACTGATAACGCTCCATAAAAGAATCGGCTTGGCGTACTTTTGAGCCGCTCACCATCACCATGTCAGCTTCCACTTGTGGTTCTCTGACTCGCATTTTTCGGACCGATTCTTCGGAGCGGGTTTGAATATTTGCAGCTTGCGATACATTATTTTCTGCGCTGTGGTGATACATAGTGTGATTACCAGTTTCTAGCTGCGGATGAATTACCGTTCGCAGCTGCGTGGCGCTGAAAAGCAAGACTGATGCAGCCACTAGCGCTGCGCTAGCGCCCCAATACATTTTGGCAATGGAATTGAGCTTTTCAAAAGGCTGATGTTTTTTCACCGCCATCGCCACCAGTAAATTCAGCATGACAATGACCGGGGCATGGTTTTCTTGATAAACCGCCAATAACATCAGTGCGGTTAACACTCCAGGCACGACTCCAGCTAAACGAAACGCGGCCAATGATGCCAGTAAAACAATAAAACTTGCCCAAATTGACCAACTACTCCACCAGCTATCGGAAACATTGTCTGCGCCAAACACCGCAAACAGTTTATTGCCTGGCGGCAAATTCACCTTAATGGACACCCGCTCAAAATCATTCTTCCATCCTGATACTGGCAGAGTAGATGTTGCATTCACAACACCGCTGGCCTTCACATTGACTTGGGGGTAACGATTTTCTATTCCTCTTTCATCTGCAGTTAAACTGGTAATTAGTACCGCGCCGTCTTGATCTTGAGCCGCTTCGAGCTTGAATGGCTGTAGCATACTTAAACGCCAGTCTTGCACCATAGTTCCACTAATTTGGTCTTTAAATGAATACACGGCATTGTCAAAAGAGACCCACATAGTGCGGTTTAAGGTAAGTTGATTTTCGAGATGTAAAGGTTTGCCGCGGTGCACAATATCGTAGCGCAGCGTATCTTTTTCAGTTAACAAATAAGCGGGATAGTTATACCAGCTTTTCGGCATATCCACTTGTCCACTATCGATTACTCTGGCACCACTGAGTTTACCGAAGCGTAACTTTTCGTCACTTTCGAATGCCCAAACTTCATCTTTGGGCCAGTTGTGAGTTTGCGGGGGACGTTGCCACTCTATATTGGTTGGAAGTGAGTAAGCATTAACTATAATTTGCCATCGCCCAGGTTTAACTTTTGAGTGCAACACTCCAAGGGCATCCAGATAGGTTGGTATGTCACTTTGAATACCGGCAAGTTCAAATTTCTTTGGTAACACTTGGCCTAGGGCAACTTCACGCATTTTTCCTGATACATCAATTGCGATGATGGTTTTAAGTTGTAAATAAGGGCCGTCAGTAATTTTTCGCACCACGCGCATGTTAAGTGACTCTTGCTCAGCTTGACCTTGAGTCGACTCTTGAAACCACAACTGATTATTTTCTACTTTGGGAAAGTTAATGGGTTGTCCGTTGATAGACATATTCACCAGCGCAACTTCGCTAGGAAGCGAAATGCTTGCAGGCATTTGTTGCCAACTTAACTTACCAGTGACTAGATGAGTGCCTTTTTCTAAGGTAATCACGGGGCGATTTTTTTGTTGCAACACAACGATGTTTTCACCGTTTACCTTCACTTCATGGGGCCAGTATTTTTGATTGCCCAGTAAAGGGATCTCAGTTTTAGAAAATACTTTCCATGATTGTCGAAATTCTGCTCCTTGCTGATCCACTTTAATATCCATCACATTTGGCCATGCACACAAATGGTTGTTTAGGTTGTTATACTCTGTTTGGTTAATAAAAGGGCAACTTAGGTTTTGATAATCTTTTAACACCCATGTTTGCCAATGTTTTAATGGTTCAGGAATCGATTCCTCGGCAAAAGAGCAGAATGAAGTGACTAGGCAAATGAGTATTAACTGACGCAGAATTTTAAATGAGGCCACGTTTTTTTCCTTGTGTGCTTTTGTGTAGTTTGCCTTTAGTGCCTGAGACAAATCAATAGTTTTATATGTTTGCCATGAGCGAAACTAAACCCGAAATTGCCAAAAAATTGGCCAGTTTGATATACACCGAAAATACTAGATATGTGATCAGGTGATTAAGCTTTGTGACTTTTCTAGGGTAAAATCATGTTTTAAATCAACAAGGAATTTATGTGAGCTGGGTTTTCTTTACTTTGGGTGCAGTGGTGATGCAAACGTTTCGTAACGCTTTGCAAAGTAAACTAAGTGCACATATGAGCACGTCTGGCGTGACCTTATCTCGCTTTTTATTCGCTCCCCCTATTGCTCTCATCTATTTGCTGATACTTTACACATTCTCAAAACAAGCAATCCCCGAGTTCACTACAGAATTTATATTAATTGTGTTACTTGCTTCTGTGATGCAAATTTTCGCTACTTCGTTAATGGTGATTTTATTTAAACAAAAGAATTTTGCCATAGGCGCAGGACTTGCCAAAAGTGAAGCCTTAGTAGCAGGTGTTTTAGGCACCTTATTTTTTGGCAGCCAACTCAATTTATTTGGCTGGATTGGAATTTTAGTTGGAGCTGCCGCAATTTTTGTGTTGTCTGGGGGCGGCAGAAAAGGACAACTTAGCCTTAAAACCGTCTTGATAGGCTTAGCCTGTGGAAGCTGTTTTGCACTTACTTCGTTATATGTTCGAGAAGCCAGTCACTTGCTACAAGTACCTTTCCCCCACAGTGCCGCTTGGGTTTTACTCTGGGTGTTATGTATTCAAACCACTTTGTTAGTGAGTTATATTGCGATAAAAGACCGCAGTACTTTTGTCGCCCTTAAAAACAACACTAAAATGACCTTTGCCACTAGTGCAACCAGTTGTTTTGGCTCTATTTGTTGGTTTAGTGCAATGGCATTACAACATGTTGCTTATGTCAAAACACTAGGCCAAGTTGAGGTATTATTTACCATTTTGATCGCCACATTCTGGTTAAAGAACAAAGTCAAAACCTACGAGATAGTGGGGTTACTGCTTATTGCAGCTGCAGCGATTTTGGTAATGTGGGCTTAATGGCAATACACCTATGACAACAGCGAGTTATCAAGTACCTGCAGAGGTACATCAAGTTGAACTAGAAATTAAACGCAGTAAATTTTTAACCTTTGCCGCGCCTGCCGTTAATCGTCGTGAAGCTGAGGATTATATTCGTTCGTTACGGGAGCAACACCCACAGGCCAATCACGTGTGTTGGGCTTATATTGCTGGCGCTCCAAATACAACTATCCGCTCTATGAGTGATGACGGAGAGCCTAGTGGCACTGCTGGTATGCCGATGTTAAAAGTACTCGAGTATAGTGGTTATGGCGATTTAGTAGTGGCAGTGGTGCGCTACTTTGGCGGCACTAAGCTCGGAACCGGAGGGCTACAACGGGCGTACTCCGATGCGGTTTCCTTAGTGTTATCAGAATTACCCTTAAAACTTAAGGTCGCTCGCACTAGGGTGCACTTAAGTTATGACTACCCCTATGATGGCAGTATATCGCGTTTGTTAGAGCGATATGACATTGAGAGTATGGCCCCGTCTTATGCTCAACAAGTCACCCTCTGTTTTGCAATAGCGAGTAGCGAGTTAAGCACATTTAAGACCGAAGTCACCAATATTACCGCTGGAAATGTCGAAGTATTAACACCAGACCCAGATTAATCAGTCAGAACTTCGGTTATGTTAAGCCATTTACATTTTAATGATTAAGCCGGCTTCAGGGTTTACCTTACCTTCACACACGTACTGATAAACATCGGCTAACCCCTTTAATCCATGTAACTCTGTCAGCTTTAACCAACTGGCACTTCTTTGAATAGTAGACTGCATAAAGGCAGTGGTCTTTTGCTCAAATACTGCAGAACCCCAGTCTTTAATACGTTTTTGAATATGCGCCGGGGCAAAAAACATTTCGCTGCGCTGTTGAATAAAGTCGGGCCCCATACCACCATCTTCCCAATGGGTGAAACCAACATTTGAACAAAACTTCATGTTGGCACCAAGGTGTTTATGCAGCCGCCCCAGAACCTCACCGTTACCAGACATGTCCACTATTACTGTGGGTTTTGATGGGTCAATTGAGGTCAAGTTATCATAAGTGACTGTGCTGTCATATATGCCTAACTTCGTCACCATATCCAGATTGCGATCCGAGGTCATGCCAATACTACTAGGGGCATTTTCGTCGTCAGCTAAGGCATAACCTAAACCAATGCTGGTTTTACTAGAGGCGCTGATGACCACCACTTGTTCGGCACCAAACCAGTTTCTATCTTGCAAGTTGTCGTATAAACAGTAAGACGTAATATGCAATGGAAACAACAACATCCGAAAGTCATCCATCGCTTTATTATAATTTGGCTCTGCCAATACTCTGCGGTAGGCGTTGTATCCTGAAGGCAACGGAGCGCGATGCTCAGCCCCATCTATCCAACGATATTCACTGACAGCAGTAGGGGTCATTTTGAGGTAGGTCGCTGGCGGAAAATAACCAAATAAACGCTCACCTACAGCAACGTTTTCAGCGTTAGATGCAACCACATCGGCAAAACCCCAAACCGGTAAAATGCCCCACTCCCTTACATTGTTTCCTGTGGGTGGAAAAAACTGCCAATATCCAAATTGATCACCCACTACCGCATAAGTCATGTTGTTAGCGGTAAATGCAAACTTGTCAATTTTCACTAATACTTCACCAGCAGCAATGTCACTTTCTGATAGGTCAGTGGCTACCACTCTATTGGTATGATAGTTATCTTTGCGTATTTGAAATTCACTCATCACTTTCTCCTTAGCTCGCCGCGGCTTGTATTTGTGCTAAATATTGTTGTAACTTACCCATTGCTGGCTGCGCGTTTTCACGCATACGTTGCACTACGGCTTGCTTTTCCACTTCGTCTTCTTTAACGCTGCGCATTAACTGGCTAAATCCATCAAGTCTATTTTCGAGTAGCCACTTACGTAAATTATCATCTTGTGACCAAATGTATTGATTCATCATAAAGGCCGCGGTTAAACGTAACCAATCGGTTAAGGTGTTAGGTAGTGGCACCACATTACAAATTTTATTCTTGGCCTCCTCTGGATAGGCCAACTCTATGTGAGCAATAAAGGCGGCACTGAAAACCGGTTGGTAAGAACGCACGGTTTGCGGAGTAATGAGATCGCCTTCAAAAATAGGCTTGGTTTCTAAATTCACCAAAGCACTGGCTGAACAGTCAATGTGTAGGTGTTTGGTAGATGTAGGAATGGTGCCTTTTTCTAACACAATTTGATTACTTTCAAGACTCGTCACTCTGCCCTTACGTATGATATTTTTGACTTTACGTAACTCTGCTAATTCCATTTGGCTGACCGTTGCACCGTGAAACATCTGTGGCTGAACATTAGTATCAATTCGCAAGAACACTCCGGCTTTCTCTAAGCGATCAAACATATCTTCAACTGAACTAGACTGCGCGATGGCTTCCATTTGCGCCGCCTGAGCGCCAATGGATTCGAAGAAAAACTCTTCTGTAGGTTGGGTATTTTGGCGGTCAATCAACCATGCATCTCTTGGCATGATCCATTGGATTTCATCAGGGTCGACATTTTTTTCGAGTAACCACAATATTGCATCTATGCCTGTTTTACCGCCTCCAATCACCACATATCCAGCGGGAGGTTGCGTTACTTTCGGTAAATCATTTAATGGCATAAATTGCACATCAGATGCAATACTGAAATTAGGGGTGTGAGTAGAAGGAACATGAGTATTCAAATAAGTGGCATCGACAGTTTTTTTGTTCACTTTCACTTGATGGGTTTCACCAGTAAGTGAAGAAACAAATTTTCCGTTACCTTTGTAATCACACATTGGGAAATACTGTACCCGTCCTGAAGGTAAAAACTGTTCGCGCATCACGTCATCAAAATAGGCACTCACTTCAGCTCCAGAGGCGAGCTCGTTTAAACCTTTATTGAGGCCCACTTTATCAATACAGCCCTTACTCAATTCACGGGAACTGATGCCATAAAAAGAAGAGGGCTGATGCAAGGTCACAAAAGGATAAGCAACGTTCCAATGGCCACCGGGTTTGTGGAATCGATCGACAATAATTATGTTGGCATCACTTTCGGTCAATAAAATATCGGCAAATGCCATACCTACCGCGCCGCTACCAACTATCAAATAATCTGTTTCATGGGTGAATGTAGTCATTATTTTTCCTGCTTAATATGAATGAATATTGTGCAGTTGGATAAAAATCACATTGCACATAACACTGTTATAGTTAATCATAACAGTGTTATACAGGTCAACAATTTATCTTTATCCAGTGGTTAAATCATTATCATCATGAGCGACGCAAAGAGCATTATTTTACAAGCAGCATCTGAATTGTTCCTTGAAGGAGGTACTTCAGCACTTAGCGTTAGAGCCATATCCAAACGTGCTGGCGTCTCTACAATTGGCATATACAGTCACTTTAAAGGCAAACAAGGCATTCTAGACGAGCTGTATATTGAAGGGTTTCGGAAAGTATTTGCTGCTATGGACATACTCAAGTCTGCCAAAGGGCCCAGAGAAACCATTTTACAAGGAGTCAAAGGTTATTTAGAGGTGGCTGACAAATATGAAGCCCATTACCGCCTCATATTTGGCGAAAGTGATCCCGGTTATTTTCCGTCTGAAGAAGCTCGAGATATAGCTGAAAAAGCCTTCAAGCTGTTAATTGAAGTGAGTTCACTTATTTTACCCAAAGAGACCCCTATCGCTAAGAAACAACGAATCGCGTTAGAAATTTGGGCCTTTGTACATGGTTATGTGAGTTTAAAACATCACGCTATTTCAACTTTAATAAGTCCAGACGAGTGGAATACTTTAGCGTTAAACGCATTATCAACTCACATCGATGCGATTATCTCGAAGCATGCTTCGTAAATTTGGCGAGTCCGTTCTTTAACTAGGAGTACGACAAAAAGCTCCTACGAAGCCTTTTTGATTGATTGTTAGAGGTGAAACGGGTTTTTATTAAGTGAAGTGAGCAGTGAGATAAACTAATTTTGATAACTAGTTTAGCTCACTGTCTTTTAGCATTTTCATATTAAGGGTCTATAAGCTAGCCAAAAATTCCTGATTGTCTGCGGCGCTTTTTTTGGCTAGAAATTTTGCGGTTTTTTGAGCTTCATTTGCCATAGCAAAACTAACTGGATCATAACCATTACACACTAAGCCGTCGGCAATTCGTTTCATTCCTAGGCCGCTATCTCGTATCGCTACATTTACTTTAATAACGCTGTCACTTTTAATCGCTTCACATACTTTAACTAATTTACTTTCAACTGCTGGGTCCATTTCGTTAGCCGCTTGAGCACTGCCTGCTAAAAAAAGGCCTGCGCTGATGATGGTGCTAATAATTGCTTTTTTCATGATAAATCTCTCTATGTTGGTTGCTGGTGTTATTTTGTGTACACCCATAGAGTAGAGATTGAAATTGAGATTGAAGCACAAAAAATGCTCAATTGCGGCTAAACGCGGTGAAGCGTTCAACTCAATATTTAGCGCGATAATCCGCCGCTTAACTTGGGTTATTCATCGTATATTGCGAAATTTTGTTACATTTAGCTAATTATCAGGATGTGATTGTGGCGCTGTCTCAGGGGAATAAAACCCTTACTCTGCCTTTTTTGGCAACTGCATATCAAGCTAGCCCCAAATAATGGTTTGGGGCGCTTTGCAGGGAACGAGCCGAGGGGTAACTTAATCCTGTAAGTAACTTGCTGGCAACTCAGTAATGGCAGCCACACCTGAATCCAGCGCAGCTTGGGCTACCGCTTTTGCGACACGTTTTAACAAACGCGGGTCCATAGGTTTAGGAATAATATAATCTTTACCAAAACTCAGACTATCAATGTTACTGGCGGATATCACGTCTTTGGGTACTTCTTCTTTAGCAATGGCGCGAATTGCATCCACAGCGGCAATTTTCATTTCGTCGTTAATTTGCGAAGCGCGCACATCTAATGCACCACGAAAAATAAACGGGAAACACAAAACGTTGTTTACTTGATTTGGATAATCAGAACGTCCGGTTGCCATGATTAAGTCATCGCGTATTTGATGGGCTAGCTCTGGTTTAATTTCAGGGTCAGGGTTAGAACACGCAAATATTACCGGTTTAGGTGCCATTAGTTTTAAGGCTTCGGGTGGCAATAGATTAGGACCAGACACACCCACAAATACATCGGCACAATCTAAGGCATCTTCTAAGGTGCGTTTATCAGTATTATTGGCAAATAATTTTTTGTGGAAAGTAAGGTCTTCGCGACGAGTATGGATTACACCTTTTCTATCAAGCATATAGATACGTTCGCGTTTAGCGCCACATTTAACCAACAGCTCCATACAAGCGGTAGCGGCAGCTCCGGCGCCTAAACACACTATAGTGGCATCGTTAATATTTTTGCCTTGAATCTCTAAAGCATTCAGCATGCCAGCAGCAGTGACTATTGCGGTGCCATGTTGATCATCATGAAACACTGGGATGGCGCAGCGCTTTATTAATTCTTGCTCAATTTCAAAACATTCAGGTGCCTTAATATCTTCCAAATTGATACCACCAAAGGTATCTGCGATATTAGCCACTGTATTGATAAAGTCTTCCGTTGTTGTATGTTTCACTTCAATATCAATAGAATCGATATTCGCAAAACGTTTAAATAACAAAGCTTTGCCTTCCATCACAGGTTTAGATGCTAACGGGCCTAAATCGCCTAGCCCCAAAATAGCAGTACCATTTGATATGACCGCCACTAAGTTGCCTTTACCTGTGTATTTAAAGGCTGCGTCTGGATCTGCTGCAATCTCTCGAACCGGCTCAGCTACTCCTGGGCTATAGGCTAAGGCTAAATCGGTCACCGTTTCGGCGGGCTTAGTAATCTCAATACTGATTTTTCCTGGGACAGGTTTAGCATGATAATCGAGAGCTTGTTGGCGGAAATCAGACATTATGTTGTCAGTCCTTTAAAAAGAATAAAAATTGACGAAAAATTGCAACCTCGAATGGTGTTCTTATTAACTTTGAATTTTATGAAATAAGTCCATCAGACACAGCGTTAAACAACATTGCTAGTAGCAAGGTAACACAGCTTTAGGCGCTGAACACATCAGATAAGAGTTCTTATTTTGTATAGCCAATATAATTAAAATATATACAGCTAAGTCCTTTATGTATTTGATTTACAAAAGAGTTTAATTGGTCAGGTTGAAATCGTTTTCAATATTTTACCACGCGGGCCATAGTGTAAAAGACCTTGGTAAGGCGCATCAAACACTTCGATTTAACGTAACAAAAATTAGCTACAAAAAAAGGCGCTGAAACAGCGCCTTTGTGATGTATTGCCAATTGACAAACAATTTTAGCTTTTCTTAAGACCAGCAAAACGTTTGTTGAATTTATCAACACGACCACCAGTATCAACGTTACGTTGCTTGCCCGTGTAGAAAGGGTGGCAAGACGAACATACGTCTAAGTTGATGTCTTTTTTCAAAGTAGAACGTACTTTGATAACATTACCGCAAGAACAGTTTGCAGTCATTTCTTGATAATCAGGATGGATATCTTGTTTCATGGGTTACCTCTTCGTCAGGCCGCATCGCTATTCAACCCGAAGTTGAACACCATACGAAAATTAAATTAAAAAGCTTTGTGGCTTGCCGCAAAGTGGCGCGCATATTAATGTAACCAGCTTGGGCGATCAAGGGTTTTGTTGAATTTATACTCAAACCACCGCCAAATACCGCAAATAATGGGAATAACTCAGTCACGGCGATTGAATATAGCCAGCTAATAAAGGTAAGTTGCAAGGGTCTCCGCTATAAATCATATTTCATTAAAGGCTTGTATTATTTAAATGGTCATAATTCGTGTTGCTCTCCCTATTCCTAAGCGCCAATTATTTGATTATCGCTTTGATGGCAAAGCGTTAGACATTGGGGTACGTGTCGCGGTGCCTTTTGGTCCCCGCAAATTGATAGGTGTCGTGTGGGAAACGAGTGACCAATCGGTTTGGGATATCAGCAAACTGAAATTTATCGAAGCGGTGTTAGATGACTCTCCAATATTTGACCCTATACTGATTAAACTATGTAGTTGGTTAGCGCAATATTATAAACATCCTATAGGAGATGTAGTACAAACCGCTATGCCAGTGGCACTGCGCAAAGGAGAATCGAGCCAAGAAAAACCCATCGAATTTTGGACCTTAAGCCACCAAGGTCAAACTACAGACTTAAGCAGTTTATCTCGCGCTCCAAAGCAGCGAGCATTACTAGAAGCCCTACAAAAACAAGATTGTCTGAAGTCAAAGGCCAAGTCTGAATTTGGCGCAGCCGCAATTAAGGCCCTTGTAGAAAAAGCATTAGTTGAATCAATCAGCAAACAAGTTTCCCAAGAACCCACTTGGCAGCAAAATTTAGTAGTGCGAGACAAACCTAAGGCCAATGTTGAACAAGCCATTGCGATAAGTTGTATTGAAGCCAAGCTTGACCAGTATGGCTGTTTTTTATTGGATGGCATTACTGGTAGCGGCAAGACAGAAGTGTACTTGCAGGCCATTGAGCAAGTATTAAAGCAAGGTAAACAAGTTTTAATATTAGTGCCCGAAATTGGTCTCACCCCGCAAACTGTACATAGGTTTAAGTATCGCTTTGGGATAGAAGTTGGTGTGTTGCATTCCGGTCTCAATAACAATGAGCGCCTTCAAGTGTGGCAGCAAAGCGCTAGTGCTAAGTTAGGCATCATTATTGGCACTCGCTCGGCTATTTTTACACCTATGCTCAAACCCGGCTTATTGATAGTGGATGAGGAGCATGATTCTTCGTATAAACAGCAAGACGGATTGCGTTATCACGCCCGTGACTTAGCGGTAATCCGCGCCCGTGAAGAGAATATTCCACTGGTACTAGGCTCGGCTACACCGGCACTAGAAACCCTCAACAACGCCTTAAGTGGTAAATATCAACATCTAAAATTGCAGCAGCGAGCCGGAAATGCCTCACTTGCGACACAGCACGTATTTGACATTCGCCAACAACCACTAAAATTTGGCGTAGCACAAGGCATGTTGGAGCGAATGAGCCAACATTTGCAGCAAGGTAGCCAAGTGATGTTGTTTATTAATCGCCGAGGCTACGCACCGGCCTTAATGTGTCATCAATGTGGTTTTGTGGAACACTGCAAACACTGCGACAAACCCTACACTGTGCACAAACAGTTATATAAGTTGCAGTGTCACCATTGTGGCAGTGCCAAACCTATCCCTAAAACCTGTCAACAATGTCACTCCCACGAATTGGTATCCATGGGTGTAGGTACCGAGCAACTAGAGCAAGGTCTAGCTGAGTACTTTCCACAATACAGTAGTATTCGCATAGACAGTGACAGCGCCAGAGGTAAAAACAAGTTAGATAAAATGCTCAACAGTATTAACAATAATGAGCATCAAATATTAATTGGCACTCAAATTTTATCTAAAGGCCATCATTTTCCAAATGTTACGCTGGTATTAATTTTAGATGTAGACGGAGCCTTGTTTAGCGCAGACTATCGCGCGGCTGAACATTTGGCGCAACTTATTACACAACTAGCAGGCCGCGCTGGGCGCGCTGAAAAACCTGGTGAGATGTGGTTGCAAACCCACGACCCGGGGCATCCTCTGCTTCAAGATTTAATCAATAACGGTTACAGCCACTTTGCACAATATGCGTTGCTAGAAAGGCAACATGCCAATTTACCACCCCATAGTTTTCAAGCGTTATTTAAAGCGCAGGCGTTAAGTGCCAGAGACGCTTTTGATTTTTTACAACAAATTGCGCAACTATTTAGTCATGTAGATGGGGTAAGTTGTTTGGGGCCTATTCCTGCCTTGATGGAAAAACGTCAAGGGCATTTTAGAATGCAACTGTTATTGCAAAGTGCACAACGCAGTAGCTTGCAAAAAGCCATTGGGCAGCAAATTCAACAGATTGAATCCTTCCAACTCGCCAATAAAATTCGCTGGTCGTTAGATATTGACCCTCAAGATTTCACCTGAAACTAATAATAATGAAGATTCTGATTGAGGATCCTGTGATCCTAGGTAAGATCGATTCTATTATTTCCTAGCAGTACTTTTATTACATGGCTCACAAAGATTACGTGGCTCGTGGCCGCGGCAAAAAAACCGCGCCACCGCCCCCCAAACCATCACTACCTTGGTTACGGATTATTATCACCTTAGTGTTGGTGGCAGGCTTTGCTTATTTTCTTTGGAGCATCAAAGGTACTGCACCTGATGATACAACCACAAAAGTTGTTACTCCTGAGCAAAATACAAAGCAAGAAAATGCCTTGCCAGAAATTCCAGAAGAAGAATGGGAATTTATTAAAACCCTACCCGAATACACAGTAGAAATAGATCACAAAGAACAAGACCAACCAACAGTGCGCCGCCTGATTCAATGCGGCTCATTTAGAACCGATGGTCAAGCGCAAGAGCTTAAGGCCAAAATAGCTTTTCAAGGCTTGGAAGCACAAGTGAGACCAAGCCAAGGTTCTTCAGGAAAATGGTACCGCGTAATTCTTGGTCCTTATGACAGCAAACGTGGCGCTGAAAAAGACCGCCACACCCTACAACGTGCCAAAATTAACGGCTGTAAGATCTGGAATTGGAATCTTTAACCAATATGGCTGCAGAGCATAAGCCTGCAGCTTGAAAAAAAAAGAATGCTCCCCACATCTATTCCACTCGGCGGCGTTTTCTAAAATTTTGAAAACCATAGCCCACTCTTAGCCCTGACAACTTAATGTAATCACAGTAAGTTGTCCTTGGACACTGAAGGAATTTTCGTGACTACCATTGTATCTGTACGCCGCAATAACCAAGTAGTAATAGCCGGTGACGGTCAAGTTTCTCTTGGCAATACTGTAATGAAAGGCAACGCCAAAAAAGTGCGCCGCCTTTATAACAACAAAGTACTAGCAGGTTTTGCTGGCGGCACAGCTGACGCCTTTACTTTGTTTGAACGTTTTGAGTCTAAGCTTGAAATGCATCAAGGCAACCTAACTCGTGCTGCCGTTGAACTCGCTAAAGATTGGCGCACCGACCGAATGTTGCGCAAACTTGAAGCCTTACTGGCCGTGGCTGACGAAACCGCCTCTTTCATCATTACCGGTAACGGAGACGTGGTTCAGCCAGAAAATGACTTAATCGCGATTGGCTCTGGCGGTAACTTTGCGCAATCAGCCGCCATGGCTTTACTGGAAAATACTGAGCTAACGGCCAAAGAAATTGCCGAAAAGAGTTTAACCATAGCCGGCAATATTTGCGTATTTACCAATCATAGCCAAACCATTGAAACGATAGATTATTAAGCACTTCGGCAAAGTTATTTTTGTGACTGGCGCAGCAATCATTAGCGCCAGTCATTTACCCAGATTATAAGGTTTTATTTATGTCAGACATGACCCCAAGAGAAATCGTCCATGAATTGGACAGTCATATTATTGGTCAGCAAGATGCCAAAAGAGCGGTCTCTATTGCTCTTAGAAATCGCTGGCGGAGAATGCAGCTTGATTCAGAGTTGCGCCAAGAAGTTACCCCTAAGAATATTTTGATGATTGGCCCAACAGGTGTAGGTAAAACTGAAATTGCCCGTCGTCTAGCAAAATTGGCGAATGCGCCTTTTATTAAGGTGGAAGCCACCAAATTTACCGAAGTAGGTTATGTGGGTAAAGAAGTAGAAACTATCATACGTGACTTAGCCGACATCGCCGTCAAGATGACCAAAGAACAGGCCACCAATAAGGTGAAGTTCCGTGCTGAAGAAGCTGCTGAAGAACGCATTTTAGATGCGTTGTTACCTCCTCCAGAAAATGCTTTTGGTGATAAAGAAGAACATCAAGATAAAGGCACTAGACAAATTTTCCGTAAAAAACTACGTGAAGGTCAGTTAGACGACAAAGAAATTGAATTAGATGTTGCTGCACCTCAAGTGGGTGTTGAGATCATGGCACCTCCAGGTATGGAAGAAATGACTAACCAGCTACAAGGCATGTTTCAAAATCTTTCTGGCAAAGAAAAGAAAAAGAAGAAACTAAAAGTTAAGGAAGCCCTTAAATTATTGACTGAAGAAGAGGCCAGTAAGTTAGTCAATCAAGAAGATTTGAAACAAACCGCCATCGAATCCCTTGAACAAAACGGCATAGTGTTTATCGATGAAATCGACAAAATTTGTAAACGTGAAGGCACCACAAGTGGCGGCGATGTGTCCCGCGAAGGTGTACAACGCGACCTACTACCTTTAGTAGAAGGCTCAACGGTATCCACTAAACATGGCATGGTTAAAACCGACCATATTTTGTTTATTGCCTCTGGTGCGTTTCAGATGAGCAAACCTTCAGACTTGATCCCTGAGTTACAAGGTCGTTTGCCTATTCGTGTTGAGTTAGGTGCCTTAACCGCTCACGATTTTGTACGAATTTTGACTGAACCTAACGCTTCACTTACCGAGCAGTACGTGGCGTTGTTAAAAACTGAAGGTGTAGATGTTTCATTTTCCGAAGAAGGCATTGAGCGTATTGCTCAAGCTGCATGGCAAGTCAACGAACGTACCGAAAACATCGGTGCTAGACGTTTACATACAGTGATGGAAAAACTCATGGAAGAAATTTCCTACGACGCTTCAGAAAAAAACGGTGAAACCCTAGTCATCGATGCCAAATACGTCAACGACCACTTAGACATGTTAGTGGAAGACGAAGATTTAAGTCGCTTCATTTTATAAATGATGAACAATGCTTATTTAAAAATGCCGCTTTAACATAGCGGCATTTTTGTATCAAAAGTAAAATCAACATGATGATATTTCTGAACGGCCATCACTTCGTTTAGCCCTTTGCGGTTAGGTCTCACCAAGTGTTTAGTTTTATTTCTGATTTTTTTGAGTATTCTAAAATTTTCGAAAGACTCTTAACACTGGCTAGAGTCAAAACATATGAATCAGAGCCATTATCGATTCCAATAATTTCTAATCCCACACTTTTACTACACTGTAACAGCAAAGATTGTGGGTCTTTTGACTCTAAGTAGAACGAAATATTGTTGCCTGTTTTGGCAAAATCATTTTTAAGCTGTTCAAAGCTGGCGCACACAGAGAGTCGGTTATTAGACGTTCTATTAAGCGAGTCCAATACAAGACGAGGGGCTTCCCGCCAATCCACATCTATTGCTAATCCATTTGCTTTTAAACTTTCGACAATCACAAAGGTAAAATCAAATTCATTATCGAAAGGCGCTTCGTATCCGTGATACTCCAAGTTGTCCTTATACTGTTGTTTGTAGGCATTTTTACTAGATAAAAAAAGGCTCACGTCACTCAGAACATTAGGAGTATTGTCAGATATAATTTGCGCAAAGATGAATTGAGGATGTTCGTTATTCGGCTCTTGTTGTCCGCAACTTAGGGTAAAAATCGTGAAGATGGCTAAATAAATGACTTTCATTTTTTTGTTTCCAAACAATGGTGTGCAACCAGTTCTGTTAACCGATTTACTTTAGTTGTGGCTAGCGAAACTTTGTTTAAATTTCCTTCACTATATCCTTTACAACATAGTGGCGCTCAACGTCTTTAGAAATCACTCCCCAGCTAGAGCTTGATACTCTTTTCTGGTGCGCTTCGAATGCTTGTTTATCGACGAATTCTTCATAAACCTCAAAAATGCTTGGTTGATGTTCTCTTTGAGTGACTCTAAACGCTAAACATCCGGGCTCTTGTAGCGTTAAAGCGATGTGCTTTGGAAGAGCAGATTTAATTAAATCAATTTGCCCCGCGGCTACATTTATATGGCCCGTCAATACAATTTTTGTCAAAGTGACTTCCTTTCCAATTACCTCAAAGAGCGTTAACGCTTAATCCAATTAGGTATCTAAACTCACAATAATCAACTACTACAAAGTGCATTTAAAGTGAGTGTGTACTTTACATTACTCTGAATACTGACTAACGATTTGACCTATAACTAGTGATCTCGGTTCATCTCTGATGTTTGCTAAAATTTCGACCAAGTTTAAATCATCTTTAAGGCTTTTTGCTTGTTGAAAGTCAGCAAACATAATATTCTTTTTGAGTCTAAATAAGTTCTACTCAATATAAAATATGAAGTTTTTAATAAACACATAAATTGATTAGATTATTAATACTTCAAGGAATATCTATGAACCACGCCCTTTTTAAACAGAGCTTAATGGTAGCCGCTGTATCGCTCTCATTAACTGCATGTTTATCTAATGAAAAGCAAGATGAAAAAGTAACCATTAATAAAAACCCATTCCCCAGTACTTATAAAATTTTACCACAGCAAGATACTTTGTTTACTCAAGCAACGGTTCTAACGGGCACTGGTGAACGAATTGATAATGCAGATATACTTTTTGTCGATGGTAAAATAAAACAAATAGGTGTTGGCCTAAACGCGACTAATGTTGAAGTTATTGATGCACAAGGAAAATGGATAACCCCTGGCATTATTGACGTACATTCTCATTTAGGGGTTTATCCAAGCCCTAGCGTAGAATCACACTCTGACGGTAACGAAATGAGCTCTCCTAATACTTCTGAGGTATGGGCTGAGCATAGCGTCTGGCCGCAAGATCCTGGCTTTCAAGCGGCAAGAGCAGGTGGAATTACTACCTTACAGATATTGCCTGGCTCGGCTAACTTATTTGGCGGCCGCGGTGTTACGTTAAAGAACGTACCAAGTCATACCATGCAAGCGATGAAGTTTGTCGACGCACCTTATGGTTTAAAAATGGCCTGTGGAGAAAACCCAAAACGGCTTTATGGTAGCAGAAAACAAATGCCATCAACTCGCATGGGTAATGTAGCTGGTTATCGAGCTGCTTGGGCGGAAGCTGCTGAATATAAACGAGCTTGGAATAAATACGACGCCGACTATGCTGCTGGTAAAAACCCGCTAGCACCAGTTCGAGACTTAGAGCTCGATACGCTAATGGGTGTGCTTGATGGTGAAGTTTTAGTACATAACCATTGTTACAAAGCTGAAGAAATGGCGGTGATGATAGATATAGGTAAAGAGTTTAATTATCACTCGGGGACTTTCCATCATGGCATAGAGGCCTATAAAATTGCTGACAAACTCGCAGCCAACGGCAACTGTGTTGCGATGTGGCCAGACTGGTGGGGCTTTAAAATGGAAGCCTATGATATGGTAGAAGAAAATGTTGCCATAGTTGATTCGGTAAAAAATTCTTGTGCCATAGTACATTCAGATTCTAGCACCACTATTCAACGGTTAAATCAAGAAGCTGGCAAAGTACTGTATCGAGCCAATGATAATGGCTTTGAATTAAAAGAAGAAGATGCCATCAAATGGATCACTGCTAATGCGGCTAAATCACTTGGTATTGATGATAAAACGGGTAGCTTACAAGCCGGTAAAAATGCCGATCTAGTATTATGGAATACCAATCCATTTAGTGTTTACGCACAAGCAGAGCAAGTTTTTGTGGATGGCGCGAAAGTTTATGATCGTTTTGATGAAAAATATCAGGCGAAAAGTGACTTTCTTTTAGGGCAAAAGTAGGAATTAACCAATGAAAGTGATTCAAATTAACAAACCCATCTTAAATGCATTAGTTACTATTCCTTTTGTTTTATGTGCATTTATCACCAGCACGGTACAAGCCAAAAGCACAGCTATTACTCATGCCACTGTTTACACACTTGCTGGCGAAGGTACGATTGAAAACGCCACGGTAATTATTGACCAAGGTAAAATTACGCAAGTTTACAGCAGTGACAATACCCCAGAAAATATTAACACTGATGAAATCATTGATGCTAAGGGAAGAATTCTAACGCCTGGATTTATTGGTAGTATGAATTCACTCGGTTTAGTTGAAGTGAGCGCAGTAGCAAGAAGCCGTGATAGTAAAGATAAAGAAGCAGATATTACCTTTGATGCAAGCTTAGCATTTAACCCCAAATCAACCTTGATCGCTTATACACGCAAAGGAGGGATTACCAGCAATATTGTTGCTCCTCAAGGTGGAGAAGACTTATTTGCGGGGCAATCTTTTGTGGTTGATCTTTCTGGTGAATTCAATAGCGTAACTGACAGACAAAACGCAGTAATAGTTCACTTAGGCGCTGAAACTAAGGGCTCAAGAGCACTAAAACTGCAAGCGTTAGATTATAAATTTGAAGATGCACAAAAAGCGTTGGCTAAACAAGCACTCGCTAATAAAAGTAAAGACAAAAAAGCAAAAGAAGATAAAGAGCCAAAACGTGATGAGTTAGTTATTAATGCTTTGCTAGCGGGTGAAAAACCATTAATAGCTTATGCTGACCGAGCAACAGACTTATTGGCTTTAATTGCGTTAAAACAAAAATATGGACTTGATTTAGTGTTGGTGGGGGCAAGTGATGCGGTACTAATTGTCGATGAAATAGTTGCGGCTAATGTACCGATAATTCTTAGTGCTATTGATAATTTGCCCAGTAGCTTCGATTCGTTACACGCCAATTTAAGTAATATGGCCATGTTAACAAAAGCGGGGGTTAAGGTTATTTTAGCGCCTGAGGGCGATAGCCATAATATAAACCGATTACGCTTTGATGCTGGAGTTGCCGTTGCCAATGGTGTATCAAGAATTGATGCTCTTGCAGCGCTTACCGCTAATGTAGCCGATGTATTTAAACTAAACTCAGGTCGGATTCAGGTTGGTAAAAATGCCGATTTAGTTTTGTGGAGTGCCGATCCTTTTGAATTAAGCACTAAGGTAGACAGTATGTGGATCAATGGTAAATCGATTTCTACACGCTCCCGACAAGATGACTTACGTGATCGATATTTAACAAAGTCTGATATGCCAAAAGCTTATTCTAAATAAAGTATTGACGAGTTAATACTTTATTTAGAGTTTAAGCCGCAACCTAGACACCCAAATCAAATTAATAAAGTAACGTTTTGCTACTTTTTTGAAATGGGTGTCTCTGTAAAGTTGTGACCATATCTTCACCACAAAAAAATGAACGACAGACACAACGAGACACACAATGGTAATAAAGAGTATCAACAAGTGAAATTTGAGATTTACGGGACTGGGGCATAACAGACCATCCTTGGCTTCAATGAATACATTAAAGCCTAGAACAAAACTAAAATATTGCTAATTTTTAGAGTGGGTGTCCATTGAAGGAAGGACTGCGTTTTTTGCGGCGAATTTAGGCAACTTGTTAGGTTTTCGTTGTATTTTGAGGAAGATCATTAACAAGCATCCCAAGTATTTTACCGCGCCTCACGCCTTTATTTTTATGACCAAGGTCTTTTCGAATAGCTATCAGTATTTCTTCAATTAGATATAGAGTTGGTAATCCTTTATTCTCTGATAGTTCCTTGTTGGTTATAATATTTTCTTTGTTACTTAATATACCGTGCCTAAAATTATAAAAGGCATGTAGCATGTCGTCAGATCCCCATATAATTAACTCTTGCACTATTTCAGTTAAAACAACTTGTTTTTCGTTGGACGAAAACTTCTTTCCACCAAGTTTTTCTCCTACCGTCATTTTAAACATGAAATCCATTAGCTTTTCGTATGTTGGAACTTTCTTTTCTCTTAATTGCGCTTGAACCTCAGATTTTCTTTCCAAGTATTTTGAAGTAAGCACTGATAGAACAGAAACAAAAATAGTAGCAAATGCTGTTACCAAACCTGCACCTAACTTTGGATCCACGGATGAAAAAAGACCCCACATTTTCAACCCAAAGAAATATAGGCCATATATTAGAAGTAAAAGGCTAAAGAGAAGAAAAGCGACACCAATAATTTTTTTGAACATTTATTTCTTCCTTTTTAAATCTGCTCAATACGAAGACCCCGGGGAAAACCTAACGCTTAATATAACTGGAAAATACGAGCGCTTTACAGCGAGTAGTTTTCCAGTTTATGTTTTTGTTATATTTTCTTTAAACTGAATATCACGCTATTAATGACGCACGATACAAAAAAGTAAAGAAAAACTGTACCTGCTATTTCAATATTTTCCATTAAAGCTACCGCATAATAAGTACTGAAACCAAGTAAACTAGCAAAGACTTTGGAAAAATTATTATTTATTTTAGATAGCTTTACATTTGGTTTTGAGACTAACAAATAGTGAACAAGTAATGCTGCAATTGAAGCTACAAACGCACAACAACTAACAATAAAAGTTAATAGTTGAAACGTACCTAAACAGCCAAACTTGGGGTCACAGGAACTAGTAAAAAATATATATGCTGCATTAATTAACGTAATTGGAAGAAAGACCCAAAAGAAAAATAATAATGTAAAAACAATAGAGTTTTTCACCGAACTTCCCTGAAAATATAACAATATTAATATCCCACAAACACCCGCATTTAAACACGGCTAGTTTCCGTATATAAAATTTCACTTATTCTAATCACAGTAGGCAAGTTATTACAACGTAAAGGTTTTTTACAAATACTCAATTATATTAGTTGCAGAAATGCCGCAATTGCACAAGATCTTGCATATATCGGACAGGGAACCAAAGCTGCCTATAAAAACAGCACATCAGAACTGAATTTAATGACAAGAAAACAGTAAAGAGTGCCGGAAGACACTCATACTTTTACTTACACTTTTATTTACAAAAGTGATCTATTGCCTGCAAACTAGAACCTATAAACAGCAGACAAACGCACCGTTCTTGGTTCAAGTACGTGATAGTGCAAGTCTTCGGTGGCACTATCTAGTGGTTCGTTGGCAAAGCGGCTGGCGTAGTAGTAATCAATATCGTGATCCTTGCTGTCTAGGGCATTCAATACATCTAACTTTAAGGTGAGTTGCGCGAACTTGTAACCAACATTTAGGTTCATTATTTTCGAATCGTCAGATGTAATACTGCCGTCTTCAACTAAAGGGCGGTCAGAGAAATAACGTAACCTAGCTGCGGCAAACCATCCATGTTGTGGTTGATAACTTAAGCCTGTTTGCACTACGTGCTCTAGTGCTCCTGGTATTTGATTAGCGTTTTTAGGTAGTTCATCAAACTCTGCTTGGGTATAGGCGTATTCAAAATCAAAGCTAAATGCGTTAGCAATACTGTAATAACCGGTCAACTCAATACCGGTGCGTGTCGAAGCATCACTGGGCTCTGTATTTCCTGCGTCACCAACAAAGAGTAATTCACTGTCTAATTTAAGCTGCCAAATAGACATTGAAACATTTAGCCGTTCGGATAAATTGCCACGCAATCCTAGTTCGTAACCAATGGAATCAACAATAGGGTCGACTGGCGCAATAGACTCTCCAGAATTAGGGTCAACCTGCACTATGGTGCCTCTGGCATCATTGGAGTGGAAGCCTTGCCCGGCAGACAGATACCCTTCCCAGCTTTCACTAAAGGTATAAATAACATTAGCTTTTAAGGCTACATTGCCCGCATCTTCGGTTCCTTTGTTTACGCTTAAATCGACATCATTGATATTGGTATCGATATTACTGCGCACATCAAAATCAAAGAAATCGTAACGCGCACTCACAATCGTTTTAATGAAATCATTCCAAATAATATTGTTTTGCCAATAAAATCCTAAGCTACTTTCAGTCACCGCATCATTTCTGATAGCGCCTAGTCGTTGCCTTTGTTGGGTTTGAAATAAGCCTACTTCGTCAATATCGTCGATACGCGCTTGCGCGCCAAACTCGTTGGAAATCGGCTTGCCTTGCCAGGTTGCAAAGGTGGTATAACTTATGTGACCACCGTAGATTTGCCGCTTGTCCACTTGTTCAAATTGGTCCCCTGTTGTGGGGTTATCTAAAAAGTAGGTAAAGTTTGACCAAAGATTTAAATCATAATCAATAAAATAAGCTGAAGCCTGAAGATTCTGGCTTTTCCATGCGGCGTTGATGCTGTAGCGACTACTGTTGCCCCCTAAACTAGTATCGATAGAGCCTAGTTCATCTATGATGCCAGCGGTTACGGCCCGTTGCGGAATTTGGTCGGCACTGTTCCACGAGTTGTCGTATCCCATAAAAGTCAGTTTTAAGTCGCCGTTATTGAGCTTAGTGTTGTAGCTTAAAAACACATTGGTTTTGTTGAGGTCTTCTTCAATGTCTGTCCATGGACCATCATAGCGATTAAATTCAATCGCGTAATTTAGATGGTTGTTATCCATAGCTAATCCACCAGCCAATAAATACCTTTGGAAATTGTCTTCACCCAAGGTAGTGGCAAGTTGTGTAGTTTGACGTTGATTAACAGTATTAAAATCGGCACCACCTGCACCACTAAAATCACCTACTTGGCCGTAATACGCGCCTTTTTTAAAGGTAATGGTATTAATCGTTTCTGGAATAATAAAATTTAAATCAGTGTAGCCTTGGCCATGCCCATGAGTACGCATGTTAATTGGCATATTGTCGATTGAAGTCGCAAAATCGGTACCGTGGTCAAGGTTAAATCCCCGTAAGAAATACTGGTTGGCTTTACCTGTTCCGCTGTGCTGTGTCACTACCATACCGGGCACTAACTCTAAAATTTCTCCGCTGCGTAACATGGGTCTATTTAAGATTTCTTGTTGCCCAATAATACCTTCTGAAGCAGAAATAGCTTCGCCAATCAGGCTAACGGCTTTGCCTTGAATCTCAATTTTTTCTATACTGGCGGCGGCTGTTGACCCGTCCAGCTCAGTTTGTTGGGCTAGCACTGGAAATGAACCAAAGCCAAACAAAACACTACAGATCACAGCAACATGTGGCTTATTTAACTTAAAAGGAACTCGATTTGTGTTTTTCATTTATTTGCCTTTTTTATCCCGCATTGCTTTTACAAGCTACATTAAGAGCGAGTTAACCATGCGGTTTAAAAACCGATAAGGCCTCGGTGAAAATTATGATTAACAAAAGTATGCACAAATCAAAAGCGCCGTTAACCGCCCCTGTGCTAGGCCAGCGCGAAATAGACACCTTGAGATTATTTTGGCGCAGCGAAGCCACGACTTTGAGTGCCACAGATATCCACAAAATTTTGAAGGAGCAAGCTGAAACACCACAAGATGTCATCAGCATTAATACCATTCAAAGCACCATAGAAAGGCTTTGGAAAAAGAACTTACTGAGTCGTAATAAACAAGGAAAGGCGTTTATTTACAAAGCAGCCTATTCGAAGCAAGAAGTGATCAGTAGTTTAATAAGTGAAATTAGCGACGCTTTAGGTGAAGGGGACGACAGCGCAATTATGTCGGGCATTTTTACTTTTTTAAAATCCAAAAACACTAGGGGTCACCGAGATTTGTTGCAAGCGCTTGGGAACCAGCCAAGCTTAATTCATGCAAGTAATAGCAATGACGATTGAGACAATATTCGCTTCAGCTATGCAGTTTGCTTCACTGTTCGCCATAGCTTGCTGCATATTTTTAGTTAGCTCATTAGTCACGTCTGGCATATTTTTAGCGCATCGTCAGTATATCAATCCATCTCGCTCTCACTTGGGAAGTGGTTACCTATTTTTCCATGGTTTTTGTGCCGTATTGACTACGCTAGTTGTGAGTGTTTGGTTGTCGTTGCCCCACTCGCCGAGTCTGCCTTTTGTATTTGAGCACTGTCATAGCAGCAATTGTGCCGCGCATATTCCCGCTGTTATCGATCCAGCTTTGCTTAATTTACTCTTTGCTTTTTTCGTGATCGGATTTGTTGGGATATGTACTATTTTAATAAAAATTCATCAAAAAAGATTACAAGAGCGCATCGATAGTTTACTTCGGCTTTCACCCAATCAAGACTCCGATAACCCATATTGGGCCCAGGCTACCATTGTTGAAATCCCTCAACCAACCTTGATCAATGTTGGGTTGTTAGTACCCAAATTATTGTTATCTTCGGCCATAACCCGCTCTCTAAAAAATGACGACGCGCAACTATTGTTAGGTTATGAGTATGCGAAAGCCAAGCAGTTTGAAAACCTCAAGGTAAAACTCCTACAAATTAGCTGTGTGTTTTGGCCAGCTAAAATCAGACGACTATTAATTAGCGACTTACAAAGTGTCATAAGGACTCACGCCTCAAAAGGAATTTCTCAACAGCTCGGACATCAACAAACCCAGATACCTGCAGAGATATTTAACAATATGTCTAATGAACTTAGGGAGTTTATATCGAATATATCAGGCACCAATAACCAAAGTGCTCAGTTGTATAAAGCTGAGCACACACCAACAACAGCAAACAATATTGCCTACGTATTTAGCGGTTTGTATTTTATGTGCTTAGTGGTTGTCACATCAAACTTCACGCATTTTCTGTTCGAGATTATTGAGTAAATAAGACAAAAATAGCGAGATTTGACACTTATCTAAAACTTAACTTACTCCTTGCCACACAATCAAATTGGCGCCGCAATCTTGGATATTCAGTAAAGTCATAATCGATGACTTTATTTTTGTATACCGAATGGTATAATTTACATCTCTGTACTTGAATGGTGAAAAATATGGCAAGTGGTCGTAAACGAGAGTTTGATTCTGAAGTAGCCTTGGATGCTGCCATGCATGTTTTTTGGCAGAAAGGATACATAGGTGCATCGCTGATGGATTTGACTCAAAGCATGGATATCAGTAAACCGAGTATGTACCGCGCTTTTGGCAATAAAGAATCCTTGTTTGTGAAAACCACTCAGCGCTATCTTGAGACAAAAATGAAGTCCCATATGGATCTGTTATTTGAAGAAGGTTTTTCATTAAAACAACGCTTAAAAAATCATATGATGTCGATAGTCGAGATGCAGTGTGGTTCTGAGCAGGCTAAAGGTTGTTACTTGGTGTTATGTCAATCCGAATTAGTCAGCGGGGTGATTCCTCAAGAGGCTGAGCAGATCTTAGTTGAAGCCGAAAATTTACCCATGAAGTTGTATACAGACTTATTCACTGAAGATCCCGAAGCGATTGAGTTAGGCTTAGATAAAAATGCACATATCAACAGCTTGAGTTTGTACACTATGCTCAAAGGCACCGCTACTATGGCACGGTCTGGTGTAAACCCATTAGAGCTTGGTCAATCGATAGATAACATTCTTACAGGCATAGGTTTACATTAATTTTTCTTATCTAAATGTTGTATTAAACTATCAAGGCGATTTATTACAACATTTGGCTCGATTCCCCAGGGGTCAAATACTGTGCCCTCACTGCGTTTTACCCAAGCGGCTTTCATTCCAAAGGATTTGGCACCTATCACATCAAATGCGTTGCTCGATACTAACCAAGACTGTTCAGCGCTTGAATTAACTCTATTTAACAAGTGTTGGTAAATCTCTGGGTTAGGTTTAAACGTACTAATTTCATCAGCGCTTATCACATCACTGAAATACTCCAAAACACCGGCATTTTTCAACAGGGTATTAACCGATTGCGCCTCGCCGTTTGAAAACGCCACTAAACGGTACTTTTCTGCCAATTGCGGCAAAGCAGTTTGAATATCGTCGAAAGCTGGCAAACACAGATAACTGTCTAATAATTGTTGTTTTTGGGAATCGCTTAGCGCAACTTTCAATGCGGCACAGGTGTAATTCAATGCGTCTTTAGTGCAAACCGAAAATTTCACATATTGCTTCATCAAGCCCCTTCGAAACGAATACTCCAGCTGTTTTGCTCGCCATGTTTCAGAAAACAACTGTGCTTTTTCTTCGACCAAGTTTAATAACAGATTTACCACCCCTTGAGTGTCAATTAGGGTGCCGTAAACATCAAATGCAATATTTATTTTCATTTCAATCGTTCTACTTTTATTAATTAATACATAGAGTTAGTCGAACTAATTTAGTTTAGCTAGACGCACCAATTGGATTATTCTCGACCTAGCGTTGACTTTATCGTACCAATCGGTACAATGCAATTTATTCATTTGATACCGATTGGTACGGTTGGAAATTTCAAAGATTGTGACTTCTTATAAGCAACAGAGGTTAGTAGTCAGAAACGTTAAGCCGCACTAAAAAACAACTTAAAATTGAGGAAGTAAAGATGACAACATTAACTATTCAGTCTATCGAATCAGCACCTGAAGCAAGTAAGCCACTTTTAGAAGGCTCACTAAAAGCATTTGGTATGGTTCCCAATTTACATGGGGTGTTAGCGAGTTCTCCACAAACCCTAGACGCCTATCAAAAGTTACATCAATTGTTCATGGATACTTCATTTGATGCAGAAGAGTTAACTGTAGTATGGCAAGGCATCAATGTAGAGCACGAATGTCACTATTGTGTACCAGCACATACAGGCATTGCGCATTCTATGAAGGTTGATTCAGCATTAATCGAGGCATTGCGTAATCAAGAACCTATGCCAACCCCTAAGTTACAAGCATTGTTTGATATGACGTTGAGCATAGTGCGCAATCGCGGCAATGTTTCTCAACAAGAATTAGACAGTTTTTATGCGGCCGGTTATGGTGAGCAACAAGTTCTGGAAATCATATTAGGGCTTTCTCAAAAAGTAATCAGTAACTACACCAATCACATCGGAAATACCCCTGTAGATAAACCTTTTGAACAGTTTGCTTGGTCTAAAAAAGCTTAATCCACGTAAGTACTTGAAGTTGTGAACACCCGGAATTGACTTACAAGGTTCTGGGTTCACGACTCGCATTTTGGAGTAGTTACTCAAATATCCACTGCCCCATTGTGAGTATTACATTTGAATAACCATTGGCGATTGCTGCGTACGCGTTAGTTAAGGTTTTTTTGCCACGGCCATCAATACTGTCATGGTGCCTTTTGAACTAGTCATTGCAAATGGCTTTTCAAGCTCTATGTCAATAAAGCCATTGCTCTTAAGCGCTTCGGTCACCCTATTTTCTGACAAACCCGTCTCTGAAGAGTCGTCCTTTGCAAGCCAATCCCACTGTACAAACACACCACCTCTTTTTAAAACAGTCTTTAATAATCCAAGCGTGCTTTCATAGTCAGGTAAAAATCCACACACAGATGAAGCAACAATTAGGTCAAACTTATTGGGAAACTGCGGATGGCGGTTAATCAGTTCTTGAGTCAAAAACCCTGCGACACTCGACACGTTATCTAAGTTTTTGTTAGCTACACGTTTTATCATTTCTGGTGAAGCATCTAGGGCAAGGATGTTTTTAACTTTTGGACTTAAAAGCAGAGCAAGATTGCCAGTGCCACAGCCAAAATCTAATACCGATAGATCATCTAGAGTGATCACCTTGGTTAATTCCGCGAACGCCTTATTAGCGTATTCCTGAACTGAGGCGTCTTGGTCCCAGCTTGGTGCGTATTCATCCCATTCATTGCTCACTTGGGTTACTCCTTAGATATTGTTTGATTATGGTAGTGGTTTAGTTTTACTCGCGAGTATCCGAGTGAAGTTTCACCCCATGTCGGAAAGCGTTAATTGGTTAAATTTCAATCTTGTAGATTTTTTGTGCTAGTATCCGTTTCCAATAAAATACTCCAACATGTCCAGAGCAAATTAAAACAATAATATGGGGATTATGTATGCGCTTTTTTGATGGATTTGACAAAAAAGACTTAATTATTGGCACCAGCGGATTTTATGTAGCGGCTTTAGCGCTCATTTTTTTGAGCATGTTTTTGACAGACTACAGGCTACTCAAAAAAAATAATGGGTTTCATAAACAAAATAATTTAACAGATAACTCTTACAAAATTCCTAAAACAACGAATACGTTAATTAGCTACGAAGTGCCTCTTGGGTTCGGCTCAAGTGTTGTAATCGACGATAACATCACCTTATCCATAGTTGCTAACCAAGTTGAAGACATCATGAAAAGTGCTAGGTTTGCTTCAATATTTATCGAGCTTGACTGTAGCAAGATATACTGCAGAGTGTCTTTTACCGCTACTGAAGAAGAGGAGTTTCATCTTACAGAACTCGCCAATGAGCGCTTTGCTCGCAACATTTCATCGCAACTAATGTTAGTACAGTCTTCCACACAAGAACCAAAGTAATACTGACACAAATATTTATGGCGTTGATATTACAACCCTTTTTTAAATAGATTAGAAAACTAGATAACCAACATTTCGGTGACCCATTTAGCAAAAGATTGCATAAATAGTGCGGTGGGAAATGCAATACAAAAGCTCCAACCGACAGATTGTAACCAGACAGCTACGAACTGACTTGAGAAACCTTGATTATTGGCTGTGGCCACAAAGGATAAAACTAAAGTCATGCCCATCGCCATAGTAGCGACAAACACATAGTGCGAGTACTTTCTGCTTATCATAATAACTCCCCCATAAACGTAGAAATAGACCTAAATACTTGTTTGGTAATGCAATATAAAAATAGCCAATAATCTTTCAAGAAATATCGTTGAAAGCAACTGACTAACTGCGTTGTTTGGCTTTAATGAACCCGCTCTGTCAGAATCTCAGCCGACCAAAATAAAAGATGCTTGCGATGATCTAATTCATGCATTGGAAACACCTCTCATGTTTCACGACTTACTCGGAAATACTTCCCAACAATCCGGCCTCGTATGCGGCGGTAACCTGCTCAAGTTCATTGATATTGCTCATTACAAACGGTCCTTTTTGAATAAACTGCTCATTGATGGGTGCGCCTTGTAATATCACAAAGTGTGCGCCTTGAGTGCTAACGAAATTTAGAAGCTGGGCAACCTCCTTCACTTGTATGGCAATGGCTCGTCGTTGTGGTAAGTGAAGCGCCAGATCTCCTAGCTTGATATCAATATCGCCACTTACGGCGTAGACCACTAAGGACTGATTGCCAGCAACTTGATGAGAGTATTCAGCTTGGTATTCCAAAAATCCATCCAAGACTGTAAAAGGTAGCGCCGGGGACGTCGCCCCTTGTGCGCCATTGCTTTCTCCCAACACCACTCGGATTCGGTAACCTTCCCCGCTTACTACGGGAATAGTGTGTGAAGGCACGTGCAATGCGGCGGGGGCATCGTGTTTATGTTGCTTAGGTAAATTAACAAAAATTTGCAGACCATGGGTTTTTGACCCTAGAGTGGGCTTTTCATCATGAACCGCTCCACTACCCGCTTTAAGCCAGTAGCAATCACCAGGGAGTAGATCAATATTATTGCCGAGCGAATCACGGTTGTTAAATACCCCCTCGCTGTCCTCAAATAAAATCGACAAAGCCGAAATGCCGGCATGGGGGTGTGCACCAAAGGTCGGGCTGCTCATTGTATAATGGTCCATCATAACTAAAGGATCCATTAAGCCTTGGAATTGGTCATGTTTAAAGCTCAGCGCATCAAATCCACTACCAAGAATAAGAGGCTTACCCGTTACTTGCTGGCTAATTTGAAATTCACCACGCTGCGTAGATTGTTGTTTATGTAGGTTCATACTTATCTCCAAGTTGTCTGCAATGTCATTGATGATTAGTATTGTTTAGAACGATGACTTTGAGAAGTAGCAAAAAATGAACCAATCGTTCTATAATTGAAACGATAAAGGTAACACTGTTGAGGTGACTGATGGATATGAATGGTTATTTCTTTTTCGTTCATGTGGTAGAAAAAAAAGGCTTTACCTCAGCAGGAAGAGCCTTGAATATTCCTAAATCCCGCCTAAGCCGGCATATAAGCCAGCTTGAAGATCGGTTAGGGGTACGACTAATTCAACGCACTTCACGCAACTTTAAAGTGACTGATCTAGGTGAAGCTTTTTATCATCATGCCCGTAACGCGCTAGATGAAATCGAAGCAGCTAAAGCACTAATTGCGAGACAATCCGCTACATTGACAGGAAAAGTTCGAGTATCTTGTTCGGTAGGCATGGCACAGTTTGCGCTGTCTCAATTGGTTGTACGTTTTCTCAAAGACAACCCCGAAGTAGAAATCATTCAGCAAGTCACCAACCAAGCGGTTGATCTGATTGAAAGTGGATTGGATATGGCTATTCGTGGCCACAGCCAGCCGCTACCTGACTCAACCTTAATTCAAAGGCGTTTAGCAACTATTACATGGGGATTGCTTGCTTCACCAACCTATCTAGAGAGCGCAGGTACTTTGCTCTCCCCTGAAGATCTCGAAGGGCACTCAGGTCTAAAACTCGGCTGGCAGCAGGAAAACGGACATTGGATTTTACAAGCTGACGATGGCTCAACTTTTTCGAAAACCTACCAGCCACGTTTATGCAGTGAAGACATGGTGACCCTAAAACAAGCCGCTTCAGCAGGGTTAGGCATTGTAGGCTTGCCGCTTTACACCTGCCGAGACGATCTTAGGGTTAAACGACTCGTTCGAGTTTTACCTGATTGGACGGCAGGAATTGCGGAAATCAGTTTGCTGATGCCTACTCGCCAAGGTATTCCACCTGCAGTTTCGGCTTTTGCTAATTTTCTTCGAGATGAATTACCTAGTGTTTTTGTTACCTAGAACTACTAGCTACGTCTTTGTGCACAGCTAACAGTGATTGCGGCCACAATTAGACTAAATGCTTTTAACCAAATGTAACATTTCAGGCTTAAAACCGATACCTTCGTAAAATCCATTGGCCTTGGCGTTATTTGCAAAGACCTCAAGGTGCAACAGTCGGCATCCCTGATTTTTAGTCCACTTTTCTGCAGACGCCATCAATATTTTACCTAGGCCTAAACCTTGTGATTTTGGTGATACAGCCAATAGAGGCACAGTGCCACAGGTTTCACCGCTAATTCCGTCTTTGTGCGTGCGAACATGAACAAAACCTAATGGCGTATCTTTAACCTCAGCAATCAAGGTAGCATTTGGTACAGAGGTTTTTGCGAGCATCTCTGATATGTAGTTATCTTGCATTTTTTGAATATCTTCGGCGGTATGCCAATCTAACTTTGCTACCTCGGCTAAATAAGGTGAAAGGGCAAAAATAAAGGCTTTGTCATCTTCATTTGCTGGCCTGATTACTACGTCATTTTTCATATTAAACTTCTTCATAATGTGTGAACTATCAATTACGCATACCACTTAGTTACAACTCGAATTCAGTTTGATCCATCGAACTTAAGATCAGGCCTTAATTGTTGAGCCTGTATTTACGCATTTGCTTTCGCAAAAAAATAACGAAAAAGTTCATAAAATCGAGTGATATGTATGGGCTTTTCGCCTTGGTACTTATGTAGAAAGTAAAAATGCCACGCTCTGCCTCTTGTTTCTGGCAACACTCGCGCAATGGAGCCATCAACTAAATGGGACTGAACTAAAAACTCTGGCAATAAAGCGACTCCCATATCATTCAAAACCAATTCTAAGGCTGCCACTAATGTATTCACTTTGGCGCTGTGGTTAACCTGCACTAAATGTTTATAGGTTAAGTTGTTATCAAACAATTGCAACTCATCATGCTGCCAAGCAGTCGCGATAAACTTATGCTCAGGCAAACTTTCAATCGAGCTTAATGTGCCCTGCTCTTTAATATAACGGCGAGAAGCACAGAATATTTCGGACACCTTTCCGATAGACAAGGCCCTATAATTTGAGTCTTTTATGTGCCCACCAAAAATAGCGGCGTCTAAGTTATGCTCGATTAAATCCAACCAATTCCCAGAGACCACAACTTCAGGTGTTAACTGAGGAAATTCCAAACACAACTGCCTTAATGCTGGCGCTACCACACCTTTCTCAAAAAATGGCGGGATACAGACTTTGAAGTGACCCGAGGGTTGTGCCTTAGCACTGCTCAACTCTGTTAGGGTTAAACTAAGTTGTTGACTTAGCAATTCACTTCTCGCCAGCAATGACCTTCCTACAGCAGTGAGTACTAGCCCCCTAGTGTTACGTATTAACAACTGTTGACCTGTTGCTTCTTCCAAGCGTTTTATTTGCTGACTAATGGCAGATTTACTTAACCCCAGCTTTTTTGCGGCAGCGGTAAACGACTCTCTTTTGGCGACTTCCACAAAGATTAAGATTAAAGGTGCAAGCTTTATATTGTCCATATATTTAAACAAACAGTTAATTTAGTGGCTATTGTTTACTTTTATCCAAGTATTTAAAGTGTGTCAACTCAATATCCGAGGACAAAAAAGGACAACACAAGATGAAAACATTAGTTACCGTTGATTTAAACCCAATAGATAAAACCACAATGGCAGAGTACAGCCAGTTAGCGGCAAAAACATTGGAAGGCTATGGAGGTCAATTTATAGCAAAAGGGCCGGTCGAAAGCTTACATGGTGAAAGCCCTTACACCATGAAAGCCGTGATTGAATTTCCCGATAAACAAAGTGCTAAGAGTTGGTACACCAGTGAGGCATATCAAGCCATTATTCCCCTAAGAAACAAAGGCATGGATAGTCAGTTTCAGCTGGTGTAGGCAGACGTTGTTATCGGCGCGCAGTTCTATTAACTGCGCCAATCAGCTGGTATTAAAGTAAGTCTATCGCAACATTGTCTAACAAACTGCGATTCACAATCAGTTTTTTGGCGTTTTCGATGTCTGGTGAGAAATATCTGTCTTTGTCGTAAAACGGTACTTTAGAACGTAATAAGGCCTTCACCGATTTTAATCTATCGCTGGTTTCTAGTGGCGCCCTAAAGTCTAACCCTTGGCTTGCAGCTAGCCATTCAATGGCGAGTATTCCAGCGACGTTTTCAAAAATATCCCATAACCGTCGACCAGCAAAAGTAGCCATAGAGACGTGGTCTTCTTGGTTTGCTGAAGTAGGTAATGAGTCTATCGAAGCGGGATGAGCTAGGGTTTTATTTTCGCTGGCAAGCGCCGCACTGGTAACTTGTGCAATCATAAAGCCTGAATTAACGCCGCCGTTATCGACTAAAAAAGGGGGCAAACCACTTAAGTGTGAATCAATCAATAACGCCATACGCCGTTCAGATAACGCACCAATTTCGGATAACGCAATGGCTAACATGTCTGCCGTCATGGCCACTATTTCAGCATGAAAATTACCACCAGATAGAATGTCACCGCTGTCGGCGAATACCAACGGATTGTCTGATACACCATTGGCTTCTACCACTAGTGTTTCTGCGGCATAACGCATTTGCTGTAAACAGGCGCCCATCACTTGTGGTTGGCAGCGCAGGGAATAAGGATCTTGCACTTTTTCGCAGTGATCGTGTGAATGCCCAATAGACGATTCTTTTAACAATGCTCTATAGGCGGCGGCAACATCAGTTTGCGCCTGATGACCACGGGCTTCATGAATACGTTTGTCAAAAGGCACCCGCGAACCAAGTGCGGCTTCTACACTGAGTGCACCTATAGCAATGCTGCTGTTTAAAGCATTTTCGGCACAAAATAATCCTTTTAGCGCAAACGCTGTTGAGGCTTGGGTGCCATTAAGTAATGCCAAGCCTTCTTTAGGCGCTAAGGCAATTTTTTCTAGCCCTGCAATTTTTAGTGCATGTTCGGCTGAAATTTTAGAGCCTTGATAAATCACTTCACCTTCCCCCAATAACACCACGCTCATGTGTGCAAGAGGCGCTAAATCACCCGACGCGCCTACTGAGCCTTTTTCTGGTATGGCTGGGTATATTTCTTTGTTATACAAAGTGATAAGAGCTTCGATAACTTGCAAACGAATACCCGAATACCCCCGCGACAAGGAGTTTATTTTAAGTAACAACAACAAACGTACTACGTCTTCAGACATAAAATCACCAATGCCAGCGGCGTGGGATAACACTATGCTACGTTGTAAAAGCTCTAACTCTGACTCAGCTATTTTGGTATTGGCCAACAAACCAAAACCGGTATTGATCCCATACACAGTGCGGTTTTCGGCAATCACATTCAACACCACTTGTTCAGCTTTTTGGATGGCAATATGGGCATCTTCTGCTAAAGAAATAGGGATATGTTTACGTTGCACATCCCTTAATTGCGACAGTGTGAGTTGGCCTGGCTGAATGACGATACGTTCCATTACTGGTTTCCTTCTACGCTTGCGTCTACATCAAGCATAGGCAAGTCTAAATTATTGTTTCTGGCACATTCTTTGGCGATGTCATAACCGGCGTCAGCGTGACGCATAACCCCAGTGGCAGGGTCGTTGTGTAACACTCTCGCGATTCGTTTATCGGCCTCTTCGGTGCCGTCACACAAAATCACCACGCCAGAATGCTGACTAAAGCCCATACCTACACCACCACCGTGATGCAGACTAACCCAAGTTGCGCCACCAGCAGTGTTAAGCAGTGCATTCAGTAATGGCCAATCGGATACCGCGTCTGAACCATCTAACATGGCTTCGGTTTCACGGTTAGGTGAAGCCACTGAGCCTGAGTCTAAGTGGTCGCGACCAATGACGATTGGCGCAGACAATTCACCCGTTCTGACCATTTCGTTAAAGGCTAAACCGAGCTTTTGTCTTTCCCCTAAACCCACCCAACAAATACGTGCCGGCAAACCTTGAAATTGAATTCGCTCTTTAGCCATGTCTAACCATTGGTGTAAGTGAGGATTATCGGGGATTAATTCCTTCACTTTTTTGTCAGTTTTATAGATATCCTGAGGATCCCCAGATAAGGCGACCCACCGAAATGGACCTATGCCTCGACAGAACAAAGGCCTAATGTATGCGGGTACAAATCCTGGGAAATCAAAGGCATTGGCTACCCCTTCTTCTAACGCCATTTGCCTGATGTTGTTACCGTAATCTAGAGTCACCGCGCCTTGGGTTTGCAGCGCTAACATAGCTTGTACTTGCAGCGCCATTGAATGTTTGGCCGCTTTGACTACTACAGACTCGTCAGTTAAACGTTTGCTGGCGGCCTGCTCTAAGCTCCAACCTTTGGGTAAGTATCCGTTTAGAGGATCATGGGCGCTAGTTTGATCGGTGACTACATCTGGAATAATATTGCGTGTTGCTAGTTCAGGGAACACTTCTGCAGCATTGGCCAAAAGACCGACAGATACAGGCTGCCCTGAGGATTTTGCTTGATTTAATAACTCAATGGCATGATCAAGATTTTGAGCTTTTTTATCCAAGTAACCAGTTTTTATCCGAAAGTCGATGCGACTTTCGTCAACCTCCACTGCCAACATTGAAAAACCAGCCATTGTAGCTGCCAAAGGCTGCGCACCTCCCATACCGCCCAAACCGCCAGTTAATATCCAGCGGCCTTTAGCTATACCATCAAAATGTTGTTTTGCCACACTGACAAAAGTTTCGTAAGTACCCTGCACTATCCCCTGTGAACCTATGTATATCCATGAGCCAGCTGTCATTTGCCCGTACATCATCAGGCCTTGTTTATCTAACTCGTTAAAGTGCTCCCAATTGGCCCAATGTGGAACAAGGTTAGAATTCGCAATTATCACCCTAGGTGCATTTGGGTGAGTTGGAAACACTCCCACAGGTTTACCGCTTTGAATCAATAAGGTCTCATCGTTACCGAGGCGTTTAAGCACTTCTACAATTTTGTCGTAACTTTGCCAATCTCTGGCAGCGCGCCCAATCCCTCCGTACACCACTAAACTATGGGGATGTTCGGCCACCTCCACATCAAGGTTATTCATTAGCATCCGCAAAGGCGCTTCAGTCTGCCAGCTTTTGGCGTTAAGTTGTGTGCCTCTTGGTGCGCGGATAACACGACTGGTATCATAACGATTCATAATAATTTCCTAATGGCTTGGATTAAAATCAAGATGGCCGCCTATTCGATAACGATTACCCGGATGATATAAACAGGCATAACTGACCACACCTTTGCTTGAATAAGTGCGGCGGCTTATTTTCAAACAGGGTTGCGCGGTAGCAATTTCCAATATCTTTGCCAGTTCATTGTCTGGCAATACGGCTTCAACTGAATGGTCGGCCTCGGTGAGTGGAGCAATCTTACTCAAGTAACGATTAGCTGTAGTTTGTGTGAAGTTTTGTTGGATATATTGTGGCGCTAACTCGGGGTTAACGATGCGGTCTTCCAATTGAATCGGCAGGCCATTTTCCAGATGAACAATTTTAGTGTGAAACACCGCGCTAGCAATCGTCACACCCAACCAAACACTATGTTGCTCAGTTGCGGCGACAGTATCCACACCCAAGACTTTATTTGAATAACGATGTCCACGCTGGATGATCTCGTCGTCGATACTACGTATTTCTAATATTGAGCTCATAGGTCTGCTGTCAGAGACAAAAGTACCCAAACCTTGAGAGCGCGCCAAAATTCCTTCAGTCACTAGTTCGGTTAAGGCGCGACGCGCCGTCATGCGGCTCACACCAAAGAGCTCTGCCAATTGGTTTTCAGATTGAACTTTGTCGCCAGAGCGCATCTCGCCATGCTCTATTTTTTCAAGTAAGGCAGACTTAATTTGCACAAATCTGGGTTGTGCTGAAGTTTTTTTGTTCATGAGCAAACACTCCACTAAATTGATGCTTAATCTATAGCAACATACTTGTATATACAAGTATGTACAAGTAAACTATTTTGTATCCAAATATGGGGAGAAGCCCAGACATGACAATTCAGTGTGACTTGATAATAAACAACGTGCGTATTGCTTCCATGCAAAACAATGGAGAAGCTTACGGCCTGCTATCACAAACCAGTATTGCCATAAAAGACGCTAAAGTGCTGGCTATTTTCGACCCGTCACAAGAAAACTATCACAGCCCCCACAAAGTTGATGGTGGAAATAAATGGCTGTTACCCGGCTTTATTGATTGTCATACCCACCTTGTTTACGGAGGCAATAGGGCCAATGAGTTTGAGCTACGCTTGCAAGGCAAAAGCTACGCTGAAATTGCCCAACAAGGTGGCGGAATTCTCGGAACAGTGCTTGCCACTCGACAAGCCTCTGAGCAAAACTTGCTAGCTAGCGCGATTAAACGTGCGGCTAGATTGCTTGAAGAAGGCGTAACTTGTATAGAAGTGAAGTCTGGCTACGGCTTAGACATGGATACCGAAATAAAAATGCTCAAAGTGGCGAAACAAATCGCAGAGCATTTACCCGTGACAATAGAAACCACTTATCTAGGCGCACACGCTGTTCCTGAGGAATTTCGCAGTAACCCAGATGATTATGTGCAATTTGTGTGTGAGCAAGTAATTCCTGTTGTTGCGCAGCAAAAACTAGCAGAGTGTGTAGATGTTTTCTGCGAAAGTATTGGCTTCTCATACGAACAGTGCCGCACAATATTTAGCACCGCTAAAAATCATCAATTGCGTATTAAGGCTCATGTTGAACAGCTCTCAGATTTAAAAGGAGCTAAGTTAGCAGCTCAATTCCAAGCGTTGTCGGTTGACCACATTGAATATTTAGATCCACTGGATATTCCGGCCATTAAACAGGCAGGCACTGTAGCGGTATTATTACCAGGCGCATTTTATTACCTCAACGAAACCCAAAAACCACCTATAGCAGAATTGCGAGCCAATGCGGTGCCTATGGCCATTGCCACAGATTTAAACCCCGGCAGTTCACCCGTTGCTTCCCTACTAACGGTAATGAATATGGCCAGTGTATTATTTGGCTTAACCCCAGAAGAAGTGCTTTATGGGGTAACCATTCATGCTGCCAAAGCTCTGGGCCTTGCTAACAAAGGGCAAATAAAAACAGGATTAGATGCTGACTTATGCTTATGGGATATCGAACACCCTACCGAATTAGTATATGGAATCAATCAACATAGGCCAGATACCAAATGGTTTGCTGGTAAGGCTTGTTAACCCATATGACTTTAGCTAAAACTTATTTCTGGCAAGGCCGTATCGATAGCGAAGAGCAACAAAACGGGTTGCGTTGGCATCAAGTAATGGACCACAAAAAACGCAATATCAGCTCTGCTTTGTTGGGCTTTGAATGTGATTTGGGGGTCGCGGCAAATAAGGGCAGGATTGGGGCAGCACAAGGCCCAGATGTTATCCGCAAAGCATTAGCAAATTTAGCCTGGCATGCAAAATGTGACCTGTTTGATTTAGGCAATATAGCGGCCACAACAGCTTTAAAAGAATCCCAACATCACTATGCCCAATGCATCGCTCAAAACCTCAATAAACATTCTATGGTTATTGGTTTGGGAGGTGGGCACGAAATTGCTTGGGGGAGTTACCAAGGTTTAGTAGAGCATCTCGGACGTGATACCAATAAAAAAATTGGTATCGTGAATTTTGATGCACATTTTGATTTGCGTAATCCCGCCCAAGTGACTAGTTCAGGCACTCCCTTTAGACAAATTGCAGAATATTGCCAAACTCAAAACCAGCCGTTTCATTATGCTTGCTTAGGTATTGCCGAACCTGCAAATACTTCCGCATTATTTAACTATGCCGAACAAACTCATACCCGATATTTGCTGGATCGCCATTGCAACATAGAGGCAGCTAAACAGTTACTTGAACCTATGTTATTAGAGGTAGATGAGTTATATGTCACCCTGTGTTTAGACGCATTTCCAGCAAGTGTGGCACCGGGAGTCAGTGCCCCTAGTGCTTTGGGTATTTCATTAGAATTTGTGGTTAACATGCTTCATTGGATAGCCCACTGTGAAACTACATTCAACTTCAAATGGCGATTAGCCGATATTGCTGAGATGAATCCTATTTACGATGTAGATAACGCTACGGCTAAGGTAGCGGCACGACTAGCCTATGAAATAGTGAACTGTAAATTTAGGTCATAAAAAAGTTAGCCAACAACAATGTCGGCCAACTTAGAAAGTGTCTAGAACACGAGGCACTCGTTGTTTCTGCACGTGGCACAACTTATTCAGGTTTTTGATTACCCACTTTTGCCAGTATAAAAGCGCCGATAAAGGCTGATAATAGCGAGCCTAACAACACACCCACTTTTACGCTCACTTGGTATGCAAGTGGTTGGTCTTCAAACGCTAACGAGCCAATAAATAAACTCATAGTAAAACCAATACCACACAGCAAAGTCACCCCATATAGCTGTGCCCAAGTGGCATGTTCAGGTAATTTCGCCAATCCGGATTTTACCGTTAACCAACAAATGCCAAAAATACCGACTTGTTTACCAATAAATAATCCCGCCGCTATGCCCAAAGTAATGGGATTAAAAATATGTTCTAAACTGGCCCCAAAAAATGATACTCCGGCATTAGCAAAGGCAAAAATTGGTAACACGAAAAAGCCAACCCAATGATGCAGTTTATGCTCCATGTGTTCGAGCATAGGGTGACCATCTTCATTTTTCACCGTCATTGGAATAAACCAGGCTAAGGCAAATCCAGCTAAAGTAGCGTGCACGCCCGATTTAAGCACAGCCGCCCAAACCACCACGCCCACTAACACGTACGCCGCTTGAGTACGTACCTTAAAACGATTTAAAGCAAACAACACCACTAAACCCGAAATGGCTACTACCAAAGAAGTGGCCGACAAGTCTTGTGAGTAGAATAAGGCAATAATAACAATCGCTCCGATATCGTCGAATATAGCTACGCTAAGTAAGAATAGTTTCAAACTTAATGGCAAATATTTACCAAATATTGTGAACACACCAACGGCAAATGCGATATCGGTTGCTGAGGGAATTGCCCAACCACGAATTGCTACCGGGTCATTAGCATTGAACCAAACATAGATTAGTGCAGGAAAAACGATCCCTGCTATGGCTGCTACCGCTGGCAAGGTAATTTGAGAAGGTGAAGATAAGTTCCCCACCAAAATTTCACGTTTAATCTCAAGACCCACCAAAAAAAAGAAAACTGCCATTAAGCCGTCGTTGACCCACAAAATAAGTGGCTTGGCGATTTCAAATGCTCCAAAACGTATGCTAACGGGCACTTCCAATAAACCATTGTAAAAACTGTGTAAGGGGCTGTTTGCCATAATCATGGCTATTACAGCAGCGAAAACTAAAATAAATCCGCTCGCAGCTTCGTGCTGAAAGAATTTCTGGATGAGGCTTGGTTGTTTTTGCATAGATGCTCCTTTAAAAACGTGGAAACTGGCAATGTTTAAAATTGAAAATTGACTGAATATCAGTACGTTTCAAAACGTGTTCGAGTTCATTACCTCTTTTAGAAAAACTAAGTTAATTCTACCTAATATTTATGGCATTTTTACGATTATCTGCTAATTCTTAGAAGCATTAATTGAACAATAATCAGTCAAGGGAAACATGACATGACTTTGTACAAAGTAAGCCAGCCAAGGAATTTTTTTGCTACTTCACTAATAAGGCGTATAGGAATAGGCCAATGTTAGGCGCTGTTTCCACTTCATTACTCAACGTACGCAGTATGCCCACTCCTAGTAGTGCTATTTTAGGGCAGCTTACTGAAGGCATGGTGATCAAAGGTGAAGGACCTTTTGATAATTGGCTGCAACTTAATTACAAGGATACTTTTGGTTTTGTATCCGCCCACTACCTCAAACCAGTTAACGACTTGGCTAGACTCACAGGTACAGTTAACACTAACAGATTAAACGTACGTCAAGCCCCCTCTTCTAGCGCGCAACACTTAGCCACAATAAACCGCGGCGCTTCAATAAAAACGTTAGCTTTTCTAGACGATTGGTTAGAAATTGAATTTAATGGTGAAATCGCCTACGTTGCAGCCAAATATGTGGATTTGGTTTATGTATCCAAAGGATATTACGCCAAAGTCAGTGCTGATATTCTCAATGTCCGCAGTGCCCCTTACTCTAGTTCTAGCTTATTTGGTCAGCTTAATTTTGGCGCACAAATTTGGGTAGAAGGGCAACAACTGAGCTGGAGTCAGATCCGCTTTAATGGCAACCGCGGTTACGTGGCGACCCGATATCTCACAGCGTTACAAGCTGACAATAGCAACAATCAACAACTGGACCCTATCGCGTTAGCTGAACATGAAAACGACACCGCCATCCCAATTGCAGAATTAGGTCAAGAACTATCTCGCCTCACTCCAAACACTATTCTGACAGTCACCGGCTCCAATGAACAACGTAATGCCGCCGCAACATGGAACCGATGGGGTGCGTTATTAACTGACTTGAGCAATAAAAAACAAATTGATGTGGCCTGTGCTTTAGCTGTGCTTTGTGTTGAGAGCTCAGGCAAAGGGTTCGAACAAAACAACAGTGACCGCATGATCATCCGTTTCGAAAATCATAAGTTTTGGAAGTTTTGGGGCAAACATAATCCGCAACAGTATCGACAACATTTCAGATACAGTACAGACAAGGTCTGGCGAGGTCACGAATGGCGCCGAGAACCCAGCGGCGAATGGCTTACTTTCCACGGCTTACAAGTCAATGAATGGCAGGTATTTGAATTTGCTAGACAATTAGATGAAAACGCCGCCATATTGTCAATTAGCATGGGGGCACCACAAATTATGGGCTTTCATTACGAACGTATCGGCTATCAATCTGTGGTTGAAATGTTTGCAGCTTTTGCTGGCAGTATTCAAGGCCAAGTTAATGGACTATTCGATTTTTTCTCACCAAGAATGCTGCAATACCTAAAAGATTTAGCCTTTGAAGATTTTGCTGGCATGTATAACGGTAGCGGTCAAAAAAAACTCTATGGTGACAAAATACACAAGCACTATATGGCATTTAAAAAGATGATGCCTAACTCAGAACAAAACCATTCCTAGGAGGGAATATGAACGTTTTTTCTTTTATCAGCAATATCTTTGAGCCGGCCGTAAAGTTAATAGATGAAATACATACCAGTGACGAAGAAAAACTCAAACTCCAAGCGCAAATTAAAGCAGTGGAGAACGAGCTATTATCTAAGGTCATTGATTACGAAAGTAAGCTACTAGAGAGTAAAACGGCCATTATTACTGCCGAAGCGACTGGCCAGTCATGGATGCAACGTAATTGGCGACCTATCACTATGTTAACGTTTTTAGCTTTGGTGGTTTTTGATAGTTTTGGATGGTTACCTAATCCGCTAGCTGGGGACGCCTGGACCTTGTTACAGATAGGTTTAGGTGGTTATGTCGCCGGTCGTTCTGCAGAAAAAATGACGCAACAGTATTTACAAGCGCGTCCAGCGGACAAAAAAGGTAATGATATGGCTAAGGGTTAATCCTAGCCTCAAAGAGCCAATGGCAATTCAATTGGGCTCAGGTTAAATACGCTATCCTGAGCCTAATGATTTAACAATTGACTATTATCCCAATTACTTTCGACTGCCTGGAGTGTATCTTTCCACAGCGCGCTTAAGCACATCCTCTTTATAAAACGCCACGTCTTTGAATTCTCTGTCAGCATAACGTTGAGCTTGATCATAAAAATGTGGAGATTTAGGATCACCACTTTGCCCACCTGCCAATAGCGATTTTGCAGTGACTTTATCTCCAAACTCGACAACAGCTACAAAACTGTTGCCTCTGTAACCATAAAGTTTTTTACTGCCATTAACACTGCGAGCACCAAAAGCCGCTAACGCGCCCCATCGCCCCGATGCTAGTCCAATTGGAATACTCGGTTTTTGATCATCAACGGGCAAGTTAATATCACCTGTCAGCCTTTGCAGTCGATTGATGTCACCCCAAGGGGTATCCCATTTTCCAAAATCGCTGCTGAGTTTTGCTACCGCCTGTTCAAAGATGCTTAACCTTTCTGAACGTAATGAGCTGGTACCAAAATGTTCGATGGTTTGCATCATGCTTTTACCTTCAGGCCGAGTACCGTCCCTTAAATATTGCATGCCGTAATAATGTGCTAGCGACATAGCGACAGAGTCCAATGCAACGCGGTAATCCCATTGGCGCAATTGATTAATCGGCTCCTCTAACTCCCTTGGAGGATTCCTTGATGAGTCGTAGGCTTCAACAAGGCCGCTTATGAGGGTTTTGAATCCAGGTAGATAAGGGTCATAAGCTAGTTCAATTAACTTGTCCAAGGTAAAGTCGGACTCGTCTGATAAAACTTGAACTGCGTGTATGCCTCTAAAATTTTCAGGATCTGGTGCCATATACTTTGGATAATCTTCTGCCTTGGGACTAAATTCAGCGGCAGCAGTAAAAGGCGTTGAGTTGGCATTTTGAATCCAACCATTAGCAGGATTAAGAATACTGATGGTTTCATCTACCGTGTGAAGGCCATTCCAATCGGTGTTTTTAATTGAGCCGTTAACAGCTGATGAATAATCAAAACTTGGATCACGCTTAGGAATAAAATTACCGTGATAGTAGGCGATATTACCGTCAGCATCGGCATACACTGTATTGTTTGAAGAATTAGTGCGCATATCCATCATGCTGCGAAATCCCTCATGGCTTGAGGTTTTAGTTCGAATAAAGGATTGTTGTAATGCCCTAACAGGATCCCAATTAATTCGTGTTGTGACCCATTGCCCGTTTTCCATATGTGTGACTGGTCCGTGATGAGTATGAAAAGTAGGAAAGGTTTTGTATTTGAAGGTGTCGCCGTCACGATACCGCAATGAAACAACTGACTTTTTAACTGCTAACTCGTCTCCATCATATAAGTAAAATAAATCGTTTCCACGCTCAACTATGGTTTCAAGATATTCGTCCATAAAATCTACGTAGGTTGAGGTGTGCATCCAGCCATTTTTTTCATTAAATCCCTGATAAACAAAAAACTGCCCCCATGTCACAGCGCCATAGGCATTTAAGCCTTCTTCGCTAACAACGTGTACTTCTGGGCGAAAGTAAAACGAGGTATGTGGGTTGATGAGCAACATGGCATTCCCCGATTGGGTTAATTTGCCCGAAATAGCAAAACCATTAGAGCCACTGGGCTCTGCCATGACTAAATCTTGGGTTTCGGGATTATTGGTCTTACTGCCATAAAAGGCTTCTATTCCAGTGACCGAAATTTGTTCAATATCACCACCAATGGAACCTTCAGAAAAAAACATCGGCATCCATGGTTCAAATTTGGTTATTAACGCGGGTTTCACATCGGGATGTGTTGCCAAATAATAATTTAGCCCATCTGCAAAGGCTTCACATAAAGCTTTAAGTGATTCAGGAGAATCTTCGTAAATTAGTTTTGCTTGTTTAATGGTCATAAACAACCGAGCTCTCAAGTCGCTATATAACGCTTTTTCACCCTCAACTTCTGCAAGCCGGCCCATAGCCCAAATGTAATTCCGTTCCACCCGTTTAAAGTCATCTTCTGCTTGCGCATATAACAAACCAAATACGGCATCGGCATCTGACTTACCGTAAATATGCGGCACACCAAAATCGTCACGAATTATTTCTACCAGTTGTGCACGGGCGGTTAAACGGTCGATTTCACTGATAGGGGGCACAGAAGCACATGCACTGATAAAAAGTGCCAACAAAACAACAATAAGTAATTTGAAGTCAAAGCGAATAGGCATAAATAATCCGTTAAAAATTAGCAGGTCTAATAATGCTACCAAGCAGTTTATAAGAAGTACAATGATACTAATGTGATTAAAAAAACATCAACCAGACTCGACTTTGGGAGTTGATTTCCGTATGATGCGCGGCCTTTGTTTGCCGAGTGTTACCGCACTTGATAAGCATATCGATTAACTTTCATTTTCTGGACGACCTACTTTTGATTTCTACTGCTAATATCACCATGCAATTTGGCGCTGAGCCTTTGTTTGAAAACATCTCTGCTAAATTTGGGCATGGCAATCGCTATGGTCTAATTGGTGCTAATGGCTGTGGAAAATCCACATTTATGAAAATTCTAAGTGGTGATCTTGTGCCAAGCGCTGGTAATGTCTCTATTACACCTGGCGAAAAAGTGGGCACGCTAAGCCAAGATCAGTTTGCTTTTGAAGAACATACAGTGGTCGACACCGTTATTATGGGCGATGTAAATCTGTGGAAGGTCAAACAGGAGCGTGATGCGATTTACTCCAAGCCTGAAATGAGCGAAGCAGATGGTATGCACGTAGCCGAGCTGGAAACCCAATTTGCTGAAATGGACGGTTACACCGCAGAATCTAGAGCCGGCGAAATACTATTACAAGCAGGTATTGCCGAGCACTACCATTTTGGTTTAATGGCGCAAGTTGCGCCAGGCTGGAAATTGCGAGTGTTACTAGCACAAGCACTGTTTTCTAATCCAGATATTTTGTTACTCGATGAGCCCACCAACAACCTTGATATCTATACCATCAATTGGCTAGGTGAAGTGCTAAACGAAAGAAAATGCACCATGATTATTATTTCCCATGATAGGCACTTCTTAAATTCAGTGTGTACTCATATGGCAGATATAGATTACGGTGAATTACGTATTTATCCTGGTAACTATGAAGCTTACCAGGCAGCGTCGTCGTTAATTCAAGAACAATTACATACAGAAAATGCCAAGAAAAGTGCTGAAATTGATGAGCTGCAAGCCTTTGTAAACCGTTTCTCTGCTAACGCATCAAAAGCAAAACAAGCGTCATCCCGTGCTAAAAAGATGGAAAAAATCACCTTAGACGAAGTGAAATCCTCCAGCCGTCGCACACCTCGAATAGTGCTTAAACAACACAAAAAATTACATCGCCAAGCATTAATTCTTGAACATTTGAGTCATGGTTTTGATGAACAGCCTTTATTTAATGACGCCAACCTGATTTTAGAAGCTGGCGCAAAATTGGCAATTATTGGGGAAAATGGTGTAGGTAAAACGACCTTTCTACGATGCTTAATTGATGAGTTGCAAGCCACTAGCGGCGTTGTTAAATGGTCTGAAAATGCCAGTATTGGATATTGTCCGCAAGATAGCACCGCCGATTTCGACACTGACCTCACCTTGTTCGACTGGATGTCTCAGTGGCGCACCCCAAAACATGATGACCTTGCTGTTCGCGCACTATTGGGCAGCTTATTATTTAGCGCTGACGATTTTAATAAGAAAGCCAAGGTATGTTCGGGTGGAGAAAAAAACCGTCTGTTGTTTGGCAAGTTAATGATGTCAGATATCAATGTATTAATAATGGACGAACCAACTAACCACATGGATATGGAAGCCATTGAAGCACTAAACAACGCCCTCAAGAAGTTTGATGGCACGCTGATTTTTGTGAGCCACGATAGAGAATTTGTTTCTTCATTGGCTACACGAGTGATTGAAATTAACGATCACGAGGTCATTAATTTTCAGGGAACCTACGACGAATACTTGTCGAGCCGAGAAGCGGCTCAACAGGTGGCATAGTGTTAAATTCTGGAAAAAAGTAACTCAATAAAATACAGTGGGTAAAAAAACAATTAGAGACACTGATGCAACAACATGATGCTTTACCACTCACTGACTTTATAGAATATCCACCAGCAGAAATGCTGGTGAGATCGCAGCAATTTTATGCTGAGATAAAACGTCGCCATAGCATTCGCAAGTTTAGCGATCGCCCGGTGGATAAGCACATAATCGAAAACTGCATCAAAGCGGCAGGCACTGCGCCAAACGGCGCCAATCACCAACCTTGGCATTTTGTGGCAATTCATTCTCAAGAAATAAAAGCCCAAGTACGCCAGCAGGCAGAAGCACACGAACAAGGCTTTTACCAAGGTCGAGGTGGAGATGAATGGTTAGGCGCGTTAAAACCCTTAGGTACTGATGCAAATAAACCGTATCTTGAACACGCACCTTGGTTAATCGCTATATTTAGTCAAAAGAATACTGAACTAGAAGATGGCAATAAACAAACCAATTATTACGTACACGAATCTGTAGGCATTGCTACTGGGTTTCTTATCAACGCTTTACATCATAGTGGCCTAGTTACCCTTACCCACACTCCTAAACCCATGAGTTTTTTGTCGAAAATATGTGGCCGTCCAGATAACGAACGACCCTATATGTTATTGATTGCTGGTTACCCCGCTGAAGATGCCACTGTTCCCCAACATGCTTTGAATAAAAAAGACTTAGATTCAATTGCTAGTTTTATGTAGATAGCCTAAGCGCAGCTATTTATTATCTAGGTAAAATGTCGTTGTAGAAGTGATAGCCATCACTGTATTTCATGTCGTACTTTTGCAACAGACTATCGTATTCGACGGTATCAAAATATTTAAGAAGCTCCCGATTAAATGCTTTACGTAATTTGGGATCGTGAATTGCTGCACCATAACGCGTCGATGTAAAGAGATTATGAACCTGCATTTTTTTTAAATGATTCATACCCATAATCGACTTTGCAAAGTACTTAAATATATTGATATCCATTACTGCTACATCCACTTTACCGCTTAGCAATAATTCGACTTGCCTTCGTTGTTCGGGCAACTCCAGATATAAGGGGCTTTGTTGAGTGGCTTTTGCATACTCTGCACCGAGGAGCATCTGGGCGTTTTGAAATGCAACCACTACTAAGGATTGCAGCTCTTTAAACTCGTCGAGTTTAATGGATTTTTCCATTAAACTAACGGCTACATTTTGATAGGTTACATAGGGCAAACTTAATATTTCGGCTTTGACTCCAGCTTTCTGAGATTGAGTAAGCCCTATATCTGCATTGACTTGTTTCATCGTTTCGTAAGTACGACCGTAAGGCACGTACAACATTGAAATGTTATGACCTAACTTTGCCAATACATCGCGCATTAGGTCTACTTCAAAACCAGAATCTTGTTCAGGAATGACATAGGGAGGCTTTGCCAAACCAGCAACTAAAACTAACTCTTTAGACTTAAGATCCTGAGCTAGAAAAATTAGAAACAACCAACAATATTTCTTTACCGAATACAAATGAATCATCCCCGAGCCAAATAAACGATTGCTATTAGTAAAATCAAATATTTCACAGCTAAGGGCTATAGTGTACCCTTTATCACCTGATTATTATCAAGTTTATTGACATTGAGGCTTTTAAAATTGTTAAAAATTTTGCTGCTATTTTTACTGCCTTTATATGTCAACGCTTGTCCTAACTGGCAGCCCGCTATAAAAGATAATCAAGCTCTTGGGTGGGACTACCAGCTTAACCCTCATAATATTTCCGTAGTTAAAGACCCTATCAATAATCAATCTCAAGTTATCAAACTGGTCCTTTCTCCAGACTCCACTTGGCCGAACGGTCACACTAGAACCGAAGTGAAACACAATGGCTGTGCCACTAACGAAGGTGACAGTTCTTTCTTTTCTTGGGAGTTTTTATTAAATAACCCCATAAAAACACGCAATGACATGGCTTATTGGGAAACAGACAACAGCTACCTGCAAAGTATGGGATTTTACCTTACTCCTAAGCAAGTTAAGAGCAACGTTAGCACTGAACTAACTTTTTTTAGTAGTCTTCCTAGTCGCAAAATACATTGGCAAGATACTGTCACTATTGGCAAATGGAATAAAATCGCAATGGCCATTATTTGGTCTGAATCTAAGAAAAGTGGACATGTTAGTCTATGGTATAACAACCACCCCATACTCACCGAATTGCCAGTCAAAACTAAACCTGATGCCAATAAACTGTTTGTGCAACTTGGCTTACATCGTAACCAAGCTGAACCAGCCATCGATCATATATACTTACGCAACATCAAAGAAGTCGCCAATTTAACAACATTATTAAGTAAGCTGAACTCGAGATAAGCCATACCGTCCAGCATCGCTATTATTGCGCGCATATTTACGGAAACAATCAATGAACCTCAATTTTCATAAATCTTTTTGGGAAACACCTTGCAACAACGACAAAGCGCTTAACGAATTAGTCAAGCGTAGTAGTGATGATGGTTATCAAGGAACCGAGCTGTTTTTACCATTCTTCGAATTTGATGCAGAGTTGACCCTTAAAATCCATGCCCAATTTGACCTTAATATCATAACGGGTATCGCCACTGAAGGTGACAACGTTCAGGCACATTTGAATAGTATGAATACTCAAGTCGCTCGCGCAATCGAGTTTTCTCCGGTGCTGATTAATTCACATACAGGTAGGGATATATTCAGCTTAGAAGATAATTTACGATTGTTTGAAAACGCCTTAGAACTCGAACAAAAACATAAGGTTATGATCACCCATGAAACTCATAGATACAGGCCTACATTTAGTACTTTCGATACTGAAAAAATACTCAAAGCCTTGCCAGAACTAAAGTTAAATTTGGATATTAGCCACTGGATGGTGGTTCACGAGTCTGACTTAAGCGATCAAATTTCGCGTTTAGAGTCTATTTTTCCCCAGGTACATCATATTCACGCACGAGTAGGTTTTGAAGAAGGGCCGCAGGTTACCGACCCTCAGGACAAAATTTGGGCAAGCCACTTAAAAAATCATGTAAATCTATGGCAAAAAGTGATTGATTTAGCAAAAACCAGGGGGCAAAAAAACTTCACTATTACACCAGAATTCGGCCCATTTCCTTATGCACATCTGCAGCCCAATTCCCAGCAACCTTTGACAGATGTTTGGGCCGCCAATAATTTTATGCAACAACACTTAAAAGCAATGCTCATTTAAGATTTTTTGAACGGCTAAGGCAGTTCAAAAACCAATGCTTTCAGTACATCTTCTCCTACTGAACTAAAAACAAGCTTTGCTTCATCAGTAATTTTTAGTCCGTCACCGGGAGACATTTCAACACCATTGACGTTGAGGCGACCACTTACCAGTTGCACATATTGATTTGGTAACAAACTGGTTAAATCGGTTTGTTGCCCTTTGTTCAGAATCAATTGATGTAAGTGCATATCTTGTTTAACTTGTAATGTGCCATTTAGTCCATCAGGACTAATAACCTGAGTTAAACCTTCACTTTGACCAAAATCTTTTTGCTGATAACTCGGAGTTTGTCCTTTTACACTAGGCTCAATCCAAATCTGCAGAAATTCCAGAGGCTCTTTATCTGAATTGTTAAATTCACTGTGCCTAATGCCACTTCCCGCTGACATTAGTTGGAACTCACCAGCGGGTAAAGTTTTGATATTTCCCTGGCTATCTTTGTGGGCAATATTACCTTTTAGCACATAACTGATAATTTCCATATCGCGATGGCCATGGGTACCAAATCCTTTACTAGGTTCGACCGTATCTTGATTGATCACTCTGAGTTTTGAAAAGCCCATCTGCTCAGGATCATAATACTCCCCAAAAGAGAAAGTATGCTGGCTCTTTAGCCAGCCAAGGTTTGCGTTACCGCGCAGCGAAGATTTTCTTAAAACTAACATAATGCTTTCCCCTTTTGATTTGATAGGGAAAGTCTATATGTGTTACCTAAAAAAAAATAACGCAATGATTAGCTTAGAATATTCTAATTTTTAGAACATTTTAAGCCGAAGGAATCCTCAGTTAGGCAACACCTTAAAAGGTTGACGGGTTTTATATGTCAAGGAACGCCACACCCACTCCAATGGACCAAACTGGTAATGCTTTAACCACCAGCTAGACAGCAGAATTTGTATTATAACTATCACTAATACAACTAACATTTGCGAAGTGCGAGAAACGTCACCATAAAAACCACCAGCATAGCCATAAAACACACTAGATAAAATTACTGATTGCATGATGTAATTAGTTAACGCCATACGTCCCATGGGTGCTAATTTGGCTAGCATTTTTTGCCATTTAGATGAGTCGAGCAATCTAATTAAGAGCCCAAGATAACCCGCAGCCATAAAGTACTGACCACCATTAAATAGAATATTACCCACCGCTTGCATAGGCATAATATGTTCAACCGCTGGATGCCCCAAAATCAATAAACCCGCTACTGTGACAAACACTCCGACACCTAAACCAATGCGGGCCATATAACCAAAGAGCTTAGGATGCTGGCTGTGATTTTTAATTGCCCCCGAAACAACTAACCAATATCCAAGTAAAAATATCGGTAGTAGCAAGGTCAATGCAAATACAGGCGTAAACATTAACCATACGATCAATGCTTTAGATCTAAACACTGTCGCTTGCCAATAACTCCCGTCTTTGAGGGCGGTAATTTCTTGCAACTCTTTCTCATCATGTTCTTGTTGATATTCAAAAATTTGCTGGGCTTGTTGTTGTGGTGTCGGTTCTTCTTCTTGGGATTCAACTTCTTGGGGGTCACTCTCCTCTTGCGCAACTATATCTAAGTCGGATTGTAACGATTTGTCTTCAGAAGGCGTAGCTGACACATCCTCTGATTCATCTACACTGCCTGACGCTTCAAGTAACAACTCTGCCGCTTCGGTGGCCTCAACTTCTAGTTGTGAAACTAATGCCGAAACCTCCTGAGATTCTTGCCATTGTTTTTGAACTGATTGGCGGTCGAATGACACCCCAAAAGCCACACCAACTAAACAAGTAATCAGCATTGGAATGGTTAACCACCATAGAGCTAATCTTAGAATTGACTTGGGATTATTAAATTTCTGAAAGCGAGGTTTACGCAATAGATAGATAAAAGCCAACATGAGCAGCCCAGAAATAGCATAGTCATGCAAGATATCGCCCTGCCAAATAAACACAGCGTGTATTAATCCAATCAGCAAAAGTACTAACATTCTGCGAACAAACCACGCGCCGAATGGCCTGTTTTTGCGCATGGCTTGGGTCAACATTACCGCAAAGCCCATTCCAAACAACAAGGCAAAGAGTTTATAAAATTTACCTTCAACAAAACACCTAATAAGCCAACCCACGGCATGGTCAACCCCAGTTAAGTCGGGATTAAAACTAGCAAGGTTAGAGATGGGCCGACCAAACCACTCTATATTCATCAATAAAATACCAATCAGCGCAAAGCCTCGTAATATATCTAAAGCATTAATCCTTTGCTCGGATGCTACTGGCGCAAGAAGTGGAGCGGGTGCAATTATTTCTGAAGGTGGAGCAGTGTCATGTTGTTCAGAAAGATCCTTATCTGACATGGAGTTTCCTTATCTTTGAATATTGAATTAGAGTAAGCCGACCTTAATAGATTGTCTAGATAACAATGTTACAGGCTGTGTTTGGCAACGCCGCTCTCTAAACTACCATCAATTAAATAAACATGGATATCAACAGACAGCTGGTTAAACCTGTTAGCGAAATCAGGGTTGTCATTACAGTCCAACTCTTTAACGTATCCTTTTCGTTCATTCCTAAATAACGACTTACTAGCCAAAAGCCTGAATCGTTAACATGAGAAAGAATGGTTGCGCCTGACGAAATCGCCACCACTAATAAACCTAAAGTTGCAGCAGACAATGGTTGCAATTCTATCACCGGTGAGATTAAACCCGCTGCGGTAATCATGGCAACAGTCGCCGAGCCTTGGGCAATGCGCGTCACTGCGGCAATTAGGAATCCTAGTAAAAGTACTGAAAATTGCGCCTCAATAAACACAGAGGCCAACATTTGACCTACTCCTGAATCAATTAAGACTTGCTTGAACGCTCCCCCAGCTCCGGTAATCAGGATAACCACGCCTGCAGGTTCTAATCCTTTATTGGCGATATTGAGTAGTGACTGTCTACTTATGTTGCATTTAGTATGGGCGACTATCATTGCCAATATAGTCGCAATGGTTAAGGCAACAAATGGATGCCCTAGAAAATTGAATACTACTAACAATTGATTACCATGTGGCAAAACAAAAGGCATGGTTGTGTCTAACATAATTAACAATAGCGGTAATATTATGATAGAAGCCACCCATGCAAAACTGGGTGACGCGTCACTACTAGGTTTGTCTGGTGTTTGGTAAGCATTGGGTACAGCCACCATTATTTTTTTCGCAATATATTTCCCAAATAAAGGGCCAGCGATAATCATCGCGGGGATCCCTGTTATTGCCCCAAATAAGATGACCCAACCTAAGTCGGCCTTCACCAATTCGGCAACAGCAATAGGACCAGGTGTAGGTGGGATGAAGCTATGGGTAATGGCCAAACCGGCTAAAAGTGGCATCGCATAATATAAAAGTGAACGACCAGAACGATTCGCTAAACCATACAACAAGGGCGCCAAAATAATAAATGCCACATCAAAAAATACCGGTATAGCAACGATAAATCCTGTTACACCTAAACTCCATTGCACTTTTTCCGGCCCAAAAGAACGAACTAGGCTACCTGCAATTCGTTCGACTCCGCCGGAGCTTTCCAATATTTGACCTAAAATTGCGCCAAGTCCAACCACAACCGCGACAAAGCCCAAGGTGCCTCCCATTCCACTTTGAATAGAATTTAGCACCTGTTCTGGTTGCAAGCCTGCCCCCAACCCAACCAATAAACTGGTTACTAATAGAGCCAAAAACGCTGGTATACGCACTATAATAACTAGAAAGAGTAATAAGGCTATACCTGCCCCAGCAACAAAAATTAAGCCAATATCCATAATGATTCCGAACCTTTAGTGGGTGTTGTGCACACTAGCAGCTGTCGAACTATTTAGTTGCGAATGCAAAACATCTTGTTGTGTTTTTAGTTGTCTTAAACCTACTCTAGATAAAAGCACTAATGGTTACAACGGATACATTGTTTTTGGGAAGTAAGCTCTGACAGCCAAAGGATCTAGTTCAGAAAGAGACAACACTTAGAAGAATAAAAAAGCTGAAAATATCGTTCACGATATTTTCAGCTTATAATTGAACTCAGTTTATTAATAAAGATTAAGAAAAAAGTAAACTAGGTAAGGGTAACAAACTCCTCACCGCTAGTTGGGTGGATTGCCACACAGGCGTCAAAATCAGCTTTGGTAGCGCCCATTTTCATAGCGACGCCAAAACCTTGGAGTATTTCATCCATACCTGCTCCAATGCCGTGAAGTCCCACTACTTTTTGGTTTTCTCCAGCGCAAATTAACTTCATACGGGTCATTTGGCGATGTTTAGTTACTGCAGTATACATAGCGGCAAAGCCCGAGTTATATACTGTAATATTGGCGAGTCCATATTCCTCAATGGCTTCTTCTTCAGTTAATCCAATTGTACCTATAGGTGGATGACTGAACACTACAGTGGGGATCAATGAATAGTCCATGTGCGCGTCAGTTTGACCGTTAAACAGGCGCTCAGACAATAAACGACCTGACTTCACAGCAACTGGTGTGAGTTCAACGTATCCAATGTTATCACCCACTGCGTAAATACCATCAACATTAGTATTTTGATACTTATCGACTTTAATATAGCCACGTTCATTAAGCTCAACACCAGTATTTTCCAAGCCTATTTTATCTGTTGCTGGTTCGCGGCCTATAGCCCAAACGACACAATCGGTTTCAATTGATTGGCCGTTTTCAAATTCAATGGTTAGCGAGCCGTCTGCATTTTTTGTCACACTAGTCGGTATGGCATGAGTATGTAATGTGGGGCCGTCCTGAGCCATAAGCTCGACTAATGTCTCGGATAACATAGTGTCAAAAGTTCGCAGTGGTGCATGTTTACGCACCACCAAATCGGTTTTAGTGCCTAGCGCATGCATCACACCAGCAAGTTCTACAGCAATATAACCAGCGCCAACTACTACAGCTCGTTTAGGTTGCTCAGATAACTCAAAGAATCCATTTGAATCGATTCCTAGTTCAGCCCCCGGAATACTTGGTAAGGTAGGTCGACCACCAGTGGCAATCAAAATATGATCTGCGGTGTACTGTGTACCGTTAACTTCAATGGTATTTTTGTCCACAAAAGTAGCGAACCCATTAATTAGAGTGACACCATTTTTTTCGAAGCCCATTCCGTAACTGCCGTGAATACGCTTAATATAGGCTTCGCGGCTATCCACTAAGGTTTGCCAATTGAAGTTATTCACTGTGACATCAAAACCATAGTCAGGTGCATACAGATTAATTGCCTCGGCAACATGGGCGCCAAACCACATCACTTTTTTAGGTACACAACCCACGTTGACGCATGTACCACCGATAGCATTGGCTTCCACCAGCGCTACTTTTTTACCATGTTTCGCCGCGCGATTGGCCGATGCGATACCACCGCTGCCGCCACCAATACATATATAATCAAAATCTGCCATGTGTCTGCCTAGTTAAAGTCTATTTAAAATGAGTGAGTAAAAGATAATGCCTATACGACAAAAATAACACCGCAATTTTCCAATTATTGCAATCTAGTTAGCCGATGAGTTTACGGTAATGAATAGAACGACATTATTTAAAATAAATTACATCTACAAAAATTAAATGCGCCATCGAGCGGTCTGCTATTGAGATTTCGACTAAGTAACCCAATTTCTTGGTGTAACTGATACAAAGAAGAGTATTTTTATGAGCAACCCAATTAATGACTTATCCGGCCTACCGCAATTTTCGGCCATTAAACCAGAACATATTCAACCTGCGATTAAACAAGCGATTGAAGCCTGTAAAACCAAAATTAACGAGTTGCTAGAACAAAATAACTACAGCTGGGGCAATCTAATCGCCCCCATTGAAGAAGTAGATGACCAACTGAGTCGAAAGTGGTCTCCTATTTCCCATATGAATTCAGTGGTCAGCAATGATGAACTGCGAGAAGCTCATGATGCTTGTTTACCCTTTTTATCCGAATATGGTACTTGGGTAGGCCAAAATACTGATTTGTATAACGCCTATTGCCAAATCCAGGCCAGCGATAGTTTTGCTGATCTGACTCAAGCGCAACAAAAAGTCATTAACCATGGGATACGTGATTTCAAACTTTCAGGAGTAGCATTAGATGACACCAAAAAGGCTCGCTACGCCGAAATACAAAGTCGTTTATCTGACTTAGGCTCAACCTTCAGCAACAATGTGATGGATGCAACTTTAGGCTGGCAAAAACAAGTGACTGATAAAGCACAATTGGCAGGATTGCCTGACTCAGCTTTAGATGCAGCTAAACAATTGGCCGAAAGTAAAAACCTAACGGGTTGGTTATTTACTTTAGATATTCCTAGTTATTTACCGATAATGACCCATGCAGATAATGCTCAATTACGTGAAGAAATGTACCGCGCTTATACCTCACGAGCATCTGATCAAGGCCCAAATGCTGGTCAATGGGATAATACTGAAATCATCAATGAAACTTTGAGTTTGCGACAAGAACTGGCGCAATTGTTAGACTTTAAACATTTCGCTGACTACTCGTTAGCCAGTAAAATGGCCAATTCAAGTGAACAAGTTAACGGCTTTCTGCAAGACTTAGCAAAACGTTCTAAACCACAAGCACAACAAGACATACAAACGCTCGCAGACTTCGCTAAAGAGCACTTTCAAAAAGATAGCTTAGAGGCGTGGGATTACGCTTATTACAGTGAAAAATTGAAAGAGCAAACCTACAAAATTTCCGATGAACAATTACGCCCTTATTTCCCTGAAAGCACAGTAGTAAAGGGGTTATTTGAAGTCATTTCACGGCTATATAACTTAACCATCACAGCTCGTGACAACATAGATACTTGGCATAAAGACGTGAGTTTTTATGATATTCACGACAGCTCGGGCGCATTACGCGGCAGTTTCTATTTTGATCTATTTGCCCGAGAGAAAAAGCGCGGCGGTGCGTGGATGGACGAATGCCAAGTACGCAGACAAAAATTGGATGGCAGCCAACAATATCCTGTTGCCTATTTGACTTGTAACTTTAACGGCCCGGTAGGCAATAAACCCGCGTTATTCACCCACGACGAAGTGGTGACTTTGTTCCATGAGTTTGGACATGGCATCCATCATATGCTGACTAAAATAAATGTAGGTGGTGTATCAGGCATCAACGGTGTGCCTTGGGATGCGGTGGAATTACCCAGTCAATTTTTAGAAAACTGGTGTTGGCAGCCCGAAGCCTTAAGTTTCATTTCTGGGCACTTTGAGACAGGTGAACCACTTCCTAGAGTGCTGCTCGACAATATGTTGGCGGCTCGCAACTTCCAATCCGCTATGCAGATGCTAAGACAACTGGAATTTAGTTTGTTTGATTTCAGCCTACATGAACATTTTGTTGCAGGAAAAACCAATGTTCAACAATGGTTAGATGAAGTACGCAAGCAAGTCGCGGTGATCATTCCACCTAGCTTTAATCGATTCCAAAACAGTTTTGGGCATATTTTTGCAGGTGGCTATGCAGCCGGTTATTACAGCTACAAATGGGCTGAAGTACTGTCATCTGATGCCTTTAGTCGTTTTGAAGAAGAAGGCATTTTTAATCGACAAACTGGTCACGATTTTTTGACTAACATCTTAGAAATGGGTGGCAGTAAAGATCCCATGCAGTTGTTTATTGCATTTAGAGGTAGAGAGCCAGAAGTAGATGCATTGCTTCGCCACTCAGGCATTGCAGCTTAGCGATGAGTTTGAGCAATTTAGAAACCTTTAAACAAATCCAACAACGAGCTTGCGAGCGAAAAGGAGGCCCGCAAGCTTTGTCAGCCATCATCGACAAACCATTAGATAGCCATGAACTAATGCAAATTGGTGATGATAGGTTTTTAGCCGAGTTCACTAAAAAAGTATTTCAATCGGGTTTTGTATGGCGCGTGGTAACCAACAAATGGCCGGATTTTGAACGAGTGTTTTTTGACTTTGTTATCGAGAAAGTGCTGCTAATTCCCGATGAAATGCTTGAACAAAAGGCCGCTGATCCTAGCATAATTCGCAATTATACTAAGGTTAAAACCATACGTGACAATGCCATCATGATAGATGCTGTGGCTCGCGAGCATGGCAGTTTTGCTGAGTTTGTGGCCCAATGGCCAACTCAAGATATTGTGGGTCTTTGGGCTTATTTAAAAAAACATGGCGCTAGACTTGGGGGCAATACCGGCCCTTATGGATTACGGGCGTTAGGCAAGGATACCTTTTTGCTAACCAATGATGTGGTAGGTTACTTTTCCAAGCGAAATATCATTTCTGGTTCTGCTCAGTCCAAACGCAGTCTTACTGCGATTCAACAAAGCTTTAACGAACTGCAACAACAAAGCGGTCTCTCATTGCAAGAATTGAGTATGATCCTCTCCAAAAGTGTCGGTGATAATTTTATTTAAATTATCACCGACACTTTCCACACTGCAGATATCGGTATTGCCATTTCGCCAAGATCAAACAACGCTGATTTTGTTGCATTAGCGACTGATTACTCACTATTAGATTGACCACTCTTTGGTTATCATTCTGTTAATATTATACCTACAAAACCTTAACAAAATTATTTTGATTGTGACGGTTTAGTAGATATGCACGGTTTTTGACATCCACTGTACTTTTATTAAGGTGTAAAACATGAACAAAATTTTACTGACTTGTTATTTAGTCTTTGCTTTATGTGGGCTTACGGCATGTTCTGGTACAGAGCAAGCTCAAATGAACAAGGTCCAAATTCCGCCAGTGAGCGTGCAACTTTGGTCGGTCAAAGACGCGATTGAAAAAGATTTTAAAGGTACCTTACGACAACTTGCAGATATGGGATTTCAAGGTGTGGAGTTTGCTGGAAATTACGGTGAATTTTCTAACAATCCTCAAGGTTTAAAAGACTATCTGAACTCTTTAGGTTTGAAAGCCAGTGGCGCTCACGTTGGTTTTGATGGTCTAAGAGGTGAAAAATTAGCAAAAACACTCGACTTTTTAAAAGCACTCGAGATTGAAATGGTAATTGTACCTATGGATAGCAGAGCTTGGAGTCCTGATGGCGTGGAGAGTTTAGTAGCAGAGTTGACTGAACTATCTAATCAATTAGCCAAAAAAGGGATGTTGATTGGTTACCATAATCACGACAGAGAATTTGACCCTTACCAAAACTTAACCTTTTGGGATTACATTGCTAAAAACACGCCTCAGAATGTTTTGTTACAACTAGATGTTGGTTGGGTAAACTTTGCTGATAAAGATGCTGTTGAATATGTGAAACGTTACGCAGGACGCACTTTGGCCACACATATTAAGATCCGAAATTATCATGGCCCCGATAGAACTCCCCAAGGAGCCAGCCCAATTATTGGTGAAGATCAGTACGACTGGGCAAGTTTGATTAAAACCCAAGCGGCAGTGGGTGGAACTCGTTGGTTAGTGTTAGAGCAGGAAGAATATCCAGATGGCTTGTCTTCAATGCAGGCTGTTAAACAATCTAAACTAGGCTTAGATAAAATAATAAGCACGCTATAACTTAGCTTTAACCACGTTGTACTCCAATGACCTCGGTTGATTATAATATTAACAACTGTGGTCATTGTATCTGTATCCTTCCAATACTGTGTTTAGCAAACAGACACATTCAAAAAAGCTACAAACATTCACTGTTGACGCGCGCCTTAATTGGGTAAACTACTGGTAATTGAAACTCAAGGAATACTCATGAGCGCGCCTGAAACACCTGAAACTCATTCACAGCAACAACAAACCACACATTTTGGTTTTAAACAGGTAGACACTAGCCAAAAAGTCAATATGGTCAAAGATGTGTTTCAGTCGGTTGCCGCAAAATACGATGTAATGAACGATTTAATGTCTTTTGGTGTGCATCGTTTATGGAAACGCTACACAATAGACTGCAGCGGTGCCCGCACTGGGCATAAAGTATTGGACTTAGCCGGTGGTACAGGAGATTTAACCGCTAAATTTTCACGTATTGTGGGCGAAACCGGCCAGGTAATATTGGCAGACATCAATGACGCAATGTTAAAAGTTGGCCGCGATAAACTCCGCGACAGAGGTATAGTCGGCAACGTGGAATACGTACAAGCTAACGCCGAAACCCTGCCTTTTCCAGATAACAGTTTTGATATTATTACTATTGCATTTGGCCTCAGAAACGTCACAGACAAAGACAAAGCTTTGGCTTCCATGTATCGAGTGTTAAAACCCGGCGGGCGCTTATTAGTATTAGAGTTTTCTAAGCCTAGTAATGAAATGTTAAACAAAGCCTATGACATGTATTCATTTCATTTGTTACCTAAAATTGGACAACTTGTGGCTAACGACGCTGATAGTTATCAGTATTTAGCTGAATCTATTCGCATGCATCCAGAGCAGGAAGTACTCAAAACTATGATGGACGAAGCTGGATTTGAACAAACCACTTATCATAATTTAACAGGTGGCATTGTCGCCTTACATAGAGGCTTCAAATTTTAGTATGCCTTTTGCTCAGTTAATGACAGCAGGTATCGAGTTAGCGATTAACCGCTTACTTAAACTCGATGAAGATAGCCAACAACGCTTAAAAAAATTATCTGGAAAATCGCTCCAGGTAACCATTGCAGAATTGCCATGGCCATTAGTGTTTAATTTTTCAGAGCAGGTTATAGTGCGCACAGTCAGTAATGCTGACAAGGACTCGGCCCCTGCTGCTGATTCTGTTGATTGTTTAATTGAATTAAACTTGGAAACTCTGCCTAAACTAAAAGATAGCAGTCAACTCACGCAACTTATCCAACAAAAACAGCTTAACCTAATCGGCGATGTCTATGTGGCACAAACGTTTAGCAACTTACTCAAAGAAATAGACATAGATTGGGAAGAACAACTCTCAGGATATACGGGGGATGTGGTAGCTCATCAAACGTTTACGAGCATGAGAGCCTTGTTTGATACCGCAAAATCACAAATAGAAAAAGGCGCAATTGATCTTAGTGAACGATTGACCCAAAGTGACTCAATTGCAGTTAAACCAAATGAAGTCCATGAGTTTAGCAAAGGAGTAAATGAGATCCGTAGCGCCACTGAACGATTGTTTGCCCGAGTCGCCCAATTAGAACAACGCCAAAAAACAGCTACAGGATCAGATAATTAACGTGAGAATTCTACGCTTTTACCAAATTAACAAGGTGATGTTGCAGCACGGCTTAGATGAGCTTATTCCTAACAAATGGCTACCTTGGTATGCAAAATTAGGGCGAATAGGATTTTTTTGGTTACGTAATAAACATCCAGATAAATCCCAAGGAACTCGTGTTAGGTTAGCCCTGCAGACTTTAGGACCAGTATTTATTAAATTTGGTCAGATGTTGTCGACTCGCAAAGACTTGCTACCAGAAGACTTAGCTGCTGAATTATCTATCTTACAAGACCAAGTTGAACCATTCGATCCCGAGTTAGCAAAACAAATTGTCCGCCAAAGTTTTGGCCTAGCGGATCTTGCTGAGGTATTCTCTGAATTTGAAACTAAACCATTAGCCTCTGCGTCAATTGCGCAAGTGCATGCTGCCAAATTAAAAAACGGCAATCAAGATGTAATAGTCAAAGTCATTCGTCCTAAAATCAAACATACCATTCAATCTGATATTGAATTGATGCGTACCGTGGCCAACGCACTACAAAAATTATTACCCGATGGTAAACGTTTGCGCCCAGTTGAAGTAGTCGAAGAATACGAACGCACCATAATTGATGAATTAGATCTGACCCATGAAGCCGCTAACGGCATGCAATTTAAGCGCAACTTTGAAAATTCGACAGCTTTATACGTTCCAACTATTTATAGCGACTACAGCCATAAAAATGTAATGGTAATGGAACGAATTTACGGCACGCCCATTTCTGACATCACGCAGTTAGTTGCGCGTAATACTAATATGAAAAAATTGGCTGAACGTGGTGTTGAGGTTTTTTTCACTCAGGTTTTTCGAGACAGTTTTTTCCATGCAGACATGCATCCCGGTAATATTTTTGTGGCTACTAACAATCCTAGTGATCCCCAATATATCACTATTGATTTTGGCATAGTTGGTACTCTCAATAGCGAAGACAAACGTTATTTGGCGGAGAATTTCATTGCCTTTTTTAATCGCAATTATCGCAAAGTGGCGCAGCTACATGTGGACTCAGGATGGGTGCCTTCAAACACCGATATCGACGATTTTGAAGCGTCGATTCGCAAAGTCTGCGAACCTATTTTTCAAAAACCTTTAGCTGAAATAGAATTTAGTAATGTGTTGTTGCAACTGTTTAATACCGCAAGACGTTTTAATATGGTGATACAGCCGCAACTGGTACTGCTGCAAAAAACTCTACTTTATATTGAAGGCTTAGGCCGACAGTTGTACCCACAGCTCGATTTGTGGAAAACCGCAAAACCATTTTTAGAAAACTGGATGAAGGAACAAATCGGATTGAAAGCTATGTATCAAAAAATTTCTGCGAACCTACCTTACTGGTCTGAGAAATTGCCTGAAATACCAGACTTAGTTTATGACACCTTAAAACAAGTTAAAACATTACCTGAACAGCAAAAGCTACAATTTGAATTACAACAAAAACAATTAAGGCAACAACACCGTAGTTCACAATTTGTTTTAATGGGCGCTACTTTGATTATTTCTGCAGCTATATTACCTAGTTATCAACCCAATTGGTGGCCAAGTATATGTTGTTTAACTTTAGGGTTGGCTAGCTGGATAGTGGCGTGGCGATTCAAGAGTACTTAGATTCGAGGCATTAAGTTACGTAGCTGTATGTGAGACGGTTACGAAAAGCGGTTATAAGAAACGGTTAATCGTGACCAAAATACCCCTCTAATCTTAAAGCGATGCCATAGGAAGCCGAAAAACTCTCGTCACGGCGCCACATAATAAAGGGTTCTACCTCGTAAAATAGCCACTTGCGTAATGTATTTTTACGCCATCTAAGACTCACTAAATATTCTTCTAAACGATAGTTGGGGCGACTCAAACCTTCAATATAAAATCCTGATATCAACGCATTTTTTTCATCAAATTGAGTTAACTTCTGCACGTTGTGTTGCCATAACCAATCATTACTGTGATCTCTAAAATAAAAATGATTGTTCCACCTGAATATGGAATTTTTAGTGACGCTGTGGGAAAGCTGCCATGAAAAATTCGCACCTAAGCCGTCATTGCTATACAAGTAGCCGGAGGTTTCCCAATTTAACTTGGTTTTTTCAGATAACAAATGGGAGTGCCGATAACGGCTTTTGACAAATGCCTGTAATCGACGGCCTACACCAATACGATGTGATAAACCACTTTCAGGGCTACTACGCCAACGCAACGCTAAACTAAAACGGTTTCTCTCTGTAAACTCGTTGTTGCCTGAGGATTGCAGATCATTATTTTGTCTGTCATCTTCGTAATCTGAAAAAACCAGATCTGCTCGATTTTTTAAATTAGGCAACCTAACCCTAATTTTGACCCGCGTCTCAAACTCATTTAGATGTCGACTTCTCGGTTCCCAGCCTAGGCGTATCCGTGCCTCTCCGGTTGCTTCTTCATCGTGATCAAATTCTTTAAGTTCAAAATAATCATCAAACCACATCGCGCTAGAGTTAACTGAAGACGCAATACTCTGATGCATACTGTCTAACCACGGATATTCTTGTTCTGTCTCTTGCCCATTAACTTTTGCGACAAAAGCCATAACAACAAAGAGCAGTAACAGAGCGTTTCTCACATATTTCCTTTTAATATCGGTAAACGATTGGTGTTTGCGATTTTAGAATAGCGTAATTGATGATCAATAGCTTAAACATCTCAGATTTGCTATCAAATCCAGTGACCTTTCCAATAAGCTAAGTATAATGAAATCCATACAGTTTCTAGGAGTATTTTATGTTTGGCATTAGCCCTATGCAGTTGTTGATTATTTTGGTGATCGTAGTTTTACTTTTCGGAACCAAAAAATTACGAGGTTTAGGCGGAGATTTAGGCTCTGCATTAAAAGGTTTTAAGAAAGCCATGAGTGACGACGAAAAAGATAAAGACGCTGATTTTGTTGCGAAAGAAAAAGTCGAAGACAAATCGACTGTAGAAGCAGAAAAAACAGTTCAACAAACCAAGAGTGAACAAAAAGAGCAAAGTTAATGTTTGATATCGGCTTTTTCGAACTACTAATTATTGCTGTTGTTGGTTTGGTAGTATTGGGACCGGAAAGGTTACCCGGTGCTGTGCGCTCGACTATGAAAACAGTACGCAGTATTAAAGGTATGGCCAGTGGTTTTCGCCAAGAGGTTGAACAACAATTCAAAATTCACGAATTACACGAAAACTTGAAAAAAGCCGAACAGCAAAACTTAGAGAATCTATCTCCTGAATTACAACAATCTGTTGATGAGCTTCGCGATGCCGCCAAGTCCGTTCAAAAACCTTATTCTAAAGAGTAACTATGGCTGAACCCAATAGCTTAATTGCTCATTTAATCGAGCTCCGAGGCCGTGTATTAAAGGCCGTTGTTAGCGTATTTGTCGTGTTTTTATGCTTGGTTTATTTTGCCCAAGATTTATACCATTGGTTAGCCACTCCTTTATTAGACACTTTGCCTGAAAACGCACAAATGATTGCGACAGACGTGGCTTCACCTTTCTTTGCTCCATTTAAGTTGACTATGGTGCTGTCGTTTTTTATCGCAATACCCGTCATACTTTACCAAATATGGGGGTTTGTCGCGCCAGGTTTGTATAAAAACGAAAAACGATTAGTCGCGCCGCTATTGCTTTCAAGCACCCTATTGTTTTATTTAGGAATGGCGTTTGCCTATTACGTGGTTTTCCCACTGGCCTTTGCATTTTTCTCTAGCGTCGCGCCAGAGGGCGTAGCAATCAATACCGATATCAGTAGTTACCTTAATTTTGTGCTTAAAATATTTTTTGCATTTGGTTTGGCTTTTGAAATTCCTGTTGCTGTTGTTTTGATGTGTTGGACGGGCATGACAACTGTGGAATCACTTCGAGCAAAACGCCCTTACGTCATCGTAGCAGTGTTTGTAGTTGGCATGTTACTTACTCCTCCAGATATCATCTCTCAAACTTTGCTCGCTATACCTATGTGGGTGTTATATGAATTCGGTATTATTGTTGGCAGTATTTATTCCCGCAATAGTTCAGATCAAGAGCAGCAGGGCTCGTCTTGAAGCATGCATCAGAATATATTGTGGCGACGTGTGCGAGTCTAAGCCTAAACTCCCTTAAAGCTAGTTTGCTTTTAAATGAATTTTCCTTTTTTGTGATAGACGAATGAGGTAAACAAATGTCTTGGTGTGATATTGGAGTTAATTTTACTGATCCCCGTTTATCTTTTGAGGCAGTATTTGAACGTGCTTTAGCAGCTGACGTTAGCCATATCATCATAACTGGAACAAACTTAGCCAAGAGTCATAAAGCGATTCAATTGGCGCAACAATATCCCTGTCACTTATCTACAACAATTGGCGTTCACCCTCATGACGCTAGCCAATTTACCCAACAAACTGTCTATGACCTTAAAGCCTTAGCCAAATCACCCCAAGTTGTAGCAATGGGTGAATGTGGTTTAGATTTTAATCGAAATTTTTCCACTCCCGAGCAACAGTTGTTTGCTTTTGAAGAACAACTTAAGTTAGCCAGCGAACTAGGATTACCGGTATTTTTACATGAACGTGATGCATTTGAGGCGCAGGTTGACTTATTGACAAAGTATCGCACTCACTTAAAAGGGGGCGTAGTGCATTGTTTTACCGGCAATAGAGAACAGATGCATCGTTACTTAGATTTAGATCTGTTTATTGGCATAACTGGATGGGGTTGTGACCTCAAACGCGGCCTAGATCTGCGAGAAGCGCTGAAAACATTACCCTTAAACCGAATATTGTTGGAAACCGACGCGCCTTACCTACGCCCTAAAAGTCTTGCCAATAACCGTAAAGTAGACCAAGGTAATAACGAACCCGCCTACCTACCCTATATTGCAGAGCAAGTAGCAGAGTTGATGGAAATTGATACCGAAACTCTAAAAGAAGCATGCCAAACCAATGCACAGAAATTATTCGAATTTTCTAAGCAACGAGCAGCGCATGAGTAATACTCCAATCGGGTTAACACTAAGCAAAAACTGGTTGTTATTTATCCTTAGCATTTTCTGTGCAATGGCAATCTTTATCGCTACTAATCTATTCGAACCAACGCGTGTAAGTCATAAGCAGGTGCAAAACATTACACACTTAGTCGACTCTAAACGAATATTCTCGATTACAGATATTATCGGACAGCCCAATGATAGTTGGCAGCCACTCAACCACGACCTAACCACGTTAGAAATGTCTGATAACCAACATTGGTTTAGATTCACCTTAGAAGACCTTTCCGCTGCACAAATTTGGTTGTTAGAAATAGACTATCCGTTATTGGACGAGGTTAAGCTCTGGTTTGTGCAACACAACGAGGTACTTAGCGCGTACACAGTAGGAGACACCTTAGCTTTTTCACAACGCACTATTGAGCATGAAAACTTTGTTTTTCCGATCCCCAATAACGAGCAAGCGGTAGTTGTGTATATCAGCACATATACTAAAGGTGCGATGCGTTTACCTTTAAATATATGGCAACAAAAAGATTATCTCGAGAGTATCAGTAAAAACAATTTGGTCATGGGAGGATTCTTTGGATTAATGTTGGCGATGGGACTAAGCAATCTATTCTTTTTCATTACGACCCGTTCCCCGATATTTTTGACCTATACCGGTTATGTCATATGTATAGCTTTGACGTTGTCGGCCATTCAAGGCTTAGGTTATCGCTATATTTGGCCCACCTCGCCTTGGTTACAACAACATGCAGTAGGAATTTTTGCCAACTTAACACTTTGGTTATCGATTATATTCTGTGATGGATTACTTCATGTTAAAGCCTTTGATAGCAAACTGAGTAGGCTTCTCAAATCTGTAGCGGCGACTTTTATATTAGGTTTAATTGTCAGTTTATTTGTGCCACTTCCGGTATTCCTCACGGCATTTTTGGCCATTTTATGTATTGCTGAACTTATTGTTTTAGCAGTAGTTATTTGGTTGTGGATAAAAGGTTTACGAATAGCTGGGTATTATACTTTGGCATCAGCAGTACTTTTTTCTAGTGGTTTTGCCTTAAGTTTAGATGCCTTAGACATCGTTAACTTTAGCTTACCTAGCTACTATTTACTTATGTTGGGTGCGGGCTTTGAAGCCGTGCTTTTATCACTCATTTTGGCTATTAGCCATAATGAACAGCGCCAAGCGTTGATCAATACACAATCAGAATTATTGAACCAAGAAAGACAAGCACAACATGCCCAAAAAGACTTGTTGTTATTACAGGAAAACACAACTGAAGAGCTTGAATACAAAGTTCAGGAGCGCACATTAGAGTTAGAAATTGCACTGCGTGAATTATCTGAAACAAACCGCGAACTCCAAGAAAAAAATACCATGGATGCGTTAACCGGGATCCGTAACCGTAGTTATTTTGATAAAAAATACCAAGCTGAGGTGCGTAGAAGCCGGCGCGAACACACGCAATTATCTGTTGTCATGATGGACATCGATCACTTCAAAAAAGTAAACGACCAATATGGGCATTTAGTGGGTGATCAATGTATTAAATCAGTCGCGCAAATTTTGCAAAAAGCCTTAAAACGCCCCAGTGATGATGTATGTCGATACGGTGGAGAAGAGTTTTCCCTGATTTTGCCTAGCACCGACCTAGAAGGAGCTCAGGTATTAGTCGAAAACTTGAGAGCCGAGATAGAAACAACCAGTATTCAAGCTGACGGGCTTTCGGTGAATATCACTATTAGCGCAGGCATAGGCACCGCGATAGCAGAATTAAACCAACCTGAAGATGCCATTTTGGCTTTGGCAGACAAGCAACTCTACGAAGCCAAAAATTCGGGTCGAAATAATGTAAAAGGCAGCCAATTAAGTGTTGTAGAACAGTAGGATTAATAATGAATCAACAATTCCCGCAAACTCGTATGCGTAGATTACGTAAACAAGACTTTACCCGAAAATTAGTAGCAGAAAACCAACTCACAGCTAGCGACTTAATTTACCCTATGTTTGTATTAGAAGGCGAAAATCAACAAGAAGCAGTGCCGTCTATGCCCGGTGTTAACCGTTTATCTATTGATCTCTTGGTCAAAGAGGCCCACGAACTTGTTGAACTGGGTATTCCAGCTATTGCTTTGTTTCCGGTGACGCCGATGCAAGCCAAATCACTGTGTGCGAGCGAAGCATTTAACCCCGAGGGGTTGGCCCAAAAAGCAGTACGCGCTATCAAGGGGGCTGTACCTAACATGGCAGTCATTACTGATGTAGCGCTCGACCCTTTTACGTCTCATGGTCAGGATGGTCTTATTGACGAACAGGGATATGTGCTCAATGATGAAACCATAGAGGTACTAGTCAAACAAGCGTTGTCCCATGCCGAAGCCGGAGCGGATATCGTTGCTCCATCAGACATGATGGATGGCAGAGTAGGCGCATTACGCCAAGCACTTGAAAGTAATAACTATCTGAATACTTGTATCATGGCATATTCCGCCAAATACGCCTCTAGCTACTACGGGCCTTTCAGAGATGCTGTCGGTTCAGCCAGCAATATAAAAGGAGGCAATAAAAAGAACTACCAAATGGATCCTGCGAACTCAGACGAAGCGATGCGCGAGATTGCATTAGATTTACAAGAAGGTGCAGACATGGTGATGGTCAAACCCGGCATGCCTTACTTAGACATAGTTAGGCGTTGTAAAGATGAGTTCAAAGTTCCGACTTTTGCCTATCAAGTCAGTGGTGAATATGCCATGCACAAAGCTGCGTTTGACAATGGCTGGTTAAAAGAGGATGAGGTGATATTAGAATCGTTGATGGCTTTTAAACGAGCTGGCGCGGATGGTATTTTGACTTATTTTGCGAAGCAAGCTGCGCAACTATTACGTTAGCTTGGGATTAAATTTAAAGAAAACCTCTAGTTATTTGTTACTTTTCACGGCGTTATGTTCTTGCAATAGAGCTAACGCCTGGTTCACAGTAATCTTGTAGCCAAACTTGTTGCTAAAATGGCAACCCTAAAAACATTCGAGTACCCAACCGACTTTATGTTGCTGCCATTTTTCATTAGCTAATTCAGCATCGATCAAGGGGTGAGATTTCAACCAACCTTCAGGAAAAGTAAGCACCCACTTTTCATCAGATACCGTAATTGTAAAGTCCGCTACCAAATTATCTTTTCGTCGAATCGAGAGTAAACATGACAAACGTAATATTCTAACTAAGACCAAAAGGGCTTGGCGCACTTCTGGATGGAAGAAATCAAACAAACCGAGTTTAATTTCTTGCCTATGACTTTCAACTAAGGTTTTAATGCCGGCCCGTTGTTGTTGAGTGTAACCCACCATAGGTAAGTGTTTGAGTATATATGCCCCATGTTGATGATGTAGCTTATATTCGATATGCAATCCAATTTCATGCAACATAGCTGCTGCCATCAACATGGCTTCACTGTCGACTTTTCCTAACTCAATTTGATTTTGTATTTGCTTAAACAAACCAAGTGCAATACTTTTAACTCGGTTAGCGTGTTGAGGATCCATATGAAAACGTTCAATACACTGCTCTAACGTTTGCAATCTGCGGTCGTTTTGTTGCATGTTATCTAACATGCCGTAAATAAGCCCTTCTCTTAAGGCCCCTCCCGATATTTGCATTTCTTGAATATTTAGCTGCTCAAACAACGCGATCAATATAGCTAAGCCACTAGGAAAAATCGCTCTCCTAGACTCAATTAAACCTTCTATTTGCAATAAATCGATAGACTCACAATCAATACACTGCTGTTTTAAATTATGTAGATAATCTAGACGGATAGAATCACTGATACCTTGTGTCACTAAAATTTCAGTAATCGCTTGTGGAGTGCCGGATGCGCCTAAACACTGTTGCCAGTCAAAACTGATAAAGTCATTTTTGACTGGTTCTAACAACGATTTAGCCGCTTGAATAGCCTGTTCAAAATTCTGTTTTGATATTTTACCGTCAGTAAAAAAGTGCTCTTTGAATGTGACACATCCCATATTTAGACTAATTAAGTGAATCGGGTTCATGTCATTGCCGACAATCACTTCAGTGCTCGCACCGCCTATGTCAATCACCAAAGAGTTACCTTGATTTGCAGAGGTATAGGCCACTCCTAAATATATTTGCCTGGCTTCTTCCTCACCATCAATCACGTCTAATTTATGTTTGAGAATTTTTTCAGCTTTTTTGATAAACACATCTGCATTAGCGGCTAACCGTAATGTAGCGGTTCCAACAATTTTAATATTTGAAAGAGGAATATCCTGCAATCGTTCAGCAAAGGTTTCTAAGCAACTCCAACCTCTATCAAGACTTTGCTGGTCAAGCATCATATTTTCATCTAGACCTGCAGCGAGACGTACTTTCTGCTTTACTTTACCAATAATATGTACGCTACCCGCCACAACTCGCACAATAACCATATGAAAGCTATTAGAGCCTAAATCTACGGCGGCATACAATTGCTCAGGTTGCGAAAAGGGCGTAAATATCTCGGTATTAGTATTCATCTATTTCGATTTGGGCGAGGACCTGAAGGTCGTTTTTGGTGACTTTTACCACTTTGCATACGTTTTTTATATCGAGCTTTAGGTGGGGTCACATCACGTAATAGATCATTGGGGTTATACTCTGTTACTGGAATTGAGTGTTGCACATACTCTTCTATTGCCGGTAAATTCAAAGCATATTTTTCACAAGCAAAACTAATTGAACTGCCGCTTTCACCTGCACGACCTGTTCGACCAATACGGTGTACGTAATCTTCTGCATCATCTGGTAAATCATAGTTAAAGACATGGCTTACCATTGGAATATGTAAACCGCGAGCAGCAACATCCGTCGCCACTAATATATCAATCACACCACTTGTGAAGTTATCCAGTATTTTTAATCGTTTGTTTTGCGGCACATCTCCGCTTAACAAACCTACTCTATGATTATCCGCTTCTAGCCAATCAGAAACCCGTTCACAACCGTGTTTGGTATTAGCAAACACTATCGCTTTATCTGGCCACTCTTCTTCCATTAAAGTTAATAACAAATACGGCTTATCTTCGTCTGAGGGGTAAAATAGCTCTTCTTTTACACGTTCTGCGGTTTTTCTTTCAGGCTCAATCTGTACATGAGTCGGATTGTCCATATGATCATACGCTAACTCCTGGACGCGGTATGACAAAGTTGCTGAAAACAGCATACTTAAACGTTCAGTTGGTTTTGGCATTCTCTTGAATAAAAACCGAATATCTTTGATGAAGCCTAAGTCAAACATACGATCGGCTTCGTCTAACACAGCAACCTGGATGCCGGCCAACGAAAATATATTTTGTTTGTAGTAATCGATAATCCGACCTGTAGTGCCAATAATTATATCTACACCACCTTGTAATTTTTCCCGTTGACTTTGATAACCCTCGCCCCCATAAATCAATCCAAGGGTTAAACCCGTGTGTTGGCTGAGCAATTCTGCATCGTTAAAAATTTGCACCGCTAATTCACGGGTAGGCGCCATGATGATCGCCCTAGGCTGACGTTTTGAGTCTTGTGGGTTAGTCAACAAATAGTGGAAAGTGGCGACCAAAAATGCGATGGTTTTACCTGTTCCTGTTTGCGCTTGACCGGCAATATCATTGCCCTCAAGTAGCTGCGGTAAACTCAATGCTTGAATAGGTGTACAAAGACTAAAATTGGCCGCATTTAGGGCTTCTATAACCTTTGTATTAATGGGTAAGTCTGAAAATTTTGTATCGGTTAAATGTGTAGTTGGCATAGCTTATAGCTTATCATTGCTTGCATTAAAAACCAGTTTCTATATAACAATCATAACCGTGCTGAGTCATGTCAGCCAGAGAAAAAATTACGGAGAAAAGAATGAGCGACAAAATTATCCAGTTATCTGATGATAGTTTCGAGGCCGATGTTATCAATGCTGCTGGTCCTGTGTTAGTTGATTTTTGGGCAGAATGGTGTGGTCCATGTAAAATGATCGCACCTATACTGCATGAAGTAGCTGACGAATTTGACGGCAAAGTAACAGTTGGCAAGCTGAATGTCGATGAAAATAACGAAACACCACCTAAGTATGGCATTAGAGGTATTCCTACCTTGTTGTTATTTAAAGGCGGAAATGTAGCAGCAACTAAAGTAGGCGCCTTGTCAAAAGCGCAACTTTTAGAGTTTTTGAACGAAAACATCTAATCTTTGTTATTACAAAATAAAATATGAAAGCTCAGCAAATGCTGGGCTTTTTTATATCTGCAAATACCAGCAACTTGTCTACAGCGCCTATTCCTATTGTAAATAAATTGTTATTCAAGTTTTTGGAAATTGACCGATACTGTAAACTAATAATGTGTGATGGGTTTAAAATCCGCTAACCAGCAGACAATTCACTGGACTCAGGTTTTATTTGGTGCTAACTTTTATAGTGTTCATACCTGAACACCCCTGTACTTCGCTCAAATCAGAGATGTAAATAAGTAAAAAACCTTTGAATCACTCAATCAAACTGGCTTTAAAAACAAGCTTCAGCATAAAGACCCACCAATTATGAACCTAACGGAACTCAAGAACAAACCGATCAGTGAACTAGTTAGCCTAGCGGAAGAAATGAAGCTAGAAAACATGGCCCGCGCTCGTAAACAAGACATTATTTTCTCAATCCTTAAATCACACGCTAAGAGCGGTGAAGACATTTTTGGAAATGGCGTATTGGAAATTCTCCAAGATGGCTTTGGATTCTTGCGTTCCAACGACTCTTCGTACTTAGCTGGGCCAGACGATATATACGTATCACCTAGTCAGATTAGACGCTTCAACCTGCGTACTGGTGACACTATAGCGGGGAAAATTCGCCCCCCCAAGGACACTGAACGTTACTTTGCATTATTAAAAATTAGTGAAGTGAATTACGATCGCCCTGAAAATGCGCGCAATAAAATATTGTTCGAAAACTTAACTCCTCTACATGCTAACGAACGTTTAACCATGGAACGGGGTAATGGCAGTAGTGAAGATATCACTGCGCGAGTTTTAGACTTAGCTTCACCAATCGGCCGTGGTCAACGTGGTCTAATCGTCGCTCCACCTAAAGCTGGTAAGACATTACTGCTGCAGAACATAGCGCAATCAATTGCAGCCAATCACCCTGAATGTTTATTGATGGTGTTGTTGATAGATGAACGTCCCGAAGAAGTAACAGAAATGCAACGCTTGGTTCGAGGTGAAGTAGTCGCTTCTACCTTTGACGAACCAGCTAGCCGTCACGTCCAAGTGGCAGAAATGGTTATCGAAAAAGCCAAACGTTTAGTTGAGCATAAAAAAGACGTCGTTATCTTACTGGACTCAATTACCCGACTAGCACGCGCGTACAACACAGTTATTCCATCTTCAGGTAAAGTACTAACAGGTGGTGTGGATGCTAATGCTTTGCACAAACCTAAACGTTTCTTTGGTGCTGCCCGAAACATCGAAGAAGGTGGAAGCTTAACCATTATTGCCACTGCATTGATCGATACAGGCTCTAAAATGGATGAAGTTATCTACGAAGAGTTTAAAGGTACCGGTAATATGGAATTACACCTTAATCGTAAGATTGCTGAAAAACGCGTATTCCCAGCTATTGATTACAATCGTTCTGGCACGCGTAGAGAAGAGTTATTAACGACTCAAGACGAATTACAAAAAATGTGGATATTGCGAAAAATTGTGCATGAAATGTCTGAAATAGACGCTATGGAGTTTTTGATTGGCAAGTTGTCTATGACAAAAACCAACAATGAATTCTTTACAGCGATGCGTAGACAAAAAAGCTAGTCTTTTTTAGTTTCCCTAAAATACCAAAATCCGCTTTCAGGAAACTGTTAGCGGATTTTTTTGATTTTTTGGCCCCATAGCTGTTTAAAATTTGACAAGCCCATGTGCTTTTAAGATATTAGATATCTGCTTCCTCACAGTCGATAAACTATGAAACTGTTCATACCTGCAGTACTCGTATTATTAATTTTTACACCTCGTATATTCGCAGCCCCAAGTCTTGAACAAATGTTAATTGATATTGAACCTAAAGTAATAAAGTGGCGTCATCATTTACATAAAAATCCTGAGCTATCCAACCGCGAATTTGAAACCGCAAGTTACGTCAGCAAACACCTTGAAAGCTTAGGCTTACAGGTACAAAAGGGGGTTGCGATAACAGGAGTGGTAGCGGTACTTGATAGTGGCAAACCGGGACCAGTGGTTGCACTGCGAGCGGATATGGATGGACTACCAGTGCTGGAGCAAAACGATTTACCTTGGAAATCTACTGCTCGTGGAGAGCTTGAAGGTAAGGATGTACCGGTAATGCACGCCTGTGGCCATGATACCCATGTAGCCATGTTAATGGGAGCAGCGGATATTTTGGTGAAAATGAAAAATAAACTACGCGGCAAAGTGAAGTTCATTTTTCAACCCGCAGAAGAAGGAGCCCCAAGAGGCGAAAAAGGTGGGGCCGAGCTAATGGTTGAAGAAGGCGTATTAAAAAATCCCGAAGTAGACGTTATATTTGGCTTACATATCAGTGCGGAAACCGACGTAGGTAAAATACGCTATAAAGAAGGTGGCGCAATGGCAGCGGTTGACCCTTTTAAAATTGTAGTAAAAGGTAAACAAGCACACGGCGCTTACCCATGGTTAAGTGTTGATCCTATTACCACAGCCGCTCAAATCATTATGAGTTTACAAACCATAGTCAGCCGAGAAATCAAACTAATTAATGAAGCGGCAGTGGTCACTATCGGTTCTATTCATGGCGGTAACCGCTCAAACATCATTCCAAGTGAAGTGGAAATAGTAGGTACTATAAGAACGTTAAATAAAGCCGCACGGGAACATATGTATGAAGCACTTCCAAGGAAAGTCAAAGGTATCGCAGACAGTATGCGCGCCACAGCTGAAATCACTTTGCCTTTAGATTATTACTACCCCATTACCTACAATGATCCGGCGCTCACTGAAAAGATGTTGCCTACACTAATTAAAAGTGCAGGCAACGACAATGTCATTTACAGTAAACCAGTAACCGGAGCTGAAGACTTCTCGTTTTTTCAAGAAAAAGTACCTGGACTCTATTTATGGATTGGGGGTAAACCATTAAACGTGCCGGCAAACGAAGCACCCGCCCACCACACTCCTGAATTTTACGTTGATGATTCAGGCATGAAAACAGGTGTGAAATTACTCACAGACTTAACCTTAGATTACATGAAGCTGCATTAAAACAGGGCTGCTGAATGTACAGGTTGATATGGTTTCTATGCTGATTGCAATAGGCTACAATACGCCTCCAAAATTTTAGGGGAATGGCCCCCAAACCACTCAATGTGATTTAAGAGAGAATGTTATGCCGGACGTGGCAATAGTAATGGGATCAAAATCAGACTGGCCCACCATGCAACACGCAGCTCAAATGTTAGAAAAGCTTGGCGTAAGTTACACAGCCAAAGTTGTCTCTGCTCATCGTACTCCCAATTTACTCACAGACTTCTCTGAGGAAGCTGCTAGTCAGGGCTTTCAAGTAATAATTGGTGGCGCAGGCGGTGCAGCACATTTGCCTGGTATGATTGCCGCACATACTCATTTACCCGTGTTTGGCGTGCCTGTGCGTTCTAGTCAACTTAACGGCATTGATTCTTTACTGTCAATAGTACAAATGCCCAAAGGTGTTGCCGTAGGCACTTTAGCGATTGGAGAAGCCGGCGCAGTCAATGCGGGACTTCTGGCAGCGCAAATTATTGCGCTGCAAAACCCTGACGTTCGCCAAGCGGTCAAAGATTTTCGAGCTGAGCAAACCGCTACCGTTCTAGCTCAGGATGAACTTGTCCTTCCCTCTTTATGATAATGATTAAAGACAAACATGATAAAAACATACATGATGAAAACGCGGGTGGGATTGTCTAAATGAGCATATTAGTTCTAGGATCAGGTCAATTAGCTAGAATGATGGCATTGGCAGGCTACCCACTTGGAATAAGTGTCCAGGCGGTAGATGTCGCAGATAACAGAATTGTTGACCCTGTGACTAAGCAGATTATCAACAATTCCCTTGATAGGCAGATTGAAGAAGTCAACGCTATCACTGCTGAATTTGAGCACATCCCAGAAGATCTTCTCGAGTTAGTCCACACCAGCGGTAAACTCAAACCCAGTGCAGAGGCTATTTTGACGGGTGCAGATCGTCTTCGAGAAAAAAAATTACTTGAAAAATTGGCTATTGCGAACTGCCCATTTGAAATAGTCACCGAAGTCGAACAGCTAGATGCAGCCGTGGCAAAACTTGGTGAAAAACTGATTATTAAGGCCAGTCGAGATGGTTACGACGGCTACGGGCAATGGCGACTACAAAACAAAAGTGAATTACCCGCATTAAAGGACACCTTATCGCAACTAGATTTGCACAAAGTTCCTTTAGTAGTTGAGAAAATGCTCAATTTTGAGCGTGAACTTTCTTTGGTTGCCGTGCGTGGCAGTGATGGTGATATTGCTTATTATCCCCTTGCTGAAAACTTGCATTATCAAGGACAACTGCATGTTTCTATTGCGCCTGCACCACATGTAGACGATGCATTGAATCAACAAGCTCAAGAAATCTTTAACAAACTAGCAAAGTCGTTAAATTACGTTGGAGTGTTAGCAGTAGAGTTCTTCCAGATTGGTCAACAATTGCTAGTCAACGAAATAGCTCCTCGCGTGCATAATTCGGGGCATTGGACCATGCAAGGTGCGGATACTTGTCAGTTTGAAAATCACCTCAGAGCGGTTAAGGGATTGCCTTTAGGGTCAACAAAAGTCACCTCGCCAACGGCGATGATCAATATCATTGGCTGCAAAGCGTTCTCGCGGGACATGTTAAGTATTCCTGGTTGCCATTTACATTGGTACGGTAAAAGTCCAAGGAAAAAGCGCAAAATGGGTCACTTTAATTTATGTGCTAGTGACTATGCTGAGTTAGGTAAAACAATGCACGCTTTGGCCGAGTATCTGCCTATAGAAAATTTCCCTATGTTAAAAGACGAAGCCCAAAGATTGATGAAACTTTAAGCGTTCGTTTAGAATTTTTTTTTAATTGATTGACAACATTTAAATTATGCATACAATGGCGCTCGCTTTTGGGATTAGCTGCTCTAACAAGTAGTTTACCAACACCCTAAAAGTAGCGTCACTTAGTTTTAAAAAACAGTGCCGACTTAGCTCAGTTGGTAGAGCAACTGACTTGTAATCAGTAGGTCACCAGTTCGACTCCGGTAGTCGGCACCATTTTTTATAACTCTAAACATCAAACTCCATTTGTAATCAGTAGCCAAGCCTCATAGCAGTTCGACTCCGGTAGTCGGCACCATTTTTCTAACCATTTGATTCCAAATGGTTTTATAGTTACAAGGTAAATTCCATAAAAAACTATCTATCTGAATTTAAAAGGTTTTAAGTTCGACTATGATACAGTCAGTTACACAAGAAGCTATTGCCTGTTCGATTACTCACTTCCGTTTCGTCAGTAAAGGCCGGTTTAGCCATTAGCACGTAACGGTTGTTAGATTAGTTCCCCTCTCAATTTCGACTATGAGCTGTCGTTTACGATTCGCTTTAAGTGAACCATGCATTCCTTTCAATAAGCGCTCATTTCTAAGGATTGAATTCTATGAGTATGCATAAATGATATTCGCTGACGTTAAAAATTCGACTCCTTATGAGGAGTTTTATTTCGAATTAAAGCAGTATGTTTGCCTATGTATCCAGATTATTTAAGAATGACGCAGTAATTGCTTGCCCAACCAAAAGTTGATAGGCTCCGCGCGTTGTAAATATGGACATGCCTGTTGCTTTACCGTAAATGACCATGAAACAGAATTTAAATGGAGTTAAAATGAAAACCAACCGGTTCACTATCGCAATTGTCGCATTATACCTTTCTGCTTGCGGAGGAGGTTCAAGTGAAGCGCCCACCTCGCCCGCGCCTGTCTCAGTCATAAAGACAACACAAATCACTAGCTTGAGCCTGGATACCGAGTTAGTCAGGGAGCAAGTTTCCAATGTTGTGATCGAATGTGATGATTGCCTTAGAGAGGAAGCCACATATCGTTGGGAAATAGGCGGTGTTGTTGTCAGCGACTCAGCGTCTTTTACACCGAATTTCGAACATTTGGACAAAACAGTTTCAATTACTGCTCAGGTACCCAGTATCGATAACGTGTTGAGTGACGCTGTGACCATAAGTGAAGATATTGTTTCGCGTAAAACGACCATACAGAATTTAAGATTCGACAGTACATTTATCAGAGAGCACACAACCACCGTCCTGTTTGAATGCGACGATTGTATTAATGAGGAAGCACAATATTCCTGGACTATTGATGGCAATGAAGTTAATGATACTGAAGGGTTTACACCTGATTTTGAGCATCTGGACAAAACCATTTCGGTAACCGTTCGAGTGCCGAGTGTTGACAGAATTATCACCGAGCCTGATGTCATTGAAGATGACATTATCTCACGTAAGACCCAAGTTGATGCACTTGTCTTTAGTACCTCACATATGCCAAATCAGGTATCAACCGCAGCGTTAGACTGCGTGGACTGCTTGCCAGAAACCCTGGCAATGCAGTGGTTTATCGACGGTGAACTGGTCTCTTCAGATACGTCATTTACACCAAATTCTGACAATTTTGAAGAACAAGTAAGTATACGAGCTCAGGTAACCAGTGTTGACCTGATTGTCAGTGAGGTCTTTACTGAAGACTACGTCAAGCCAGTCCCAGTAAGTGGTTACACGACAACCAGCGAACTCTTTGTTCTGATGTCTAATGGGGAGCTTATTTTTAAAGGAAGTTCTCAAAGCGACGGACCCGAAGATGATCAAAAAGACTTTGTCAGTGTATTCTACGAACGCTACGTTTGGGGAACACTATTAGCCGAAGATTCGCAGGGCAATTATTACAAATTTGGCGATGACAATGGTTTATCTTATACAGAATTTGGCAACAAATTTGATGACATAAGAAATCTGTTGAATAGCATTCAAGACTATTGGGTAGATAGTTATGGTGAGCACGTTTTAACCAATGATGGTACCATAATCACGTGGGGAAACAGACCTGAGCCGCTGGCCAACTTTGACTTCAGCGACGCTCAGCTAGCTCAGAACGAGTTGACGAATGTCGAACAGGTTATCCATTCACTTTACGATTGCAACAGCTCCGACAGCACCTCAGCTGTACTGTATAAAAGCGGGCGTCTCGTTATTGACGGTTTTTGGGGCGATCAATATGAGTACACCCAATATGAAAAGCAAGATGTAACGAAAATCCAAGCTGTAAGTTACAGTAGCACTGAAGGCTATGACGCGGTCGCAATTTTTGATAAGGACGATAATGTTGAGGTCTGGACCTGTAGCAATGATGCCTTTTTTTACACGCAGGCAAACGGAACCTATGCAAGAGGTTACGGAGACCTAACGAACGTTGAACGAATAGTAAGCCCTGCTGGCTCTCAGGCAATTCTCGCCATTAAACATGATGCAAGTTATGCCATGTTTGGCTCAGGGCTTCTTTATCGAATCACCAGTCTTGACCCCGACATTAAGGTACAAGGTTTACTCAGGATCAGCTGGTTGCTGGTTTTGATTGATGAAGATGGTAACGTGCATTATCTGGATGATTATTGGGCAAACTATTTCCCAGATAAATATCCCGAGTTTACCTTTGATGATTTGGATTACAGTGTCCGATCGGATCATGCTAATGGCGTCGTTGTTAAAAAGGATGGTTCAGCATTACTAATCACTCAAGACAACCCCAGAAAGTTAGACGCGGTAAAATCAGTCAATCTCGTTCCTAATTTTATGCTAATAATCGATGACGAAGACACAATGACAACCTACTGGGGCAGTGACAGCGAACGGCCGATGGACGCAGATTATTTTTCCAATAATATGAATCAAATCGATCACGTTCAGGAAATCAAGAAAGCCGGCACTGGGTTTATAGTCAGAACCAAACTCGGAGAATTTATAATGATCCATCCCTATGACCGAAACATTGACTCCTATCACAGCAAGCTGAATCGCCCACTGGAGCTGATTAATTAGACAGCCGTTTAGTGGCGCTCAGCGCCACTGAATATGAAATACCAGCAGAAAGGTTTAATCAGCGTGTTGCACCCATCGATTGAACTCACAGTACAAAGTTGTATGCTATTCAGCAAATTCTGTCTGACCGCTTACTGCACTTTTGAGTAGTCCGCTGATTTGAGTCTAAACGTCTCCTAATGGCACTTTGAGACGAATTTTAAACCTATACGAACTACTCCGATAGCGGTATAGTCGCCCCTGTAAGTTAGCTTAATGAACGGTTGGTCATGACAATGTTTCCTCCCATTCACGAAGAGTGTTGAACAAAGAAAAGTTCGAACTTTGTATTTTGTATGATATGGCGCACCATTTTTATGACGAACAATTCAAACTCCATTTGTAATCAGTAGCTAAACCTCATAGCAGATCGACTCCGGTAGTCGGCACCGTTTTTCTCTTCTGGAGTTTATTGTCATCTGGCATGAAATTCTCTGTTTTACTTGTCCCTACGCCTATTTCAAACTCTTAAAGTATGATCTTCCCACGATACTGTAGACAGTCAGCTAGCTTCATAATCTGTATTTTCATATTAATATGTTTAAGGATTTTGATATTATGATTAGATGTAAATCTAGACCAATGGATCTTGAAATATGCACCCAAACATCAAAGGCTTTACTCTAATAGAGTTAATTATTGTAATAGTTATATTAGGTATTCTTGCGGTTGTTGCGGCACCTAAATTTGTGGACATGAGCTCAGATGCGCGAATCGCTACGCTAGAATCTTTAGAAGGCAGTTTGCGTACATCGAGTAAACTCGCGAATTACAAAGCTAGAATTGAGAACAAGACTGATTGCTCCACCGATCCAACAATAGAAATGGGAGGCGAAGCTATTACTTTGCGTTGTGGTTACCCCTGCCCTCACCCTAGTGGTATTGCCAAAACAGTGAATACTGAGGAGCCTTTTACTTGGGTAGGTGGTAATTGTGCTGGACAGCTTGGAGGTATTGACGTGCGAATTAGCACCGCGCCCGATCCTAGTCAATGTAAGATTTACTATACTTCGGCACGGGAGAATCAAGAGCCACAATTTACACTATCAACAGAAGGTTGTTAAAATGAACGAGGCACCTCTTTGATTTATTTTGTACAAAAGTAGCACGCTACAGATAATCTTATCTTTACGTTTTTTACCGCGAGTCCACAGTTACAAAAGACTTGATAGGCAAAGGACTGTACTGTTTTTTATATCTAGTTACCAACAAGACTTATTCAATGCACTAGGAATGCTCTATAGTGTCGACGTAAGCCTAACATTTTGCGCGCTAATTTTCGGTTAGGGTGGTTTATTTTCCAGTTCATTTACAAGGCAATAATGACTAAACTTTTCTCTTTGCTGTTAACGCTGATGTTCAGTTCCAATTTAATCGCACAGCAAGCTATGACAGATAACGAATTTTGCCAAATTCAACTGATAAACACTGACTCTGCACAAGCTCTCTCGTCTACCCCTCTAATAGCAAAGCTAATAAAAGAAGAAGTCGCCTTGTTAACGTTACCAGCAGGAAGCAACCTGTTAAGGCTAAGTTGCCGCTTAAATCAACAAGCAGTCTTTACTTTTGGCAAAGACGAAATAATGGATATATCGTGGGAAGCTAAGCAGCTTAATCTCACACCTTTAGCCGCAAGTAGTCCTGCTTTTTTATTACCTACTGGTACTTTTTCCGTGGACTTTGTACTTTTGACCCACCACGAGTTCAAACAAAGATTTGTTTGGAAACCCATTGCCACTTTTCTCAACAACAGTTTATTCAATAATATTATTATGGGGGTCTTTTACGGCTTGTGCTTAACCTTGATCCTTTACGTGTTTTTTATGGGGCGAGTTGTTGGAGACACACGATTCCAGTTTTATAGCCTATATGTGTTTTGTGCCGCCACCTTCTTTTTGCTGCAAGAAGGGCAATTGCATATTTTTCTACCACAGCAAAACTTCTTATTGAGTCATCAATTTTATCTCTTATTCGCCGGCTTAACGGTGTTCACGGCCACTGTATTTATCGTACGTTTGACCGATATCGATTCAAAATGGCCTAGGTTAACTCGCTATGGACTCGAGTTAGGTGCCAGCGGCGTATTATTGATGTCGATTATGTTGCTGTTTTTAGATCATAACCAGTTGTCAGCTGTGTTAGGGATATCTATGGCCAGAGTCACTCTATTAATCATGTTAGGCATTTTGCTGCTAGTAGCGATACAGGCCTATTTAAATGTGCAAAGTGCAAGATTAGTATTATTAAGCTTAGTGCTGATGGTTCTGGCAATGGTGTTTCGAGTGGTATTTAGCGATTTTAACCCATTTCTTCAGCGGTACGCCCTGATTATTGCGTTTGCAGTTGAGGCTTTCGTATTAGCCGTGGCCGTGTCTGCCAGAATTAAAGACATTCAAGCTGAAAAAATACTCGCAGAGTCACAAGCGAATACTGATGAACTTTGTAACGTTTTAAATCGTCGTGGCTGGAACAAAAGCGCCAATGAAATTATAGGCCAACAAGAGTTAATGGGAGGGTTTATCTGTTTGTTGTACATTGATTTAAATGATTTCAAACAAATAAATGACGAATGGGGGCATGATGTGGGTGACAAGGTCCTTAAGGTGTTTGCGGATATTATTCGCCACCAATTACGTTCCAAAGATAGTATTGGAAGAATAGGAGGTGATGAATTTGTCACCATAGGAATTTTCCAAAATCGAACCGAAGCCGAAAACTTGGCAATTCGCGTACAAAAAAGGTTGCAAGCGGTGAATCTGCGTATTGATAAACTCACTACCATAGCAACAAGTGCCAGTGTTGGTCATGTGATATATGACGAACCACCAAAGGGTGCAGACTATATGTTGAGTCAGGCAGATGAGTCTATGTACCAGATTAAAAGGTCAAATAAACAGCCAAAACATCACCCTAACCTTCAAGTGAATTCCTAACTTAGAAAACGCAACCTTAACTATTAACTAAAATACACTGTCCAGAATCACTGTTTCGATAACTAGATGTTTAGTTGTTATACCTAACACCCAGATAAAACGCTGGGCCATTAGCTGTAAAACCAATATCATCCTGATAATCGCTATTGGTCATATTGGTAATCTGCAAAAAAAATTGCCAGTTAGCATCGTATTGATACTGTACATTGGCATCCAATCGAAAATAGCTATCTAAGGTGTATTGCTGCACTTCCCCAGTATATAAAGTGGTCGCATAACGTTCATCGACCCATAAAACTTGCAGGTTATAACTCACAGGTTCATCTGGGTCATATCCAACGGAACTGCCCAATGTCCTCTTAGGTCGACCATTAAGAGGAGTCGGCGAGTCGATATTACTATAATTAAACTGACCATTGATATGCCACTGTTTGTCTAATGATTGCCATTTAACGCTGCCATCAACGCCATTAATATCAACACTCGCTCGGTTTACGTTGGTAAACAACTCTGCATCAAAATCAACTAAATCCCGATATTCATTATTAAAGTAATTAATCGAGGCGTTGATTTGCGAACCCTGCCATTCGACGCCTAGCTCCATAGTTTTCGAAGTTTCTGGTTGTAGGTCTGGATTACCAACTAAGGTGTGACCTAACGCAAAAAAGCTAGGTAATTTGAACCCTTCGCCTCTATTGGCCAAAATACTTACATTATCTGTTAATTGATAACGCATGCCTAATTGCACACTTTGATCAGCCTCAAAGCCCTGAGCATCATCATGGCGTACGCTGGCTTGCAACAGTAAACGGTCCATTAATAGGCCATTTATATTAATAAAAGCGCTGTTGATACGACGATCCAAATCGAATGTAGTTGGGAGCTCAAAGCCGATATCCAAATAACCATCGCTGAGCCCTTTCTCTTGTTTTGTTTCTAGACCTACATTTACCCAAAGCAGTTCTTGGTCTCCAATAGTATTCACCCATGTAGTGCTTGTACGCGTAAAATCGGTTTCAGCTCCATTTGCAGGTACGGATGAATAAGGCACTATGCCGGGGGATTGATAGTCATCTTCACGATTAAACCAAGTACTTGAAATTCTACTACGCCATAATGGTGTAACTTCCCACAACCAATTAACTGCTGCTTGCTCACTAAGATAATGGGTACCATCTAAGTCATCACTTTGCGCAAACTTTGGTCCACCACTTTGCTCTGGATAAGTGCTATTGTTTCCATCAAAATAACGATACGAAAAATCAATTTGATGGCTATCATTTATCCAGTTTAGTTTTGCTACCACATCGCTGTTATCAGCTGTGCTGCCTTTTAACGGTTCACCAGAATCTTTCTTTTGGGCTTTAATTGAATAACCAAGGTTCGCCATTGAACCAGAAACCCCAGCGCCGTAGGTATAAAAACTATCACTGCCAAGTGAAGCAAAAGCATTCACTTCAGTCTCGTTTCCTGGTTCCATAGTAATGATATGTATCACGCCTGCTAAAGCGTCAGAACCATAAATAGAAGACTGCGCCCCACGAATAATTTCAATTCGTTTGATTGATTGCATATTAATATGGTTCAGATCGACAGAGCCACCTCGGGTATTTGTTGGATCGTTTAACTGCACTCCATCCACCAAAATCAAAGTGTGATTACTTTCAGCTCCGCGCATCACTATAGAAGTTAAGCCACCCGGTCCTCCCTGTGATTCTATCCACAAGCTAGGTACCTGACGCAGGGCATCAACTAAACTGTGGGGACTTAAAGCCAATAAAGCCTCCCGCTCTACTACAATCGCAGATGATGTGAGTTGCGCTTGCTCTACTGCGTTATAAGTTCCAGTAACGAGTATATTTTCAATAGTATTTTTTTCTTCGGATACAGCCGACATGCTCGTAGCCAAACTGACGGCTAATCCAAGATGGTGTAGATTCAAAACAAACCTCAAGTAACTAACGTTTGTCAGCAAAAGCTGACGGCCTATGTTTAATAAAAAAGGTTATTTTTGCAATTAAGCATACGCAAATTTAAATGGTAATAACCTACTCAGCGCAGTTAAAAGTGACAAACTAGAAGTAGTTCGATCACTTTTCTATTTTTGACTAGTAGGTTAGCTTCTTTGACCAATAAGTTGGATTCTGCGAACAACTTTAGACTTTGGTGATTACTACTTTCTGTAATAGGGTTTACAATTTTCTCAACCAAATATTACGAAAGCTTACTGGATTACCATGGTCCTGTAAGCGAATTGAATCACAACCATGAGCATTATAAACTGGCGCACCCATCCAGGCCGTTACGCCTTGTATTTCCGCATTATTTTGAACTAACACTCCATTATGCAAGGCGGTCATTTTCGCTTTGGATTTTAATTTTCCAGCACTATCAAACACCGGGGCGGTGTAAATAATGTCATAACTTTGCCATTCTCCTGGCGCCTTAGTGGCATTCACTAGTGGAATATGTTGTTTGTATATTGCGCCAGCCTGACCGTTGGCGTAGGTTTTATTATTATAGGAATCAAGGATTTGAATTTCATAGCGTTGTTGCAAAAAAACACCACTATTGTTTCGAGCTTGCCCTTCTAACAACTCGGCTTTTTCATTGGTTATTTTTGTAGGCATTCTCCATTCAACATGTAGTTGCACATCACAAAATTTTTGCTTGGTTGTTATATCACCAGCACCCGGTGACACTGTCATAATACCGTCTTTAAGCAACCAGGTTGCTTCACCTTCTTTGGCGCTTTGCCACAAATTGAGTGAATTGCCATCAAACAATACTATGGCATCTGAGGGTAAGCCTTTCTCATCAAAAGTGACAACTTCTGGTGTTGGTTCCCAAACCTCTGTTACCTCAGCTTTCTGCCAAGGCTCCATTTCAGTCGCGCTGATGGCTAGTGAAACAATCAAACTGCCAAAAAGTACCCCTACTTTAGATTGATTACGCATTTTTTTGTCCTTTCAAAATTATTATGAATTAACCCGTCTACTTCGCCGCTATCTATTTCTTGACCCCAGAGACCCTTGCCCATTCGCCTTCAACGGCGATACTTTGCATATCGAAACTGTCACTATACAAATCTTTAATTTCTTCTGCTTGATTATCTAAAATACCAGACAGCACCAATTTACCACCAGGCTTACAATAACCTGAGATAACCTGTTTCAATTCTCTAATAGGCCCGGCTAGAATATTAGCAAGCACCACGTCAGCTTCTAGGTTAGGTTGGTTTTCTGGCAAATATAATTCAATTTTTTCACCAACATCGTTGCGGTTAGCGTTATCTTGGCTAGCCAACAAAGCCTGCGGATCAATATCAATACCTACAACTCGTTTTGCACCTAGCTTAAGTGCTGCGATCCCCAAAATTCCCGAACCACATCCAAAATCGACAACAGTAGATTGACTCAATTCCAATGCATCTAACCACCGTAAACATAAACTTGTTGTAGGATGAGTGCCAGTACCAAAAGCCAGCCCCGGGTCGAGCATTACATTTACCGCACTTGGATCGGGCACATCTCGCCAACTCGGGCATATCCATAGACGTTTACCGAACTGCATCGGGTGGAAATTAACCATCCACTCCCTTTCCCAGTCTTTGTCTTCTAACTGATCCAGTTTATGGTTAAAGTTTTTTCCTAGTAACTTAGATTTACTTAATTGATTGATAACACGAGTCATGTCGTACTGCGCATCATACAAACCCACTATTTGTGTGTCTGGCCACAACATCACTTCACCAGGTTTCGGTTCATACATAGGGGTGTCTTTGGCATCTACAAACGTCACAGCTTGCGCACCATTAGCCGATAACATCTCGCCGATTTGTTCGGCATGTTCAGCTTGGCTATTAATTTTAAGTTGGATCCAAGGCATTAATAAACTCAATAACAAAAATTTTCAGTAGTATAACATCAGTCACAGGTCCCTAAATATAGGCAAAAAAAAGAGCGATAAACGCTCTTTTTGATTATGACTATTTGGTTAGGTCGGGTTAGTGGCCACCCATCCCTAGTTTTTTCTCTAAATAGTGAATATTGGCACCACCAGCGGCAAAGCTGTCATCAGCCATGATACTTTTTTGTAAATCAACATTGGTTTTGATTCCACCAATGACTAACTCATCCAAAGCATGTTGCATCCGAGAAATAGCCACTTCTCTGGTTTCGCCATAGGTGATCAATTTACCAATCATAGAGTCGTAGTAAGGCGGCACTATGTAATCGGTGTAAATATGGGAGTCCCATCTTACTCCTAAGCCACCTGGCGAATGAAACTTGGTAATTTTGCCTGGGCTTGGAATGAATGTTTTCGAATCTTCAGCATTAATACGACATTCAATAGCATGACCTTTCACTTGAATTTGGTCTTGGGTAATCGCTAATTTTTGCCCTGCAGCGACTCGTAATTGCTCCTTGATTAAATCAACCCCGGTAATCATTTCCGATACTGGGTGCTCAACCTGAATACGCGTATTCATTTCGATGAAATAGAATTCGCCGTTTTCAAACAAAAATTCAAAGGTACCGGCACCACGATAGTTGATATCGATACAGGCTTGGCAACATCTGGCACCAATTGCGGCTCGCATTTCTGGCGTAATGCCCGGCGCAGGGGCTTCCTCGACTACTTTTTGGTGACGGCGTTGCATAGAACAATCTCGTTCACCTAAATGAATTGCACTACCTTGCCCATCAGCCAAGACCTGTATTTCCACATGGCGAGGGTTTTCAAGAAACTTTTCCATGTAAACAACATCATTATTAAATGCGGCGCCGGCTTCGCTTTTAGTCATTGCAATAGAAGAAATAAGCTCTTCTTCACTACGGACCACACGCATACCACGACCACCTCCACCTCCAGCAGCTTTAACTATAATGGGATAACCTATGCCTCGAGCAAGCTCTTTATTTCGTGCTTCATTTTCACCTAATGGCCCGTCAGAACCCGGCACACAAGGCACTCCGGCTTTTTTCATAGATTTAATCGCTGAGACTTTGTCGCCCATTAAATTAATGGTATCAGCTGTGGGGCCAATAAATGTAAAACCACTTTTTTCAACGGCTTCTGCAAAATCTGCATTTTCTGCTAAAAAACCATATCCCGGGTGAATGGCATCGGCATCAGTGACTTCAGCTGCGGCAATAATGCGAGGGATATTGAGGTAACTCTCTGTGGCTGACGCTTTGCCGATGCAAATGGTTTCATCAGCTAACAACACATGTTTGAGAGACTCGTCGGCAGTAGAATGCACTGCAACAGTCTTAATGCCTAGCTCTTTACAGGCACGCAAAATACGCAAAGCGATTTCGCCGCGATTCGCAATAAGGACTTTCTTTAACATTGTCATTAACCTTTTATTCAATCACAAACATAGGTTGGTCGAATTCTACTGGTTCTTGATTTTCAACTAAGATTTGTTTAACGATACCGGCCTTGTCTGACTCAATTTGGTTCATCATTTTCATTGCTTCGATGATACACAGCGTGTCGCCAACATTCACTTTTTGACCCACTTCAACAAAGGCTTTGGCACCTGGTGATGAGGAACGATAAAAGGTACCCACCATTGGCGAACACATAGCATGACCACTGACGACTGGAGCTGCTTCAGGAGCAGCAGCAGGCGCTGCTTGAACTACCGGAGCTACAGGCGCCAATTGCGGCTGTGGTACGAACTGTGTCGCTGCTGCCACTTGATTTGTAGCAACACCACGGTGAATACGCACTGACTCTTCACCTTCAGTAATTTCTAATTCAGATATGCCAGATTCTTCTACCAGCTCTATCAATTTTTTTATTTTACGTATGTCCATTTTTTTCTCTCTAAGTCAGTTAATCAACAAGCCAATTTTGCTGATGTCTATTTTGTTAAATATTGTTTAGCCGCTAATAAAGCGAATTCGTATCCTTGTGCGCCTAATCCACAAATCACCCCATGGGCAATATCAGATAAATAGGAATGCTGCCTAAACGCTTCTCTAGCGTGTACATTGGAAAGGTGCACCTCGATAAAAGGAATAGACACGCTTAACAGCGCGTCTCTTAAGGCAACACTAGTATGAGTAAAAGCGCCTGGATTGATGACTATAAAGTCTATTTTTTCAAAAGCACTATGAATGGTGTCAATCAACTCATGCTCTGCATTTGATTGAAAATGAGTTAAACTCAGGTCAATTGAAGCGGCATAATCATTCAGTTTGCTAACAATTTGTTGAAGATTTTGCGAGCCATAGGTAGCAGGCTCACGTTTACCTAGCATGTTTAGATTTGGACCATTGATGACTAATACTTTCACTGATTTACCATTTTAATTAAAACAAGGTTTTTGTGAGTTGACTTCAATGGGAAACTCCTCAATTAAAAATCATTTCTCGTGCAATAAACACACAATAACCTAAATTATCAGACCATTATAGAGAGCAAATAGAAATTAGCAGCAAAATACTGGTCTTATCAGCGAAGATTGCTGCAAAGTTAGCGAATATTATGTTTTCACCTGGACCTATTAGGTTACTAATTAAGCGACTAAACAAAGAGCCTTTTTAAATTTGAACTATATTGCGCATATTCATATTGGTTGTCACACCCAAACAAGTTTATTGGGTAACTTTCTTGGTGACTTTGTCAAAGGCAGTCAACTGCAAGATTTACCGACAGAAATTGAAAAAGGTATTAGATTACATAGATGTATAGACGTATTCACTGATTCCCACCCCTTAATAGTTAAATTACGGCAAAACTTTCCTGCAGATATTCGAAGGATGGCCGGAGTTATCATTGATATCTATTTTGATTACTTACTGATGCAAACTTGGGATGATTATTCAGATATTCATTTTAAAAAGGTATTCTCTCAATTTTATAACCAACTGGAACAATTTTCTCTAACTGACAATCCGCACTTTAATAAACAAGCCCAGCGCTTAAAAAGTCACCGATGGTTACACCAATATATGCATATTGAGACTTGTTTCCATGGGTTTTTGAGCATCGAAAATCGATTGAAAAATAAAATAGTATTTGCTGAACGTGCTAAGGATTTTGTACTCAAAAATAGTGATTTACTTGAGTCTAGCTTTCAACAGTTCTATCCTGAATGCCTTGATCATGGGGTTCAATTTATTCAGTCCTATGTTCCTTCACTATCAATACGAGAAATCTAATATGGCTGTACACGAAATTCATCACCCGTTAATTCAACACAAAATTGGTATAATGCGCAAACAAGGGATCAGTAGCAAAGACTTTCGGGAATTAGCCAGCGAAGTAGGTAACCTATTGACTTATGAAGCTACTAGGGAGTTAGAAACCGAAAGTGTGGAAATCACAGCTTGGGATGGTCAAAAAATCAAGACAAAAAAAATCAAAGGAAAGAAAATAACAATAGTACCAATTTTGCGTGCTGGCTTAGGTATGTTGGATGGAGTATTAAGATTAATACCCAATGCAAAGATCAGTGTAGTCGGCTTGTATCGTGATGAAACCACCCTGCAACCAGTCGCTTATTTCGATAAAGTAGTCAAAGATGTACCCAAGCGCACGGCACTAATTGTCGATCCCATGTTGGCGACAGGTGGTACTCTTATCGCAACCATTGATTTACTCAAACAAAAAGGTTGCAAACATATTATGGGGTTATTTTTAGTTGCGGCCCCTGAAGGTTTAGCCGCCGTGAAAAGTGCACATCCTGACGTTGAAATATATACCGCATCAGTAGACGAGAAACTCAACGAACAAGGTTATATTTTGCCAGGATTGGGCGACGCTGGTGATAAAATATTTGGTACCCGATAACAATGACTACAAGCAATATTGGCGATGTGAATTTAAAACCAAGGATGTCTTTAGGAATAAAAAGCACCGCAGTATGTAAGGCCGAGGCGTTAATTTTTTGAATGTAAATATATGTATCTAAGTAAATCGATAAACTGTCACTATTTTATGGCAAAGAAGTATTATCTTTTGGTTAATCTGTTTTTACTTCTCATTTCATTCAGTGGTAAAAGTGCCCCATTAATTCAAGATCCGACGTTTTCTCGTTTATCGACTGAAAATGGTTTGTCTCAAAATACCATCAACTCGCTAATGTTAGATAATGAAGGATTTTTATGGCTAGGCACGGAACAAGGCTTAAACCGCTATGATGGTTATCGAAACCAACAAATAAGCGGTCCTAACGATGAGTTCAACGATGCGCCGATCAATTACTTGTTCCAAGACTCCAAATCAAACCTTTGGGTCAGCGATCCTATAAACGGTATTCACCAATTTAACTTAAAAACTAAAACCATTGGGCAAGTTATTGATATACGGCTAAGACGCGACAATAAATTAACCCAAGTCGCCAGTCACATCAGTGAAGAGAAAAAAGGAGAGGTTTTATTCTCACTGGATGAGGGGATTTATTCCTACTCGTATACGTCTAAAAAGTTAGCTATTGAGTATTCGTTGTCCGACGCCATGATTGATCAGGGAACTTATTTAAGAGCTCATTTATTGTCACAAAACGTCCTCTTTATCGGTTCATCAAATGGCTTGTACGCATTAGTAAGAGGTAATAACACGCCACTTTTGATTAATCATCTGCAGGACTTAGAGCCCACTTCAGATAACAAAAACGTCAAAATGCTTTATGCCGACAACAAAGACCGGTTATGGATAGGAACAGTAGAAGGTTTATTTAGCATCTCACTTTCTAAAGCGAGAGAATTTGTACTTGGTAGCCAGTCAGCTCTCGAAGCAAAAATACACTTGGAAACTCGAAATATATGGGGATTTGCTAGTGTAAATGACGACTTGTTTTATGTAGCAACGGATAAAGGGCTTTACAGCTATCAAGCAGAGAAAGGGGACTTAACACATCTCTTTTTACCTACCGACAGTAGAGATTATATCGCCAGTGATGTATTAAAAAATCTACTCATAGACAGCAATAACAACCTTTGGATCGGCTCAGAAGATGATGGCGCTATTTATTGGTCTCCCAAAACCACACATTTTAAAAGTGTTTATAACGCTCAGGGGGGGAGACAAGAAAAACGCCTCAGTCATAATAATGTCTGGAGTATTCACCAGCAAGATGAGAGCGCTTTGTGGGTAGGCACTCGAAATGGCCTTAATTTATACAACCTTTTTGATAACAGCACTCAGAGCTTTTTAGTATCGGGTGATGAAAAAGCACAATATTCGTCCTCCTCAATCAATAATATTGAAGCAGGTTTAGACAATAAATTATGGCTAAATACCGCCGATGGAATTCTACAGTTTGATAGCAAACTAGGTAAACCCGTACCGCTGAAAGTAAGCAGTGCTGAGGATGATGCAATATTGAAATCAGATATTTGGGATATCATTTCTACTGCTAAGGACGAACTGCTATTGATGTCTAGAGCAGGGTTTTCGCGTTATTCACCAGACACAGGCAAAGTTCATAATATCGAGCAGTTGTCTGTCTCGATTGACGTTCTCAATTCAGTCGGTTTTATTGAAGGCGTTAAGCCAAACACAACACTCATCAGTGCCTACGGTCAGTTGTGGGAATTCGATAACACCACCACCCAGGTTGCGCTAATCCACGAAACACCGTTGCAACAATTAAAATCAGAAATTTATCCCAATGATGTTTTAGTCGATGCCAATAATATCATGTGGATCACCTATCCGGGCTACGGCTTAGTGGGCTTAGATGCGACTACTTATGAACAAAAGTTTTTCTACAATAAAGAAAATTTACTGCCGGATAATTCAATTTTCGATATGCAGCAGGATTCAAATGGCAATATTTGGTTGGGTTCTAATTCTGGATTAATTAAATTTTCCACTCAAAACCATCACATACAAAAATTCGACCATCAACAAGGGCTCGCCACCAGTGAATTCAATTCGGAGACCAGTATCACGCTTTTGGATGGACGTATGGTGTACGGCTCACCAAAAGGTCTGCTCTTTTTTGACCCTCTTAAAGTAGATTTAGATAGCAATAGTGAAATAAAGGTGACCATCACTAATCTAATACTGGTTTCAGATATTTTGGAATTACCATTCTCAGATTTAGACGGACAAAGTATTGAACTTACCCATGAAGATGTTGGACTTTCTATTCATTTCTCAACCCTTGAGTTTCATAATCAAAATAGCACTAGATATCAATATCAACTCAATGGTGCAGACAACATTGTCTATCCTATTACTACAAATTCTGAAGTGATGTTTCCCAAACTGGATCCAGGGAGATATGTATTTTCGGTGTTGGCATTTAGCTCGGAAGATGGCTCCAAATCTAAACCCGCAATAATTAACATCAAGGTCAATCATGCTCTTTGGGCATCGCCTATTGCGTATTCGCTTTATACAGTAGTTGGTGTAATTGTATTGTTAAGTCTATTGTTTTTCCGCCGCGCCCATAATTTACGATTGGCAAGGGCCCATCAGGAAGCGATTCAAACTAAAGATAAACTAACACTCGCTCTAAATGCCAGCAATAGCGGTATTTGGGAGTTTCAAACCAAACGAGATGCATTTTTAATCTCTAGAATGGGTGAAGAACTTTCGAGTAAAAAAGTCATTAGCTTTCAAGAACATCTGTCGCTCATCCACAATAGAGATAAAGTTCGTTACAGCACTGCGTGGCAGAGTTTTTTAGCAGATAAAGACTCAAAATTGGATATTAGCTACAAGATGTTAACTAAAGGAAAGCACTGGTTATGGTTTCGTGATGTAGGCAAAGTTGTCGAAACCGACGAGAACGGTAGACCCCTTCTAATAACAGGCACGTACACTAATATTACTGAAACAGTATCAGATCAAGAAAACCTAAGGTTATTCGGCGAGGCATTTAAACATACTTTAAATTGGGTAATAGTATTTAACCATAGATATTACCCTATAGCGTTAAACGAAGCCTTTAAGAAATTTTTTGGCATTCGAGATGATGCAGATGCTACTAGCGAATTGAATAGCTTACTCAAATTACAAACCACTAATACGGTTAAGTTTTGGGAGAAAATATTTACTATTGAGGCAGGCCAAAATTGGCACGAAGAAGACAAGGTAATATTACCCAATGGCGATATTCGCGACATTATGGTTCATGTGCACGCTGTCGCCAGCTTGATAGAAAAAAATAGGGTAGAAAATTTTGTAGTGATCATTTCTGATATCACTGAACAAAAAGCTGCAGAATCAAAGCTTTTGACCCTGGCTAATTTTGATTCTCTTACAGGTTTACCTAATAGGGCGTTACTACTAGACAGAATTGATAGAGGCTTAGAACATGCCAAAAGGCATGGCAAATCTATGGCTGTATTTTTTGTTGATTTAGATAAATTCAAACAGGTCAACGATAGTCTAGGTCACAAGGCCGGTGATGAATTACTAATTAACATAGCTAAACGATTAGAAAGTAAATTACGCAAAGAAGATACAGTCGCGCGCTTAGGAGGTGATGAATTTGTAATAATGATTGAAGATGTCATTTCTGCAGAGGCGATTAGCGTTTTAGTCACTGAAATTAGTGATTTAATTGATATTCCCGTGACCTTGAGCACACAAACCGTGAGTGTGTCTTCAAGTATTGGCATTGCCATGTATCCTGGCGATGGTTTAAATGCCGAGGATCTGCTCAAAAATGCTGATATCGCCATGTATCATGCTAAAGAACAAGGTAGAAGTAATTTTCAATTTTTCACCGCTCAAATGGATGAATTGGTCAAAGGTAGGTTGAAATTAGAAAATCAGCTTAAGAAAGCGCACCAAGCCAAAAAATTTGTGAATTACTATCAACCCATTTTAGATACGCAAACCAAAAAAATTGAAGGTTTTGAAATTTTAATGCGCTGGCCAACTCACAAAGGAATGATACCACCGAGTGAGTTCATTCCTGTTTCAGAAGAGCTAGGTTTGATAGAGCACATGACACTAGATGCATTTGAGCGAGCTATGCCTACACTCAAAGAAATGCGCAAGAAAGGCTTTAATGGTTACCTTTCGGTCAACCTATCGGCTAAACATTTCGACAACCAAGCTTCAATAGATCGAATTATGCTACTTCTAGAACAGCATATGATTCCGGTCCATGCGATACGTTTTGAAATTACAGAAAGTGCATTAATGCGTGATTATGACAAAGCTCTCACCTACATGACACAAATACAACAGAGAGGATTTTTAATTGCACTAGATGATTTTGGTACAGGCTTTTCTTCTCTTAAATATTTGAAAGAATTCCCAATAAACATCATAAAAGTAGACAAGAGTTTTGTAGAGGATATAGGCAAAAATCAGAATAATGAGGCCATTATTCTCACTACCTTGAGTATGGCCGAGCAACTCAATATGAGCTGCGTAGCAGAAGGGATTGAAACGCCCAGTCAGGTTGAATTTTTTAAAACGAATAAATGTCAGCACTTGCAGGGTTATTACTTTTCTAAACCTGTCCCAGCTGCCGAAATTCCAGCCCTATTAGAAAAAATTTGGGAAGTGTTATAAATCCCATTGGCGCACTGGAATTGTTATTCAAACTCAAAAGGAAGCGACTGATACTTGCCAAAAGGTCTAGCACGGTAAACAGCAAAGTGTAGATGAGGCAACGAAGAAAAACCTGTGTTACCTGAATAAGCAATTTTTTGGCCTGCCGCAATACGCTCACCTAAAGTTACCGCAACACCGTTTTGTTTCAGGTGATAATATTCACCTGTAGTATCGTCATCATGCAAAATCACCACATAGTTGGCATATTGGGCGTAATCTCGATTGGCACCACCTAATGAATTATGTGCGACCAAATCAATCACTACGCCTGCTCTTGCAGCATGTATGGGTGTACCAATAGGCATGGCGAAATCTACTGCATACTTCGAAGCACCTTGATGGCTATATCCACCACCAAAGCCTTGTACTATTCGAAAATACTCATCTTTCGCATATGGTAAACCATAAGCAATATCCGCTTGATGCAATGCCAACATATTACCAGGAGTCCAATAGAAAGACTCGTTATACCAAATATCTTGGGCTTGATTGATGGGCAGTAATTCAAGGACTTTAACTCTTTGATGCCCTTGAAGTACTTGATTGATTGTATAGTGATTTTGGTTAGTGTTAGACGACTTTAAGTTACTCGACTTCACATCCAAGGTAACTGTCACCACAAAGGGCTTTTTATTGAATAGCCAATAACTGACCTCTTTGTTATGTTCCACTTTTTCAACACAAGCCCAGTCATCCATGCAGTAATTAGCTGATTCCGCAGACGACGCAAAACCACTACCACTAAACAACATACAAGATATAACAATAGCGCCCAAGTAAATCGCCCAACCAAAAGTTAAACAGCGGTTCACAGTGACACCTAGAATCAAACTATTTTGCGAAAAGACTATTTACATGCTGAGCAAATGGTTCTGCACGCATAAAACCTGTGACTCTAGCTGTACTAATTTCTTGTCCTTGGAAGTCAAAAAACAAAATGGTAGGTAAACCCAACACCGAAAAGTGTTCTTGAAAATCAATATTTTCAGCAGTGTTGTCAGTTAAATCAATTTGCATTAAAACTGAACCGCTTAGAGCCGCAATAACCTGATTATCCGAAAAAGTATATTTTTCAAATTCCTTACAGGCCACACACCAATCTGCATAAAGGTATAACATCACCGATTTACCTTGAGCATTAGCATCGGCTAACGCCTGATTAAACTCTTCAAGGTTACTGACTTTTACAAATGTAGGATGGGCAACTGACTGACTCGTAGATTGAACCGCACCGTTGCCATACCCCATGGAGTTGATGGTTTGATATCCATAACCAGCGGAAATAAACAGACCAAGAA
>NZ_JAHKQO010000041.1 GCF_018861065.1 Paraglaciecola arctica
CCTGTGCTTTGAGGCGTTAGGTGCTTGTGGAGCTGACATTGAATCCAGAACAAATATTTAACAAACATCAAGACTCTTTGATGAATTTATTGAGAGCAGCTGACGTCTACGCTTTGTTAAAAATAGATGATTTGAGGGGAACAGATGAAGAAATTAAAACTGCAAAGGAAGTAATTGCTAAATCAGGTTCTAGCCACCTTATCCATTCAAAACATTTTTTCCTTTCAAAGGATGAACAAAATTTATTTGAAAAAGATGAGTATGTTTCTGGCGTATGCCAACATGTAGTTCAGTCATGCTACACAGCCATAGAAAACTATTTAACTAACTTTTTCATCATTCAACTCAAACTTAAATTGAATGATGAAACGATGTCAGAAGCTATTTTGAAAAATATTTCTTTCCGGAGTCTCGACTGGATTAAGAAGCATTACAAAACCTTTTTAGGGATTAATTTAGCCTCATTTAATCATAATGATATATCGACTTATGAAGAGTCTTGGTTTCATCCTAGGGACGAATGGAACGGTTTAACGATATTATCTCAGGTAAGGAATGAAATAGCCCATGAAGGATACTGTAAAAGTTACTCAATACATTATCCTGTAGATGCGTATGCCGTCATCCACTTTATCAAGCGTTGGGTAATGTTTTTCGATATAAAATATGGTGAGAGTCGCACCTAACAAAAACATCAACAGGAAAACTACTCGCTGTAAAGCGCTCGTATTTTCCAGTTATATTAAGCGTTATGTGTTTAGAAAATGGAGTGCAACATTTTAATCTTGCTACTTAGTTTAATGTTTTTGTCTTTTGCTGCGCTACTTGCAGGTATTTTAATGGCACCAAGTTCCGTTAATGAAAACTGGACACTTGAAGGTGATCATACAAACCTAGAAATTCTTCAAGTACCTAATATTATTCTAAAACGTTGCTATATGCCGCAGAGGTATTATGTTCGCAAAATGATAATATCTGGTTTTACTGGCTTGTTCATTGGCTTTAGCACCCTGTATTTCTTAAATAAATTTGGCTTGGTGTAATAAACACATAACAAATTTATTAAATTTCGTTGCGGCCAAAAAACGGCCTTCACTGGACGCGCAAAAAACGCGCGCCATTTATAAAAAGCGTTAGGTGAATACGAGTGTTTGAAAAAGGCTTTAGAAAACTACACTTGTATATGGTTTGTTTGAGCATTGGCGTTATCAGTGGTTATATTGTATTTGTCTTGTTTCCTCTGATTTTATGGCTATCTGCCGCCTTGTTAACAAGTTGGTATTTCGTTTTACCATTTACCGTGTGGTTAGCATTTATGGTTGCAGCAGTTATTTTGGGTTTAACAATTAAATGTCAAAATTGTAATAAACTGCTTGTTGTTATAACTAACATTAATCACATTAATAAAAACAGAAGCTGGGTGTTCTGGTTTTTAAAAGACTTGCCACCAACTGTTTTATGCGAACACTGTGAAGCTGTCTATGGTCATTCACCTAACAAATGAATTATGTCGTTCGTAAACTCACAGGGAATTTTACTCGCTGTAAAGCGCTCCTAAAATCCCCATATTCAAAGCGTTAGCCTGTTTTGGATAGTTGGCGTTCACAAAGGAATTTTCATGTTAATTAAAAGTTTAGTTTTTCTATCGATTGCTACTTTGTCATTTTCAAATACTTTAAAAGCATCCGAAAAGGAGATTGCAGAGACTGGTTTTAAAAATCTAATGGACTGCATTAAAAATGTGCCTCTCGATGTAGAGAAGTATAAGGGAGTTGGTTCACAACAAATTCTCTTATTGGCTGTAATGAAGAACATCAATAATGATAGTAAACCTATCGAAAATATTGACATTGATATTGATTTTCCTAAGTTGTATCAATTGGTTAAAAGTAGCTGTCCTACAGAGTTAGAGCAGGTTGAAAAGTTAGTACCAATTGAACACGGCTAACAAACAAATCATGGCCGACGCGCAAACAGCGCGCGCCGCATATTCGAAGCGTTAGCGAGCATGATGAAATTTTTCGTAAATCCCAAACCTCTATCTCTACTTATACTACTTAGTCTGTCTATGTGGGTGTACTTAGTTTTATTGAGATACCTTGGAGATATCCGTGTGGTAGATTCTGGTTTGGATAGTGAGGAAATGTACATCTGGGAAACGCTACTTCTTACAATTTCATTGTTTTCACTATTCTATTTGTGGGTCTGTTCAATTATTCATAGCTTCAAAAATAAGAGTAAATTTTTAAGTGTAATTATCGCCTTTATTTGGCCCTTAAGTTACTTTTACAGTGTCTACGTTTTAGTTATCAATCGGGGTAAGGGTAATGCTAGCTAACAAGTGCATCATGGTGGGAATTTTACTCGCTGAAAAAGCGCTCCTAAAATCCCCATATGCAAAGCGTTATGTGTAAACCAACATCCGTTGAATGGAGGAACTAATTAGATGAATGAAAAGCTCATTACTCCTTCGTACTGGCTGCTTTTTATTGTAACTCCTGCAATTATATTTGGTATTGCGATAGACCTGCTTGGATATTCTATATGGGTACTATTAGCTGCCATTATTATTCTTCTAATTATTGGTGAGTTCGGTTTGAAAAAGTGGGCAAGCTTATGGCTGCCAAAAGACAGTGAACACTTATGATCTATACACATAACAAACCAAGTCAGCGGGAATTTTACTCGTTGAAAAACACTCATAAAATCCCCTGCTTGGGGCGTTATAAGGCATACAGGAATACCTAGATGGAAATTTTTCCAGGAATCGGTACTGACTTAATACGTTTTGGAATGACCGAGCCAGAAATATTCCGGCTACTCGGTAAAGCGGATAAAACCTACGTTACAGACGAGAACTGTAAAAGGTTGCAGTTTAATCGTTTGCGTATGGAACTTTCGTTCGAGCCAGAAAATAACGACCGACTGGGATGGATTGAAGTTCATAACCCAGATGTTTTATGGGGTGGGCGCAGTCTAATTGGATTATCGAAAAATGAAGTTTTGAAATTTGTTTCAGACTTACTAAAATTGGAGCCTGAAATAGAGGATTACGGTTCATTTCTATCTATATCGTATTACGAGAAGTGGGTAGAGTTACAGTTTCAATTTGACCGTCTTGAAAACATTAACTTTGGTGTTCTCTACGATAACAACGAGGTACCGCAATGGCCCAGCTTATAACAAAGCCAGTCAATCTGACCTCCGTAAGCTGTCTTCTTTTTTGCAAAAAACACGCAAAAAAGCAGCCATCTCACTCCGGCAGTTGCTGGCGGCGTTCTATTGCTAATGAAACTCGGAGATAAATCGTAGTGGGGGTATGGGGTGTAAATGTCGAAGATAGTGATTCGTATGCTGATATTTACGATGGTTTTTTTGACATCTATAACAATGGCGCGAGTCCAAAGTACGCTAGCTCAGAAGTTAAGGAATCGTTTTCAGAATACTTCGAAGACCACGAAGATTCAAATAACTCTTGGTTTGCCCTAGCTCAAGCTCAATGGGAGACAAAGAGTCTAGATCAGAGCGTGTATGAAAAAGTCCGTTCTATCATAACTAGTGGAAGTGATTTAAAGCTTTGGGAGGAGCTAGGGGCTTCCAAAGACGATATAAAAAATCGAAAAATCGCCCTAGATTCGTTTCTTGAGGAAATATCATCCGAAAAGAAAACGAAGAAAAGACGTAAGAAGCCAAAACATGATTTTCGCGCCAACAAATTAGTTGAACTTGCTGCACCTGATAACCAGAAAGTCTTTACGGTTACAGAAGAGTTTAGTGATGGTAAATATATCCATACGTCTGCGCTAATGATGTGGGGTTCTGGTGGGGGTTCAGTTTTCTACTTCAGTAAGGAGGGTTCGCAAGTTGGCGCAGAGTGGCAAGATTCACAAAAATTGGTTATCACCACAGAAAAAGGTATCGAGTTTTCAAAGAAAGATGACTCTGCATTCTTCTGCGGTGATCAGGTAGAGGTGACCTACCTTTGTGAGTAACACAATAGAACAAGCGGTTGCACCGGACAAATTTTAGCGTCACCTTTTTTGTTCCAAAAAAGCCGCCACAAAAATTTGCTCGGTGAGCCGGGCGTTATATGCTTAAAAGGATTTAGTAACTTTAAATGAACATTATAAAGCTCAGAAAGTTAGCCTTAGTTGCCTTCGTTTTTTGTTTTGTAGTGTTTCTGTGGTCGTATTTTCGGATGGAAACGTGTGGCTATGACTGCGGCATATTTACACTCCAATATGGAGGCGCGACAGTCTTTTATTATTTGCTTTCCTTCTGGCTAGGGCTAGCATTACTAGCTATTTTGTTGGGTTCTACTATTTACTTATTCATACTCAAACGTAAAGCCAGTTAGTTTTAAATTTAAATAATAAGGTAGTCATTTGAACGCATATAACAAAAACATCATGGTGGGAATTTTACTCGCTGGAAAAGCGCTCCTAAAATCCCCATATGCAAATCGTTATATTGCTAAAGGTATTTTGAAGTTTACTATAGAAACTTGAGTCAATCTTAAGAGGAGATAAAGACATGGAAACTTTCGGTTTTATATTTGGAATCACAGGTATGTCCATGGGAGTAATAGGCTTTGTTTTTGGGATTATTTCAATGTCCAAAATTGATAAACTTGAAAAAAGGCTTAAGGAACTTGATGTTCTAAATCAGGACTTTAAGTCAAGTTGATGCCCACCCTTTACTTCATAGGTCAGTCGCAATATAACAAACCAATTATTCCGACCTCAACTCGCTGCGCTCGTTTCGTCGGCATATTGGGGCGTTAGCATGCCAAAACTATTTTCATTTGGTTACCTAAAAGTGGTGTGCAAAGCGGGTGGCTTTTTAGCTCTGTTCAGTCGGTAAAAGTAGTTCACGTAATCAATTAGTTCTGGCAATATAAATCATCAAACACTGACAAAGTTAAGGCAACGGATAATGCAGCACATACATTTACACAAGGCAGTCACAGTTTGTTAGTTCATCAATTAATTCAAACAACAGCACGCAATGCGGCAGCTAACAAACAAAGTCACACAGACGCGCAAAAAGCACGCGCCTGTGCTTTGAGGCGTTA
>NZ_JAHKQO010000035.1 GCF_018861065.1 Paraglaciecola arctica
CTATATGGTCGACGATGAGTAAACGCCACCTCGGAATATTGGACTGGATATAAAGCCAGTTGTTGCGGATTAAAAAATTATGCACTTCAGATTTGAACCCGTCACATCAAGTTCAATATTTGACTGAATTACAGTTGTTAATTGAATAGCATGATCTTAGCCGACTACATGAAGCCAAACAGCGATACTAGTAAACTTCCCTAAATGGTCATTATTGGTTTGATGCACATCTTCTCTAGTCAAATTATTAGCTGTAAAAATAGTTGCAGTTATTCCAATTAAACCCATTATGATAAATAGCAATATGCCTCGAATACTAAGTAATGATTTAATTGTGGGCGTTTTTTCTTCTATTGATTCTGACTTTTTATTAAGCGTCCGACAAACCCCACGTATGACACGCGAATAATTTAATGCAGACGACTATTTCTAATAGAAAAAGGAAATAGCATGGCAAAACAAAGATGAACACGTTATCAGTGGACAGATATTATTGAGCACTGGACGCAAAGTGGCCTCGCGGCAAAACAGTATTGTGAAGAGCACGACCTAGTATTGCAAACTTTCCACGCCAGACACAGGACTCTGTCTAGATAACGTTTTGGCAGAAAGCTTTCTTTACTCGCTTCAGACTGAACGTATAAAGTGAAAAGTGCACGCTACCCGAAGTGAAGCTAAAGCAGATTTGTTTGATTATGTAGAAGTGTCATACAATAGAGCTCGAATACATAGCCATCTTGGTCATGAGTCTCCAGATGAAAATATATATTCACAGGCAAGCCACGTTTCTATAAAACTGGGGGAAGATCATATTTATGTGAACGCCAAGGTAAGCAACAAAAAATGACAGAATGGATGACTAAGTAATGAAAATTAAAATAATAATTTTAGTTGGTGTGGTTGTATTACTCGCTATTCTATTAACGTCACATTTATTTGAGGGTTTACTTAACCCTGAAGCACAAAATGAAATCACTTCATCAAATCAACTATCCTCTATAAATATTGATAGTAGTGAATTATCAATAACACAGCATTCTAGCAACAAAACGTCACTCAATACTGCTGATAATGACAAATTGAACTTTGCTCTAAAGGCATTTCAACGCAAGCATTACGATGTTGCTTTCCGTTCATTTAATGAGATTTCTCAAGTAAGCAACGTCGCTAAATTTCATCTCGCGAAGATGTATGAGCAAGGTTTAGGAGTTGCGCAGAATCCGAAACGTGCAATTCGTAATTATTCTTCAGCAGCAGAGCATGGCTCCACTGATGCGATGAAGGCCTTAGGCACACTTTTTAGTAATGGAATGTTGCTAGGAAAAAATTATAAAGAAGCCTTTCGTTGGTTTCATCAGGCGGCAATGGCCGGCGATACTGAGGCGCAGGGGCGAGTAGCACTAATGTACAAAAATGGCCAGGGGACCTCGGCTGATATAGTCTTAGCTGATGCTTGGCTCGATATATCCTGCGCTGAAAAAACTAGAAGTATATGCTCATTAAGAAAAGGTTTTTTATTAACGCCAGAACAACTGAAACAATCACACTTACTTAGCATCAAGTTTCAAAAAATGGTCACGCAGTCAGCAAGTAATTCATCTTACACAAGGATTAATTAATGAAAATCATCATTTCGCTTAAACGGATTTTCACCCTGGTATCTTTTTTATTGCTGACCAGTATTTGCGTACAAGCGCAGGCAGTTCAACTTGACGGCACTGTCTTTGGTGGTAGTTCTCCTTTGCCTGATGTGCAGGTTTCGCTATATGTACAAGGCGAAGACGAATCCAGCGCCGTGGTAACAACAGATAATGCTGGTCAGTACTTATTTGATGTGCCTGCAGGGACTTATGATCTAGCGTTATCACCATTGGTTAGCTCTGGATATGCTAGTACTGCTGTTACAAGTATTTTAGTTGGCTCAGTTGATGTTACTCATAATGTCGTTCTCATTGATAACGCATCAATATTAAATGGTGTCGTTAGAGATGGTGAAGGTTTACCGATTAGTAATATCCTATTAACTATCAACGATCAAATAAGTGGTACAAAAATAGCCAATGTATTATCAGATGAAAATGGTACTTACTCGGTTGCCTTAGCCGATGGCATTTATGAAGTCGATGTTCGATATTCTTACGGAAAAATTACCAATCAACCGAGTCCAGAACTATTTACAATATGGCCATTAGAATCAAACGTGTCGGTAAGTGGTGATACCGTAAAAGATCTGGATTTACCGTTTGTGTCCTTAAGTGGTCAAACGCTGGATAGTAATGGCGTTGCTGTTGCTGGAGTCACAATAAGCGCTGATAGTTATTGGTCAGATCCAAATGTAGATTTTTATCAATTTAGAAAAGTGGTTACTAGTACAGTTTCTGATGAATCCGGTAATTATTCAATGGTAGTGTTAGAAGGCTTGGATGCATTAGTACTAACACCTCCTGAAAACCCTAATTCAGTTATAACTTTTATTAATGGGCTAGGACTAACTTCTAATACAGATCGAGATCTAGTTTTAGCTGAACAAGCGAATTTGACAGGTATTGTTAGAGATGGCTCTGGTTTACCCATTAGCAATATTCAGCTGACTTTTAATGATCAATCTAGTGGTACAGAAATCGCGGCCGTATTATCAGATGAAAATGGTACTTACTCGGTTGCCTTAGCCGATGGCACCTATGAAGTCGATGTTCGGTATGCTTACGGAAAAATTACCAATCAACCGAGTCCAGAGCAATTTACAATATGGCCGTTAGAATCAAACGTGACGGTAAGTGGTGATACCGTAAAAAATCTGGATTTACCGTTTGTGTCCTTAAGTGGTCAAACGGTTGATAGTAATGGCGTTGCTGTTGCTGGAGTCACAATAAGCGCTGATAGTTATTGGTCAGATCCAAATGTAGATTTTTATCAATTTAGAAAAGTGGTTACTAGTACAGTTTCTGATGGATTCGGTAATTATTCGATGGTAGTTATTGCAGGATTAGACACACTAGTACTAACCCCCCCTGAAAATTCAATGCTTGCAATTTCTATAGTAAATAATTTGGGGGTCATTGCTGATACAAGTCGTAACTTAGTACTTCAGCCATTGAATTATTTAACTGGTGTCGTCAGAGATGGCTCCGGTATAACGATTAGCAATATTCAACTGACATTTAACGATCAATCTAGTGGTACAGAAATAGCAACAGTGTTATCAGATGTTAATGGTGAATATTCGGTTGCCTTAGCCGATGGCAGTTATGAAATTGATGTACGGTATGCTTACGGAAAAATTACCAATCAACCGAGTCCTGAGCAATTTACGATATGGCCATTAGAGTCTAACGTGACGGTAAGTGGTGATACCGTAAAAGATCTGGATTTACCGTTTGTGACCTTAAGTGGTCAAACGGTGGATAGTAATGGCGTTGCTGTTGCAGGAGTCACAATAAGTGCAGATAGTTATTGGTCAGATCCAAATGTAGATTTTTATCAATTTAGAAAAGTGGTTACTAGTACAGTTTCTGATGGATCTGGTAATTATTCAATGGTCGCTATTGCAGGATTAGACAGTGAAGCTATATTGCCACCAGAAAATAGTGGTTTTGCCCAAACAGTGCTTAATGGGCTAAATCTTCAGCAAGATACATCTCAAGCCATTATCTTAAATTTTGTTGATTCTGTTGCTCCGCTTATTCTCAATGGCCCCATGATTCGTGATATCACGTCATCATCAGCAGTCATTGAATGGACAACAGATGAGCCAACTAACAGTGTTGTCAGTATTGGCGGCCAAACTATCACCGATACCGATTTTGTTACCAATCATATAATACCAGTTACTGGGCTAACGGCTAATAACACCTATTCTGTTACGGTTGAATCAACTGATGAGCAAGGTAATGGCCCTGCAAGTGGCGTAGCAAGTTTTACTACTTTAGAAACCCCTGATAATCAAGCACCAGTCATTATCAACGGACCATTGGTTGAGCAAGTCACCCATAACAGTGCGGTTATTAAATTTGCAACCGATGAAGTAGCAACCGGTGTTGTTAAACTCTATCAAGGCGAAACGTTAATAGCGCAGCTCAATACGGCTTTAACCACTGAACACGAGGTTTTATTTTCTGAGCTAAATGCTAATGCTGCCTACGAAGTGCTAGTTGCAGTGACCGATAGCTTGGTCAATGGCCCAACACTTTCACAGCGAGTAGGTTTTGTTACTTTAGCTCTCGCTGATACTACAGCCCCTATCATTTTATCTGGCCCTTTTATTTCGGATATTACCAACTCTGAAGCCACGGTTACCTGGATAACGAATGAACCAGCAAGCAGCGGTATTTCTTATAATGACGGCACCGCTTATGGCGTGTTGAGTAATGATGAGCTAACTACCGACCATAAAATGCGCTTAACGGGCTTAGACAGTGCTACTGATTATAATGTAACGGTATCCTCCCAAGATGCTAAAGCGAATGGGCCAACACTAAGCCAAGTTGAAACTTTTTCTACTCTAGTCATTTTGGACACTACGGCGCCTAAATTACTTGGCATACCATTGGTACATGAGATTAACAAGAACCATGTGGGTTTATTTGTCCATACCGATGAGACTGCTGCAGTACAGATTCACTTTGGCCTGTCTGCCGATAATCTAGCGCAAACAGCAGGTCAGGCTGAAGCAGGTACTAAAACGAAAATTAATCTACAACATCTTGCTGCATCAACGCGATATTACTATCAGGTACAATTAAGTGATGAAACAGGTAATACCGCTTTATTGCCAGAAATTTATAGCGTGATCACTGCTGCCCAAAACAAAAATAAAACCTTGAGTTTTGCTGTTCCTCCTATTGCTGCATACACATCTGATGCAACTATGGTCGTTATTTGGCGTACACATCAACAATCCGAAGGGCAACTTCGCTGCACTGCAGCCAATGACAACGTTTATTTAGTACAAAGTAAAGCCATTGATAATGATAGTGGCAATCGAAGCAAGGGTTTACGTCATCAAGCGACTTTAACTAACTTAGCGTTAAATACAGCTTTTGAATGCTCTGCATTAGCTTATACAGCAAAAGAGGACCCTGTCGGCATGCCCGTCGAGCAAACACAGTTAACAGCATCTTTATTTGATAGTGTTATTACGGGGGAGGGTACGGTAACGATGGATGCTCAGGTTGATGCTACTGCGCCGATTTTTATCAGCGAACCTGCGGTTGTATATATCAGTAATCGTTTAGCGGTTATTGAGTGGGACACTGACGAGTTAGTTAATGCATCCGTTTCATATTGGCCACGAGGCTCTAATGAAGTTCAAATAAAAAGCAGCACTGAGTTTTTAAGTTCACATCAAATTCCATTAAATAATTTGTCTCAGTCGACAATTTATGAATATCAAGTAGAGGTAACTGACCCGTCTGGCAATGTTACTTTATCAGCGCAAAAAACATTAACTACCACTGCGAACGCTGATAATACCCCAGCCTTGTATGTCGACGTTCCGACAACCAATAATATTGCTACAGATTCCTTTTCTATCGCTTTTGTGAGTAATGAATTAACCACAGCGCAAATATCTTATGGTTTCTCTGCCTCAGATTTATCATTGCAAACATCGATAGAGACTCCTCGTATTATTCATCAGATTACACTTACCGATTTAGCATTGAGTAGTGTTTATTTTTATAAAGTAACTTTGAGTGATTTTGCAGGAAATATAACGGAAAGTGAGGTTATCCAAGGAAATACTACTGGCTTTATTATTGTTGAAGATAGTGACGGTGACGGTATCATCGATGCAGATGATGCGTTTCCTCTGATTTCGATTGGTAACTATGTTGATACCGACAACGACGGCGCACCAAATGAATGTGATAGTAATTGTCTAGCACTAGGTATGACCGCTGATGCTGACGATGATAATGACGGGATTGCCGATATTGATGATCCGTTCCCGCTAAATCCAAACACGGTGCCATCATCACCCGTTATCACGTCCATCGAAACCGAGGACGGCGCCTTGCTTGTTGGTTTTTCAGCTAGCGGAGATGGTGGCTCAAGTATTATTGATTATACCGTTTCTTGTGGTGCCAACAGCGTCACCAGCGCGCAGTCTCCCATTAGAATTTCGAAACTTGAGAATGACGTTACTTATGCCTGCTCTGTCACGGCACGTAACGCACTGGGTAACAGTTTTGCGTCTATTATTGTCAGTGCCACACCAGAGGGAATAATCAGGAGTGGACTGAATATTCCACTCCTTAAAGCAATACTGGACGCCCAACAAGCGAAACAATAATTGAATTTACAATCACGACTTTATCATTATTTTAACAATGAAATAGCACGATGAAAAAACATAACCTCCCCACAATAAAAAAGTTTGGCTGTTGCTATTAATGTTGTGTCAGGTTTTTTAGTATTAAATGTTATTGTGTTTTATATGCCACTTTTATTAGAAAACGAATATTGCGACTCCTATGTTTCATTCGCTATATGTGGTTGGCCGGACCTTACCATATCCGCATTTGGCGCAATTAGCCTTAGAGATGGGACTACTGACGAGAGATATTTGTAGTAAAATGCACCACAGTAAATCAAAGTGCGATTGCTCGCTTTGTCTAAGACAACTACCGGATTATTTTTAAACTTAAACTTAAACTTAAACTTAAACTTAAACCTCAAAGTTGTATTAGCAGTTGAATAATAGAATTAGAAAAAGAACAAATTCTGAAAACATAGGCTAACCAATTGAAAGTAATGGGCACTTTTTTTAGCTGGCACTATCTCGTTCAAACAGAAATGCCAGGTCTGGTAAATTGATATATGTCGGGCATCTTTTTGCCGCTGATGTCAGTAATGCTTGTGCTTGATTAAATTTTTCAAAGTAAGCATTAATAAGTGCTAAGCGAATAATTGCGGAAGATTCAAGATTGGCAGAAGAATCAGTGAGACTCTCTATTCTTGGTTTTAGCGGATCGTTATCAAAGTGAAGTTTTTCTCCGTTTAGTAGCCGTAATTTTACATTGTAATAGAGGCCAATTGCTTCGTCTGTTGGCGTTAAATTACCTCTGAGTGTATCGCGCTCAATAATTCTTAGGGCTTGTTGATAATATTCTTTTGCTTCCACATACATATTCAGTTTTTCAGCTGACTCTGCGATGGCACCATACCTATTATGTACACCATAGTCACTAATACTCTCCAACGCCTTTTTCCTATATTCAAATGATGTTTGATAATTTTGATTATAATAATGTACTAGGCCGATCATTTCATTTGCTAGATAATAATCGGTAGATAGTTTTAATGATTCAGCAAAATAGTTCAGTGCATCTTTTTCATTTGATTGGCAAAAACTGAGGGTCCCTAAATTAACATAAGAAAGCTCATTCGGATTGTATGTAACGGCAATAGCCATTGAGTCAATTGCAGCTTGCGTATTTCCTATAGAAAATTCAATTAAACCTAATGTATTATAAGACCGCCAGAAGCTTGGATCGATGAGGATTGCTTGGTTCAAAAGTTTTTTTGCTTCAGTAATATATTCCTTGATATCAGGGCTTTGTTTGTAAGCATCAAAATTCGTTTCAGCCAATGCGTGTACGTAATCAACACCTTTATTCCATGTGTCGTCAACTGACTCATGGAGTTTTAGCGCTTCTTCAACTCGACCCGTGCGTCTAAGCAAGTAAAAATTAACAGCATTTATATAGGGATGATAAGAAGCAATATTCATTGCTTCATCACAGGCTAATTGAGCTTGTTCTAAAAGTAATTTTTCATTTCCGCCCCAACTTTCATCAATCAATGCTTTACAAATGCCAGCATAAGCACTGGCAAATTTGGGGGATGTGTCTACCGCGGTTGAAAATAACTCATGTATTTTTTTAAAATTTGAAAAGTCTTGCGATTGATCTAACAGTTCTCTGCCTTTCAAATAATTTAGTACCGAAAGCTTATTTGCTGGTTCACTAAACTTAGAGGTATGTGCCTCACGAAGTCCAGTTTCAAATTCAATTGTGGAAATTAGATCCTCTAAAAATAGCATAACGTCAAGTTCAATATACGACCGTCTAATAGATGTTGACCAAATATCCTTACCTTCGTTATCCGCATATAGCGACGCAGTTATATTAATAAAAGCACCAATTTCAGTAGCTTCTATTTTTAGAAAAAAATCGGCTTGTAATTCATGAAGGATACTACTAGGTGTAGAGTCTTTACTAGAAATTTTATTGAACTGAGAATAGTTAGATAAAGTGTAACTTTCTTCAAGTTTTTTTATCAACAATGATAAATGCAGTAATTTGCTACTTCTTTCATCAGAGTCAACAACAAGTGAAAAGGTACCTAATATTGGCTTCTTATTTGCAAACCTCCCCTCGTGGTTTTTATTGGTTTGCTGCTCAACTTTAATTGTTAGAACACTAGATGTAAAAATAGTCGCTAATCCTATCGCTCCTAATAAGATAGATAGTAAAATGATTCGAATATTAAGTGGGGATTTAAGAGTGGGCGTGTCTCCTTTTCGTTCTGATATTTGCGCTACTGGAGTTTTTTCTCGTTTTTCTTCTTCGGTCGTTTTATAGAGTGTATAGGCTTCTACGTTTAGCGCCGTTGCTACGCGCTGGATGGTATAAGGTGAAACGGGGATTTCACGAAATATTTTACTGACCATATCTTTAGGGACAGAATCAAGATTTTCTATGTCAGCAATAGCTTCAGCAAGAGAAGCTTGAGTTTTGTAACCAGCGATTGCCAGGGCTTTTTCGAGTTTTACCCTTGACGCTTTAATCCCTCGTTTTCTTTTTCGTGATTTTGATCCGTTATTCAACATTTGGGGAGTCTGTTTTCCTTAACACTAAAAATTCACGGCTGTTTTTCAAGGTGCGTTATCTGCTCATCAAAAATACACAACAGGAAAATTTCTATTCTTGATTTTATGTTTAAACCCATTTAATAACATTACTATAAAAAACTGATTTAGATCAACCGTTGAAACAAGGCGTTTCGCTTGGGTATATTTGTAAGGTATTTAAAATTATCTTGCCTAATTGTGCTTAAGTACCGTTAACTCTCTACATCTAAAGTTTAAATTCTTATGGATAGTGTGCATGCTATGCCGACAGAAAGACGAATAATTAGAATTTTTGCAACTTCTTCTGTTTATGAGCAATATAAGTGGTTATCATCAACACAAGAAAGAAAAATCAAAAAATAATATTCACAGTTAGTTATAAGACATGAAAATCATATGAGATCGAACCAAATGGAATATTGCAATAACAACTACAAAATTTTTTTAAAGCGAATATCAACTTGTTTTTTCTTACTCTTGGTAGCGACGATTATCTCTTTTCATGCATCGGCTATTACGGTAAATGTAACTAGCGATAGCGATAGAAAAAACGCCTCTGCACCTAAAATGTTCAAGATATATGTTAGTAACACAGATAATGTTACTAGAGACAACGTAATAGTTACGGCCAGTGTTCCTGCATCTATGAGGTTTTACCGGAATGCATCGAGACCACTTAGCACTAACTGCAACTCTTCATGTGGTTCAGGTAGCTCTCCTCAATGGGAGTTGGGGAACATTGCCGCCGGTCAATCGAAAATTATTCATGCTTATTATTTCATTGAGTCAGACGCAACCGAAGACCTATTAACACATTCCACATCGGTAACTTATGATGGGATATCTTCGGCAATAGTTAAAGAATACGAGTTATCCATTGATTTCAGTGCCTCTGCTGCAATTAGTGTGGCAGCAAAAAGTCAGCAGGTGTTGGCTGGCGGGAACATCGAATTTGAATTGAGTTATGGAAATATTGGTGATTCTGGCTGGGTTTCAACAGAACTTAGTGCCAGTTTACCTGCAGGAACGACTTTCGTTTCTGCCTCAGACGGCGGCACTGTGGTAGGTAATGATATTGTATGGAGTGCTGGGGTGTCTAATGCAGGTACTAGCGGTAAACGATTCTATACCGTCAAGGCAAATAATTCAGCATCTGTAGCTACCTTGTATGAGAGTAAAGTAACTGTTGGTAATAATGGAACAGAATTGGCGTCTGCAAATGAAAGCGTTGTGGTTAAGGCTGACGCTAATTTAACATTGGATGTGACAATTACGGGTGACACTCGTACTTCAAATCAATATAGCTACTACCGTTATGTGGTTGCCAATAAAGGCGGTGTATCTTTAACTGATGTGACATTGAATGTGTTAATCGGTGCTGGTTCAGAATTTTCGCAATACGAAACATTGCCAAACCTATCAGGTTGTTCAAGTAATTGTGATGCATATGAATGGGCTAACCTCAATATCGGTCAATTGGATGCTGGAGAATCACGGGTACTAGTAGTTCAAGTATATTCTAGAAATCCGGTTGATGGGGCTCCCTTAATAAGTTATGCAATGGTAACGGAAAGCAGTGGTAATTACACGGTAGGTGCCAAACCGACTGTGTTGTATGACAGTTCAGATAATCTGATGTTGAGCATGACATCAAACAAACAAGTAGTAGATGCCGGTGAAGTGCATCGATATGAGTTGAGTTATGGGAATATATCAGGTAGCGCAGTGCAAAACCTCGAGTTAGAGATGGCTTTGCCAGAGGATGTTACATTTGTTGAAGCCAGTGATGGTGGCAGCCTGGCAGATGGCGTGGTAACGTGGCCGCTGGGCACACTTAATACTGGTAACAGCGGTAAACGTTACGTCACAGTGGCAGCATCTGATGCTCTAGGTGATGGTAATGTGTTGGTCAGTGAAGCGTTACTTAATACAGGTGGCCCGTCATTGGTGCGAGCCTCAGAGAGTGTGGTGATTAAATCAGGCGTGGATTTAACACTGGACGTGACAATCACAGGCGACACTCGTACTCCAAGTCAATATAGCTACTACCGTTATGTGGTCGCCAACAAAGGCGGCTTATCTTTAACGGATGTGACATTGAATGTGCTAATCGGTGCTGGTTCAGAATTTTCGCCATACGAAACATTGCCAAACCTATCAGGTTGTTCAAGTAATTGTGATTCTTATGAAGTGGCCACATTAGCTATCGGACAATTGGATGCGGGAGAATCACGGGTGCTATTAGTTCAAGTGTATTCTGACAATCCAGTTGATGGGGCTCCCTTAATAAGTCATGCAATGGTAACGGAAAGCAGTGGTAATTACTCAGTAGGTGCCAAACCGACTGTGTTGTATGACAGTTCAGATAATCTGATGTTGAGCATGACATCAAACAAACAAGTAGTAGATGCCGGCGAAGTGCATCGATATGAGTTGAGTTATGGGAATATATCAGGTAGCGCAGTGCAAAACATCGAGTTAGAGATGGCTTTGCCAGAGGATGTCACATTTGTTGAAGCCAGTGATGGTGGCAGCCTGGCAGATGGCGTGGTGACGTGGCCGCTGGGCACACTTAATAGTGGTAATAACGGTAAACGTTACGTCACAGTGGCGGCATCTGATGCTCTAGGTGATGGTAATGTGTTGGTCAGTGATGCGTTACTTAATACGGGGGGGCCGTCATTGGTGCGAGCCTCAGAGAGTGTGGTGATTAAATCAGGTGTGGATTTAACACTGGATGTGACAATCACAGGTGATTTTAGGCCAAATACAGATTATGTCTACTATCGTTATGTGGTCGCCAACAAAGGCAGCGTATCTTTTACGGATGTGAAATTGAATGTGCTAGGCGGTGCTGGTTCAGAATTTTCGCCAAGCAAAGCATTGCCAAACCTATCAGGTTGTTCAAGTAATTGTGATCCTTATGAAGTGGCCACATTAACTATCGGACAATTGGATGCGGGAGAATCTCGCGTTCTGCTTGTTCCTGTCTATTCGAAAAACCCAGTTGCTGGCGCTCCTTGGATTACACATGTATCTGTGACTGAAAATAGTGGGAGTTTCACACTGGGAACTAAGCCTACTGCTAGTTATGGCGTTTTAGGTGTAACCAATAATCCGCAGTTGGTCGTCGAAGCTGATACGTTTCTTGTTGCACCGAACCAAGAACAGACATTTTCGCTTAATTTAGGCAATGTAACGGGGGCTGCGCTTAACAACTCCTTACTTTCTGTAACAATACCTGATGGTTATCAATTTGTTTCAGCTTCTGGACTAAAAGTAATTAAAGGAAAGCAAATATTCTGGCCTATCGGTAATTTAGGCAACAATATTTGGGTTAATGAAACAGTTGTACTTAGGGTAGAACCCGGCATATCTGACGCTGAAGTACTTGTTTTAGAAGGTGAACTTAGAAATGGTGACGACAATGAGCTTGTCGCTAGATCGTCAGTATCTTCCGTTGTGCAAAGTGCCTTAGGCTTAACTCTTGATGTAACCGGAGGCTTCGTTTCACCACTGTCTGCAGGAGATACCATAAATATGGGGTTGAACATTATTAATAATGACAATGTTCAATTGGCAGATATTGACTTAAATGTCATGGTACCTATTACTACTTCGGCCAATGAAGCTTCTGCAGGTGCTGATGGGTGCTCTGGAAGTACTTGCGAAGTCTTTGAATGGGCTAATTGGGATATAGGCAATTTAGATGCATCGCAATCTTCAGTAAATTCGATTACTCCGCAACTTTTAACAGGTAACAATGGTCCTGCAAATGGTTCTATCCTGACTGCGAATATAATAGTGACTCAAGGCTCACTTCCTAAAAGTGATATTGCGCTAATTCGAAGTTGGGGGGTGGGCGCTGAGTTTGAAGTGAATACTAATCATGATAGCGATGGTGATTTGATACCTGATTGGTGGGAAATGACATACGGCTTAAACAGGTTGCTAGTAACTGATGCCTTGCTTGATGGCGATGACGATCAATTGAGCAACGTAGAGGAGTATCAAGCTGGTACTGACCCGACGAATGAAGACTCTGACGGTGACGGTATTAATGATGGCTCTGATGAGTCGCCGCTAGTTTTTGACACTACAGTTCCTAGAGCGCCGAGCATCATTTCTATCGAAGTAGAAGATAGTGCTTTGTTGGTTAATTTTTTACCTGGCTATGATGGTGGTTCAAGTATTCTAGATTACACAGTAACCTGTGGAGACACGAGTGACACCAGCACGCAATCAC
>NZ_JAHKQO010000008.1 GCF_018861065.1 Paraglaciecola arctica
AACATAGAAAGTTCATAACCTTTGTGCAATGTAGTATGTTCTGAAAATTTCTTAGTCCCTTTATCTTTAAAGGGTGATAGATAAGCTTTAAATCGATAGTAACTACAACGATTTAAGACTTTTTCAGCAAAATCTTCATCATCAATGATTAGCCCTTGGTCTATGAGTTTTTTACATAACTGAGAACTAGATAGGTAAGGTTTTTTATAAGGAACGAGGGGAGCCGTAGTCATATCCATTTTCTCTAGGCAAAAAAAACTTCCACTCTTACGAACTTGCGTTCAGGAGGAAGTCATTGTTAAGTTAATTATACATGTTACATATACAGAGTCCAGTTATTTTCAATCACGTGACTCCGTAACGCAGAACCTAAGATCCCCGCGGGTGAAGTAGGTTGTCTTGTGTTGAATCTAGGTACGCACAAAATTGGTGTTCATTATGCCCCTTATGTTAAATCCGTAAGTTAGCCTATAAAAACCATGCCTTCGCAGCCTCAGAAGCCCATAGAGGCGTTTTTAAGATATAAACCACACCAACATACCCCAAAACCAGTTTGAAAGTTTATGACGCTTTCTAGGCGATTTACAGGGCAATAAAATCACAATCCGTTTCAATCAATAATCACCCTGTAACGTCTATTTTCAACAATTAGCCGGTGCGCTCGAAAAAGCCCGAAGCGTAGCTGGCTTTTTTGGGCGTACTGGAGACAAACGAAGTGCGTCAGGGTTTCAAAGGTTTCACCTTTGGCACGGGATGTTTTTATCCAATGCGTAGCAGGGGGTGAAAACGTCCCCGTCGTGCCTATCTTGAAAATAGAAATCAACGGGTAATCACAACGTAACTAACATTAATAAGCTAACCCATTGAATCAATGAGTTTATAGGTAGGTTACTAAGATAAATCATGCCAATTTCAGCCCAACTGAAATAACCATTCTCGTTCTTCTTTTTTATTGCTAGTCTCTAAAGTATCAATCAGTAATCAATAAAGTATTCAGTGAAAAAGAAAACACCGTTAGAAAAAGAGCTTCTTTCGTACACGAAAAAGCATCAAACGAAATCTAAAACCGCCGTCATTACGGAGTTATATGACGTGATAACCATCTTGATGAGTGAAGGTATCTCACTAGAGCACATCGTTGCGTTTTTAAACACAAAAAAAATCACGGTATCGAGAGACTATTTGAAGACGGTTCTTTATCGAATTAGGCAAAAGAGAAAACTAGAAAATGAATAAACCAAAATCCAAGACTCATTTGGTGTCCGTTCGAGTGGATGGTCGAGTGAATGCTGAAATTGAAGAGCTGTTAAACGACACGCATAAAGATAAAGCAGAACTGTTAAGGGCGTTGCTAGTAAGAGGTTTGTTCGCCTATAAAAGGGATTTGTATCAAACTCATGGCGATAGAGTGCATCACTCAATTGATAAATCGTATTACGCCTACGAAAGAGAAATGCTTGATGATGACTTACATTACATCGCCACTCGTTTTGACCAACTAGAAGCCATGATAAGAGAGCATAAAGAGCCGGTATTAACACCAACGAAAAAAGAAGGAAAAAAGACGCTTTTGGATAGTTTCTTTAAAAAATAACGTTACCCATAAATTAACGTATTAATACAAGGAGTTAGCATTATATTATTGATTACTCAGTGATATCTATTTTTTAGATAGGCACGACGGGCACGTTTTCACCCTCTACATACGTATTTGGAAAAACATGCCGCGCCAAAGGATGTCCTTTGAAACCTAAGAGCAAAAAAGAGAATGAAGAAAAGACGATTTACTCAAGAAGACCGCACTCTTATTGAACTACAAATAGAAAAAGGAGTGGCACGAAAAGAAGCGGCCAAAGCAATTTATGAAAAAGTATACGGACTCAAGCCAAGAGACTTTGCTCTTATAGATTCACTCTGCAGCAGCAACGGTGAAGATTATAGAGACCAAGCCTTTGAAACGATTTTCAAAAGGAACAGAGAAAAATTAAAACGACTCACCATAGCAAGGGCAGCGAG
>NZ_JAHKQO010000010.1 GCF_018861065.1 Paraglaciecola arctica
GAATGCTTCATATAAACAAAGTGAACCGGTTTACATTTGTGTGAATAAATTAATCTATCTGAATAGGATATTCAACCTTTTTCTTACAAAAAGTTAACAATCCATCATTGCCGTTAATGGCAACTCACTTTAGTTGTATCCTTTGAATATTCGAAGGAGCAGATTCTCCCGCTTCGTTGACAGCGATCACCCTATACTCATAAGTTCCACTACTAAGCTCACTAGTATCGACAAACAAGTCATCCACCAGAGGATCGAACTTGTTTTTGCCGTCGGATATTTGCTGTGCAATCACAGTCCATGATTGATTCAGTGTGTTTTTACGTTCAATTCGATAGTGCTGCCCAGTGGGAGACCCTAACCAATTGAGTTTTAAATCCTCGGAAACTCGATGCAGAACAGGAGGTTCTGGAATTGGCAATGGAGGTACATGCTGCAACCCGTTCATATTAGCCTGAGCATTACGAACAATAGACACCACTTCTCGCTCTTGATTAAAATCTCCGTCGCTAAAGCCTGGTAAATGATAGCTATAATGTGCGCCATTGCTTTCACTATGCCAATAGAAACCACCTGTTTCTCTATGGCCTCGAAATCCCCAAATAAATGCACCCACCGTTTGCGCGCCATTTAACTCATAATGCACCGCAGTTCGCATAATATCTTCTAGTTGCTGTGCCGGCGCTAAACCAAACTCTCCGACCATATAGGCTTTTTTACCGGAAATAAAAGCAAGATTATCTTTTATGGTTTGCGGCTTATTGTTGTTATTTACGGTATAAAAATGGTTGCTGATTATGTCTACATTGGGATCATCAAGTGAACTGGGTAATAACTGTAAATAGGTGCCATCCACCACTAACTGTTGGGGCGCTAGGGCTTTAATATGTGCCGCGGTTTGACTCACAAACTCAGACGTACTGAGCTTTAGCTCGTTACCTGTTTCCCATGCCATTATGGCTTTTTCTTCGAAATAGTGACGTCCAGTCAAAGTATTTTTTCGGGTGATAACTTGTTGAATAATATCTAAATACCCTTGATAGGTCTTCGACTGTGTATCGTAAAGGGCGTCTAGGTTTTCATTATAAAACGCCGCAAGTTGTTGTCGTCCCCCCCACCATTGCCAATGGTCAATAAAAGGCAATATTAGACGCAACTTGTGTTTCGATGCTAAGGCAATCATTTGGTCATAAACCACCATAGCCTCTTCATTTAGGCGTGGAGATCCATCAACTGTGGCGGGATTCAAAATATGGGTTTGCCGTTGACAAACCGCATCGTCGGGATGAGCCACTGATAATACATAAATACGCATTGCCTTATGTCCAGTGCGCACTAGTGCTTTGATCCAGTTTTCTTGTTCGGTGTAACTGGGCCATTTAAAGTATTGCCCCCAACTTCTTCTATCTGCAGCACATTTGCCTTTCGCATCATCTTCTATTCGATGTAACTCTGGGGCATGAATACCCGCAAATCTAAAGGGTTGTTCACCGTCGAATAACTGATGCCCTTGTCGAGTGATAAAATTTTCAATATTTTGTTGGCTTGTTATTGGGGCATGACCGCTAATACAACTGGTTAAACACAAGATAAAAATGCAGAGTAAAATTTTCATGATTGTTTCAACTTATCAAATAACTTAATCACTTCCATCATGGCCCTACCATTGTGATATGGGGCTTTCCAAAAGCCTGCTTTATAGTTTTGGTGGCAATTGGCGCCGTCAATATTAGCCAACCAAAACCATTCTCCAGCGACAGGATCTTTATGATATTGCTGAATGAATTGCCAAATGTTTTCACATATCGCGTTCAAGTGCTTATCACCAGTTAGATGAAATAGGTTTAAAAATCCTACTAACGCCTCGGCCTGTACCCACCAGTATGCATCTGGGGCTTTGTATTGGGTCACTTTGTCATAATCTTCACATACTTGACCGTGTATTCCCAAGGACTCCTTCACACACACTTGCGCCATATGAATAACCAATGGGCGCCACTCGTTTAGTAATTCTGAGTCAGCTAATATTTCAAGTGCTTCCCATATCAACCAACTTGCTTCAATATCATGGCCATAGGAAAAACTGCTGGATTGATCTTGCCAGTCATTGCTAAAAAATAGCTTAAGGTGACCACTTTCAAGGTCAATAATATGTTGTTTAAACATCGACAATACATGTCGCAACGACTCTTCAACCTCGCCACAGGGATTCACTTTATATAAAGCCGAAAAAGCTTCGAGCACGTGTAAGTGTGTATTCATCGATTTAGGGGTATTCATGTCTTTTTCGCTTAAACGAAAATCTTCTATTGGTAGCCAATTATTTTGAAAGGCTTCGATATAGCCCCCTAAGTCTTGGTCTCTGGTGTAGCGCTCAACCATAGAAAAGTAACTCATCGCTTTATCCAGCACTTGCTGTTTTCCTGTGGCTTGGTAGTAGGCACAAAATGCATAAATGCAAAAACACTGAGCGTAGGTTTGTTTTTTGCTGTCGACACACTCACCTAAATGGTTAAGTTCCCAAACCGCGCCACCAAATTGAGTATCGTCAAAATGCGCCATCATGTACTGATAGCTGCGAGTAGCCGTGGCCAATGCACTTTTACCTTGATGTGTTTCGAAGCCACTGAATACCGCCAGCTCACTAAAAAACCACAAAATACGACTATTGAGAATAATGCCTTTGCCAGCTGAGTGTTGTTGGAACCCAGCCG
>NZ_JAHKQO010000026.1 GCF_018861065.1 Paraglaciecola arctica
CGTTCATGTGGGATGAAGCTCATATGAATCAAGAAAACTTCATGTTACAAGAATAAGTAGACCACCAATATTTAGCCGCCATAACCTTGGGTTTTGGCGGCTTATTTGTATTCTCCCTACCTTAAAATAATAGCCATCTATCTCACCCCGACACAAAAATCATACTTATTCAAAACCTTTGCAAAAAAATTGCCCAGCTCCCTTTAGTGCCTAAGTTCACAATGTTTATTACGTAAATGGCTAAATGTTGGCATCTGTATGCCTTTGCGTTAATCTAGCTCCATAAATTATAAAAATAAGACATCTTTCGCGTATGTTTACAAACGGAAAATTTTGGTTCGTATTTTTCCTTACTTGCTGCCTCAAAACCCACCTTGCCCACAGTAGTAACTTTAGTTTTACACCGAGTGAACTAAGTAACCAATTATCCCAGAAAACAGTACGCCAAATTTACCAAGACACTACCGGTTACGTTTGGGTTGTCACCCAAGAAGGTGTCAGTCGATATGATGGCTATCAGTTACTTAGTTTTGTGCACGACTCGCGTAAATCCGACTCACTTAGTTCTGACAATGTGCGAGTGGTTTTGGAAGATAAACAAAAACGTTTGTGGCTAGCCACTGACGGCGGCGGTCTTAACTTATACAATTCAGCCAAACAAACATTTACTACTTGGAAACAGGGAGACGACTTAAGAAAAACCCCTAGTTCTAATCGTATTCGCAGCCTTGCGTTAGATGAGCTTGGTTTTATTTGGTTAGGTTATAACAACGGCGATTTTAGCCGCATGAACCCGAACGAAATGACCTTCGAACACTTTGAGACTCGTGCACTTTTGCCAAATTTGGAAAAAAATGCAGCCATTACCGCAATGATTGCAGATGGCAGTGACCTATGGCTAGCGACAGATGGTAATGGCCTACTCAAGCTAAACACACAAGATAAGCAACTCTCCCACATTCACAGTAATTCTGCTGAAGCACTGTTTAGTGATCGATTAACCAAATTATTTATCGACGTTCAGAAGCGACTTTGGTTAGCCAGTTATGATGCCGGAGTGAGTGTATTAGATGCACAACGAAATAAATTTACTAGTTTTCAACATAATGAAGAACAGCCCAATAGCCTTGCCGGCAACCTTGTTCACACTATCTATCAAGATCAACGCCAACGTTTATGGTTTGGTACTGAGGCTGGAGCAAGTTTATGGGACGGAAACAATAAATTTCGTACTTTTAATGTAGATGACGGGCTGAGCGATAATAAGATCTTATCAATTTTACAAGACCCATCTGGGTTATTGTGGTTTGGCACCTATAACGGCATTAGCAAAAGTATCGAGATCCCTTTTGTACACATAGACGTGGGCTTAGCCAGTAAAGTGGTATTGGGGTTTGCTGAAACATTGTCGTCACAGGGTGAACGTTCTATTTGGGTGGCCAGCTACGGTGGGATCACTCGCTTAAATAGTGATGGTGATGTACAGCAAGTTATCAATAAAGACAGCGTGCCAGCGCTGCGAGATGCTCGAATAATGACGGTGCGTGGCAATAACAACATATTATGGTTTGGCTCACGCAATGGTGGCTTAGGAAGATTAAATGTAGACAACATGCAGCTAGATTATTTTGTGCATGATCCTGAAAAACCCAATAGCTTGAGCTTCAACGGTGTCACTAGCATTTTTCCAGACCGTGAAGGCAACGTTTGGGTGGGAACCTTCGGTGGAGGTTTAAATTTCCTAGCCGCTGGAAGCAGTGATTTTGTGCATTATCGCTTTGACGATACCAACCCAAGAAGTCTAAACAGCGACCGAGTCTTGGCCGTCTACCAATTAGTCGACGGCACCATAGTAGTAGGCACAGTCTTAGGTATTAATATGTTAGATCACAAGAGATTGGATTTTGACCATATTGAGCACCAACCAGATAACTTTGATAGTTTATCGGCCTCTATGGCTTGGACATTTTACCAAGATCCTAAAGCGCAACTCTGGGTAGGAACCCAAGGAGGCGGTCTAAATAAATGGTTACCTCAAGACTTTTCTGCGTTGAACAATACATTTACCCATTATGATAGTTTAAGTGGCCTACCAAGCAGTCATATTTATTCCATTCTCGATGACAACAATGGCCATTTATGGTTAAGCAGTACTGCAGGGTTAACAAGGCTTAATCCTGATACCGGAAAGATGCGTCACTTCGATTCTTCTCAAGGTTTAAAAAACAGTGAATTTAACTTTGGCGCTGGCTTTAAAGATAGCCAAGGCATTATGTACTTTGGTGGAAATACTGGCCTAGTACGTTTTCATCCTGACGACATAAAAGACAACGCAGTGATACCTCCAGTTGTGCTGGTTCGTATTAAAAAACTTAATGAGCAGGTATGGTTTGATCAACCTTATCAGCACTTAGAAAAGTTAAAACTGAGTTACAAGGATTACTTTATTTCATTCGAATTTTCGGCTCTTGATTTTAATTCTCCGGGTCAAAACGAGTATCGCTATAAACTTGAAGGATTGGACCCGAATTGGATTGAGCTAGAACATAGACGATTAGCAACTTTTACCAATTTACCTTCTGGTGAATATGTGCTCAAAGTACAAGCCAGTAACAATCAAGGGTTATGGAACACCCAAGGGGTAGAGTTACCTATTGAGGTGTTGCCCCCTCCGTGGAAAACCCTATGGGCCTATAGCCTCTATGGGTTATGTGTCTTGTTAATTGTCATTAATTTTGTGTGGCGCTATCGCCGCAAGCGTCAACTAGAAATGCAACAAGTAATCGAATTAGAAGAAAAAGTAGCGGAACGTACTCAAGAGTTGCTAAACGCCAATTCACAACTCGAACATGCCATGGAAGAAACTGAAAAAGCCCGGCGACTTGCAGAACAAGCTAGCAAAGAAAAAGGTGACTTTTTGGCCATCATGAGCCACGAAATACGTACTCCAATGAATGGCGTGTTGGGCATGACTGAGGTGTTATTAAGCTCAGACTTAAAACCTAAACAACAACACTTTGCGCAATTAGTGTATCGCTCGGGCAGGTTATTACTCGATTTATTGAATAATATTTTAGATTTTTCCAAATTAGAAGCCGGAAAAGCCACATTAGAATCTGTGCCTGTTGACCTAGAAGCGTTGCTCGAAGATGTATGTGACTTGTTCAGCGAATCCGCTTATAACAAAGGCTTAAACATTAACGCTATTTTGTCAGCTGCCCCGTTACCACAAGTGTATGGCGATCCTGCCAGACTACGGCAAATAATCGCAAACCTAACCAGTAACGCGATAAAGTTTACCGAACGTGGCGAGGTGAACCTCAGTGTCACCATGACTGAGTGTTTCAGTAAAAGTCCCCAGAGAATTGCTAATAGCGACAATTACAGTGGTTTTGTTTTTAGCGTGCAAGATACCGGAATCGGTATGGCGGCAGATCGTCAGCAAAAAGTGTTCGAAATGTTCACCCAAGCAGATGCTTCTACCACCCGAAAATATGGCGGCACGGGTTTAGGCTTAGCAATTTGCAAACAACTCACCGCTTTAATGAAGGGCTCGTTAAGGGTGCAATCTAACATTGGTGAGGGCAGCCGCTTTAGTTTGGAAGTGGATTTACCTTTGATTGAAAATTCGTTGATTGAGCCTCAATCAATTCCTGACTGCCCCACTATACACCTAGTAAATTTGCCAAGTGGGTTGGGTAAATCTATCGAAACTATGCTAGTGAAGTTAAACATTCGTGCAGTGCATGTGTCGCGGATCAAAGCAGAATTGGCCACAGCAAAAAATGGTTTGTGGATCAGCCAAGCAGAACATCAACATGCAATACAAGAGTCTGGGATTTCTCTAGATAATTGGATATGTTTGTTACCTACTTCACAATGGCAAGAAAACGATACCCGTAATATATTACCCCTTCCTGTGCACTACAGGGGCTTACAAAATAGCTTGCGCCGCGCCTTAGGTATTGAAAGTGAAGATCAAAAACGTCTCGACGAAAATCATTCTAATCATCAACATTTTAATGCCAATATTCTAGTCGCAGAAGATAGCCTTACCAATCAAGAAGTCGCCAAAAGCATGTTGGGACTTTTGGAATGCGAAATATGGCTAGCTGATAATGGTGCCGAAGCCGTTGAACAGGTCAATTTAAAGCAACCCGATTTAATTCTAATGGATTGCCAAATGCCGGTAATGGATGGTTATGCTGCAACCAAAGCCATCCGCCAAAATTGGCCTGAGATCCCAATTATCGCCCTAACTGCGGGTATGGGAGATGACCTGCGCCAGCAATGTATTGATGCAGGCATGAATGAAGTCATGTCTAAACCTTACTCTTTGCAAGAGTTAGAACAGACTCTATTGCATTTTTTACCCGTTACTGAACACTCAAATGACTTAGACTCAAACCAGTCACAAGAGTCACAACTAGTTGGCGACCGGCAAACAAATAGCCTAGTTACTGATGAGCAAGACCCAGCTGCTGAGCAAACTTTGTTAGATATGGGCACGGTAGACACTTTATTGAAAATATCCAAAGACACAGGAAATCCAGTATTCAATCGAGTACTGGATGCGTTTATTCAAGAATCACAAAAATTAGTCACCCAACTTGGTGAGCAAAGTAGCGCAGATGAGCCTGATTTTATCGCAATTGGTGAAACTGCCCATGCACTAAAATCCATGGCGGGAAATTCAGGGGCGAAAGCCTTATTTGAACTTTGCAAGGAGCTTGAAGAACAAATGAAGAATTCTCAAGCTGACAACATTGTTTCCTTGACGCAACGCGTTCAGGAAACATTGGTTATCAGCTGTGAGAAATTGGAGCAATTTAAATATGTCGAGTGATGTGAAAACCAAAATTTTAGTCAGCGATGATGATCTCACTGCACGTATCTTAATGAAAGAAACCTTAAGTAGCGATGTTCTTGAAGTCATCGAGGCTGAAAACGGTAGGCAGGCAATAGAACAATTCGAAAAACATCGCCCCGCTTTGCTGTTACTCGATGTGTCTATGCCTGAAATGAACGGTTTTGAGGTGTGCGAAACTATCCGCGCGCATAAAAATGGTAAACACATCCCCATTATTATGGTGACGGGTTCGGACGATATCGCCTCTATACATAAGTCATATGCGGTAGGCGCAACGGATTTTATCGCAAAACCTATCAAATGGCCGATTCTAGGTGAGCGAGTTAAGTATATATTGCGGGCTAGTCAAGCCTTTGCTGATTTAGTCACACAACAACAAGAGCTACATCAACTGGCGTTTTATGACACGCTAACTGGGTTACCGAATCGCCAGTACTTAATGCAGGATTTACAACGTTATTTAGCCATGGCTAAACGTAATAACTATCAAGCTGCAATGTTATATATTGACCTCGATCGTTTCAAACGCATCAACGATACCATGGGACACAGTTACGGTGATAAGTTACTGCGCAAAGTAGCGCTGCGCTTACAGGCAAACTTACGTGACAGCGATATGTGCGCTCGTACCACCAAAGACTCCGAATCCCAGGCAACACAGTTATCCAGTTTTGGAGGCGACGAATTTACCATTTTCCTAAGTCGCCTAAATAACTCTAACGAAGCGATGTTAGTAGCTGAAAGAGTGATCCGAAGCTTCAGCACGCCCTTCCAACTAGAACAATTTGAAGTGGTGATCACACCAAGCATTGGTATTTCCGTATTTCCTCACGATGGTGAAGACGCGGAAAGTTTACTTAAAAACGCTGATACCGCCATGTATTTTGCCAAAGAGTCTGGGCGTTGCTGTTATCGTTTTTATCAAGACTCTATGAACTCGAAAGCCGCAGCTCGGTTGCAGCTTGAACAAGACTTACGTAAGGCTTTGGACAATAATGAAGTGATCCCATTCTACCAACCACAAGTGTGTGCACAAACAGGCCGTATCTTAGGTGTAGAAGCTTTGGCCAGATGGGAAAAACCGCAAGGTCAGCCGATTTTTCCTGATGAATTTATTCCTATCGCAGAAGAAACGGGAATGATCATCAAATTAGGTCAACAGATACTCTATCATGCTTGCCAACAAGCCAAAACTTGGCAACAAAGTGGTCATGCTATCCGCGTGGCAGTGAACGTATCAGGACATCAATTTAAGCAACCTGATTTTCCGAAGGTAGTTAGAAAAGTACTCGAAGAATTTCAACTTCCAGCATCATTGTTGGAATTAGAGCTGACTGAATCAGTGATTATGAGTGACGCAGAAGAAAACATTGCGCGACTTAAAGAACTGAAAGCACTAGGTGTCACCCTAGCGGTAGACGATTTTGGTACCGGTTACTCCTCTTTGAGTTATTTAAAAAAATTCCCCATTGATATTCTCAAGATTGACCGTTCTTTTATGTGTGATATCAATTCACCACCGGATGACATTGCGATAGTCGAGGCTATTTTAGCCCTAGCTGCGAGCTTAAATTTGGGAGTGATCGCTGAAGGCATTGAATACAGCGGGCAAATCACCACTTTGCAAAACACCAAAAATCTTCTGTTGCAGGGTTATTTATTCTCGCGCCCTGTGGCCTCGGAATATATTTCCCCTTTACTGCAACAAAACTTCAACCACTTGATGCCGTAATAATGATTAAACAAACGCCCGACTTTCCAGCTGCTATTGAAGACATTGAAGTGGTCTTATTATATGTAGAAGAACCAACTAACCCAATGATTGAGGAGTTGTTACAACAGTTAGCCAGTCCCAAGTTTAAGGTTGAGGCGATTACCCTGACTGCTGAGCTTATGCGCAGTGCTCTGCAGCAATCTCTTCCGTTATTAATGGTTTGTCAAAATTTGGACCATGCCTTAGCGTTAACTTCAAAGTTTGAATTAGCTGATTGCAACCTATTCTGGTTGCCTGCCGATACTCAGGGATGGCAAGTTAATCGGTTACCTGATAAACATCAAGTGGTGGATTGGCAAGCGTTTGGAGTCATTGAACTACTGTTACAATTGTTACAGCAACAAACACAGGCGATCCAAGATAAATTGTATGCACAGCACAAACTGGCGCTACTATCGAATTGTTTAGGAGACCTGTCACTTACTCTGAGCCCCCAAGGTAACATAGTTGATATTAACCCTAAGTTAAGCGACTTACTTCAAAACCATGGGGTCGCAGCCATAGGACAGAATTGGCTCGAGAGTTTACATATTCCTTCAAGTACCGCTCAAAACCGCATGCAGCAAATTTTGGCCGACTTGAAGCATACTCATGCTATGACGCGGTTGCCGCCTTTCCCTATTCAGCTAGATAACACGGTTATGATGGTGGATGGCTTTGTAGGTCCTTTGCCAAGGGATGAGAGTTTACTGATTTTACGTCAAGTCGCCAGTTGGCAGAGTCATGAATGGCTCGAACAACTCAATCAACAAGCTACGGCTGTTACCTTACTGTTGATTAATCCCGATGACTTTTCTGATTTTAACCGTTCTCATGGTCGAGATGTAGGCGATCAAGTTTTAACGGAGATTATCCAAAGTATTGCCAAGGTTTTACGTAACGACGACTTTGCGAGTCGTTTTAGTGGTGCCGTATTTGCTGTTCATTTGCCTGATACAAATGAGCAACAAGGGCAAATTTTAGCAACACGTATGTTACAGATGTTGCGGACTCAGTCGTTTTCGAAAAACAAGGTTAAACTAGAATTTAGTCTAGGACTCGCCACGCTAGAAGCCGAAGAGCAGTTGGGCGAACAATCGCCGCTGGAATTATTTCGTCGAGCCAATACCGCCTTGCAAGCTGCACGAAGTGTAGGTGGTGGTAAATTGGTGAGTTGGCAACCTCAATTTGACGCCAACATTCTGGCTAATTTAGACCGTATGAGCGGCAAATTTTCTGAAGCGCCCAATGATGATTTTAGATTGATGAATTTGCAATGGGACATTATTCGTTTGATAGGTAATACCCATTCGTTACAGGCGTTTTCGTCGCAAGTTTGTCAGTTATTGAATTCTGGATTACAAAGCGAGTTTGTTGGCCTATATTTGCCACAAGGTGATAATTTAACTCATTTAGCAAGTAGTACAGCTAACGCTAAGGTAGCGGTTCAAGAAATTCACAGCAGAATACAAAACAGCATTAGTCTGCACACTCTTGACAGTTTTGAAACTCAAACCAACACGACACTTTTATCTTATCAGAATGTTATCATTCCTCTTATTACTCGCGAACAATGTTTAGCCATCTTGGTAGTCTGTTGGCAACCAGAAGTCAATCATGAAGTTCACAAATCTAGCGAACAACTTGAACAAATCTCTCCTAATTTAGCCGCGGCACTTGAGCGAATTGTTCTTCTTGAACAAGAAAAAAATAGAAGTACTACAGCTGAAAAAGTTAATGGCGATGGACACGAGTTGATTTTTAAGTCCGCCGCCATGCGTACTTTAATGCATCAAGTGCAACTTGTTGCGCCAACCGATGCTTCAGTTTTGATCACAGGTGAGTCGGGAACCGGCAAAGAAGTGATCGCTGAGCAACTTCACAACCTAAGTTTGCATCCGGATAAACCTTTTATCACTCTTGATTGCTCAACTATTGTCGGGCATTTAATTGAGAGTGAGTTATTTGGCCATAGAAAAGGCGCATTTACTGGGGCAATCAATAATCAACCGGGAAAAATTGCGCAGGCGGACGGTGGCACACTATTTTTGGACGAAGTGGGTGAGCTACCTTTGGATATCCAGTCAAAATTATTACGATTTGTGCAGGAAAAAACCTATATCGCTGTAGGCGATCAACGGGTCAGAAAGGTAGATGTGCGCTTGATTCTTGCTACCAATCGCAATTTACCAGAAGAAGTCGCCGCAGGACGATTTCGCGCAGACTTGTATCATAGGATCAACGTATTTACCCTAAGCTTACCCACACTCAATCAACGTGGTGATGACCCGCTGTTACTGTGTCGGCATTTTTTAAGAAAATTTAGCCAACAATATAAAAAAGACATCAGTGATTTTTCCGAAACCGCTCTGTTCAAATTACAAAGCTACACTTGGCCAGGAAACGTTCGTGAACTCAAAAATTGCATGATGCGCGCCGTAATACTGTGCTCGGGCCACTATATCGAGACAGAACATTTGGTATTGCAACAAGACACTTCAAGTAACAGTTATTTACCAAGCCCATCGACTAACCCTGTGGTTGTAGAATCCGATATTTCAAGCAGATCAACTTTAAGTCCAGACGACTCTGAGCAAATAACCAATTTACTGGTTAAGTTAGTGGATTTTGCTAAGCAGCAAACTGAGTTATTCTCGGTCGGTGACTGGTTAGAAAAACAATGGTTGGCGCGATGTCTAACCAAATGGGGAAGTTTGTATCAAGTGGCCCAGCATCTTAACCAATCAGAATCCACGATACGGCGACGTTTCGCTAAACTCGATATCCAAGTATTTGAAATGCCTCAATTACAGCCATTAACAGACGATTGTACCCGACTTTTCGATACTATATTACACAACCAAACTCATAGTACATTTTGGCAAACTATTGAAACGTCATTACATTCTACAGTGTTGCAACTTGATATTAGTCAACAACACAAAGCCAAACTACTCAACGTGACACAACCCACGCTACGTAAAATTATACAAAAGGTTCAACTGTCAGTCTAACTCGCAGCCAACTTGCAATACAATCTGTTGGTTTACAGCCTGCAAGGTGATGTTCACTAACTTTAAGTAACCGACTGAAAATAAAAAATAACTAAACAAATGCAGAGTAAAGATATTGCCCACAACTAATAGTATAGGGTAGCCTTATACATACTCCCGAAACATAGCAAGGCTCAAAAACATGGTAATTAATTTTCGGATACCGAAATTCTCAAAAGCAGTTTTAACATTAGTTTTATTAGTCAGTACTTTTTAGCAAGTGCTAGTTACCCCTTTGTTTTTGGTGGTGTCAATGATGACGACCCTACTTTAGGGTTAAATATTGACTCAAACTCTGACAATCCTGAAACTATGGCTGTTGGCGGAAACGGTTATTTGTATATTGGAGGCGATTTTTTAGGTGCCGATATCAATTTTTCTGCGAATTTTACTAACAACAATAGTTTAGTAAGCAGCACCATTGAAACACAAGTTAACGAATATACAGACGATGCTTTTATTGTAGCTTATAAAGCTAATACCGAACTGCAATGGGTTGTTTCCTTGCAAAGTGCAGACAATAGCCGAGTATATGCAGTTACCGCTGATGTCAGTGGAAACGTTTATGCTACCGGTTACTTTAACAGCACAGTACAAGGTTCTATGCAACTGAACCGCATCTCTTCCAATGGTGTCGTTACCCAACTTGGCTCTTTCTCCACTACCGCCAATCATGAAATGGCGTTTATATTGAAGCTGTCACCAAGTGGAAGCTTAACTTGGTTTAAAATATTAGATGGTTCTGGGGCAGACAGTGAATCAGCAGGGAGGGCTATTGCAATAGACGACGCTGAGAATGTTTATGTTGGCGGCGAATTTCGAGACGAAATTGATTTTGATCCCAATGCGAATAGCACCTTAATCAGTTCGAATGATGGTGAAGACGACGATAACAGTGATGCTTTTGTCATAAAATTATCCAATAGTGGTAGTTTATTATGGGTTAAAACCTTAGGTGGTGAAAACTCTGGTGATCAAATCAATGATATGGCAATTGATAGTGCCAATAACGCTCTATACATAGGTGGCACCTTATCTTCTGATTCCGATGGCGTGAACTTGGATGGAGACATCAACACCTTAGAGTTTGATTCTGAATCACCTGCAGGTGCAACAGACAATTCGGGTACTGAATCGGGTTATGACTTTGGTTTTGTGCAAAAGATTCAAACCACGGACGGTAACCTTGTATGGAGTCGAGTATTTTTAGCTGATGATTGTGATGACGAATCCAACAGTTCAGTCAGTACCATTACCGTAAATTTGGCTGACAATTCAGTCTTTGTAGCAGGTAACTTTGATTATCTAATTGATTTTGACCCCTCTTTTACTGCCAATAGAACCACTGGTAGTAGCGGAGATGAGGACTTGTTTTTTGTTAAGTTAGATGCTTCTGGAAATTATCTTTGGCATGGCGTTTTAGGCAATCAAGCTGGAAATACCGACGAAGGAATTGACGCTATTCATTTTGGAAACGACAAGTTGTATATCTCCGGTGATTATAGCGGCGTATCAATTGTTGGTAGTGGCACAGCTGCAGGTATCTCTACCTGGGCAAATAATATTCCTGCCTCTAACGGTGACCAAGATGCATTGCTATTACAACTAAATGCCTCTGATGGCAGTTTTGTCTGGGCTAGAAACTTTGGTGGTACCGACTACGACACTGGCGACTCTTTTGCACAGGATAGTGACAACAACGTGTACTTTGCAGGTCAGTTCAAAAATACCATAGACTTGGACCCTTCAGTCAGTGTGTTAAATGCAACAACAAAGGATGGTATTGGCTCAGGTGGGCGTGATGCGTTTGTGGTTAAACTGAGTGAAAGCGGAGGCTTAATCACTGCAGTCAGCAATCCTCCAGTGGCTATCGCCAATGCAATTTTTAATTACGTACAGCAAAATCAATGGGGCAAAGTAGAAGGGGCTGATTCCTATGATCTTAATGGCGAATCCCTTAACTTCACGTGGCGACAAGTTGAAGGTCCACAATTAACTATATTGACTGATGATGAGGAACTCACCTTTGTTGCTCCATTTGTAGATGAACTAGTACGTATCACCGTTGAATTAGTGGTGAGCAATGCCACCTTTAAAAGCCAACCGATTGAAGTATCATTTTTTGTTGGCCCGGATTCTAAAGCTGAATTTGACTTAGTCGACATTGCGGAAATTGCTGAAAAATCTGATGGTGGCGCTTTAGGTTATGCTGTGATGTTTTTATTACTCTTAGTTGCTATGCGCCGCGGCGTTAAAGCATCGCCAAGAAAATAAAGACTATTTCTTGGCGTCATTAACACCGTAATGACCGGGACTCTATAATAAACACAGCAAACGCTAGTTTATTATAGAGTCCCATTTTTTTGCCAGATATTTAAGGCTTTAGCAATCCAGTCCAGCAATACTATTGAGATAAATATTGGTGTACTTGTTCCCTTTCCGATAAAACAAATAACAAAACCACGTCACCCGTTTGCGCGTAATTCATGGCAATTTTTGCACCTGCTAGAGGGTCAGTCGCAAACTGAATTTTTTGTGCAGGTACCGATTTTTGGCGTAAATGCTCAGCTACAACTTGTGGCACCTCACCTAATTCGCGCCCCCTCAGATATCGCTGTAATTCAGTAACAACATATAAACTGGCATCCAACGCTATGACTGCGTCGGTGAGATCACAAATTTCTTGATCACTTCTGTCGCCAGCATGGCTAAACATTACAATCTTGCGCTTAGCCGGTAATTGATTAACCGTTTTTACTACCGCTTGCATACTATGTTCATTATGAGCAAAGTCCACCAGCACCTTAATACCTTTAGTGTCGTAAAAATTGCCTCTTCCGGGATTGTCTTGAGCATTACTTCCAAAACTCAGTAGACCCTCGTAGATTGCCTGTGTAGATAGATTCATTGCTTTGCATAAACCCACTACACCCAATGCATTTTGAACATTATGCTGGGCAGCCCCATTAAGCGTCATAGGAACCTGGTCTAATGCTGCGATACATTCTTCGTCACTGCCTAAGGCATAAATAATATGCTTATCACGAATAAAGACAGCCGCTTTACCTGACCTTAACTGACCCTGGATCAGAGGATTACTTTCTTGGGTGCTAAACCAACAAATCTTTTTATCGAGTTGTAGTCCCTGTTCGACCACGAGTTTATTGTCAGCATTCAATACTAACGTGCCATTTTCATCTAATCCTTTGGCCACCACAAACTTGGTTTGCGCTAACTCTGTAACGGTATTGATTCCATATTGGCCTAAATGATCGCTGGCAACATTAGTAATCAAAGCCGCGTTGACTGCATCAATTGGAATGCCTCTTCTTAATATTCCACCACGAGCAACCTCTAAAAACCCAAGTTCAGTGCGCGGATCCCTGAGTAACATTCTCGCCCCGCCCGGCCCCGAGTAATCACCGGTGTCAATGATGTCTTCACCCACACGAATAAAGTCAGTGGACGTAACTCCAGCAACAAAACCTGCCGCTTTAGCAATGTGCGAGGCTAAGCGCACGCTGGTAGACTTACCATTGGTACCAGTAATAAAAGCCCGTGGAATATCTTGGTATTGCTGCCACTGAATACTAGACAACGCGGGCAAAGCGCGAGCCGGCCAAGTTTGTGACGATTTCCCCATCCCCAAACTGACTTCGTCGTCATCTACAATACAACTGACGTTATGTTGATGTGCAGCTTGCAAAAGAGCGATTAACTCAGGATTACGCTCTTCAGCCAATTCGAGCTGCAATTCGTTGAGCCGTTGCCGCCAATCAGGTGTAACTGCGCTTTGTAACTCTGCTACAGCGCAGTGCCACGCTAATTCAGCGAGGTCGCAAGCACAATACAGTGCATCCATAGGGGCGCTGAGCGCTAAATTTGCCCCTTCTTTATGCAACCGATAGGTAGTTTTCTGCTGCCAACCAAACTCAGTTAGCAGCGTTGTTGCCCAGCGCTGCCAAAGTGTCACGACTGCATTTTTATCAATGCCAGCAATAAACACATCGACAATGGCGCCGGGATGTTCCCACAATAAATTTGGCCCAGTTAAGCGCCTAGCTTCGTCTAGCTCTAATCGCATGATCCACTATTCCTCAATCAGAATCTTCGTCATGCTCAATCACTAAACGCACGCCTCGCTCATCATGAACTAGTGACTCCCCTGCATTTAATTCGAACTTATGCTCTGTTGGTTCAAATAGTTTTTCAGGAAAATCTTGAGATGGTGTTTCGTCTTGCTTGTCCAAGTCGCCACTTCCCTTAAAGTGCACAATCTGTTTCCAGCAACGGGTAATGTTGTCGCCCAAAATGATTAACAAATCCCCTTTATTACAATCTCTGAGTCCTTGTTCAACAGCTTCTTCTTCAGATGGAATAATTTGAATATTTGCTTCATCGATCCCGGCTTCAAGTAAAGTTTGCTTCAGTAATTGCGGCACCTCGTCGTGCCCTCTGCCACGTCTATCATCATCTGCCTTGCAAATGAAGCTATCGAATCCCTTAGCAGTGATATTTGAAGCCGCAATAACGTCTTCATCGCGTCTATCTCCTGGCATAGCCAGTATAATTCGGCGTTTTCCAGTGACATCTAATCGTGTCGCTAAATCAGTGATGGTTTCAATTGCTGCTGGATTATGGGCGTAGTCGAGAATAACTTTAAAAGGTAATTCATCGTATATATTCAATCGACCAGGAGCCTGATAGAAAGACGTATTGAAAATTCGCAAACCTTGGCGAATATTTTCCAGAGAGGTATCAAAACTATAAGCAATGGCTGCGGCAAACATAGCATTTTGCACGTTGTGCATCGCTTTACCTTCAACGGTTGCCGGGATTAAATGGGTCCAAAGTAATGGTATATGCGCACCTTTATCATAGATAGTGATCATATCTCCATTGATACCCTTTTCGAGCACAGCCGCCAATCCACCACTGCGAATATGTTCTCGCACTAATCCATGACCCGAGTCCATGGTTACATAACAAATACGCTCAGCATCACAAAAGTCAGCCATTTGTAGACATAAATGATCGTCAGCGTTGAGTACCACCACATCTTGAGCCACCTCAACCACAACGCGTTTTATTTGCGCCAATTGCTCTACTGTATTGATTCCCCTTTGGCCTAGGTGGTCAGCGGTCACGTTAAGACAAGCGCCAACGTTACAGCTGGTATAACCCAATCCACGTTTTAGGATCCCACCTCTTGCGGTTTCCATTATGGCGAAATCAACATTAGGGTCACGTAATACAATTTGCGCAGCAGTGGGGCCCGTCATATCGCCTTTTACGCTTAAATGCCCGTCAATATACACCCCATCTGTTGATGTCATACCTGTGGTAAATCCAGACGACTTCATGATGCTGGCTAACATACGAGAGGTAGTAGTTTTACCATTGGTTCCGGTAATAGCGGCAATTGGAATTCGCGAATGACTACCAACGGGAAACAACATGTCGATAACTTTTCCAGCCACATCTCTTGGGGTACCTTCGCTGGGTGCAACATGCATTCTAAAGCCTGGCGCTGCGTTACATTCACAAATACCGCCACCAATTTCTTTATAAGATTTACTAATGTCATCTGTTAAAAAGTCTACCCCGCCAACATCAAGCCCAATAGCCTTAATCGAGCGTACTGCCATATCTCTGTTATCAGGGTGCACAATATCTGTCACGTCTATAGCGGTACCGCCAGTTGAAAGATTGGCTGTAGAGCGTAAAAAGAAAACTTGACCTTGTTCCAGCACTGTGTGTTTGTTGTAGTCTGCCTCTTCTAATAATCGTTCGGCTTGGCTATCTAACTCTAATCTTGTTAGGACTTTTTCATGTCCAATACCTCGGCGGGGATCTAAGTTTACAATATCGACCAGTTCTTCAATATTGCTCACGCCATCTCCGACAACGTGGCCAGGCACTCGCTTTGCAACGGCAACGAGCTCATCGTTAACCACCAACATTCTGTGATCAAAACCAGTCAAAAAGCTTTCAATTAAAATCGCTTTGCTGGTACCGTGTTTCTGGGCTTCATGGTAAGCGGTAACTACTTCTTCATCTGTTGTGAGGTTAATACTCACGCCTCTTCCGTGATTAGCATTGAGAGGTTTGACTACCACAGGGTAACCTATGCGATTGGCTGCTCGTGTAGCCTGCCTTTCGCCATATACCATCATTTGTTTGGGTACCGGCAATCCTAAGTCATTCAGTAAATTATGAGTGTCTTCTTTGTCACAGGAAATTTCTACTGCAATATGTTTAGTTTGACTGGTAATAGTCGCTTGAATACGTTGTTGATACTTTCCGTGACCAAACTGCACTAGACTGTATTCGTTAAGTCTTAGCCACGGGATATTTCGCTGCTCTGCCGCTGCCACTAATGAGCCAGTACTTGGTCCAAATTCTTTGCGCTGCGCCATACGCACAAAACTGCGGAGTTCATCGGTAAAATCAAAGTCGTCGTCAATATCAGCTTGAATAGCTTGTTGCACGTTCGCTGGCATCAAGTGAGTCAATAAACGCATGCCTAACGCACCCGCTTCGAGCCCTACGTCTCTTTGTTGATATTGATAAACAACATTGTAACAGCCTGACTTTTTCAAACTCCTAGTGCGACCAAAGTTAACTGATGAGCCTGCTAAGTTTTGTAATTCAAGCGCCACGTGTTCCCAAATATGTCCAATCCAAGTGCCCTCATCTTCTCGCAAACGCCTGATGAAGCCACCTTCTTCTCCATAAGAACATCCATGGCTTTGCAAAGTAGGCAAGGCTGTAATCAATCCCTCTATAAATTCGGCCCCTAATTTTGCCGAAGGCCATTGTTCTAATTCGCCTATATCGATTTGATAGCGAATAACCGGGAAGTTAGCGTAGATATTAGGACCAACATACACATTTTTGCTGAGGATTTTCATAGGCTAAGTTTTCCTGATCGAGAGTGACTAAAATAAGAATGCGCTGATTGTTTACGCACCAAACTAACTTATAGAAAAACGACCACAAGCGCCAATTTTTTTAGCGTGTTTGCAACAATTGTTTGGAATCAAAATGGGCCACTATAAATATCAGTGGCCCGTTTTAAAAAGATGGGTTATTCGATGTAGGCTTTTCGGTCGTTAATGTTGTAGCGACTTCCATTGGCCAATATATGAAGTTTTAAATTTAGCAATGTAAGCGCATCACCACTACGCGCTTCAGCCATTGAAGAATGTTCTATATCTGAAGGGTCAATAACCGTAATTGCGCCGCTGCCCACTACTGTAAATTCATTGTCACCATCGATAAACGCAGCAGTATCTTCATCTAGCCCCATACCGAGCAAAAACGGATTGTAGGACACAGCACTTAACAACCGCGACAATCTATTTCGCTCATTAAAATGTTGATCGACGACTATGGTATTGATTAGTCCCATGCCTGGCGCTAAATTCACACCGTCTTCAGTAGGCACTATGCCAGTATTACCACCGGTGATCATATGTTGTGACACTATGGCCGCACCCGCTGAGGTGCCAGCTACATGTACACCTTGAGCATTTAGCTTTCGAATGGTTTGGGCGATGGGTGTACCGCCTAAAATAGTCGACAGCCGCAATTGATTTCCACCAGTAATAAATATGCCAGTGCAGCTTTCTAGTTGGGTAACATATTGTTCTTTTTTAGCGTCATTGCGATCACTAATAGGTAACCAATGAGTATTCCCTGCGCCTAGATCTCTAAATATATTCTGATATCTTTCACCGGTATCTTGTAATTGTGAAGCTGTGGGAACGATACAAATATCGGCTTCACTACCACCACATAACTCAACAAACTTTTTTAAGATTTCTGGGTTATCAATTTTTTCTTCAGCACCACCAATAGGTATCACAAACCCGCGTTGCTGCCCTTTAATATCTGGAGACGGCATTTTTATTCCTCAAACGTACCTTTCTTAACAACTGTTTTATTGTAGATATGCCAAACACCGTTTGCCATCACATGGCTTATTCGGTTTTGTGTATCTAAAACGATTAAATCAGCGTCCATTCCAAGTGCTATTCGACCTTTATTTTTAAAGTTCATTAGCGTTGCAACATTGCTTGTAAAAAATGCCAAGCAATCTTCAATTTTTGTTCCTTGATCCAGCAATTCATAAAACACATGAGTCATGGCTATCGAATTAGCAAAATCCATTTTGGTCATATGACCATGGCAATCAAAATTAGGCAGACACCCACCACCATCTGAGCTGATGGTTAATTTGTCTTGGGGGTAGTCGCTATTAATATAACGCAGTAACGCATCGGCTGGCTCATAACCTACCTCACCGGTTTCAAATGCGGTGACATCGATCCAGCAACCTTGCTTGGTTAATTCACAGGCTTCAGCAAATAGTTCTCTGCGCCTGTTTACATGGGTAGGGTTAAAGGTTTTGGCCGGGATTTCCGAAGAAGATAACGCTTGGCGCACTAATTCTAAACCGCGCTCGCCATCACCTAAATGCAAATGCACGACTCCCGCTTTTCCAGTCATTAAACGAGAAACATGAGCCTCTGATGCGACTTTTAATAATTCATTGAGTGTGGGTTGTGATGATCTATGGTCACTGATAGCTAGTTCGCCCACCCCCACTATGGGCTCAATAAAAACAATATCGCTTCTTATTGACCCGGTAAGCGTAGTAGGAGGTAAGTGATAGCCGCCCGTGTAACAAAAAGCGGACAAACCTTCTTCACGTAGCGCGTAAACTTGAGCCAATAACGATTCAGTGTTCCGCGTTAAATCATCGGTTCCCAATAACCCAACCGTAGTGGTGACTCCTGCTAAAGTAAATTGACTTAAGGGCACGGGAGGAACTCGGGTTGAAAAACCTGCTTCACCTCCACCACCGGTAATGTGAGTATGCGCGTCGATAAAACCAGGAAGCAATGCTTGGCCTTGCAAGTTGATTACTTCACATTCAAACAGCGAGTCCATTTCAGGTAACTCATCACCTAAATACAGAATTTTTCCACCGCCCACCACAAGATGCTTCATGCCTATGGCCTGTGGCGCATAAACATTAGCATTTTTGAATAAAGTTATTGAACTAGATGAAGCCACAGAATTTACCGACATATAAAAATAAGATGAAAACAGCGCGATCCTAAAGCACTCAAAGCCGCTTAGCAAAGGCTTTGTCAGCTTAATCACAGTATAAAACCAAGATAAAGTGCAGTAGGTAACTGCAATTCATAAAAAATAGGACTAAAGTGCTGACTTGTTCATCATCTATACATGGAAAGACTAGCATGACTAAAATTCTGTCACTCACAATATTGTTGTTAGCGATAATGCCTACTTTCGCTGCAGTAAAAGACACGCCGCATGCAGTAAAAACCTTAGAAATCTACAAAACCATCATTGAGATTCCCACAGTAGCGGGTCGTGGCAAGGTACCAGAAATGGCTGCATACCTAGCAAAGGAATTTCGTGCGGTCGGCTTTCAAGATGAAGATATCCAAATTATTCCTACAGGTGAAACCGTCGGTATGACTGTTCGCTATCAAGGAAATGGTTCTGTAGATAAACCTATTCTATTACTCGGCCATATGGACGTAGTAGAAGCGCTAGACAAAGATTGGGAACGCCCTCCTTATAAGCTCGCGCAAGATGATAAGTATTTTTACGGCCGCGGCACTATCGACAATAAACTGGGTATCACCATGCTCTCGTCCACTTTTATACGTTTGAAAAAAGAAGGATTTGTCCCTAACCGAGATATCTTTCTGGTTTTCACAGGCGACGAAGAAACCGGCATGGTGACTACAAAAATGCTCGCAAATGAACGCCCTGAATTGGCAAACGCAGAATATGCCCTTAATTCTGATGCCGGTGGTGGTGATCTCGATAAAACGGGCAAAGCTATTGCCTACTTAGTACAAGCGGCTGAAAAAACCTATGTCAGCTTTGAACTCACGTTGCGCAACAAAGGCGGGCATAGCTCAAGACCCAGACCCGACAATGCCATTTATGAACTCTCAACAGCACTGCTTAATATCAGAGACTATCACTTCCCAGTAAGGTGGAGTGACATGACTCGTGAGTTCTTCAAAGTATCAGGCGCACAATTGGGCGGCGAACTTGGAAAAGCTATGACAGCATTTGCAGATGACCCAAGCAACAAAAAAGCCTCTGACCGACTTGAAATAGAATCCTCATTCGTAGGCACCACTCGCACTACCTGTATCACCACTATGTTAAAGGCAGGGCACGCCGAAAATGCCTTACCCCAATCTGCCACAGCTACCGTCAACTGCCGAATTTTTCCAGGGGTAAGTGTTGCTCAGGTCAAACAAAGATTACAAAAAGTCGTTAAAAACGATGCGATTGAATTTGTCACTTTAGATACACCGGTAGAAAGCCCAATATCCGAATTGCGGGATGACGTTATGGGCGCGATCAAAAAAGCGGTACATGCACGTTATCCGGATTTACAAATCATTGCCTACATGGAATCAGGTGGCACAGACGGCAAGCATTTTCGCAAAGCAGGTATCCCCACATGGGCCTTATCCAGCGCGTTTATGAACCCAGATGAAATGTTTGCTCACGGTTTGAATGAGCGTTTACCTAAGAAGACTTTTTATGATGGACTGGATCATTGGAGCATTATTTTGAAAGAGCTGACGGGGAAATAGTCGCAAACATATTAGCAAACGGGGAGTCGTCTCCCCCCTTTATGTACCTGTGTGTGTTAACTTTTTGTTTAAAAGCTTAGTAATTTCTTCAACACTTTTAGGTCGGTGAAAATAATAACCTTGAAAGTATTCACATCCCATTTTCTGTAGGGTTGCAAGTTGCGACTCGGTTTCAATCCCTTCAGCAATAGCGGTTAATTTAAGACTTTTCGCTAAGTTAACGATAGTCGCACAAATTTCGGCATCCTCGACTTTTACGTCACTTTCAGCAACAAAAGAGCGATCTATTTTTAGGATATCGAGTGGTAATATTTTTAAATAACTAAGCGACGAATAACCCGTTCCAAAATCGTCCACCGAAACGTTACAATTGAGGGATTTCAACTCTTTTAAAATAGCAACACAAGTGTCTATGTCTTCAATTAGCATGCTTTCGGTGATTTCTATTTCTAGGTACTTACCGTCAATGTTGAAATGCGCTAATTGAGCTTTAATAAAAGGCAAAAATTCAGGGCTAACAAGATGTCGCCCCGCAATATTGATAGAAACAGGCAACACTTGATAACCTTTTTCAAACCATTGTTTTAACGTTGTTAGCACTGCAACAATAACAAACTCGCCGATAGCGACAATCAAATTACTTTGCTCAGCGATAGGAATAAACTCCGCAGGAGAAATACTCCCTAAGGTAGGATGATGCCATCGAATTAAGGCTTCGAATGAAACTAAGGTGCCATCCGCAGTGACTTTAGGCTGATACACCATGCTGAGTTGATTGAGCTCCAATGCAGCTTGTATTCGTCTTTCATACTCGCCATCTTCAAGAGCTTTTTTACCCATTGTATGAGTATACAGTTGGTAGTTATCTCTACCTTTGGTTTTAGCATGATACATGGCGATATCAGCATGCTGTATGAGTTCATCGGGAGTCACGCTACCTGAATCAGAAACGGCAATGCCGATACTCGCCGGAATGCGGTAACTTTTTTCATTTATCACTATCGCATCGCGTAACGCGGTTAATACTTGCTGAGCTTTCTCACAAATACTTTCAGTTGTCAGCGCCCCTTTTATGACAATGATAAATTCATCTCCCCCCAAACGCGCTACCACATCATTTTCGCTACAGACTTCGTTAAGCCTCGAAGCAACCTGGATCAATAAAAAATCACCGGCTTTATGTCCTAGGGTATCGTTGATTTTCTTAAAGTTGTCTAAATCCAGAAAAAACAAGGCGACTACACTTTTGTTGAGTTTAGATTCACTTACCGCCAAGTTGAGCTCGCGCATTAAGTGGGTACGATTAGAAAGATGTGTGAGTGGATCTTTGTAAGCTAGAAAGTGCAATCTTGATTGAATTTTCTGCTCTTGGGTCACATCTCTTAGATGCAAAGTAAACTCAAGTCTCTTGTCCATACTTACTCTTGCGCTAGTAATTGTAATTTCAGCGGGAAAAGTTTGACCTGAAGCGCGTTTTAATTGCAGCTTAGAACGCCTATCTAACACTAATCCATTAGCATTGGAAAACTGATGAGACAAACTGGTAGTGAAGAGTTCTTTGTCTTCATCCTGAGCAAAATTTTCAATAAAACTGAGACCAGAAATATGCTTTTTCAATATCCCCAAAGTACGTTCAGCAGCAGGGTTAAACTCTAATATATGACCCTTGTAATCGATAGAAATAATGCAATCCATCGAAGAGTCTAAAATCGCGCTTTTACGTTTTTCGCTCAACTTAAATTGGTTAATTGCCTGTTCCCGCGCGAGCATTTCTTGAGACACTTGTGCAATGACTTGATTATACTTTTTTGCAATTTGTCCTACTTCGGTGAAAGGTTCTTCTTTTACAGGGAAACTATAATTGCCCTGAATTTGGTGAGTTTGCATGTCATCTAATAGTTCAATCAACTCGGTGGTAGCGTGATGTTCGCTTACATTTAGCCCTCGGTTTTCGTCGCTTTGCGAAACTCTAAGTGGGTGTATACGATTGAGAACAACAATTAATACAAAACTCACGCAAAAACTAAAGATACCAATGGCTGTGATACCCGTTAATTGCACCACTATCTGCTCAATTATCGATAGCCCGGTACCAAGTATCACTGGGTCCCCAAAAAGTCCCACAGCTAAGGTCCCCCAAGCTCCGGCAAATAAATGGGTGGGAATCACCTTTAATGCATCATCCACTTCCAATACATCTAACAATATCGAACCATAATGCGCGATGACTCCTGCCAATATACCAATCAATGCAGCTTCAATTGGCGACACTGCATGGCAGCCTGCTGTCACCCCCACTAAGCCAGCGATAATTCCGTTTAAGCTAGAGCCAACGTCAACATATCGCTCAGTAAACTGGTGCAAAACAGTACTTGCTAGCCCGCCCCAAATGCCGGCTAAACAGGTGTTTAAAATAATCACCGGCACTAATTCATCAAAAGTTAATGCACTCCCCCCATTAAAACCGAACCATCCAAACCAAATTAACATGGTACCCAAAGCGGCCATTGGTAAATTACTACCAGAAGGAAAAGCATGTTTTGACTGAAAACGCCCTAACCTTGGCCCAATAACAAGAACCGCGGCCAGTGCCACCCAACCACCTACTGAATGCACTACTGTTGCGCCTGCAAAATCGATAAAACCGAGTTTTTCTAGCCACCCTTGGTTATTTTCAGTAAAGGCACTCGCCCATGTCCAATGGCCAACCAAAGGATAAATAACTGCGCTTAAAATGATAGTGATATAGATATACCCTGAAAACCGCATACGTTCTGCTACGGCTCCCGACATGAGTGTTGCTGCAGTGCTACAGAACATCATTTGAAACAGAAAAAATAAGACTTGATAAGGAGTGTTATTTTGACCGAATAGAAATTCTCCACTTCCTATCCACCCTCCAAGGCTTGGCCCAAACATTAAACCAAAACCAAATAACCAAAAAACACTAGCGGAAATAATAAAATCGGTGACATTTTTAGCTGCTACATTAATATTATTTTTACTGCGAGTTCTGCCACTTTCTAAACATAAAAAGCCCACCTGCATTAAAAAAACAAACATTGTAGAAATTAGCAGCCAGAGGTGCTCTAACATGTGCTTCTGCACTCAAAGTTATGGGTATAATTTAACGAGCTTTGCAAATATTGTTCCTACTAAAATGTCCCGCATTGAGCATAAAAACACAAAATTTTCACCACAACGGTGCAACCGTAATATGGCACAACAACGTCGCCCTGAAACAGGGCGTTTGAAGTACTACTTTAAGATTCGATGTAACCAAAACTTTGCAAGAGCGTTAGACGCTTGTAGAGTCAAAGACTTTAAACTAAAGCAATTCAATAACATCGTTTATTTCTATGGATAAAATCCAAAGAACTTTTCACATAGTAGCGGGCGAATTCAGGCTCACCCTAATCACCATATGGATTAAGGTCATCCGGGATTTTTTGCTTCTGAGGTTCAAAATCGTAGTCATGCCCACTTTTGAGAATAATAGCCTTCGACGCTTCATTATGGGGCTCGACAAACACTTTATGACGATACCTCGGAAAATATTCTGTTAAAACAACACGATTGACAGTTTTAAAGTCGTACTAAATACTGGCAGTCATCGCAGTAAGGTTCTCAGGAGAACAGATGTTAGATGCAATCATCATTGGTGCAGGACACAATGGGTTAGTATGTGCTAACTATCTTGCTATGGCAGGTAAGAAAGTACGCATACTAGAACGACGCGATGTAGTAGGTGGCGCTGCAGTGACTGAAGAGTTTCATCCTGGGTTTCGAAATTCAGTGGCGTCATACACCGTGAGTTTACTCAACCCCAAAGTCATTAATGATCTAGCACTACATGACAATGGATTAAAAATCCTTCACAGGAAAGTTAACAATTTATGGCCACATGACAACCATGATTTTTTAGCATTCGAAGTTGGCTCAGACAATCTCAAAGCTGAAATCGCGCGCTTTTCTCAACATGATGCCGATGCACTCGAGCGCTATTTCAGAGACACAGCCATGGTCGCCGATATCATTCGTGACTTTTTACTTGAGACTCCACCCAATGCAGGAGGTGGCATCAGAGATATTTTTAAAGCGGCAAAATTTGGCAATCGCCTGCGTAAATTACCTATCGAAGATGAACGTATTGTATTGGATATATTGACTAAATCTGTCTCGGATTTTTTGGATCTATATTTTGAGAATGAATACGTCAAAGGTGCATTTGCATTTGATGGCATTGTAGGAAATTATGCCGATACTCAAACTCCCGGTTCTGCTTACGTTTTGATGCATCATGCTTTTGGTGAAATCAATGGTGAAAAAGGGGTCTGGGGCCACGCAATTGGAGGCATGGGCGCAATCACTCAGGCTATGGCAAAATCGGCTACATCCAAAGGTGTAGAAATCCAAACGGCAGCTGCGGTAAAAAAAGTGTTAGTGCGAAATAATCAAGCTTATGGTGTTCTGCTGGAAAATGGCGAAACTATTGAAGCAACTATCGTAGTATCTAACCTCAATCCAAGTCTACTGTATAACCAATTACTTGAAGCAACACAATTGCCCGAAGATTTTGCGCGGCGCATGAAACATTACAAAAACGGCTCAGGCACTTTTCGCATGAACGTAGCGTTAAGTGAACTACCTAAGTTTACTTGTTTAGCGCATCAGAAAAGGGCAAGCGCGGATCACTTAACGGGTGGCGTTATTATAGGTGCAACTTGTGATTATATTGACCAAGCGTATCGTGATTCAAAACAACTTGGCTGGTCCAAAGCCCCCATTGTCGAAATGCTTATTCCTTCAACACTGGATGATACTTTGGCTCCACAAGGGCAACACGTCGCCAGTTTATTTTGCCAACAGTTTGACCCAGACATTGATTGGGATAAACACCGTGAGACCGCGGCCGATTTAATCATCGAACAAGTAGACAAATATGCACCGGGTTTTAAACAATCTGTACTGGGAAGACAAGTATTGAGCCCTATTGATCTAGAACGAATTTTTGGACTCATAAAAGGTGACATTATGCATGGCAATATGAGCCTAGATCAGATGTTTAGCACCAGACCGCTTTTGGGTCACGGCAATTATCGGTCACCGATTAAAGGCTTATATATGTGTGGTGCTGGTACTCATCCAGGCGGCGGTGTCACTGGGGCCCCAGGCCACAATGCGGCACGTGAGATCATACGAGATAACTAAGTCAAAAAAGCAACATAGTATTTATGATAAGTAATTAAACGCGGCCACCATAAGTCACATTATTTGTGTGCCACGCATTATAGATTATACGCGTAAATCCGAGCATCAGCATTCACTAGCGCGTCACCAATTATTTCTCAAATAATCATCAACCAAGTAAGTATTTGCAATGTTTTTTATGGCATCCATTGCGATAAAACGAAAAATCATAAGCTAAAAATTAACATTAATTAAACACACTAAAAGTAAAAACAATACAATTTGGCAACCTATGCTTTGTGTAGAGGCGAACCAATGATTAAGAGGAAAAAATGGATAGACGACAAATCTTAAAGTACACCGCCATGCTCACCGGTACGGCGATTTGTGCACCTTTAACGGGGATCATGCTTTCTGGTTGCAACGACAAAGCAAAAGTTACCTCAGCCTCCCTTGCTCCGTCTGTATTTTTCAGTGCTGCAGACTTTGAATTACTCACCCAAATCATGGATGTAATTTTGCCAAAAACAGATACACCTTCTGCCTCAGAGGTTAAAGTCAATTTCATTTTAGACGGTATTTTTGCAAACGTTTACAAGGCGGATTATCAGCAAAAATTTACGACACTTTTTAAGGAGCTAAGCGTTCTTTTAAAGTCTAAAAACTTTAGCACCTTAACTAAAAGCGAGCGAGAGTCGTTGTTGTTATCCGTAGAGGCGCGTCCTGAAAGTGAGCGCGATAACGCTTATTGGTCCTATATCGATATTAAACAACAAACGGTTGCCTTCTATCTTAGCACTGAGGAAATCGCGGAAAATCATCTTAACTATTTACCTATTCCCGGAGAATACAAACCCTGTGTGTCCGTTGAAGATTTAGGAGGCAAAGCATGGGCGATATAAAAGTGAATCCGAATAATAACTTTGATGCAATAGTCATTGGCTCAGGTATTAGCGGCGGTTATGCCGCAATGGAGCTTTGTACTAAGGGTTACAAAACCTTAGTTTTAGAGCGTGGTCCGATGGTGCAACACGGTGATTACCCTACCGCCCATCTAGATACATGGGATATGCCCAACCAAGGAAAGATTTCAAAACAAGAGGTCGAAAAACACTACCCAAAACAAAGTCGATTGGCGTGGTGGGTGAACGAAGAAAACAAACCCTTTATTAATAAAGATGATGAATATCCCTACAACGAAGATGAGCGTTTTGACTGGATTAGAGGGCATCATGTTGGAGGGCGTTCCCTTATGTGGGGGCGTCATTGTTACCGTTGGAGTGATATCGACTTTACAGCTAATGCTAAAGAAGGTGTTGCAGTAGATTGGCCTATCCGTTACGCCGACATTGAAGCGTGGTATGACTATGTAGAAACATTTGTGGGTGTCAGTGGCCAAGCAGAGGGATTAAAACAAGTACCTGATGGAGTATTTTTAAAACCCTTTCCTCTTAATTGTGCTGAACAAAAGTTTCGTGAAGCAATAGCCGAAACTTATCCCGAACGTGTTGTCACTCCAGGACGTGTTGCCAATTTAAGTGAATACAATCCCGAAGTTCATAAAGGTGCTCGAGGACAATGTCAAAACCGTTCACGTTGCTGGCGAGGTTGTCCGTTTGGCGCCTATTTTAGTAGTCAGTCAGCCACTTTACCGGTTGCCACTGAAACCGGTAATTTAACCCTTAGACCCGATAGCATAGTAATGGAAATTTTATACGACGCTGAGTCAGGCAAGGCCTCTGGAGTCCGAGTCAAAGACGCCAAGACTGGAGAGGTAATCGATTATTCAGCGCGAATTATATTCTGTAATGCCAGTACTGTAGGCACCACAGCCATATTGCTTAATAGCCGTTCTGAAACCTTTCCTAACGGACTAGGCAATAGTAGCGGCGAGCTTGGACACAATATAATGGATCACCATTATGGAATGGGGGCTTATGGGCAACTGCCTAATCATGAAGACGATTATTACCAAGGGCGCAAACCCGTTGGTTTTTACATTCCACGTTTTACCAATATAGATGAACAAAGCAAACGAAGTGATTACTCCCGAGGCTTTGGATATCAAGGGCAAGCAATGCGTGGCAAAAACATACCTGACGGGAAAATAGGCGCCGATCTTAAAGGCGAAATATTTAAACCTGGTGGTTACCACGTGAGCATGACTTGCTTCGGTGAAATGTTACCCCATCACGACAATCGTATGTACCTCGACTTCGAACAGCGCGATCAACATGGTATGCCAATCATTACGTTTGACGCTAAATTGCGAGAAAATGAAATGGCGCTGCGTGAGCATGGCGTAAAATGTGCGGTAGAAATGTTAGAAGCAGCGGGTTGTACAAATGTGGGCAGTTATAACAGTCTTACCGCTCCTGGAGCATGTATCCATGAAATGGGCACAGCACGTATGGGCCGCGATCCAAAAACCAGTGTTTTGAATAAATGGAATCAAATGCACGATGTACCCAATGTTTTTGTTACCGACGGTGCCTGCATGACCAGTTCTGGAACACAAAACCCTAGTATTACTTATATGGCGCTTACCGCTCGCGCAGTGGACTACGCTCATAATCAAATACAAGCTGGTAAGTTATAGAACTGTGCATATTTATTATTAGAAGTAAATGTATACAGTGCCTCAATCACAGCACTAATACAGCCTTCACCGAGATGCACTGTTTGTCATACTAAGCTCCAAAGATAAAACTAAAACAAAAGCTCAGCTTCGGCTGGGCTAATTTCACGCTTTCTGCGCAACACTCACATTGTTTTTACTGCTACTAACTCAGTCCGCTCATCAATGGTTTGACTTATAATTTAAAAATAGTGATCTTTATCTCCCGCTCGCAATAAAATACTCTTAGAATAGGTCTGTTACGCTGCAACAAGTACCTCGCATTAATGCTAAAGAGGAAATTATGAGTACATATCAAAAAACCAAGGATGCAATAGCTGCTTTAACACCAGAACAATTCCGAGTGACCCAAGAAAATGGAACCGAACATCCAGGAACCGGAGAATTATTAGATAATACGTTACCCGGCATATATGTAGATATCGTTTCAGGCGAGCCATTATTTGCTTCATCGGCAAAGTATGAATCTGGATGTGGTTGGCCAAGTTTTACTAAAGTGATAGATAAGGTTAACGTAACCGAAATTATCGACCATTCCCATGGTATGACTCGTACAGAAGTACGGTCATCACATGGTGGCAGTCACCTTGGACATGTGTTTCCAGATGGTCCGCAAGATCAAGGTGGCCTGCGTTATTGTATTAATTCTGCTTCACTACGTTTTGTTCATAAAGATGACATGGCAAACCAAGGGTATGAAGCTTATTTAGATCAAGTTGAGGATATTTAGACATGGCAATTGAACGTGCAGTATTAGCCGGAGGCTGCTTTTGGGGCATGCAGGATCTTATTCGCAAACGTCCCGGTGTCAACTCCACTCGAGTGGGGTATTCAGGAGGTGAAGTCGCCAATGCCACTTACCGTAATCATGGCAATCATGCAGAAGCGATAGAAATAATGTTCGATACTGACGTCATCAGTTACCGAGAAATTTTAGAGTTTTTCTTTCAAATTCATGATCCTAGCACTGTAAATAGACAGGGAAATGATACTGGAAGCTCTTACCGCTCCGCTATTTATTACACCTCTGAGGAACAAAAAGCTGTGGCGTTGACGACCATTACTGATGTTGATGCATCGGGATTGTGGCCGGGGAAAGTTGTCACAGAAGTAGAGCCAGTTGGTGATTTTTGGGAAGCTGAGCCTGAACACCAAGACTATTTAGAAACCCGCCCCGACGGTTACACTTGTCATTTCCCTAGACCTGATTGGAAGTTACCTTCAGCGTAAATTGTAGTAGAGAATAACAATTTCGATTCCCCTTTTCCCAAAAGGGTTAAGGGGATAAAATAACCGCGCAATATATCCAGCAGTTCTACAAGCCGTCATTAATTTAATGAGTTGATAATGTTTTGCATATTGAGTGTTTGTAGATTTTTACCCGCTTTGAATTCTGAAAACTTCCCAAAATCCACTTTTTGCCATTTTTGATGTTGCACAACATCTAGATACTCAGTGACGTTATTTTTATTAATCACCTCAAAATCGTAGAGTGCATTGTGGTTAGAAAATCTATCTACCCCATGCTGATAATCAAAAATTTTGGTCATCGCTATTGCCCCCATCAAAAAGTGCCCACCTACTGAAGCGGTAAGTTCGCCCTGCTGAATTTTCAGTAGCGCCTCTGGAAGCCAGTCAAAGCCACCTATAACTGTTGGCTTGTTAGATAAAAGCTGATACTGCTGCAATGTCTTTAGAGTAAGTTGACCACTTGCACACCAGAATATATTGGTGTGCGGATAGCGTTTAAGTATAGTTTCAAAGTTAGTCGCGATATTTTGGGGATCCCAATAGGTTGGAAAGATTTGATTTAGGTCGATATCATTGCGTCGATATAATGCGTTTAAACTCTGTTCTCTGGTGCGCGACAAATAATCAAAGTTTCCCCCTATTCCTGTAATTGACGGTTTGATATCTGGGTGCTGGCTAAGGTGTGCATCGATTAACGCCTTTAGCAGTAACGCTCCTCCACTGACATTGTCATAGGCAACTTCACCTATCCAATGTTTGTATTTTTGTTTGGGTTTTAATAACTCTGTTGTCTCGTTATCAGCAAATGCTTGCTCTAAAGTAACAAAATCGATTCCTTTGGCTTCAATTGTGTCAAACACGTTTGCAGTATTACCATGATAGGGACGAAATATAAGATAATCTGGTTGGCTAGGCTGGGTGACTATGTCTTCAATTATGGCTAAGGTGGTAAACCGATTATCACCACCATAAATGACTTCAAGTGACATTCCTAAACTTTTAGCTGAGGCGAAACTGGCTTGATACACCATGTCCCAAAACGCCGCTCCTTCCTTGTCAGGAATAATTAAAATGACTCTTACTGCAAAAACACATTGAGAAAAAACAAGGGTCGATACTAGTGCAAATAATTTCAAGGTCATAAGCGGCCAAATCCATTTTACAACAGATGATTACTAGCAAGCATAGTTGAAACTCGTTAGTTTACCTAGAAACAGTTAAACTCCCCAAGCATATACAGGTTGCCACTCCATATGCTGCGCACAAAATTGGTGCGTGAATCACTGGTCTGATGTTAGGATTATTTAATCAATCACAAACAATAGACTCTTCCCATGGCGCGTTTTTTAAAAATCCTTATTTTAATTATTGCTCTCATCGTTGCCCTTGGGGCTTGGTATATCTTTAACAAACAGCCACAGCGCAGTGGTGAAATGACTTTGTCCAATCTTCAAGCGCCAGTTACTGTGCGCTATGACGAACGCGGTGTACCGCATATTCAAGCGCAGCACGAATCCGATATGTATCGAGCCCTTGGTTATGTCCATGCCCAAGATCGCTTGTTTCAAATGGAAATGGTGCGGCGTTTAGCGCGAGGGGAACTGGCCGCTATTTTGGGACCGAAATTGCTCAGCAGTGATAAGTTATTTCGTAGCCTAGGAATACGCGAGCATGCGGATAACTATGCTAAAAATATGGATGTAAATACCCCTGCAAACAAGGCCTTAGCAGCCTATTTAGATGGTATTAACCAATATCAGAACAACCATCCTGCTCCATTAGAGTTCGACATTCTAGGCATTAAAAAACGCCCATTCACTGCTAAGGACTCGGTAAGTGTTGCAGGTTATATGGCCTACAGTTTTGCCGCGGCGTTTCGAACCGAGCCAGTATTGACCTATATACGAGATCAATTAGGTAGCGAATATCTTGAGGTATTTGATTTAGATTGGCACCCCACGGGAGTTATCGCACCACAATTGTTAGCCCATGATTGGCAAAACCTCAATCAACTTGCACAGCTCAGCCAACAAGCAGTGACGGATAGTGGTTTAGCCTTGTTTGAAGGTAGCAATGCTTGGGCAGTATCAGGCAGTCGTACTGCTAGCGGTAAACCTTTATTGGCGGGAGACCCCCACATTGGGTTTGCGGTGCCGTCAGTGTGGTACGAAGCGCATTTGTCTTATCCCGGTTTTGAACTTTACGGTCATCATCAAGCCCTTAGTGCCACGGCTTCTTTAGGACATAACTTAGATTTTGGCTGGAGCCTGACAATGTTTCAAAACGACGATATCGATCTTATCGCCGAGAAACTCAACCCCGACAATGACAATCAAGTTTGGTATCAAGGCAAGTGGGTAGAATTAAAGAGCCGTAGCGAGCAAATTGAAGTTAAGGGTACCGAACCAGTCACACTCACATTGCGCCGGTCTCCTCATGGCCCAATTATCAATGATGCGCTAGGCGACCAGGCAGACAAAACCCCCATTGCTATGTGGTGGGCATTCCTAGAGACACAGAACCCAATCCTTGAAGGTTTCTACCAACTTAATCGCGCTGAAACCCTCGAAAAAGCGCGGGCAGCGAGTGAAAAGATTCATGCTCCTGGCCTCAACATAGTCTGGGCCAATGCCAAAGGAGACATAGGTTGGTGGGCGGCAGCTAAACTGCCGCTGCGCCCAAAAGGAGTGAATCCTAATTTTATATTGGATGGCAGTAGTTCTGAATCGGATAAACTAGGATTTTTGCCTTTTAGTGCCAATCCTCAAGAAGAAAACCCAGACCGTGGCTATATAGTGTCAGCTAACTACCAACCTGTGCCAGACAGTGGTATTGAAGTGCCTGGCTACTATAACCTGCCCGCCCGGGGCATTCGCCTCAACCAACGCTTAGCCGATAATGATGCGAAGTGGGACACAAAAAACAGCCAGGCTTTACAACTCGATGCAGGCAGCGGATATGCACAGCGTTTACTTAAACCTTTATTACCATTAATACGAGTCAATTCGAATACACATGAACAAGAATTGCTGCAGTTACTAGGTAATTGGAATGGAGACCACCAGATTAACGACATCGCACCAACCCTATTTAATCAGTTGGTATACCAGTTGGCCTATGAGGCGATGCAAGACGAAATGGGCGAGGACTCTTTTAAAACCTTACTCAAAACCCGTGTCATCGACTTTGCTTTACCACGTTTGGCCGCCGACGCTCAGTCTGCTTGGTGGGATAACCGCAACACCGCTGATATTGAAGATCGCGCTGCAATAGTCAATTTGGCTTGGCAAGCAAGTTTAGAACATTTACGCGCGACACTAGGAGTCAATACCGAAAATTGGAAATGGGGAGCAGTCCATACTCTCACCCATGGACATCCATTAGGCCAACAAAAACCTTTAGATAAATTATTTAACGTGGGGCAATTTGCCGCTCCAGGTGGACACGAAACCCCGAATAACTTATCACATAAATTGGGGCCTGCCCCTTGGCAAGTGATTTATGGCCCGTCGACACGGCGCTTGATTGACTTTGCACAGCCAAGCGAGGCCCTTGGAACTAATCCTGTGGGGCAAAGTGGCGTGTTATTTGATCAACATTACCACGACCAAGCAGAGTCCTATATTAAAGGGCAGTACATACAACAGCACTTTAGCGAAGCCAATGTGGCGGCTAATACCCAAAGCACCTTACGACTTGTGCCGACTCATTAATACCGCAAAAAATGAAAAGAGCTCACCCCAGCCTTTCTATTGAAACTGGGGTAAGTGTTTATGACTAAATTTATGAAAATTGTTGTTTAAATTTACTGGCGTAACGTCGACTGACTGTAAATAAACGGCTGCTGTTTTTTAAACTGAGCTCCATTGTACGATTAGGGAGTGTCTCAATAGAGTCAATTTGGCTAATGTTGATAATAGTTGAACGATGAATTCGCCCAAAAAACTTACCAGGAAGACGAGTTTGCCATTCTTTAAGAGACTTTTCTACCAAAAGCGCATTACTTGCTGCATTTGTGGTAAATACCTCACTATAATCACCACAAGCACAAATATGTGAAATATGCTGGATTTGTAAAAACTGTGAATGCTCTCCCAAGTTTAAAAAAATACGGTCCTCAATATTAAGCTTTTGTTCTGGTAACACCCCTGCATCTGGCTTATGCAGTTTATCAATAGAAGCCTGTAGTCTTTTGGGGTTCACTGGTTTAAGTAGATAATCTAAGGCATTGATTTCAAACGCGCGAATCGCAAATTCATCAAAAGCGGTGACAAAAATCAGTTTAAAGTTATGCTCCACTTTTTCGAGCAAATCAAAACCGTTTTCATTGCGCAGTTGAATATCTAAAAACACCACATCAGGTTTTTCACCCTTGATGATGTTGACAGCTTCAGTCAAGTTTTTTGCTTCACCAACTATCCGAATATCTTCAAAATCGGATAGCAACTCCCGCAACTCTTGGCGAGCCAATCTTTCGTCGTCGACTAACAGCGCCCGATAAGTCATAACTGTAAGATCTCTATTCTGGCAACCACCTCTCCCTGTTCTTCATGCAGCGAGAAAGACCCAGCGTTTGCTAACTGTTTCTCAAGGCGTTGTTGTACGTTATTCAAGCCAATTGTTGTTGTTTCTTTATCCTTATCAATATTCAGAGTGCCAGTATTTCTCACCTCAATAACCAATACGTTGTTTTCTAACACCGCAGAGACTTTTATTTTTAAGACTTCAGGACTGGTTTGAAACCCATGTTTAATGGCGTTTTCTACTAATGGGTTAAGTATAAAACACGGAATCAAAATTTTTTTTACATCCTCGTCTATGTGTAACTCCACTTCTAAGGCTTCTTCAAAGCGAACCTTTTCAATCGCTAAATAATTTTCCACCGCTTCAAGTTCTTCGCTTAAAGTATTCTGATTACTGGTTTTACTCATTAAAGAATGTCTCAAAAATTCAGAGAGTTGCGTAATCATTTGTTTGGGCACTGGGTTATCTGGGCTAATAGAGGCGCGAATTGAATTTAACGCATTAAACAAAAAATGCGGATTGACTTGATATCGCAACATATCAAGTTGAGCCGTTTCGGCTAAAATTTTGGCATGTAGAACATTTTGATGTTCGACTTGTACTTGTTTCCAATATTCGATACCAAAGTATATCGCGCTCCAAGCCAAGAGAGTCACCATATAGGTTAACGCCACTCTTGGTTTATATTGCAGCGAACCCATCAAATCATAGTTGGGCAACGTAAGCCCAAAAAATAAGGTTTCTAATGCAGTCCACACTATGCCAAATAAACCAGTAGCAATAATTACAATCAATACCGTTTTTGGCATAGATGGACTTGTTATAAGTTTTCGATAAATCAGCCATAACAAGCAACTCAGAGAAAAACCTACCAGCGTACGCAACGATTTCACCCAAAAAATGTAAGCAATTGATTCTTCAGAATCTCTAGGTAAAAAGGTTAAAAACATCAACAAAAAATACAGCAGCCAGCCAATCACCTGCCATTTCCATGGTGAATTGCTAAGTTTTATAAAATTCATTGATTGCTGCACAGCCATTTAAAATCCTAACTAATTTTTATCAATAGCTTTATTCACTACCTGCCATTGTCCATTAATTCTCAATAATGACAAATAATGGGTAATAGTTGAATTAGGATAATTCAGTTGTATTTTTGCAACAGCTGCATCCCCAAAGGCATCTACACTTTGAATTTTGTGGCTTATCAACACTGGAGCTTTAGAGGTCTTTTGAGCAAACCTATCTTTAAAGTGATTAAGAGTCACCCCCCTAAACTTGCCATTTTCACTGGACATAATCTTAGCTTCAGCATGAAAAATACCTGCCAGATCTTTTGGGTCACCGCTTTTCAAAGCCTGCTCATAACGTAACAATAGCGCCATAATTTCAGTAATATTGGTGATTCGAGTTTTATTGTTTTTGGGGTCGCGCACCGAGTAGGCGATCTTGTTGCTGATTTTCCATTCGCCCGCAATTTTTAGCAAGGTCATGTAATCAGTAAAGATTATACTCGAATAATCCAAAACCAACTTTGCTACCGCCACATTGCCTGTCACATCGATACTTTTGATATAAGGAATACGCTCGACTGAGTCGTCTTTGTTACGCAATTTCATTCTACTGAGGTAATCTGAAAATTCTAACTTTGCGTACTTTCCATCACGTAAATAGCTTAGTTTTCCCTCACTATGCAAGGCTTTACCAAGAACGTTTTTATCCCCTTTAATATGCCCGCTTAGGTAGTTTTGTAAGGGAATTGTGATGGCTTCTATATCTGTCAACTGAGTATTTTTCTGTGCATTAACACTAAAGGTCAGCAACAAAAAAATGAGTATCATTAGAGTATTTTTCATGGTTATTTTTTCCTTATACTAATAATTTTGCCGTCATCTTCATCTGTTAATAGATACAACTTGCCGGCGGGACTTTGCACTATTTTTCTGGAGCGAACTCTATCGTCAACAAACAACTCCTCAACAGCTTTAATGCTGTTATCAACTATTCTCAGTCGCCAAAGGCTGCCGCGACTGAGGCCAGAAACGAACAGGTCATTTTTCCATTGTGGAAACTCGTTGCCCGTATAAAAGGTTAACCCTGTAGGTGCTACTGTATGACGCCAGTACCAAACCGGATCAGTGAAAGTGCGATCGGACAAAGTAGGAGGCGTATAGTTTTTGTGGCGGTAAGTACCAGTAGTTTTTATCGGCCAGCCATAATTAGCGCCCGCTTGTAAAAGGTTGATTTCATCGCCTTGATGAGTGCCGTGTTCTGAAAACCAAATATGCCCAGTGCTGGGATCAACAGTTAAACCTTGCGCAGCCCTAATCCCCACTGCATAAATGCTAGTTGCAGTGCTGTTGGCAAACTTAGGGTTGTCGAATGGGATCGAACCATCGGGATTAATTCGGTGAATTTTGCCGCGCTTGTCAGCTAGGTTTTGCGCTATTGGCATATCCGGTTGATTCACTTCGTTGAACAGGCGTTCGCCAATAGTGATATATAATTTACCGTCTATTCCAAAGGTCAAGCCGCCTCCAAAATGCCAAGCGCCAGGGGTATAAGGATCAGCCACAAATATTGATTTGACGTCTACTAGGCGGTCATTTTGCAGCGTCGCCCTGATCACTTTTGTCGTAAAGCTATCGCTTTTTTGAGCGGCATACGCAACATACACCAGTTGATTATCGGCAAAATTAGGATCGAGCACCACGTCAAAGATCCCCATGTTAAAACTACCCGTCCTGCCGTTTAAAGAGCTGGGATAAATCCCTGGTTCGTACTGCGACGCATCAATAGTAATATTATTCGCAAGATCCTCAGGAAACCCCTGAATCACTGACTTATGTTTTGTTAGCAAATTAACTTTGAGTAGGTGACCGTCTTTTTCGCTGACCAACACTTCATCTTCAGATAAAAATGCCATGCTCCATGGGTGCGCTAGCCCGTCCACCAAGATTTCTTTTAGAGGTTCATACGAGTTTAACTGTTGCTGCTGTAAACCTTTACCCGACGCTACAAACACTCTTTCCCTAAACTCGTTAGGCTGGATGTTATTAAGCAGTTTTACAGCTCCACTTTGAGCGATGAACGCTTCAAAGCGCGCTTCAGCTTGCTCTTGATCGCTTTGGTTCGCGTACTTGGTAATCAACAAAATATCGAATTCTAAGGGAGCCTCTAAACTAGATTCTATGAATTCAAATGACTGTATATAGCCTAGCTCTAATGCCTTGTGACGAAGGGCACGCCAATTATTGTTGTAATAGAATAATGCCTCATCGTGGTGGCCATTTTTAATTTTTATACCTTCAATGAGATTAATAGTCTGACTTTTCGCCGGCAACGCAACTAGCAGCCAAAACAGCAATAGGCTCTTCATTAAATATTTATACATAACTCCATCCTCTGCAGGTAACACTGCCTGCAACACTTGTTAGTTTGGTGATAATTCGCAGTGACACAATAAGGCAATATCGAACAACAATTAGAAGAAATCTTTAAAAGGCCTGATACAGGGTTAAGCGGTCAATATAGCGAATAAATACACCGCTAAATTAGTCCTATTTTGAGTAAACCCTAACATTACTTTCCACAGCGGAAAATTATAACTTGCCACTATGGAAAGTGTAAGTTACATTACTTTCCAAGATGGAAAGTAAATGGGGATTCACTATGACTAAGAACACGCAACATATTTCAGTCACCGAGGCTAAATCGACCTTAGAGTCATTGGCTGAGATTGAAAAAGACACAACAATTTCCCTTAGAGCCCCGCTATGGCTCAACATTATTATATCTTGCTCTTATGGTATGGGGATTTTCTCTTGGGCTTCGTCTCGACACGATAACTTGTGGATTTTAGGAGTAATTCTATCGGCCATTGTGTTTTGTATTGGTGTAGGAGTTTACCTATATAGAAGCCGCCTTTTAGGTGTAAAACCTAAGGTGGCACCGAAAAGTCGTTCAGAATTAGTGTTCGGCGTGTTGTTGGCAATAGGCTTTGGTGCCGTTGTTGTGTTTAGCCGGGAGTTGTCCAAGGAGGACATTTGGTGGGCATCCTACGCAGGAGCAATGATTACCGCTGTGACATTGGGTTATGTTATGCACCGTTTCCCATCGGGTGATTATAAAACAGGCATTAACAAACATGACTAGTGCTAATTTTAATCCGCTGATTCATGCCCAACATAGACTGCAGATATGCGCCATATTAGCCCTAACAAGCGAACTCGAATTCAAAGTATTGCGTGATAAATTGATGGTCAGTGATTCCGTGCTTTCTAAACATCTAAAATCACTTGAAGAAGCAAATTATGTGCGCTTAACCAAACGTAAGGAAATGGGACGGCAACGGACTTGGCTGTCATTAACATCAGACGGACGTATCGCTTACAGCGAGCATGTTAAAGCGCTACAAAACATCGTTGCTAACAGTTAAACCTCGGATTTGACTCGATGTACTCCAAAAAACCAAAAGGCGCAACACAATTTTCATACACTAGATATCCTTGGATTTTGTGCGTTGATTTAATCATCTATCTAGCGGTGATGTTTTTGATAAGAGAAGTCTATTTTTCTCAATTTAATTTTATTGCCAACGGTCTTTTTTGGTCATTGACTACTTTAATTGTGGCTACGATTTTAATGAGGATACGCGGTATTTCTTGGAAAGAATTGGGGTTATGTAAGCCCGAAAATTATAAAAAGACTTTGTTTGCCACCGCCTTTATTTTTGCGTTCACCATTATTTCAATTGTTATTTTTCAAACCCTTAAAGAACAGCTAGGTTTACAAACAGCCGCTGATATGTCGAATCAAAAGGCCACCTCTAAATTTGGCAATCTATCAGGTAATTGGCCTCTGTTTTTCAGCATCATTCCTTTCATTTGGGTGCAATCAATGTTGGAAGAACTGCTAGACCGAGGATTTATGTTAAATTGGATTGAACGAGCACTGGGTAGTTATTGGATTGCAACATTAATCGCAGTGATATTACAAGCATGTATTTTTGGTTTTCGGCATTCTTACGATATATCTGATAGGTCGATTACTGTCGGGTTAATTGGACTCGCTATGGGGATAGGTTACGTTTGTTTTGGTCGAAACCTATGGCCTTTGATTATTGCCCACTGCTTACTTAATACAATATCAATGTTAGATAGGGTTTAGAAAATACTCCCTGATTATTAATAATTAAGAATAGGGGAGCTTATTGCAGCCTCCCCAACTATCAGGGTATTTTAGTTTATTACTGCATTAAACCAACTCTTCGTGTTCGTGCAACACATCAAAAAAGTCCTTAAAGGAATGCGCTGTCGCATTAATATAAACAGGCTCATGCAACACCCTACTTATATCGGTTGAAGAAATGACTCCACATATTTTGTTGTTTTCATCCACTACTTGAATATGTGCCACCCCGAGAGATTCCATGGTTTGTTTAATATCACCAACACGGGCTTTAAGCACTTGATTTTTATGTATGGCAGGCATCTTATAAGTGTAATTCATGACATCTGCGACGGTTAAATCAGCCCTTGCCACACCTTTTCTTTTTGCCACCATAAGCACCACTCGACTCACCAAAGTTACACCACTTATCACGCCCAATAATTTCAAATCAACACCCACATAAAGCACTGACCTTTTATTACTCAGCTTCATTATGGTCAGCGCTTCATCAATACTAGTATCGGGAGAGATCATTTGTGATAAAACACATTTAGTATCATTAACTAGGTATTCTGCGGGGCTATTGATATCTATATTTGTCAGGGCTAGATCTGACATGCTTGCACAAGAAATACTGCTTTCCACAGTCGGAATTATTTTAAAAGTATTCATTTTTATTCACCAAAAAAAATCTATAAAACTACCTGCAAAATACTTTGCAGACTTGAAAGATGTTTAAATAGAGACTTTTGGTGGAGCGCGAGTGTGCGGCCTTAGGTAGCAAGGGGTAAAATAATTGACTGTGTAGCTTGCATCTACATAACCAAAAGCGCTACCGAAGTTTGCGATTGCTGCATAAGGTAGGGTAGCGTCATGATCATCTGAATCCGTTTCAGAAGCACTGTCAGCAATACAAACAAAATCACCAAAGTAAGGTGTTTTGTCATGAGACGCCAGTTCGCGGGATTGCGCAACGTTAAAAAACGATACCGACAAGAACACCAGCAACAACAAAGCTAGATTGCAGTTAATCGTGCAATTTTTGAGTGGGTCTTTGAAAAGTAAATTAGGCTTCATACACCCAATGATATGGGTGCAACTAAAAAATACAAATAGACTTGGTCGCAAATTTCAGTCGCTTCAACTTAATAATGCTAACGTTATAAAACTGACTCTATTTTTTAGCAACAAACCATCACAATTAAGTAATTGTTTTGTACTCACTCAGCTTCATTTTCTGCAAACAAACTTTCACTAGCGGCATCGTAATTAAAAGCCCCTAAAAAAGTTGTGTATTCATCCTCGGAAACACCACTAGCTTTAACACTATATTGCTGTTCAAACAGTAAGATAATCCAAGTTACTTGCAGCATGTTGATTTTTTTGGCTTTACTCATCAAATTCACAATAAAAGAACTTGAGCAAGAACAACCACCAGCCGCTTCATGTATATCAATGGTGCCAGTGTGAGCACCATTAGTTTCCATAAACTCTGGAGAAAAATATCGAATTTTATAATTGTCTGACCAAGTATTTTTCGCTCTTGTGCCTTTTTTGAAAAAGCTCTCCTCAAAATATTCATCGGGGATATCGGCATAAGGATGTTGCGAAACCCAAACGGATACTTTGCCTTTAGTATTATAAAGTAAGCCGTTATTAGGTGTGGAATGTGTATCTTGATTCATTTCGAGAAAACTGCCTGTGACTGAGTAGTGAGATATACTATGTTAGTATCAGAGAAATAAATAGGTGGTTACCCATCTATCGCTCCTCCTAAGCAATCAACACAGACACGACCAAAAAAACCATAATTGTTTAATCACGAACATTTCCTTTGGATTGGGGCCCAAACACCTAAAAAAGTCGAAAATAATGGCTTCGGTGGGCAGAGTGTTTTACCGTGTTGCTTCCTTAATAACCAAATCTTGTGGTTACCATGTATCAACTTATCTATGTAAGTGACAAAATAGAGACTTTTACACCAAGTGATATGGAAGAAATTCTGTGTAAGGCGCGAAAAAATAATGCCCAATATGGCATCACCGGTCTGTTAGTAGAACTGCCTGAGCATTTCATACAGATATTAGAAGGTACACAAGACAAAGTTGAGTTCACCTTTAACCTCATATGCGAAGATATCAGACATACCAATATTCGCGTGTTATTGGCAGAGAAAACCAGAGCCAGAGAAATGGAATCTTGGGATATGGGATTTTCGGAAGACTTAGATCCATCGCAACTCGACGACGCACGACTTATACTGAACAACTTTAGTGAAAAACAAAATTTTAGCGATATTCATCGTCAAAGTTTAAAGTTGCTACTAAAAAGTTTATGTCATGAATAACGCCAATAATATCCACCGCAAAAACTCGCACATCTATAGTGTATAGCGAGCAATCAACACTCTATTACCAACAAAAAATCTATGCGCCAAAATCTTATATATTGTTTACTGAGTTTGCCTTTTTTAATTATGTTAGTTTGGTTTTACCTTAAGAAACACAATTTAAAAAAGCGTGAATTTAAACGCCAGCGGTTAAGAGCCCAACCGTTACCTCCTGAGTACCTCAACATTCTGCAAAGTGAATTTCCTTTGTATTTACGCTTGCCAGATGACATGCAGCGCAAGTTAGCAGGGCATATCCAGGTATTTTTAGACGAGAAAGATATAGTGGGTCGCGACGGCCTCGAAATAACGGATAGAGTGAGGCTGCTAATCGCCGCTCAAGCGTGCATATTAATACTCAACCGACCAGGCAATTATTATCCAGGATTTCGCAGCATATTAGTTTATCCTAGTAGCTACGTGGCCAAAAATACTCGACGCGAAGGTATGTTACAGATTACCGATACCAGCACCCGAGCCGGCGAATCTTGGCATCGAGGTCCAATAGTTTTAGCTTGGGATCATGTGTTACAAGGAGCCAGAGACAGTAGAGATGGGCGCAATGTGGTGATGCATGAATTTGCCCACAAGTTAGATGAGGAAAATGCAGCAATGGACGGACTACCTTTGTTACCCACTCCAGAGCAATATCAACAATGGTCGCAAGTACTCAATGCCGAATTCAAAGTGCAACAACAAAAGTGGGCAGATGGCGATGAAGACGTGATTGACAGCTATGGCGCCACTTCCCCTGCAGAGTTTTTTGCCGTTGTCACAGAAACATTTTTTGAGAAACCTGTACAACTTGAACGTCACCATCCCAAACTATACGAACAGTTTAAACAGTGTTATTTGCTTGATCCCAAACCTTGGGCAAAATCCAAAGAATAATGAGCTGTAAAATTAAACCATTGTAATAGCATTTAAATTAAAAAGAAGAATCGATGGCAAAAAATAAAAAGGCACTCAACAAAGGCTCTAGAGGTCAAAATCGCAAAGGAAGCGAAGCCTTTATCGCAAAATACGCTAACAAACCTGACGTTATTCAAGATGATTCGGGGCTGATGTATCGTATTTTAGAGACGTCAGAGGGTCCCTCTCCCACTATGCAAAATGAAGTAGTCGTGAATCAACGTATTTTGAATTTTGATGGCAGTGTGATTGCCGACACCTATAAAAGTGGGTTTAGCGACCGTTTTACTCTGCAAGAAGCTATCCCGGGATTGCAACAAGGGTTGCAGTTAATGACTCTAGGAAGTCGTTTTGAGTTTGTTGTTCCCCCAGAACTCGCATGGGGGAAACGCGGTGTTGGCAATAAAATTGGTCCAAATGCAGTTTTGATATTTGATGTACGACTTATAGATATCGCCTGAAAAACCAGCCATTAAGCACAGCCTAACATGAGTGTTTTTAGGCTGTATCTAATCAAGTTACGCTAATCAATTTTCGTCAATCAAAATAACGCTTATTTATTGCATCCCATTGATTGAGGATCGGTTTTCTTAGCAGCCCAATTCAGCATATTTTTCAATAATAACAAGGCTTCCTTAGTTTCATAGGTTTCGTAGCGATGTCCCATGGCGGTGAAAACTGAACGCGCTTGATTATCACCCATACAACGAGCCCAAAGGATAGGATGATCAGCAGGATTAGGCCCCATTCGTAAATCAGAGCGCTCGCCGTAAACCTTGTTCACTGGGCTATAAGTACTTTCATCCAAGCCAGCTAGAATGATAAAATCTTCACTTGGCGGCGATTCAAAAGTGTACCATTCATCAATCGCCATAAATTCACTGGGCATTCCTTCCATAACCGGATGGGCAGGGGCTAAGACTTCAACCCGAGCTTCTTGAAATTGTGGTGACATTGGATGGCTGACAAACAACGCCCCTAACAGTTCCTTGTGGTAAAACCCCCAATCCTGATGTGACGAATCACCAGCACCATGAATTAACACACTACCATTTCCCTTAGACTGCCATCTCGCAAAAGCGGCCTCTTGCTCAGGAGTTAATGAATCACCGGTCATATTATTAAAAACAACGACATCAAAACGAGCTAAATCGTTATCGTTAAAAATACCACTGTGCTCAGTGGTGAAATAACCATGCCCCATTTCCTTTGCAATTTTCATAATAGCCAGAGTTGCACCGGCAATTCCCTCCTCATGACGCCAATCACGAGTTTCAGAAAAAATTAAAATAGAAGGCGTGGGAACGTAATCGAAATAGCGACCAGTTGTGGTTACTTGTTCACCCATGACCGAAACTGCAGGTTTAGATTCTGGCAACTTAGACTCGGTTGTATGTGAAGAACATGCGAACAAAAAAAGCAAAGCAATGAAGTAATAGAGTTTCATATGTAAACGTTATCATTTGATTATGTAAATCAAGTATAAAACTCTTTACATATAGTTTGCAATCAGCCAAAAATGTTGAAAAGACTTCTCGCCATTGACGTTTAAATTGGCTGTTTGTTTAGTCATTGGTCAATTCTTGCCTAGTCATACCTGCTGTAGCGGTGTATTAAACATTCACTTTATTGACCAATAGTCTGACCAAGCAGTTAATTAATAATTTTATTTCCATGCTTTATGAAAAAACGTAACCATCTGATAAATAAACATAATAATAAAAACACCGAGTCGAATAATAATCAGCGACTACATTTCAATTAGTCTTTAGTCGTATTGCCGGGAGAACCTAACAGTGTTTAGATCCGCGTAACTAACATCATTAGATGAAGTTAATTACTCAAATCGGAGCAGTAGATGTTTTTTAAGAGAAACACGCAAGAATTGGATGATTCTGTTAAAAAGGTCATGGATTTGACAGCAATGGTTAACTCAATTGAAAGAAACATTGCAACCATCTCTTTTACCCCAGATGGCACAATACTTTCGGCTAATCAGAGTTTTCTGGATCTGATGGGTTACACCATTGAAGAAGTGACCGGGCAACATCACAAAATATTTTGCGATACAGATTACATAGCACTCCCAGAATATGCAGAGTTCTGGCGTCAACTATCCTTGAAGAATAAACAAACTGGAACCTTTTTAAGACATAAAAAAAATGGTGAATCGGTATGGCTTGAAGCGACATATTTCCCGATTCTCGATAACGACGGTAGACTCACACGAATATACAAAATTGCCTCAGACGTAACGGTTCAAACTGAAAACATAAGAGATCTTAATAGTGTTAACCAGGCATTAGACCGTTCAATGACGAGGATTGAATTTACCCCAGGCGGCGAAATAATTACAGCCAACAAAAACTTTTTAAATGTGGTGGGTTACAACCTTAATGATATTAAAGGTAAACATCATCGAATGTTCTGCTATGACAAATTCTACACAGAAAATCCCAATTTTTGGACACAATTGGCGCAGGGCGAATTTAAATCAGGGCAGTTTGAAAGACAAAACGCCAGAGGCGAAAAAGTCTGGTTAGAAGCGTCTTACAACCCAATATTTGACGACAAAGGTGTGGTAGAAAAGGTAATCAAGTTTGCCTCGGATATCACGGCCGGTGAAGAGCGCAATATGGCCATTACCCAAGCGGCAGAACTGTCTTTTTCAACCGCTGAAGAAACGGCACAAATAGCAATCAATGGCGCTGACTTACTCACAAAATCTGTTGAAGACTCAAACGGTATCGTTGAACAAATCACTAAAACCAATGCGCTGTTAGAACGTTTAAATGAACAATCCAAAAATATCGCCACCATAGTTTCGACAATCAAAGGTATTGCCGACCAAACCAACTTACTCGCGCTAAATGCCGCTATTGAAGCCGCGAGAGCAGGAGACTTAGGAAGAGGTTTTGCGGTAGTAGCGGACGAAGTCAGGTCATTAGCAGCAAGAACCAGTCAATCAACGGTAGAGATTGAACAAGTGGTTCAAGAAAACGAAGCGTTAACGGTAACCGTTACCGAAAATATGGGGTTAGTAAAAGAAAACGCCGAATTAAATAACAACCAAATAATGCAAGTTGCCTCGGTGATAACAGAAATACAAGAAGGGGCTGAAAACGTCTCTAAATCGGTATCCGCTTTGCTTTAACTATTGGTGTCACTTTAGCCATCAACCCTAAACTAACGCAAAGGGGAAGACGTCTTCTATTTTGTAATAGTTTGAATAAAAAAAACGGCCAAAATTAAATAATCTTGGCCGTTTTTGTCATGTAAATAACGAAAGCCCCATCGATATCAATGCAATTATGGTGACTTACTTATCTACCCATAAGGGTTGTTAAGTACCGTTATTTTTCACCCAACAAAGAAAACACCTTATTCGCAATCTCGGTATTAGTAATAAGGCCATTAAAAATATCGCTTTGACTACCAAATGCAAAAACCGGAACATCTACTGCTGTGTGAGCACCAGTCGTCCAACCTGTAATCGTTCTTTTATCCACTATGTGTTTAGCGGCTGCATATAAAGCTTTTTTCTGAATATTCGCTGATGAATCGGCATAGGGATTCCCCTTTGAGTCTAACTGTTGTTTTTCTTTAGTAGGCTCCTTGGCTTCTTCGAGTTGCGCCAGTTCTGCTTCAGTCAATGTAAAACCAAATAATTCATCAACGTATTGTTGTGTAATTTCAGTATCAACAAGCTTTTCAGCAATTTTACTGGGGGAATGCTGTATCGTTTTCAACACCTCAGGGAACCAGCTATATTGCCCATCAGCACCAAGGGTAAAACCTCCAGTACTATGATCTGCGGTGAGCACCACAAGGGTGTCAGGATGGGTCGCCACATATTGTTCCAAATATTCCAGTGTCATTGCTAGGTCTTGCATTTCGCCCATTGCCGCAGCAATGTCATTGCTGTGACCTGCCCAATCAACTTGGCTAGCCTCAATCAACATAAAAAAACCTTGCTCATTTTCAATGTGCTCAATAGCGGCTTTTGTCATTGTTTTTAATCGCGAAGGATCACTATCATCTAACGCCCAAGGTAATCCAACATCACCAAACAAACCGATTACCGGTTTATCTTTTTGTAATGTTGCTAAACCGGCATACTCGTCAATATATTGGAAACCTAAGTCTTGAAATTCTGTAATCAAATTTCTATCTTCTCTTAAAAAGAACTTCCAACCACCACCTAACACAAAATCGTATTTAGCATGATTTTCAACATAGCTATCTGCAATTTCATTGTAGTTACTACGTTTGACATTGTGGGCCATAAAACTGGCAGGAGTCGCATGGTTAATTTGACTAGTTACTACCACACCCGTCTTTTTACCTAGACTTTTAGCTCGTTCTAAAACGGTTTCTACTGGTTGTTTATTCACATCAACACCGATAGCACCATTATAGGTTTTGACTCCCGCAGACAGCGCTGTAGCTCCAGCGGCAGAATCAGTTACTACACCAGACACTTTGGCTGGATAAGTGCTGCTCATCCCAACTAGAGTTCGGTCAAATACTGTGTCTTCAATTTCTGAGGTATTGGGATCATCATTAAAATAACGATAGGCACTGGTATAGGCAGGCCCCATACCGTCACCCACTATCATAATTATATTTTTAGGATGAGACGGTTCAACTACCTCAACTTTGCTAATTTTCGTGGAATTACATGCAGACACTAACAATGTCACGGCTATTACAGTTAACTTACTTTTCATCTTAAAACCTTATAAATAATGGTCGAAATAAACCGATAAACGGCACACAACAGGATGCGAACAGTCACCTTACAGACTTGCCCCAATTTTTAATTGCATGCCCTCGAAGTGCGTAAAATAAAATATACAAATAACAAGGCAATCCAATAAAATAGGCATATTGAATATCTCCTATTTCATGAGATATTTTTCCAAACAACAATGGCAAAATAGCCCCACCTGAGATCCCCATTATAAGTAGTGCGGATCCCTGAGCCGTATAGTTGCCAAGCCCTTTCAATGCTAATGGCCATACCGATGGCCACACTAAGGCGTGAGCCAAGCCCATTAAGGCAACAAAAGTAATCGAATTAGGTATGACAGGTAAGCCGCTCCAGCCCCATAAAATAGCCGCAAGCCAGGTGGATTCAGTTGATGAGAATACAATTCCAAAAATACAAATACAGCCGGCAATACCCGATCCTAGCAACGCCTTTTGTTGAGAAATATATCGCGGTATACAGCTTACACCAATTAAGTAGCCTAACACCATAAAGACCATTGTATATGAGGTTAATCCGGCAAAATTATCCACACCCAATGAGGTGCCATAGAGTCCTATGGTATCCCCAGCGATCACTTCAACACCGACGTAAAAGAACAAAGCAATGGCCCCTAAGACAGTTTGCGGGAAATGGAATATCGATGTTTTTGAAGTATTTTCTTGAGTACTAGTATCGGAAAATTCAATTTCAGGTAAGGGAGTATATTTAACTAGAAGTATTAATGAGGCCAGAGCAATGGCCATCACAATATAAGGCACAATCAGTTTATGGGAGAGCTCAAAGACTCGTTGATTTCTAGCTACCTCGTCTAAGCCATCCAAAGTGTTGGCTGACACATCCCCCATGTCGGCTAAAATTAGCGAGGTAAATAATATAGGCACTAATACCCCTGCACTTTTATTCACTAACCCCATAATACTGATGCGCATCGCCGCGCTTTCTTCAGGGCCTAAATAAACAATGTAGGGATTAGAGGCGGTTTGCAGAATTGTTAAACCTGCCGCCAACACAAATAAAGCCACCAAAAAAAACATGAAATTGGCGCTGATTGCCGCTGGTATATGCAACAAGGCCCCCAATGCCATAATGGCCAGTCCAATGGCCATACCATTTCTATAACCTGTTTTTTTAAGGATAATCGACATAGGCAAGGCCATAACCGTATAGGCGATATAAAAAGAAAAGGTCACAAACAAGGCTTCAAATTCATTTAAATCGCACACTATCTGCAAAAATGGAATGAGTGAACCATTGAGCCATGTCACAAACCCAAAGATGAAAAAAAGTATGCCAACAACCAGCATTGGAACAAATGTACTCTGACTTTTTAGCGCTGAATGCCCCATATTATTTACTCTTTTATTTGTGATTAGCTTGGCGAACAAATTAGTGGTTTATATTCTGTTTTGAAAAAACCATATTCGTTTTTATCCACCTAGATAGCACTTCTCAACAATCCTACATTGCTACTGAGCTGGCTTTGTTGTTTTGCAAACAGCACAGCACCCACTTCAGGTGGAGAGATAGGTTGAGATAATTGGCCTTTAATGACGTCATCTAACCAAGGAAATAACGAAGGACCTAAGCCACCAATAAGTGAGATTCGAGGAGGCTGAGTGCCGATAAGTCTAAGGCCCATCTCACTGATATACTTCGCGCCTTCCTGCACGATATCCATTGCGGTTTTGTCTTGTGAATTTGCGGCAGTGAACACAGTTGCTGAAAATTGAGCAAAAAATGAAGCCGACTTGCCGACCACTTGTTCCACTACTTCCTGTCCCGTTTTAACGTTAAGTTGCTGCAAAACAAGCTCGACCAATAGTGTCGGCCCAGCAATATTATCCAGTGTCAGTAAAACTTGCTCAATTGCCTTTAAGCCAAACCAAGCGCCGCTGCCTTTATCACCTTGAGGGAACCCATGACCACCTAAAATACTGGTCTTGCCAGCAACATAGGAAAAGCCGCAGGTTCCTGTTCCCGCTACTATCACAGCGCCATCGCTACCGTTATGGGCTCCCATACTTGCAATCAACAAATCTGTCGCTAAATGTATGTTTTTAAAGGGATGTCGCCACGCCATGATATTTCGATAATGGCTAGGAACATTGACTCCTGCCAACCCCATACCAACGATTAAATCGCCTAACACCTTGGCATCCAATCCTGCGTCCTGAACCGCCATAAGAGCAGAGTTTTCAATTGACTGAATCGCTTCTTCTAAACCATATACGGGATTACCTGGCCCTGACACACCCACTCCCAGAATATCGTTGTTGCTAGACATCAATACAGCTTTACATTTGGTACCACCGCCATCGATCCCTAGAAATAGTTGCTCTGTTGGCTCTTGTTGCGCTACTGGCTTCTTTCCAGCTGAATGTTCTTGTCCCGCTGAGGGCTCTTTGCCTTCAAATTGGTTTGTAATCACGTTTTCCACTTTTATACCTTCTTTACAGCAATAAATAACAGTGCTTCTGCCACAGCTCTTTCTCCATTCGTGTCTGATGGTTTTCCGGTAATTTGACCTTCAATTACCATCACACTCGATCCTCCACCGTCAAGGTTAATCGCTTTAACCGCACCTAGTTCTTTCATAATGTCAGCCATTTCCGACACCGACGCACCAATACTTAATAATGGGTCTCGCCCGTACACGACAACAAACAACGCTGTGCCTGTTTCAGTGATCCCAACGGCTGTCCTTGGATGTCTTTGTAATATCCAATTTTGATAAAAATTCACTCTGCTGTTGTCTGCTTGTTCGGTTTGACTAATTTCATCTCTGCTATCAACTGCGGCAGTGCCTATATTCACAGGTGCAATATCCCAGCCCTGCTGTGCACGTTGACTTACTTGGGTTTTACCGCCATTTAACAGCGTAGGACCACCGTTAATAATGTACATGCCTTTTTCCAAAACTACTTCACCCCCATCACTCCAAATACGCTGCGTAATATTGATACGTGAAGTTGACTTAACCATTTGTTTGAAAATATTGAAGTATTTGCCAGACGCACTCACCAAACGATGTCCTTTAGGCAAGACAGAATCGGCCAATGGTGGGGTAAAATAGACCTTGTTGTTGTGATCTAAAAAGAACTGGAATGTCTGTTGCTCCTTTAAGATAACCTCGAGATTTCCAAAATAGTGATTGTAGATAATTATTTCGTCTGTCTCCGAGCACACGTAATCATGGATAGCGGTCATGGTTTTATCGCCATTTCGCTGCCCGCAATTAAAAATTTTACCTGCTTGGCGATTAATACCACTTATTTGAAATTGTTGTTCATCAATACGCATAGCTAAATGGGTATGCACATTTTCTAATATATCCAGCGACAAAGCCGGCGTATTACTCAGCAGTAATGCTGGTCTGCCGTTTACCGCTTCACTCACTAAGGTGCCGTCAACTGCTGCTATTCCTGCGGGATCGCCTACTAAGCCTTGATGTGTTTGAAAAGCAAAAAAACCACCATTAACTGCGGCAACAGCGGCGTTGTTCTGAGCTATCTTTGACGTCTGTTGAATATCTAACACACTGTCTTTAGCTAAGGCTGAAATAACTTGGCCTTCGAATACACTTGGCGCTAGCTCAAGTATGCTGATTTGTTGTTTGCCTGCCCCTGCACTTCTTTGGGTACTGTGAGTTGGCTTAAAATGTAAACCAATAGCATCGAGTTCCGCTTGCATGGCCGTTGCTTGCTTCAAAGTATCAAATTGACCAAAGGTCACCAGTCGACCTAAGTCATTACCGTTAGGGCCTTTTTCAACCGGTTTGATAACAGAGACAAGCTGAGACGTTTGCTCACTTGAGTTGGCAACAGTTGCGTTAAATGTTTCAAGTTTTAGTTTTAATAAGTTGGCCGCTTCTAGAGAAACAATGTCACTGCTCAACACAAAGTAGCCCGTAGCCTGCCCCTTGTGAATTTCAAGGTAATTTAGTCCCGGGGCAATCACTTGTTGCTGAGACCGCTGTAGATTTTTATTTTCCTCAGAGTACGAAAACGAAGATGTCGAGCAAGCACTAAAGAGTATTGTATTTGCAAACAACACAACTGTGATTAAAAGACGCAATGAATACATGTTCAACAACTCTGCTTATGGAAGGTAATAGTGATTAATAATGACTTAAATATTGGTTAGAACAATAGAGGAGCGCCTTGCGGCACTCCCATATTTAGGCGTATTGCTAGTTTTTAGAAGGAGTATCGAGCACCCACTACTAATCTTCTATCAATTTGTGCAAGGTCATAAGGGGTATTTTCCACAGAACGATTCACTTCTTGTTCACCTAGAATATTCAAGCCTTGAACTTGCAGTTGCAATGCATCAGTCACATTATAACTCGCTGAAAAATCAAGTTGTCCATACTCTTCTTGCCATTGTGGGATCCCTGCAGTTGATGCGAAGGCCACAAGATATTCGTCTCTCCAAGTATAAGACACACGTGCATTGAAGTTTTCTACATCATAATACACCGCAAGGTTGTAACTGCTTTCAGAAAGACCAGGTAAGCCCGAGTTTCTTACATCGCCTTCATCAGAATACTGTGCATCACTATCAATCAGGGTGTAGTTAGCAAGCAAACCAAAATCATCCAACGATTCACTGATAAACCCAAGTCTAGATTGATACGCCAACTCAATACCTGTGATAGTTGCCGCAACACCGTTAGTAGGCTGTGTAAAGATAATAGGTCCACTCACGATGACGCCATCACTTTGTCTTGGGAACTCTCTAGTTTCTGTGGTTGAAGACGTATCGATAAACCCATCTAAGTCTTTATAAAAAATATTGATTGCCGCAACCGCTTCACTAGAAAAGTACCACTCAAAGCCAATGTCGTAGTTGTCAGCGGTAAAAGGTTGTAAGTCTGGGTTACCGCGACTACCAAGACCGCCCCCTTCATCGATACCATTAAAGCTCTCGAAAGCCGCTAATTCACCTAATGCAGGTCGGGTTAAACTTTTGAAGTAAGCAGCACGAACAACCATGTCGTCATTTAATGAATAACGCAGATTTAAGTTAGGTAAGACTTCTTGATAATCACTTTCTAAGGTAACTGGAGTAAATGCATCAGGATCAGACGAGTCTGTTGTGACCTGTGAACCAATGGTTTGATCCGTTTTAACAAAGCGTAAACCTGTACTTAAGGTCACATCATCACTTACTTCTATATTCGCTTGTGCATAAATCGCAATGGTTTGTTCTTCCAATTCAAAGCTATTGATAAGCTCAAAAGGTTCATTAACATCCGCAGTCATACCATCAATCAGCGAGCCATCAGCATTAAAGTAAGCAGCAAACACTTTAGCTGGATCCGCGCCAATTAACGTAGAGGGCGCAAAACCTGCCCCATCTACTTCAAATCTATCTAAAGGGGTATAAACATCGGCTAAAGTAGGTATGTCTGTACGACGGTTAAGTAGCGTTACTCCATCAGCTAAATAAGTATCAGCTCTAAGGTTAGTTCGAGTTTGGCCTTGCTCTAACTCTCTGTCGGTATAACGCAAGCCAAAATCGACCTTCATTAAATCGCCATTGTCATATTCAAAATCAAATTTGTAGGTATTGTTAGAGTCTTTTCTTTCAAGAGGGCGACGAATAAATACATTCACCACAAACTCTTCAGGATTACTGGCAAAGTCAGTGCCAGTTGTTGACCACTCGAGATGGTTATCTCGCATGATGTAGCTAACATCAGCGGGATAAAAATTGCCATCGTCAGCCATTCTTCTAAAGGAGAACAAATCATTACTATCAGATTTTTCGCGACTGAAATGGCCGATATAGGGAGAAAAAGTCAAACTATCTGACAAATGCCAATCAGCGCTAAGGGTAAACTGTTTCACATCTTCATCAATTAAGCCCTGTCTGGCACCAACACGTTGTTGAACACCTGTTAAAGTGGCTTGAGTAGCAACGCCATTTTCTATTACCGTATTACTAACGGCGGTAATGTTACTTTCAGAAGGAGCATCAAGAATGGTTTCTACGCGGTCGCCGTCAATCGTTCCCATCAAGGCACCAAATTTAATATCTAAGTTATCGTTAGGTCGCCATTGCAAACCTAACACGGCCCCTAAGGTTTCTCTTTGCTCTGAGGTATAGCCAAAACTTTCGATACGAGGGTATAAGGCATCTAACTGCTCTTGTGTTGCCCCGCCCTCTTCACCAACAGCAGGCCCGACCCAAACAGCAGATAAGGGCGTATGACTACTGCCGCGTACTTCATTGTTTTGCATTGCTGTGTCTGAATAGACAAGAGCAGCATTAACTCCAAAAGTATCGTTCCAATTATGATTAAAAACCACTGAAGCTTTAGGGCTGTTTTCACCCGCATTTTCACTGTAATTATTGTAAACAGAGACGTTTAACACTTGTTCTTTGGTCGAAAGGGGATCAGGTGTCGATAAAGAAACGCTACCAGCAATCCCCCCTTCAACTTGATCAGCAGTCACTGATTTGGATATCTCAACACTATTAAATAACTCTGCAGGGAAAATTTCAAAAGAGAAACCTCGTGTACCTTCACTACCACCAGCCAACATACCGTTCACTTCTGTTGAGGTAAATTCTGGTCCTAGTCCCCTTAGGTTGATAGCCGTACCTTCACCAGTAGGATTACGATTCAGTGTTACCCCTGGTACTCGTTGTATCGCCTCAGATAGGTTAGCTTCGGGAAACTTGCCTATGTCTTCAGCTGTAATAACATCAACAACCTTATTCGAATATCGTTTTTGATTCAGTGATTTCAATAAACTACCACGAACACCGGTAATCGTTATGGCTTCAATATCACCTTCACTTGTTTCTTGGGCATAGAGGTTAGTGGATGCACCACTCAATAGACCAAAGATAACGGCGGTTGAAATTTTACTGAGTTTCTTTTGTTTGGGAGTAACAGATGTTCTATGCATGAATTTTCCTCAACATTGTAGTGTTTTTATAATTAAGTACCACGTCGGTAATTAAACTAACTATGAGGTTAATAATTGTCAATACTTAATTACCACAATGGTACTTATTAAATGAGGCCATCTATATCAACACAATAAAAATAGCTATTTATCAATGAGTTATGGATTTTAGTTTATTTGTAAATATTCGATTATGAATGCAGATGCGATATTTAAATATCACTGTGGTAATTAAAATGAGTAGTTGTTATTCTAGTTTGCGACTTGTAACGGTTTGTGTCCTAGACATTTATCGCCCAAGCCATTCAAGGAGATAAATATGCATACAAACCAAAAGGTTAGTTCTATTTCAGACGTAGAAAAAAAGTTAAACAGTAGTCACAAAAAAGTCATTGAAAACATTCGTAGAAACAGAAAAGCTACAAGAGCAGAAATAGCCAAAGCTACAGGTTTATCGAATCAAACTCTCACAAGGCTTACCCAACATCTCCTATCCCTAGGCATAGTGTCAGAGCATTCAAAAATTGCTGGATTACGCGGTCAACCTGCTACCTATTTAACTTTGCTGCCTGGCGTTTTCGCGAGCGTGGGCGTTATTTTCGAGCACGATCGAGTGGTGGTATTACTAGACGATCTCGACAGAACCAATATCGTCAGATATTGCAAAGACGGCACTTTCCTTTCTGCCGAACTCGCTATTGAAGCCGCAACTTCTATGCTCGATCAATTATTTCAGGAATTAGAACCTTCAATAAATGTGTTAGGTATTGGTATTTCAATTTCAGGCTTTTTTACCAATATAGAAGGTCGAATTTGTTCTCAACAAGATCCCCAAGGGTGGTCAAAAGTTAATTTTCAAGAAACCTTTGCGAAACGCTATCAACAACAATGTTTTGTTGAAAATGATGGCAACGCAGCATCAATTGGCTTTTCTCTGACCCAGAAAGGAGCCAATCTGCAAAGTTTTTATTTGATGCTTTTTACCTTAGATATTGGTGGAGGTTTCGTTTTTGAAGGTGACGTAGTGGATGGCGCTTTTGGTAACGCGGGTGAAATATCAGCTCTTTTCAGTAGTGACAAATCACTTCCCAAACCAACATTAGGTTCACTTTACAAACATTTAAGTGCAATTTGGGGTGAACAAGCCACACCCGAACGAGTTCAAGAAGCCATAGATAAACAAGACAGCAATATCATGTCTTGGGTGACCGCATGTGTAGAAACGATGAAGTTTCCGTTAAAAGCTATTCAAAGCTTACTCGACCCTGAAGCGATTGTTTTTACCGGTAGGTTACCAATTGAATTACAAAAATTACTGTCTGAAAAAGTTATAGTGTCTGGCGCATCCTACGGTGATGTATTTGCCCCAACGCCTAAAATCCACTTAGCTCATGGCAATGATATTTTGGAAAAAGGCGTCACTGCAATACCTGCATTTTACTTTTTTAAACGATAAATTAAGGGTATTGGGAAATGTAAATTGCGCTTTCAATTTTCGCTATGAAAAGTAAAGCGCTCAATCACTCCATCTTTGCCTACGCCAACACATCCCAGACTATCATCACAGGCGATACTCCAAATATTATTATCACTGAGTTTTTTCCACGAACTGGCACCCTCTTGCCAAATGGCGACTCCTTGAGGATTACCAATCAGTATCTGAGTTTTGTTGTCTTTAATAATAATATCCGAACCATATATCGCCCCCTTTAATGGCACGTCAGGTAAGGCACGCCATTGTTTGCTTTGTAAATTATAACGCTGGGCTTTGGCTGGACTTTGCTGATCTTTTAAGCTTCCGCCAAAAATGTAAAGCCACTCAGCGGATTGTTGCACACTAAACACCCCCGCCGCTTCACCTCCCTTAAATGGAGTATCAAGACTTTGCCAATTTACGCCGCCATTTATCAGCACTCTGGGAGCAGGCCCATTACCTGTACCGATGTAAATATTGTTATCACGCCCTTTATTTAGGCAAGTACCGCTAGAGGCAAAGCCGCCCTCACTTGCTTGAGCGTCAAATGGTAATTTCTCTCTTTTCCAATGACTTCCGCCATCGACCGTACCCAATATAAACAAACCCTGTTCATCAGAATCGCCATATAACCAACCCTGCTGATCATTGATAAAATGCATACAATCGTAAAAGGTAGCAGACTGTTTACCCGCAATTTGTAACTGCCAATTTTTACCATCATCAGTACGGTATATGCGCGAATCTCCGCCTTCTCCGGCCGCCATCAATGTGAGTCCACCTTCATTCAATAACTGATTATCCCTAAACTGCAAAGCAGAGCTATTCTTAGGTCCTATAATCTTGCTCCAATGTTCACCATTGTCAGTACTTTGATAAATACCACCATTGGTACCACTGGCGACTATATGTTTACCAATACGATGAACCGCCTGAAAACTCACATCAGGATCAACCACTTGCACTGAACCAGCGAACACTGTCACGCTAAGTAAGGCACTCACTAAAAAAGATAAGGGTTTAATCATTGCATTTACACTTTTTATGTTTATTTTCATTAGGTTAACATGAGATCTCGTAATTAAGAACAAGGGCAACTTGATTTGATTTTTATACTGCTAGTCAAGCACAATCAGCAGAGATCTGAATTCCCTTAATCCTTACCTAAGCAGAGTGATTAAGCATTAACAACACGCTTGTTTCGCTTCCTTTTCATCTTCTTTTTTAAAGAAAACTTGATATCGTTGTCAATTTTGACACTATAAATTTCAATTTTGACATGGGCTTAAGGTAAGTGAATGAATATCTCCGTTGTTCAAAGCATGATAAACGCCGTCGACAAACCCGCCATTTTTATCGACACCCAGTATACTATTTTAGCGGTGAACCAAGCCTACCGTGACACCTACGAAAACGAAGTAGTGCTAGGTAATAGTCGCTGTTTCGAAATATCCCACGGCAACATTAGCTCTTGCGATAATCACGGCGAAGACTGCCCGATTCAAACCTGTATGCAAACCCAAAAAGCAACCAGTGTGATGCACGTGCACAATACCGAGTTCGGCAAAACCTATTGCGACATTTTGATGAAGCCCATTAAAGATGATGATGGCATCACTATTGGTTTTCTTGAAGTGTTGGACAAAATTGATTTTGCCACGACCGAATCCCACAACAACAAAATGATCGGTTCATCCAAGCCTTTTAAAGCCATGTTATCGAAAATTAATCGCGCTGCCAAAGCAGATATTTCGGTGTTACTCCATGGCGAAACAGGCACAGGTAAAGAGTTAGTAGCAAAAGCTCTGCACGACGCCAGTTCAAGGGCAACTCAACCTTTTGTGGTGATAGAATGTACTGGCCTAAACGAAAACCTATTTGAGTCAGAATTATTTGGTCACGAAAAAGGGGCCTTTACTGGAGCGATTCAAAATAAAAAAGGCTTAATAGAAATCGCCAATGGCGGCACAGTATTTTTTGACGAAATTGCTGATGTGTCTTTGAGTATGCAAGTCAAATTGTTACGTCTTATCGAAACCAGAAGTTATCGTACCCTAGGTGGCACGCAACAGAAAAAAGCAGACTTTCGATTAATATGTGCCAGTCATAAAAACTTATTTTCATTAGTGCAGCAAGATTTGTTTCGTAAAGATCTGTACTACAGAATTGCGGGCTTTCCTATTTCTTTACCCAGTTTGTCAGAACGTCAAGACGATATCCCTGCACTGTGCCAACATTTCTTAATTTCAGGTAAAGTTCGTCCCAAAAAGTTAAGCCAAGCAGCCCTGAAAATACTCTGTGAATATAATTATCCAGGCAATATTCGTGAATTAAAAAATATTATCGAACAAGCCACGCTGTTAACTGATGACGATGTGATTGAGCGGCACGACTTACCCGAACAAGTCAATGAGAGCCCAGAACTAACAGTGAGCACTAACTTTTCTGATAACAACAGTATCATCAGCCTAGAGACCCTCGAATACCAGTACTTAAATCAACTCTGTGAACACTCAAATCTAGATATAGATGCACTAGCGTTACAATTAGGGATCAGTGTGCGTACCTTATACCGTAAACTTCAAAAACACGGCCTTAAATACGAATAACGAGCTGAGCTAGACTTTCACAACTTTACTGAATTTCATTAAACCCGTCACCGCTGCCAAATATGACAACCACCAACGCCAAATATGACAGTGGAGAGAGTCAAATTTAACATTCAAGAGCGAATCAGCACTGAAAAAACTAATTGAAGTAATTTTTTGTTGATTATGATCAACAAAAACGATGATGACACTTTACTTTAATATGCCCCAAGGGAATTATCTATCTAGTTGAAAATATTAAAATAAATTCCAAAATAGATAGTCAAGACCAACAACTAAAAGCAAACAAAAAGAAGTTTTTTTAGTCTTTTTTTATGACTCAACTATATTTGGAACACTTTGTGCAAAATGGGTTGTGAAGAAGTAAACAGACTGGCAGAGATCGCGTAAATACGCGAGCCAGAAGCATAACCTAAGTCATCGTATGAGTCGTTCAGATAACGAAACAATAATCGAAGAATAGAGCATTTAAACAATGCTCCATTGGTGTGTAAAAAATTTCAATACATGAATAGGTAACAATATGGAATTAGATCCCCTCATACTGTCACGAATACAGTTTGCATTCGTGGTGTGTTTTCACGCGATTTTCCCAGTATTTACTATTGGGTTAGCGAGCACCATTGCAGGTTTTGAAACTCTGCACCTTAAAACTGGTAATCCAATTTGGCAGAAGTTGTCGAAATTCTGGATCCAAGTTTTTGCTGTAGTATTTGGAATCGGCGTAGTGTCGGGCATAGTGATGTCGTTCCAGTTTGGTACTAACTGGAGTAACTTTTCTTATGCCACGGCCAACTTTCTGGGACCCGTATTAAGTTACGAAGTGGTCACGGCGTTTTTCTTAGAAGCCGCCTTCTTAGGCGTGTTGTTATTTGGTCGCGACAAAGTGCCACAGGGGGTGCATTTATTTGCAGCCATTATGGTGGCCACTGGCACCTTTATTTCATCATTTTGGATCCTCGCTGCTAATTCACTGATGCAAACCCCTCAAGGTTTAGAGCTAATTAATGGCATGTATTATGTGACTTCGTGGACCGAGTCGCTATTTACGCCTTCATTTGGTTACCGCTTTTTACACATGGCATTGGCCTCGTTTTTAACCGCTTCCTTGGTAGTCGCAGGTGTGAGCGCTTGGTTTGTTTTACAAAAACGTGAATTAGAAGCCAACCGTAAAGCCTTATCTGTAGCCCTATGGTTTTTGCTGGTATTAGCCCCAACCCAAGCAGTAGTAGGTGACTTTCACGGCTTAAATACCCTAGAACATCAACCTACCAAAGTGGCAGCGATGGAAGGTAACTGGGAAACCAGTAAAGGCGTGCCCTTAGTGTTATTCGCCATACCCGACCAAGAAGCTCAAACAAACCATTTCGAAGTAAAAATCCCTAAACTAGCCAGTTTTGTACTCACCCACGATTGGGACGGCGAAGTGCCTGGCTTAAACGAAGTACCTGTCGAAGAACAACCTCCAGTGTTTGTGGTGTTTTGGTCTTTTAGGGTTATGGTGGGCCTAGGCTTTTTAATGATAGGTTTTGCAATTTGGGGGCTGGTACTACGTGTTAAAAATAGATACTACCAATCACCACTATTTTTAAATGGCTTAAGGTTAATGAGTTTAAGTCCTTTCTTAGCGGTACTTGCAGGCTGGGTGGTCACCGAATCTGGCCGTGCACCTTGGCTAATTTACGGCCAAATGACTCACGCCCAAGGACTGACTCCTTCGCTCACTGGTGGTATGGCTCTATTTACCTTAATAGGTTACATAGTGGTGTATTCGCTAGTATTTAGCGCCGGTATTTATTATCTGTTAAAAGTATTCAGAGGCGGCTTAGAAAAAGCCAACGCACCTCACGAAATGGAAGAAATAGAACGCCCAATGAGACCTTTCTCTGCGGCCCATGTTGCAATCGACGAGGAGGCATAATCATGGAACCCACATTTGATTTAACCATAATTTGGGCAGGTATCATTGGTTTTGGGCTGATGATGTATGTATTGATGGACGGCTTTGATTTAGGCCAAGGTATATTGTTTCCTTTTGCGCCTGACGAAAAAGCCAGAGACACCATGATGAATTCCGTTGCCCCCGTATGGGACGGCAACGAAACCTGGCTAGTATTAGGCGGTGCTGGCTTATTAGCAGCCTTTCCTTTGGTTTACTCAGTGTTTTTGCCGGCTTTGTATATTGGGGTATTTCTATTACTGGCGGGTTTGATATTTAGAGGCGTAGCCTTTGAATTTAGATTTAAAGCCAAAACTTCCAAGTACCTATGGAGTTGGTCCTTTTCGGTTGGTTCAACCGTTGCGGCCTTTGCTCAAGGTGCGGTAGTAGGTGCTTACATTCAAGGATTTGAAACCACTGGTATGGTGTATTCGGGTGGACCGCTTGATTGGCTCACTCCATTTTCAGTACTTACCGGTTTTGGACTCGTTGTGGGTTATGCCTTGTTAGGTAGCACTTGGTTGATTATGAAAACCGAAGGTGAATTACAAGACTGGGCCTACAAAATCACTCCTCGACTTTTAGCAGGCCTTCTGGCGGTGTTTGCCATAGTCTGTATTTATACACCTTTCGTCGACCCCTTTGTAAGAACTCGCTGGTTCGATAATATCAGTGTGTTGTGGGTATTACCTGCCATGGCTCTGTATTGTTCTTATTTAGTTATCCGAGCGGTGAAAAAGAAGCAAGACGGCTTACCTTTTGTGGCGACAATGGGGGTGTTTTTGTTTAGCTACTTAGGACTTTTAGCCAGCAAATGGCCTTATATAGTACCGCCTAAATTTACCATTTGGGACGCCGCTTCGTCGTACAACTCTCAGTTGTTTCTATTGTTAGGCTTTTTGTTTGTTATTCCAGTTGTGCTCGGTTACACCACTTGGACTTATTGGGTTTTCAGAGGCAAAGTCAAAGAAGGTGGTTACCATTGAGGGTAATTAATCACTGATGCCCCAAACAAATCCGCAGTCTGGGCAACAGCCAAATCAACGACCCGAAGTAGTGCAGACTGCAACGGGTCGTGTTTTTTTAAGAGGTTATGTACAACAGCAAAAAGCAAACTTATGGTTTGCGGTTGGCTGTGGAGCCAGCGCCTCTTTATTGATGATTGTACAGTGGCTGTTATTTAGTTTTGCCGCTCATCAAATTATTGTCGAAAACGCCAGTTTTAAACAACAAAGCAACATTTTGGTAGTGGTATTAGTGGCAATGTTTGGTCGCGCCTTATTAACGCGTTTTCAAACACATTTTTCACTCATTGCCAGCACCAATGTAAGAAAACACATCAGGCAACAAATGCTGCAATATTGGCGAACCGCTAGTCCGCTTTATCTCAAACATACCTCTGCTGGCGCTTATGCCAGTCAATTTGTAGAAGACATTGAAGCTATGGATGGTTATTTTGCTCGCTATTGGCCACAACAAGCATTGGCGCTAATTTCACCATTGTTTATTTTACTGGCGGTGGCTTATTTAAACTGGCTTTGCGCCTTATTACTGCTGATATCTGCTCCACTTATTCCGCTTTTTATGGTGTTAGTAGGCATGGGTGCAGAAAGGTTAAATCAAAAATATTCCACTATTAGGCAGCGCTTGGCAGGGCATTTTTTAGATAGAGTAGCGAACTTATCAACTATCAGTTTATTAAGCGCGAAAAACGAAGTTCTCCAAGAAGTACAAGATTACAGCGACCGCTACCGCCAAGTCGTGATGCGCACCCTAAAAGTGGCGTTTCTGTCTTCTACCGTTTTAGAGTTTTTTACCAGTGTCGCCATTGCTGCATTGGCCATTTATATTGGCTTTTCTTTATATGGTGCGATTACTTGGGGTCCAGCCGATAGCCTGACCTTATTTAGCGGATTAGCAATACTGATTTTAGCGCCTGAGTTTTTTCAGCCATTGCGTACCCTCTCCCAGTATTATCACGACCGCGCCTCGGCATTGGGTGCGGCAAATAACTTAGTTGCGGCATTTGAATTTGCGCCACATCACTCAAATAAATCCGATAAAACTGACTCGTCTAGCATTACCGCTATTCATCAGCTCGACCAATGTACTTTAGTGTTAGACGAGTTATCCATAGGGCACTTGGCAACCACTCCCCAAGCGACTCACTTAAATGCAGTGCTTAATTTAGGCGATGTATTGGTGGTATCAGGGCAATCGGGTAGCGGTAAGTCAACCTTATTACATACCCTAGCGGGATATTTACCGGCACTTGCAGGAACCGCAAAAATGGGCCCGGAAACAAAGGCGGCTGCGGCTTATTTACCGCAACAAGCCTGGATCAAAAACGCCAGTATCCGCGACAACCTGTTAGCTTTGGCTCCCAAAGCCAGCGACCAAGAGATGCTTGACGTACTCAATAAACTAGATTTAATCAGCGAACTCAATATCCATCAAAACGGATTAGATACTCTGATAGGTGAACACAACCAAGGATTATCAGGCGGGCAAATTCAGCGTATCGCTTTTGCACGCTTGTTACTTAACCCTAGCCCAGTGATGTTGCTCGACGAACCCACCGCCAGATTAGATACCAAAAGTAAGGGCTTGATCATCCAAGCCATTAGTATGCTGCAACCCTCTAGTATTTTGGTGATAGCTACCCACGACCCTGATGTAATGACCCTTGCTAGTCAGCAAATCAACCTTGATTATATCGAGGCCTAAGTCGATGCTTTATTGGTTTAAATTAATTCACCGCACCCTTGGTAATCGTTTATACATTGGTATTTTTTGGTCGTTTTTGACTATGTTATCGGGCGTTGCCTTGTTGATGCTGTCTGGTTGGTTTATTACCGCGACGGCCTTAACAGGGATAAGTATTGCCGCAGCTATAGTGGTGACATTTGATATGTATATGCCTGGTTCTGGCATTCGCTTTTTTGCCTTAAGCCGCACCATAGGACGTTACGTTGAACGCATGTACAATCACGACTCCATTCTACGATTAGTGGCCGCTTTTAGAGTGACCTTGTTTAAGCAGTTGTCTGTGCTGCCTGACAAGCAATTACGCGCCAGCTCCGACAGCGAATGGTTAAGTAGGTTAACCGCCGATATCGATGCCCTAGATGGCATATTATTACGCTATATCATTCCGCCTATTGCAGCATTGCTGTTAATTACCACCCTTTGTATTTTTATGGCCTTTTATTGGCTTAACTTTGCGTTGGTTGCCGGTTTGGTGATGTTGTTATGTTTAGGCCTAACAGTGCGCCTTAAGATTAAACATTCAAAAGCCGCTGGAGTGGCGTGTTCTAATTTATTAAACGAAACACGAGCCGCCATTATTGAACATCTTCAAGGGGCCTTTGAATTGCAAGCTAGCCAATTAATGCAGCAACACGAACGGGCAACTCATCAAGCCTTAGAGGGATTTTACCAAGCTCAGTACGACTTAAATAACAAACTTGCCAACTTCCAACTGGTGCTAGATGTTATCTTAAGCCTGTGTATGCTCAGTGTTATTGCTATAGTGTTGTACATGGTAAGTCACGGTGGAATGCATGGCGGAATAGCTGTGATGTTAGTGATGATGAGCTTAGGTATGTCTGAAATATTGCAGAGCTTCCCAGCATTATTTAGTACTTGGGGCAAAACTCATTATGCCGCAAATCGGCTACTGGCCTTAACCAACACATCGCCTTTACCGCAAGCAGATGAGCATTTTGAGTTGTCAGTGATTGACATGACAATTCATAATCATCCCCAAATTGGCCTTAGCCAAAGTCAGCCGATAGCACTTAAATTTGCCGCCAAACAACTTATCAATATTCAGGGGAAATCAGGAGCGGGCAAATCTACAATTGCAAACTTACTGATTGGCAGCGAGCCAAGTGGTAATCAAACAAAAGTGCTCATCAATCAGCAGCACGAATTATCGGCCATCGCGGCCACAACATGGCATAACACAGTGGGCTATTTACAACAATCTAATGCTATTTTGTCGGGCAGTTTAGGGTACAACCTAGTTATCGGGCTAACAGATGTAAGCGAAGATGCGGTATGGGACGCACTTAAAAAGGTGGAATTAGATGAATGGGCTAACTCACTGCCCGAAGGCCTAAACACTTGGTTAGGCGAAACCGATGGCAAAGTATCAGGCGGTCAAGCCAGACGAATTTGCCTAGCTCGGCTGATTTTAAGACAGCAACCTTTGGTTTTATTAGATGAGCCCTTTAACGGCATAGATCATCAGATGGCAGCACGAATTTGGGATAACCTAAACCCTTGGCTTGAAAACAAAACAGTAGTGTTACTCACCCACCACAAACCAGAATATTTGAACGCACAGCCAAACCTAATAGAAGTAGACGTCAACCCAAAGTAACCCAAGTCCACAACAACTTCGTTATTCCTATCTCCAATCTACTTCCTTTCACTCCCAACTATGCTCTCCCAAGTTCGCTAACATCTTTGACGAGATACGCCTAAATTCGTCTAACTCCTGTTGGGTTAAGCCGGCCTCAAAACTTTGCTCCAGTTGTTTTTCGAGCTGCACTAACTGTTGCTGCAACGCGGTACCACTGCTCGACAAACTCAATATTTGGCTACGTTTATCAAACTCGCTGGAGTGTTTTTCTAACCACCCTTTGTCTAGCATGTCTTTAATTAACCGCGCGATTTGCGCTTTGTCTTTGCCTAATTGATTCACTATGGCGTTTGCGGTGCACTGCGGGCAATTTGCAATGGCGTGTAGACACCTAACGTGCATCCCGTTTAAGCCTAGCTCATTGGCGTTCACCGCCTCTTTAATGTGCACTCGATAAGCCTGAGCTAATGCGAAAATGGTTTCTCGTAAATTCATTATCACCTCAAATAGTTGACTTTATCAACCTAATCTGTATACTTGACTTTATCAACTAATTATAACAGCTTCCTGCTGTGTAGTACCAGTTTTATAAGCGAGGCCTAATATGAATCCAGTACGGCAAATATTTAATAAAGTCATCAACCGAAAATTTCGTTCTACTCAAGTAGCCGAAATCCACCAGCTAACGCCACACCTAAAACGCTTTGTTTTAAGTGGCGACGACTTGCATGATTTTCCCACCGACCAAGACGGTGCTCACGTAAAAATTATATTCTTAGCCGATGGCTTGCCCGTCACTCCAAACAACCAACAAAATGCCATAAAACGCTCGTATACCATTCGTGAATTCGATGCCAACCAAAAACGCCTTACGTTAGATTTTGTGGTTAACCGCCATCAAGGGCCAGCAACCCAATGGGCGCAACAAGCCAAAGTAGGCGATCAATTAACCATAGCCGGGCCAGGTACACGCAAACTGACTAATTTTGAGGCACCCAGTTATTTACTGATTGGTGACATCACCGCAGTAAACGCAGTGAATGGCTATGCCAAATTCATATCATCCGAAGCATCCATCACCGCGATAGTCACAGTACCCACGGCCGATGATGTTATTGAGATGGATGGCGCACAGCAAGTTCATTGGCATATCGAAGACCAATCAACACTGAGCCTAGAAGAATTTACGCGCACGCTAGCAAGCAACCTAAGCAAAGACAGCCAAGTTTTTATGGGCCTTGAAGCCAGTCAACTGAGAACAATCAAAGGCATGTTGCTCAGAGAGCTCGACTTTTCGCGCCTTAACATGCACGCCACTGGCTACTGGAAACAAGGAATGGACGCAGATAAGTTTGGGGCAGATAAGAAAAAAAATCCGTTATAAGTGACCGCACAGATAATCCATTATTCCGGTATGCTTTTAAGCCCGCCATTCCGGTGTGCTCTTAAGCCCGCCATTCCGGTGTGCTCTTAAGCCCGTCATTCCGGTGTACTCTTAAGCCCGTCATATATGGACCCACCCTATTTGCAAACACATTTGATTATGAATTTGAAAGAGTACATTGCCCCCATATATTCGGCCTATTTATGAGAGCTTTGTGTCTCTGGCCCTGATGGATATCTGCTGCCACTTTCCTAATCATTCCGA
>NZ_JAHKQO010000045.1 GCF_018861065.1 Paraglaciecola arctica
ACACTGGTGTATCTTGTGGCGGTAACAGCCTTATTCGTACTGCGATGCTAAACAATGCAGTAGAAACAGGTACCTTGATGGTCAAAAAAATGCCTAAGGGTGACTTAAGCTCTCCAGAAAAAGACGGTAAAACTGTACTAGCTTGGGCGTCTGAAAATGGCTTAGATGCTTCTCCTATCGTGGCTGCATTAAACGACAGAATATAGGCTTAAAAGAATTGTTCTAGAACGAACTAAACGTTCAACATGGTGGGTGAGTAGCAATCTTTTTAAACAGAAGGTTACTTACCATAGAAAGACGGCCTCTTTGAGGCCGTTTTTTTATGTTCAGAAAGAGCTGTTACTAGGGCTTGAGTGTCATTTTTCCTTTGACTTCACGATTCATAACTTTGTTTAACGCATCCTTAGCATTTTCCAAAGGAACCACTTCGTCTACTATTACTTTGACTTTACCTTGCACATACCAAGTTAATAACTCTTTCATATTATCGGCAAAATCCTTAGGCTGATGTTGGGTAAACGAGCCCCAGAAAATCCCCATAACCGAGTAACCTTTAACCAAAGCCAAATTGACTGGAAACTCTGGGATAGTGCCACCAGCGAAACCAACCACTAGTAAACGACCGTTCCAAGCCATGCTTCGTGAGCACGCGTGAAATGTATCTCCGCCTACACATTCATATACCACATCAACACCTTTACCGTCGGTCACTTCTTTGATTGCCGTTTTTAAGTCAGTTTCGGTGTAGTTAATGAGAATATCCGCACCATTTGCTTTGGCCATATCCAACTTTTCTTGGGTTGAGCAAACGGCAATTACAGTGGCTCCCATTTCTTTACCTATTTGAACCGCCGCTAGACCTGTTCCGCCAGCAGCTCCTGTTACCAATAGAGTTTCACCGGGTTGAATCTGTGCGCGCTGTTTAAGCGCATGATGAGCTGTAGCGTGGGCTGTGACTAGTGCCGCAGCTTCATCATCAGGAATTTCATCAGGAATAGGCATAATGTGCGTGGCTGGGCACAGCACTTTTTCGGCATATCCCCCCAACATACACATAGCAATAACTCGCATACCCACTTTAAGGTGTGGTACGCCTTCGCCTATTTCACTAATGACGCCTGCAACTTCATTGCCTGGTACAAATGGAAAAGGAGGCTTCATTTGATACAAACCTTGTACCAATAACCCATCTGGAAAGTTCACCCCACATGCGGTTACGTCTACCACTACATGACCTTTCTTAGCAACAGGATCGGGTATATCTTTATATTGTAATTGTTCAACAGGGGCAAATTCTTCACATACTATAGCTTTCATTACATTCTCCGTGAAATATCTAGTATTTCAGCAAGCCCTTTTAGGCTTGCTGTTTTATTGAGTAAGTTTTAAGGCGTATTGAGCCAAAGGTTTAACAATAGCTCCAACGGCTTGGGCTTCTTTGTTCGACGCATTACCGTCTTCTGCTCGTTTTGCTACACCTTGAGCAATAGCAGCTAAGCGGAAGAAACTAAAAGCTAAATAGAAATTCCAATTATCGATTTTGTCGATGCCCACCAACTTACAATAAGCGTCAACGTATTCTTGTTCTTCTGGGATCCCCAACGGTGCTCTTTCAACACCACCTAACCCAGTCGCTTTACCGACATTTTCAGGCAACCTTAATTGCATACATTGATAGGCTAAGTCGGCATATGGATGACCTAAAGTCGACAATTCCCAATCTAAAACGGCTAATATTTTAGGCTCCGTTGGATGGAACATTAAATTGTCCATACGATAATCACCATGCACTAGGGATACTTTGCCATCATCTTCAGGCAAGTGTTTTTCTAGCCAAGCAATTAATTGTTCCATTTCAGGAATATCTTGAGTCTCTGACAACTTATATTGCTTACTCCAGCGACTAAATTGGCGCTCATAATAATTGCCAGGTTTGCCGTAATCGCTCAGACCAACTTTTTCGATATCAACACTATGCAACGCGGCCATTACTTCAACCATTTCCTGATACATTTGGCCGCGAATTTGTTTATCTGTAATAGTTGGTAATGCACTATCCCAAAAAACTCGCCCTTCGACATATTCCATGATGTAAAACATGCTGCCAATTACAGTTGTGTCTTCACAAAGATGATAGACCTTGGCGACTGGTACGTTAGAGTTTTCTAATGCAGCCAACACTTTGTATTCTCGATCAACCGCATGTGCTGACTTGAGTAACTTACCCGGTGGTTGTCGGCGCAATACATAAGACTGATTCGCAGTCTGTAGTTTAAAGGTAGGGTTTGACTGCCCACCTGCAAATTTTGTAGCAGTTACAGGCCCTTTAAAACCTGCAACATGTTGAGTCAAGTAATCTGCCAGAAGTTGCTCGTCTAGTTGATCAACTGAGCCTCTATCAGTCATAACATTTTCCTCTTTAACAAATTCATACTAAGCATTGGCATCTTTAATTAAGTTTCGGCCTAGTTGCATCATGTGCACTTCATCAGGGCCGTCAGCTAATCGAATGGTTCGAGCATAGGCATAAGTCGCCGCCAAAATGAAATCTTGGCTAGTGCCTGCTGCACCGTGCATCTGAATGGCTTGATCGATTACGTTACACGCCATTTTAGGTGCTACAATTTTGATCGCAGCGATGATATTTTTGCTTACTTTATTACCGTATCTGTCCATGTTGTCGGCCGCTTTTAGTGTCAACAAACGAGCTTGCTCGATGTCACAATGCATTTGAGCAATTCGTTCCCGAATTGACTGCTGTTTACTCAAAGGCTGACCAAACGCGATACGGTTTTCTACTCTTTCACATGCCAAATCTAAAGCTCGCTGAGCACAACCTATTAAACGCATACAGTGGTGTATTCTGCCAGGCCCTAAACGACCTTGGGCGATAGCAAAACCTTCCCCTTCTCCAACTAATAAATTGGCAGCAGGAACACGAACGTTATCAAATGAAACTTCAGCATGTCCAACAGGCTCATCATAATGCCCCATTGCGGCCATAGGTCGAATGACTGTGACACCTTTAGTATCCATAGGAACCAATATCTGCGATTGTTGTTGGTGACGGGGAGCAGACGTGTCTGTTTTACCCATAACTACCATAATTTTGCAGTTAGCATTCATCGCACCACTGGTATACCACTTCACACCGTTGATGACATATTCGTCACCATCACGGGTGATTGAAGTTTCAATATTTGTTGCATCAGATGAGGCTACAGCTGGCTCAGTCATAGCAAAAGCGGAACGAATTTCACCTTCTAATAGAGGGACTAACCATTTTTTCTTATCTTCTTCTGAACCGTATCGGGCCAATACTTCCATATTGCCAGTATCTGGAGCGCTGCAGTTAAAGACTTCACTGCTCCACATGACTCGTCCCATCAATTCACATAGTGGCGCGTATTCTAGGTTGCTGAGTCCGGCACCATAGGGTAAATATTCTTCTGGTAAAAACAGATTCCATAGTCCTGCGTCCTTTGCCTTCTGCTTAAGAGCCTCGATCATTGGAGGGGTTGACCAGCGGTTTGGGTTATTATGCACCGCGTCAATATATTCTTGTTCAACTGGATATATATGCTCATCCATAAATGCCTGTAAGCGGTCAATAAGGTTTTGGGATTTGTCAGAGTAATCAAAATTCATAGTTGTATTTCCTTTAGCTAAAGGTGATGGAGTCCAGTCTATCTGGACTGTCTAAATGAGGGATATTGTTAAAACTTGCTAAACGTATTGTGTTTTTGTTGAAGTAAAAATGGCTGATGCTGGTATTACGGACTTGCATATTAAGCTCTATTACTTGTTTGGCATCTAACCCTAAGACCAAACTCATTAACATCGAAATCGCACCACCAGAACTGACAATCAAAATAGGTTTGTCACTCTCCTGCTGACACACTTTATGCAGCGCGCTATGCACTCTCTCTCTAAAATCTGTCCAGCTTTCATCTAGAGATGCTTCATGCAATAAGCCTTCTGACCATGCATACATAGCTAGTTTCAATAATCGATAAAAGTCTGCGGGTTTAGGGTTGTCTGGTAAGTTACTTTGTGGGTTGGATGAGAGATAACTATCACCAATATTTTTAAAATTAAATTCATTGAAACCGGTATCTACCCTAACAATTGGCGCTTGATTTAACCCCAATATAATACCTTCTGCGGTTTCTTTATGACGGACCATGTCCCCCATAAATGCATGTGAAAACGAAATACTTCGTGATGTGAAGTATTCACCCAACCAACGTGCTTGTTGATGACCAAGCTCGCTTAATTTGTCGTAATTTTTAGCTCCAAAAGAAGCCTGTCCATGTCGGACCAAATAGAACTCAGACACGTACTCTCCGATAATTTGATAACCGCTGCGATAGTATTACCAATAGATCTATTAGTTGAATTTATTATTTTAATTAATTTACATTTCCTGTAATTATATCGGTGAAATCATCGACCATATTTCTTTCATCATTTGCTACTCAATCCTATTTTAATGACTTAATTCATCGGCATAAATGTTAAATTTGAGAAAGCGATTACAACGATTTATTGCAATTAGATTACGTTATTAACAAATAACGTACCAGCAGTTTACTTTTAACCAATATTCTTGATAAAGTTACAGGTCTGATGAGTTAAACCTTAGGGTTTGAACACTGCACTTAGATCCATATTACCCAATAGTATAAAAACCCAATATAGACTAGTAACACTAGCTAAAAAGAGATGCCATAATGCAACAGACACTCCCAAAACGTTTTACACTTTCTGCCCTATCAAGCATGGTTACATTATCCTTTGCTTTGGCAAACTCTGCGGCATTTGCACAAGAAGTGGAACAAGCAGCAGAACAAGAAGGACGCTTAGAAACCATTACTGTTACCGCGCAAAAAAGAGCACAAAATCTACAAGAAGTGCCGGTTTCTGTTACGGCTTTTACCGGAGATGAGATGGCCGAAGCGGTCATCAAAGATATGTACGACCTTCAAACCAATGTACCTGGTTTAGGAGCGTTTCAAAGCCAAAGTGCAACTAACTCAAGCTTCTCTATCCGTGGTGTAGGCACTTCATCGCAAAACTTTGGCTTGGAGTCATCCGTGGGTCTGTATGTTGACGGCGTTTATCGTGCTCGTCAAAATTCGATGATCAATAACCTTGTTGATGTTGCCACTGTAGAGGTATTACGTGGCCCCCAAGGCACACTTTTTGGCAAAAACACTCCCTCTGGCGCCATTCTTGTCAATACAGTTAAGCCTAGTCATGACGGTGGTGACGGTTTTGTTGAAGCTACAGTTGGCAACTACGGTTTGGTAAACTTGGCGGGGGCGGCGTCAATTTCCGCAATTGAAGACGTTTTAGCTTTTCGTGTCACAGCTTTTGGAAGCCAGCGAGATGGTACAATTAGCGATGTTAATTTAGGTGAAGATACACTTAATGATAGAAACCGTTGGGGCGCTCGGGTGCAAGCCTTGTATACGCCTTCTGATGAAGTATCTGTCCGTGTCATTGCTGATTATTCAGAAATAGACGAAATATGTTGTGGTGCGCCGGTGCAATTAAGCAACTTTGAAGCCACAGAATTACCAGGAGTATATGGTTCTGACGCTGCTTTACCTAGCCTAGGGGGTACAGTATTCCCAGGTGGGGATGCATTTTACGACCGCGAAGTAGCGGTATCATTTTTACCTGTTTCAACGATGACAGACAAAGGTCTATCTGCCGAGATCGACTGGGATCTTGATGACAACTTTACCCTTGTTTCAATCTCGGCCTACCGCAATTTTGAGTCTTTCGACAATATCGATGCTGATTTTACAGATGCAGATTTATTCGGAACCATTAACGATTCAACTCAAGAGTCTTTTTCCCAAGAAATACGATTGGATTATACTGGCGATAAAGTCAATTACATTTTAGGCGCCTACTACTTCACTCAAGAATTGGATTTAAATTACAGCTTATATACAGATTCCTTATTTAACGCATTTTTCATGTCCTCATTAGGCGGAGCACTTGACCCATTATTTGCTGGTTTAAACGACTTAAGTGCGTTAACCGGTGGATTTATTGCTCCTGCTGCTGAGGCGGCACCAGCAGGTACAGGGTTTGACCACGTTGCGGCGCAAGAGCACGAGAGTTACGCGGTATTTGCACAGTTTGACTATCAGTTTACCGATGAACTGACACTTACTGCTGGTATTCGTTACACAGATGAATCTAAAGACTTAGCAACTGAATTCAGTGAAAACCTAGCAAACGGTGAAGACTTCCCTACTTTCTTTTCATCCACAACTGAACTAGCCATAGGCGGCGCAGCCGCAGGTGCCGCGTTAGGTAACATAGCAGCAGCTTTAACCGCAGGAGAAGCGCCGACGTCAGCTGATTTAGAAGCAATCAGACCATTTCAGACTCTAGGTTGGGGATTTAATGCTTTAGGCACAACCACTGCAGCTCGCCCTAATATTGTAGAAACATTAGCTGATGACCAAGTTACGGGAACAGTTAAATTAAGCTGGCAGCCAAATCGCGATACCTTAGTATATGGCTCGTTCGGTACAGGTTACAAATCTGGCGGCACCAATACTGACCGGATTTCCGATGGTTTTGACCCTGTATTTAACGCTGAGACCTCTGAATCCTTTGAAGTAGGTATTAAGAAAGATATTCGTGATTACGATTTACGCGTAAATGCTGCAGCTCATTACACAACTGTTGAAGATTTCCAAGCAAATACCTTTACAGGTAATGGCTTTAATCTACAAAACGCCGGGGATTATGAAATTTCTGGTTTCGAAGTTGAAGCCACTTGGGTACCGATAGATAGCCTTGAAGTCAATTTCGCATGGGCCTTTGTTGATGCTGAGTATAAAACCTTTAAAGGTGGAAACTGTTGGGTAGCTTATACCTTCCATACTGGCATTGACGACCCAGGTCGCCAAAACCCAACGGATCAATTTTGTGATCGTTCAGGTGACCGACCCGGTGGCGAGCCCGAAAACTATGCAGTCATAAGTGTCAAGAAAGACTTCGAAATAGCTGATGGTGTATATAGTTATTTGCAAGGCGACGTTAGCCACACCAGTGAGGTAGTGTTAGACGGCAGTAACGATCCATACGCGATTCAAGATGCATACAATATAGTAAATTTAAGGTTCTTTATGAACTTTGAAGAATCGGATATGGATGTCATCGTTTGGGCCCGTAATCTTCTTGACGAAGAATACATCAACCGCACTAACTTTAACGCCCCGTTGCAATCCGGGAAGTTAAACGCTTATATGGCTGAGCCAGCTACCTTTGGTGTGACCGTGAAAAAACGTTTTTAGATCACGCTAAATAATATGCATTATCACCAAGCCGGCTTTAGCCGGCTTTTTTATTTACCCATTGCGGGACTTAACAACCTGTAAATTCCAATGCATAAATGTGACCTATATTGTTCAATCACGTTTTTCCATTAACATTTACATAACCAATCATTTACTTTCATCTTATATTCTTGCTAAAGTTACAGGTCTGATGAGTGGACCTTTGGCTTCAAAGCTGTTTCGGGATTCACTGTTTGTCATTTTTTTTAACAAGAAAGTCAAAATAGAGAAACGTCAATGAATAAAAATTCCAACAATAATCTCCCGCGTGCAAGTAGAGTATTCAAAAAAACACTATTAATGTCTGCGATTTTAGGTGCTCTAGGTACCACTAGCATTCATGCCCAAGAAAGTGACACTGCTGAGGCAGACGAGGGAGGCATTGAGCGAATTTTTGTCACGGCCTCAAAACGTCAAACAGGTTTACAACAAACTCCAATAGCCGTCTCGGTAACCAGTGGCGAAACTGTAGAACAAGCCAAGGTGTTGGATATTGGTGATTTACAAGTGTTAGTGCCTACCTTAAGAGTGACACCACTGCAGCGTTCAATAAACACAGGTTTTTCTATTCGTGGCTTTGGTAACGGAACTAATAACACAGGTATAGAGCCTTCAGTAGGCGTATTCATTGACGGTGTTTATCGTTCACGTGCCGCCGCTTTAATTGGTGACTTACCTAAATTACAACAGATTGAAGTATTAAGTGGCCCACAAAGCACTTTATTTGGTAAGAATGCCTCTGCTGGTGTAATCAGTGTGCGTACTGGCGGACCATCGTATGATATGGAAGGCAAAGTGGAAGCCAGCATTGGCAATTACAACCAACAACTGGTTCGTGGTTACTTTTCAAATGGTATCACTGACAATTTAGCATTCAGTGTCTCTGGCGGTATGAATACCCGTGATGGTTATACCGACAGTATTTCTGGACTTGGAAAAATTAATGATCGAGATCGTTGGAATCTTCGTGGTCAACTTTTGTTTGAACCAACCGAAGACGCAACCTTCCGTTTTATTGCTGATTACAGTGAAATTGACGAATCTTGCTGTACCACAGCTGGTTATGAAAATGGACCAACAGCCGCTGCTGTTCAGGCGCTTGGCGGATTAGTTACCTCTGATGAGGACCCATTTTCTTATGAATCTGCGCTAAATAACGATCCAACAAACTTTGTAGAAGACAGTGGAGTTTCGTTGCAAGCAGATATTGATTTTGATGGATTTACATTCACATCAATTTCAGCCTACCGAATCAACGATTCTGGATTCAAAAATGATGTTGATTTTACTTCTTTGGACATACTTGTAGAAGAAGCCAACGTTGAAATTGACACCTTTACTCAAGAATTCCGTTTAACCTCTACAGGTGATAGTAAACTGGATTGGATGGTGGGTGCGTTTTACTTCGACGAAAACGTAGATACCACTGGTGACGTATTAACATACGGCACTATGGCCAGACCTTATTTTGATGTGTTGAATTCATTTACGCCTTCAACAAACGGACTATTTGATACCTTAGAAGCACTGTACCCTGCACTTAACTCAGGGGATATTTTGGGCGCAGGCAGTACAATAGGTAATGACTTTATCCAAAAGAACGAAGCCTATTCATTATTTGTTAACTTTGATTATCACATCACCGACGACTTTACTGCGACTTTAGGAGTAAGTTACACCAAAGATGAAAAAGACATTACCCTTGAGTCAGAAAATACCGACGCGCTTTCGCAGGTTGATTTCAACAATGACCTGACTGTTTATGGTGTGCCACTTTACCAAGTATTTATGGGCCAAGGAATGTCCGAAGCAGTTGCTTTAGGTACAGTTGAAGCGTTAAAAGCCTACCAATTTCAACCGCAAATGTTAGAACTACCAAATGACGCCGAAGCCAATTCTACTAGTGATGACAAAATCACTTGGTCGCTTCGTGGTGCCTATACTATTAACAAAAATGTGAACGTCTTCGCTACCGCAGCTACGGGTTTTAAAGCCTCATCATGGAATTTGTCTCGAGACTCACGTCCGTTCCCTTCTGACCAAGCCGCAATAGAAGCTATCCCTAGCTTACAATTACCTAACCAATCTTACGGTACACGTTATGCTGCTCCTGAAGAAGCAACTGTATATGAATTAGGTATAAAATCTAACTTCTCAAACGTATCGTTTAACGCCACAATTTTTGACCAAACTATCGAAGGTTTCCAATCAAGTACCTTCTTAGGAACAGGTTATGTGTTGTCTAATGCGGGTGAACAAAATACTCGAGGCATCGAATTCGACTCAACTTTCCGAGCGACAGATGAAATAACCTTAACGCTAGCGGGTACTTTCTTAGACCCCGAATATGTATCATTTGTTGGTGGACAGGATGAAAATGGCCCGGCTGATTTATCTGGTACCCAAGTTCCAGGTATTCATGAGCAAAGTATTGTTGCTGGTGCTAAATATGACTTTGAGTTTGACAACGGAATGTACGGATATGTGCGTGCCGATTATATCTATGAAAGCGAAACTCGAGTGGTAGGTAATATAAACCCAGATGTTACCCGTGAAGTTAACACCCTAAACCTTAGTACGGGTCTGAACTTTGAAAACGGCGTCACTCTGCAGTTTTACGTGCGTAACGTAACGAATGATGAATATTTCCTTTCAGCGTTCCCACGTCCAATTCAAACTGGAAGCATACAAGTTTATCCAAATCAGCCAAGAACATTTGGCGCAAGTATCTCTTACATGTTTGAATAAGTACCCAAACAGAAAAACTAGAAAAGCCTAAGCCGGCATTTTGCCGGCTTTTTCGTTTGTACTACATATTTAAACTTTCAACAACTTAAGTTATAAACCATCACCCCTTGTTTAGATAACACTAAACAGCGTTCAATTAATGCCGTCCTCTCTCCCTGCATATAAGCATCTAAACTAGCGCATTGTCTATCACACTGCCTCTTTTGTATTTACTACTTGTTCGCTATGTGTTCGCCAAGTGTCCGGTCGCCACTAACGCCCACAAAAAAAACGCAAACCATTGTTATAAATGACTATTTTTAGTTGGCAAGGCTTTTGCAAAACATGACTTAGAGCATAAAAATTTATGAAAAACATCGGTAACTGATAAAAAGTTTGAGGGCAATACAGTGAATATGCGAAGTACATCGGGACAAGATAGAGTCATAGAAAAAGCCACTATGCCTTATAAAAAAACAATAGTGAGCATTGCTTTGTTGCTAGTAGTTGTTATCGCATTGGTTTATGTGTGGCCTAGTTTGTCTCGGCTTTTTAACGCTGACCAAACCATATCTCAATCACAATTACGCTTTGCTAAAGTGCAAATCGGCGACTTACAGCGTGACGTTTCAGTACAAGGAAAAGTCATTGCAGCCAATAGCCCAACAGTATTCGCCCCTTCATCTGGTATTGTGAGCTTAGAAATTAAAGCGGGAGATAAAGTACAACAAGGGCAAGTATTGGCTTCAATTTACAGCCCCGAATTGACAAACCAACTCTCACAAGAAGAATCAACCTATGAACAATTAGGCATAGAGGTAGGCCGTCATAAAATTCAAATTAAGAGTTCGCTACTTAACAATCAACAAGCCATAGAACTTGCGTTAGTCAATTTAGAAGCATCCAAAGTAGAAAAAAATCGCGCGGAATTAAGTATTCAGGACTCGTTGATCAGTCAACGAGAACTAGAAGAAAAAGTTGCGGTGTTTAAACGTGCCGACCTTGCGTATCGCCACGCATTACAAAATCATCAATTACAAAAAGAAACCATGGAGTTCGACCTCAAAAGCAAACAATCCCAACTCGAACGTCAGGAATTTGTAGTAACAGACCTACGTAGGCAAGTGAAAAATTTGTCTATCACCTCTCCTACCAGTGGAATCATCGGTAGTGTCAACATACGTGAAAAAGACACGGTTGCGCTCAATGCGCCCCTTCTTACCATTATTGACCTGAGCATTTTTGAAGTGGAAGTCATGATCCCCGAAAACTATGCAGATGATTTAGGCATTGGTCTTAAAACAGAAATAAATTTCAACGGCCAAACTCACCTAGGTGAGGTGACCGCTATTTCACCAGAAGTATTTGAAGGACAGGTAGTTGGCCGTATCCGTTTCGAAAAATCTGACGTAGCAGGGTTACGCCAAAATCAAAGAGTCACGGCCAGGGTGTTAATTGAATCGAAAGAAAACGTACTTAAGGTAAAACGAGGCGCATTTGTTGAATCAGGTGGCGGACGTATCGCATATGTCGTCAACAATCAAAGTGCCCGCAAACGCAGTATTCAGCTAGGCGCCAGAAGCATAGGCGAAGTGGAAGTGTTAAGCGGCCTCGAACAGGGAGATGAAATCATCATATCGAGTATTTCCCAATTTAACGCAAGCGAATTAATCAATATTACTAATTAATCACAATGATGGCAGGAGAACTTACATGTTAAAAATGGAAAACGTTAGCAAAATTTATCGTACCAACTTAATCGAAACCCATGCGTTGCGTAAAGTTGACTTGCACATCGGAGCCGGCGAATTTGTGTCAGTAACCGGACCTTCAGGGTCAGGTAAAACCACTTTTTTGAACTTAGCGGGCTTGCTAGAAACCTTTGAAGAAGGCGACTTTTATTTAGATGGTCAAAACGTTAAAGGTTTAAACGACAATCAACTTTCAGAGCTAAGAAATGAAAAAATAGGCTTCATTTTTCAAAGTTTTAACCTTTTGCAAGAATTACCTCTATTTGACAATGTAGATGTCCCACTACGTTATCGAGGTTTTAACGCCAAAGAACGCAAAGACCGTATCGAAAATGCCCTAGAAATTGTTGGTTTATCGTCACGTATGCAACACCTTCCTACGCAACTTTCAGGAGGGCAACAACAACGTGTTGCCATCGCTAGGGCTATTGCAGGGCAACCCAAATTTTTGCTTGCAGATGAACCGACCGGTAATTTGGACTCATTGATGGCGCAGCAAGTTATGGAGCTGCTAGAAAAAATTAATCAACAAGGCACCACCATTATTATGGTGACTCATGATGATCAACTTGCCCGCAGAGCACATCGCAATATCCAGATATTTGACGGTCAGGTTAGTGACTTAGCCCAAGATCAAACCGACGTATTAATTAAATCAGAATAGGAGCCTAAAATGTTTGCCTATAATCTAAAGTTGGCTTTTAAAAGCCTCAACGATAGACCTTCCTTGACTATTCTGATGGTAGCGGCCATAGCCGTCGGTCTGGGTTTATTTATGACTATGTTAACCTTAAGTCACCAAGCTGGGAAAATACCCATGCCACACATCAGTAAACAGATTCATTTGGTGCAATTAGACAATCGCGAAGTGACAGCGGATGAAGCGGAAAATTTCAACCAGATGGTAGATCTCACCTACCAAGATACTCAAAATTTACTCAAGCTACCTAGCGCAGGTGTAGAACAAACTTTAGCATGGAATACCAATGGTATTTTAAATGTCGAAGAGCAAGAAATTCAGCCACAACGTTCGTCAGTAGTGGCAACAAATCAGGCGTTTTTTACCATGTTCGAAGTGCCATTTTTATATGGCGAAGGTTGGGATAGCGATGCTGATCAATTTTCTCAAGCGGTCATTGTATTAAGTAAAAAAAGCAACGACTATTTGTTTGGTGGCATCAACAGTGTAGGTAAACAAGTGCGACTAAACACTCATGTGTTAACCGTTATAGGTGTACTAGACGACTGGTTTTTAGCGAGAAAATTCTATGACCGCAGTTATTATCAAGCTTGGCCCGACCAAGCATTTATTCCCAGTAATTTTGCGTTTGATAGCGACTTACCCCGTAACGCCCGATTTGACTGTTGGTCAACTACCACTAATCCAGGTAAATTTCGCACTAACTACCTAACTGAATTAAAAACCTCTGAATGTGCATGGATCACCTTCTGGGCGAAACTTCCCAACCATAATTTGGAGGACTATAAAACCCAGCTTGGTCAATATATCGACTCCCAAAAACGTCTAGGTCGTTTTCCCCGGGAAAACCAATATTTTTTAACCAACATAAACGATCAACTTGAGGTGATTAGTAACATGATCGGAAGAGAGCAAATGCTCGGTGTAATCAGTTATATGTTTTTCGCAGTGTGTCTAATTAACGCGGTCAGTATCTTACTGGCCAAGTTTATGCGTCGTACCAAAGAAGTCAGCTTACGTAGAGCGTTAGGCGCTAAAAAGCGCACTATTTTGCAGCAGCATCTAATCGAAGTAGTTTTTATTGGCATCATTGGCGGATTATTCGGCATTTTGTTCAGCTACATTGGTTTGCAAGCCATGTTGCGAGTCAGTTTGTACGCAAGTGATTACGTACGCACTGCCGCAGACCTCATGCCTTATCACCAGATGGACTGGGAAATGATAATGATGGCATTTACTGTATCAGTTAGCTGTACCCTACTAGTGGGTTTATATCCGATATGGCGCATTTGTAATGTTTCGCCAGCCAGTCAACTAAAAGCTCAATGATTGATTTATCTCTTTACTTTTCCTCTTTATACAGACTGCTAGTTGATTCACTAGCAGCAACAAAAATTAGGTGAACAAAATGGAAATTAAACCCATATTTTTAAGTATCAAACACAACAAAGCCATAGCAATGTTAGTGATTATCCAAGTAGCAATCACACTTACCGTGTTGAGCGGATCGCTATTAATGACAACTTCAACCCTAAAAGAATGGAACTTACCTTCAGGTATTCCTCACAATAATATTATCTCTGCAGTCCCGGAGTTTTATGACTTGGAGGTTGACGTTCGTCAAAGTTTGGTAGACGACTTAGCACGAATAGAAGCAATAACAGAGGTAATCAATGTCAGTCCCGTTACTCAGCGGCCTTTTGACGCTCAAGGTATCCAAACAATCTATCTTGAAGCATCAGCCGAAGCCCAAGAATACGAAACGAATATATTTACTGGAGATGCCAATTTACCTGAAGTATTGCAGCTATCGCTAATTGAAGGACGCTTTTTTAGGGAAGATGAAATTGTAGTAGGTCAGCGAGATGAACTACCTGCCATGCCACCTATAGTCATGATTAGCGAAGCTATGGCAAAGGTGTTATTTCCGGATAACAACGCCCTCGGTCAAACCATTTGGTTGGAAAAAGGTGCGGCCCCCGCAGAAATAATAGGCATATATAGCAACTTTATGAATGGTGAAAACCTCAACTATTTTGGTCAGTCCTATCGAACCATATTACAACCACTTGTAACTTGGCAAAACCGTGCCGATCCTAGTTATCTAATACGAGTCGAAGATGGCATGGCCGATGGATTGCTCGAAACCATACGTAATCAACTCTACAAAGTGGACGGGCGTTATGTTAATCGCGTAGAGGTATTAACACGCACGCAAAAACGCATGTATGATGGCCGCGGTAGCCATGCAATTATGTTGTTGGTGATAAGCTCAGTATTGTTACTCATTACCGCATTTGGCATGGCTGGACTGGTTTCGTTTTTAGTCACTCAAAGACAAAAACAAATTGGTACTAGGCGCGCATTAGGCGCCAAAAAATGGGATGTGGTTCGTTATTTCATGTTAGAAAACGGGGTACTCACCACGATAGGAATAGTGATAGGTTTAGTGTTGAGTATTGCATTTGCATTTGTGCTGACTGAAGATAGTGGTGTCAATATTCTTGATATGAGTTATATTTTCGCCACTGCATTTTTTATCATATTGGTCAATCAGTTAGCTGTATATCTACCGGCAAAAAAAGCAGCCAACGTGGCGCCTGCGATTGTCACTAGATCAGCATAAGAGTATCCGTAAAGACATGAAAGCCAACATTCTCATCATCGACGACAATCAAGATATTGTCCAAGCATTGCAGGTATTGTTTACTATCAATAACATGCAATGCGGCTTGGCCTATTCGCCACAAGACGGCTTAGCAATGCTGCAACAACATCATTTTGATTTGATCATCCAAGACATGAACTTTACTGCTGATACCACGTCAGGTGAAGAAGGCATGCAGTTGTTTAACGATATACGCCAAATCAATCCAGATATTCCGATTATATTAATCACTGCGTGGACGCATCTTGAAACAGCCGTCGAACTAGTTAAATCAGGTGCTGCCGACTACCTAGCCAAACCTTGGAATGATGACAAATTATTAATCACAGTGAATAATTTACTGGAACTAAATGAACTTCAAGACCAGCAACGGCAAAGTGCAAAACGCAAACAAAACCAACAAATACAGTTAGAACAGCAGTACAACTTATGTGGCATGCAATTTCGCAGCGACGCCATGCTACAACTATTACAAATGGCCACCCAAGTTGCCGCAGCAGATGTGCCGATATTAATAACCGGACCTAATGGCTCGGGTAAAGAAAAAATAGCTGAAGTAGTTCAAGCTAACTCTAGCTGTAAAAATGGGCCTTTTATAAAGGTCAACGTAGGCGCCCTGTCCCAAGACCTGCTCGAAGCCGAACTTTTTGGTGCTGAAGCTGGTAGTTATACGGGTGCCAACAAAACACGAATCGGTCGCTTTGAGAGGGCCAATGGCGGAACATTGTTTTTGGATGAAATAGGTAATTTGTCCATACAAGGCCAAGCCAAGTTATTGCGAGTATTAGAAACCGGTGAATTTGAACGTATTGGTGGCAGTCAAAGCATTAAGGTGTCAGTCAGGATCATCAGCGCCACCAATACTGATATTCCAAAAGCGATACAAAACGGTAGTTTCAGAGAAGATTTGTACTACAGACTCAATGTCATCAACTTAAAGTTAGCACCATTAAATGAACGTAAAGAGGATATTTTCCCTTTAGTTGACACTTTACTCCAAGGTGATTATCAACTCAGCTCAGCAAGCCGAGAGATGTTATTAATCCATGATTGGCCTGGCAATATAAGGGAGTTATTGAACACTATAAAACGTGCGCAGCTTTTATGTGTCGACGGCATCATAACCGAACAACATTTAGGCATAGAGTTAATAAAAACAAACAAACTTAGCCCCAAAGAAGACGTCACCGAACAAGACGTAGTGACCGCAATTAGATCATCAAGTGGTGTCATTTCAGATGCAGCCAAATCACTAGGTTTAAGCCGCTCCGCGTTTTATAGACGTATGAAGAAGTTTGATATAAAAGATGTATAAAGGCATTCGAACACAGTGAAAAAACATACTAGCCTCAGAAAACACTTAGTCAGCAATGTATTGTTGGTGATGGTGATCCAGCTAATTTTACTGGTATTTGTGTGGCAAACTATGTCCAACCCTAACCTATGGATATCAGGGCTTCTAATAATTGGAAATGCCGTGATCCTCTGGGTGGTGGTCAACGCGTTAAAACCCATCAGTGAAGTATTACACGCACTAGATATTGGTGTGAACTCCTTTAATGACAAAGACTTCAGTATCACCATTGAAAAACAACAATACACTGAATTTAGCTCAATAATTAACATCTATAATGATTTAGCAAAAATCATGCGTGATGAACGTATGGCGATTTACCAAAGAGAATTGTTGCTCGACACCGTGATTCAATCTACGCCTGTCGCACTCATATTAACCGATAATCATGATCATATTGTTTATAGTAACCACGCCGCAAAAACGCTGCTAAATCAGAAGAAAAGCTTAGAAGGCATGAGTTTTGTGGATATATATCAACATATGCCACAAGCGCTGATGGAAGCGACAGCCAATAAACAAGACGGCCTGGTCACTGAAAAACTAAACGACGAAACCATTGTATACCACTTGAATTATCAGGCATTCACTTTAAATAAACAGCAACACAATCTGTATTTATACAAAAACCTCACCTCTGACATGTCACGTAAAGAAAGTGAGATTTGGAAACAAGTGATCCGTTTAATCAGTCACGAACTAAACAACTCACTGGCACCAATTAGTTCACTGACCAACTCTGCCAAAAAAATTATTGTCTCTGGCGACAATCTACATATGTTGCCCGATATGTTAGACACCATCTCAAGGCGCAGCGCGCACCTACATCAATTTATTGAACAGTATGCTCACTTTGCTCGATTACCCAAGCCACATAAAATACAGGTAGAACTCAGACCTTTTATTCAAACTATTTCACAATTATGTGCCGTTGAAACCGTTACTCGATTTGAAGCGGATAACTTGTTTTGCGACCCAGCACAGATTGAACAAGTATTGATAAACCTGATTAAAAATGCCAAAGAATCAGGTTCAGCTTTAAATGGGGTTTTGCTGGAAATATATCAATCTTCTCAGCACCTTACCTTCGCTGTCAGCGACCAAGGTAAAGGCATGACGGAACAACAACTTCTACAAGCAATATTACCTTTTTACACCACAAAATCTAAAGGAACGGGCGTAGGGTTAGCACTTTGTAACGAGATAGTCATTGCCCACGGCGGTAAACTCAAACTCGAGAATCAAAAACAAGGGGGTTTAAAAGTCGCTTTCACCTTGGCCCTTGCAACTAAAAGCCAAGCCTAAATTCACAGATTTTATGTACCTCCAAATAAAACAGCACTTCCCCTGCCTTCAACGCCTTAGTTAACGTATAATTGCGGCAATTAAAGCGTTTAAGACAACATCATGACAGTAGAAACCTATACCCCAAACAATACCACTACCTTAGAAACACCCGTTAAAGTATTGGAAGACAGCCCTGTTAACAAAGCCAACGGCACTAAAATTGGTTTTGTTAGCCTCGGCTGCCCTAAAAACCTAGTAGACTCAGAGCGTATTTTGACGCAACTGCGCACTGAAGGTTACGACGTTGTGCCGACCTACAACGATTCAGATTTAGTGATTGTGAACACTTGTGGGTTTATCGATTCTGCCGTACAAGAGTCATTGTACACTATTGGCGAAGCGTTAAATGAAAACGGTAAAGTCATAGTTACCGGTTGTTTGGGTATTAAGGAGGACGAAATACGTGAAGTTCACCCCAACGTATTAGCTATTACTGGCCCTCATGCATACGAAGAAGTGGTGAATCAAGTACATGAACATTTACCGCAGCCTGAACATAATCCGTACTTAAATTTGGTACCAGATATTGGGGTTAAACTTACCCCCCGTCATTACGCTTATTTGAAAATATCAGAAGGCTGCAATCACAGATGTACTTTTTGTATTATTCCTTCAATGCGCGGCGATTTAGTCAGTCGTCCAATTGGCAGTATTTTGGATGAAGCTAAAAGACTTAAGAATGCCGGTGTAAAAGAATTATTGGTGATTTCGCAAGATACCAGCGCTTACGGCGTAGACGTAAAAAACAAGACTGATTTTTGGGATGGCATGCCGGTCAAAACCGATATGAAAACCCTATGTGAGAAACTCGGTGAAATGGGGATGTGGGTGCGCTTACATTATGTCTACCCCTACCCTTCTGTTGACAAGATCATGCCAATGATGGCCGAAGGTAAAATCTTGCCCTACTTGGATATTCCGTTTCAACATGCCAGTCCGCGAATTTTGAAACTAATGAAACGCCCAGCTGCCGCAGAACGCACTATGGAACGCATTAAGGCATGGCGCAAGGTATGCCCAAACATTGTTATTCGTTCGACCTTTATTGTCGGTTTCCCTGGAGAAACCGAAGAAGACTTTCAAATGTTGTTGGACTTTTTAGATGAAGCCCAGCTTGAACGGGTTGGCTGTTTTAAATACTCAGATGTGGAAGGTGCTAAAGCCAACAACTTACCCGACCCGGTCAGTGAAGAAGTAAAACAACAACGTTACGACCGTTTTATGCAAAAGCAATCACAAATTAGTACTGACAAATTAAAGTCAAAAATTGGCTTAGAATACCAAGTCATTATCGACGAAGTCACCCCAGAAGGTGCAGTAGGTCGTTGTTACGCCGACGCTCCCGAAATAGATGGCAATGTACATTTAACCGACGAATTTGACGTAGCGCCAGGCGATATTATCTGGGCGCAAATCATTCACAGTAACGAATATGATTTGTGGGCAGTAAAAGTCGAAGATGAAGATGAAGATAAAGACGATATCGAATCAGCTTAAAAAGGGACGATAACTATGGACGCGACTGTTACCGATTTAGCCCAAACCATACAAATTGTGGTGGCACCGATTTTTATGTTAACCGGCATCGCTGGTTTCTTAAATGTTATGTCTGGGCGTCTAGGTCGAATAGTTGACCGCGCTAGGATCATGGAACGTCGCGTTCATACAATCAAAAATCCAGAGTTTCTCGAGCAATCAGAAAAAGAACTTAAGAACCTGTGGCGCAGGATCACCTTAATCAATCGTTCGATTGGTCTGTGTACGGCATCAGCATTGTTTGTTTGTGCGGTAGTCGTTTTTTTATTCTTAGGGGATTTTTGGACCTACAGTTTGAGCGAAATCATAGTCACTCTTTTTATAGTGGCATTATTTTTACTGATATTTGCATTGTTAACATTCTTAAAAGAAGTGCAACTCGCCACTAGAACCTTACAAATAGGTAAAGAAATGTTTGATGATTAACCCCATCAATCAATAACGACACATTAAACCCATTGTAATTCTCGTAATAAAAATAGACCAAGAGTTGAACTAACAATCGACATCAGTGTGCTGCCAGCGATAATGGCGGCAGTTAGATGATAATCCCCTCCAATACTTCTAACCATAGGATAAGCCGCTGCAGCGGTGGGTGCAGCGGTCATCATAAAAAGTACTCCAAGTTGCACATCTCTAAGTCCCAAATAGAAACCCAACACAGTGGCTACCACTGGAATAAACACTATTTTACTGCTTATTGCCCAATACAGTAATTTTGATGAACGAAACTCTTGCCATCGAATAGTTGCACCCACACATAACAACGCCAAAGGCAGGGTCATTTTTGCTAAATAGTTGCCCGTATCTAATATTAGTTTAGGAAGTTGTAGTGGTAACAAGGCCACTATTATTGCCAAGAAAATGGCAATAGCTAGAGGGTTTGTAAACACACTTCTCGCCACTTCTTTAACATTAGGTGCTTTTTCTTGGTGATAATACAAAGTTAATATCGAAAAAATATTTAAAGGTACCACCAGCACAGCTAAATACATTGATGCAATAGCCAAAGCTGACTCACCAAAGGCATTCACAGATAGCGCTAAACCAATTATCGCCATGTTACCTCTGCATGCTCCTTGCACAAAGGCACCTCTGGCTAATTTGTTAGTTATGCCATAAGCCATAAAATGAAAGAAGCCAAAAGCCGCTGTCATGACTATGCCAGCGAACACCATCAAAAAGGTTGGAAAATGATCGGTTAAGTTAGTAGTCGCAATACTCACAAACAATAAGCAAGGTAGCGTAAGGTTAAAAACTAATTCAGAGCCCGATTTAGCAAATTCGTCGCTGATCCAACCAATTCGTTTTAACAGGATCCCCAAACCAATAATCAAACTAATAGGCAAAGTCACGTCTAACGCGTAAGCCAATGAATCAAACATCTATTTTTACCTTTTAGTCACTATACAAATTGGCTTAATCATTATCTTGTTGTTTGTCTTGATTACCCTCAATACTAAATTGATAGTAGATATCAATGGCATTGCTGACTCCACTTACCGCTTCAATATACAATTTGGGTAGTAGCTCATATCGAATTGCAACTTCAGAGATAGAGTCAAACACCCCCACTCCATATCGCAATTGAACGCCGGGGGCTATTGTGCCAGTTAACGATAATTGAGTCTCGTCTCCTTGACCTGTGGTATCTAGGTTCACGTCTTCGAAACCCAATTTATTGCCAACTTTACTTATGAGGTTTTCGCTTTGACCTAGACCCAAAGACAATAAAGCATTAGCAAGGATAGTATCTTGACTGTCGCCACTCGACTCTCCCATGCCTCTACCGGTGAACATATACGACAAAATTTGTTGCTGTTCCATCACAGGTTCAGAAAAGACGCTGATACTTGGATTTTGCGCCACACCTTCAACTCGCAAACCGGCAATAACATCGTCTGAGGTTAATTCAGGATCGCGAACCGCTTCAATATTCAAAAACGGCCTTTCAAGGGAGTTAGTAAATAAAATGTCTCCCTCACGTATAATCAAGTTTTGACCATATGCACGATAACGTCCGTTCACCAATTGCACTTCGCCACTGCCAAATATATCAGCCTTATTATTTTGCAACCTTAGCTGTCCACGCAAGTCTGTTGTTAAGCCAAAAGCATCCAGCTTGACGTTGTTGCTGCTAAGAGGATCCACTTTTAACAAAAGGTTAAGTGCCAGTCTTTGCTGAGTGGCCGTGCGCTGCGCTTGTTGTTCAACCAATATCACGTCTTTTGATGGTGAGATTGTATCTTTCGGTAGTTCGCGGACTTTTATCCGCGCATAAGGGACTGTCACCTCCCCTTTTAACTCTAAATTATTAGGTTCAAATATAATGCTAATATCGGGGCTAACACTTGCTTTGAGCATGCTCTGATAATCAAACTCCAATGCTTCCCCTACTATATTCAATTTACCTTTCAATTTCGGTGTCCAACTGATTTCACCGTCCATCTGACCTTGACCTTTACCAAGCTTATAACTGCCAGCAAAGTCAGCTTTTTGGCCTTGTAGTTTAATATTCTGTTGTATCGCACTGAGTGCAACAGGCAAGGTTTCATCCTTTAAAGCGCCATTGGCGAGATTTAATTCTCCAGTTAGTAAAGGCATTCCTAATGTACCGTCAATGTTCGCTTGGCCATTAATACTTCCTTGTAACACATCTAATTGTGGCAGCAGTGCTTTTAAAGCTGCTAGGTCAAGTCTTTCAATCATTAACTCACCTTGTATCGGCCTAGCCATTGGATCAGTGTATACGCCTGATTGCCCCTCTATGTTTGCGCTCAATGTGCCAACTTCGCTACCAGATACCTTGATGTTTGCCACAATGTTTTTGGGGGTGAGCTGCGCCTTGATTAAGGTTTCGTCTAGACTCAATTTGAGGTTGTTCTGTCTGCTGAACACCCAATCTGCGGCGCTTAATCTGGCACTTAAATCAACATTGGGTAAAGACTCACTATTCCAGTTACCTGTCATTTCCAAATTTAAGCGACTCTTAGTGTTAATGTCAGGAATTTCTGGCATTAAGCGACTGATAACAGAAAGTACGTCAAACTCTCGTAGTGACACATCCCAAGATAAAATATTGCTCTTAAATTCAGCCAATTTAACGCACAATTTGTTGTTGCTATGTTCCCAGCAATGGGGAGCAACAACGTAACTGTGGTTGCTCCAATCTGCAGAAATATCAAACGGCTTGGACAAAGCTAGATTCGCATAAGTTGTCTGCACATCACCCGTTAACCACTTGCCTTCCCAAGACGACTGCTTTAGTTGCCCTTGAATACCCAAGTTAACCTTGCTTTGCCCGTTAGTAGTGACATCTAGTTGATGTGCACTTGCATCCCCCTTTAACACCAACTGCGCACTGTCTAACTGGTTATTAATACCTTGAATACCGGTTAGCGCCAAGTTCACATCTACAGCCTTTCGCTGGTCCCATTTAATTGCACCTTTTCCTTCGACTTGCTTTACAAGCACTTCAGAAAACAGTAAATCTTTACCTGAAAGCTCATAGCTGAATTCAGGCTGTTCAAGCTTTCCCGTTAAACTCCCGAATACATTCAACGAACCGCCAAGTTGTGGCAGTGAGTTAGCTAACTCAGCAGCGTCTAAGGAAAGCTTAATATTAAGTTGTTGTTGCTCAGAGATCTTTCCGTCTAACAGCAAAGTATTGTCGGCATTTTTTAACGTCATTGCGTTTAATTGCAAACCACGGCTTTGATGGTAGTCAACGCTACCTGACATACTCAGTGGATAGCCTTGCCACTGTCCATCAATATTGAGTTTGCCTAACTTAGCCTTCCAAACCCCTTCTTTATTATCAAGCTGAGTCGATAATTCACCGTTGATATCCGCCACCAACTCTGGCCAAAAAATACTGGGGTCTAGGTGTTGTATGCGGGTTAAACCTTGCCAGTGAATATAATCAGTTACATTCAAACTTCCTTGACTTTGCAGCTGACCGCCTAAGGTTTCTAGCAACAGTTCATTTATCTCGAGTGCTTTTTGTTGAGCAGTTGCTATTGCATTAGCCTTTAGGTTGATGTGCGCATCTGGCACACCCTGCCCCGACAACCTTGTTTTTAGACTCATTTTAAGCGCACTGAGATCACCACTAATGGCTGCAGAGCCCGCATCAGACTTTACCTTAGGCTCTGTAAATAAAGGCCAAAATAGATGCTGCCAATCTACACGTAAGTCAAGGGGCAACAATGGCTTTGTTGGTTGCGCTGTGATTTCTACTTCTAACTTAGGAGTTTGAGTTTGTGAGCGACTTACGGCTGATTGGGATGATTCACGCAATTCAAGTTGAGTAGTGACTGAATTGATGTCGCCAGAAGATCGTAGAGTAAGATTTAAAGGCGGGTACTGCTGCAATAGGGCGTTGACATTGACAGATAATTGGTGAGCAAAATAACCATCTAACTGCACATTACCTTTGGCTGTTAATTGCCCAAACTCATGCTCTATCGATAACCCAAGCAATTGAATTTTCTTTGCGTTTCCTTTGGCTTGTAGCGTGACTTTGTTGAGTTGGACTTGTTCTTGGCCCGCTAACTGTATTTCGGAGTCAAACATATCAAGAGCCAACACATCAAAATGCAGCGGTAACACTATAGGTAGCGGCGAAATCCCTTGATACTGCCATGTTATCCAATCAAAAGCGTCGGCCTGGGAGGCCACTGGTTCGTCTTTTAAATCATATGTTTTTAAGTTAAACCCTTCTATCTGCAGCATTTCGATGCGAAGCCGCTGATAAAAATCCAGTTTAGCGGTTAAATTCTGCCAAGTGATGTCTGCGCGTTTTTGGCGCTCACCTTTAAACTCATCATGGACTGTTAACGAAAACTCACTGAGAGTGATATTCTTGACTGAAACGGGAAAAGGTAAAGTAAAGGTTGAGATATCGGACTCGAAATCATTCTCGGCTTGGTTTGATTGAACTTGAACCGCCATTTTGTCACTACTGACAGAGTCGATACACAGCCCTAATCTCAATAAGCAAGATAACTGCAACGATAAACGTAAATCAACGATCTCAACTTGGTTAAGATGTTGCTCCCATGTAACCGAAGACAGGGTTAATTCAGAGCCTAAGCCGCCGCTAGCATATTCGATAGTTAATTCATCAAGCATGTTATTGGCCGAATCAATCGCCACTTTGGCTCCCCAAGGAGTCAGCACAAACCCAACTAAAACACTCAACAGTATTATTATCGTTATGGCAAGTTTGACTGCAGTTTTGCCAACTGTACGACTAAAGCCGGATTTAACTTCTTGTTGATCCGAGTTTGGTTTATTAGAGACATCACTCATAGCGAAGGTCCCATGGAGATGTGTAAATACCGGGTACTTCCAAAATCGCTCTCACCTTTGGCTAAGTACAAACGAACCGGCCCAATAGGAGAGCTCCAAATGGCGCCCACCCCGATTCCAATGGCAGGATCTTCAAATAATTCGTCGTTGGCATTACCAGCATCTACAAAAGCAGCAGCTCGCCAGTTTTCGGCGACAGGGTACGAATATTCTAAACTAGCCACCGCTAAGTATTGCCCACCAATGAGTTCTCGCTCTCCATCAGAATCCAACTCGAATGGGGATAAGGTTTTGTAATCAAAGCCCCGCACACTTTGGTCTCCACCAGTAAAAAATCGTAAACTAGAGGGCACTTGACTAAAATCATTGGTGACTATCCCTCCAATTTCCGCACGCCATAAAAAACGATGTTCTTGAATACTTCTCACCCATTTAGTTGCGGCCGTTACTCTAACCATATTGATATCTGATAACAGTGACTCTGAAGCAAACTCTGTTGTGATACTTTGTTTATCCCCCCAATAGATATCTAGGCCGCCTCTACTGCGAAGCCTGCTTAAAGACAATCCTGGGGTAAGCAAACGTGTGGTTTGCTCAGACTCTAACCCTTGAATAAAGGTTTCCTGTTCAAGCCTAATAAAAGCGGAGCGTTGCCAATCTGAATTTTCAACTGTCCAATGTCGAGTGGCTGACACCGACCACTTATGGCTACTAGTATCATTATCATTTTGCGCTTGATAACCAGCCTGATAACTTAAGTAGTTTTGAATGGCATCTTCCAAGGGCACTCTATAATCCAAAGTTACATATTGTTCAGGAGATGACACGAACACTTCTGCACCAATCGAATGGCCACTAGCGTTTACCCATGGTCGTTTCCATTTTCCAGTAAAACGCGGGCCAACATCAGATGAGAACCCCACTCCCACGTCGAAATTATCTTTGGCTTTATGGGTTAATATCACTTGAACAGGCACAGCAGTATCAACCGCTTCTGCAACTAAAGGCCTAACAACTACTTGTCGAAAATATTGGGTTTGTTTAAGCCTTTGACTCAGTAATCCAAGTTGACTGGCTTGATATAAATCCCCGGCCTTAAATGGCGCAAGGTTTTTTATCAATTGTTGCGAGCGAACATCATTACCAAATCGCAATTCAGCAAATTTATATCGTTCACCAGTGTTAATCTGCAAACTAATATCTGCACTACGCGACGACTCAAACACTTTGATACTATTTTCTTCAAACTCAAAATCAAAGTACCCCAATGAAAGCGCTAAGCTTTGTAGGTCTTTTTTGGCATTTTCGTAAATTGAGTGCTCTAGAGGTTGTCCCTGCTTTAGCTTAATCGAACTAAGTAAAGATTGAATTTTACTGTCCTGTTCACCTTGCCCATTAAGGCGAATTGAAACCTCTCGTAAACGAGTAACGGCACCTAAGTCAATCAACATTTGCCAGTTTTTGTTGACGGTGCTAGGAGGGGTTATCGTTGTGGTTGTTTGGTAATAACCAAAGACTTGGGTTGCCGTTGAGACTTTTGATTGCAAACTTTCTTGGTATTGTGAAAACTGATAAATCGCACTAGGAACCTCTAAAGTTTCAATATGCGCTTTTACATTTTTTAAAATTCGGGGGTCTTCAAGCCCTTTAATGTCAATTTCTGCTGCATGCACTTTGCAGCACATAAGCAACATAATGATGAGTAGGTTCAGTGATTTTAACAATGGAATATTTAGTGACAAAACATCTCGCTTTTAACCTAGGCTGATATATAAAAACAAACGCCTAACCCCTCAAAATACATTGTGGCTATTCTACAATACGCCACTACAAGTGTATTGCACAAAATACCTACTTACCCTTACCTTTGGACCGATACTTCAGCTGTTTTCATAAAGATTGATCTAAGCAACTATTAGGTTAGTGTTAGCAAACCAAACATGAAACGCTGAGCTTTTCATTAACGAGTTGTTAACTAGTAATGGTATTATTTATGGTGATTGGCATAATCTTGCTTTACCCTTGTCTGATAAGTTAATTAAAAATAAGTTCACATGTTAACCCCTTCGACCCCACATAAGTTTGATAAACCAGTTTGTATTGTGACTGGCGGCAGCTATGGCATAGGTGATGCTGTTTGCGAAAAATTCAACTCGCAAAACTACCAGGTTATTAACCTAGACATACAAGCTAATCCAACACAATCTAAAGCGATAGTTTGGCTAAAGTGTGATGTCTCTGTTTCGACCGAAGTATCAACTAACATTCAAAATATTGTAGAGCAATACGGCAGAATAGATTGTTTGGTTTCAAATGCTGGTATGCATTTTTCTGCTAACATAGAAGACACCACTGAAGAAGAGTTTGAACGGGTATTTGGACTCAATGTAAAAGGTGCAATAGCCGCTACTAAAGCTGTACTACCACAAATGAAATCCCAGAAAAGTGGGGTGATTTTATATATGGCTTCCGACCAAGCACTAATTGCCAAACACAACTCATTTGTCTACAACATGAGTAAAGCGGCGTTGGCTTCAATGGCCAAAACCACTGCCTTGGATTATGCCAAATATCAGGTTAGATCTAATGCTATTTGCCCAGGCACTATAGAGACTCCGCTTTATCACAAAGCGATCAATAATTACGTTGCTCAATCTGGCGCCGACATTGACCAAGTACATGCCGAAGAAGCCGCTCTGCAGCCATTAGGGCGCCTCGGAAAAGCCGATGAAGTTGCCGCATTGGCGTATTTCTTAGCGTCAGACGCAGCGCAATTTATCACTGGCAGTTTGCAGGTGATTGATGGTGGTTATACCACACAGTAAGATTCAATAATTATGACGCAACCCTTGCTAAAAATAATCGATCCTCATCTGCATTTGTTCAATTTACAACAGGGCGGTTATCAGTGGTTAAAACCTCAAAACCCTCCTTTTTGGCCAGATAAAAACAAGATAAATAGAAGTTTTATAGAAACGGACCTTTGCTTACCTGTGCCAATGTACCTAGCTGGATTTGTCCACATTGAAGCTGGCTTTGATAACCAGCAACCCTGGCGAGAAATTGACTGGTTACAGCAGCACTGCACTTTGCCCTTTAGAAGTGTGGCCTTTGCAGACCTTACTACCAATATTTTTGGGGAACATCTGCGCCAATTGCAGCTACGCTCCTCAGTAGTAGGTATCCGACATATTCTCGATGAACAAGCCCATGCCACCCTTAGTTCTCATTTGATAGACCGACATTTTGCGCTATTGGCAGACACGAGCTTTAGTTTTGATGCTCAGTTATCATTGTTAGACACTCCGGCTTTGGAATTGTTAGTTGCACTGGCAAAGCGCCATAAATCGTTACGGATTATCGTCAATCACGGAGGTTGGCCTCCTTCTGATGCAGACAATAAAGCTCAAAAAAAATGGCTCACCAACCTACAAAAAATTGCCCAATGCGAGAACATAGCGATGAAATTATCTGGCTGGGAAATGTCAAATAGAGCGTGGCAACCTGAGCAAGTCGCAAAATTACTGCATCACTGTCTCTCTTGTTTTGGACATGAACGAATAATGTTAGCAAGCAATTTCCCGCTGTGTATCTTTTCGATGTCTTATGCTGATTTGTGGAACACTTACATGACTCTGCCCGACATTTGTGCCCAGAGCTTACAAAAAATAACTTTAGATAATGCAAAAATTTGGTATCAATTTTAGAAAGTTTTTACTACGAATTCGGATTTTTCTCTAATCGTTCATCAATACATTCGTAAGATCCCATCTCAAACTCTCGACATATCCAAGGACGATTTTCGTAAATCGTACACATAAAGGTGTCTCTATCCAAAGCCGAACACCAACCATCATCTAAGCGCAGCATAGTTTCACTGCCATTTTTATCTACGTGAATATGTTTTTTAGGTACCCCAATATCGCTAAAAAGCATCACTTCTAAGCGACAACAACATGCTTGACAGTTTGCGCAGGTGACTTCGGTGGAGGGGATAATTTTTACATCAATGATAACAAATAACTCTAATTTGACTGGTAACTAGGATACTCCAGACGCTCAACGTTGACGAGTTAACTACATCGGAACGTCTAAAATTACATCCTTGCGTTTGAAAGCTTATGAAAATTCATCGGAAATTGATAAATCACCAACAAGACACAACCCAATAACGCCATGTTTTAATCTACGGATGAACCAAAAGGTGTTAAAAATTATATCGTAAACCCACTGTAGCCGCTGCAGTTGATAAGTTGTCCTGCCCCTTGATATATTCTATTTCAGTGCGGATCATCGTTCTAGCACCTACAAAATAATCGAATCCTAAACCTATTACCCCAGCCACTCCACTTTCATCATAGTCACACAGCGTTGCTGCACCAAAGTCCGCGATTGCCAAGACGTTAGCTTTCCCAAACTCACACTCTCGCCCACCCGCTAAAAGTTGTTGGCCTCGGACGTCAGTTTTGAGCACCCCTAGGCGATAAAATAATTCTCCAGTACGACCTGAAGCTTTACCCAAAAAGGCAATAAATAAAGCATCACCTTGTTGTAAGTTTTCAGCATTAGTAACAGCGTTAGCAGTGGGCAATTCTGTAGAGTATAAACTGTCGTGGACCAGCAATTGATAACCCGCTTCTACGTACCACTGGGGCTCAAACTGGTAACCAAACGCGATTTTGTATCCAAGGCCTTTGTTAGAGTCTTGAATAAATTCAACATCTGAATAACCCACTGAAAATACAGAATAAAGATTATCTGCAGCTAAAGTTTGTATACTAACAATCCAGCTCAATACCAGTAAACAGATCTGCTTCTTTGCCACGCTAAAGTTCCATATTACACACTATGAAGGATACAATACTACATTCATGCTTAGCTGCAAGAGCGAGTGAACTTATATCTTGATACGGTTGTATAAATTTCCCTAAGTTCGAATGAACCACTATGAAAATATGATCAATTTTAACCTATAATCGCAGATCACAAATTGCGATTCGCTTAGACCCTGTTTAGTATAAGAGACTAGTAAGTTTTCACATATTGATAATAAACGAAAATCCATTAATCCCTACCATCAGTGAACACAAAACTGGAGTGTGATTTGTTCAACCATTGTTTTTTTAGAACCCTAGTCATTGGTATACTGCTTGGCGGTTGTGCTAGTAATCGACCACCAATCATGACAGATGAAAAGTTTGACTCACGAGTCACCGCAGAAGGTGTCACAGAATTTGTATACGGCATTTCTTGGCAAAACACCTCTAAAGAGTCTTTATTTCGCGATGGCCGTACCGAAATTGAGCGGCCCAAAAAAGATCAACGTTTTACTCAGCAATCACCGTCTAGAATAGCCATGCAAGCAAACAACCAAACCAAACTAGATTTGGAAGATCAAGCAGCTGAGGCATTGAAGAAAAGATTATCCAAAGAGCAACTTTGCGATAAAGGATATGAGATCAGCAATGTGATCTGGAAGGCCGACAGTATCCGATTACTCGGATTTTGTTTTTAAGCAAACTTGCACAATAGACACAAAATTTTAAAAAGTTAAGAGGACCAGCAATGAAAAGTATCAAAACTCGCGCCGCTGTTGCATGGGCTGCAGGCGAACCATTAAAAATTGAAGAAGTTGATTTAGCGCCGCCACAAAAAGGTGAAGTATTAGTGAGAATAGTGGCAACTGGCGTTTGCCATACTGATGCCTTTACCTTATCAGGCGAAGATCCCGAAGGTTTATTTCCGGCGATTTTAGGCCACGAAGGAGCAGGTATTGTTGAGGCAGTTGGCGAAGGTGTCTCACTGGTTGAAGTAGGTGACCATGTTATCCCCTTATACACCCCAGAATGCGGAGAATGTAAATTCTGTTTGTCTGGCAAAACTAATTTATGCCAAGCAATACGCAACACCCAAGGAAAAGGTGTGATGCCTGATGGAACAAGTCGCTTCTCTATCAATGGCCAACCCATTTATCACTATATGGGTACATCTACTTTTGCAGAGCATACCGTAGTGCCTGAAATTGCGTTAGCTAAAATCCCCAAAGAAGCTCCTCTAGAGAAGGTGTGCTTGTTAGGGTGTGGCGTGACTACTGGTATGGGAGCAGTGACTAATGCCGCCAAAGTACAACCGGGAGATACGGTAGCGGTGTTTGGTTTAGGCGGGATAGGTCTGTCTGTTTTGATTGGCGCGAAAATGGCCAATGCAGCAAGGATTATTGCCATTGATATCAATGAAGACAAATTTGAAATAGCCAAACAATTAGGCGCAACCGATGTGGTCAATCCTAAAAACTTCGATAAACCAATCCAAGAAGTCATTGTAGATATGACTGATGGTGGAGTCGATTATTCCTTTGAATGTATCGGCAATGTCAACGTAATGCGCTCAGCTTTAGAGTGTTGCCATAAAGGATGGGGCGAATCCATTATTATTGGTGTGGCAGGCTCTGGACAAGAAATATCCACTCGCCCATTCCAATTGGTAACAGGAAGAGTGTGGCGCGGCACAGCGTTTGGTGGCGTAAAAGGCCGCAGCCAATTGCCTGATTACGTGCAACGATATTTAGATGGCGAATTTGAATTAGACACATTTATTACCCACACCATGCCATTGGAAGATATTAATTCCGCTTTTGATTTGATGCATGAAGGCAAGTCTATTCGCACAGTGGTGAATTTTTAATGACAACTTCAACAGAAACAACTGGACTCGCGGAGCTTAGCGCCAATAAATGTTTTGGTGGTTGGCAAAAAAGATATAGCCATAAATCTAACGTACTAAAATGTGAAATGCAGTTTAGTGTTTTTATTCCGCCTATCACGGACCCTAACGAAAAACTACCTGCGTTGTACTGGCTAAGCGGACTTACCTGCACTGATGAAAATTTTGCAACCAAATCTGGTGCCCAAAGGATAGCGGCTGAGCTAGGGGTTATGTTAATCATGCCAGACACAAGCCCGAGAGGTGAACATATTCCCGACGCTGCGGATGGTGCTTATGATTTGGGTTTAGGTGCCGGATTCTACGTTAACGCTACCCAAGAGCCTTGGGCCGAACATTATCAAATGTATGACTACATAGTCGAAGAATTGCCTGCACTGATAAAAAAAGAGTTCAAGATAAAAGACAAATCGGCCATAGCAGGGCATTCAATGGGAGGCCATGGAGCGTTAACAATAGCCTTATCAAATATGAAGCAATATTGCTCAGTATCAGCATTTGCACCTATTGTTAATCCATCTGATTGCCAGTGGGGTCAAAAAGCCTTTAGTCATTACTTGGGTGAAAATCCGAAAGACTGGGAAGCCTACGATAGCTGCATGTTAATGCGCCAACAAGGTAAATTTTTGCATATTCCAATGTTAGTTGATCAAGGTTTAGATGATAACTTTTATCATACTCAGAAACTGACTAAACCATTAGAAGAGGTAGCGTTGGAATTGAGTTATAAGGCCGAATTTCGTTATCATGCAGGTTATGATCATAGCTACTTTTTCATTGCTAGCTATATTGAAAGCCACCTTAGATTTCACGCAGAGCATTTATCAAAACAATGATTTCAGCTATCACTGAGTGGTTTGATTACCCACAAGACAGTCTATTTTTAGTGGGAGAATATAACCTAGGAATGGTTGTTGTCTCCTTAGGCATTGCAATAATGGCTTCATTTGTGGCGTTTCAAGTGGCTGCTCAAGCCGCTAGAAGTTTGTCGCAATCAAGAAAACAGATATCCTTGTTGGTAGGCAGTATTACTCTTGGTGGCGGTGTTTGGTCGATGCATTTTATTGGGATGCTTGCCTTTCAATTATGCACCACAGTGTCTTACGGCTGGGGCTTAACCTTACTATCATTAATTCCCGCAATTGCTGCGTCTTGGGTAGCCCTGAATTTATTGGTGCGCCCCAAAGTCACTCCCCGTCAATTGATACTCGGTGGTGTATTGATGGGTTCTGGGGTAGGCACCATGCATTACATAGGTATGGCAGCAATGGAAATGGCGCCGCTGCTGCGATACGACCTAACCATGTTTGCGGTATCAATTGTTGTCGCTGTGGTATTGGCGATATTGTCATTGTGGATCCGCTTTGGTTTAACCCATAATTTACGAATCAATTTCCCTAAGTTAGTGACCAACTCACTAGCCAGTATTGTCATGGGTTTTGCCATAGCAGGAATGCACTATACAGGTATGGCTGCGGCACGTTTTGTTATGCCTGAAGGCCTTGAGCCTTTAGAGCAACCCAGCGAAATATCGATGTATTTAGCGTTTACCGTTACCTTCATTACGGTAGTGATTACAATGTTAGTTTTGGCGCTTAATGTGGTGTTTCGTTATAAGAACATTTCTGCAAAAGCTAAATTAAATGAACAAAGACTTATTGCCACCATGGATACCGCCATTGACGCCATAGTCACCATCGAAGAATCTGGCATAGTCACAGGTGTGAATAAGGCAGTAGAATCCTTGCTCGGCTGGACAGCAGATGAAATTATCGGACAAAACGTCAAAGTGTTGGTTCCTGAAGCAGTCAAACCTAACCACGACAATTTTATCAAACAATATCTTCTAACTAGAAACGCCAGCATTATTGGTAAAGGCCGAGACGTAGAAGCGTTGACTAAAGACGGCCTACTTATTCCAGTTCGCTTAGCCATTGGACACGCAGAATTTAACGGTAGACATTTATTTGTTGGTTTTATTTCTGACCTAAGAGCAAGAATAGAAATGGAAACAGCGCTTCGAGACAACGAGGCAAAAATTCGCTCACTTATGAGTAATATTCCAGGCATTGTTTACCGAGCAATTAACACCGAAGGGTGGCCACACATTTTTATCAGTGACGAAGTCGAAAATGTTACGGGTTATCCCGCAGACGAGTTTGTTCTACCTAATCCAAGTAGGCATTTGGCAGATTTTATCCATCCTGAGGATATTGAATTAATAGAACAGACCGACCTAACCTCTCCAGACGGTTTTGTTATGGAATTTCGCCTTATTGATCGTTTTGGCCAAACAAAGTGGATGTTAGGCCACGGCAGAATAATAAAAAGCACAAACAGTAACGAAGAATTCATGGATGGCTTTATTATGGATATTAGCCAGCGCAAAAAAATGGAAGAGGCTTTGGTCATCGAAAAAGACATTGCTGAACAAGCCGTTGCGACCCGCTCAGCCTTTCTAGCCAACATGAGTCATGAAATTCGTACACCGATGAATGCGATTATTGGTTTCAGCGATATATTGCTTGATAGCCAATTAGATAAAGACCAATACAAACATTTAAATACTATTAATCAGTCAGCTAAGTCGTTGATGCATATACTCAATGATATTTTAGACAGCGCGAAATTAGAAAAGGGCAAATTCCAATTAGAGTACCGAGACTTTTCGTTAGTTGAAGAAATAGACGCGGTTGTTTCAACCTTATGGTTGTTAGCTCAAGAGAAAAATGTGCCAATCAAACTAAATATCGATCCTAATATTGGGGGCTATTACAATGGCGTACCTGACAGGCTCAGGCAAGTACTCACCAATTTATTGGGCAACGCGGTTAAATTCACTCATTCTGGTGAGATAGTGATAACAGTAACCGAGGTTACCCCACAAAAATTTAAGTTTGTAATCAAAGACTCGGGGATTGGTATGACCCCAGAACAAATAGAATCTGTGTTTGACGCATTTACTCAAGCCGATGAATCTATGAGTAGGCGTTTTGGCGGTACCGGACTGGGCACCACCATTAGTAAACAACTTGTAGAGCTAATGGGGGGCAAAATTGACGTCGAGAGTGAGCTAGGCAAAGGATCTAGTTTTAGTTTTGAAATCCCATTAAAAAGGATTACTGATGTAGAAAAGCAACCAGAACTGGTTCCGCAACAAACCCCATTGCCGCCACTAACAGTGCTAGTAGTTGATGATATTGAGCAAAATATCGAACTTCTAAGTATTATTCTAAAGCGTGATGGTCACACTATTTGCACGGCCCGTGATGGCGAACAAGCCTTGGAAAGAATGAAATCTGAGCGTTATGACATTGTGCTTATGGACATCCAAATGCCAGTGCTTGACGGTCTAAGTGCCGCCAAAGCCCGCAGAAAATTTGAACAAGAAACCTCGGCAGTACGCTTGCCAATCATTGCCCTTACTGCCAGTGTGTTAGAGGAAGATAAATTATCGGCCGAACTAGCGGGTATGGAAGGGTTTGCTAATAAACCAGTGAACATCGCGCAGTTAAGACATGAAATAGCCAGAGTACTTAACTTAAACAACCATGAAAATTCTGAGGTTAAACCTACAGCAACGGTTAATATCAGCATAGACACCGATACCGGTATTGCGCTATGGGGTTCAAAAACCACACATTACAATGAATTAAACCTCTTCATGCAAACATCGACAGTTGATATCGAAAAGTTACACGGTTTCCTAATAGAAAGTGATTGGCCTAATATTGCGCAAAAAGCCCATGGGCTAAAAGGTTTGTCTGGCAATTTAGCGCTGCCAATTTTACATGAACTATTCACTACTTTGGAACGAAACTGCAGCCAACAAAACAGTCACGAATGCGAAATAACGATACAAAAAATAAAACAAGAATTGACTATCGTGGCGGCGTCTTTATCGAACTCAGCGACACAAGTAGCAGAGAAAAAGAATCCCCCAGACACTAAGATAACCAAACAGATATTACTGCAAATGCTGGAAACCTTAGAGCAACACGCTTCTCATAATAAGTTTGATGATGAATTGTTAGACACCTTGGCTACAATAGATTTAGTGGGTAACCAACAAATTCATGCAATTATTTCGGCATTTAATAACTTTGAATTTGAACAAGCTTTAACAATGCTTCAAGACCTCAGAACCCATTTGACAAACGCGGATAGTCAATAACAGTAAATTTACGAGTAGTGCAAAATGATAGATAGTCGCCCCAAAATATTAATTGTAGATGACGAGCCCGCAAACCTAAGGGTGTTGAATCAAACCTTAAACGATAAGTATCGTCTAACTTTTGCTAAAAGTGGTAAAGAAGCCTTAAGGCTAGTAGATAGCGAACAACCAGATTTAGTATTGCTCGATGTTATGATGCCTGAAATGACAGGTTACCAAGTCTGCGAAACACTAAAAAGCCAAGCGTTAACAAGAGCCATACCTGTGATTTTTGTTTCTGCATTGAGCGATAGTACAGATGAAACCAAAGGTTTTAGTGTTGGCGCAGTTGATTATATTACCAAACCAATATCACCAGCCGTAGTAAAAGCTAGGGTACAAACGCATCTATCTCTAGTTGATGCTGAAGAACTAAGACGCACACGATTACAAGTAATACAGCGCTTAGGACGAGCCTCTGAATACAAAGATAACGAAACTGGTATGCATGTAATGCGCATGAGTCACTTTTCCAAAGTCATTGCCCTCGCCTATGGTTTTACCGAAGCAGACGCCGACAACCTATTACACGCTGCACCTATGCATGATATTGGAAAAATCGGCATTCCGGATAGCATTATGTTAAAACCCGGAAAATTAACTGACGAAGAATTTTCGATAATGAAGAAACATCCGGAAATTGGCGCTGAAATACTTGGCGAATCCGACTCTGATTTAATCGAATTAGCCAAATTGGTCGCCATGACTCATCATGAAAAATGGGATGGCTCTGGCTACCCTAAACAATTGAAAGGTAACAACATCCCAATTGAAGGAAGAATTGTCGCCCTAGCAGACGTGTTTGATGCCTTAACGAGTAAACGCCCCTATAAAGAAGCATGGTCGATTGAAAAAACTATGGGATTCATTCAGGAGCAAAAAGGGCTACATTTTGATCCTGAACTAGTCGATTTATTCCAACAACAACTTCCAGCGATATTAGAGATAAAAGCGCGTTGGCAAGATGATTGAGCAAAGAACACTATCCTAAAAGTAATACTCTAAGCTTAATTGAACATAATCATCTCGGCGTAACATAAAACTGGGTTCAGCAGGTTCATCACTAGAAAACATCCAGGCGTCGACACGCCACTTCCAGTGATCATTAATCCTACTCGACGCTTCGATAAAGCCCGACCTGACATTTGAATAATCTAGGTCTTGCACCACGCCAGCTAAAATTTGAGTGCCGTCAATATCGTTAAACACGAGTCGAGTGCCAAGCATCAAATCATTTTGTGAAATAACATTAGTGATATCTTCTCGACCATCATATTGGTATTCCATTAACCAATTAATATCATAAACACTATCAAACAAGCCAATAAACGAATACTCAAAGCCCCCAACAAAGGCGGTATAGTCTTGATCTAATACTTTACGTTGAATACCTTCAAATTTAACTATCCAGTCACCCAACAAGGCTAATACATCTATACCAGCTTGTTGTAATTGCGGATAAAACGGGCGCAAGCTTGGCTCTGAGGTTTCATTGTTTAGCACGAAATCAGGCTCCCTTGAGGTACCATCAAAGTAAGACAAACCTACTTCCCAATCGCCCAAAGTATGTTGCCACCTCAAAGCCCAATCGAGGTTTTTTTCTTCGTCTGGTGATTCAAAAATGGGGTTGTCAGTATCTACTGGCAAAGCAGCCCTGAATCTGCCGTCTTCGCCTGAAAACGTACGTTCTCTGAAATAAGGCAATACAAAAACTGTGGTATTTCCCCAATCTTTAAATAGAGAAAAGGTTGCCATGGGTTGACCTAATTTGTCTTCGCCATCAATGGCTTCTATGGCATCGGTTTGATTAATTATATCTACTAAATGCAATGATTCAGCTTGGCCCCAAAATACCTTGCCTATTCCCGCCTGGACTTCCCATTCGTCACCACTATGTGTCCATTTAAATTCACGAATATCACCGTGGGTTCGTTCTTCATCCTGCTGATCAACCCGGTAAAAACCTTTAAACACTATGCTGTCATTACCATCGTTAAATGAGGTATAGGCCTGGGGAGCAAAATATACTGACAAATTTGCTCTTTCATGCTGAGAGTAAAGTGCATCTTGGAAAAAGTAGCGCTGTTCGACAGCCGCGTTGCCTGTGTATTCAATATCAGCGAACACACACGTTGGCAAAAGTGCAATAACTGGGAGCAATCTCTTCAATGTGGATCCTTTAAAAATTTTCATTAGCCATTTTCAATATCATAGTGTTTATTATCGAACATTCTTCAAAGTCCCCTTATTGAAATCGTTGTCGGTTAAACCTGTATCAAAATTCAATTCGTGGGTAATAAGTTCGGTACTTTTACCATTTTGTTCATTAAACATTTCAACTCGCATGGGACGCCAATATTTGTCTAAATACAAAGCAAAATCTAGATTAACAAGCTCTTTAAGTAAACTTCCTTTGCGGTCGTAAAATTCAATTTTTAAGGCTCTGTAGTGTTCTTTGTCGACCCAAACGATTTGTTTTGAATAACCAGAGTTTTTGTCTGTAGGCACTTGCTCTAACACAAAACTCGCTTGTCCCTCATAAGTCTCATCCCTTAGATATTTAAATTCATATTTTTCAATCTCAAAAGAACTCATGTCTTCAAAGGCAAACTCACTTCCCATAAACGGACCTGATTTATTTCGAGAGCGTATGCGTTTTACTTTGCTTAATTTAGGTAAATACATCCATTGGTCGTCTGGTTCGCTGGCATGAGTGAAATTTAAGAATACTGTGCCTTTTACATCTAATGGCTGGTCAAAGATAGTCATACCTTTGTCACCATCATCGACTAACTCTAAAGATTTCAAGCGCATTTTACGCTCAACTTCATCTCCTTGAGCATTGCGTAAAATCATACTCATATTACCGGTACTGTCTCCCCAGCCCTGATCTCTTAATTTACGTTCTTTTGCTATTTCTAAGCCCTTTTCTTGCGGAGACTGGGCATAACTACTCACAGAATAGGTTAAAAGTGCGAAAACTAATGTAAATATTGTAGAGGAAGAAAGAAGATTTTTATTCATGGGTCAACTCCTGGAGATATTTTTTCTATCAAAGGTCATTAAAAATGGCGGTAAAAACAAGAAATCGACCGCCAAGGCAACCACAATAATAATACTGGTTAACATGCCCATTTCTGAATTTAACGCAAATGGTGACAGCATCAGAATGGAAAATCCAGTCGCTAACACTAAAGTAGTTATCCATAACGCCCTGCCTACACTTGCAAAGGCATATCGTACACTTTGTTCTGCGTCTTTACCGTTTACTCGAGCATGACGGTATTTACTCAGAAAATGCACAGTATCATCGACAATAATCCCTAATGTCATGCTAAGTACGATAGAAAGCCCGAGATTGACTTCGCCAGAATAAATCCCCCAAATTCCAAAACCAATACCAGCAGGTAATAAGTTAGGCAACAGGCTTATTACACCCATCTTAAAAGATCTAAGAGCAAAGACCAAAAGGCCAGATATCAGCACCAATGCCACCACTGTTCCTTCTAACATGCTCGCCATGTTCGCCTCACCTATGTGAGCAAACATTAAACCAGGGCTTGCCGCGGTCAATTTTAAATCAGGCGCATTTGTTTTAAACCATTGTTGCGCTTTGCTTTCAAGGGCGGTGAGTTCTTTACTACCCACATTTTTGACCATAGTCATAACACGGGTTGCCGATTTGTTCATGTCGAGTTGGTTTGTCAAATCCAAACCGTATGGCAGCGACATTTCGTACAACAGTAAATATTGCGCTGCCAGTTCTCTATCGTCTGGAATCCGATAATACTTAGCATCATCAGCATGCATATTTTTGTTCAGACGTTTAAAGGTATCAGTAATAGTTGAAACGTGGTCAATTTCAGGTTGTGCTCTAAGCCATTGGCTGAACGCTTCTATGCGCTGCAGCGTTTGTGGTTTGTTAATACCAGAATCTTCACCAGTAAATACCGTGAAATCCAAATTAGTCATACCGCTGAGGTGTTGTTGTTGAAAATCGGTGGACTGTCTAAATTCTGTGCTTTTATCAAAATAAGCGGTTGGCACATCATTTAAGTGGTTTTTGAATGAGAAACCAATCGCGATTACCGTAACCAATAACGTATAAGGTAAAATTCTCTTATAGTGCGTGATCACCCATTCACCAAACTTCTCGGTAAAACTCAACTGAGTGTTGGAGAGCTGTATAGGTGGAGCTTTTATAGGGAGAACCATCACTAACGCTGGCAATATCGTTAGCGAAAAGATACAGGCAAATATAACTCCTAATGCAGTTAAATTACCCAAATCTGCCAAAATTGGCACAGCTGAAAAGTTGAGGGTTAAGAAGCCAACTCCGGTTGTAGCGCTGGTAATGAAAATAGGCATTTTGTTAAGTGAAATACTGTAGAGCAACGCTTGTTTTTTATCTTTACCTTGGCGCATTTCGTACAACATAGTCGAAATCACATGAATACAGTCAGCAACAGCAAGTGTCATAACCATAGTAGGTACATTCACAGTAGCAGTGCTCATAAACATGCCAAACCAACCAGCGACTCCCATAGTTGCGGCTATGCTGGTCGCGATTACCACAATAGTAGAAAACGTCCCAACCGCTGTTTTTAACAATAACCACATGATGATAATAACAGTCAAAAACATCAGAGGAACAATAGTGACAAAATCTCGCTCAGCAAATGTTGCGAAAGAGTAATTCATCAATACTACGCCAGTATGATAAAAATCATGTTCTGGATATTTAACTTTGAACTCATCAGTTAACGCTTTAACTGACTGGGTGACCAAATTAACATCCGCGGTTTGGTCCCCATCAGGAAGGTTAACTGACACGTTAATTACCGTGACATCGCCATTAGGTGAAACAATACGATTGACTAAATTCGGCTCACTTAACGCTATATTCCGAACATCAGCAAACTTTTGTTCATCAAGATCCGCCAAGTCGTATACTAAATCCTCCACTATCATGTCGTCGTCTTCAGCCCAGGTATGCTGGAAGTTGGTTAACGAATCCACGCGAATAGACAAAGGAGTTTGTTCCGCTTCTTTGGTCATTTCATGGACCAAAGATAAGGTTTGCAAATTGAAAACATCCCCTGATTTAGGGGCAATAATAATGCTAGCACCGTCATTTTTGCTAAAAGTGTTTTGCATCTGCTCGAAGGCCATTCTTTGCGGATTGGACTCTTCAAAGAACACTTTATAGTCACCACGAAAATACAAATTTTTGGCACCAAAGGCAGTGGCGAAAATAAGCAAAAATCCAATAATAAGAACCGTTTTTGGTCGGTTAATCGCAAAGTCTAGCCAAGTGTTTTTCACTTATTCATCCAACCTCATTTTTCCAATTTAATAATCTACAGCTTTTATGGTTATTGCACACAAAATTCACCACTGTGAGGATAGCATGTTAGCCATAAACTCAATGCCTAATTACGCATATCGGCCTTATAAAGATTACTTTTCAACCACCTCAAAACGAATTCTTTTCAACTATTTTTAAAAATTATTAGGTTTTAACTAATAATTGAGATTACTAACTATACCATTGATAAATCTGGTTTTTATTCCGTAAACGAATACATTTACGTAACAATCAATGCGGCAACATACCAAAGAATTTTGATCTTTTTGTGAAAATCAGTATTATAAACACCAACTGGTCAGATGAGCGGATGAGCTAAAAATGAGTATTAGAACAAGTCTTAAAAAAGTATTACCCCCTATTTCAATTACTGAGCAAGAAGCCTTAGAAGCTGGCGATGTATGGTTAGAGTCCTCTATTTATCAGGGTAAACCTGACATGCATGCTTTACGTAATGTACCTAGCGCTAAACTTAGTTCAGAAGAACAAGCGTTTTTGGACGGTCCAGTAGCACAAGTACTGGCAATGGTGGATGACTTTGATTTACAAACAGCCAAACATCTTCCACAAGATATTTTGGATTTCTTGTCTGTTAACAAATTTTTTGCGTTAATCATTCCTAAAAAGTTTGGCGGTTTAGAATTTACTCCTTATGCCAACTCCACCATAGTAGCAACACTAGCCGCCAAAAGTGGTGCCTTAGCTGTAACAGTAATGGTACCTAATTCATTGGGGCCGGGTGAGTTGTTAATGCACTACGGTACTGCCGAGCAGCAAAATCACTATTTACCTCGCCTAGCAGTAGGCAAAGATATTCCATGCTTCGCTTTAACTAGCCCTGAAGCGGGTTCAGATGCCGGCGCTATTCCAGATGCAGCCATAGTCACAAAAGACATCTGGGAAGGTAAAGAAGTAATCGGCCTCAAAGTTTCATGGGATAAGCGTTATATCACCCTAGCCCCTATCGCTACAGTTTTAGGTTTGGCCTTTAAAGTATTCGACCTAGACGGCTTATTAGGTGACCAAGTAGAACTCGGAATTACCTGTGCGCTTATTCCTAAGTCGCACCCAGGTGTTGAACTGGGTAATCGTCATGATCCTATGGGTGTTAAGTTTTATAACGGTACTACACGTGGTCAGGATGTATTTATTCCAATGGACTTCATTATCGGAGGCCAAGACAATATCGGTCGTGGTTGGCAAATGTTGGTGGCTTGTTTAGGTGCAGGCCGTGGTATTTCATTGCCAGCTATGGGTGTGGCGTCTGCACAAACCTCATTTAAGTCTACCGCTGAATATTCATTTGTACGTGAACAGTTTGGTGTACCTATTGGTCGCTTTGAAGGTATTCAAGAAGAAATGGCTGATATTGCGGGTAAAACCTTCATTCTAGAAGCCATGCGTGTATTAACCACCGAAGGTCTTAATCTTGGTCTCAAACCAGGCGTAGTAACAGCAATGGCTAAATATCATATGACTGAACTAGGTCGTGATGTGGTGAATACAGCCATGGATATTCAAGCGGGTAAAGCAATACAAAGAGGACCACAAAACACCTTAGCCAGTGCTTATGTTTCCTTACCTATCGCTATTACTGTAGAAGGCGCCAATATTCTCACCCGTAGTTTGATGATTTTTGGTCAAGGCACTATGCGTTGTCATCCTCATTTAAAAGAAATGGTAGATTTAATCCATAGCGGCGAAAAAGACGCTGACTCTCGATTCAATAAAGTGTTAGGTAAAACCGTTGCTTTTAGCGTGAAAAATGCGTTCCGCAGTTTGTCTAAGAGTTACTTACCTTTGACACGTGGCGCCGAATCAGCGTTACCAGAGGTCCGTAAATACGAAAAGCGTATGAACGCCCTTGCTGCGAAACTTGCGCCAATGGCTGATTTATCATTATTAGTGTTAGGTGGCGACTTGAAGAAAGCGGAAATGTTATCAGCACGCCTAGGTGACGTTATGAGCTACATGTATGCCGCTATGGCCGTGGTGCGTTTTTACGAGCAACGTGTTGAAAGCCGTAACGAAGCCTTACCTTACTTCGAGTACGCTATTCAGTGGTGTTTAAATAAAGGCGAAACCGCGCTAAACGAATTTATTGGGAATTTCCCTAACACAGCGGTACGAGGCTTAATGCGGGTATTAACCAATACTTATACCACTGCGGTGAAAGGCATTTCTGACGATTTAAAACGCACCTTATCTGAAGCATCTATGCAAGACACCAGCATCAAAGCTCAGTTAACACATTTAGTGAAAGTCATCCCTGGGGACGGCAACGACATAAATGAGCAAGCATTCAAAGCGAAACATGCTGTGATGCCACAGCTTAAGAAAATTCAAAAGGCATTGCGTAAAACCCCAGTGGTACCTTACGTTTCTTTTGAAAATGCTGTGGCTAAATTACAACAAGCCGGTGAATTAACCGCGCAAGAAGTCGCGCTAGTTATCGAATACAACGATAAACGTAAATTGGCTATCCGTGTTGACGAGTTTACTTTTGATATGGATTTATTAGATGAAAATCTAGAGTTAGTGAACGAGAAAGAAGCAACACACGCTGACGCTGCTTAGTGTGTTTGAAAAATAGAAAAGGCCGTTGATGTAAAACATCAACGGCCTTTTTATTTATTAGCGTTTCTATCTAAAACGCTAATTCATGTAGAAACTACTTCACCTCCATATTAGGTGAGCGGTAAACGATTTCGTCATTCAATTCTATACCAATACCAGGCTCTTCCGAGACTTCAAAAAAACCGTTAACGGGTTGAGGATCTTGCATACATAATTCTCTATTCCACTCTTTTATCGCATAGGTATGATGCTCATGAATTAGAAAATTCGGGATAGCGGTTTCTAAGTGCAAACTGGCTGCAGTGGCGACAGGCCCGCCGCACACATGAGCCTGTATTCGGATGTCATATACATCGGCATAATCACAGACTTTTTTGGTTTCAGTAAAGCCGCCGCATAAACCTACGTCTGGTTGTAAAACATCAATACTCTGATCTTCAAAGTAAGGGCGCACATCCCAACGATGATAAAGGCGTTCACCACCTGCAATAGGTACGCGTACATTTTCCGCGACTTTTTTATGCACCGCTGAATTTAAATAATTCACTGGCTCTTCGTACATCATGCAGCCTACTTCTTCAATTATTTCACCCATCTGAATCGCTGAAGCTGCGCCCATTAACGAATGTGATTCAAATATAATATCTACATCTTCACCAACTGCGCTACGAATAGCCCGTAATCTGTCTCCAAATAAGCGCATTTGTGGTTTAGTAAATAACCTAGTGCGATCAAAAGAGGAATTTCCCTCTGCGTCGTATACTATTGGATCAACCTTAACCGCATCATAACCTTCAGCTACAGCTTTAAGTGCGGCTTCTGCGTACTGCTCTGGTTGGGTCAACTTAGTACACTCTTTATCCCAATCAAATTGTAACTGGCTAGCATAAGTTCTTAATTTACCGTTAGTTTTACCACCTAATAACTGGTACACCGGCACACCAAAAGTTTTACCTTTTATATCCCACAACGCAGTATCTATGGCGCTCATTGCCGCGTATAACACTGGACCGCCGCCTAACCCCCAAAAACTTTCCCGTAACATACGCGACCATAACAATTCGGTATTCATTGGGTCAAAACCAATCAACATGGCTTCGGCAATTTCTTTGACCATATGCGCAGCGGCACTGTGACCTAAGTCATAGGCAAGCCCTGCTTCACCCACACCAGAAATGCCCTCATCTGTGTGAATACGCACAAATACTGGGTTCCAAGGTGGCCGTTTTGGACAATGAATGTCGAATATTTCAACACGGGTAATTTTCATGTTTGGTGATCCTGTTACTTATTTTAAATTGGTTTAATGTAGCGTTAGTCGTTGGGCAACACGTTTGTCGTTCAATTTTTTGTACAACTAGATGATTTTTAACTGACGAATGCAGATTTTATTAAAGTTGATGGTGCCGCATAGTCGCTGCCGGATCAATGACAAGAAAATATAAAATGGATGCTATCAGTATAATTACAGGTTTATTCGAAGGAGTGGTTTTTGCCATTTTCGACATTGGTTTCTAGATTACTAAGGGCCGCAAACACGTGTGCAATAATGGCGAAGCCGCGTACGTGTTTGTGTCCCAGCGAGCGGCAGCGAGTAACATAAATTGTTTGTTAACTTCTTTCAATACTCTGAACTCTGCTTGGTTGGCCGAAGAGAAAATATACTGCCAATGAAATACCAGCTACAAAACTTAACGCGTGTCCTAATTTTGGGTATCCCGCAGTTTTGAAATCAAGGTACATTGCAGGAATGATAGCAAACAGTAAACAAATTAAGAGTAAATAGTTTCGTTTGAACCTGAAGAGGTACAGCAATAACCCAAAACCAGAAAAGCCGAGTGCAGCTTGTGAAGCTCCTGTACCCGTATTCCATGGAGCTGCACCAAATTGCGTGGTAAAAAATGTTCCTAACGATCCAGCAAAAAACCAAATAAGAAGCACATACCAAAAGCCAACTTTGCGCTCTATTAAAGTGCATAAAAAAGCGATACTTAAAACACTGTAGGACCACTTTACGAAGACGGACCACTTTACGAAGACAGCCATAATAAAAATGGATATCTGAGCCGCGTTTGGTCTAACTATTTATAATGGGTGACTTTGTAAATTCATATACCGATGGTAATGAATTTAAACGTATACTGAGAAAGCAGAAGGTGACATCCACTCGTTTATCCTCGTCATTCCTTCGGAGGAAGGAACCTCCAACAACATCTGTAGATGGCAATAAAGTCTTTTTTCCAAAGATAAAATTGATTAAAATACACTCATTTCATACTGTATTTAAACGATTTAAATTGGCTGCACGGTTAATGTTAGTGGGTTCCCTCCTCCGAGGGAATGACGTGTAATATCTTCAATATCTGCGCCGTCAGCGAGGTGTAGTATCTTAAAAATCCTCACCGTCTGATTTCTGCTATTTGTGATCGTTAAGTGAGTGGTTCACCAACCGCAGTTAGTGGCATATGGCCGACGAATAAAAGATGTTCCTAAAGATGGGCTTTGGTAGCCAAATACTCTAATAAAATCCCTAGTGCTTATAACCGATTTGTCGGATTAGCAGACCTTTTTAATCTATTTACTCAATGTCTGCTAATCCCTCAACCCACAAAAGAAAACAACCTTAATCTAACCTTTATTCACAAAAACTGGGATCCAGTTTATAAGCTTTTCTAAGCATGGCAGGCCAAGCTTTTTGTCCACCAGTTTCGCCACTATGCACTATGTTGGCTTGCTGATATATGCCATCCACTATAGCTTGTTCAATTTCAATTATTGGTTGGCCACTTTGTAACAATTCCATTTGAATTTCGCAGGCACGCTGTAAGTCGTAAAAACGCATAAAGGCATCACCGACACTTGGACCTAAAGTTAGGCCGCCGTGGTTGTGTAATAACATGTGATTGTTTTGACCAAGGTCACTTTGCAATCGCGCTTTTTCGTCATCGTTAACAGCTAAGCCTTCGTAACCGTGATAACTCAATGACGACAACGAAAACATTGCGTATTGACTCCAAGGCTTCAGTCCCCCTTGAATAGTGGCTACACTTATAGTGGCTTTGGTGTGTAAATGAATAACACACTGGGCGTCATGACGCACCGCATGAATTGCACTGTGAATCGTAAAACCAGCCGGATTAATGTGGTAAGGGGAGCCATCTAACACGTTACCCTCTAAGTCTACTTTAACTAAGTTAGACGCGGTGACTTCCTCGAAGGTTAATCCAAAGGCGTTCACCAAATAATAATCCGTACCTGGGACACGCGCCGAAATATGAGTGTAAATTAAATCCCCCCAACCGTGCGCTGCAACCAAACGGTAACACGCCGCTAAATCGACTCGAGTTTGCCACTCTTGCTTCGACACTTGGTCTTTTAAACTAAATTTTTCTAATTGAAACACTGGCCTTCTACTCAACTGACTTAAAATTGCAGGGTTATAACATTTGACTCAAATACTACATTAAATAACACTGATACCTGAAACAAAACATAGGGCATAAGGATATTTCATATGCCTAAAGTGAAAACCGCAAACTAAAGGTGTCACTATGTCCAAATTATCCTCTAAATTATCGAGAAGGCACTTTCTTCAGATTGCCGGTGCGGGTATCGCTTCGAGTTTATCCACTAGTTGGGCTTTTAATACTCAAGGCCAAAACAACAGCAAGATTGGTGTAGCGCTAGTAGGGCTAGGAAACTACAGCAAAGGTTTATTAGCTCCAGCGTTAGAGCTCACTCAGCACTGTGAATTACGGGGCATAGTTACTGGCACGCCAAGCAAAATCCCCCAATGGCAGCATCGTTATCAGATACCAGACAAAAACGTGTATTCCTACGATAACATGCATGAAATCGCCAACAACCCTGATATTGACGTTGTTTACGTGGTTGTTCCTACCTCATTACACCTCAAATATTGTGAAATAGCTGCCAATGCAGGCAAACATGTTTGGTGTGAAAAACCCATGGCGATGAACACAAACCAATGCCAACAAATTATCGATGTTTGCAACAAAAATAAAGTACAACTCACTGTGGGTTATCGGATGCAACATGAACCAAACACTCGAAAGTTAATGGAATTTAAGCATTCTCAGCCTTATGGAAAAATACAAAATATCGTTAGCCAAGCAGGTTACGCAGGTAACGGTATGGCTGCAGACAATTGGCGCATGAAAAAAGCAATGGGTGGTGGAGCCATGTATGACATGGGCGTCTATCCACTCAATGGAGCAAGGTTTCTAACGGGACTTGAACCCATTGCAATTACAGCCAAACATGACAAGTCTCATCCACATATATTCAAAGAAGTCGACGAAACCACCTATTTTACTCTGGAGTTTCCGAAAGGATTAATCGCAGAATGTGCCACCAGTGTTGTGAAAGGCTTCAACCAGATAAAAATCGATTGCGAAAAAGGTTGGTACCAGTTGGATCCCATGTCGCAATATAACGGAGTCACAGGCATAACAAGTGACGGCAAACGTTTCCCTGCTATTAACGGCCTTCAACAAGCGATACAAATGGACCATGACGCGCTAGCCGTTTTAAACAAAGGACCAATCTTAGTGCCTGGCGAAGAAGGGTTGCGAGACATACATGTGGTTGAGGCCGCGTTTAAGTCAGCGGCCAGTGGTAAAACAATTTCACTCTAATAACGTCTACAACTTGCTTGGCGGCGCTTGCAACCAGTTTTCCTGCGCATATAGAGTATTGCCACAAGTAATATGTAGTGTAAAAGCGTGGCGTGATTTGTCGGATACATTAGGGGCACTAAAGTGCGGCAGCAAACCGTTAAACACCACTAAAGTACCAGCCTTTACCTCTAAAGGAAGAGCCGTATCGTCATCTGGCCAAGGAAAATCATGTAATTGCGTTAATTCTGTGGTGTCGTCTTCAAAACGTTTAAATTGCTCTTTTAAAGGCATTTCTGCACAGCCTTTTCCTACCTGTAAACAACCATTTTCAAGAGTGGCATCTTCTACGGCCAACCAAAAAGTCACCACAGAGATAGGTGTAGTTAAAAAGTAACTGGCGTCTTGATGCCAACGTATCACACCGCCAATTTTGGGTTGTTTGAATATGTACATAGATTGGTGAATTTGTGGTTTAGCTAAACCCAAATCTAATGCGATATCGCGAATTTTATCGTTATGACTAAAACCCTTAAATTCTGGCACTAGTTGATGCAAGGCATGACCAATCTTATTAATACTCAAAGACTTGTCTTGTTTAAGTTGGCCTTTATCATCAAAGGCATCTTCTTCAAAAAAGCAACGTACTTTGTCCCCTGAGGATAAAAAATAGTCATCCCGCGTTTTGGTTTGATCTTCAGTCGAAAATACAGTGCGAGTTGAATTAGGATCGAACTCAGCCACTATGTTGTTAGCCGAGTTTTTTAATACGCCCATCTGCTCGGCAGAAAAGCACTCTTCAAGGACCAAATAGCCATTTTGTTGATAAGATTTTTTTTGTTCTGTTGTAAGCATTTACGTGTCTCGAGTTCCTAAGGAGTGAATTTTAGCAAGCTAAACAAGATGGCCTAAGTGATACACAAATACAAGTACCTTTGTGATTAATCCAAACTTTGTTGTCCTTAGCCACAGCAACAATATCTGCACATTTACGGGAAACTAAATAAATGCACTGAAGTGCAATCAATCTAATTAACCAATTATTTGCTAAATTAACCAACTTTGAGTGATCTATCAGCGACTAACTATTAATAAAAACAAAAGTACGTATATTTATCATGTACTTACCTATTTGGCACACATTCTGCTGTACCTGTAAAAAGTAACGACACAACAAAAAAATAATTCACTACACACTAAGGGCAATTATGAGATTTTCTAAACTAACAACCGCAGCCTTGCTTGCAGCTTTAACCCTAAGCACCTCTGGCTGCATTATCCATGTAGGTGGCCACGATGAAAATCACAGCGATGATAACGAATACAGCAGTGTATTTGGTGGTGTAGACGTTGCCGAAAACCAAAGTGTAGGTAACGTTTCTTCAGTTAATGGCAATATTACTTTTGAAGATAACGCAAGCGCTCGTGATGTGGACGCGGTAAATGGCAATATAGAGATTGCTGATAACGTCCAAGTCTATGAATTATCAACTGTTAATGGCGACATTAAGGCACAATCCTATTTATCTGTGAAACATGATGTTAGTACGGTTAATGGCAATATCACCTTAGGTACAGGCTCTATGGTGGGTAAAGACATTGCTACTGTAAACGGAGACATACACCTAACCCAGACTTTTGTTAGCGATGACATCAAAACCCAAAACGGTAGTATCACCCTAAGAGACGCATCAGTTGTAACAGGCGATATAGAATTTGAATCTCAAGAAAACCAAGGTTGGTGGAGTGAAAAATCTCGTGAACATAGTCCCCCTACCCTCACTATAGACGCATCATCCGATGTCAAAGGTAGAATCATTTTACGTCAAGTGGTGATTTTAGAAATTGAAAATCCGGCGTTATTATCTAAGGTAGAACGCCGCTACGACGCCCAACAATAATCCACTTTAGAAATCGTGAAACCTGTGTCTAAAATAAACTGGACCTAGGTTTCGCGTCACTGCAGCTAAAAACGCAACCTAAAATTACTCGCTGATATTCGCTGTATAGTTAAGTGAATAGAACGTTCATTAATGGCATTTAAATCACATCTACTGGTGCATTTACTTTCAAAATATTTTCGACTATGTATTTTAATAAAAAGGTTTCCCGCTCAATCGACAGACCTTTTTTGTCGCTATGCAAAATGACATTTTCGTTATGGGCAATCGCCTCATAAATGTTTATCCACTCGGGACGCATTCCATTATTTACTTCATGTAATTCAAAGGCAGTGTCGCCTAAGTCGGCATCAATATCGCATAGATAGCAATGGGAAATCATTTCAATAATACCTGCATCATCTTTATGCCAAGGGCGGTACTCAACATAACGTGCAAAAGGCTTAATATTTCGCACGCCCTTCGCCCCCGTTTCTTCGCGAAGTTCACGAATTAAGCCCGACACGGCGTCCTCTCCCTTATCAATTCCTCCTCCAGGGAGACTGTAATCGTGATACCGACGCGTATATAACAGTAAAATGTCATCACCCTTGATCACAATGGCTCGCGCAGCATGACGCTTAATCAGTTGTAGGCTACTTGAAGGTAAAATATCCTCTGCACACACGTTGGGATGAAAAGCGGTTTTTATAAGTTGCATTATTGATTGCCAAGAGACTATCGCAATACTTTAACATCGTTGAGGCTGACAAACCTCATATTTGCTTAAGTCTAAACCCCTTGATAGATGATGCAATGCTGCCGTATATGTTAGTCAATACGTTGGATGCTTGCTGCATGATTTGTGTTTGTTGACGCGACTGAGTACTTTGTAAATCTAGGGTGTTTAAGAATTGGTTAATTTGGTCAGTTTGTTGCTTTTGTACCTGCATTTCTTTTTCTATCGTTACGTTAAGACTACTGATTTTATTAAAGGCGGCATGTAATTTATCCACAAATTCTTGGGATCGTTTTGCTTGCTCTAAACTAATTTCCGCTTGGTCTTTACCTTGGCTCATGGCCTTCACTGCCTTGTCTGCTTCACTTTGTAACTTGGCAATATTTTGAGAAATTTGTTGCGTAGACAATTGAGTCTTGTTGGCCAACGTGCGCACTTCATCCGCGACTACTGCAAAACCACGTCCTGTTTCCCCTGCTCTTGCGGCCTCAATAGCGGCATTTAAAGCCAACAAATTAGTTTGATCGGCGATGCCATTAATAACGTTCACTACATTGCCAATGTTATCGGAGTCATTTTTTAGATCGGTAATAATATCAGAAGCGTAAAGTGTGGCCTCAAGCATGCCTTGACTGGTTTTGACATTCTCATCGAACATTAGCTGCCCTTCGTCTGCCAACTCATTAGACTCAGATACAAAAGTATTAGCTTGATGAATGGCATCATTGACCGAATCATTTGACTGAGTCATTTCATGCATAGTAGTACTCAGTTTTTTGGTTTCGTCGTTCTGTAATTCCAAACCACGGGTCACGTCGCCAAAAGCAAGCATCAGCTCCTCTATGGTACCTCCAAGAGTTTTGACGTCCCCTCGAATACCACTTAACGCATGACTTAAACCATCTTGTATTAAGTTAAAATTACTAGAAACCTGTCCTATTTGATCATAAGTCGTAGCCCTTATTGCCCCCGTAAAATCGCCGTGAGCAATATTTTTAGAAACACGATTAACTCGATTCAGAGGTTTCAGGATTCGGGTATCTAAAAACCAAGTGATCAGGGCCATGGTTAGTAAAATTGCCAAAAAAACCACAATGATAGTGATAGTGAAGGCAGAGGAGCCACGTTCATCCATAACGATCTTTTTTGTGTCTATTTGTTTATTCATGGCCATCACCGCTTGATTTAAATTTTGGGTTGGCGCTCGGTCAATGCCTTTTACGCTGGCATCTGCCAATTGGATATCCATATTAGAGGCTATAAATGCATCGTAACCTTTACGGTAAGCTGCCACCATAGGAGGATAACCATCGGCAAAAACCTGAAGGTGTTGATACCCTGGTTGCTGCTTAGGCATCACCGACAGTAGGTATCGATACTTTTCTTGAATCAACTCGGCGTGTTTATTGAAACTGCCCCAATATTTAGTTAATTGTTTAGGGTTCTCACCTCTAATCAGCGTGTTTTTCCACTCTTGAACTTGAGTTTTAAACAGAACATTCAGTTCGCCCACTTCAGTCATGTAATGCACATCTTGTTTAATGGTATGGCTATAGTCTTCGATGACTGCCCGCAATGAAGAAAACCCGATACAAAACGCAACAACCAATAGCAACAATGACGAACAAAGAAGTAATAACAACTTGTTTCTTATGTTATGGCGAATAATTTTCAAGCTTAGACTCCTAAGGGTTTCTCTGGGGCGAACCGCGCGGAGTATGCAGTTAATTCATGACACCTTTATTACAAATAAAGCGTATCAGTTCATTTTTCTCCCTAAAAAGTAATATAACTTAGTGTTTAGTTGTAAATTATTGTTGAGAGTAACTTATTGATTGCGAAGGGGAATACAGTGATCAAATTACTGATGTCACGGAAACAGTAATCGATAATTTTTTAGGGTAAACCAGAAAGGCCTAAAGATTCAGAGCAAACACTTAGACAACTAAGTGTTTGCTCATTTGTTAATCTCTTTTACTATTTGCTTGTCTAACTCTGTGTTTTTTAACCGAACGACGCATACGACTAATCTTTACATGATCCAATTTACCTGGGTCAATTTTAATCAAAGTCTCAGTTTCGGCAGGTAATTGCACACTCTTTCGTAGTGTATTTAAATCAGGTAACCCTAGCTCAATCCAACCACCTTGAGGTAAACGTTTTTGTAACTCAAGCGCCCCGTAACGCACCCTAATTAAGCGACTAACTTGCAAACCTTGGGATTCCCACAATCGTCTCACTTCGCGGTTACGTCCCTCAGACAAACTGACGTTATACCAAGTGTTTAAGCTTTCTTCATCACCCGGTTTCTTGACTATTTCATTAAATTTAGCTTCGCCGTCTTCAAGTTTTACGCCGTCTGTTAAACGTTTCAGCATCATATCTTCTACGGTGCCAAATACTCGCACCGAGTATTCGCGTTCTACTTCGTGCTTGGGATGCATCAAACGATTAGCTAGCTCGCCATCATTAGTGAATAATAATAAACCACTGGTATTAATATCCAAACGACCTACTGCTATCCAGCGGCCATTTTTAATCGCCGGCAAGCGATCAAAGACAGTTGGTCGGCCTTCGGGATCTTTACGGCTGCACAATTCTCCTTCGGGTTTGTTGTACATCAGCACTCGACAAGTCGGGGCGTCATTTGGGGTACTAATTGGGTTGCCGTCAACACGAATTTTATCTGCTGGCTCGACCCTGTCACCTAAGGTAGCCAACTTTCCGTTAACAGATATGCGTCCGGCTTCTATCCATCTTTCCATCTCGCGGCGCGATCCGACTCCGGCATTGGCCAGTACTTTTTGTAATTTGTCACTCATTAATGTAATTGCTCTGGTTCATCTGGAGGAGTGTGCAAGGTTGCCTCTCCTGCTACAGGTTCTGTTGGTTGACCTTTTGTTGCGACATCTTGTGTGGCATCGCTTAAAAGAATGTTTGTTGTTTCGTCTGACACTTCAGACCCAATAAAATCTTCACTGCTGGGTAATTCGCCTAAGCTCTTTAACCCAAAATAATCTAGAAACACCTTAGTTGTGGCATACAACGAAGGACGCCCTGGCACTTCTTTGTGGCCTATGATTTTGATCCAGCCTCTTTCACTCAAGGTTTTCATTATTTGACTACTTACCGACACACCCCGCACATCCTCTATTTCGCCACGGGTTATAGGTTGTCTGTATGCGACTAATGATAAGGTTTCCAACATCGCCCTTGAGTAGCGGGGAGCATTTTCTTGCCACAGTTTACCCAACCACGGACTTAAACTGTCAACCGATTGAAAACGATATCCTGATGCCACTTCGACTAGCTGTATGCCTCTCGCTTGATAATCTAACTGCAACTCCTTTAGCGTGTCTCTGAGCAAGGTTTTACTAACACCCAAACCTTCCAATACAGTAAGTTGCAGTTGCTCCGCTGAAACCGGTTGGTCAGCCACAAAGATTGCCGCTTCGACTAGTTGTTTAAGCTGTACTCTTGATATCTTAGCCATCTAATTCAGCCTCAGTATACTTTAGCGGTCCACTCATTTTGATGTGAATGTTGGCATAGGGCTGAGCTTGTACTAACTCAATTAAACTTTCTTTGGCCAATTCTAAAATAGCTAAGAAAGTAACGACTACTCCGGGCTTGCCTTCGCTTGCATGAAACAGTTCATCAAAGCCGGTAAAATGCTGCGACGAAATTTGCTCTAAAATCAAACTCATTCGTTCGCGAGTAGATAAGGTTTCTTTTTCTATATGGTGATGTTCGAATGCTTGTGCTCTGTTCATCGCAGTTTGAAACCCTAAAACCAGTTCTTGCAAACTCACTACCGGTAAAATTCGTAGTGGTTCGACTGAGTCTGCGGTATCCACAGTGACAGTAAAAACATCCCTTTCTTGTCTAGGAATATTATCAAGCTCTTGGGCGGCTTTTTTGATGCGTTCATACTCTTTTAAGCGGCGAATAAGTTCGGCTCGTGGATCATCCTCATCTTCCTCTGCATCCGCCCTTTTAGGTAATAATAGTCGAGATTTAACCTCAGCTAAAATCGCCGCCATTAATAAATATTCCCCAGCAAGTTCAAGCTTAATGTCTTTCATCAACTCCACATATTCCATGTATTGCTGGGTAACTTGATATACAGGTAAGTTAACAATATCGAATTTTTGCTTACGAATTAAATACAATAATAAGTCCAAAGGACCTTCGAATGCTTCTAAAATCAGTTCTAGTGCATCAGGGGGAATATACAAATCTTCGGGTTTTTCAACTAAGGCTTCACCATTAACAAATGCCAGAGGTAGCGGCTGTTGAACAGGTTCACTGGCTAGGGAAGAGGCTGAAAAAGAGCGATTATCTGCAGACATTGAGCATATCTTATTTAGCTAAACGAAAGGGCTAGTGTCGCCACTGCCTTCTCTGATAATAGTATTCTCTCCCTCAGACATATCAATCACAGTGGTAGGTTGTTCACCCAAAAAGCCACCATGAATAATCAAGCCCACTTGTTTTTCTAATTCGTCACGAATGTCATCAGGATTAGACTCTGCCACCAATGCACCCGGTAAAATGAGTGTGGTCGACATTAAGGGCTCACCTAACTCTTCTAATAGTGCCAATGCAATTTTGTTGTCAGGCACTCTAATACCAATCGTTCTTCTTTTAGGATTTTGTAATCTCTTAGGCACTTCTTTGGTAGCCTTTAGAATAAAGGTATAGGGCCCTGGAGTATTATTTTTGATCATTCTAAAGGCTGTGTTGTCGACTCTTGCATATTCCGATAGCTCCGACATATCACGACACATCAATGTGAAATTATGGTCTTTACCAATCTGTCGAATGCGGCAAAGTTGATCTAAGGCAGCTTTGTCATTCATATGACATCCAATGGAATAACCCGAATCTGTCGGGTACACCACCACAGCACCTTGGTGAATAAGCTCACAAGCCTGTTTAATCAAACGTGCTTGTGGGTTATCTGGGTGGATATAAAAAAACTGACTCATAAATGTTTCCTATTCTACTATCACAGCAGTATTGCTCGTAGAGTATTGTTATCGGTTACCCAAATTTACATTAACTAACGATAAATTAATCAACTAACGCCCAGTCATGCCATATTGGCACAAGTTGTTCAGGAAGCGTAAGGTTTTTGCCCAATTCGGTCCAGCGGTTAGGATAATGAAAATCAGATCCACTGGACGCTTGCAAGTTATGCTCCGTGGCTAAATCTGCCAACATTTTTTTGCGCTCTGGGCTAAGGTGCGAATGAATCACCTCCATTCCATCTCCCCCCGCATTAGCAAACTCAGTAACCAAACGCTTTAACCATTTGGTTGTCATATCATAGTGGCCTGGATGCGCTAATACCGCTTTACCTCCGGCGTCATGGATCCACGTAATGGCCTGTTCAATGCTTATCCACTTAGGTTTTACATGGGCTTTTTTGCCTTTACCTAAGTATTTTTTAAACACCGAATCAAAATCTCTTACGACTTGGCGATGTACTAGTACTCTTGCAAAATGTGCTCGAGTTATTTGCCCTACCCCCGCTAACTCTTTTGCGTCTTCAAAAACGTTTAGAATGCCTACTTTAGCTAGTTTATCCGACATCTGCTGGGCACGTCTGTCACGCTCTTGGCTTTGATCGTCTAAGCGAGCTAAAAACTGTGGGTTAGTATGATCAACATTGAGACCCAAAATATGGATATCGAAGTTATGCCAAGACGTTGATATTTCAACTCCCGAAAGAATCTGCATGGCGCGTTTTTGCTGCGACTGATAATCCATAGCCGTTTGAATACCATCAATGGTGTCATGATCGGTAATTGCTAAAACATCAACTTGCATATTGTGCGCACGATCAACCAACTCCTTTGGTGACAGGTGTCCATCAGAGTAATGAGTGTGGCTATGTAGATCGATTTTCATTGAATGATACTTTTCTTAATTCGTTATTAATTATTATTATTTCTGGATAAGAACAATTTGAGTGTTGACATAGAGCTAAATTTGTTTTCTTCTATACACACGAAATTACTGTTGTTTGGCGCTATTATACCGATCCCCGTGTGAATAACAGCCAAATTACCGATTTAAACTGATAACGAGTTATATAAATAATGAAAAATATTCAAACACGCAACATTTGGTGGTGGCACATCCTGAACTAACGGGCTGTGAGTGTTTGTGTTTGAATTTTAAATTCGCAAATAAATTTCAAAAAAGCCCGTATAATGCGGGCTTTTTTACGCCTGCTCTTCAAGATAAATTGTATTAGAGAATCAAAAAATGAGTTTAGCCCAGTTAACAGAGCAGTTTGGCAAAGTAGAAACATTAGTTGTATCGGCAGATTACGTCGCCGACCCATTACATGCGTATCAATACTTGTGCCAAGGCCGAAGCAACAATTTGCTGTTAGAATCTGCCGAAATAGATAGCAAAGACAACCTTAAAAGTTTGCTGTTGGTAGATTCAGCCATCAAGATTGAATGCCATGGTCAGCAAGTATTTTGCCGTGCATTATCAGATAATGGTCATGCTGTATTACCGATGTTTGATGAATACTGCCCGGTTGGCGTAACCCATAAGTATGACCAATCTAAAGGGCTAGTGACCCTGACTTTTCCTGCACCTGATGCCGATCTCGATGAAGACAGCCGTTTAAAAGCACCTGCCGTATTTGACGCGTTACGCTTGATAACCAATAAAATCACCGCTATACGCCAACATCCTCACGCAGTGTTTTTAGGGGGCGCGTTAGCCTATGATTTGTTGGCCAGTTTTGAACAGTTACCTGAGGTTGTAGACAGCGCCAATACTTGCCCAGACTTTGTTTTTTACCTTTCAGAGACCTTAGTAATTATCGATCATCAGACACAGCAAAGTGAAATCATCGGAAGTGTGTTTAGTGGTAAAAATGTGGCCAACAATTATTTTTCAGTAAGTCAGCGTTTAGAGCAAGTCAAACATAAACTAGGCACAATCAAACCCTTAACTGAAACCACAAAATCAGTCATCACAGCTCAAGATTTAGAGGTTAACAAATCCGATCAAGAATACATTGATGATGTAATTAAGTTGAAAGAAAACATCTTATCGGGTGACATTTTTCAAGTGGTACCATCCCGTACTTTTAGCTTACCCTGCCCTCACCCTCACGATGCTTATCGGGCCTTAAAACAACAAAATCCTAGTCCTTATATGTTTTTCTTACAAGACGACGATTTTTGTATGTTTGGCGCATCACCAGAGTCAGCATTGAAATACACCAAACAAAGTAATCAAGTAGAAATTTATCCTATAGCAGGCACGCGCCCCAGAGGTAAACGTGCAGATGGTAGCATCGACTTAGATTTAGATTGTCGTTTAGAGCTTAACTTACAAGAAGATCAGAAAGAACGCGCTGAACATATCATGTTGGTCGATCTAGCACGTAACGACGTAGCTAAAGTGTCAAAACCCGGCACTCGTTATGTCACTGACTTACTCAAGGTAGACCGCTACTCTCATGTGATGCATCTAGTGTCACGAGTAGTGGGGCAATTGCGCGAGGACTTAGACGCACTCAATGCTTACCAAGCCTGTATGAATATGGGCACCTTAGTAGGCGCTCCTAAGGTCAGTGCAGCCACTTTAATTCGACAGGTAGAAAAACAACGTCGTGGCAGTTATGGCGGTGCAGTTGGTTATATAAACAGCCAAGGTGATATGGATACTTGTATTGTAATTCGCTCTGCATTTGTGAAAAACAACACCGCTTATATTCAAGCGGGTGCCGGTGTGGTTTATGACTCAGATCCACAATCAGAAGCCGATGAAACCCGCGGTAAAGCGCAAGCGGTCATCAGTGCCATTATTTCCAGTTCTCAATCACCAGCACAAGGAGCAGCATAATGACTTCATCCGCGGCTCAAACCACTCACCCAATTTGTGTGTTTTTGTTAGATAACTTTGATTCCTTTACTTACAACCTAGTGGACGAACTAAGAACCTTAGGCCTTGAATTGATTGTGTATCGCAATAGTGTGCCAGCTGAATTAGTGTTACAAAAGATGCAATATAAAGCGCAGCAGACAGACTCAAACGGGCAAAAAAGGCAGGTGATGTTGATGTTATCCCCTGGTCCAGGTAATCCGTCACAAGCTGGGTCAATGTTAGCATTGCTAGATCTAGTCAAAGGTCAATTTCCGGTGTTAGGAATTTGTCTAGGACATCAAGCAATTATTGAGTCATATGGTGGCGACATTATTCGCGCAGATAAAGTCATGCATGGTAAGTCATCCTTAATTGAACATTGCGGCGATAAAATGTTTAGCAACATGCCACAGCCCTTACCTGTAGCTAGGTACCATTCACTAATGGCCAGTAATATGCCGGAAGAATTGAGTGTATTGGCGCGTTTTTCTGAGATACCTATGGCAGTGGCACATTTACAAGATCAAATGTTAGGTTTCCAATTTCACCCCGAATCGATTTTAACTTCTCATGGAAGCCAGTTATTGATGCAAAGTATTGAATTTTTAACCCAAGATAAGGTGCCAGCACAATGATCCATAACATTCTAGAACAACTCTATCTAGGTAAAGATTTACAGCAAGATGATGTGACTGAGATATTTTCTAAAGTAGTCACAGGTCAAGTGGATGACATCGTTTTATCATCATTACTGACAGCGTTAAAAATTAAGGGTGAACAACCGCAAGAAATAGCTGGTGCAGCGGCGGCGTTAATTGCCAACGCAGCGATTTTTCCACGCCCTAACTACGATTTTGCCGACATAGTAGGCACAGGTGGTGACGGACACAATACCATTAATATTTCTTCAGCTTCAGCCATAGTGGCTGCAAGTTGTGGCTTAAAAGTAGCCAAACACGGTAATCGCAGTGTTTCAAGTAAATCGGGCTCAGCTGATTTATTTAAGGCATTCGATTTGGAATTAACCATGTCAGCAGACACCGCACTCCAATGTCTCGACGAATCAAACCTGTGTTTTTTGTTTGCCCCCAACTATCACTCTGGCATTCGCCATGCAATGCCAGTGCGCACAACTTTAAAAACTCGCACTTTGTTTAATTTACTAGGGCCTTTAGTTAATCCAGCTCGCCCTAGCCATATCATTATTGGCGTGTATGCGCCTGAATTATTAATGCCTTTTGCAAAAACCTTACAGTTGTTGGGCTACCAAAAAGCCTTAGTTGTACACGGTAGTGGCTTAGATGAATTTGCCTTACACGGTGACACTCAAATAGTAGAAGTAAATGGCAAGGAGCTCAGCCAAGAAACAGTCTGCCCCGCAGATTTTGGACTTGAAAACTATCCGTTAGAAGCCATTAAAGGTGGCGAACCAGAAGAAAACAAAACACTAATTGAAAACGTCCTAGTTGGCAAAGGAAAGGGAGCACACCAAGCCGCAGTGGCTATGAATTCAGGCGCGTTACTCAAACTGTGCGGTAAAGCACAAAGTTATAGGGAAGGGGCAGAAATGGCAATCAAAGCTATGCAGCAACAACTACCATTAGCCACAATTAAACAGTCGGCTGCTATCAGCCAAGAAAGTAAAAGGTAACGTTAACTGACATGGCCAACGTATTAGAAAAAATTGTTTTAGACAAAAAGTTAGAAATTGCACAACGTAAAATAGACTTACCTCTAGCGGATTTTATTGATGGATTAACACCATCGGATAGAAGTTTTTACGACGCTTTGGCGCAGCCTAATGCAGGGTTTATTTTAGAATGTAAAAAAGCCTCACCTTCCAAAGGTTTAATTCGTGAACATTTTGATTTAGACGAAATTATCCAAGCTTACTCTCCGTACGCAGCGTGTATTTCAGTGCTAACAGATGAGAAATACTTTCAAGGTAAATTTGAATACCTCGAATATGTACGAAGCCACGTCACTCAACCAGTAATCAACAAAGACTTTTTTGTCGAGCCGTATCAAATTCACTTGGCTCGTTACCATCATGCCGATGCAGTGTTGCTAATGTTGTCAGTGTTAAATGACGAACAGTATGTTGAATTAGCTGAACTGGCCAAACATTACCAGCTTGATGTGTTAACTGAAGTGAGTAATGAACAGGAAGTACTCAGAGCTTGTGCATTGCAGGCTAAAATTATTGGCATAAATAACCGAGACTTACGCGACCTAAGTACTGACTTAGCCACCACAGAACGTTTGGTACCTTTAATCAAAAAACATGCGATTCATGACCATGTAATCATCTCAGAATCAGGTATTTACAGCCATCAAGACGTACTTAGATTAGCACCACTAGTAGAGGGATTTTTGGTGGGTAGTTCTTTGATGAGCGAAAAAGATATTGACCTTGCAGCAAAACAACTAGTTTATGGAACAGTCAAGATTTGTGGAACCACCAGTCTATCAGGTGCTAAGTTAGTCAAAGATAGTCCTGCCAGTTATGCGGGTTTGATTTTTGCGCAGAAATCCAAACGCTTTGTGACCTTAGAGCAAGCCAAACAAATTACCTACGCTGTGCCCTTTAATTATGTCGGAGTGTTCGTCAATTCGCCTATTGAACAAGTCACAAATTACGCCAAAGAACTAAATTTAGTTGCAGTGCAGTTACACGGTGATGAAAACCAAACTTATATTGACAACTTACGTATACAGTTGCCTAGCGCTTGCCAAATTTGGTTAGCTAAAGGGGTGACGCAAACCTTACCTAGGTTAGATGAAACGAGTGTTGATTACTTTTTATTAGATTGCCAAGTAGGTGATCAATCGGGTGGTACAGGCCAAACTTTCAGCTGGCAATTGTTAGATGAACTATCCGACAAGTCCAACATTATACTTGCCGGAGGCATCAACCCAAACAATGTTAAGCAAGCCGCCCACGCACGAGTGGCCATGCTGGACTTAAATTCTGGCGTAGAAAGCGCTCCAGGCATTAAGCAGCAACAGAAAATTAATCAAGCTTTTAGCCAGCTTAGAGAGTATTAAGTTCCCCAGTGAAGTGAGTACATTATGTTCTGGGGTAATAATTTGCTTTGATGGCAAGTGAAATATTTAGTCGCAACAAGCGATATCAGTTTATAAGAGTGAGTAATAAATGAATCATTTAGACAGTAAATTTGGTGACTATGGCGGTATGTACGTACCCGAGTTACTGATCCCTGCCCTCGACCAACTTGAGCAAGCATTTATCGATGCTCAAAAAGATCCCGATTTCCAAGCTGAATTTATGGGTCTACTAAAAGATTATGCTGGTCGCCCTACAGCAATGACTTTAACCCGTAACTTAGTGAATAACCCAAAAGTAAAATTGTACTTAAAACGTGAAGATTTGTTACACGGTGGTGCCCATAAAACCAATCAGGTTTTAGGCCAAGCATTGCTAACCAAACGTATGGGGAAAACCGAAGTCATTGCCGAAACTGGTGCAGGACAACACGGTGTGGCCACGGCTTTAGCCTGTGCACTTATGGGCCTTAAAGCTCGAATTTATATGGGCGCGAAAGATGTAGAACGCCAAGCACCTAATGTATTTAGAATGCGTTTGATGGGTGCTGAAGTTATTCCTGTGCACGCAGGTTCAGGTACCTTAAAAGATGCAGTGAACGAAGCCATGCGTGACTGGTCTGCAAGTTACGACAAAGCCCACTACCTGTTAGGTACAGCTGCGGGTCCTCACCCCTTCCCGACTATTGTCCGAGAGTTTCATAGGATGATAGGTGAAGAAACCAAAGCGCAAATCCTTGAAAAAGAAGGACGTTTGCCCGATGCAGTCGTTGCTTGTGTTGGCGGAGGGTCAAACGCCATTGGCATGTTTGCCGATTTTATTGACGAACCAAGTGTTAAACTGATTGGTGTAGAGCCAGCTGGAAAAGGCGTGCACACCGCCGAACACGGCGCCGCTATAGGTAAAGGCACCAAAGGCATATTACATGGCGCTTACAGTTACATCATGCAAGACAACGATGGTCAAATTGAAGAATCATACTCCGTATCTGCTGGTTTAGATTATCCAGCGGTAGGCCCACAACATGCGTATTTATCTGATATTGGCAGAGCAGAATACGTATCAGTAACTGATGATGAAGCGCTAAATGCGTTTCAAATATTGTCCCGTAAGGAAGGTATTATCCCCGCCCTTGAATCTTCCCATGCCCTTGCCCATGCCTTAAATATGGCCGATGAAGCCGAGGAAGAGACCATAATAGTGGTGAACCTATCTGGACGTGGTGATAAAGACTTAGCCCATGTCCATAGCATTTTAGGAGATCAAAACCATGACTAATTCTGTTGCTAACTCTATTGACCGCTATGCTAAGTTGTTCGAACAGCTCGACCAAAAAAATGAAGGTGCATTTGTTCCTTTTGTGATGGTTGGCGACCCTGATATTTCTACTTCAGTGAATATCATCAATGCTTTAATTTCAGGCGGTGCAGATGCCCTAGAGTTGGGATTCCCCTATTCTGATCCGATTGCCGATGGCCCAACAATTCAACAGGCGAGTATTCGGGCGTTGTCGAATAAAATCAAAACTGATGATAACTTCGAAATAATCCGCCAAGTGCGTGCAGCCCATCCTAATATTCCAATTGGCTTATTGCTTTATAGCAACCTAGTACTAAAACGCGGCATCGAAAAATTCTATCAAGACGCGATGAACGCTGGAGTTGATTCAATCTTAATTGCCGATGTGCCACTGCGTGAAGCAGACCGTTTTATTGCTGTTGCTAAGCAAACCGGTATTAAACAAATTTTGATTGCACCACCTAATGCGAGTGATGACACCCTCGCTGAAATTGGCGAAAAATCTCAGGGTTATACCTATTTGTTAGGCAGAGCCGGAGTAACAGGTGCAGAAACAGCGGTAACCATTCCAGCCAGCGCACTAATTGATAAACTCACACAATATAAAGTCGCACCTCCTTTACTGGGCTTTGGCATATCCACACCGGCACAAGTCAAAGATGCCATACAATCAGGTGCTGCAGGCGCTATCTCCGGCTCGGCAACGGTAAATATCATTGCGGAAAACCTGAGTCAGCCAGAAATCATGCTTGATAAACTTCAAAGCTTTGTAACAGAAATGAAAGCGGCTACTCACAAGTAGCCGTGTTTATCTAAACAATTCACAGGACATCTTTATGTGGTACACAATATATTGCGAAGACATTGAAAACAGTCTGCCTATTCGCAAACAAACAAGAGCAGCGCACCTGGAGCGTATTCAAATATTAGTAGATCAAGGCCGATTAATGGTGGCAGGTCCAAATCCCGCCATAGACAGCAAAGACCCCGGCGAAGCAGGATTTACGGGATCGCTAATCATTGCAGAATTTGACAACCTATCAGACGCACAACAATGGGCTGATACCGACCCCTATACTTTGGCTGGCGTATTTCGACAGGTGACAGTTAAACCTTACATTAAAGTGTTACCTTAACCAGTGAAACAGTGTTAATGAGTTATACACCAAATATCGAGTCACTGATGCCAGCCATTGAAATGACCGCTATGCGCGCCCAAGGCGCAGGCGGACAAAATGTGAATAAGGTATCCAGTGCTATTCATCTAAGATTTAATGTTCGCTTGGCGGCCATACCCGAATACGTTAAACAGAAACTGCTATCGGGCAAAGACAAACGTGTCACCCAAGACGGCATTTTAATTATCAAATCTCAAAGCCATCGCACCCAAGAAATGAACAAACAAGATGGACTAGACAGATTAACTGAAATCTTAGTTGAGGCAGGCAAACTACAGAAAGCCCGGCGTGCGACTAAACCTAGTAAAAGCTCACAAATCAAACGGGTAGATAGCAAGGTAAAATCAGGAAGAACCAAAGCACTACGTAAAAAAGTCGATTATTAAGATAGGATTTCCCGTACATCAATAAACGCTTGTTAGATTAGAGTAAAATCATAACTAGAGAGATTCAGATATTGGCCGATAACACTGATAAGTTATCTGAGGTGATATATGAATCAATCCAAAGGCTGTAGAATTCGTCAAGCCATTTTCCTGCTGCCAATATTGTTAATTGGAGGCTTATTAAGTAGTTGTATTCAAAGTAACGCTGCAACCTCTGAGAGTGCAATTTCCAGCACGTCACAAAAACATATTACTGACAATACTTTGAAGGTAGTGAATGCCGCGTTTTATCCTAGTTTTATTTTAAGTGAATGGCGTTATAAAGGTGCCAGAAATTTCAAAGGAAAGATCAACGCTTACATTCAAATTCCTGGGCCATTAGAAATGACTAAAGATGTCCAAAAATCCTACCTGCGCACCGCTATTTGCCCATCATCAGAACACACTAATATGTGGAATGAGATTGATGGTATTCCACTTAGTGTGCACATCTACACCCATAAACAAAAACAAAGCTTGTATGTGGATTGTATCAACCCCCTAACTACCGGATAATATGCAGCTTCCAGAAGCGGACCAATGCGTCAGGATATTTTACACTTTTTTGAAATGGCATCATCCAACAAAACAAATAGCCTTCAAAATCAAGACTCTAAAATATCGGCTTGATTTTTGCTTATTTCAAGATAAGCAAAAATGAACAATCGTTTTTAAAGGGTATAATTAGGTGCATATCAAATTATTATTTAGCGCAGTAGCGATTCTAGGGCTTATTTCATGTGAGCTTGGTGCAACAACACATACTGTAAACACCTCGGCACATGTAGGATCATATAACTTAATTGTTAAAAACGATTTAACAATCAATAGTGATATCCAAGGTAAGATTTTCGTTGGTGGAAACGTCAATAGGGCTGACCAGAATAACAAAAATCTCATCGTTGGTGATAAGCTTGGAACATCATCGACTGTCGACGCAGTGACCATAGTGGGTGATATTAATAACATTGAAACTGTTAGAACCTTTAATGGCCATAACATTATTTATGGTGGCAATGCTGGTGCGTCTAGTTTTGAAGGAGGCTCGGCCAACCAGGTGAATCAAGGAAACCTTCAGAGCGAATTTGATACTTTGTGGGCACAAGTAGAAAACGATAGTGAATATTTTGAAAGTTTAGAAAAAAACGCCGATTATCATCGAATCCTTCAAGATAAACGAGGCGTTTTTGAAAATGATAATTCTGTTGATTTGAATGTTTTCGAAATAGATAAAAGTTTTCTGGAAAAACAAAATGGAGAGCATGATTTTCAGACTAATTTAAGTGTTCCAGTAGTAATTAATGTTGCTGGTACTGGTACCATAAATATTATATCGAAGCCTCTGGGAGGCTTCGCAACAACAGCAACCGCAGTCAATGTAATATGGAATTTTTATGAAGCGACTGAAGTGAACTTTAATGCTGGCTCTTGGTATGGTTCTGTTTTAGCTCCGCTAGCAGTGGTAAATTTGAAAGGTGGTAATATTGATGGCTCAGTTGCCGCATTATCATTTAACGGCGAAAGTCAATTGCATCATGCGTTATATTCTTACTCGCCTCCCCCCCCAAAACCTATCAGTGAGGTGCCTGCTCCAGCGGGTACTTTAATTATCGCTTTTGGGTTAGTATTAGCGGCATACCGTAAATTCAAAACACTAGCTTAAACTTAAGCTATTATCTTGACTTGTTATTATTTAAGACGGATTTATCCGTCTTTTTTATTTTAAGTGTAGGGAAATAAATGCGCGCTTTATTGAATAGCCTTTGTTTTAAAAATGTTCTAGTAATAGCTTGTTTAACACTTAGTATTCACTATTCATCTTTTACAATCGCCAATACTCAAATCCACTACGAAAAAGCCCTCTTAGCCTATAAAGAAAAGCAGTTTGAGGAATCGATGATTCACTTAAAAAGTGCATTGTTGGCAACCCCAGAAAACTTACCCTCAAAAATTCTAATGGCTCAGTTATTGGCACAATTAGGGCAATTCGAGTCCGCGGAACTGGAGTTTGAAGACGTCATTGCACAAGGTGCTGACATCAGTCTTTTTGCTGATGTCTGGGGTGCAACCTTAATGCAGCGTAAAGCCTATGAAAAAATTATCGACTTCCAACAATTTGCGTATTTTTCTGAGACCCAGCGATTAAATTGGCTGCGGCTAAGAGCGTCCGCCTGTATGAGCGCAAAAAATTACGATTGTGCGATCCAGAGCTATTTAGATATAAACAAGCTTGCAAAAGATGAAACAGAAACGTTAAATGGATTAGCCAGCGTTCAGCTCAATTTGAAGCAATTTGAGCTGGCCAATGAGTATCTAAATCAAGCCATTAAAGTTGATCCAAGTAATCCTATTACTTGGCAACTAAAGGGCTTAGTAGCTAAAAATAACAATCAATTAGAACTGGCTTTGACACACCTCCGGAAAGCTTTTGAACTTGATCCAGACGACCCTTACATATTACGCCATTTAGCTGATGTCTATTTAGCAACCAATAACAATAAAGCTGCTAAAGACACTATCAATACAATATTAAGCGTTTCACCCAATGACCCTTTCGCAATATTAGTGAATAGCTGGTTACAAAAAGATACCGCTTTAGAAGACAACGCGGAGAAGAAGCTTAAAGAAGTTACTACGAAAATTAACAATTTACCAAACGAGTATGTGCTGCAAGAACATTCATTACTATTCTTGAGAGGGCTAGTTAATTTTAGGCGACAGAGATATGAGGACTCTGCTCGCGATTTCATCCATTTACGTAAAAAGGATGAAAGTGATATATCTGCCGTGGTGTTACTTGCCAAAAATTACATTGCCTTGGGTAAAGAAAAAGAAGCTATTTTGCTATTAGAAGATACTCAACAAGACTTACTCGAATTACCAGATGTATTAGTTATGCTTGCAGATTTGTACATCAACAACAATAAAAATTTCAAAGCACTATCACTATTGCAAACGCTGCAGATGAAATACCCTGAGAATATTTCGATTCAATTACTGGAAGCCAAACTCAAAATTGCCAGAGGACAAATACAATCTGGCATGGAACATCTAGACTTTTTAGTTTCAAAATATCCAGAAGACCGGGATATTTTATTGGTGCACAGCATACTAAATTTACAAACACAGCAGTTTTCGAAAGCCAACACCAGCATTTCAAAATTGCTGAAAACAACTCCAAATGATGCAACTAAACTAAATATTAAAGGCGCAATTTTAATTCAACAAAATCAAATAGATGAAGCACAAATTTTCATCAAAAAAGCCTTAGATATTCTCCCCAGTTTACTCTCCGCCAAGATTAACCTAGCGAGTACTTATTATCTGCAAAACAACTACCTTAGTTCCGTTCATATTTTAGAAGATATTCTTCGGGACAACTCAAGTTATGGACCTGCATTATTACTAATGGCAAAGATTCAGTACTCGCAAAAAAAACTTGATGAAGCTTATAAAAATTATCGTCTAGTATTGGTTAACGACAGAAATAATATTGAGGCTCTAGAAGGTATCACAGCAATACATTTGAGTAGAAATGAAAGAGTGGAGGCGCTTGTTCCGCTAAACAAGTTAGGGAAGATTGAATCTCTGAACCCTAAATATATGCTCCAAAAAGCACAAATATATTTGTCACTTCGTGACTATGAAAACAGCCAATACCAAATAGAGAGTTTAAAACTTATTGCAAAAGAAAATGCAGCATTACTGCTCGCTCTAAGTAAATTGCAATTATTACAAGGAGATTTACAAGAAGCATTGCTATCGCTTAAATCTGCCCAAACAATCCAGCCCAATAGTTTAAAAGTAGGTATTTTACTTGCGGAGTTATTATTAAATAATGATTTAACTGAAGATGCGGTTGTTCAAATGAAATTACTATCAAGTAAATTTAAAAACTCGCCTGATGTTTTGTTTTTACAAGGTAGGCTAGCCGAACAACAAGGTCAAATAGACCAAGCAAGTCAGTTATACTTAAATACTTTGAATATGAATGACCAACATGAAATAGCGCTCGCTAAACTCTATTCATTACTATCCTATGGAGCAGCACCAGAGCCGTTCAAAAAGAAGATAAATGAAATTGTTTCGGCTCATCCAGATCGTTATTTCCCACGTAACTTATTAGCGCAGTTTTATTTTTATTCTGGCGAGTACTCTAAAGCGGCCTTCCACTATGAAAAGCTACTGAACCACAAAGCTATACCTAATCGTCCTGCATTATTAAACCGTTTGGCATTAGTGTTTATGCCCACTGACATACTTAAAAGCTCCGAATATGCAAAAGAAGCTTACCACTTAGATAATACAAGCCCAGAGATACTGACAACCTATGGTTGGTTGCTAACGCAGCAATCTCAACCTGGTAAGGGCTTAGAATTACTTAGGAAAGCATCAGCTCGAGGACAACAAGTACCAGAGATTCGCTACTACATTGCTGTTAGTTTAGAAAAGTTAGGGTTATTTTCTGAGGCGCGATCTGAGCTTGAAACGTTACTTGAGAAGAATGTTGATTTTTCAGAGCAACAAGAAGCAAAAGCCCTATACGAAAAATTAAAAGAAATGTAGCACTCTATTCAAACTAAATTCAGCTAAAATTCAGCCAAAAAAAAGTAGTCTTATGGTCACTTAAACAGGAGTGATTACATGAACCTATTAATAACAAGTGCAGTTCTAGTTTTAACGTTTTCTCCTTTAGCTTTGGCTAAACATGAATATAGTCATCTTAATGGGACAAAACATAGCCAAGGTCTTTTAAAAGCAAGGGTTATAGAATCAACGCCAATATACAAATACGTTTTTCCACCTCGGCAAAAAACTGTTTGCCAACCAATTTCGACAACCCACAGCCAATCTCAGAATAAAGGCGCGGTTATCCTTGGAGGGATTGTAGGTGGCGCGATAGGACATGCAGCTAGCAACGACCGTCACAAAGGTTTAGGCACTGTAGTGGGTGCGGTAATCGGTAGTTCGTTAGCTCATAAAATTGACCTCAGTTATAAACACAATTCAAAGGCTTATCACAGTCAAAAACAACGCTGTGTAACCCAATATAACCAGCCACAAAAAGTGCGAGTGTTAGATGGCTATAATGTCACCTATAGCGTAAAGGGAAAAATTTATCAGACTTTTAGGCATGAGCGGCCTAATAGGTTCATTAGTATTTATTATTAATAAGTTTCATGTTTACATCGTCACTCAACCTCATAATAACAAAAGCAATTGCTTTTAAGTCAATTGATGATTGGGGTAAACTAAGATTTGAACATTAACTAACAAGAGCTGAATTTTGAAGCAGAATCCTTACATTAGATTTATTGTTGTTTGCGTAACGATGATTTCGTTAAGCAGTATGTCTATTGCTGCTCAAGATACCGAAACGCCACCTAAAACCAAATCAGAAGCGGCCAAAAAGGCGCAACAAAAGGTCAACGGTAGAGTGTTAAAGGTTGTTCAAAATAACAACAAGTATCGAGTTAAAGTGTTACAAAAATCTGGGCGGGTCATCTCTGTCGATGTAGACAAAAAATCAGGTAAAGTCAGCAGAAAGAAAGGAAAAGATTAGCCTGATTTCGTCGCGCTGGAAATAGACTCCAGTAAAGATAAACACCAAAAATAAATAGGCTTTAAATGCGCATATTGATAGTAGAAGATGATAGCCGTTTACTCACGCAGCTAGACATATTACTGCAAAAAAACGGCTACAGTGTTGATTTAGCCGATGACGGAGCAAAAGCGTTATTTTTATTGCAAGAACATACCTATGATTTGGCCATTGTCGATATTGGCCTACCAGTAATCGATGGCTTTGAAGTGATCCAAAAAGCTCGTAAAAATGATGTAAGTTGCCCGATTTTAATTCTAACCGCACGGGATAGATGGCAAGAGAAAGTCGAAGGTTTAGATGCAGGTGCAGACGATTACTTAACCAAACCTTTTCACAACGAAGAGTTATTAGCGCGAATAAATGCATTAATTCGCCGAGCCGCAGGTAAAGCACACCCAACGATCGAAAAAGGTCCTATTACTTTAGATACCCTAAGTGAAGAAGTCAGCGTAAACGGACAATATATTGATCTGACTGCCTATGAATACAAGGTATTAGAATACTTGTTATTAAACCCACAAAAAGTGATCTCTAAAACTGAACTTACCGAACATATTTACGATCAAGACTTTGATTTAGACAGCAATGTTATCGAAGTGTTTGTGGGGCGCTTACGTAAAAAAATTGATCCCGATGGCACTGTTAACCCCATAGAAACACTCCGGGGTAGAGGATATCGAATTAATCGTGAGCTCTAACTTGAATACAAACGCCAGTGCATAATCTGTCTCTCAGATTAAGAAGTTTTGCTGCCGCGTTGCTGGCGCTGCTTATTTTTATACCGCTAACGGCGGTCACCCTAGAGCAAGCTTTCAACAGCAGTTTAAGTCAATCTATGTTGCAACAATTGCGAGTTCAAAGTTTGACCTTAATTTCTGAATTTGAACTAGATAATGGCGGCAAACATGCAGTCATGCCCGAACAGCTTTACAATGATCAATTTAATATCCCGGGCTCGGGACTATACGCTTTTATACAATCCGATGAGGCTATGTTATGGCAATCCCTGTCTACCTTGAATTGGCAACATCAACCTACATTTATGAAACCAGATATAGGCTCTGAAGCATTTATCGAAGATTTTGAAATGCAGAATAATTATTTTTTATATGCCTACACCGCAGAATTCGAAACCGACACAGAATATCAACCGGTTAGCTTTTATATTCTTCAAGATAAGCACGTATTTAATGCCGAAAAAAGCAAGTTCGCAAATACCCTATGGAATTGGTTAGGCTTAATTGCTTTGTTATTGCTGATTTTATTATTGGTTAGTTTAAACGCTGCATTGTTGCCAATAAGCAGACTAAATAAACAAATACGTTTGGCTGAAAGTGGCCATTTAAAACGTATAGATCAGCGTTACCCACCCGAATTAGAAAAGCTCAAAAATAGTATCAATCACTTGTTAGATACCGAACAGCAACAACGTAGTCGTTACAAAAATAGTCTAAGTGATTTAGCTCATAGCCTTAAGACCCCCTTAGCCGTGTTAAGTGGTACTGCAGATTTGCCAGAACAAGCCAAAGAGCCTATAAATCAAATTGACCTACAAATACAACGTCAACTAAAACGAGCCGTTGCCGGGACCACAAGTACATTTGAGCAAGCAATTTTGATTAAACCTGTAGTAGATAAATTATTCAACGCTATGGATAAGGTTTACGCAGACAAACATCTCACGCTTACCCACAATATTGAAAATCAAAAGCTAGGCTTTCATGGCGACAAGACAGATTTAATGGAAATATTAGGCAACGTGTTAGACAACGCCTGTAAAGCCGCGGTCAGTCAAGTCAAACTATCGGTATTAATGAATCAAAATAAATTGTTAATTCATATCGAAGACGATGGCCCTGGTATTCCTCAAGACAAACGTGAACACCTTTTAGAAAGAGGAACACGTTTGGACAGTTACAAAGAAGGTCAAGGAATTGGCATGGCAGTGGTGGCCGATTTAGTGTCAGCCTACCTAGGTCAACTCGAAATCGAAGAAAGTAATTTAGGCGGTGCCAAGCTTATTTTGGTTTTTCCTAGCTCTTGATATTTTTCGCTACATTTTTACCAGTATTTTCCCCAAGAAAGTGTGAGAACCACTAAAAAGTACGTTTTCTACTCTAGTCGAAAATACCAACCATTATTAACCGTATGATTTATAATGATTTTTCAAGTGGCATAGTATCTGCTTTATATTTTTATTATTTTGCTAAAACCTCGATGATTAATAATTAGGGAACCCACATGGCCGTAATACTTGAAGATAGACCAATTGAAAACCTCCGAGAAGAAGTGATCGACACACTAATCTATAACTACAGTCACGGAGTGATTTCAAGCGAAGCCTTTGAACGTCGACTAGATCAAGCCATGGCGAGTCAAAATCATCAAGAAATATTCAATTTAGCCGCTGACTTAGAAAAAACCGCAGGCACAGAATTCGCGTCTCAAAAAGAACGCCAATTCAACATCAACTATGCAGCCGGTGAGAATGATGAAACCGATACCATTATTAATATTCTTGGCGGCTCCTGTCGCAGTGGCCAATGGACAGTACCCCGAGAAATAAAAATCATTACCCTATTCGGAGGCGCAGATATCGATTTTACCGACGCGATATTTACCACGCCAAACGTCACCATAAAAATACTTTGCCTATTTGGCGGCACCGATATATCAGTACCCGAAGATATCAATATTATCTCAAAGGCTTTCTGTATTTTGGGCGGTATCGATAATTCAGCTCCATCTATCGCTACACGTCAAGCCCCCACACTCACCATTGAAGGGCTTGTCATGTTTGGCGGCTTAGACATCAAAATAAAACGCACCATCAAAGAAAAGTTTGTCGCGTTTGCCAATCAAATGAAAACCATGTTTAACAATCGTACTTAACATGGTTGTTCAACATCGCAGCATAACGACTAAGAGTAATAAGACTACTTTTTAAGTCCTTTAAGGGTTTGCCCTGATTGGAATAACGTTAAACTTTTAGCGTTACCTGCGATGTCTAATTCAAAAACAAGCCTTGCCTGTACCATGGCATTGCTAAATTCTGTCTTGGACAGGGTTTCAAAAGGAATTTTCGGTTGAGCTGTGGCCTGAATGATCAACTGGCCATTTTCATTGGTTATGTTGATAGCAAAGTTAGGGCTTAACTCATATATACCACTAAGGTTGTCTAGCTCAATTTGAGTCAATGTTACTTTATTAACATGCTTCTTAGTTTTTTTAGGATCTAACTTAAGTGCTTTTGTTTTACGACCACCTTGGTCTAAAGTTAAAAACAGCACTTCACCTTTATCATTCAGTTCAAAAGTAACTATGGCCCCCACTGCAGCTTGTACAAACTCAAGATCTGATTTGGCTGTTACCGGAAACATTGCTTGCCCTGTTGCCTGTATGAAGAGTTGTTGAGCTTGATTAGTCACAGTCAGAATAAATCCAGGTGCTAATTCATATTCGCCATTTAACCGCGCTAACTTCTCTTCATCCACCATTTTGACGTTTAAGATATCTGACCTTAATTGAGCAAGTGTACCTTGCAAATAGGCATTGCCGACTGAGTCCAAACCATTGGCAGAGTTTTCTAAAATGACAATACCTTTATTGTTTGTTTGGTCAAACCCCATGAAAGACCGAAAACCACCTGTACCGCCGTTGTGCCATAAATAGGATCCCTTATCATGTTCAGAGGTAAACCATGCTAAACCAACCTTAGGACCTTTCTTATCCCGCCCCGTAGTTTGTTTATGAGTTAATTTAATAAAATCGAATTGTGGGTTTAAGTTAGCCTTTAAATACTGGGCCATATCTTTAATGTTTGACTTAATTGCGCCTGCTCCAGCAAGCGCGGGCAATTGCCAATGTTTAACCACATTTAAACCTGCATCATGCCCGTTACTCAGTAAGGCTTTGTGTGATTCAGGCACATCGACAAAACTACTAGCCAAACCTAACGGACTAAAGACTCTATCGTTAATCACTTGCTCGTAAGTTTTATTGTCAATAAGTTCCAGAATGTGCCCTAGCAAGCCTACGGCGAGGTTGGAGTACTCAAGCTGTGCATCTATTTCTCGGGTTAGCTCGTAGCTATTTAAAAACTCGTACAACAGCTCCAAGGTGTAGTCCGCATAGGGGTCGGCAGGATCACCAAAAGGCATATTACCTGGTAACCTAGGTAGTCCCGACATATGATTTGCCAGTGATAATAAAGTGATTGTTTTACCATTTCTTGTTGGTATTTTTACCGATTTGGGTAAATATTGCTGCACTGGATCTGAAAGCTTCACCCTTCCCTCTGTTACCAAGCTGGCGAGAGCCATAGAAGTAAAAGTTTTAGTAATCGAACCAATTTCAAAGAGTGTTTCAACGGTAACTGGGGTTTTACTCCCTTGTTCAGTAACTCCAAAAGTTAAATATTCAATATTTCCATTTTCAATAATGACGATCGATACACCCACCACACTTTTCTGTTTTTCTAACTTAAGTTTAATGATTTCTTGAATGCTCTCGGTGTCAATATTTGCCAATACTGGAGCGACTCTTAGCGTGGTGATTATTAGAAAAATTACCAGTAACTTACTGATCAATAGTTGCATTTTAAATCTCCTTTAATTCGTTTAATTCACTAATCCTTTGCTTAATTTTATCAAGTAAGGGGAGTAATTGTTTTTTGACGGCTCGTTTATTCAGAAAATATACTCCGATGTTTAAGAGCGCACAAAATCCATAATAAATAGCCAGTTGTTCGGTCATTCTCGGCACTCCCGATCCATCAACTGTAGCACCCGCAGTGATCAACACTATGGCCAACATTAAGGGGAATAAGTACCAAACAGCAATTGACTCTAATAGTTTGACCTGATTCTCGATTTTTACTTTTTCAACCTGCCAAAACGCCATCACACTGCTGTCCTTTGGCGCATTGACACGTTTGGCTTTAATCAGTTTATAAGGAATAAATAAACAAGCTAATATCGCAATCCATAACCCAATACTCTGAACTAAACTAGCAGCATAAAAAAGTTTCCAACTCCATACGGGTATTAAAAGTAATGCGATTGAAATTTCTAAGGTGTCTCGACGCTTAATACTTTTATCCACCTTACTTGTTTCCTTTGCCAACAATTTAATCATAAGGGTTAAATCTTGAGCCCTCTTATCGGATGCTATCTCGGCTTTCCAATTAGCTTTTAGATCATCAAACTTCATGACTTCTCACCTATAAATTCATTCTCAAATGTTGCCTTAATACGTTTAATCCTAAGTCTCACGGCATTATCACTAATACCAACCACTGTGGCGATTTGTTCGGAACTTAAGCCATCTAAATACATCATCAAAATACTCGAATCGATATCCGATAAGGTATGCATAAATTTATTAAGGATTTCTGCCTGACAATTTTCCTGCACTGCGGCTGAGTCAGGTTTCACAATTTCAGCCAACACTTGTTGTAGCTCTCTGTGTTTGATGGTTTTCGTCACAAAGCTTGAAGCAGTATTTAATGCCACCTGATATAGCCAAGTTTCTCGGGATGAGTGGCCTTTAAAAGTAGTAAAGCTGCGCCACAGTTGCATTAAGATTTCTTGATATAAATCTTCAAATTCATGCGGCTGGGAATAACGAGAAGCGATATATTTTATTCGCCCCTGATTATTTGCTATTACCTGTTCAAATTCTTGTTGCATGAACTGCCTCATGCCTATTTGAGGCATTTTTATTGTGGAACTAATTAGTTAGTCTTAGGAAAAATGGTTTTGTGTCAAAAGACTTTAAAAAAGTGATACTAATTGATCATCAACCTTAAAATAAGCACTACTATTGATAACTTAATAGGTCGCACTTTACCTCGCTTGAAAGCCACATAAAATAGGTCATCATCAAACGGCTTTAGAAAATAACGGCTCTTAAAATAACGAAAATTCCCCAATTAATCCTGCATTTATAAAGGTACCAATACGCTAATTGGTTTTATCTCTGATAATAAATCGGTTGTAAAAAATGCCCTTTTTTAATTAGTGATTGATATTTATCCAGCATGACATCAATATTCAAACTGCTTTATAAGTGGGTGGCATGGATACTAAACCTTATATTTACCAATTTTGTGGATTTTCACTTGATCCCCTCAAGCAGGGATTGGTTATTGATCTTCCAGAAAAATCTTTCCAATTTCTTTAAAAACTCATTTTGGCGGATCATCAAGTGGTCGAAAAATACCATTTACTTGATGAATTGTGGAAAGACTTAGTAGTAAGCGAATGGTCTTTGTCTTATGTCTTATGTCTGATACTCACCATTGAAGGGCTTGTCATGTTTGGCGGCTTAGACATCAAAATAAAACGCACCATCAAAGAAAAGTTTGTCGCGTTCGCTAATCAAATGAAAACCATGTTTAACAATAAAGCATAAAACAAGGGCGAATTTCGAGTGCGTGCGGTTTGGTTTGGTGAAAACACATAAAGATTGCTTTTTTGCCTAGACGCGCGATTTTATTACAACACATACAACAAGTTTCAAACTAGGATGAGTCAAAATCAGCATGCTTTATAGTATCTTGTGACGGCTAAACATGGTTAGCATTGACCTTTAGTTTACGGCTTTTCCTAGTACGCTAGATATCCAATTTTGGTAATTTGACACTCTGACTTGATAAGCACGAGTACCATAAAGCCCGCCTTTGAAGTTAGATATATCGCCATACGCCAATTGCCAACTTGATAAACCTACAAGATGTGCGACACCTTCTTGTAAGATAATAGAGGCTCCTCCGCTATCCCCAGAACCATGCATCCCTTCAAGTGGCAATGCATTTGATGGGGCGTCAAATGTAAATATTAGCCAGTTACCTTCAGTATTTTCAACTACATTGTGAAATTGGTTTAATACACCTAGAGATTTAGTAGTAAGATTTTCCCCGGTAAGTCCATTGCCTCCAGCTCCCTTTCCAAACACGGTGATTTTTTTACCTTTCTCGCTGGTACCTTTGTATAGTTTGATTGGTTCTACACCACTAACCGCTGAAGTTAATTTGATTAATGCGATATCACTTCTGGATCGAAAAAAGTTCATCAGAGGTGCTATATCTCCATTCAATAAGTTTTCACTAGGCTCAATATATTCAGGGTGTATATATACGCTCTCTATTTCATAATCTTTTGCCGCTATTTTTAATTTTTTACCAACATAATCATAAAAAATAGTATGTGCGACGGTCAGAACCCAATGTGGATCAATTAATACCCCATGCCCTTCATGGGGCATATCAATTAAGTACTCTGGCTTTTTTTCTACAATATAATTTTCAGCCGAAATATCGTGACGTTTCACAACTGCCTTGCTATTGATGGCAATGAAACAAGCGAATAAAAAAAACAGAGTTTTCATAATAAACCTATACCTGACGTGTATTCCAGTTATTGTAAAATGACTCTGCAAAGCGTCGAAGTTTACGATAGGTGGTTCCTTAGGGTACTAATACTTGAATCATGATATTTGTAGGTTGTCATTCCATAGGTATTGCATCCTCAATATCTATATTCACCTTTACTGACGTCACAAATATGAGGATGTTATCAATCACCGAAGCCTAGGCCTCTTTTTATCCCTCTGCATTTTCAACCTGCGTCTCTTCAATCTCAGGCTCATCATCTTCACTGGCCAATAACAACGCCACCCAGCGTGTATCTGGGCTGGATTCCAGTGCTATTTTTACGATCATTGTTAACGGCACAGACAACAGCATACCTACTGTGCCTAGTAACCATCCCCAGAAAATCAACGACAAAAACACGACTAAGGTAGATAAGCCTAATCCGCGCCCCATATAACGCGGCTCTACTACATTGCCCATTATGGTATTCGACACTACAAAACCTAATGCAGTAAATCCAGCTGCGGCAGGACCAAGTTGCACAAAAGCTAACAACACCGCGGGCACCGCTGCGATAAAAGAGCCAATATTGGGGATGTAATTAAATAAAAAAGCTAAAACGGCCCAAAGTAAAAAATGATCGATATCGAGTACATATAACCAAATTCCAATGATTAATCCCGTACCTAAACTAACAAGAGTTTTGATCACTAGATAATTTTTGACAGAGAGTAAAAACTTGTCGATTTGTTGCATTTTCATGCTGGGATCATCTAGCGCAATATGAATTTTTTTAGGTACTGATTCCGCTTCAAACAACATAAATACAACGATTAATAAAATCAGTAAAAAGTTGGTTAACACCCCGCCTAAACTCGTTAAAAGGTTTGTCGCCATATTCATGGCTGCACCGGGGTCTAAATACGAGATTAACGCTTCTTTATCGACGTTAATGTTGAAGTTATCTAATTGACCAATCACCCATGAAAACTCTTCTACTAATTGCTCTCTGTATTTAGGCATATTCTGACTAAATTCATTCATTGACTGCCCTACTAAGCCAGCCAGAATCAATCCAAATACTACGATAATCAGTATAACTAGAATAACTGCTACGGCTCTGGGCAATTTATAGCGATTTGCCCAGGTAATGATTGGACTGCACGCCATAGCAATAAAAACAGATAATAAAAATGGAACTACAATGGCGCTAGCGGCTTTAACACCTGCTAATATGATGACGATAGACGCCATAATGAGTAGTATCTTAACGGATCTTTGAGATTTAATTTGCATATCAAGTTTCTGAATGAATTCCTTGTGGGCAAACTAGCAGATCTGTATGGTATTTTATAGCGCATAACCAAAAGATTCACATTAGGACAAGTATGAAGCTCAACCCAGCCACCATTAGAATTAAAAATTTACGTTTGCGCACTTATATTGGCATTAACGACGACGAAATTGTCAATATGCAAGATGTTGTCATAAACGTTAAAATTGACTACCAAGCAGATCAAGCGACGGATTCAGATGAAATGGATGACGCTCTGAACTACAAAACAATAACCAAAAGAATCATTAAACTGGTCGAAAACAATCGCTTCTCTTTACTCGAGAAACTCACAGCTGATGTACTTAGCATTGCAGCAGAACACACCAGAGTGAACTATGCTGAGGTAGAAGTGGATAAACCCCACGCATTGCGGTTCGCAGATTCAGTTTCTTTATGTTTGTCATGCAATAAAACCTAGTTTTATACAGGGGATATATGAAAATACTCATCACCGGAGGTTCGGGCCTAATCGGTTCAAACCTAATCCCCATTTTGCGTCCATGTGACATTGCGGTATATACCCGAAATGTAGCCATGGCAGAACAAATACTGGGTCATAAAATTAACTTTTTGTCCTCCTTGTCGGATTTAACTAACCTCGATGAATATGACGTGGTGATTAACCTTGCGGGTGAGCCAATAGCGGCCAAGAAGTGGACAGCTGAACAAAAATCCAAAATTGAGCACAGTCGTTGGTCAATCACTGAAAAAATAGTGTCCTTAATTAACGCTGGTGACAACCCACCTAATTTATTAATCAGTGGCTCAGCCATAGGATTTTACGGCCGTCAACAGGACCAAATTATTGATGAAAACTTCACGTCTATTCACGACGAGTTTAGCCATCAACTTTGTGAACGTTGGGAACATTTAGCCCAAAAAGCGCAATCAGATAAAACTCGCGTATGCATATTACGAACTGGGGTGGTGATTACCAAACGAGGTGGCGCATTACAGAAAATGCTTTTGCCTTTTAAACTAGGATTAGGAGGGCCAATTGGCGACGGAACCCAATACATGTCGTGGATCCACCTTGAAGATATGTTACAAGGTATCGCTCATCTCATTACCAATAAAAGCTGCGAAGGTGTTTATAATTTCACTGCCCCTAACCCTGTCACTAACCAAGAATTTAGCCGTGAACTTGCTTCGGCATTATCACGCCCTTGTTTATTGAGAGTCCCCAAATTTATGTTGCGGATGATGATGGGAGAAATGGCTGATTTAGTTTTATATGGTCAAAGGGTGGTACCCAAACGCCTGCAACAAAGTGGATATGAATTTATCTACCCTAACCTATCTCAAGCCTTTGAATGTTTCCAAAAGTAACAATGTGCTGGATTAGCTTCTGATACGAAAAAGTTGATACCCAAAGGTACCAACTTTTTCGTGGTTTTTAACTAAACCATCTGCCTCAGTAGATGACTGGTATTAAGTGACAATAATCGCCAGCATCCTAAAGCACCAAGAATACCCACCACCAACGCGCCAACTATTGGAGCGATAAACCAATATTCGATATGCCAATTTGCTGGCATATCAAATATTTGGGTTTGTAACATGTATAAACTAAATTCAGTCGCAGCTGCGGCCATAGCGCCGGCCACCACGCCAATGATGATAAATTCAAATACCACGCTGGCTCTAATCAATGTTCCTTTAGCACCAAGTGTACGTAAGATAGCCAGTTCTTGTTGCCTTTCATCCATACTTGCCTGTACTTGCGCAATTAGCACTAAGGCCCCCGCAGCTAAAACTAATACCAATATAAACTCTACCGCCAACGACACTTGATCAACGATATTTCGCAGTTGATTAATTCGCGCATCTACATCAATTAAGGTGACATTTGCAAAAGGTCGCATTAATTCGGTGATATCGGCTTTACGTTCTGTGGGCAAATTAAAACTCGAGATATAAGTAGGAATGAAACTTTTTAAGGCTCGAGGCTCGATCACAAAGAAAAAATTAGGCTGCATAGATTGCCAGTTCACGTTTCTGATACTGGTAACCTTAAGATCAACAATTTCACTTCCAATGTTGAAGGTCAACTTATCACCTAAACTGAGGTCCATACGCTCTGCGATTCCTTCTTCGATAGACACTTCAAAAGGTCGCTGCTCCGCAGTGTCGGAATCGTCGTTATCACCTAACCATTTACCTTTTACCACTTCGGTACCTTTTTGAAGAGTATTGCTCCAAGTTAGATTGGCCTCTCTTCCTAATCCATCACGACCTCGGTTTTGTTCATCAGGATCTTCTTTAGACACCGCTGTACGAACTTTTTCATCGTTAACGGCTACAAATCTGCCGCGTACCACAGGGTAAAACTTCTCTATAACCACTTGGTTATCCGCAAAGTGTTGCTGTAAATTGGGCTGTTGTGCCTGACTTATATTCACTAAAAAGTAATTAGGCGTGCCTTGCGGTAATTGGTTTTGCCATTGCTGCACCATGTCGTTGCGCATTACCAACACAATCAGTAGTAACATAATGGTGACGGCAAAACTGATCAGTTGCACACTGTTGTCCATCGCTCGACGATGAATTCTTGCCCAAGCTAACTGCCACGCCCCCATTTTACCTTGACCCAATTTACGGCCAACCCAAATCAAACCGAAAGTCATAGCTAACAAACTGATAACTAAAATGATCCCTGAAACAAACAAGATTGCGCTAACTTCGATGTTTTGACTGTACGCCCACATCAATAAAAATATCGCACCACCCGACGCTAAAAACTGAATCAATCGTGAACTTAAGTTTGCCCCTAGGTCTCTGCGCAAAACCCGCAATGGCGACACTGAAAATAGTTTCATCAAGGGATACAACGAAAATAAAACTGCGCAAACCGACCCTGTAAAGATAGCAATGATCAGTGGTTTCCAGTGCCATACATCTAGCGACACATCCACTTTATCGGCTATAGCTGCTACTACCAGTTGTTGTATTAAAAAGCCTAAAACCACCCCAATTAAAAGACCAAGAATGGTAATAAAAAGGATTTGTAAAAGGTAAATTTGCTGCACCATTTTTTTGGGTGCACCCAAGGTTTTCATAATAGCTACGGGATCATAATGTCGCATACTGTAGCGCTGCGCTGCTACTGCAATGGAAACTGCAGCAAGTACAATGGCTAACAAACTGGCCAACAAAAAGTATTTCCCAGCCCTACCTACTGCGCGACCAATGCCAGATTCATCATCTTCAATTGAGTCCCAATCGTGAAGCTCTCGGTCAAGTTGTGGTTCCAGCCACTCGTAATACTCATCTAAGACGTCACTTTCGCCCGTAAAAAAGTAACTATAATTTATTCTACTGCCTGGACCTTCGACATTAGTTGCTGATAAATCTTGCTTAGAAATTAATACTTTAGGATCACCGCCAAACACACTAAAACCCGCGTCCGGCACTTCGGTTAGCACCTTAGTCACTTTGAATACTTTGTCGCCTACTTCAATGTTGTCGCCTAAGTTAATAGCTAAGGTTTGGAACAACTGAGACTCAAGCCAGGCTTCACCTGAGTTGGGTAGTTGATTAATAGCAGTACCTGGTGAAAACGGCTGTTCCGCGACCTTAACCACCCCTTTGAGTGGGTAACCTTTATCTGCAGCTCTTAGGTCGACTAAATCCATTTGTTCGTTAGCAAAGACCATTGAACGCGCATAGGTTTGGTGAGCTGTGTTTAATCCCATTTGTTGGGCTTTTTCAATCCAAGCAAGGTCAACTGGTTTGTTTGAATCGAGTACCCTATCAGCGGCAATAAACTCAGCACTTTTTTCAGTTAAAGCTGATTTAAGTCGTTCACTGAACAATGAAAGTGATAAAACTGATGCAACAGACAATATAATTGCCAGTAGAATAATGGTTAGTTCACCACGTTTAGTTTCATGACGAAAAAGTCGCCACGCTAAACTCAAAGTATGATTAGTCATGATGCTAACCTACTTTTTGAGCAGCTTGCTCAGAAACTGAGGTTGCAAATACTTCGGTCAACTCACCTGCTTGCATATGCAGTTGACGCTGGCATTTGTCTGCCAACTTAGAATCATGTGTAACCAATACCAAAGTTGTATGTGAGTTTTGGTTTAACTCAAATAATAGTTTTTCAATTTTATCGCTGTTGGCGGCATCTAAATTACCAGTAGGCTCATCAGCAAATAAAATTTTAGGCTCAGAAATAAACGCCCTTGCTATCGCAACCCGTTGTTGTTCACCACCAGACAACTGATTAGGGTAATGACTGGCCCGGTGCTCTAGCCCTACCAACTCTAAAATATCCATGGCGCGTTTTTTTGCGTCGCCATGGCCAGCTATTTCAGCGGGCAACATGATATTTTCAAGCGCAGTTAAACTTTGAACCAGCATAAAACTTTGAAAAATAAAGCCTACTTTAGCGCCTCTAAGTTGTGCACGCTGTTCTTCATCCATGTTTTGCATGGCTTGTCCATCTATATATATTTCTCCTTCACTCACCTCGTCTAGGCCAGCCAACAGGCTAAGTAACGTAGATTTACCTGAACCCGACGCACCGACTATGGCAACCGACTCACCCGCCTTGACATCAAAGCTAATTGGCTTGAGGATCTGTAATTGACCTTGAGTCGTAGTAACTGTTTTGCTAATACCGTTTGTCTTAATCATAGTTGTTGGAGTCATAGTGTTGTTTCTTAATACCAAATCGTTGCGAAATAAAATTTATACATTGTTTATCTTTATACCTTTGTTACTGATTTCAGATCAGTTACGGGCCCAAGAAACAAAATTACTTATACTGGGTGATAGCCTAAGTGCTGCTTATGGTCTAAAGCAAGAGCAAGGCTGGGTAAGTTTGTTACAAGATGCGTGGCAAAATCAAGATATCAAGGTAATTAATGCTGCCATTAGTGGAGAAACGACTGATGGTGCCCTTGCTAGATTACCTAGATTATTGGAACAACATTCTCCCACTCATATATTTGTTGAATTGGGCGGTAATGATGGTTTACAAGGCCATCCAATCAATAAAATGCGCGACAATCTAGAAAAAATAATTCAACTATCACATAAAAGTGCGGTGAAGGTTATTTTGCAACAAATGCAAATACCCACTAATTATGGCAAACGATACACCAGTATGTTTACTGATACCTATACAAATCTAGCCTCAGAATATGATTTAATCTTGTTACCTTTTTTCTTACAAAACATCGCTTTAGATAAAAATTTAATGCAACGAGATGGCATTCATCCAACCGCTGAAGCACAAGTTTTAATAGCACAAGAGATGCAAAAAACCTTAGGTGAGATTATTCTTCCCTAGCGGAATAAAAAATAACCAACTAGAATGACGGTTGAACATCCATTCAATATTCATTCTTTTTAAATCAGGAGGACGGCATGGAAATTGGTTCATCGGGTGCAGGTTCAGTGGCACAAATTGCACCAACTCAAACGGGCTCAGTGCAGCAAGTTAATAGAGCTGAACAGCAAGCAGTATTAGAATCTCCCGCACCGCAAGAGACTCAGGCTGATATTCCAAGCCCAGATCAACGAGTCGGTACAGTAGTCGACGTAAGTGTTTAAGTTCGTCTCAAAATAAAAAACCGAGTTATGCAACTCGGTTTTTTATTGTCTATTAAACCTGTAGTTAATTTAGTATGTACATCTAAATCAGCTTAGAAGGGTTAACTAGGATTGGATTTTTATCAAAATTTCTTCGGACTTTTTTAACGCTCTTATCTCCATAAACAATGCTTCAGCTTGTGGGTACTGTCGGCTTAAATAGCCTAACCATTGTTTGATGCGATTAGGGTAATATTTGCCCTTATCTCCATATAGTTCGTAACCTGAATAGCGCACTAACAAGGCCTTGACTTGTTCCCATGGCATCGCCCCATGAGCGTTCTTTATGACTTGAGCCAGATTAGGCATGGCTAACGCGCCCCTACCCAACATGATATTTTCACATTGTGATTGCTGTTGGCAATTGTGTGCATCAAGTCCACTCCAGATTTCGCCATTGGCAATAATTGGAATATTTACCGATTGTTTTATCTTCGCTATCCAATCCCAATAAGCGGGTGGCTTATAACCATCGACTTTGGTACGGGCGTGAATAACCAACGAATCTGCCCCTGCATCAGCTATGGCCTGAGCATTGGCTATCGCTAATGAAGTATCTTCGAACCCCAAGCGCATTTTTGCACTTACAATTTGGTTGTTAGGCACCGCTTTACGCACCGCGCTAACAATCTGATAAATTGTCTCTGGCTCTCGTAATAACACTGCTCCACCTTTACTTTTGTTAACCGTTTTCGCTGGGCAACCAAAATTAAGATCCACTCCGTGGGAGCCTAGTTCAACAGCACGATACGCATTTTCAGCCAACCAATCAGGATGTTGACCTAATAACTGCACTTTCACTGGCACACCGTTAGAGGTTAAACCTTGATTATGTAACTCTGGGCATATTCGATAGAACACCCTCTTAGGCATCAACTGATCGACAATTCGTACAAATTCGGTCACACATAAGTCGAAGCCGCCCACTTGGGTTAACATGTCGCGCATCAGGTGGTCAACGACCCCTTCCATCGGGGCTAAAGTAATATGCATCGCTGGGATTGGTACCTATAAAAACTGGGCTGTTTATTCTAACAAATAGAGAAAACTAAAGGGGATGGCTACTTAGACGAGCTTTTCTGCGGGACTCACATAAGGCTAATATTGCAAATTTTTGATTATTATCTGCTTTACCCCAAACTAAAATTTCGTCTATGACTCGAAAACAACCGAGGCACATATCTTTGTCATCCAAACAGCAGTTTCGGACACAAGGAGACGGAATGTCACTTGAATTACGGTTATTCATTGAAAAGGGTCATATCGCCAATCAGCTGCATCTATTGGCAGCAATAATACTTGGTAGTGGCTGAACTGTCTGTAATTTAATATCTACAAAGCAATATTTCACAAACAAAATGATAGGCGAAATCCGCTTAAATTTTCTGTGCCCTACTATCTATTGATGCCTATACAGCGACAAATCAACAACCTACGGAAAGCGGAGATGTCCATTGTCGCGCTAAAACAAAGTATTTTCACTCTAGTGGTATGACCAGTAAAAAATTCTGCTATACTTCAATCAAATTTATTCAACCCAACCTTTTTGGAGTTCTACAATGTTGCAATACAAAGCACCAATAATGGACATTAAGTTTCTTATTGAAGATGTATTTAAATATTATTCCCATTATGAAAAATACCCTGAGTTCGCTGAAGCAACACCAGATCTAGTCGATGCAATACTGCAAGAATGTGCAAAATTTTGTGAAAACGAACTACTGCCTTTAAACCAGAGCGGCGATAAAGAAGGTTGTAAATTTGACAATGGCGTTGTGACTACACCTAAGGGTTTTAAAGAGGCTTATGACAAGTATGTTGAAGGTGGATGGCAAAGTCTATCGCACCCTTTAGAGCATGGTGGTCAAGGTTTACCGCCATCTTTAGGCATGGCCAAACAAGAAATGATGGGCACGGCTAACTGGTCATGGGCAATGTATCCAGGCTTAAGTCATGGTGCAATGAATACGATTCAAACCCATGGAACCGAAGAGCAAAAAGAATTATTCCTGACTCGTTTAACCGAAGGTACTTGGACCGGCACCATGTGTTTGACTGAACCTCAATGTGGTACAGATTTAGGACAAGTTAAAACCAAAGCCACACTTAACGAAGATGGTACTTATGACATTGTAGGAACCAAGATATTTATTTCCGCTGGTGAACACGACTTAACAGAAAATATTATTCATATTGTATTAGCTCGTCTTCCTGGTGCCCCTGAAGGCACCCGTGGCATTTCACTGTTTATTGTGCCAAAAATCCAAGTTGACCAACAAGGCAACTTAGGTGCTAGCAACAATGTCACTTGCGGTGCAATTGAAGACAAAATGGGTATTAAAGCCTCGTCAACTGCGGTTCTGAATTTCGATAATGCTAAGGGTGTTTTGATAGGCCCTGAAAATAAAGGTTTAGAGTGTATGTTCACCTTTATGAATGCAGCTAGAGTAGGCACGGCATTGCAAGGAGTTTGCGCTTCTGAACTTTCATATCAAAACGCATTATTATATGCAAAAGAGCGTTTATCAATGCGCTCGCTAACGGGTAAAAAGTACCCAGATAAAGTAGCAGATCCGATTATTGTCCACCCTGATGTGCGTAAAATGTTGATGACGCAAAAAGCGATTACCGAAGGTGGGCGCGCCATGATTTACTATACCGCGCAAATTGTTGACCAGATCGAAATGGCAAAAACCGAAGACGAGCGTAAAGCGGCAGACGATAGATTAGGCTTCATCACGCCAATTCTTAAAGCTTTTTTGACCGAATTAGGTAGTGAAAGCGCCAACCATGGAATGCAAGTGTTCGGTGGTCATGGTTTTATAAAAGAATGGGGTATGGAACAAATTGTTCGTGACGTACGTATTTCAACACTTTACGAAGGCACAACCGGCATTCAGGCATTGGATTTATTAGGTCGTAAAGTTTTACTTACTCGTGGTAAATCACTAAATGCGTTCAGTAAAGAAATTCTTGGATTTTGCAAAGATAAAAGCATGATTTCCAGTAACCCACACAAACGCCAAATGAATAAATTTGTTTGGGCATTAAGCAAAAACGTGGCGAACTGGCAACAATACACTATGCGCTTAGCACTTAAAGCCAAGAAAGACAGAGACATAGTTGGCTCTGCTTCGGTGGATTATTTGATGTATTCTGGTTATATCGTAATGGGATACTTCTGGGCGCAGATGGCACAAACAGCTTACGAAAAATTGGCGGGAGATGTTGAAAACCGCGATTTTTATCGAGCAAAAATCAAAACCGCCGAGTTTTATTTTGAACGTTTATTGCCTAGAACCAAGTCATTGGCCAAAACCATGATGGCCGATCCCAAAACCTTGATGCAATTGGATCAGGATTTGTTGTCTTTCTTATAAACTAAACAAAAACGTTTAGGTTTGTGAAGTATTGAGTAGCGACTAATCTTGCTGTTCAATACTTCATTCATTTCATCTGAAAACTGTCTACAGAAATCTGATTCGATTGTTCATTTTGGCGTTAGGGTTGAAATAGAATATTGTATTCATTAAAACCCGATAATATATTGGTTGTCGCGATTGCAGTAAGAATTAATCCCATGACTCGACTTATTACACTTGCACCACTACTACCAATAAACCTTACGATAAAACCAGAAAGTAACATTAATACATAGGTCAATAATAAAACTGACAACACGACCAATGCTGTTTGCATTTGCTCCCATATGGTGAATACTGAATTTTTTGTCAATAACACAGCCGCCAACATCGCCCCAGGGCTGGCAATTGAAGGAACCGCAAGCGGAAAAATAGCAGTCTCTCTATGTGATTGTGATAACAGTTTTATTTCCTCTTCAGGTTTACTTTCACCAAAAATCATATTTAAAGCGAATAGAAATAAAACGATCCCTCCTGATATTTGAAATGCAGGGAGAGGGATAGACAATGCCCGCAATAACACCTCGCCAGCGACAATAAAAAATAACAAAATACATGCCGATACTATTGAAGATATTAAGGCTACACGACGTTTAATTTTCGGCTCATATTTATCCGTTACCGCGATAAACACGGGTATGGTTCCTATAGGATCGACAACAGCAAAAAAGGTAATAAAAACGGCTAAATAATCTATCATTAATTTGGGATTCCTGACTGTGATTGAAGACTAAGTTTGTTACGCACAATCACATTGATGGTTGCACGAGGAAGGGGATTGTAATTGACTAAAAAGGCTTTGGCTCAGTTATCTTATTCATTAAGCCAAGTCATGGCCTCAATTTCGTTATCAAAATACTTTACGTCACCAGAAATAAACCAACTGCCAATTTTCGCTGCCCACTCTTGCCATTTTTTATTTCCGTAAATTGCCACTTTCGCAAACTGGCGACCATGTTTTAAGCCTATTTTGAAATCATCCCAGACCGCCCTTACTTCCCACCCTTGTAATTCTGTGGCATCAACAAGGGCATTAACGGTAGGTTGCTTAACTTCAGACAAAGCAGAATCTATCAAGGGTGTAATTATTTCATAATCTTTATGGGTTAAGGTCCCTTGGGCTTTCAAAGACAGAAAAAATTCATTGCCTGTTCTTTCAATGCCAATGGATAAACCGTGTCGTTGAAATTGCATACTGTAGTTTTCCTATGAGTTTTTCTTTTCAATCTCAATTGTTTTTTAGGGTTTCGCTTATGTAAATTCAAGACTTATAATAAAATTTAAGTAATAACTTTGCTGCAATGGGCGCTCGGTTTAAACGGTTTACTCGTTGGCGGGTGGCTCCCACAATTCAATTTTGTTGCCTTCAGGATCCATAACCCACGCGAATTTTCCATATTCAGACTCTTCAGTTTTTTCCAAAACTTGGCAATTCTCTGCTCTGAGTGTTTCTAACAGTGCAAACAGATCGGACACCCTGTAATTCACCATGAAGGGCGCTTCACTCGGTGCAAAGTTACCACCATCACCTATCATCCAAGCAGTCGTCCCCGCAGTGGGGTTACCACTACTGTCCACCCAACGAAATGAGGTGCCTCCCCATGCTTGAACATCGATGCCAAGATGGTCCTTGTACCATTGTTGCAATTCCCCTGGATTTTTTGCTTTTATAAAAATACCGCCAATCCCTGTGACTCTACTCATAGTTAACTCCTTGTGCGAATGTATTGATGAGCGCCCACACCTTGTATAGCATGATATTTAGAAAATACTCAAAACTTTTATTCAAAGTATGTGTTTTAAAATTCCCAGTGGTGATATCCAAAAAACCTAGACGTTGGGTAATCAAATGCCCCTTCAATTAAAATTTAAGGCATAATTGACGAACTTGTATCGCTAAGGATCCGTAAAACAACCGCAAAGAGAACACAGTATTAGTGAATAAAATTAAGCTCACCCAAGATGAGAATCTTTCTATCAAAGTTAGTTACCCATTATTGCCTAGCGATCAGCAAAGGTTCGATCTATATTTTTCGTTACCCGATGAAATGGGTATTAGCCCCAAGACCCTAACTGAAGAACATTATTTCCATAGCAGTATACAAAGCCATAGTGCGTATTTTTCGGATCAATTACATTTACCCTTAGTGCGCAGTCGCTTTATTAGTCAGAAAAAAGGTGAACAAAGTGATTACCGGCTTAACCTCAACTTATTTTCGTATCAAATTCGCATCGCCCTAGATACCGATATAAAACAAACTTTAAAATTAAAAGAATGTGAGGAGTTTTACCCACGAGCAATAGAGTTGGCAGAACAAATAACTGGGTTATTAAAAAAGCTGAGAAGGTATACGCCTCCAGATAGAAAACTCAGGGCATATTTTGAAAATGCCGACAACTACCTTAGTTGGCAAGTGGAACAATCATTTTTGAAACTGCTATCTAGGGCCCCAAAAAGTAGTGAATTTACGAGTGAAAGAAACTTCCTATTAACCTTGTGTCGCAATGAAAATCAATACCGAAAAGAAAACCAATATAACTCACAAGTTACTTTAAGTGATCCTAACCGCATCACCAATAAGATGCGCTTGCTGCAACGTTTAATAGAGTATGGTGTGGTATTCCAAAAACAAGTTAAAAACCTTAACACCAATTTAAACCGGTTTGTACGTGGCACTGTCACTGCCGTAATTATGGCATTTGTCATGTTGCTGGTACTTAATGCTCGCACCAACTTTACCGAAGTCACTATTGCCTTAATCGCCATGTTAGGCGTTATCTACGGTTTACGGGAAATATTTAAGGATGATATTACTCGAATCATTTGGCGCCGAATTCAAAAAGGTTTGCCAAAATGGAAAGTGATTTATCGTCATAGTGTGAATAAAAGCCGCATTGCTAGTCAAACTATTTGGTTAGAATATATTCGTAATAAAGATCTGCCACTACAAGTAGACCAATTATTGCAAACTAGGCGACAACAAAATAAACAAGCAGCACAATTACTGCATTTTCGTAGCGATACTAAAGTGAATGCGAAAGGTTTTTTACCCGGTTACGATGCCATACAACAAAGGTTCTATTTTAATCTAACTCCCTTTATTCGATTTCTAAAAAGAGGAGAAGGCCGTTTGTATACACTCGACAATGGAAAAATAACCAAACAAGCAGTCGAACGTCGTTACCAAATTAATGTGGTTTTAATGCATACAGATAAACAAAACCAACAGCAAAGCCAACGTTTTAAAATTACCTTAAACCGTTCCGCTATCATTAATATTGAAGCCATTGAATCGGTAGTAGCAGACTAACCCCAAATTTCAGAGAAGTATTAGTTGGCACAACGACAAAATAAATACAGCGTATTGTTACTAAGCGTTCAAATGTAGACACCTGTAAATACCGAGTCTATTCTAGCTCTACCATATATTTGTTTATTGGTGTGAGATATGTGGGTACGTTTCTATTAGGTATTTTTAGCCAATTACGCATTAACTATTCAATAACTAAGAATTTTAGATAAGGGCTAAGACAATATGACGGTTAAGCTGAAACACCGTTCTTTAGAAGAAAAAATTCTCCTCGCAATTACCGCAGTGGCCTCTTTGGTTTTATTTCCATTTCTAATTACCAGCTTTTTTACTACAGATAAAGTGCATATTGTTGTGGATTTTATCGCGGTAGTAGGAATTTTCACCATATTTCTTGGAGTTTGGTTCACTAGTAATATTAAACTTTTTAGTGCGCTTTTCGCGATTCTCGCCCAAGTCACAATATTAGTTGGCATCTATGTCAAAGGAATGGCTTTAATTTACTGGATTTTTCCGATAATAGTTGCTGGATTTTATTTATTGCCTACTTACGTCGCAGGTATAATTAATATAATTCTTATCTTTGTCGCCTGTTTGCTTACCTACCAACAATTCGACAGTTTTACTTTTCCTCGTATTATTGCGGCCTTTGTTGCAACAAATATATTCGCGTTTATATTTTCACTATTTATGCAAAATAAAAACCGAGAATTATTGAAAAAAGACGAGATTAGTCAGCTTCGTAATAACATTCTCGAATCCATTGCCACCGCAAATAAATTGTCCAAGATATTAACTCAAGTTGTGCACTCTATTGAAAACGAATTACCTGGCAGTATCTGCAGTATTTTATTACTCGATAAATCTGGTAAACATTTAGCAATGGGGGCCGCCCCAAGTTTGCCTGACTTTTATATCGATGCATAAGATGGTATTGAAATTGGGCCCAAAATAGGCTCTTGTGGCACCACAGCCTACACTGGCAAAAGAGTTATTGTCACTGATATAACATCCCACCCTTATTGGGGTTCTTGGAAAGACTTAGCTTCAAAAGCAGAAATTGCAGCGTGTTGGTCGGAACCTATCATTAGTAACCAAGGAAACGTATTAGGCACTTTTTCTATTTACAAGCGCAAAACTTCAACTCCAAATAACGCTGAATTTAAGCTCATTGAGCAATTTACCAATATCACGCGAATCGCAATAGAGAGAGAAAAAGCTGACCAATTAATATGGCAACAGGCAAACTACGACAGTTTAACTAGTTTACCGAACCGTAATTTACTTCACGAGCACCTAAAAAGCGCCATAGACAACGCTCAGAGAGTAAAACAGCAATTGGTTGTTGCAATGTTAGACCTTGATAAATTTAAAGACGTCAATGACTCTTTAGGCCATGAAGCCGGAGATCATGTTCTGATTGAATGTTCAAAACGTATTAAAAATTGCATTCGGAAAAATGAGATTGCCGCTCGCTTGGGAGGGGATGAGTTTATCATAGTATTTTTAGGCACTACCTTGCCTGAAGACATTGACAACATTGGGCAAAAATTAATCAGCGCATTAGCGCAACCCTACGTTATCCAAGAAAAAAATGTATATTGTTCTGCTAGCATAGGCATAGCGTTCTATCCAGACGATGCCACGGATATTGACACATTACTACGAAATGCGGATCAGGCTATGTACCGAGCTAAAACGCGGGGGCGTAACAATGTTGATTATTTTACCGAAAATATGCGAACTGACTTTCTCAAACGAATGGATATTGTTCAAGACCTACGTGTTGCCGTGGCTCAAAAACAATTCCACTTGGTGTATCAACCAATAGTGAATTTACAAAACCAACAAATTATAAAAGCGGAAGCACTTATTCGTTGGGACCACCCGGATAAAGGGCTAGTTTCACCAATAGATTTTATTCCTATTGCAGAAGAAATAGGGCTAATTAATGAAATCAGCGAATGGGTATTTAACCAAGCATCACAACAAGCTAACTTTTGGCGCAACACCTATTCCCCAGATTTGACTATCAGTATAAACACCTCACCAGTTCAGTTTAAAAATAAAGGAGCACAAATAAAATCCTGGGCAGAATCACTGATTTTGCAAGACATTTCATGTGAAGCTATATCTCTTGAAATTACTGAAAACTTACTCATGGAAAATCAGGCAGAAATAGTCGATACACTTAGCGAGATACGTCAGAAAGGCATTGCCATTTCAATAGATGATTTCGGCACGGGTTATTGTTCTTTTGCTTATCTTAAGAACTATTCGATTGATTACTTAAAAATTGATAAAAGCTTTGTACACGCTATTTCCTCGGAGAGTAAAGACGCGGCATTGTGTGAAGCAATTATCGTAATGGCCAAAAAGCTTAATATTGAAGTAATAGCCGAAGGAATTGAAACAGAACAACAAAAACAACTATTGTTGCAAGCAGGCTGCTTGTTTGGCCAAGGTTACTTATTGGCAAAACCGCTTTCAATAGATAACTTTGAAAAATTACTCATCGAACAAGACACCTAGAACGTTGAGGTATGATAAGTCTAACAGCTGATTTTACCGCTGCGCGGCCGTGCTGAAGCACGTTCAAAAATGTTCCTGACATTTTTGTCGAACCGTAGGGGTTCTCACCCCCTTGGGTTATCAATACTTTCAAACAATAAAAAAGCCGCTTAATTGCTTAAGCGGCTTTGATATTTGGCGTCCCCAAGGGGATTCGAACCCCTGTTACCGCCGTGAAAGGGCGGTGTCCTAGGCCTCTAGACGATGGGGACAGAAACTTTACGTATCGAAGCGTGCTTCGACATGTTTTTATAAGAAGAGCTGAACTTGCAAACCAAGTGACCTAATTCTTAAAAAAACCAACTTCCATCAAACTATATATCAACTGGCCTAGGTGGTAGTTAATAATCCCTGTTTTACTGCTTGAGTTAAATCTTTTAACTCAATAGAAATGGCGTCCCCAAGGGGATTCGAACCCCTGTTACCGCCGTGAAAGGGCGGTGTCCTAGGCCTCTAGACGATGGGGACAACAATTTTGTTTATCAAAGCATTGCTTTGATAAATTGTTGTTAGGAGAAGCAAGCATGCGAACTGAACCGCAATATGTTTTCCGAACAACTAAAATATTGTCTCAAATAAATAAAAACTATTCGTTTCTAATTACCTGTCTTATCTTTCTATCTACTGGCCTAGGTGGTAGTAGATACTCCTTGATCTTTGGTGGAGCCAGGCGGGATCGAACCGCCGACCTCTTGCGTGCCACGCAAGCGCTCTCCCAGCTGAGCTATGGCCCCAAACTCATTAAATAAGCTTGCGCTTTTACCCAACAAGTAGGTGTCGTTCCGTGACAGCGGGGCGCATTCTAGGCATCTGCTCTTTTCATGTCAACGATTTTTTCAGGAATTTTCTCTGATTGCTATATATTCGAGCGCTTTGGTTATACGTTGTTCAATTTGAGCAGGTTTTAATAGATTCAAAGTCACATCTAATGAAGGCGAGTTTCCTGCACCCGTCACTGCAACACGCAACGGCATACCCACTTTTCCCATACCTATTTGTAATTCTTCTGCAGTTTGATTAATTGCGTTATGGATAGATTCACAATTCCACTGAGTTAAACTTGACAATTTACTTTGAACAAGCATTAACGCTTCCTTAGCAACAGGACGTAAATGTTTTTTAGCGGCTTTTTCATCAAAAGCTTCATAATCTTGGTAAAAATACCCACTGATCTGAGCTAATTCTTTTAATGTCTTAACACGATCTGCCTGCACAGCAATAACATCTTCAAGCGCCGGCCCCTGAGTCACATCGACTCCTTGTTGTGAAAAGTGCCATTTGGCGTATTCAGCCACTTCACTAGCTGGCAATGTTTTAATGTAGTGTTGGTTTAACCAAATGAGTTTATCAGTGTTAAATGCAGAAGCAGACTGTCCAATCGCGTCCAATGAAAACAACTCAATCATTTCTTGTAGTGAGAAAATTTCCTGATCACCATGAGACCAACCAAGTCTCACCAAATAATTTAGCAGTGCTTGAGGAAGATATCCGTCGTCTCTAAACTCCATTACCCCCACGGCATTGGTACGTTTGGATAATTTTTTACCATCGTCGCCTAAAATCATAGATACGTGAGCGTATTCGGGGATAGGAGCGCCTAAAGCAAGTAATATGTTGATTTGACGAGGAGTATTGTTGATATGGTCTTCACCACGCACTACGTGGCTAATACCCATATCCCAGTCGTCTACAACTACGCAAAAGTTATAAGTAGGCGCTCCATCTGTTCGACGAATAATTAAATCATCCAGTTCACTATTCGCAATTTCAATATCCCCACGAATGTGGTCTTTAATCACCACACTACCGGTTTGCGGGGTTTTAAAACGAATAGCAAAGGGCTGACCTTCGGGATGATCAGTACGGTCACGCCATGTACCTGGGTAACGAGGCTTTTCACCCTTTGCCATTTGGGCTTCACGAATAGCGTCTAATTCAGCCGCTGACATGAAACATTTATAAGCTTTACCTTCTGCTAACAATTGGTCTATTAATTGGTTGTATCTGTCAAAACGTTGAGTTTGATAAAAAGGCCCTTCATCCCAGTCCAATCCTAACCATTGCATCCCTTCAAGGATGGCATCAATTGCAGCTTGAGTAGAGCGTTCAATATCAGTATCTTCGATACGTAATACAAATTTTCCACCTTTACTTTTAGCGTATAACCAAGAATAAAGTGCAGTACGTGCACCACCAACGTGAAGGTAACCTGTGGGGCTAGGAGCGAAACGAGTAACAGTTGTCATGTATATAAAAAGCCTGATCTAAAAATTGGCGGCATTTTATCAGCCAATCAAAGGAATATATACCCAAAACAGGCCAAAATAACATATTCAACTTGAGGCAAATTTATTTAAATATGTGCGGTGATTTAGGCTGAATTTGAGAAACCAAGGGAATAATTCAAAAGGTTTAACCTCAAAATAAAAAGTCCCCCAAAGAAATTACGCTGAAATTACGCTAAAAGAAACCTAAATCGCTAGTATCAAAGCGGCTTAGGTTGGGGAAAACTGCGTTTAGTTCACTCTCACTCAATCCAAACCACCGGGATAAACTAGCCGCGTATTGGTCAACAGATAGGGTAGGAATTATCCTGCCATCACCTAAGTCATCATCGGCCCCCAACTCTAAGGATGGCATTGTGCCGTATAACTCGCGACCATTAATTGCTCCTCCCATAATCAGTTGGTGCCCTCCCCAACCATGATCGGTTCCATCACCATTACTGGTTAACGTACGCCCAAAATCAGACATAGTAAAAGTAGTAACTTGCTCGGATAAGCCTAATTCGTCTATGTTTGCCTGAAAAGCACTGAGCGCCTCACTCAACGACTGCAGTAACCTAGGATGGGACGTTGCTTGATTGTCATGAGTATCCCAACCTCCAAGGCCTACATAGAATATTTGCCGTTGCTGCCCAAGTTGCTCTTGCACGCTGGCAAGGTTAGCCACCATTTTCAGTTGCTCAGCCAATGAATTATTCGCGGGATATTGAACTTGTGTCGCGACTGCCTGCTCAAGTGCAGTGGATATTAGGGCATTATTAGTCGCCGCGCTCAGTAATACATTTTTAAACCCCTGCTCTAACAAATGAGGCGTGTTATTGAGCAGCTTTTGAAATGCCGCTACTCGTTGCGAATTCCAGTCTTTAGTGGCATCGAGTCCAGCAAATTGCTCTGGACCTCCTGAGTTTAAGGAAAAAGGAGAGCTACTAGTACCAGTTTGCAACAGATTTATTCCGTCAATTGATAAATTAACGGGTAAGCCTACTTGAGTATCGGTAATTAACTCAGCCATTCTACCCGCCCACCCGCTAAAAGCAGGATCTTGAGGTTTAGCGCTTTGCCAATGATTTTGTTGATCATTATGAGAAAACAACTGTGGTGGCAATAACGTTCTATCTTGTATTGCTTGCGCCTTAGTGGTCGGTTGCATTAGTGGACCAGTATTGGTCACTACCGCTAGTTTATTTTGTTGAAATAAAGAGTGCGCCGCGCTCATTGCAGCAGGCATACCCACCGCATAAGGTTGCGGGCTATTGGGATTGATCGGCAATAATGACTCCTGAGAATACGCTAAGCCTTGCCTCACCTGCTGGTAAATTTGATATTCATAGTCTTCGGTGGGAACCAACATGTTCAGGGAATCATTTCCTCCGTATAAAAATACACAAACTAACGCTTTGTAATCGTCAAACCTGCTCATTGAATTTGCAAGGGCAGCATTTGCTAAGGAGAAATTTAATCCCACGCCTGATGCAGAGGTGATACCCGCAATAGAGGCTAGAGATTTTTGTAAGAATGACCTTCGGGGTTGATTAACGTGAGTATTATGTTTCATAGAATGCTCCTCACTTTTGTACTGAATATTGCGGTGAGTTCATAATTAAAAAAACTAAGTCAGCGACTCGTTCCGCGGGTTGCGCATTGACAGTTTCGTCATGCATATCAGACAGTATTTTGCGCATTTCATCTGTCATACCACCCGCCATCAATAGGATATTTAGTCGTTCTAATAAATCATCGGTTTCGTTCACTAAGGCGATTTCTTCACTAAAGTCGACTATCACTTGCTCAGCATCACCATTAGGTGTGTGACTCCACAACGCTGAATATGCAAAAAAGTTACTGGTGCGAATCGCATAATTTTCGGTGGTTATCTGAAACTCAGGTGCAACCAGGCCCTGCTCGGCAATTACGCCTGGTGGAGAAAAACCAGGAGAAAAGAAATTAAATACCGAAGGCGCGGCTAAAGGGGCCTGTTTAAAGAAATAATCTGGGTAACCTTGTTGAAATCTATCGCTAGGTGAATATGCCTTAAATGCACGCCATAGGTGAGTGGCCTTAAGGATAGGCTCTCGTAACTTGCCAAAGACATTAGGGTAATTAACGTGACCGTGTATCGCCTCGTCGTCCATCAATATACCTTTGACTACGGCTCCCAAGTCACCGCGCTCGCCCGCACCATTATTATTAAAAATAGCGCTGACTCTAGCGACATATTCAGCACTAGGGTTGCTTGTAACAAGTCGCTGAATAAGTTGCTTACTGATAAAAGGCGCCACGTTATCGTGCATAAAAATATTGTCTAAAGCTTGAGTTAAATCCAGCTCTGCACTTTGGTTAGCGGGCAAAATCACATCATTTAACAATGTTTTAGTACCAATATCGTGACGCGCTTGCACCGCTTGCATAGGATTCAAGGCGTCGTAGTTGTCCCACCAATGCCACCACGTTTGCTCAGTAGTGCCATTAAAATTCCACCCCGTAAACACATGTGCAAAACCTTCTATTGTCGATTGATCGTATGTAGGAATGTGACTTCCCGTTTCATCCAACTTAACCGTACCGTCTAAGTTTAATTCAACTAAACCAATACTAAACAGTTGCATAACCTCCCGAGCGTAGTTTTCGTCGGGCCTTATATTACGTTCACTGTTTGGTTTTTCGTTACCCAACATACTCAAATACATGCCCATCATAGGTGACAGTGTCACTTCCTCTAACAAGGCACGATAATTTCCAAAGGCATGTTTAGCCAACACATCATAATAATTAGCGATACCAACATACTCTTCAAAAAAATTGCTGTTTTCAGAAATCACAAAAATTTCGCTCAGTGCAAACGCTACGCGTTGCCGCAGCTGGTCTTCTCCTCGCAAAGTGTTTTGCCACCAAGCTTCAATTCGATGCATGCGAGATAATTCATCTTCTACGGAGAAAGTGGATTGCAACTCAATTAAGTAGTCAACTTGAGAACTCAAAGGCAACTCCATTTGCCAGTCAATCCATTGCTCTCTTCCCAGTTCCACTACTTTCTCAATGGATGTTTCTGAAGGCCCAAATGAAGCCTGATTTAAAAGCCGTGCTGCGTCTTTCATACGAGCATCTAAATCTACAGTTGGTGTGGGTGTTTCAATGACAACGGCTGGAGGGGCTGACGCACTATTATCGGCACCTCCTCCACAGGACGAAACAGCTAACAATAAGAAAACGATAACAACGGTATTTCTATACATGGTCGATTCAACCCCTAATTGATATTCGAAGTATAGGCTAACTTGGTGCGTTTTTTAGAACCTACTCTGGGACCTAAAATTTTATTGGATAGCAGTTGATTACAATTATGCTCACATTCTACCCACTAATTTAAAGATATTGTTTGGTTTTTACCCACTCAGACATTATTTTTCATTTAGATGTTGACAGTCGAAAGTCCATACCTATAATAGCGCTCCACTTACTAGCCACGGCTACTAAGTTGAATTTAAAAGTTGCAAAGGACAATTGGTACACACCGTTATCTTAGCAACAACATTTGGTCACTTGGCTCAGTTGAAAAAATACAGAGCATCGCCGCTCTTTACAAAAGACGGTCGAGTGACACTGGTTCAATCCAGTAATAGTAAAATTTGGTCGCTTAGCTCAGTTGGGAGAGCATCGCCCTTACAAGGCGAGGGTCACTGGTTCAAGCCCAGTAGCGACCACCACATTTTTAGTAGTAAAAACAAAGACATGGTCGCTTAGCTCAGTTGGGAGAGCATCGCCCTTACAAGGCGAGGGTCACTGGTTCAAGCCCAGTAGCGACCACCACTTTTCTTTTCAAGTACTTACGTTCAAAACTCCTGTATAAATATCGAACAACCTTAGTCCGTGGGACGCCAATGAGTCATTTGTGAGGCGTCAATGGGTAAACTGTGAGACATTTGTGAGTCATCAGGTTCCGCCTAATTCTCTACATCTCTTATTTTAACTAGTTTAAAGTCCGCATCATGTGGGTCAAAAGTTTTTTGTCGTCATATTTAATATTGTAATTGAAGGGTCCCAGATTAGCTTCAATAAACAATTGTCTATTTATTCATTTTAGTTAATTAATTATAATTTGATGACTAAATTGATATGGATTAGATATGAAAAAAATAATCATAGTTGGAGGTGGAACCGCTGGGTGGATGGCAGCTAACATCTTAGCTTACTCCTTTAAAAAATCGAATATTGAAATATGCTTAATTGAATCACCAGAAATATCTACGGTTGGTGTGGGAGAAGGATCGACGCCAGCGCTAAGAAATTTTTTTGACTTACTTAATATTAAAGAGTCAGATTGGATGCCTGCCTGTAATGCGACGTTTAAAACAGGCATTCGATTTAACGATTGGTCTACCGTAAAAGATTATGAAAGCTACTTTCATTCATTCCCATCTGAACTGGACTTTCACACTCAAAATAGCTTTTTTTACAACGCAAGACTTAGAGCGTCGGGTATTAATGTAAATGCTAACCCGAGCGATTTTTATTTATCTTCTAGTATTTCTCAGCTGCGAAAACACCCTATTCCAAAAGAAAATTTTCCATTTGAAATAGATTACGCTTATCACTTTGACTCAAGTTTACTAGGCAAGTATTTACAAAAAGTTGCAAAAGATCTAGGAGTTAAGCATGTCGTTGCCCATGTCGAAAACATAAAAATTACAAGAGAAGATAGAGTTAGCTCTGTAGAATTGAAAAATGGAGAAGTTGTTAAAGGGGATTTTTTCATCGATTGCACTGGTTTCAAAGGAGTGATAATCAATCAATTTCCTGATACCGAATTCGTCAGTTATGGCAGCCAATTACTTAATGATTCAGCCGTTACAATATCAACACCTTTAACCAATAGAAAAATAAGTGCTGCAACAGAATCGACAGCTCTCGATTGCGGTTGGACTTGGAAGATCCCACTCACAAATCGATACGGAAATGGCTATGTATATAGCTCAAAGCATATAAGCAAAGAGGATGCTGAAAAGGAGCTCAAGACTCACTTGAATATTCTTGATGATAATATAGCGGTAAGGCATTTGTCATTTAAACTAGGGCGTAACAATAAGCATTGGAATAGAAATTGTTTAGCTGTAGGTTTGTCTCAAGGTTTCATCGAACCATTAGAAGCTACTGCTTTACTGCTAATTCAACAAACGGTTGGCAAGTTTGTTGATTATTTTGAGAAAGGCAAATTTACTAATAAATATCAAACTGATTTCAACAATAGTGTTAATTCTGACTTTGACGGAATTAAAGAATACGTACTCTTGCATTACACGTTAAATACTCGACGTGATACACCTTACTGGATTGAAAACTCCAAAAATTTTTCAAACATGGATGCTAGAATATTAAAATTACTGCATGGGTGGAGAAATGGAGCTGATATCTCGCAACTCATAGTAAAATTAGGATTGTCAGAGTATTACCCTATCCCTTCGTGGTATGCCATTTTGTCAGGGAATGGCTATTTCCCTCAAGATCTTAATTTACCCAACAGAAATCACACAAATGACAATTTTAAAGATGCTAAATTATTTATACAACGTTGTACAATGAACTATATAGATTATGAAGTTAAATAAAAGAAAGTTGTTCCATTTTCGCCCTCAGGGCAAGATCATACTTAAACTTGCACACCCAAGTCAGAGTATGATCAAATCTAGCTTTTTAAGGCTAGGCTCATGTCATTTATCACCCATTTCGATAATCTCGAAGATACGCGCTCCCATATCAATAAGAAACACGAACTACTCGACATCATCTTTTTAACGGTTGTCGCTATCTTATCAGGTGCCGAAGGGTGGAAAGATATCAAGCAGTTCGGTGATAGCAAGCTTGAATGGTTGCGTCAGTTCAGAGACTTTGAAGCAGGTATCCCAGTAGACGACACAATCGCTCGTATTATCAGTCGTTTAGAGCCAAGCGCCTTATTGAGTTGCTTTATGAGCTGGGTCAACGAAATACGGGAAAGTAACGGTCAATCTGTTATTGCATTTGATGGTAAAACGCTTCGACATTCATTTTATGGTGATAGAAAGACAGCATTACACAGCGTATCAGCCTATGCCGTAGAGCAAGGCTTAGTGCTGGCACAACGTAAATCATTGAGTAAGAAGAATGAAGTCTCTACTGTTTTGGAGTTGATCGAATTACTGGAGCTTAAAGGCCACGTTATGACTGCTGATGCCATGCATTGTTTAAAGAAAGTGACGCTAGCCGTAGATAAGAAAGGCGGCGACTATGCATTACAAGTGAAAGATAACCAGGGAAAGTTAGCGAATGAAATCAAAGCCTATTTTCATAAAGTCCGCCGTGACGCACCTGAAGAACTCAAGAAGCACACATTATCATTAACCAATGATGGACATGGTCGCGTAGAGCATAGGCAATATGTACAGCTTCCTGTCACCGAATGGTTAGAACAACGCAAAGGCTGGAGCAACTTAAAGTCAGTGATTGAAGTAACAAGGACGAGATACATCAATGAGAAAGCCAGCTCAGAAACCGCCTATTACATCAGTTCATTAGAAGTTGACCTGCCACGTATAGCGAAAGTAATACGTAGTCACTGGGCAATTGAAAACGCCTCTCATTGGGCGCTAGATGTGACGTTCAAGGAAGATGAGTCGCGTATAAGACGGGGAGATGCACCTGAAAACATGGCCACCTTCAGACGACTTGCTATGAACCTAGCGCGTTTAAGCCCACTAAAAGACAGTATAAAAGGAAAACTTAAACAGGCTGCATGGTCTGATGATGCCAGAGAAAAGCTGATATTTGGTTAGAAATCATCCAAGGATGATTTTGCCCTGTTTTCGCCCTTATAATTATAAAAAACCACTTATAGATAAACTATAAGTGGTTGAATATTTCTATTTCTTGTTTGTGAAGGCTACCCTAAAGTCTTCCTCGCACACCTAAAGTATATCTAGCCTCATTGATAAACTGTTTCTGGCGATTATCTTCCCACTGCAGATATTGAGCTTGAGACTCTTCAGTTATATTTGTTCCTTGCGCATAGACCGATATATTTTCATTAATATCGTAACTGACCGACATATCAACATAACTTGTTGGCTCGTTGTAATGAGCAAATGGTCGGCTAACTTGAGCTCCATCATCCCATATGCTGGTCACGCCAACCAAGGATTCACTGCGATAGTTGTGAGCCACTCGGATCGCTAAGCCATTTTTCTCCCAATATATTACGGTATTAGCTTGGTTTTCGGAATTATCACTAATTGGTAGCTCGTCACCATACCAATCTGTATTTGCACTATCACTTGGTGCGTAGGTGTAATTAAACATCATACCCAAACCATTTATGGCTTCAGGGAGAAAATCGAATGCTTGTTGATAACTAAATTCAACTCCTTTTATTTTCCCTCCAGCTCCATTTAGGATCGTACTTGTGGGTACGCTTGTGTTGGTTACTTGTCCATCTGAATCAGTTATGTCACTGCGTATCACAGTTCCATTTTCAATGAATGATTCGATATCCATACTGAACAAACCAATACTCACTAACCCTGTTTCGTTAAAATACCATTCATATGAAGCATCAATGTTAGTAGAACGCCAAGGCTTTAAATTTGGGTTGCCATTGGCAGATGCTGATTGTGCCTGAAACGACCCATCAGGTTGTATCAATCGCGTCACGCTCAGTCCTCTGCCTAAGTTATTGGCATCATGAGAGCTTAACGTTTCGTTATATGAAAGGCGGAAAATTTGGTCATCAGCGATTTCAAACGAAATATTTGCGCTAGGCAGAAAGTCACTATAATCATTGCTAGTAGTTGTTTCTCCACCATCTAAATTCTCAGCCCCAGGCCCGAGCAAATATGTCTTATTATTAAAAACAGCGGTCGTGCCCGATACAATTTCGTGCTGAGTGATTTCCAGATCTGTCTCTATATAGCGAAAACCTAAGTTTGCATTGTAAGGGACGCCCAATTCACCACTGAAATTTGCCTGAGCATAAATTGAAATAGTTTCTTCATTCACGACAAATGTATTGTCCGGATTCATCGCTTTAATATTTGAGCCATATAACTTGGTATTAAAGTCTGCTGCGTTATCCAACACTTTAGGGTCAAGAAAGTAAAGACTACCCAAGCCGGTTGCACCGCCAAAATCACTTATTTGAATGATGTTATCAGCAATACGCGAGTCATCAAATGAGATTGGGGGAATGTAGGTTTCTCCCGTAACAGGTGCACCTGATGCAGTATCTTTCCAACGAGCAACAAAATCATCTCCATTTGCATTTGTGAACTCGGCCAACCCATTCCAGTTAAATCTTTCAACTTCGCGTTCTGATGCCCGCACACCAAAATCAACAGACACAAGGTCACCCAAGTCAAACATATAACTACCATCTGCCCTCAAAACATCTAGCGTGGCGTCAGTTTCATTTCCGTTGTTGTTGATGGACGTGGCTGCATATCTACTGCGATTAGAACCTAACACTTCGCCATCAATAATGGGTAATTCCCAGTGCTGATTGTCTCCTGAATAACGGATCCCCACTGGGATTTGCGTATAAACGGGAGCTCCGTCTGAATCTAAAACTGGTTGAGATGCTGCATCTAATGCAGGCTGGCCTGCGTAGCCCCAAGGATTTACCGCACTTATCACTTCACCACCAGGCCCCTTATAAGTTGCACCTACTTGAGAGCCATCATTAATGTAATTATCGGCAAATCCGCCATATTGATCATTCTTTGCACTCCCGTGTACATAACGAACACTGCCTGAGAATACTCCACCGTTGTCGAACTCCAATTCGATATTTGTATTTAATGAGTCTCTGTCAGAGTATAGCGTTTCAGAGTGAGACATAGTTCGACGAGCCTGAAGCTCAGCAGCTTGGACTGAATGAAAGTCTCCTCCATCTGCGTCGTGTATATCTGGGCGGGCTACTGTTTCAATAGGATTGAACCATCCCCAATTACCTTGCCATGCATTACTCGCGATGAAAGCTGCTGAGCGCTGATACTCTTCCATTTGGGTATAAAAAACGTCAGCCGTCAGTACAAAACTATCTGATAATTGTGCCTGAAAAGACGCATTGATACCCAATCTCTCACGGTCCGTAAACTTATTTGCCGCTTGGTGCCCTTGGAAAGATTGGAAGCCGTCATTGAAATCGCCGTCACCGTTTATGTCATCAGGAGAACGAGCAAATCGCCCGCCACCAGGTCCGTCTTCGGATGCGCCACGAAACCAACCATCGCCGGCCGAGCCTAACGTATAATCAGCTAGATTGGATGTTTGATAAGCCACATTTACTGTAGCGCCAATAGTGCCCGTATTAATTCCGCCAAAAATAGATAGCTTTCCGTCGGTGTCATCTCCCAATGAGCCCTGTGTAAGTTCAGCTAAACCTGCGAAAGTAGTACCTTCATCAAGATTAAAACCTCTGAGTGTTTTCAGATCTACAGTGCCAGAAATACCGCCGCTGAGTACACTAGCCGTGTTCGATTTAATCACGTCCATACCAGACACCATTGTAGACGGTATGTCAGCAAAGTCAGGTTGCACTGTTGTTATTGAACCAGCAGCTAAAAACTGTTCACCATTTAGTGTTGTATTAACCTGTGGCATACCTCGAACGTTTAATCGGGCGCCTTCCCCTGCGGAGCGCGTAATCTGTACCCCTGAAACGCGCTGCAAAGAATCTGCAATAGTTGCGTCTGGCAACTTACCGATATCTTCTGCAGAAATTGAATCTACTACGCTAGAAGCGAATCTCTTTGTATTTATTGAACGAATTTGAGAGCCCTTAATCCCCCTAATTTGAATCACTTCGACACCGCTTTCGGCTTCGTTTTCGAGTTCTGCCTCAGACGTTTGTTGAGCAAAGAGTGTGTTGGGAGCTAGGACTAACCCCGTCAATACGCTAGCCGACAAAATACTGCGCTTAAATTTTCTATTTTCAAAAAGCATATTTCATTTCCTGTTTTAATTATGTTCTGAGACGTAGCTTAGGTAGCATCCCGTGCATCTATAAATGTTCAGTGCTAAATGACTAACAATTTAATAAAATATTCACATTTACACCGAATAGAGTAACCGGTTACATTGAAATTGAAAAAAATTCCACTCAAACAATGTATGTGAAGCTTAACGTAACCGATTACAAATAATCAACATTTTAATTACATAAATATCAAGAAAGCAAAAACATACGCCTTAACCTATTGAATTATAATAATAAAAACACCATATTCTTTCACTAGTACTTTCTCTCAGAGAAACAACTAGAAAACCAAACACTCAAATATCTCTTCGGTACATTTACAGATATCTCACATCTCAAATTTCGTTTATAATTATTTTGACAAATTAAATGCCAAGTAAAATATATGCAATAAAATCATAACGTTAAAGTAGTAAAAATGAATTATTTAATTTTAACATTATATTACAACCCGCTCTTAAGTTGTCTTCACTCCAGCGTAATATGAGAATAAGAACACCCAACCCCAGTTGTAACCGGTTACGAAGCGAGGTTGTAATTTTTAAATTTGGGTTCTTGTGACAACTTAATTTTCTATAACTATTATTTCATACACTATTTGTAACCGGTAACTTACGTCAAAGTGATTTAGATTCTTTACTAAAATGAAAAACAATTATTTATTGCACTACATCTATTAGTAATCTCTGGTACAGAAGTACTAAATACCAGTTTTGAGTAAGATTTATTTGTTGGATTCTCAGGAATTTCCAATTGGGAAGAAGTGATGAGTTAAATCTCTATATTTGTCCCTTATTAATCTCTATTCTAAGTATCAAACACGAATCTATATCTGTCTAATGTTTATTAAACAGAACAGTCATAGTACAGCGTTAAGTTATATTACCAAGAATTGTTGTAATTTTTAATTTAAAGAAAAATGACTATTAATATAGGTACTGCAGATAAACTCTGTTTTAACAGTAACGTGCACTAGTCATTCATTTAAGGAGTGTTCTGGTTAAATGGCACCGGACACTTTAATAAGAGACAATTAACCGTCAAATATTAAGGTGTGAACATGACACAGAAACGTAGTTATAAGCAGTACCCAAAGGAATTTAAAGAAGAAGCGGTTGCGCTGGTATTAGAGCAAGGTTATTCCGTCCCTGAAGCCGCTAAGTCATTGGATATAGCCGCCAATATGCTTTACCGCTGGAAAGAGCTTCATGAGCAGCAAATCCAAGGTAAAGTGCTTGTTGAAGATGAGCGCGAAGAGTTAAAACGCCTGCGCAAAGAAAATAAAGAATTGCGCATGGAGAAAGAGATTTTAAAAAAGGCCAGTGCCTTCTTCGCGAAAGAAATGAAATAAGATTTCGTTTCATAAAGACACAAGCTGTGCACTATCCGGTGCGCATATTGTGTCGTGTGATGAAGGTCAGTAAGTCAGCCTATTACGCTTGGTGCGCTCGGTCTGGTCAATTGATAACAGAGCACGAACTATCGCTTTATCGTCAAGCTAAAGCCCTGTTCAAAGCCAGTCGAGACAGTTTGGGTAGCCGAGAGTTATCTAAAAAGCTGAACGAAACTGGCTATAAAATCAGTCGATATCGCACTATCAAATTGATGAAAAAATTAAAGCTAAAGGTGAAGCAGCGCATCGCCTATAAGGTCACAACTAAGCGTAAACATAGCGATAAAGTGGCGAATAACCTGTTGAATCAAAACTTTAATCCGCTCGCTAGTGACGAGATTTGGGCTGGCGACATTACGTATTTGAAAACAGCAGAAGGCTGGATGTATCTGGCTATCGTTATGGATTTGTACTCTCGCCGTATTGTGGGATGGCAAATAGAAAAACACATGACCACTGACTTAATAAGTAAAGCACTTATCAAAGCAGTGAATCTGAGACAACCTAAGGCTGGACTCGTATTCCATAGCGATCGAGGCTCACAATATACGAGCAAGCACTTTAGTATGTTGCTAAAAGGATATGGCATTCGCGCATCAATGGGTGATGTGGGGGCTTGTTGGGATAACGCGGTAGTTGAGCGTTTCTTCGGGAGTTTAAAACACGATTGGATATTAAAAACAGCTCAACCGACTCGTGAACATATGAAGCAAGATGTGGCTGAATATATGAAATATTACAACCAAGATCGGTTACATACGGCAAATGGCAATATGTCACCGATTAAATATGAAATATCTCAAAAGAAAGTGTCCGGTTGGAGTTGACCACTACAGAGTGCTGTGAAATTTATGTTTTAACAAATACGATGTAACAGATGAATGACAATTATAACTTACTGATCGATAAGTCCTTCACTTCAATCTCCTTCTTACCCGAGTTGGATAGGATTCTGATATGTACTTTATCCTGCCCCTCAGCAAGGTTAATAGCTCCAATATCGACTGTCCCCCAAGTTTGTTCAAAAACTGAATACCTTGGAGCTCGATCACTGGCAGGTAACGCTTTGCGTTTGTGAGACTTAGTAATTTTGGTATCAATATGCTGATCACCAATCTCAACTCTCACAATCATACCTCTGGCGTCTTCATTTAGGGCGTAGCGCATTGATAAACTATATGCTCCGGCATCAACGACATTTATATGCCATGTCATATAAGCTTCGGGATCAATCCAATTAGTTACCCAGGAATGCGCCCAACCGTTGCCTCCGGCGTAGCCAATACCTGTACCTGTTAAATAAGCGTTAGCCCCTTCAAGCATCACCACGGGATAATCTTTGTGGCCGATATCAGCCGGTATAGGATCAAACCCTGCAGACGTGACATCTTCAAACCAGGAGAAGTAGGCCTTAGACATTTTATCTAACTGAGCGGGATATTCAGTAGCGAGGTTGTGCTGCTCTTCGCTATCATTGACAACGTCGTACAGTGACCAACTACCTTCCTCAAGCGTAGCTAGCCACTGTTTAGTGCGCACTGCGCCAGGAGAAGGTACAACCTCGCCCATACTCCACCTATGTGTATACAGCATCCTTGATGGCAGTTGGCTTTTTGTAGATGTAAGTAGCGCAGTTAAATCCATTCCATCTATATCTAGATTTTGAGGTACATCAACATTAGTAAGGTTAAGAAGAGTTGGAAACAAGTCTATATGCTGGGCTATGTCCTGAACAACCTTGCCTCCCTCTATATGATTTGGCCAATGTATATATAGTGGCACTCTTACGCCTCCTTCGTGCACACTACCTTTCCCTGCTCGCATACCTCCGTTATAACGACGTCCTCCTACATTCTCACTTTGGTGAGGCCCGTTGTCAGAAAGAAAAACAATAATAGTGTTATCACTTAAGCCTAACCTATCTAGCTCAGACAAAACCCGCCCAATATTGGTATCGATATTTTCTACCATCCCATAGATTGACGCAGTTCTATCGTTTAACCCCCTAGCTTTGTATTTTTCAAAATAAGTATCAGGGACCTGATAGGGGCTATGTGGTGCGTTATAGGGGATGTAGGCAAGAAAAGGCTTATCTTTCTGCTTTCGAATGAAATCTATCGCTGCATCAGTGAGAACGTCGGTAATGTAACCAGACGTCTTTTTCATCACACCATTAAACTCTAGTTCTGTATCAAAATATTCACTCCAATGCCCGGCGTTAAATCCCACAAATTCATCAAACCCTTGCCCTAGAGGGGTATTCGGGAAATATGCACCGTTATGCCACTTTCCAAAAGCACCAGTTGCGTATCCCTTGTCAGCTAAAACTTCGGCTAACGTTACTTCTTCAGCCCTCATCGCTTCTTCGCCCCGCGTAACATTGTGAACACCCGTTCTTAAAGAGTAACGACCGGTCAATAAGCTAGCGCGTGTGGGTGCACAAACAGGATTAACATAAAATCGTGAAAACGTAGCACCCTTTTTCGCTATTCCATCAATATTGGGGGTGTCAATCAAATTATTACCGTTATAAGCCACATCTCCCCATCCTTGATCATCCGTTAAAATCAACACTATGTTCGGTTGAGAGGTATTTTTTTCCAACTGAGTTTGCGCACAGACCACTGTAGAAAAAATTAACAGCACGCTGATTAAAATGCTATTAATCGCCGTCGAGTTAAGCATATATTTTATTCCTAAATATCTAGTACTACATTTCTAGCGACAAGCCCAAAAGAACATAACAATTAAACAAAACTAAGCGTTCCTAAGGACAAAGTAGCCAAATCGAGTTACCTGTAATTAAAGATCTTGTAAAAAAGAATCTAATCCATTTTTAGATACTTTGACCGCTTCAAGAGGGGTCAAGCCGTTAGGGTATGTCTCTTGTTCGACAACGAGCCACTTAGTCCCACCAAACTCAATATTCGCGTCAATCAGATTTGCCCAATCAATAGTGTCTTGGCCAATTAACGGCAATTTCCCTTGAGTTCCTTCAGGTAGCTCTACCTTATAATGCGTTGTGAGCGTGCGGCCAGGATAACGTTCCACATATTCAATTGGATCCTTCCCTGCGTAAGTCGTCCAACCCACATCTTGTTGCATGACGACATTCTCATTTGTATTTTTGGCGATATAATCCCAAAACGTTGTATCTTTATGAACACCAAATTCTTGCGCATGATTGTGGTAGCCAATCTTCATACCCAAAGGTGCCAGCTGAACGGACAATCGGTTTAAGTCTGCGATAAGGTTGTCTACTTGGTCATCATCAAACGCTCTTTTATCAAAAGGGATGATCAACGTGTCACATCCTAGTGCGCGATAAAAACGAGTGGTTGCACTAAAATTCTCAGAGTTTAGTTTGTCGAAATGAATATGTGCTCCGCTAACTTGTAACCCAATACCGTCCAAAAACGATTTAAGTGCTGTTGGGTCTTCTTGGTATTTGCCAAATTCACCTGCAAATTCCACTCCATCAAATCCCATATCTGCTAATTCACTTAATGTCCCTTCAAAGTCGCTTTTTACGGCGTCTTTTACAGACCATAGTTGCACGCTAACTTTTGGCGTGGGTGATTGTTCAGCCCTATTTGCACAACCGTTTAGCAGCAATAAAATAGAAACTATACTGCTGATGAATAACTGCTTAGCGATAAAATTAGTAAACATTTTTTTTACTCCCATTTTAAATCCGTCCGTTTTTAATTTCTTTTACTGCAAAATCTACAGCCCTGACGGTCAGAGCCATGAACGTTAACGAGGGGTTTTGAACCGCTGAGCTACTAAAGCAAGATCCATCAGTTACAAATAAATTGTTGATATCGTGCGATTGGTTAAACCCGTTGAGAACCGACGTTTTGGGATCACTTCCCATTCTGGCAGTGCCCAACTCATGAATAGCTAAACCAGGTGGCTTTTGCGTCACCGTTTTTTTGATGTTCTCTACCCCTGCAACCTTTAACATTTTTTCAGCTGTATCTGCTGCATCTTTCATCATATCGAGTTCGTTGCTAGACCAGCGACAGTTAATATCTAATTGGGGAATACCCCATTTGTCCTTCAGAGTAGGGTGTAACTGAACAGTGTTCTCATATCTAGGAAGCATTTCTCCTTGAGCGCTAAGGCTAAATTTCCATTTACCTGCGTTTGAAATACCATCTTTAAAATCACGACCAAAGCCTTTATTACTGGCATTTTCTTTCCAACCTTCTCTATACGCGCCACCTGCTAATGCGTACCCCCTTAAGTATTTCTTGCTGCCTTTTTTAGGTTCATATTGAAAGTTTGGTATATAGATCCCACCAGGGCGACGACCTTTGTAATACTCCTCTTCATATCCCGGAATGTCTCCATAGGCTTTAGCGTTATAATTATGGTCCATTAAGTAATGACCCAATACGCCAGAACTGTTAGCAATGCCATTGGGGAAAGACTTTGAAGTACTATTTAGCATTATTTGCGTGGAGCCTAAGGTTGAAGCACAAAGAAAAACAACTTTGCCAAAGTACTCACGCTCTTCAAGCGTGTCATTATCAATAACTCGAACACCTTGAACTTGTTTACTTTTTTCATCATAAATCAGGCTATGTACCACGCTATTTGGGGCAATATGTAAATTGCCTGTTGCAGCGGCAGCAGGCAACGTTGAACTTTGCGTAGAAAAGTAAGCGCCAAATGAACATCCTTTCTGGCATTCGTTCCGTGCTTGGCACTGAACTCTACCTTGCTGAATGTGAAGCTCGGTTGGCTTTGTCAGATGAGCCATGCGCCCCATTATCATTTTACGATCGGGAAAGGCTTTTTCTATAGCAGCCTTTATATCAATTTCCGGTTTTGTCATTTCAAACGGAGGTAGAAACAAATCGCTATCAGGTAACTGTTCCAAGCCCTCTTTTGCACCACTAATTCCTGCATGTTTCTCCACGTGCTCGTACCACTTTGCGATTTCTGAATATCGAATTGGCCAATCATTTCCGTAACCATCGTGGGTATTTGCTTTGAAGTCGAAGTCACTTAACCTGAAGGACTGTCGATGCCATAGCATGGATTTCCCGCCGAGCTGATTGGCACGTATCCAACTAAATGTCGTTCCCTCTTTAGTGGTATAAGGTAAATCTCTATCGTTTCCGAAGAAATGCTTGGTAGCGTCATTGAAGGCATAGCACTGCTTTTGAATTCGATGACGTTGCTCGAGTAAGATATTGTCAACCTTGCCTCGCATCGGCATTTCCCAAGGCGGGACACCTTCTCCAATATAATCCTTCCTGTGCTCTACAACGCGTCCTCTTTCTATCATTAACGTTTTTAAGCCGCGCTCGCAAAATTCCTTTGCCGCCCAACCTCCTGATAAGCCAGAGCCCACGACTATCGCGTCATACACCTGATTGCTTTCTTTAATATACATTTCGTTGTTCATCACATTGCCCTATAAGAAAATCTTTAAGCTAAACGTTTTGTCTCAAAATCCGGAACGCTAGCTTCCAGGTTAGCCAAACCAAGCCTTATTAACGGAAGAATATGGGAACGACCCTTTAAAACCACCCGGTACAGGTAAATACGCCAATTCTTCAGTTGCGCCAATTTCAGTCGTAAAATAGCCAAAGACAATTAGTTGTTTTAGAAAAGCGAAATGTTTAGCATCGTCTTCCAAAAAACCGTTTTTTGCATTTTCAATCGACGTTAAAAGGGATAGTTGTTGTTGCTCGCTACTCTGAATAAAATTCTTCTTGAACTGTTTTTTTGCTGACGAATCCATCAATTTCAATAACCTTACCACTCGTAGTTGCTCGTCGGCCCGATGGCAACGAACTAGCTGATTATCGATAAAACCATGCGTATCTAGGTCGGCTGCACCTGGAGTGTCGGTTTTTGGAATGACGAGCTGGCACACTTCACGCAATATTTGCATCTGTCCAGATGTAAATAGTCGGCCCACTGCTCGAACACAATCAGGGCGATTTTGATAGGCCATGGCAACGCCTAACGCATTTTCACCAAGCATTTTTGAGGCTCCAGCACTGCCGATGACAGCGCTGAGGCCGAAAAGAATAGACCGTCGTTTCTTATCTTCTATTAGCGGCTCAGATCTCATTTCAATGTTGGTTTTAAAAGGAGTTTTCATAGTCAAAATAACCTGTATTTAAATAAAAAGGCGACCCAATAGCCGTTCTTTGCAAAGCCAGAATGCTAAAAAGTCCCTCTACACGAAACTTGAACAGGTACCGAGTCAAGACGTCTACACTCATCTCTAGCTTGTATTAGCGTGTAACTGTCATAGTCAACATCTAAACCAACAATGTAACCAGTAACCACTTAATTTCAATGATGTTGCAAACTACTCAACAAAATATTAACGTAACCGGTTACATCTAGTCAATAAGTTATTTCATACAAGAGTTTTTCAGATTTAATTTGGCGTAAATGTTACGATTTAATGAGGACCCTTTTAATCAATGGAACTAACGCGGTACACGGCAAGTATGACTTATATTCAGCGTGAAAAAGTTTGGAATAGCAATTAATTACTATTCTCGTTTACAACAACTCTCATTTCATCATTGCCAATTTCAAAGTTTCAATTGAAGCAACTCTAATTTTTCCACAGATTTAGAGTAAACCAAGGATATTCTTCAAGCTTAGAATTTACCGAGTTATTTGATTATCTACGAAAAAATTGATTTGATTGTTACTCCCAGTAGATTTCGATATGTACACGTAAAATTACGATCGCGATCATGGAAGCAGGATAGAGCAAGTTATATATCAGCTAACATTCTTTCGCAGTTATAGTGTTTGATGTGATAATCAGTAAACTAGCTTGGGTTATTTTGGAACTGTATTAGTATCACAAATTAACAAACCAAAGCACACTTGAAATTCTGTTAAGAGGTAGTGATGTGGCAACTATAAGAGATGTGTCGAAAGAAACAAATTTATCCACCGGAACCATATCCAAAGCTATGAATAGACCTGAACGCGTATCTCAAAAAAATTTGGATATAGTTCACACGGCCATCAAGAAGCTGAATTATAAACCTAACATGCTTGCAAAAAAATTTCGTAGTAAAACAGCTAACGCAATTATTGTTCTAGTGCCTGACATCGCCAACTTGTTTTTTGCTAAAACAATCAGAGGTATTGAATCTGTTGCGCGACGAGCGGGTTATGATGTGCTCATAGGTGAAACCAAAGGCTCTGTAAGTAAAGAGGAAGAGTTTATTCGTATGGTTGAAAATCTATTAGCTGATGGGGTCATAAACCTAAGTCCATACGTTAAGTGTAACTCTCTCTTACCTAGAAGAGGAGTATTTTCAGTCAGCGCTAATAGCTGCGAGGAAACACCCTATAGCTCGGTTCGCATCGATAATGTCGGCGCTGCATATAAAATTGTTAGCCACTTAATCAATTTAGGCCACAAGCGAATAGGCGTGATTTCTGGTTTGAGAGAAAACCCGCACACATTGGAACGAATGAAAGGCTACCTTATGGCTCTGAAAGATAACAACATAAACTTCGACCAATCACTTGTTGTTGAAGGGGATTTTAGATATTGGTCTGGTCTGATTGCGGCTGAGAAATTCAAGAATATGGAAAAATGCCCTAGCGCTATTTTTTGCATGAATGACTCGATGGCTTTAGCAGCAATAAGAGGCTTTTATGATATGGGAATTCAAGTTCCTCAAGATATCTCCATAACTGGGTTTGATGACTTGGAGGTGTCAAGATATATCGCTCCCCAACTAACAACAATAGCGCTACCCACCGAAAAAATTGGTGAAAAGTCGGCCGAAATATTAATCGATATGATTCACGGAAATGAAACGGATTGTCAAGAATATGTTTTCCCTTATGAGTTTATCATTCGAGAAAGCACTGCAAACTATATAAAATCTAAAACGTAATTCACTTTCAGTATTAGAAGTTAAGACGGTGACATTCATCATTTGATATTGAAATTAATTAATAGAATCAAAATCTATAACTCATTTTGCATAACTTCCTATCACAACATACTCTCATAAGAGTTAAGAATTGGCAGATGAAAATGAACAAGAAAGAATTAGAAGCTCTGATACTTTTGACCAAATACATTCCTTAGAATAGCTTTTCGATTCACCATTAATTGCCGCGAAGATTTGAACATCTGAGATTTTTGACTCCTGAGTATCGAACTCATACTCAATTTTGCGAGTCGTAAACCGCGTCACATCGTGGTACGCAGTTCTCTGAACCTCCGTGGTGAACTCCGTTAGTGGCTCGTTTAAATTGACTATTCCACAGAATGAAACTCTAATACTCTCAGTAAAAGTCTCAACTTGGCAAAAGATTCCAAGGCATCAATCAAATTTCTGACTAGCGTGATCATATAAGCGGATATCTTGCAATTACTTAACGAATTATCTATTACAAATGGCTAACTATCTACGTTTATTCAACTAAATATAATTGAATAGAAATTATTTCATTGGTAAGAGTCGCATCAAAACTATCCGCCAAACTACTCAGCGAAACTGTAAGCGTTTTTGCATGTTGATTTAAGTCAACAGTTCCTAAAGTAAAATTATGTATCGAGCTTTTGAATGAATCTGACAAATCAAAATTTTCCCAATAGGCGCTTTCATACCGAACGAGTGTGTTAACCTGCTGGTCAATCCCACGTTCATAAACACTCGATATGATTTTCTCGCCTACTTTTACACTAAATTTCATCTTCTCAGGCTGGACACTGTTTAGTATCAATCTGACTTCATAACTCCCACTATGGTGCACGTTTATTTTATATGAAGCTTGTTGTCCGACTGAGTCCCAACCTGATAATGCGTGCGCCGAATTAACCAAACTCAAAGACATATCATTGGTTGACGTAGCATATATTTGACTAAATTCCCTGCCTTCAAAGCCAACCTGAAATTCAGGCATGCTATAAACATGAGGTGTTTTTAAAACACTGTCATACCAAGTTTCTAATTCGTTATTTAAAACCTCAATTACTTCAGGTTCATTGTATATTGCATTTCTTTCACCTGGATCAAGCTTAATATTGTATAGCTCTACCGTACCTAGCTTATCCTCATTGCGTACTAGTTTATAATCACCCAATCTAATTGCTAGTCGTTGGTCTTCGAACTCAATATCATCTATATAATCATTCATTAGTGGATAATAGAATCCAGTTTCATCTGATTTATCGTATTTGTAATCAGCTACTGAAGGACTTGCCCAAGACGAAAAAATGACTTTTTCAGAATTCTGTTGTTTACCATCTATAAGGGGCTGCAGACTTACACCATCCAACGGCAATGTTTGTTTACCTGAACTTATGTAGTCGGAATTCATCCAATCGACGATTGTAGGATAAAGATCTTCCACACTACTCAACTGGTTAATGTCTTTAGGTTGATAGTGCCCTTTCCACCTTACAAACAAAGGTGAATGAATCCCATTGTCCCAATTCTTAGCTTTGGAGCCTTTGCGTTGATTAGGATTGCGTAGATTCCATTCTTCGTCCGTAAGACCAAAACGATAACTTCGCGTCCATGGACCATTGTCGCTAATAAAAATAACGATAGTGTTTTCGTCAATTCCAGAGTTTTCCAACTGTTGCAGAACTCGGCCTATGTTGAAATCAAGATTATCTATCATTCCATATAATGTCGCCATGGGTTTTGATAAACCTTTACTTATATAATTCGAAATTTTTTCTACGGGAGCTCGCCAGGGATTATGCGGAGCCATATAAGAGATATAGGCAAAAAAAGGTTTAGAATGATGGTCATTTATGAAGTCAATAGCAAAATCGGTAATCCGATCTGTGGCAAACCCTGTGGTATGTAGTTCTTCACCATTCATCAGACCTACATTGTCAAAGTAATTATATAATGTAGCGTAATAGGCCTGCTCAAACCCTCTATCCCAAGGGAAATATCCCTCAGTTTTGCCACTATGCCATTTCCCCCACATAGCAGTTGTATAATTATTTTGTTGCGCTACCTCTGAAAGCAACGTTTCATTTAGATTCACGAAATCTCTACCGGCATGCACACCGGAAACCCCAGTTTTTAAAAAATGTCGCCCAGTGAGCAACGACGCACGAGTAGGTGCACACACAGATGATACATAAAATTGATTAAATCGAACTGACTCTTTTGCCAAGGCATCTAGGTTAGGAGTAGTTAGGAGCTTATTTCCATGAATGGATATATCGTCGAACCCCAAATCATCGGCTTGAATTAAGAGAATGTTTGGTTTTTGTTTCTTATGTGCCGAGATATGTATGTTGACATTTCCATCATTTTGCTCAGAGAGCTTTTTATTAGCACTACAGGCAATGATTGCCAAACTTATCAAAACAATGGGCAGTGTTTTTTTAATTAACCTATTCATCTCAACCTCTTTGTAGATATTTATGATGGAAAACACAATTAGTTGATAATACATATCAATCAGATAAGTCTTCTCTGAAAAAGTCAGCCAAATAATATAGGCAGAATAAATTCCTTTGTTTCTTAAAAAAACAAAGCTTGTTCTACTTAGTTAAAACCAATGTTATCTGCGTTGAATAAATTTGCTCTTTGTATTTCCAAAATTTTCGATTCAGAATAGACTATGGGGAAAGACTAAATCTCACATTAGAGAAATAGACACGTATTTCTTAAGTTGTATATTTTTGGATAAATTTGTTCAATAAAAAAACGTAAGACTACCTCGTAATTTCCAAGTGAAACTTTTACAATTTTTTTTCGTCCCCCTTCTAAGGAAAAGGTACTCAACAGTCACAGTTCATACCGCTAAAAAGCAAATCGAAATTACCAATTACCTTGAGCCGGATAGAGAGCTCTATAAGTCATTTAAACTTGACCCTAAGCATTATCATAGATGCAATTGAAGAGACAACATTGTGGAAATACTTAATTTACACAATGTAAAAATCTAAACTCATTACTCGTTATGTAGTTAAAATTATCTTCCTCGCTATGAGGTCTAAACATGTTTCTTCTTCCTGAGCGTTTAATGTGATTTTTGAAGTTTTAAAAGCCATATTCCGCCAAAAAGAACAAATAGAATCACTGGAAAAATTGCAATTTTTTGAAATGACGCAGCAGCCGCTAACGCATCAACATGCAATAGTTCTGCTGTACTAAAACTATTAGTGTTTTCCGCACTATTAAGAGCAGAGTTTCTCGCTTCATCATATATTTTCCCCAAAATTGGCAGCACAAAATAGACAGAAAGTGCTCCTGCTGCCCCCATTAACCCAATTAGCCAAGCACCTCCATTTGGATACCGTTGAGCTACTGCTGCCAACATAGTAGGCCACATAAAAGCCACACCAGCTCCCCAGAAAGTAGCGGCAAGCAAACCAGAAAACGGAGAATCGGCAATACTCAACATGTACAAGCCTATCGCGGCCAACATACTTGAAATAAATAAAAGACCTACATCGGATAGCCATCGAGAAAGCGGTCCTGCAAAATGACGTATGACGAACATCAGGCCGCTCACATAAACCAGTAACAATATACCGCGCATGCCTACGGTATTGGTGAGAGCAATATCAACCCATTGACCCGGCGCCAATTCAGTGGTTGCAGTCAAAAACATGGCACCAAACCAGACAAAAAAGCTAGGTTTTCTAAAGGTTTCTTTAAACATATCAGGGGTGCTGACTCCCAGATTAAAACGTTCCGTTTTTGGGAATCGAGTACCAATACATAACCAGACAAATGCCAGCGTCGAGACTAGAATGGGGATCAATGTCAACTTCCAATTGATATCGATTGCCCCCGCTCCCACACCGAGCAAGCCGCCCAAGATTAATCCTGCAGGCCACCATGCGTGTAGCACATTCAGCCTATGGGTTTTATCTTTAGGGTATAGCGATGTGGTCATCGGATTAATTGTTGCTTCTATTGCTCCCCATGCGAGTCCATTGAATAACATGCCAAGCCAAATGGCCCAATAGATGTTTTCAGCGCTGGTGATAATATCAGCAGCAACAATCAGCACATTGCCAACAATAAAAAGCAATGCTGCGCCGATTAACATAGGTTTCATGCCAATTGAGTCTAAAAAAGGACTTAACCCAAACAGTACAATCGAGAAACCAAGAAAGCTCATGGCCAAGGCCTGTGCTATGAGTTCTCCGGCATTGGCAATATTTACCGGATCTAAATATTCAGCTTTAATATCACCCGCCACCGCCGCACGCAGTGCAACGCTCAGAGCCGCAGTAAACAGAGCTAACGATGCAATTAAAAAAAGGCGAGAATGATCGTATTTATGCGTGTCTTGTTTCATTTTCACAAAATGTCCTTCATCAAATTAATCGCAAAAATTCCATGTATCTTGCATACGAGGATACTGTTGACGACATATAAAATACTCATCCAGCATAGTGCGCACCTCAGGCGACATTTTTTCAAGGTAGTCATCAGTGAACATATCTTCATTCAGCAAATAAAAATGCCAAGTGGGCGGAAGAGTCGCACTGTGGTAACCCATATGCAGAGAGCGTCTTGGTTCTTTAAACATTTCGCAAGCACCGCGGTGGATAAGATTGTTGTTATACAGCGCTGCCTGACCGGCTTTGATCTTAAGTTGCACAGCCCCCGGCATATCTGCCTCTATAGGGGCGTAGTGTTTAGAACCAGTAAAAGCCTTATTCTCTTGCTCTGTGTTAGGCCGGTGATGACTGCCGGGTACCACCCAAAGCGCATTATCTTCATACAGAGGTAGATTTATCTGAACACTGTTGTGAAATCGTTCTTTTGAGAATATTTTGGCTTCGTCAATCTCATCCTGCGGAATTTGTATCACATCTCGATGCCAACCAAGCTTGTAGGTAGTGCCAGGCTCTGCAGCAAATAAAGAGGCATTATTGATGATCAATTGGTTACCTAAAATTTGCTCTATCACCCCCATAATTTTGTGGTTATGAAAGATATGTTGAAACGACATGGTTTGCGGATTGGTCAGCAAATGAAAGTAATAGTGTTTTGTTTTGCGTCCGTAGTCCTCTATTTTGTCACCAAGATGTTGATTATCAGAAGAATAAAAACGCGCTGCTCCATCCAGACTATTGTCTTCTTTTAGTAAGATATCATCGATCTGACTGAGTAAACTATCCCGCTCGTTTTGATCAAAAATGTCTAATAAAAGATAACCGTCTCTGTGATAAGCATCAACATCGATTATTGGTGCAGTATTGTTCATGCTCATTGAATGACCTTTAAATGTTGATTGTTTTCGGAAGATTTTAAAGCGGTTTCTAACACCTTGATGGTTTTTAAACCATCCGAAAAATTAGGATGGATCTGATTGCCTTTACTAATGGCGTCGAGAAAATCCGCTACTGCATGTACAAAGGTATGCTCGTAGCCAATGTTATGTCCTGGAGGCCACCATTTACTAATATACGGATGCGATGGATCAGTGGCTAAAATGGTTCTGAAACCCTGCATATGCGGCTCGTCATTACGCGAATAAAATGCCAGTTCGTTAGGCCGTTCGAGGTCAAAAATAACACTCCCTTCGCTGCCATAAATTTCAAAACTATTATGATTCTTTCTGCCTGCGGCAAACCTTGTGGCCTCGAAAGAGCCCATAGCCCCATTGGCAAAACGCACTATCATCAGTGATGTATCTTCCACTGTCACTTTGCCTTTTTGTTCACCAATGGTGCCGGCTGTAAAGGTAGCGGCTTCATAAGTTGCAGGCAGTGGGCGTTCATCAATAAACCTAGCGGTTTGGCAACTAAGGGTATCGATTTCTCCTACTAAGAAGTGGGCAAGGTCAACACTATGGGAATTTAAATCGCCGTGAGGGCCAGAGCCTGCGTATTCTTTTTGCAGATGCCAAGTAAGCGGAAAATTAGGATCAATGATCCAGTCTTGCTGATACGTCCCCCGCCAGTGATAAATTTCCCCAATTTTTCCTTCGGATATAAGCTGCTTTGCCAACATGACAGCAGGCATTCTGCGGTAGTTATGATTAATGTAATTAACTACACCAGCAGAGGTCACTGCCGCCACCATCTCTTGAGCTTGTTTGACAGTGATGCTCATGGGTTTTTCGCAAAACACATGCTTGCCGGCTTTTGCTGCCGCGATGGCGACTTCAGCATGCATATGTGTTGGCAAAGATATATCAACAATATCAATATCATCACGTTCAATGGTTGCTCGCCAATCGAGTGATGTTTCCCGCCATCCCCAGCGATCTGCAAAAGAGTCCAATGATGTTTGATCTCTACCACACACTACCTTCAGTACGGGTTTGATTGCTGAATCAAAAATACTGTCAACTCTGGACCACGCATTGCTATGCGCTTTGCCCATAAAGCGTGTTCCAACTAATGCCACATTGAGTGATTTGGGTTTTATAGACATAAGCGCCTCTTAAGTGGGGAGGCTAATTGCTTGGCTTCTAAGTTGATCTTATCTGAAAGACGACGTAGCTCTTTAATACTGTCCTTTATAACGCTGATTTCTTGCCCAAAATAATCTGGATGCAAAGTATCGATTTCTACCGCCATAAAGCCCGTAAAGTTATGCTCCTCCAAGATTTGTCCCAACCGATAGTTGTCGATTAAACCTTTGCCAGTTGGTACGCAGCTAAAGAAATACCATTCATCCACTGCCACGCCATTGGCTGGGAGCAAATCCTTAATGTGTGTAGCATGTACGTAGGGTGCTAATTTTCCCATTGCTTTAACGGGATCATCGAGGACACGCAAAAAATTACCGCTATCAAAATTAATACCAAGGTAGTCAGAATCAACATCCTGTAGGAGTTTAAGCAGCTCGTCGGAGTTATAGTCGATATGATTTTCTATGGCCAAAATCACACCTTTCTTCTCGGCGACTATCACCGCTTCTTTGAACCATTCAGTTAAAATGGCAAGTTGAGGTTCGTGGGGCTCAAACCGAAAGAGTAAACTGCTAGCAACAACGCGCATGACTTTAGCACCAATGGCGACGGCATAATCAATATGCTCAATCATGTCGTCAAAAGCTTGCCTATTTCCACCAGCTTCTAAACCATCGGGATGCCCCCAAGCATAAACTCTATCGAGACCACGCTCGTCTAGTTTCTTTTTTACTTCAGCCAAATAAGTCGGGGAAAAATTGGGGAAAAAGCAAGATTCTAATGACACGCCATCAATATCCCACTGGAATATTTCTTCTAAAAAACCGTCCATACTAATAAAATTACCAGGTGTATCTTGATGAGCGTAGACTTCCCCAAAAAGCCTATGAAAGCAGTAACTATCGATTCCAATTTTCATTTCACTATATACTCCTAAATATTGTTATTGCAGCATACTAGGCAATGGAGAGCTTAAAATATGTAACATAACTGATGGTATTTATAACATTTCAGTCATTTACTACTAACATTCAAGACCGTTAAGAGCTTTGTAAATTGACAAATGGAGTTTTATTAAAAAGTGAAATTAGATGAAATAATTGAAAACTCCGTAGTTCGGGAACTTATCGCTTTGTATGATAGTGTTCCTGATGTGCAATTTTGGATTAAGAACCGTGATGGGATATATATCGCGATAAACAAATTTTTTTTACAAAATTACCTCGTTTCTGATGATTCAAAAATTTTAGGGAGAACAGATTTCGAAATCGCACCAGAATTTATTGCGAGGCATTGGAACGCCGATGATGACACAGTGTTACAAGGCAAATGTATTACTAACCGAATAGAATTAGTCTGTCAAAGCGATCATTCTATTGCTTGGCATATCACCAACAAGCGCCCAATCAAAGGTACAGAGGGGGTTGTCATAGGCAGTTGCGGTACCACTCGTAAGTTTCAAGATACAGAACCTTCGACATTACCATTTGCTAACATGATGCCAGCCATTGAGCATATAAGAAGCCATATCAACAGACCTATTTTAACCGACACTTTAGCCTGTTTGGTACATATGTCAGTCAGTACTTTTGAGAGAAAATTTAAAAAACACTTTAATGATAGCCCAGCTAAGTTCATCAAAAAATTACGTTTAAGCCTGGCTTGTCAAAAACTCCTTTCGACCGACTTGCCTATCTCTGAGATTGCCAACATTTGTGGGTTTTGTGATCAAAGTTATATGACGAAAGAGTTTCATCGAGTGATGGCCGTCACACCAAGAGAATACAAAGCAGCAGCTTTTAATGATCATCGCAGAATGTAATTTCGATAGACCCGTTTATCCCCATGCATTTGAGGTGGCATAGGGATAAACGCATCAAGCGTTGTTATTTAATTGAATAACGGCGATTAAACACGGCGACTAAACCTAGTAGAAAAATACTGAATATATAGGGCTCTGATACCACATCGACTAACGTTGGAGAACCAAAGGACAGAGAGCCTACAAAGTCAAAGTTAGCATCAAGGACATCGGTAGCAAATATGGCAAAGTCGGGACTTTCGAAATTGATCCCAATGACCCCAGCCATCAAGTCGGCAACATCAAAAGTAAAACTTGGCAAGCCAAAAGAATCATAAGACTCATCCTGAAAAATACCGTCAATAGTAAATTCGAGAGAAAACCAAGGATCATCCGAGGCAAACACCAAACCGCTGGCAAGTTGACTATTGGCAGCGTCATATTGCAAGCCACCAATAACAGCCCCATTTAATGATATATCCTGCGTCATCAATGTGGCATGGGCAGTGGTTGATAATAGGCCGAATATCACCAAGCCTGCTAGTATTACTCTCTTTATTATAAACTTCATTTTTTGTTCCTTTCATTCATCTGAAGAAGAGGCACTTAAGTGCCTCCACGTTTATTACTCGTTACTGCCCGACGCTATCCAGCGAACTGCATCTGCCACTACTATTTCATTGGTACCTGCGTTGCTAATAGTGATGGTGGTTGCTTCGTCTTCAGCAAGCTGAAATCCATCCAGCAACACCCAACTCCCGCCATCCTCTAATTGGTTAACAGTAAATTGCGTGCTGCCGCTAGCCGTGGTAACAGTGACAGGGACATTCGAAGCACGATTGCTGGTGCTGTTATAGTAAACATACGCCAGATAAACCCCAGCTTTTGGCGCTGTCCAAGCATAGTCGACACTAAGCGCACCTTTAGGTTTGTCACGATCATGCAAATAATCATTACCAATGCGATCACTGGAGAAACTGCTGGTGTTCCAATCTCCATTCACAGTGACCTTAGGATCAGTATTATCAATAGTGGTGCCGGTATCTTGAAAACGGATAGCATCTGCAATCACAAATCCAGCAGAAGAGTCGTTGCTAATGGTGACAGATGTACTGCCATCATTAAGAAAACTGTACTGCCCCAGTTCAAACCAATCTTTCCCGTCAGTCATATCCACCAGCACTGTGTCTGATCCATTTGCATGGTTGATGGTCACAGGTACATCAACCGCTCTGTCGTTACCGTCTGCAAAAAAGACCGCCACCTGCCAATCATTTGCTGAGGGTAAATTAGGCCGATAAGTCACAGATTTAGTGCCCTTATCCCTTTTCTTATCATGAAAATAATTTTCACCTATTCGATCAGAAGAAAAAGAGCTAGTGGCCCAGTCACCGATAATGTCGGCAGATGCCACTTCTGTGTTATCCACCACCACCTCAAAGGGTTTCTCATCATCAGCAATTTTTAACGTGCTGATAGGGCTACCCACGTAATAATCCTCACTTGGTAACAACGCGACAGTCACAAAATCTTTAGGATCCACATTAGGATCATCCAGCACCGTCAGTTGCACGGGTACCACTTCTTGCCCTGCTGTAAACGTCACATTAGTGGGGCCAGCAATATAATCAATCCCCTGTACTGCGGGTCCTGAATATTGCAGGTTAACGGTTAACTCCGCAGAAAGATCACCGCTGCGACGTATTTCAACGGCACCTGACTGATTTGGCTCCGCCAATTCAGAAACCGGATAAACCCCTACCCAATTGGCCACTTTGTCGCCATCGTCATGCACGCGTATAACGGCGCGGCTATTAGCGGTGAGTTGATAGTCTGGTGAGAGTCCAACTTCTAAGGCCACCTCTTCGGTCACTTCACCCTCAGTGTCATCCATAGGTATCACTCTTACCATAGACGTGCGTTGACCAGGGGCAAAATTGACATGCATAGGGAAAGACCGTACGTCTTCTCCCAGCTTGGCAGAACTGCGATTCACTAAAGGCACAGTCAGTGCGCTAGACACATCACCTGCTCGTACCACTCTAAATAATCCCATAGGGCGGCCTGTACATTCAGCGGCAGTGTTCCTGACATTTTCACATATATCAGGGGTCATAGCAGTCAGCGACACTTTTGCGCTCGCTGGACTTTCCTCCACCCAATATTCAATCGACATGGAAGGTAAAGTGATAGACACGGTATTACCATTCACTGTGCCTAAATATTCATCACGAACATCCACATCATATCGGTGACCACTAAATTGACCTTGGGTATCGCTAATATCGATCTCAAAGGTAAAAGGCTCTGCGCCTCGGTTGGTCAAAGCGAAGACTTTTTGTCCTTGTGGTGTTATCCAAGCCATGATCCGTTGGTCAAGGCGAACCGTATCTTCCTCTACTTCAAATCTTACTGAATTCCATGGCATATAACGCAAAAAGCCGGCCATTGCATGAAAGTTGGTGGTCAGATAATCGTAGTGGTGCTGCTTAATATGTGCGTATTTTTCGAAATTATCATCGTCACCCGGTCGCCATAACCCCAAGCCATATCCTTCAGATTCAGAATTATAACTGGGCTTGAGTGCATGCAACCAATACCAAGTTGGCGAGTCAACAAAGGTCATCCAGTTCATAATAGATTGCGCGGTATTGATCATTCTTGGAATACTGGTTTTGCCGTCTAGGTATTCATATTCATTGTTATAAACAGGCTTACCATGGGCGTCACTGTTGAATAAATCTGCCTGATTGATTTGCAGATTGGAGTTAGCGCCAATACGGTGATGACTCCAACCATCCACAAGCTCTAACATTGACGGATCATCATGAAATAACTGCACACGAGAGCTGTGCTGACCATGCCCACTGTCTGCATGGATCCAGATATTCGGGTTATATTCTCTTACTGCCGTGGCAGTGGCTTTATAAGCATCACGATAACGCACCCCATCATTCTCATAAAACGCATTTGAATAGCGATTATTATTGGTGAAGGGCTCATTTTGAATGCTCCAGCGGATCATCGGAATACCGCCGTCTTCAAAATGTTTGATATCTTTGACTACTGCTGTGGCAAAGTCAGCATAATTAATTTCGTTGTCAATTGTGCCGCCAATGTAATCACCATTTTCTTTCCAAAAGGGCGGCGGAGACCAATACTCAGCCGACGCCCCTTCCATGCCAGAATCCATAATGGTGGAACGTAATTCTTCTAATTGTCCCGGATAACGCTCGGCCAGGTTTTTTTCATCATAGGTCAGACCTCGATAATAAAGACCCATGGCGACTCGCGCATAGCGAAAACCCTGCAACAAATCATTGTTAAAACGCTCACGCTCAGATTTGATTAAATCATGGGGAATACCGGTTTGCTGCTCAGGTAAACCATTGTTACCTGAGCCTATGCTATCGGATTGCAGTTCAACCCCTAGGCCCAAGATGGTCTGTTTGGTTGCTTCAGGTTGCAGCGTATATTCCGCTGCCAATATATTGGTTGTGGAATATAGTAATGCGACACAAGAGCTCAAAACGGCACGTTTTGATATGCTTCTCCTGCATGGTTTCTGGGTTTTCATCTCACTCTCTCCGGAATTATTGTAGGGTACCAAGGTCTAGTCGAGCACGTTTCAGCTGCTCAGCATAATGCGCAAGCAGTGTTTTGTTTTGACCAGTTATGGCGAGATTTTTCAGTTCATAGGGATCATTTTTAACGTCGTACAACTCTATAAACTCAGGTTGCTTAGCCGTGTTATCAATGAAAGTTTCGATATATAAATATTGCTCATCCCTGATGGCAAAAAAGCTCCTAGGCACCAACTGAGGAGTCGGTGATTCATAGTAAAAAGCGTTTCTCCATTTGCTTTTTTCAGCGCCCAGCAAAGGTGTTAGCGAGCGCCCATCTAGCCGGTAATTAACAGACACTCCGGCTAAATCAAGAATAAAAGGAGCCATATCGGTGTTTATCACCAATTCATCACGCACACTCGGCTCAATGCCTTTACCTGATATAAATAGTGGCACCTGCATAGATGCCTTGTATGCCAATACTTTACTGGTTAAGCCATGTTCGCCGAGAAACCAGCCGTTGTCAGACATAAAGATCACTATGGTATTATCAGACAAACCAAGAATATCGAGTTTATTGAGTAGACGGCCTATTTCTTTGTCCATGTCTGTAACGGCTGCGTAATAATCATGAATATGCGCCCGTAGTTTGTTTTCATCTTTGTAGCCATAAACATCCATAGCGCGGGTATAACTTCTTGAATGTTTTAAATAAGGAGGTTTTCCGGTGGCTCGGTGATCAGGAGGATAAGAAACGGGTAAAGGCACGGTATCTTGATCATAATACGCCATGGCCTGTTCTGTAGCAGGCCAGGAGAACTTATCATCCATATGTGGCACTTGCGTGTTGTACCAGAGAAAAAAGGGGGATTTTTTCTTTGACGCTTGCTCAATAAAATCCACTGAGCGGTCTACCGACCAAGTTTCAATAAATCCTGGATAAATTTTATGTTGGCCATTTTCTATTACCTCTCGTCCATACCAGGGACCATTACTATGAAAGATATCAGCCACATCAAAGCCCAGCTCCTTTGGCTCATTGCCTAAATGCCATTTACCGGTTACAGCAGTTTGATAACCTGCTTTTTTAAGGGCGCTAACAAAAGAAGGATTGCCTGGCCGAATAGGTGTGTCGCCATAGGTAGTCACACCGTGGGATGACGGATAACGCCCTGTTAAAATAGTCGCCCTGCTAGGGCTGCACACTGCTAATACACTAAAGGCATTATTAAACACCCTTGCCTTTTTGGCTAATGCGTCCAAGTTTGGTGTATGAATTTTTTCATCCACTATTCCTAGCGTGTCAGCTCTGAGATCGTCGGCGAAAATAAACACAATATTAGGCTGAGTATGTTTATCTTGCTGCATCACTTTATGTGTTGTTGACTGCGCCACACAACTCAGCATCGGTAATATCAGTAGTATTGAGTTAAGTATTTTCATTTTTCACCCTCTGCTAACACTGGCTTAAATCCTGGTCGGCGCAACACCACGGTAAGCCAAGAGGCAATGATCAGCAAAATCAAGGTAAGCACGAATAAAGCGCTTTGGTTTTGCTGGTTTAGAGCCGTTAATACTGCGGTGATGGCTGCGCAAGCCCAGATTGAAATGGTAACAATAAACAAAGGTAAGTAATTATCAGCCGATACTGGCGCAGACTCTTGGTTATCTTGAGGTTGCAGTTCTAGCCAGCCTTTAGCGCGATATTCTTGTAAGTAGCCAACTAACTCTGCGATGCACAGCACAACTAAAGGAGTTACCACGCCAGCGTAAATATCCATCATTTTGCTATTGGCTTGACTCCATTGCGCCACGTTCGATAACCAACTGACATGAGCTAAACTGCCCTCAGTAGCCAAAGCAAATTTTAATATATACCCAACAATCGCTGCCGAACCTGCAGTAAACCATACAGCAGAGCCGCTGATCCGCGCACTGAATAAACCCCAAAGAGCAGGCGCAAAAAGAGGGCTGATAAACAAACTCATCATACTAAACACAACCGTTTCGGCTCCCCCTAGATAGGGAATAGCAGCCGCTAACATCACAATCACAACACCCAACACAGCCGCCGTCATTCGACCAGCCCAAAGCGCCTCTTGATCGTTAGCCTTTGGTCTAAGCCAGTGCAAATAGATATTGTCTGTTAAGACACCTGCGAAAACGTTGATTTGTGAACTCACCATACTGGCCGTGGCCGAAAACATGGCGGCGGCTACCAACCCCAGCATACCCAATGGTAATAAAGATTGACTCATCAGTATGTAAGCTTGTTCAGGGTCGGCATCAGCATTAATACTGCGGTACAGCATGGCGGGAAGCAACCAAATAGCAGGGCTAACAACGTAAAGAGCACCAAAAAGTAAGGCCGATTTTTTTGCATCTTTGCGACTGGGAACTGATAAAAACCGTTGTACAAAGGCCCATTCAGCGCCCAACATAAATAAATGGATAATCATCCAGCCAAAGAGGAAATACCATGTATAACCAGCAGACGTCCAATTCAAAAATGTCTCGGGCACTCTAGCAACAAAGTCCTGCATGCTATCCACATGATCAAATGCCAGCCATACGGTAAATAGCACAGAGATACTCAGCACAATAAACTGTAAAACATCGGTCATCAGCACTGCCCATAGCCCACCCACTATGGTGTAAATAACGATAACCAGCCCACAAATTAAGATAATGTCATTCGCACTGATGCTGTTTTCGGGCATGAGCGGATGTAAAATAGTCGACAAAGCATATAGCGCCACAGCAGAACCAATAATGCGCACGAACATCAACATCCACGTATAGTAACGCTCAGCCATTTTGCCAAAACGTATCTGAATATATTCGGCAGGCGTGGCTATTTTTAGCATTTTCCATTTTCCCGCAATGAAAAAACCTACCAGTAATGCCGCACAACCACTGGCCATGTTAATAGAAATGGCAACCAATCCATGCTTGTAGGCCAACCCTCCCCAAACAACAAATGTGCCTGCTGAGAACAAAGTCATGTAACTGCTTAAGCCAGACACCCACCAAGGCGATTCTCCACCTGCCGCGAACATATCCTTAAAGTTTTTATTTTTTTTATAAAATACAATCGCTACTGCGACCATACCTAAAATATATATGCCAAATACTATGTAATCGTATAGACTCATTGGACTTGTCCTGCTTGCCAATGTTCCATAGCCACCACCATTTGCCGCGCAGCTTGCCCAACCTGTTTAGCTGTATACCCCGGTTTATAAAGCGACCCCGCCATGCCAATGCCATTACAGCCAGCACGCATATAATCCGCGACATTTCCCGCCGACACACCACCCACCGCAATAAGCCTAATATGTGCAGGGATCACATCACGTAAAGAAGATATGCCACTTGGCCCCAAACTTCCCGCTGGAAAACACTTCAACCAGGTTGCGCCAGCTTGTATGGCAGAAAAGGCTTCACTAGGGGTTTGGTATCCTGGGAAAGCCTCAACACCCTTATCAACACAGGCTTTAATGACCGCCTGATCGGTATTGGGAGAGACACAAATTTGCCCTCCAACCTTAACGACATCATCGACATCTTGTACGCTTAACACCGTACCTGCGCCGATGACCATTTTGTCACCCATAGCTTCAATCAAGCGTTGAATACTCTCAACAGGAGAAGGTGAATTAAGCGGTACTTCCATGATCCTAATCCCCGATTCAAACAAGGCTTCACCAATAGCGACGATTTCAGACGGTTTTGAGCCGCGAATAATGCCGATAATAGGGCATTCATCAAACGCATTTTCAATAATGTTAGTCATCTCGTTCTCCGCGTAATAAATTTAGTGCATAATAACTTTGCTGTAACGCTTTTTCAGCGGACACATGGTGAGCTGCATAACCCAAATATTCCAATGCAGAGATATAGAGTTGTGCTAAAAACTCGTTACCGATAACTGGAATACTATGATCCTGATTTGAGGGTTGATTGCTGCTCATCGCATCTGCCAACTCATGACCGATAAGCAGGCCTCGGCAGTAGGAAGAAGCATCACTTTCTTCCATGTCGTTCATCAACTGCTTGGCACGCACACCAAATAAAAGTCTGGTCAATCCTTGGCCTTTACTTGTCGCATCTTTCACCCCATTCAAAAACGCATTAGACGGTGAAGAGGGATGCTGTAGCTGCCCTCGCAACACGCTATGTTTTGCCAGGCAATCATATAACTCACTGCTAAGTGCAGTATGAAAGTGTTGAATATGCTCATCTTGTGTTACCACCCATTTAGTGTGAGTACCGGGTAAACAAATTAGATTTTCCCCGCCTCGACACTCTGGCATACCTAACCAACCAAAAACTTCTAGCTCTTCACCACGCATAACTTCCGCTGAATCATAAGCAGAGCGGCATTTCAGACCCGGTACCAGAAAACACCGCATACCTGAAATTTCACTAGTGACTAAAGAGGCTGACAAATCAGCTAAACTGGCAGGACTGGTTTGATATGGCACAACCTCCCAACCTAATGCAGAACCAATCATGCCACTTGCATATACAATGCTGGCTTGCCAACGGCGCTTAATATCTAAAACCGTTGCTTCAATTTGGTGTCTTTCAATATGCCCTATTCCGGCTGAATACTTTTTAGTACCAAGCACTTGGCCATCTTGTGCAAACCAATAAGCTTGCAATTTAGTCGTTCCCCAATCGAGGGCGACAAAAGAGTCTTTCACGTTTTTCAGCCTTAATGTTTATGCGACCCTATATGCAGTAGGGTCGACAAATTCAATCACTAGAAGTTGTAACGCACACCAACTGTGTAGCGGGTGCCAGTAACAGCCCACTGCCACCTTGCATCTTCAGTACCTACGTATCGCTCTTCAGCAGAATTGAATAAATTAACTGCTTCCAAATCAACCGAAAGGTCTTCAGTGATGTTGTAGCGGAATGACGCATCAAAGGATGCGAAGGCATCAATGAAAGCAGCGGCAGCGCCAGATCCAATGGAGTCAACGAACTCATCACGCCAGTTGTAAGCCAAGCGTGCGCTTATCTTATCGTTCTCAAAATAGGTCACAATGTTGACATTATTTTCAGACAAACCAGGCAAAGGCAGTTCCTTACCTGTGCGAGAATTAACTAATGGTGTTGAACTGTCGGTGTAGGAATAGTTAACTAACATACCGAATCCATCGAATGGCTCGGGTAAAAAGGTAAAAGGTTGCTGATACGACAGTTCTATGCCTTGTACATCGCCCCCCTCACCATTGAACTGACGCTGGACAAGGAAAGGCTCTGAACCAAACCCTGGTAATATTTCACTTTCTGAAGCGGTGATAATGAAAGAATCAACATCTTTAAAAAATACCCCAACCGAAGCTGATTGCTGATCTTCACCGTACCACTCCAAAGAAAAATCTATCTGGTTAGCTCTGAATGGTTCCAAGTTTGGATTACCTGCGCTGGCTGACTGCTCTTTATCATCCACCTCTAATGCGATCGCCAAATCTCGGGTATTAGGACGCGCAACCACTTCGGAGTATCCAAAACGCACGAACAAACCATCGCTCACTTCAAGTTTGGCCACCACATTGGGCAATACATCTGAATAGTTACTTTCGATACTCTGTGGAATTAATTGAGAACCATCATCGGTGCTCAAAGTCGCAGTATTATTCACTGTGGTTTCAGTATCACTATAACGTAAACCAAAGTTACCCGATAAAGGCATATCACCAATTTCAGCAAAAAAATTAACCTTTACATAAGCAGACATAATTGTATCGTCTACTTCATAAAAACCTGCGGGGCTGCGTTGAGGGCCTTCACAGCCAGGTACATATAAATCACAAAATCCGCGACCACCAGATGTGTCTGGCACCAAAAATTGACTAGGAAAACTAATGCCGTCTGCGTCGCCCAATATCCCGCCTCTATTAACAGGTAATGCCAAACTGGCAACGCTAGAGTCAGCCGCATTAATACCAGGTCCGGGCACATTATTCAAAAAGTCTCTGCTAGAGGTGACATCAGACCAACGAGCACCAAATTCGACAGACTCAAAAAAGTCATGATCTAACCTATAGTCAAAGTCAATCTTAGCCGCAGTCTCCTCTGATTTAAAAAACCAAATACGGTCAAAACCTACAGTGTAAACATACAAACTTGGATCTTGGAAATTAACATCGGATGGTAGCGACAAGCTAGCAAAGTCCCCGTCCCTAAAATCAAAACTAGCTTCATAGGTGTCGGTTGTCTGCGCCCGCATAAACTGTTGATCTTCTGTGAGCTCAGCTTTTGAGTAAGATACCTCTGCATTCATGCCAAGGTTGTCAGATAACCAAAATTCTCCGCCGAGAGCATATTGAATAGACTCTGATTGGAATTTCGCATGTACGGCGTTACCTTGTACAACTGAATTTAAGGTTCCAGCAACCAAACTATCGTTAGCAGAAAAAACAGCTGTTCCATTGTATGCATCTAAATTCCCGGATGTAGGAACAGACAGCCAGTCACGACTATTCTGATTATCAGAGTCGGTGTAAAACACTTCAAAATACACCTTAGATGCATCACTCACTGCATATTCAGCCAGCAAATTCAGGGCCATATCGTCACGCTCATCTTGTGCCGTTTGATAACGTAAATCACCCATCCGAAAAGCCGGAATACCATCTCCATTTGGATCGGTATCAGCAATAGGCACCCAACGGCCAAAATTCCAAAACTTATCTTCTGTTGTATTACGGCTCCCCGTTATCCCACTAAGCTGAACCCCAAACGAGTCATCAGCAAAGGTATTGGAAACCATAAATGACGCTTTCCCCGTGGTATCTTCACCTAGGTCATCGTAGAGCGCGTCCACACCTATTGAGGCGTGAAAACCAGGATTAGCTAAAGGACGACGTGTCTCAACATTAATAGTACCGCCTAATGAACCATCTATTTGGTTAGCCGAAAGCTGTTTGCTTACTTCTAGAGCACTGATCACTTCTGCAGGCAAGAAACGCAGCACATCTTGATTACCACCACCGCCACTAGAATTATCGATACCCCGACCATAGGGGCTGACGAGTGTTCTACCATTGATTTCGACACGATTTTCTCTTATACCACGTATAGACACACTGGAACCTTCGCCTGCAGTACGACGGATCTGAACGCCAGACACCCTCTGCAAAGACTCAGCTACGTTGTTATCAGGTAATTTACCTATATCTTCAGCGACTATTGCATCAATGAATTGAGCAGAGTCCCGTTTTCTCGCAGCCGCATTTTCCAAACTGCTTCGTATACCTTTGACTTGAATAACTTCTACATCGTCACTCGCATCATTCTTTGATAACGCATCCTGAGCAGATGCAGTATTGGCTAAGGCAATGAGTACAGATGATGCAACTACTTGCATTTTATAAGTGCTATGAATAAATTTTTTCATGTTTTGATCCCCAATTTATTTTCACGCCCTTATAAAGTGCGTGGTGGTAATGGTGTCAACCTCGTTTTTTTACAAGGCTATAACATTTGAAACATTGTTTCAACAGAAAAGACCACAATATGGAAAAAGGTTCCATTTAATTCTTGAATTTTTAAAAGGAAGGCTTAACAGGAAACCAGTTAGGCTTTTCTGAATCAAGATATGCCCCGGAAATTTCTGCCACTTGATATTGTTCTATTTTCTCTTCGATAGGTTCGACACCTAACCCCGGCTCTTCGGGCACTGTATATGCTCCATCATTAATGGTCAGCGGATTGGCAACGATATCGCCTGCAAGATAGTCTCGCTCGGTATCGATAGAGATCGTCAGGTTTGGAATAGATGCTGCTAAATGCAGATAAGCGGCCTGAGCAATACTCATTTCGCCGCCACTATGCAATGATAAGGGGATACCTACAGCTTCAGCAATTGCTGCCGCTTTGATTGTTTGCCAGCAACCTCCAGCTTCTTGAGGATCAAGCAACAGCACATCTGCAGCTTCCATTCGGACTATATTCACTATATCTTCAAGTGTATAGGCGCTTTCATCCAGTGCAATTGGGATATGCTGGCTTTCTCGCAGTTTGGCATGACCAATTAAGTCATCTAATTGCAACGGCTGCTCAACATAGGAGAGATCGTAGTCTTTAAGTTTATAGAGCATTCTACTGGCTGTGCCTGGTGTCCAAGCACCATTCACATCGACTCGTAATTCATAATCTCCAATGGCTGTCCGAACCGCTTCTGTCACCACGATATCAGTATGTGCGTCAAACCCTATTTTAGCCTTAAATGACGTGTAGCCTTTGTCCATAAAGTATTTTGCTTTATCAGACACAGCCTGTGGTTCAGGTAAAAACAGGTAGGCAGATGCAGGGATCTGCTTGCGCCACGCGCCGCCCCACAATTTATGTAAAGGCTGTTGTAGCATCCGTCCATACGCATCCCACATAGCCATTTCCATCGCTGAGCTCGCCATCACAGCTGCACGTTTATGATGGTAATAGCCGGCACCAAGGATATGGCGGGTAAACTTTTCGACGTCGCAAACAGCATAACCTTTAGCTAGTGGCGCCACGACTTTATCGAATACCGCGAGTACAGTATCTATCAAACAGATCGACTCACCCCAGCCGACAACACCTTCATCAGTTTCAATTTTAACAATAAGACGGGTGGTGCCTATCCTACGGCCTGATGCCCATAAAATATTCTCTTTAAAAGGCATCCGGATTAGCCATCTTTTTACGTTAACTATTTTCATTTTCAATCCTTATTTATGTGAAATTACATTTACTATAAATTATATTGGACTATTATTCCAATATATGGAACCATTATTAATAGCCTATGCCCAACTTTGCTAAAGCGAGGTAATAAAGAGATAATGTCTTCAATGCACTACACAAATGGCAACAATAAGATGAAAGATGAAAGAGATGCTTGGGGAGATGCACTTGGCGTGTCTCCTTGCAACGTACAAAAAAAAGTGCCTGTACCCGGCACGCAAGCTTTATGGAAAGGCCTATCTATATTGAAAATAATTGCTGAAGCGCCTTCCTCCGTTCGTTTCAGTCAATTGATGGAATTATCTGGTCAGCCTAAAGGCACGCTTCATCGTATTCTTCAGGCTTTGATTGAATTTAGGCTTGTTAGAGTCGACGCTGAACAAACCTATACTTTAGGTACAAGATTGTTTGAAATGGCGCACAAAGTTTGGAATGACTTTGACCTGCGAGGCGCTGCAGAGCCAGAACTCATAAGGCTGCAGAAGCTTTCCAATGAAACCTCTCGTTTAGGCGTGTTTGAAGACAACAGTATTCTCATCATCGACCAAAAAGAAACCATGAACCCACTGAGATTAGAATTAGGCGTAGGTAAAAAGTTGCAACTGCATGCTAGTGCGATGGGCAAATCGATGTTAGCTCACTTGTCACCCAGTGACTTTAGCTCAGCGATGGTGAACTGCCCATTGGAACGTTTCACCGCAAATACCATTATTAATGAAGCCGAATTTATGCGGCATTTAGACCTTGTCAAAGCAAGGGGGTACGCTATTTCTGTTGAAGAACAATTTGTCGGCGTCAACTCTGTTGCCGCCCCAATTCTGGATAACGCTGGGAAACCCATCGGTTCAGTATCCATAGCCGGTGGCACCTATAGCTTAACTCAAGAGCGACTGCACAGTTTAGGTCGTGAAGTAATAGAAGCTGCAAGAAGAATTTCTGGACACGTTGGAGAGAGTTTCATGTCGATTGCCACTAAACGCCAGCCAACTAAATCGGGAAACAATAATTGGGAATGCGTTGTTGCATCAGAGTCTTTTCTTGGTGAAGGGCCCCACTGGAACGACGAGCTTCAACGCTTGGAGTGGGTAGATATTCTTGAACCTGCAGCGCACATTTCTAACCCAGAAACCGGTGAAGACAAAACCATTCATCTACCTGAAATTGTTGGAGCAATGGTACCTAGGCGACGTGGAGGTCACGTGGCGGTAACCCAGTTTGGTTACCGCACAGTAGATTTATCCACAGGTGCAATGCTACCTCTGGCAACCCCAAGCGATATAGAGGGGTGCCGCTTCAATGACGGAAAGTGCGATGCAAAAGGACGCTTCTGGGCAGGCACATTAGCACTTGATGCTTCACCGGGTAAAGGCGCGTTATATTGTTTGGAAGAAAACGGTAAGCTAACCAAAGTATTGTCTGATTTACACATATCCAATGGTATTGGGTGGAATGCAGACTCTACCAAGATGTATTTGACTGACTCAGGCGAAAAAACCATCTACGTTTTTGACTTTGAGCTATCGTCAGGCCTCTTATCAAATAGGCAAGTTTTTGCTCAACTTCGTGATGAGGAGGGCTCTCCAGACGGATTGACCGTGGACATGGAAGGCGGTGTATGGAGTGCCATATGGGATGGTTGGCGAGTGGTAAGGTTTGACCAATATGGGGTCATAGACCGAGTGATTGACCTACCTGTTCCCAGACCAACAAGTTGCGCTTTTGGCGGCAAAGATCTATCTACCCTATATATTACCTCCGCACGAATTAGGCTGTCATCAGAAGCGCTTTCGGAATCACCTTTATCAGGATCGGTATTTGCGGTTGAAACAGGTATCAAAGGTGTGCCTATTAATTCATTTGCGGGTTGAGGAAATGAGAATATGACAACCACTTATTCTGATCTAAAAGATAAAACGGTACTCGTTTCTGGGGGGGCCGGTGGCATAGGCGCTGCTATTGTGAAGCATTTTTGTCAACAAAGCGCAGTCGTCGCTTTTCTTGATGTTAATCATCAGGCCAGCCAACAACTTGCTCAAACTGTATATGAAGAAACAGGGGTGACTCCGATTTTCCAGATATGCGATCTTCGTGATAGCCAAAAAACGAGGATGGCAGTCAACAAATTAATAGAACAATGTGGTGAATTTAACGTTCTAGTGAATAACGCTGGGCACGACGAAGCTCATTCGCTCGGTTCAGTAACCCCTGAATACTGGGATGATAGAGTCGCTGTTAATTTGAAACATCAATATTTTTTAACTCAACAAGTTGCGACAAGTATGCAAGCCAAACAACAGGGAGCTATCATAAATCTTGGCTCTATTTCGTGGATGATGGGCGCGGAAGGCGTATCAGTCTATACCACCATGAAGTCTGCTGTTATGGGAATGACCAAGTCGTTAGCACGAGAATTAGGACACGACAACATTAGAGTCAACTCAATAGCACCTGGCTGGGTTTTAACCGAACGTCAACTTGAAAAAGCTAGCCAATATCCGCAGAAACTCAAAAGCTATCTTGATAGACAATGCCTCAAAACTCACTTACAACCCAAAGACATTGCCAAATTATGCCTATGGCTTGCATCAGATGAAAGTTGCAGACTTACAGGGCAAACAATTAATTATGACGGCGGAGTAATCTAACATAATAGTGGCTGTACCAGCATATGTTGATACAGCTTTAACTATTTCTAATGTAGAATTAGTGTCTTAATAAACTGTCGTATAGTATCCCAATTATAGGAGTTTAATCGCTTTCTTTCTCGCTGAATCGCATATTTTGAACCTAGATTAAGCCTAGGTCCACGCTACCTCATAATACATGGCTGTCAACACCTAACCATTTGTAGAAAGGGCATAAATGAAGTCAACCATGGTAAAAAAACTATTTTTTGTGTCGGCAATTCTGCTTTGTTGTTCTAAAGCATTTGCAGAACCAGTCAATAAACAATTCGATAAATCTTATGCGTCTTTAATCGATGCCAACTTGGCCTTTTTTATTAAACACGGCTGGGATAAGGACTTAGGTGTGTTCTATTCTGAATTAGATAATCAAGGCAAACGCGTATCTGAAAAGATACACACAGTAGCACTTGGTCGTTTAATTTATGCTTTGGCTTATGCTTCACAATACAATCAAGAATATTTGAGTGTTGCTAAGCGAGCGGCAAGTTTTCAACTAGATAATCTTATTGCCAACGAAACTGGCGTTGGCCACTACTTTTTACCCACATATGAATCAGGTAAAGTAGCGCATGTAAAATCTTTGGATATTTGGCAACAAACTTACGGCATGACTGGATTAGTTGAATTATATCGCCAGACGCAAGATGAGAAACTATTAGCAAAAATACATGAGTTGCATAAAAGCTATGTAAAACGTTTTCAAGATCCACTTGAGCAGGGTTTTGTTATGAACTACGATTTAGAGCATTCCGTAAGATTTAAAGAGAAGAGTTTTCAGTCTGTTATTTATCCTCTATCAGGTTACTTAATTAATTTATGGGAAGCCGATCGCGAACATCGTGATCTTTATGAACAAGTTCTGCAAGATCATGCATCTTTGGCAGCCAAATATTTATGGTCTGAGCAGTTAGGCTGGCCTAACATTTCTTTTTCAAAAAACTGGAAGCCTTGCGTGGTGCAAGATGGTGCTCAATGTCCCGATGTCTAACCAGGACACAGTTTTCAGCTTGCTGCGACCTTATTTAGAGCATCAAAATGGGAGTTTATTTCTGCTAAGGAGCGTGAGAATTACGACACTTTAGCAAAAACAATTATAAGACAAACCATCAACAAACCTATCTGGGACAACAACACTAGCCAGGGTTTCTTTCGTTCATTTAATCCTTATACGAATAACGTTTCATCAAACCAAAAATCATGGTGGCAACATCATGAAGCAATCGCGGCATTGGCCAACGCAGGTCGTGACTAAGTTTGTCTAACCAATCAAATAGAAAATTTTTATGTTGAGTCATTTGTCGATAGGATGAATGGTGGTGAGTACTTTTTTCTAAATGAAGATGGAACGCCTAATAAAACTGAAAATAAAGGTAGCAAGGGAAAGTCTTCTTTTCACTTGGTCGAGATGGTAAGGCTGTCATCACCCACTAAGCAGACAAGGTTAGCGAGCAGCTGTAATTAATAGCAATCTTTACCTTTTAGACAATAGGCGTAAATAGAAATACTGAAGATACGATTCAATCAAAAAATAATTGATTGAATCGTATCGAATATGCAAAATTCCTAAATTAAAGTGCTCTCTAATGCTTTTTTAGCATAGGCAATTGTCGCTTCCGAGCCTTCTTGCTCAGTTAAACGACTGCCCTCAAATTCTGCGCTGTAATAGCCACTAAATCCAGCATTTTCAAATATTTTAAAAAATCGTTTATAATCCAATGTTATTTCTCGTCCTTGATTATCAAAATCATGCGCTTTAACACTGACGCCTCTAGTGTATGGCGCCAAGTCCATTAGCCCTTGTACTCGGTCATAGCGTCTCTCTGGTTTATGATCCCAGCCACCCATGAAAAAGTTATCCAGATCTGAAAACAACCCTAGATTTTTATGGTTGGTTTGCTCCATAAGCATGGCAAGCCAAGCACCATTGTTAGATGCATAACCGTGGTTTTCCACTAACAGTTCAATATTCAATGCTTGTGCTCGAGTTGCTAACTTATCAAGCGATTCTGCGCATTGATTCAACTGTTGTAAGTAAGTTCCGTCTCCGTATGCATTGACCCTCAGCTGTTTACAACCTAGATAAGCTGCAGTCTCTAACCAAGGAATATGTGCATCAATCGATGCTTGTCTTTGTTTAGGGGAACTCGCCCCTAATGAACCGGTCTCGTCGCACATTAATACTTGAAACTGTACACTATTGTCCGTAGCCCTCGATTTAAAGTCATCTAACCATGGCTTATCCATAGCATGTCCAAAAAATAATACATTCACAAGGTCAATCGATTCCAATCCTAGCTGTCTTGTTACTTTTGCGATATCACGAGGATCTAAACTACCGAGCAAAACATCGTCGGGTCGACTATGAAGTACTTTCTTAAATTTTTCGTAATCCGCTTTACTGTCACCGAGAATAGATTGATGAAAGGACCACTGCGAGAGGGAGATACGCTTATTCACAGATGTGTCAATAGCCGGTTTATCTTTAGCTCTGGCAAATACATGACTTGAACTGAGTGCAATGGGTGCAATAGCAGCGTTTTTTAAAAAATGTCTTCGTGTAATCATAATTTTTTCCATCATTGTTTTGTCAATCGCGACTTAATCGTTAATTGGTTGGACTGATTGCCTGTAAATAAACCGGTTGGGGAACTATCACGGATGTTCCTTCTTGAGCTAGATGAACTGAAGCGCTTATAGCAAACGCAACTATGGAATTTGAATGCTGATGTAATGAAATTATCAAACGCCAATAATGGGAAACTTACAATGACAAGTAAAACACTAATTAACCACAGCACGGTGAGTTCTCCCCTGATAAGCCCCTACTACTCTCAACATTTCTGCAGTTTCCATCATTGCTCTCCCGTTGTGATAAGGACCTTTCCAAAATCCCGCTTTGTACATACTCTTGCCAAAGTGCTGCTCTCTCTTAGGTTTCCAAGACCATTCTCCATTCTCTGAATCAATATGTTGTTGTTGAGTAAAATTCCATATTTTTTCACTTGCGTTATAAAATTTTGTTTCTCCACTTAGTTGAAAGGCATTCATAAAGCCAACTAGAGATTCAGCCTGAACCCACCATTCACTTTCAAAATGTTTCCTGCTGTCTGAAAAAGTATATTTGTCACAAACTTGACCTAGATCACCTATGGATTGCTCCAAGCATATCTCAGCCATTTTAATGACAAAGGGCTTATATTTATTCTTTAGTGATTCTCTTTCCAATGCATTTAAAGCGTCCCAAACCAACCAACTGCACTCAATATCATGCCCATATGAAAAACTATCAGACATATCCTTCCAATCAAAATCCTGAAATAAACGCAGGTGAAATGTTCGATTATCAATGATTTTATTGCAAATAAGTGAGACCAAATTTCGTAACGCTAATCCAACGCGATGTTCTTTACTTGCGCGATATAGAGCAGTATAAGCTTCCAAAATATGGATATGGGTGTTCATACTCTTAGGAAGGTTTTTATCTTTTTCACTTAGTCTTACATCGTTCAGTGGTTGCCAAGCTCCACCGAAGGCTTCTAAGTACCCTCCATAATTTTGGTCCACTGTTTTATCTTCAATTAAGTCAAAATAACTTAAGGCTTTATCAAGTGCAGTTTGATCTTTAGTGCATTGAAAATAGGCAGCTAAACCAAAAACAGAGAATGCTTGTGCATATGTCTGCTTTTTGTCTGACAATGTATTGCCTTTATAATCTAACTCCCATTTGACCCCACCGTGCTTTTTATCGTCAAAAAAATTAAGCAAAAACTGATAAGCACGTTTAGCCATTTCTAAATAAGTGTCATCTGAATAATGTCTAGCAGACTCGCTAAAGAACCAAAGAATACGAGTATTCAATATTATCCCTTTGTTAGCTCCCTCAATTGGTTGATTGTTATTATCAACTTCTCCAAAAAAACCACCATTGCTGTGATCGATACTATTGTTTAGCCACCAATTGGCAATATCATGGCATTCTTGATCTAAATACTCATGGGCGAAAGGGTGAATTGTGGTATCACAATTATTCACTTTCGCGCTCCTGATAATACAAATTTTTACTTATTAGTTCATTGATGGTTTTCACTGAACATGCTGACGAGAATCCATCTTCCGGAGTGTTTATCACGTAATCAACAAGCTGCTCGATTGAACTTGTTGCTACATGCATCCTAGTGTCAGAGGACGCATAATAGATATTGACTTCTTCATTTTCATTGACAGTCCAGCCATTGGAAAAGACTACGTTAGATACATCTCCGACTCTTTCATTACCTTCAGGAGCAATAAAGTGTCCGCCAGGTCGATGAGTAACAATCCATGGTCGTTTCAACTCGGTCATGAACATATAAAGAACATAACGTAAACCCGCTGCAGTATTTCTTACGCCATGAGCTAAATTCAACCAACCTTTTGGGGTCTTTATAGGCGCCGGACCTTGGCCATTCTTTACTTCTTTAATTGTGTGGTAGATTTTTCCATCAACAATCACTTCTTCTTTAATTTCTGGGTTAAACATCGAATCTGTCAAACCCCATCCAATTCCTCCTCCACTTCCAACATTGATAAATCCATCTTGAGGGCGGGTATATAAAGCATATTTTCCGTCTATAAATTCGGGGTGAAGTACCACGTTACGTTGCTGTCCAGTGTATGTGATTAGGTCCGGTAAACGTTCCCATATATCTAAATCTTTGGTTCGAGCAATACCACATTGAGCTTCAGCAGCCGAGAGATCATTAGGTAAAGAGTGATCTTTCCTTTCAGTACAAAATAAGCCATAGATCCATCCATCCTCATGCTGAACTAATCTCATATCATAGATATTAGTATCCGGGTTCTTAGTTTCTGGCATTGACATTGGTCGCTGCCAAAATTTAAAGTTATCTACACCACTACTGCTTTCTGCAACTGCGAAAAATGACTTTCGATCATTTCCCTCAACCCTTACTACCAAGTAATATTTTTGATTTAAATAAATGGCTCCCGAATTAAATGTGGCGTTAATTCCTAATCTTTCCATACACAGCGGATTTGTTCTTTCATCAAAATCATAACGCCACAATATTGGAATATGCGCTTGAGTTATAATTGGATTATTCCATCGTTGATAGATTCCATTAGTACTATCCTGCTCTGAATTCTGCTTTCTTAACAAGTCTTCTTGGTTAGCTAGCAAACTATCTATTTTTTGTGAATATTTCATCTATGCCTCATTGAATCATCTGTTCTTATTGGCGCACTTTACTTTTTCAAATAAAGTAAAAACCCAACAAACCGATTTTGAAAATCTATTTCTTTCTACTGATTGTTTTCATATCTTCGGGGTAGTCTTCCATTTTATTCCACCAATTTACTTTTGAGAAAATTGAAGCAACAATCACTACCCTCAAAGAAATGGTCATAGGTAAATATTGTTGTATTACTAGAAAAATCGGCGCCGCTATAAGACCTCAATGCCATACAAAACCAACAAATACATTAGTAGAATCTCTTGCAAAGTTTTGATTGGGCATTACATCAGGATTGTTTCTTTGGCACTCAATAAGTAGGGGGTTCCAGAAACCCCATGGCCGAGTCTTGAGATAAAAGTTATTTAAAACATCCATGTCATCTACTTCAGTCAACAATGATCTAAAGACACAAGCCAAGAGGCAAATAATTATGAGGTCTAGCAACGATAAAATCATAGACTATTCTCTATTCGTCCAGTCATCAGATTACACGCCAAGCGATCCAAATTGTAAAACTGCGATCAGCATTTGTAACCGGTTACTAACATTTTATTAATAATGAAATATATGTAACCGGTTATCAAGCTTTATTTTGTAGGCATGTAAAAGAATGGAGCCAAATGAATGTAAATTGTTTCAAAATAATGTTAAAAATAGAGAAAATTCAAATGTGTCTGACGAAAAGTAGGTAACGCATGTCAACAATTCGAGATGTTTCTAAAGCAGCTGAAGTATCTATTGCTACAGTCTCGAGAGCAATAAGTCACCCTGAAAAGGTATCTAAATCTACTCTTAAAAAGGTAAATGCAGCTATTAAGAAACTACAATATAGACCCAATATGCTATCTCAAAGTTTTAGAAACAAGACGGCAAATTGTATTGTTGTTTTGGTTCCAGATATTGCTAACCTCTTTTTTACGACCGTTATTAAGGGAATAGAAGAAGTAGCGCAAAAACGAGGAGTTAATGTGTTGTTAGGCGATACAAGAGATTCCTCTGGTCGAGAACTTGACTACATTAAACTGGTTGAGACAAAACAGGCTGATGGCATAATTCAACTTAGGCCATACACCAAAGATGATTCAGCTCTGCCCATTGATTTCGTTTCGGCAGTTAATGCGAGTGGATGTGAAAACACACCTTATCCATCAGTTAGAATAGACAATGTCTCTGCTGCGGAGGAAGTTGTCAATTACTTGATATCAATCGGTCACAAACGCATTGGAGTAATTTCAGGACTCGTTAAAAACCCTCATTCAATTGACAGGTTACGTGGCTATAAGCGAGCGCTAAAAAGGGCAGGAATAGAGTTTGATGACAGAATTGTGACTGAAGGTGACTTCTCATTTTGGTCGGGAATGAACGCTTCTGAATTTTTCTGTAGGATACCAGTTGAACAAAGGCCCACAGCAGTTTTTTGTATGAACGACGAAATGGCAATAGGCGCTATTAAAGGATTTAAGAGCAAGGGAGTATCTATACCTAGAGATTTATCTATTACTGGTTTTGATGATTTGGAGTTTTCTAAATATTGTGATCCAGCTTTAACAACCGTGTCTCAGCCAGCAGAGATGATAGGAAAAAAATCAGCTGAACTGCTATTCCAAATTATTGACGGTGAGTCCCCTAGTCAATCAGAGTATGTTTTGCCAATCGAATTTATTATCCGAAAGAGCACTTCAGTTCCACAACCTTAGTAACTACAAAAGAATCAATCCAAATGGGTTGAACTTTAAAATGTAACGGGTTACATTTTATGTGCAATTGTTTTTGGATGATATTCTGTGGAAGTACGATTAGATTTAGAAAAGCATGTAGATCGTTTAGAGTCTTGGGTTAAAGATAAAGCTATACCATTGTGGACTAACTGTGGCATAAACCCACAAAATGGTTCGGTATACGAACAACTATGTGGAGATGGATTTCCAGATCACCACGCGAATATGCGTTCTCGAGTTCAATCTAGACAAATTTTCGTGTTTTCATGTGCTCAAATAATGGGTTGGTCACATGACAAGAATATGACTGTCGATAAGATCCAACATTTCTTGGATAAACACGCGAGAACTGCACCAAATAGCGTAGGCTATGCGCACCTTTTGGATCCAAATGGACGAGTGCTAGAGCAAAAGAAAGATACCTATGATTTTGCGTTTTTCTTATTGGCTAGCGCGTATCAGTTTAAAGCTTTCGGAAAATCAACCGAGTTGAAACTAGCAGATCAATATTTAGAACATATTGAATCGAAATTTAAAGGGAAATTTGGTGGCTGGCAAGAGGGGGACTACCCCTCTGAATTTCGAAGGCAAAATCCGCACATGCACTTGTTTGAGGCTTTTTTAACTTGGTTTGATATTTCAAAAGATCCCAAGTGGTTGGCAAAGGCAGGGCAAGTTTTTACCTTATTTGAAAGTTGTTTTTTCGATCATGACGTTGGTGTAGTGCGAGAGCATTTTGAACAAGATTGGACCTTGGCATGTAGACCAATGGGGAATATTATCGAGCCAGGGCATATGTTTGAATGGGTATGGTTACTCAGATGGTATCAAAAATTAACGGGAACCGATGTTTCGGGTTACTGCAATACTTTATTTGACAAAGCCATAAAAATTGGTTTATTTGAAGATACCTGTTTGGTTTTTGATCAAGTTGAACACGATGGTCAAGTCATTAAGTCGAGTAAACGTTTGTGGCCAATTACTGAACTTATTAAAGCGAGTATTGCTCAAGCTGAAGCAAATAGAGAACAAGCACAAGAATACGAATTACTCGCAAGTAAGGGTATCCAAACCTTGTTTGATTTTTATTTTTGTATGTCTCAGTCCACAGCTATTGAGGGCCCAACCGCAAATTCAGCGATTTATGATGGACGTTATATAGACCAACTTGATGAAGAAAATAATATTGCTGTAAACCTTACACCTGCCAGTACACTATATCATATTGTTATGGCTACAATTGTGGGGATACATTATGTGAAGAGTGAGCAAAATTCCCCTCCTAGAATAAGTTGACGGTTTTAAGCCGGCATTTTTTGCTGGCTTTTCATTATATGCACTTCGCTAGGTGTTTTCATATCTAAACTCAAGTGCGGCCTCATTTCGTTGTAAGTACTTATTGATTCCCTGACCAATGTTTGTAGCTCATCAAGTGTATTGCATTAATAGAGTAAGAATTCTGTTGTGGTTGAATTAGCCGGACACTTCAATAAAGGATAAAATCCAATTATTGAGGTGTCAAAATGACTAAACGTACTAACAAACAATATCCAAACGATTTTAAGCAAGAAGCGGGTTCACTGGTGATTGAGCAAGGTTACTCAGTTGTTGAGGCCGCCGCGTCATTGAATATAACGGATAAGCTACTTTATAACTGGGTAGCTAAGTTCAAACAGCAAAATGAAGATTCTGCGTTATCGACAGATGAGCGTGCTGAACTCATTCAACTGAGGAAAGATAAAAAACGCCTAGAAATGGAACGCGAAATATTAAAAAAGGCTTCAGCGTTTTTTGCAAAGGAAATGAAGTAAAGTATTCATTTATAACAAGTTTAGGTAAACAGTACCCGGTTGCAATGTCATATAAAGTGATGCGAGTAAGCAAGTCAGCTTACTATGCTTGGCGCAAGCGCCCAGCGATATTAATAAGCGCAGAAACGCTTAACATGCATCGCATGGCCAAAGCTCTATTTAAAGCAAGTAGAGAAAGTTTGGGGAGCCGTGAGCTTGGGAAAAAACTTCGCAAAGAAGGCTTTAAAATAACTCGACATCGTGTCATTAACTTGATGAAACGACTTGGCTTAATAGTTAAGCAGCGCGTGGCTTACAAAGTGACAACGAAGCGCAAGCATAGCGATGCTGTTGCTGACAATTTGTTAAACATGAATTTTAACCCGACCGGGCCAAACCAAGTGTGGGCCGGAGATGTGAGCTATCGTGTGCTCGGAGTTCAGCACTAGCAAGGAATGCTTAAATGAACCACGAGTCTATTTGAAATTCATAAATAAAATGGCAGGAGCTAGCTTGTTTATGGCGTTATCTGGTTGTGCAGGTAGCAGAGTCTGAGCGGCAGTGACTTATTGTATGCTGATAAGGTGATGTAACTCGCTGACAACGGGGAGTGAGGCGAATTCGTTAAGCCAAGATGCTTTTCTAGACTAAGTAGTGGACGGATGAAGAACATGAACCGATTAACCCGCATCTATGGGCTGAAACGTCGCCATTGCCTACACGAATTAACAGGTAATATGGTGCTGAGACATCGTTACAAGTAGCGTCGATGTTACCGAGTTGGTAAGTTACATGTAGGCTCTTATCAATGGATGAGTACAAAATCACAATTCTGTACTTGAGCACTATCACCTTACAGTACGATAAGGTTAAAGACTGCGATCGGCATCCACCCCACTATGTTTGAGTTCAAATAGGTGAACCGAGGAAGACTTGTAATGAATGCTAAGGGAGCAGACCCCGATGACATGCAAGTTGGCGGAGCGTTCGTAGTAGTCTGAGATGGGGAAAGCCCATTACATGGCGAAGGGACGCAGTTTACTGTATTTGCGCGAGCAAATTATCTGACTTCTATGTTAATAGTAATATGGTGAAGACCTTTGATAATCAGCGAAATGCAACGCAAATTAGCAACATGGACATCGACTGATAAAACACGCCGCGTTAATCGTGTTTTGAAACTTATCAGTCATCCTGAATGGTTGCACCATGCAGCGACTATTACGCTCTCTTCAAAGGGCGCGAAAACCGCTGGTGTTGATGGTGTAAATAAATCGCACATGCAAGCAAACCTCGATAATCACCTTCAAGAAATTAGACGATCTCTACTGTCGGGTGATTATCAACCGATGCCTGCAAGGCGAGTATACATTCCAAAAGCCAACGGGAAACAGCGCCCATTGGGTATTCCTACCTTACAAGACAGAATTGTACAACGTGCCATGCTCATGGCGATGGAGCCAATATGGGAAAACGATTTTCATTCGTTATCTTACGGTTTTAGACCAGAGCGTAGTGTCCACCACGCTATTCGAACAGTGCAGTTGCAATTAACTGATCCTGCCGATAAGCGAGGACGCTGGGTAATTGAAGGTGACTTATCAAGTTACTTTGATACCGTTCATCATAAATTATTGATGAGTTGTGTGCGTAAACGCATTAGTTGCGATCGGTTTAACACCTTGCTTTGGCGTTTTATGAAAGCAGGTCATATCGAACGTAATTTATTCTGTGCAACGAGCCAAGGGGTACCGCAAGGTGGAGTGATATCACCCTTATTGTCGAATATCATGTTAAATGAATTCGACCAACATCTAGATTCACTTTACTTGTCAAAGAAAGCGCGAAAAGACCGCTGGTACTGGAATCGCACCATACAGGATAAGCGCAACATTGCTATTGAAGAGAGCCGACAATGGAAACCTGCTGTTGCTTATTGTCGTTATGCTGATGACTTTGTATTAATCGTCAAAGGCACTAAGGCAGAAGCATTGGTCATTCGTGACCAATGTCGGAGCTTCCTTGAAGGCAATCTTAAATTAACATTGAACATGGAGAAAACTCATGTGACACATGTTAACGATGGATTTATTTTCCTTGGCCATCGCATCATCAGAAAACGAGGGCCAAAGGGCAATATGCGTGTGGTGACGGGCATTCCTCACGGCAAAGCTAAAGCGTTCTCGCACTCGCTCAGCAAAGCCTTGTCGAGTGACCACTCTTGTAGCAAAGTGGATAAAGTAGAGCAAATCAGCCGCAAGTTAAAGGGCTGGTCTCAATTTTATCGGCACACTAATTTTACTGCTAAGGTTTACAGTAAAATCGACCGCATTGTATTCTGGAAACTGGCCAAATGGCTAGCACGAAAGTATCGCTGCTCTATTAAATCGTTAATGATGAAATGGATAAGACGACCTTCTGCTAACCACGCCACAACATGGGTTGTATATGGTAAATCAAACAAGGGGAATGTATGCGGCGCTTCACTATTTAGATTAGTAAGCAGCCCCAAAATGCGCTTTATGTGGCGTTTACCAGAAATTAACCCATATCTTAGGCTTGAAGAAAGAAATACAATCACATCACGCTACAAAGATGTTGCTATGGCTGTTAGCTAGCATTAAATGGAGAGCCGCATGCGCTGAAAGGTGCACGTGTGGTTCGGTGAGGAGAGGCTGAGAAATAGTTCGACTACGCTTGGTCTCTTACTCTACTAAAAACGGGCGAAGGCTGGCAGTATTTGGCTGTCGTGATGGATTTATTTGGCAGGCGCATTGTTGGCTGGCATACGTCAAAACGCATGACTACTGATTTGGTCGAGTTGGCATTTATGAAAGCGCATAGGCTACGACAGCCACCAAAAGGCATCGTTTTTCACAGCGATAGAGGCTCACAATACACGAGTAAACGCTTTAGAAACCTGTTGAAGAACCTTCATTGCCGGGCAAGTATGGGTGATGTAGGTGCGTGTTGGGATAATGCTGTTGTAGAAAGGTTCTTCGGCAGTTTAAAGCATGATTGGTTGTTCAAAATAGCGCAACCAACAAGAGAGCATATGAAGCAAGATGTTGCTGCATATATCAAATATTACAATGTGGAACGGTTGCATTCGTCGAACGGCGATCAATCACCCGTTGAGTATGAGAACTCCTTTAGAAAAGTGTCCGGTTGGAGTTGACCAGAACATAGAAAGCACGCGATTCTTATACACATGAATTCAAATAAGAAGCGTTAGAGCTTGTGAATAAAATTGGCTTTGTTCAAGTAGCTAGAGAATAGAGTGGTGCCAAATCACAACTTTATTATTGGCGCATATTCACTCGGAATAAGGCTTCCACATCTGGCTGAGAAAATACCCTCGCATGTGATAATGCTCCCTTAAAACATCAGCTGGCTGTGCAGGATGAAAAGCTTGTTATATTAAAGAAGTTGGCACGTAAATCCCGAGAAATCCAATTGAACAGGATTTGGATTTTATTCATGATTAAAACCCTATGAAAAACCAATTCAACCCAGTGTTCAGCAGCAGAAAACGCATACACGAGTCAAGGTAGCATTCGATATCAAACTCAACATTACCTTAAGCAATAGTTCATCCATTCAGTAATCGCTATATAGCAGACGATTGAGGCGGTCAGAGAATGATCGCGATTGGGTACAATTAAACTTTCTCATACGTGCCAATTTGCTGGCTAGACAAACATTCAACTTGTTTCAACTCATAACTCGGAACTAGCCAATTTACCCCAACAATATTTTCTGGATTAACCTGAACCATAATGCAAACCGAAGAATGGCGTGAAACCCTAAGCGTCAACTGATTAGCCACATCCGCATGAGCTTTTACCCTGAATTCTTGTATACCTTCAGGCACTGAAAACACTGTGTATTGTTTAGTGGCTAACTTACCATAATATTTGTTATCCCAACCAACGTAGGCATAACTTAAGCTGCCTTGTAACGCACTATCTCGATAAATCGTTACTGTTACAGGATTCAAACTAGGGTTTGGTTGTGTCGATTCTATACTTGTACAGCCGCACAAAAATAGCACTATGGCTAGGGTGTAAATAATGGTTGTGCTTAGTAAGTTCATCTCTCATTACCTTTTAATAAAATTGATATTCAGGACAAGATTAATTGCCGCAAGGTAAAGCAGTGGTGAAATTTAATCGAAAATCGAAGCGCTCACCTTTTTAGATACACATCTTGATAATTTCACCCTAAGTTGACTTAGCACGGTTTAGATTTCCCATAAAAACCTAGGAGAATGAACATAATGAGCAAAATCGCAATTTTTGGTGCCAGTGGTTATTTAGGTAAATCTATTGTTCGCGCGGCTATAGAAAAAGGTGTAGCTGTTGTCGCATTTGTGCGCGATAGGCAGGGTTTTCAACAAGGAGAATTTGCTGATGTTGAAACGCGCGCCGTTTGTTTTAATAAAAACAAGCCGCTAAGCGGTAAATTAGATGACTGCTCTGGCATTATTTCCACCTTAGGGATCACAAAACAAAAAGATGGTCTGTCATATGACGAGGTTGACTATAGGATAAACGCTTGCATTTTACGCGAGGCTGAAATAACCAGCATCGAAAAATTCATGTTTGTATCGGTATATAAAGGTGACACTTTTAAAGATGTCGCTTTATGCAAAGCCAAAGAGCGCTTTGTTAGAGAATTATCCGTGTCGACAGTATCCTCTGTAATTATTCGTCCAACTGGGTTTTATTCAGACATGCTTGATTTTTTGAAGATGGCGAAAAGTGGTAAAGTGCATTTATTTGGCAGTGGAGAGCAAAAGCTCAATCCTATTTCGGGAGACGATCTCGCGATTGAAATGTTAAAAATTTTGCAAAATGACTGGGAGTCTAAATCAAATCGGTCAATCAATATCGGGGGTCCAAAAACCCTGTCCCACCGTCAAATAGCCAAATTAGCTTTTTTAGCATTAAAGCGACCCATTATTATAAAAACACACCCCGATTGGTTGAGAAAACTCTCCCTGATGTTCGGTCGATTTTTTATTCCGCAAAAACTTTTTGGTCCTTACGAATTTTTCCTCACAGCAATGGGTGAAGACATGAATACTGATGAATATGGCACTCAGAGTTTATATGTATTTTTCAAACAACAAGCACTAAAACTTGAAAACCGTACATGACAAAACTTATATCTTAGAAACCATCGTCAATCACACACTTAAGGCGGTTTTGAACGAATAGTCGCTATTTTTGTTCATGTATTCACATATCTAAACACTGTGAATAACAATACTGGTATCACTAACCTTGTTAACCACAATAACCACTAGCCTACCCAAATCTCAGATTTTGACAGTTGCCCAATCTAGCAACTATCAAATATCGATGCTGTGGATCTAAGATATCCCTCTATCAATTCAGATTTTCTTTTGTTTTAGCCTTATTATTTCAACAGTAAATACGATAACCTTTAAGAACGTTCGCAATACCGGTAACCAATGAATTCACAATTAGCTAAAAACACCAAAGTACTTATCGTAGATGATCAAGCCTTGGCTAAGGGATACATGAAGTATTCTTTAGAGGAGTTGGGGTTTAGCGATATTACTTATGTGGATAAAATCAACCTTGCATTAACCACGTTGAGAAGCCAAAAATTTGATTTGATCATTTGCTCTTACAACGTAAAACACGAGCAGGATGGCTATTATTTTTACGATGAAATTAAAACCAATGGTGAGCTCCCGCTTAGCACCGCTTTTGTATTTATTAGCGCAGATACCAATTCTGATTTAGTGCAAAGCATAATTGAATTACAACCCGACGATTTTTTGGCTAAACCTTTTACTGTAAGAGATTTAGATCGCAGATTGAGCCGCGTCTTAGCCCGTAAAAAAGCTTTGCACGGAGTCTATTTATGCATTGATAAGAATCAGTATGCACAGGCTCTATCTGAGGTCGAATTGTTCCTAGGCGACCCCAAACATTCAGAGTTTTTCCCTTTAGCTTTGAAAATTAAAGGGGAAATGCTCACAGCCTGCGGCCACTTCAAAATGGCCAAAGACTTTTACTTAGCCATCTTAAAAGTACAAACCTTTACTTGGGCGCAATTGGGTTTAGTTAACAGTTATTTGCACCTTGATGAAGATGAATCTGCAGAAAAATTGGTATTAAGATTAGCATTTAAACCAGACTCGCAGCTCGCTGCCTATGATTTGCTAACGGCTTTACAAATCAAACAGAATGATTTCGATACCGCCCTTGAGAGCGTCATGATGGCCACCGAAATTTCCCCAAGAAGTATACGCAGACATAGGACGGCCTTAGATCTTTCTCGCATTACTCATGATTATGAAACTCAATTCGAAGCCGCAAAAAAGATTGTTAGATTTGCCAAGAATTCCATTCATGATATGCCTGAAAATTATTTAAATGTAGCAAGAGCTGGTATCGACTATGCCATGACTACAGACGCTTCTGATACTGATAAACTCATCAAACAAGCTAATGAGTACATTAGGCAACTAAGACAGGCTTTTCCTAAAGCGGACATCCAAGAGCAGATGAAGGTTGTTAACGCTCGACTACTATATCTTGAAGACGAAAAAGATAATGCTTTATCCTTGCTCAACAAATTAGATGAAGACAGTTGGGAACACGAAGGAATTGATGCTTTGTTAGACAAAGCCAAAATTTTTCATGATGTCGGGTTGTTCGAACGTTCACAGGCCGTGTTGGAACAAATCGAAGAGCGTTGCAATGATAGCTCCGACCAAAGTGAAGTTTTCTTGCAATACATTACCCAAGAAAAACACGAAAAATCGACAATTAAAACCAGTTCAAAAGATCTCAACAATACCGCTGTCGGTTTTTTCCACAAAGGTGACATCGACAATGCGTTAGAGGTATTTACGCAAGCTTTTACAATTATGCCTAAAAACGCATCTATTGCCCTCAATTTGTTGCAAGCCATTTCATCTAAAGCGGCAAAATTAGGTACCACACCGGTATCGGACTCTGTACTTAAAAAATGCATTAAAACAATCGAAAATGGTAAGTTGAATGACGTGCAGCAAGAGAGGTATCACAAGATACGTACAACATTAGACGCTTTATAAAAATCAACTTTAATCACAGCTTAGAGATATCTACAAACGCTATGCGTTGTTGCAAAGGCCAACTATTTAGTTGAAAAATGCCAGCTTAAACCCAAATACTCGCAGTTACAGCGCTTTAGCGACGGTGTCACAAATAACTTATAAACCCCCTGTGATATCGATGAAGCTGCCGGTAACAAATGAAGACTTTTGTGAAGCGAGCCAATAAATAGCCTCAGCAACTTCAGTTGTTTCACCACCTCTTAACATTGGAATTTTAGATTTAAGCCGGTCGATTCGATTAGGCTCACCCCCTAAGGTATGAATGTCAGTGTGTATCAGACCAGGCCTAACCGCGTTGACTCGAATACCTTCGGCTGCAACTTCTAATGCTAAACCTCTTGTAAGGCTATCAATGGCCCCCTTAGAAGCGGCATAATCTACGTATTCATTAGGCGAGCCACTTTTCGCCGCGCCAGAAGACACATTGACTATAGTGCCACCACCCCCTCCATATTTTGTGGACATACGTTTGATTGCTTGTTTGCAGCACAAAAAGCAACTCATCACATTAGTGTTCAAGACTTGAGTAAATCTTTGTTCCTCTATTTCGTCAAAGCGGCACTGTTTTTTTAATATCCCTACATTGTTAACTAATACCGAGACTGGCCCCAGTTTACGGTCAACTTCATCGAATAACCCTTGCACTTCTGAAGATTTAGACACATCCGCTTGCACAGTGATACATTTAGGTGTGTATTGTAAGAGCTCATTTTTGAGTTGTTGTGCGGCTTGGTTATTGTTTAGAAAGTTAATACACACAGCATATCCATTTTGAGCAAAAATTTTGGCACTTGCCGCACCAATTCCTCTGCTTGCCCCTGTGATAATGACGATTTTATCAGTTTGCATATCGGTTCCTAATCAGTCTCAAATCCTAGGTTACTTTTGATGCAACCTTAAAACGTTGTGCTTGATATAACTTGCTTTCTACCACTTCTTTAAGGGTGGATACCGCCAGCCACACATCTTCAAACGACGTGTAAAGTGGCGTAAAACCAAATCGAATCATATTGGGCGCTCTAAAATCAGCAATCACACCTTTTTCAATTAACGCTTGGCAAATTGCATAGGCGTCGTTATGTGAGAACGCCAATTGACTCCCTCTTTGCCTAGCGTCAACAGGAGAGCACAAGGTCAAGTCGTCTAGAGATTGATGTGATTGCATAAGCCTAAGAAACACCTGTCCTAAGGACGCTGATTTGCTTTGAATGGTCAACATATCTACATTGCGCCAAACATCTAGTGCCACGTCTAAACCACTCATAGCGATAACGCTTGGGGTGCCACATTGAAATTGGTTAATGTTACTGCTGGCTTGGTAGAGAGGGTCAAAAGCGAAAGGCTTTGCATGGCCCATCCAGCCAGACAATGGTTGTTTAACAAGCTGTTGATGGCGCGTCGCTACATATAAAAACGCCGGTGCACCTGGCCCACCATTTAGGTATTTATAACCACAACCCACAGCAAAATCTGCCTCACATTGATCTAATGCAACGGGTAAAGCCCCTGCACTGTGAGCCAAATCCCATATTACGAGTATACCTTTGTCATGGGCCAGTTGAGTCAATTTTGCCATATCCAATGACTTACCAGTACGAAAATTGACTTGAGTTAACAATAGCACCGCCACCGAATCGGTTAAGTGTTGCTCTATATCCAGCTCATTTACCAACTGTAGATGACATAAATCTTCACCGAGTAAATCACTTACTCCTTGCACCATATATAAATCAGTTGGAAAATTATCCTCAGTAGACAATACCACTTTACGCTTTGAATTAAGGGCTAGCGCACTGCATAACAACTTGAATAAATTTACAGAGATAGAATCACAACAAATTACTTGCCCTGGCGCGGCGCCTATAATGGGAGCTATTTTTTCACCCACTTTTATCGGAAGGTCAATCCATTGATGACTGTTCCAACTCTTGATTAAGTCATTTCCCCATTGCTGAGTGACCACCTCTGACAAATGGCTTTTCACGGTTCGAGGTAATGCTCCTAGTGAATTACCATCTAAATAAATCACATCTTTTGGCAAATCGAATTCAAGGCGCTTATCTGCCAATGGATCCGCCTCATCTAGGGCTCTAATTTCATCAAAATTCATTTTAGTAACCCGTTTAATTGTTTAATAAGCGTATCGAAGGCTTCAGAACCAGGGTGTATCCAATCAAAGTGCCCTACTCCATCTAACATAATGACTTGGCTATCGAGTTTATCCAATTCGAATCCAGGTACGATAGCGTCTTTGCCACCTTGCAAAATAAGGGTATTGGGATGTAACGCTTGTTTACTTGGATTCGCCATTTCGTAATCAAAGATTTTTTCTTTTGGCATACCATTCATGAAGTCTTTCGTGGCTTGTTGGCAGCTGTTTGAGCCAATTGCGTATTCTTCAATATCAGTAATTGCAGCTAAACCAATTACGCTTTTTAGCCCTTTGATTGCTCCACCAGCAAGTAGGGCTAAATGCCCTCCAGCCGAATGCCCGACCAACACAGTTTCGCTTAAATCAAACTCGCCATTATTATACTTAGCTGAGGCAAGGATCCCTGCTTTTATATCCTTGTAACTGCCAGGCCATCCCCCACCTGAATCGCCACTTCGACGATATTCTAACGACCACACATTAAAACCGGCTTGAGCTAATCCTGTACTTAAAGCAAAAGTATGTTGAATATCGTAGGCACTTAACCAACACCCGCCATGGATTAAAACAACTAGAGGTTTTCGTTGAGTGTTTTCAAGTGAAGTAGCACGCCACAGCAAGGCGTATTGTAATGGATCTGCACCATAAGTTATTTTTTGTGCCGCTGGCGTGAAAGATAAATTAGCCGCGTTTGCATAGTCAACATCATTGGCTACTTTAGGAAATTCTATAACAGTTTCGGCGGCACTGTTGGCGAACGAAAAAATACACAGCGATATGGCGAATAATCGATTCAAGATAGTTGTCTCTAAAATAAAAAAGCAGTGTTCAAAATAACACTGCTTATGTACTAACTAAAACGAATTTTTACCTAGAGCATTTCAACTGCAATGGCAGTCGCTTCTCCACCTCCAATACACAAAGAAGCCACACCTTTTTTCAGATTTCTCTGTTTAAGTGCATGTAGTAAGGTCACTATAACCCGAGTACCCGAGGCACCGATAGGATGTCCCAAGGCACAAGCCCCACCTTTAACGTTCACTTTATCGGGGTCGAGCCCCAACTTATTAATGGCCAACATAGTGACCATGGCAAAGGCTTCGTTAATTTCAAATAAATCAACGTCTTCGTGTGTCCAATGACTCTTCTCTAATAATTTTTGAATCGCGCCCACTGGTGCCACAGTAAAATTTTCAGGTTCAATAGCGTGTGAACTATGTGCCACTATTTTAGCCAAAGGAGTTAATCCTAACTGGTGTGCTTTACTCTTTGACATCACTAATAGCGCCGCCGCGCCATCGGATATTGAACTTGAATTGGCAGCAGTTACAGTACCGTCTTTTTTAAATGCTGGGCGCAACGACGGTATTTTTTCTGGTTTAGCCTGTTTAGGGCCGTCATCACTATCAATCAAAGTGTCGCCTTTGCGGCTTTTGATAGTAACAGCAGAGATTTCATCGTTAAACAAACCCGCTTGTTGCGCATCGTTAGCCTTTTGTAGACTAGATAAGGCAAATTCATCCATTTGTTCACGGGTGATCCCTTCGGCATCAGCTGTCGCTTGTGCAAAACATCCCATAGCTTGTCCATCATAGGCATTCTCTAAGCCATCTAACATCATATGATCTAGTACCTGACCATGTCCCATTCGATAACCAGAACGCGCTTTTGGCAAAAGGTAGGGTGCATTGCTCATGCTTTCCATTCCACCGGCAACTATGGCATCAGCTGTGCCCGCTTTAATTAAATCATGGGCCAACATAACGGATTTCATGCCCGAGCCACAGACTTTGTTGATAGTGGTTACACCAGTAGCAAGCGGCAAACCCGCTTTTAAAGACGCTTGTCTTGCAGGAGATTGTCCAAGTCCGGCTGGCAATACACAACCCATTATGACTTCATCTATATTTGACACAACGGCTGCAGATTCTGGTGTTTCTTGCAACACAGCTTGTATAGCACAGGCTCCCAGTTCCGTTGATGTCATCGGCGCTAGACTTCCTACAAAGCCGCCTAAAGGTGTACGTTTTGCTGCAACTATTACAATTGATTCATCAGACATAAAAATTCCTAAACTTTGCTCTATTAACTACGTATTTATATCACTGGCGTACAGGAATTTGCACGCTTTGTGAGTTATTGCAATCACTGAGTTTCACAATAACGCCATTCCAATATTGATTTTAAAACTCTAACACTTTACATTCACTTTCAGTTTACGTAAACGTAAACCTTGTTAACAAAATATTGACTATATATGAGTACATTATGAGTGAACAGATTTTTAGCATAGGCGAACTAGCCAAATTAATGGACATTACACCACGCTCTATTCGGTTTTACGAAGAGCAAGGTTTACTAAAACCCACTAGAAATGGCCAAAATCGAATCTATCTGAAAAAGGATCAAGTTCGCCTGAAACTGATATTACGTGGTAAACGTCTAGGGTTTTCCCTAGCTGAAACCAAAACCTTATTTAATCTATACGACAGTCACAAAAATTCAAAAGTTCAGCTTGAAGAAATGCTCAAAATGACAGCTGAAAAGCGCGCCTATATGCAGCAACAACTTGAAGATATTGCCATGTTAAAAACTGAACTAGAAGACGTGGAAGCCCGTTGCCAAGAAGAACTGACTGCCTTAACTCAAGGACAAATCGCATGAATGCCCCTTATCCAACCTTAAATTTTGGTCTCGGTGACGACATCGACATGTTGCGTGATCATGTTTACAACTTCGCCCAAGGTGAAATTGCTCCTTTAGCTGAAAAAGCCGATCAAGAAAATGGTTTCCCTAACGAATTATGGCCCAAATTAGGCGAAATGGGCCTGTTAGGCGTAACGGTTGCAGAGCAATACGGCGGGTCCAACATGGGATACTTGGCACATGTTATTGCTATGGAAGAAGTTAGCCGTGCTTCAGCCGGCATAGGTTTAAGTTATGGTGCTCATTCAAACTTATGCGTTAACCAAATACACAAAAATGGTAGCGATGCACAAAAGCAGAAATATTTACCGAAACTAGTCAGTGGTGAACATATTGGTGCGTTAGCTATGAGTGAACCAAACGCTGGCTCAGATGTGGTAAGCATGAAACTCAGAGCGGATAAACGCGGTGATGTGTATGTGTTAAATGGCAATAAGATGTGGATCACCAACGGTCCCGACGCACATACTTATGTAGTGTATGCCAAAACCGATTTATCCGCCGGCCCTAAAGGCATGACAGCATTTATAGTTGAACGTGGCACTCAAGGTTTTAGCCAAGCGCAAAAGCTCGATAAATTAGGCATGCGCTCTTCCAATACCTGTGAACTAGTGTTCCAGGATTGCGAGGTTCCAGCAGCAAATATTCTTGGTCAAGAAGGTGGCGGCGTACGTGTTTTAATGAGTGGGTTGGATTTTGAACGTGTGGTTTTGTCAGGTGGCCCCTTAGGTATTATGCAAGCTTGTATGGACTTAGTCGTGCCCTACATCCACGACAGAAAACAGTTTGGTCAATCTATTGGAGAGTTCCAATTAGTCCAAGGAAAGGTCGCTGATATGTATACCCAGATGAACGCGGCTAGAGCTTATGTTTATGCGGTAGCGCGCTCTTGTGATAGAGGTGAAACCACCCGAAAAGATGCAGCTGGAGCCATTCTTTACTCAGCAGAATTAGCCACAAAAATGTCCCTTGACGCGATCCAATTGTTAGGTGGCAATGGCTACATCAACGAATTTCCAGCAGGTCGATTATTACGTGATGCCAAATTATATGAAATTGGAGCAGGCACCTCTGAGATCCGCAGAATGTTAATTGGTAGAGAATTGTTTAAAGAGTCAGAGTAGTAATGATTTTAAACCTCCTAAAGCAAAAAACTGGAGCCATACTGTGCCAAAAATAATCAGTAAGCTAAATATTAAGAGCCAAGACTTTGTGGCTAATGCGCAGCACATGCAGGCGCAAGTCAATGACTTAAAAGATAAAATTGCAACGATCAAACTAGGGGGTGGCGAAAAAGCGAATCAAAGACACCTTGACCGTGGCAAATTACTTCCACGAGAGCGAATTAATGCTCTACTTGATACCGGTTCACCTTTTTTAGAGTTGTCGCAACTTGCTGCATTTGAAGTCTATGAAGACTGCGTACCCGCTGCTGGTGTAATAGCAGGGATTGGGCGTGTTTCTGGCGTTGAATGTATGATTGTTGCCAACGACGCCACAGTAAAAGGAGGCAGTTACTACCCTTTAACCGTGAAAAAGCACCTACGGGCTCAAACCATAGCAGAGCAAAATAATTTACCTTGTATCTATCTAGTGGACTCTGGTGGTGCAAACTTACCGCGTCAAGATGAAGTGTTTCCCGACAGAGAACATTTTGGACGCATATTCTACAACCAAGCAAACTTGTCGGCACAAAATATTCCACAGATTGCGGTTGTGATGGGCTCATGCACAGCGGGTGGAGCCTATGTACCCGCAATGGCAGATGAATCAATTATCGTCAAGCAACAAGGTACTATCTTTCTTGGTGGCCCTCCATTAGTCAAAGCTGCCACTGGTGAAGTGGTCAGTGCAGAGGATTTAGGAGGCGGCGATGTACACTGCCGTAATTCTGGCGTAGTCGATCACCTTGCCAATAATGACAATCACGCCCTAAAAATTGCCAGAGATGCAGTTGCCAGATTAAACCGCAAAAAGACCATTGAGCTTGACGTGCGCGAACCTGTTGAACCAGCCTATTCCAGCGACGAAATATATGGGGTGATCCCAAAAGACACTAGACAGCCTTATGATGTAAGAGAAGTGATCGCCAGAGTGGTAGATAACTCGGAGTTTGATGAATTTAAATCACTATATGGTCAAACACTGATATGTGGCTTTGCGAGAATTTTTGGCTATCCAGTGGGCATAGTTGCCAACAACGGTATTTTGTTTTCAGAGTCTGCCCAAAAAGGGGCACATTTTATCGAGTTATGCGCCCAGCGCAAAATTCCCTTGGTGTTTTTACAAAACATTACTGGCTTTATGGTTGGTAAACAATACGAAGCTGGCGGTATCGCAAAACATGGCGCCAAAATGGTGACCGCAGTTGCCTGTGCCAAAGTACCTAAATTTACGATTTTGATTGGCGGCAGTTTTGGGGCCGGTAACTATGGTATGTGCGGACGAGCTTACGATCCACGTTTTATGTTTATGTGGCCTAATGCGCGTATTTCAGTAATGGGTGGCGAACAAGCGGCGGGGGTGCTGGCACAAGTTAAACGTGAACAAAAAGAGCGCGTCAACGAATCTTGGAGTGCAGAACAAGAAACCCAGTTTAAACAACCCATTATTGATACCTATGAAACCCAAGGACACCCTTATTATGCCTCAGCCAGATTGTGGGACGACGGCGTAATAGATCCGGCTGATACTCGTCAGGTATTAGGTTTGTGTATATCCGCAAGCTTAAACAAAACCATTGAGGACACCCGGTTTGGCGTCTTTAGAATGTAAGGATGAAAAAATAATGAATCAAACCGATAAAGTTTTATTTGAAATAGATAGCAGAGGTGTGGCAACGGTCACCTTAAACCAGCCTGAAATCCACAATGCTTTTGATGATAAGTTAATAGAGCAACTTACCGCTATTTTTAGCCAAGTAGATCAGCACCAAGATATTCGTGTCATGGTACTGGCTGCTGCTGGTAAAAGTTTTAGCGCGGGAGCCGATTTAAATTGGATGCAGCGCATGGCAGGTTATAGCTATGAACAAAATTTGGCTGACGCTAACGCCCTGGCTAAGATGTTTTTTATTCTAAATACTATTAATAAACCCACCATTGCGCGAGTACAAGGCGCAGCCTTTGGAGGCGCAGTAGGTTTAGTTGCCTGTTGTGATATGGCAATTGGTAGCAAGTTAAGTAAGTTTTGTTTAAGTGAAGTAAAGCTTGGATTAGCACCCGCCACGATAAGCCCTTATGTAATCGATGCACTAGGTGCCAGAATTGCAAGGCGCTATTTTGCTACTGCTGAAGTTTTTTCAGCCACACGTGCAAGACGTTTAGGGCTACTTAGTGAAGCGGTAGTAGAAGAAGAACTAGACAAAACCATTGAAGATCTCATCGAGCACATTCTAAGAAACTCTCCTGCTGCCATTCGCGCAGCCAAAGAGCTTATTTTTGAAGTACAGGACAAGCCGATTACCGACGAGTTAATCGCTATGACTAGCGAAAAGATAGCTGAGCTTAGAGTCTCTGAACAAGGTCAAGAGGGCCTCAATGCGTTTTTGCAAAAACGCCGCGCGAATTGGGTAACGGAGTAAGCAATGTTTAGTAAATTATTGATAGCTAATCGCGGAGAAATTAGTTGCCGCATCATAAAAACAGCCAAACGTATGGGCATTTTAACTGTAGCTTTATATTCAGATATCGACAAACAAGCCTTACATGTAAAAATGGCTGACGAAGCAGTATATGCAGGCCCTTCCCCTTCTAAAGATAGCTATTTACAAGCACAAAAAATCATCAACATTGCTCTAAAAGTTGGCGCCGATGCGATTCATCCGGGATATGGTTTTTTGTCAGAAAACGCGACTTTCGCTAACTTATGTCAGCAAAACGATATTGTGTTTGTAGGCCCTCCAGTAAATGCTATTCAAGCCATGGGCTCTAAATCAGAAGCTAAAAAAATCATGGAGCATGCCAAGGTTCCTCTAGTGCCTGGTTATCATGGCGAAGACCAAAGTGCGGAAGGTTTAAAGTCCCATGCCGACAAAATGGGCTATCCAGTATTGCTTAAAGCTGCGGCAGGTGGTGGCGGTAAGGGAATGCGTCAGGTATGGCAAGCTTCAGAATTTAACGACGCTTTGGCAGCGGCAAAGCGCGAAGCAATGTCGAGCTTTAGCGACGACTTAATGTTAGTCGAAAAATATCTCATCGAACCCAGACATGTGGAGATCCAAGTATTTTGTGACAATTTTGGTGAAGGCGTTTATCTATTTGAACGTGACTGTTCGGTGCAACGTCGTCATCAAAAAATCATTGAAGAAGCCCCAGCCTTTGGGATGACCGAAGAATTACGAGCTCAGATGGGAGAAGCCGCCTTAAAAGCAGCTAAAGCCATCGATTATGCGGGAGCAGGAACTGTCGAATTTTTATTGGACAGCAATGGGCAATTCTATTTTATGGAAATGAATACCCGTTTACAGGTAGAACATCCTGTAACAGAGATGATCACCGGCCAAGACTTGGTTGAATGGCAATTGCGGGTTGCCAACAATGAACCTTTGCCATTGCCGCAACAAGCCTTAAGTATTCATGGTCATGCTTTTGAAGCCAGAATTTATGCAGAAGATCCAAATAACGAGTTTTTACCGGCAACGGGTAAATTATCTTTGCTGCACCCCCCTATTGAGTCAGAACATGTTCGTGTAGATACTGGCGTGATTCAGGGGGATGACGTTTCGGTTTTTTACGATCCTATGATTGCCAAATTAATTGTATGGGACGAGACTCGAGATAAAGCTTTGGCGCGATTAACTAAAGCTTTGACGGAATATCACATTGATGGTGTGGTCACTAACATTGAATTTTTATATAAATTAGCAAGCAGTGTGCCTTTTAAGGCAGAACAAATTGACACCGGTTTTATTGAAAAACACCAAGATTCTTTATTGTTAAATGAACAACAAGATGTCGAGCCATTGTTACCAGTTGCCGCTTTATATCTGATGCTCCACAATAAACAGCATCTTGAGACAAATCTGAATGACCAATTTTCACCTTGGTCTCAGGGTAACGCTTGGCGAGCAAATGAGTTACACCATCAAAAATTAGAATTGATGGTAGGAAAAGACACATTTGTCGTACAAGTTAGTCAAGCCTATGTGGGTAAACATATTGTGTATGACATGAAGATTGGCCATCAGGAGTATCGATGTTCAGGGGTGCTTGAAAACGACCAATTAATTTCCACCATTAATGGTCACCGCACAATTTCTAAAGTAAACGCACATCAAGAAGGTTATTCAGTATTTTGTAGTGGAAAGGTCATCCAATTTCAAGCTTTACAAGCTGACCTAGGGGATACCCAAGATAACGCCGCAGACCTTGGCTTTACTGCCCCAATGAACGGTACGGTAATCGCTATTTTAGTTGAGCCACAACAGCAAGTAGAAAAAGGCCAACCTCTGATTGTTATAGAAGCCATGAAAATGGAACATAGCTTAAAAGCCCCCTCTAGCGGTTGTGTCAGTGAGTTTTATTTCAAAGCGGGTGACTTAGTTGATGGCGGTGTCGAGTTATTAGCTTTCCAAGCTAATCAAGAGGCTTAAAATATGTTACCTAAGTCCGTTAAAATCGTTGAAGTTGGCCCCAGAGATGGTTTACAGAATGAACCCAAACTAGTGCCTACAGACGCTAAAATAAAATTGGTGGAACAACTAGCTGATGCTGGTTGTAGCGTAATCGAAACGGGTAGTTTTGTGTCACCTAAATGGGTCCCACAAATGGCCGATAGTGCAGACGTTTTCCAAAAGATAAATCGACAGAATAGGGTATGCTACACCGCACTGACTCCCAACTTGCGTGGCTTGCAACAAGCCATAACAGCGCGAGTTGATGAAGTAGCGGTATTTGGTTCCGCGTCAGAAGCGTTTTCCCAAAAAAATATCAATTGCTCGATATCAGAAAGCCTTGAACGTTTTATTCCAGTAATGGAACTGGCACAACAACATCAGTTGCCAGTTCGCGGTTATGTTTCTTGTGTATTGGGATGTCCCTACGAGGGAAATGTTAGTCCCCAGAAAGTAACTGAAGTAAGTAAACAACTGCTAGATATGGGCTGTTATGAAATATCTTTGGGGGATACTATTGGAGTGGGTACGCCAATAAAAACCCTACATATGTTAGAAGCCGTGTTAAATGAGATTCCAGTAGAAAAATTGGCTGTGCATTTTCATGATACTTATGGTCAAGCTTTGGTGAATATATTAGTTGCTTTGCAACAAGGTATTTCAGTAGTCGATAGTGCCGTATCTGGTTTAGGGGGGTGCCCCTACGCAAAAGGTGCCTCTGGCAATGTGGCCACAGAAGACTTAGTCTATATGCTTGACGGTATGAACATCAAAACAGGCATCAATCTTAAAAAGCTGACAGAAGCTGGATTGAATATGATGCAAGTATTGGGAAGACAATCAAATTCCAAAGTAGCTTGCGCTTTAACTGCATAAGGAAAATTTTTTTGGCTGAACATGATCCATCTCGCACTCCCCTGCCAGCAAACGTCAGAGTGATGATTGCATTAACCGCCTCACCAACACTTTTGGTAGTGGGCATGTTGTTGTACACACTATTTGTTGACGGCTGGCAAAAAGTGAGTATCAGCATGATTGTTTTTTCATTACTGTGCGCAGTCGCTTACTATGTGGTCATCACTGGCCATCCGCCTCGCCTTGGCTTTAAAAAACGTAATTAAAACAAAAACTATCAAGTGTCTGAATAAAACCATTCAGGTACAATGCTGTCATTCCCCTTAGCAACACACTAACCATCATAAGGCAGATTTAATGGAGTTTTTTACTTGGGATGTAAACCCAGTATTAGTAGAATTGTTTGGATTAAAAATACATTGGTACGGCGCATTATTTGCCGCTGCGATTTTCGCCGGCCTTCAAGTTATGAAATGGATATTCCAACAAGAAAAAGTCAAGTTAGAATTGCTTGATTCTTTGCTCATGTATTGTGTTGTTGGCATTATTGTCGGGGCCAGACTGGGTCACTGCTTATTCTACGACCCAGAATTTTACTTAAGTAATCCTCTTAAAATACTCGCCATTTGGGAAGGAGGGCTTGCCAGTCATGGCGGCGGCTTAGGCGTTATTTTAGCCGTGTACTTTTTCCAGAAAAAATACAAAGTAGAGTATTTATGGTTGTTAGACAGGCTAGCAATCGCTACGGCTTTATTTGGTTTTTTCGTTCGTTTTGCTAACTTCATGAATTCTGAAATAATAGGCATTCAAACTGACGTACCTTGGGCTGTAATATTCACTCGCATTGACCTGTTGCCTCGACATCCCGCACAGTTATACGAATCACTGTCTTATCTAAGTATATTTGTGGCGTTACTATTGTTATACCGTTTTACAAATATTAAGAAACACTCTGGGGCGTTATTGGGAGCGTTTTTATGTTTAGTATTTACCGCGAGATTTTGTATTGAATTCGTAAAAGTAAAACAAGAAGCGTACAACGGCGACATATTTATCAATACTGGGCAGGCCTTGAGTATTCCGTTTTTTGCGGTTGGCCTATATCTGGTGTTGCGAGCTTGGAAGAAAAGTCGAGGTTGAAACTAACATACCCATTTATTGTTTTTAGATAAATGGGGGATACTCTAAATAAAGCTACTGAAGTTTATAAATAAAGGCGTTTCCCCGGTGTTCTAGTCGGTTAAGCAGTTATTGACTAATTTGAGCCGACGTGATTTTTTGCAATAACCACCACGTCGCTTCCTCTTTGTTCGAAAAAAAGCGGAAAACATCACCTGCTTTTGTATGTAACTCACTTAAATGGCGTTTTGCGAATTCTGGTGAGTTGGACTCACCAACTAAAATTGCGCTTGCAACATGACCTTGTTTTATTTCGTGTTTGATAGTTTTAATAATATACTTGGCTGCATCGGGGACGTAGATGGGTTCTCCTGAGAATTCAACCAGTGAACCCCACGGACTGCCGTACAGTGATTCAACTAGAGGTTTAAAACGACTATAAGCCTCGTTGACTGCTTCTAAATTCCAAGGTCCGCAACCTTGAATCACCAGAATTCTATCTTGAATATCTAGTTCCAGATTTCCATGTACAGTAAAACGTCCCATCTCCCCACCTTTGCCTATATCTAAGCAGTGTTTCACTACTTATCAAATAGTTAACTAGTAAACTCTTGATATTTCAAGTCGTTTAACTAGTTAATTGTTGATTTTTAGACGTAAAAATCATTCGTCAATTCTAAACTGAGATTGATATTGACTAGGCGCCACCCCCACATATTTATTGAAATTGAACCTTAGGGTGATGCCATTATCGTAACCCACTTTCTGAGCCAATTGTTCGATAGACAACTTTTCCACTTCCAATAATTGTTTAGCAAGGTTAATTCTTTGCTGATTAATCCAAGCTTTTGGACTCGTTCCCAAAGCACTTTTAAAATGCCGATCAAAACTGCGTCTAGACATACACGCTTGTTTAGCTAGGTCGTCTACACAAAGCGGCTGATTAAGATGTTTAATAGCCCAATCAAGGGTATCGCTAAATGCGCCAGTATTTTTAGTTATTGGAGTTTCTACATATTGAGCCTGACCTCCATGCCTATGAGGAGAGATAACTAAACGTCTTGCTACTTGGTTGGCTATCTCATGACCAAAATCTTGTCGAACAATATCAATACCTAAGTCTAAAGCCGCAGCACTTCCGGCAGAGCAACTGATAGTTTGGTCATGGGTATAAAGTACATCGTCAACAAAATTAACTAAGGGAAAACGCTGTTTGAATATCTCACAATAGCGCCAATGTGTGGTGGCTCGCTTATTTTGCAATAAACCTATCTGAGCTAATAAAAAGGCTCCAGAACAAAAACTAATAATCCGACCACCATTCTCAGAAAAAGCCCTCACTTTTTCCGCCAAATCTAGACGAACATGGTTATTGTTATTATTCCAACAGGGGATCACTAAGGTGTGATAACCATCTAGTGTCTGAATTGATTCAGCTGAAATAGTAATACCACCTGTCGCTCGCAACGCTCCTTTTTCAAAACAGACTACATCTGTGTGATACCAATCTTTATATTCTGGGCGTGACAATGCAAAAATTTCAATGGCACAGGCTAGTTCAAAGGTAGCGATGTTCTGAAACGCTAAAATAGCAACTTTAAACATAGTAACTCCTTATTTGGACTGGCTAGACATGAGAGAAACGACACAAAAAGCCAAAAAGTTAGTCTCTCATCAATAACTTATCATAATATGTTTGTTTTGGATTGAGTTAAGACCTGTGTTGTGTAAACTCAATGTTAAGAGAAAAAGAACCTGTGCAATTTATTTTCGATGGAGTAACAATTTATGGCAAAACAACCATCTCGCTATATTAGTAATTTAACACGCGAAACCTATGCACTTATTTTGGCTGGGGGCAGAGGGTCAAGGCTTTATGAACTGACTAACTGGCGAGCTAAGCCTGCGCTGTATTTTGGAGGAAAGTTTCGAATAATTGATTTTCCTTTATCAAACTGCATCAATTCAGGGATCCGAAACGTAGGTGTTGTTACACAATACAAATCTCACTCTTTAATCCGTCACCTTGTTAGAGGTTGGGGGCACTTTAAAAAAGAACTCGGTGAATCAGTAGAAATTCTTCCCGCTTCCCAGCGTTTTTCTGATAATTGGTATGAAGGTACCGCAGACGCAGTTTTCCAAAATATTGATATCATTCGAGATGAATTGCCAAAATATGTAATGGTGTTATCTGGTGATCACATTTACCGAATGGACTATGGTAATTTAATTGCACAGCATGCCGAGTCTGGCGCAAAAATGACAGTAAGCTGTATGCCGGTTCCGATAGAAGAAGCAGCAGGACAATTTGGGGTAATGTCGGTAGATGAAAACTTAAAAGTGATAGGCTTCGAAGAAAAACCAGCCAACCCTACGCCTTTGCCAAATGATCCTACTAAGTGTTTAGCGTCAATGGGTAACTACGTATTTGATACTGAATTTTTGTTTGAGCAATTAAAAGCAGACTCAGAAACCTCTGGCTCGGAGCGAGACTTTGGAAAGGACATAATTCCATCTATCATCGAAGAAGGTTCGGTTTATGCTTTCCAATTCGAAAGTGATGATGAAAATGAAGCCTATTGGCGTGATGTAGGTACCTTGGATTCATTTTGGCAAGCCAACATGGAACTAGTTGCCCCGGTTCCAGCCCTTAATTTATACGATAAAAAATGGCCAATTTGGACCTATCAAGAACAATTACCACCTGCCAAGTTTGTTTGGGAAGAAGATAATCGACGCGGTACAGCGATCAACTCAGTAGTATCGGGTGGTTGTATTATTTCTGGTGCAACGCTGCGTCGCAGTATTTGCTTTTCAAACGTCAGAGTCCACTCGTACTCTGAAATTGAAGACTCTGTATTGTTACCTGACGTCGAAGTACAGCGTAATTGTCGCATTAGAAAGGCGATTATTGATCGCGGTTGTATCGTTCCAGAAGGCACCACAATTGGCCATAGTCGCGAAGAAGATTTAGCCAGAGGTTTCAGAGTCTCTGAAAAAGGTGTGGTTTTAGTGACCCGAGAAATGTTGGGCCTAAAAGTGGGGTATTAGTTTCACTAATTTTTCGGTAATTTTTTGATTAATAAGCCGCGTCGAAGCGGCTTTTTTGTTGCTGTGCCATCTAACGTCTAGCGCTTTCCCAAAGACGAATTTTATCACTTATCAAATTAGCAACTTGTTGCGGATATTCTAATGGGAACATATGGCCTCCCCCTTCAAATATCTGATGTTCAATTTTGCTTTTTTTAATAAAGGTACCTAAAAAAGACGGTGTGCATACATCACTTTGGCTCCCCGTAACCAGTAAACCGGGTACAGTAAGTCGTTTGTAGTACTTGTTCAGGTTATGGGGCACATTGCGGTATATATTTGCTTCAATCTGCGCATCGAAATTAAGCCGCAACTCCCCCTCTCTTTCGTCTATGGCCGCCGCGACGTAATCTTGGATACATTCCAATTGAAAGTTTTTAAACAACGCCTTCGATTGAAAATAGGCCACAACATCTGTGCCTAAAGGCCAACTTTGGCAACGCACTTTAGCTTTACCCGCCGGAGAGAGTTTATCAATTAAGGGAGAGTATTTAACCAACCTAAAGGCTAACCTAGCTAATCCAGAAGCGATCGGAGGATCGAGCAGGATTACCCCTTTGATTAAGTCAGGCCTGTCACAGGCCGCCATAAAAGACACGACAGATCCCATTGAATGCCCAACTAAATAAGCAGGAGCCTTTACCTTATCAGTTAAATAATCTGTTAACTCCAATATTTGATTTCCCCAATTGGTATTCACCGGAAATCGCTCAGAATGAGCAAATTTAGTGATTGCATGCACCTCAAAATCATCGGGAAGTTGATCAAATATTTGTTGGTAGCTGCCTGCGGGAAAGCCATTCGCATGGGCAAAGTGTAATTTAATTTTTGTGGATCCAGTCATTTAAAACCTGTTAATTTGAATGAATAAAGGCTCTCAAATGAGAGCCTTTAAGTGGTGCAGTGTAACTACGTTACTGTGAGATTATTATCTCAGATACTCACAAGTCGACCAAATAAAATTACGGTCAAGCTACTAGCTAACATTAGCCGTTTCGCTCTTCCGCGGCCTTCCAATCGCCAGGAATTTGTTTAGCGGTCCAAAAGAACGCAATAATTGACATGATATAGGGAACCGCTAACCATGACAGCGACAATCTCAAAGCTTCAATTTCACCATATTGTTCTGTGTAGAAATTACTTAAAATACCAATGAAAGTTGGGCCGCCACCTAAGGCAATGATATTTAAGACAAAGAAAAACAGTGCCGTCGACATCGCTCTTACTTTAACCGGCGCTAAAGTTTGCGCAAGAGCAAAAGAAGGCCCTAAATAGAAACCGCTGGTGAACAGTAGTACGGTGACTAATGCGATAGAAAGTTCAAGAGATTCAACCTGCAGTGACATATAATAAGCTGGTGCACCAATGACTAACGCCAATGCAGGAACTAATCCGTATGCGCCGCGGTTGGACTTGCCCCATTTATCTACCAAGACTCCACCAAGCCATACTCCGCCAGCATAAGCGGTGCCGTTAATTACACCCAATGTAATTAGAAATTGAGTAATATCCAGGCCTGCGTGTGCACGTACATAAAAATCAATCATCCATGTAGAAATGGCGTAATTACCAAATGAACCAAACGAAATAGCGAAACACATTCCCCACCAAGATTTAATGGATAACAATGCTTTGATTGATTCCCATGACTTACCTTGTGCCGAAGACGTTTGCATATTGCCACTACGAGAGGGCTCCTTAACCGTTAGTTTTAATAATATGGCTAAAGCGATCCCGGGTAAGCCAACAGCGATCATCACCATGCGCCAATCGGCTTCTCCACCTCTTAAGAAAAATGCTGATGCAAAAAAGGCCAACATGATCCCAAAAGGAATTCCCATAGAATAAATCGCTAAAGCACCTGCTCGTTTTTCCTTGGGAAATAAATCAGAAATAATTGAGTGTGAAGGAGGACTACCGCCGGCCTCTCCTATACCCACACCAATGCGGGCAAACGCAAGTTGTGCAAAATTTCCGGCCAATCCAGAAGCTGCAGTAAAACCACTCCAAAGAGTAAGTGAAATCGCAACTATATTCACCCTACTGTACCTGTCTGCTAGCCAAGCGATAGGGATACCCACCACTGTATACAACAAGGCAAAATAAATGCCTTTAAGCCAACCTAACTGCGCATCATCTAGACCTAAGTCTGCTTTGATAAAAGGCGACAATATACCGATAATTTGCCTGTCTATAAAATTGAAGGCATAAATCAACGTCAAAATAAATAGAACATAGTTTCGATATCCATTCGACACCGCTGGGGGTGTTTCTGGAGACTCGCTGCTCACTTTTTGTTCACTTGCCATCTATGTATCCTTAGAACTAGGTGTTTAATGTTTTCCTCATGGTACGGGTTGCAGGCTAGTAATTTCAAGCTAAATTGTTAAGTTTTTGTAAACATAACAGGTAGTTATGCTCAATCATAAAGACATGAAATCATCAAAGTAATTCTAGGCATTATCATAATTGTCTACAGATCAGACCAGATTATGGTTAACAACTGATTAACGGAGCCAAAATAAATTATGCATATTGATATATTGCTAAATTCGGTCAAACAACAAGTTAAATCAAATATTGATGACGTGAGACTGTCGGTTAGCAGCGGATGGGAGCAAGGTCGCACACTTTACGGTGGTATTTCCGCCTCTCTCGCTTATCAAGCAATGCGAGAAGTCGTGAGTCCGGATAAAATAATACGCTCGTTAAGCACTAACTTTATAGGTCCAATTGAAGCCGAAAAGGAATTCAGCATCAACGTAGAGGTGCTTCGAGAAGGAAAAAATGTCATTCAAGTCGTCGCCAAAATAATTCAAGGTGACAAAGTGGCATTAATGAGTCAGGCAAGTTTTGGTACGGCTCGCAAATCAAAGATCCATGTTCCGAATCAACTTCAGCACAACATGGAATATCCGTTAAAGCCAAACGGCATGCCTAATATCCCAAAAGTCACCCCGAAATTTATTAGAAATTTCGAATTAGCCCAAAGCAAAGGTGGTTGGCCCTTCACTGGCAAAAAAGACAGTGATTTGCATGGTTGGATGCGCTTTAAAGAACAACCAAATGAGTTTTGTGACGCTCATTTAATTGCCTTGATAGATATTTGGCCTCCAACGGTTTTACAATTATTACGCTGGCCTGCCATGGCGAGTACTATGAGTTGGAACTTGGAATTCATTCATCCCCATCAAAACATCGCAGGAAATGACTGGATAGCTTACCAAGCTAACACTAGGCAAGCAGCTGATGGATATGCACATACCGAGGCGAATATATGGGATAGGCATGGCTCTATTGTTGCAATTAGTAGGCAAGTAGTCACGGTATTTGCCTAACTAAGAAACAGCAGTATAAATTAATTAAGGCTGGCAGTTAAAACATCGCCAGTGAAGACGGACTAAACAAAGCTAACGCACTCATTAACTGCAAATTACTAAAGTCTAGGGCATTATTAACCGCCTCTATATCCAACCCTAGACTCTGGTACATTTGTTCGCTCACATCGCCGTGGATTGGATAATAACCGCTATTAATATTATTTCTAGCTAGCAAATAAGCGAGTTGCATGATTTTATCTTCATTGGTTTTAGCTTTATTTTCACTGACGTGAGTGTTCCCCACAGTTTCCGCAATATCACTTGGTATCCCCCATAGCTTTAACAGTTCAGATGAAATTGCTGCATAGGAAAAGCCTAAGTACTTTTTTTGCAACATCAGAGGGGAGCTTTCACTAGAAATCGCAGCGCATTGACTGGCTTTCTCTGGATCTAACTTTACCAACACCAGTTCGCCAAGATTATGCAATAAACCACACACAAATAATTTTTCAGGCTCTTTTAACCCTAACTCTTCGGCAAAATACTTACACAACAAAGCACAACTTACTGCTTGTTCCCAATATTGATCTAAATCGATCACATCGGGGCTAATTTTTTGAAATGCTCTGCTCACTCCGTAAGCTAAAACTAAATCATAGATTGAACGCGTACCTATCACCTGAATGGCTTTGGCAACGGTAGTAATAGTATTTGGAAATTTGTACAAAGCGCTGTTAGAAATCTTTAAGACTTGTGACATGATTGCTGGGTCATAATTAATCACTTCGGCAATATCTTCAATACAAGTCGCGTCATCGTCTATTAATTGCTTAACTTTCACAGCCGCCTCGGGCAGCACAAAAACATCTCCAGCGTTTATTGCGTATTCTTTTACATTCATATAATTGCTCCACCTTAGCGTCCATTAAGCTGATTGTAATCTATGTTTGATTTTACTGCATGATCAATCTTACAAAATTGTAAATTACTCAACTTAAACAACTAAATAGGTGAAACTAAATTGCGAAGAACCATTGTTTAAATTTCTTAAACTAGCTTATCTGAGTATATTTGATTGATAACACTTCGCGACTCGAGAACGGGTTGCGTCACAATACCTAGCGAATACTAAACTCAACAAAATAATCGTTCAGGGGTGTCTGTTTACTATATAAATCGTTGGAAGGCGTATTTTGGATTATTTAATCGTTTTTGCTGAGTTTACTTTTAGTGAATGCTTAACTGACACAAACTAAGATACATCAATGCAAATATTTGAGTTTTTGAAAATACTATTTTGAAAGGATATAAAAAGATGGTGGGTCGTGCTGGATTATAAAATACGTCCTGTTTTTTATCCTCCGGACCATCGCCAAAACCGCTAGCGATGTTAAAATTTGTTCCATACAAATTTTTCGAACCACGCTGGCTCTCATCCAGCACGACTAGGCCATATGCTTGATGTTGGTAATAGATTGCTATGGAATATAAAAATTGAAGAAGATGGTGGGTCGTGCTGGATTCGAACCAGCGACCAATTGATTAAAAGTCAACTGCTCTACCAACTGAGCTAACGACCCATCTATTGAAATTTTTTACAGTGCTCACTTGTGTGATTAAAGAAAATTGGTGGGTCGTGCTGGATTCGAACCAGCGACCAATTGATTAAAAGTCAACTGCTCTACCAACTGAGCTAACGACCCATTTTTCAATTTTCTTTCCGCCTCACTGCGAGGGCGGCATATAATACTCAATTGAAATCTCAGTGCAACCCAAATGGCATTATTATTTCAATAATATGAACTGTTTGCTGAAAAACCGAACAATAGTAAATTCAGCAAACTAAAACAGATTAAAAAACTAACAATCGATCCCCATATTGGTTCACATCAGAAATCAAAAATAGCGGTCAAAAATTCTGATTAGAGACCTTTAAGTCGATTCTCAGCCAATTTAGCTGAAGATGAATCGGGAAACTCTGCCACAACTTGTTCCCAAAGTTGTTTAGCCCGTGCGGCGTTAGAACGTTCCATTTCAGTTATACCTAACTTCAAGGTTGCATCCGCTCTTTTGTTCGAATCTGGATAATTGGTGATTAACGAATTGAATTGTTCGCCTGCACCAGCCCAATCTTGCTTATTAAACAATAATTGACCTAACCAGTAGTGTGCGTTGGGTACGTAACTAGAATCAGGAAAATGTTGCAAAAACAATTGAAACTCAGGGATGGCTTGATCATATAGTCTATCTTTTAGGATCAAATTCACCGCTTTGTCATAAGCTCCATTTTCATTTGCTGAGTAAGGCACTTCAGGAGTCACGGCCACAGGGTTAACAGCAGCGCTAGGTATCGTTGAGGGCTGGGTTTTGACAGATTCGATACGTTTATCTATTTCTAGATAAAGTTCTCTTTGTCGTTCAAGAATTTTCTCTAATTGATAGTTTTGTACTTCAATAGCCCCTCGAAGTTCGTTTACTTCGTTTTGCATTATATCAAGCTGCTCTTGCTGACGGTGCTGCGCTTCTGTTCGTGCCGAAAACTTTCTTTCAAGTTCAGTAATGCGTTGGTCACTACTGGCGCTAGTTACGTCTGACACAGGCGCAGGAGCCGCAATAACTGCGGCTCCATATAGACCTAGCAAACTTATCGCTAAGGTACGTTTCATCATATTTGACTTCTATTATTAATAAACCAAAACACCTCGACGGTTTTCTGCAAAAGCCGCCTCAGTTGAAGAATTGTTGACAGGTTTTTCTTCACCATATGACACTACTGATATTTGTGAAGGACTCACACCTGCATTCAATAAGTAGGTTTGTACTGATTTAGCACGAGATTCACCCAATGCAATGTTATATTCAGGGGTTCCACGGCTATCACAGTGGCCTTCAATTACCACCGACTGACTGCTGTTTTTCACTAAAAATGCAGCGTGTTGATCTAAAATACCGTAGTACTTAGAGCTAATACTGGCTCTATCAAAATCAAAATAAACCAATTGGTTATTTTCAAGCGCCATTAATTCTTGTTTCATTTCTTCAGCAGGAGTCAACATAGGTGCAACTTTACCAGCTTCAACCATTGAATCACGTGCTTCTTGCGCTTTACGATCGGCTTCTGCTTGCTCTTGGGCAATTCTTGCTTCTTCTGCAGCCGCACTAGATGCACTTTCATCTGTAGAAGTACAAGCCATCATAGTTACAACTGGAAGAGCTATAACCAACCCTTTTAAAATTTTATTTAGTTGCATTCTTTTTTTCCTGTTTTTATCGAATTTAAGTAAAAATGTAAAATTTAACGTAAAAATGGTGACCAGGTCGGAGCCTTCACCTGACCATCGGCCGCAGGCAGTAGTGCTTTAAATCTGCCATCTAAAGACACCAAAGACAAAACTTGCTTTCCTTGATGTAAGGTACTGTAAATAATCATACTTCCATTTGGCGCTATACTAGGTGATTCATCCAAAAAGGTTTTAGTGAGCACCTGTAGATTACCATTTGTCAAATCTTGGCGCGAAATATGATATTTTCCACGTGTTCGATTGACCATCACCATTTGTTTACCGTCTGGTGTGATTGTCCCACCTAAGTTCATTTCACCTTCAAAAGTCAAGCGACGAACCTTGCCTGATGCTAAATTTACTCGATATATCTGAGGTTTACCACCCCGTTCTGAACTAAATATTAAGCTCTTACTATCTGGAGTCCAGCTTGGTTCAGTATCTATTGCTCTATTTTTGGTTACCCTACGTAATTGTTTACTAGCAATATTCATAACATAGAGTTCAGTATTGCCGTCTTTTGACAATACCATTGCGAGGCTTTTTCCATCAGGAGAGAACTTTGGTGAACCGTTAATCCCAGGAAAACTAGTCATTTGTGTTCTATTCATGGTGTAGATATCTTGGATAAATATCTGCGGGCGTTTGTTTTCAAAACTGACGTAAGCTAACTTTGTACCATCTGGTGACCAAGATGGAGACATAAGCGGCTCAGGGGAACGTAGTAAAATGGTTTCGTTTGCACCGTCATAATCCGCCACAACTATTTGAAAGGGTAAATCATATTTGTTTCTATCGCGAACAATGACATAAGCAATACGCGTTAAAAACGCCCCTTTTTCTCCAGTGAGTTTTTCATAAACCACATCGCTTATTCTATGGGAGTGGCGCCTAAAATCACTACCAGAAATAGTCATTTTACTCGCTGCTAATACATGCTCATTACTTGAAATGAGTTTACCGCCGCTTAACATTTGTGACTGACCACCGGTAATTTGACCACGCAATACATCGATTAACTCATAAGTCACCGTGTATCTATCTATACCTGTAAGTTCAACCTTACCCACCAACACAGCTTCTATACCCTTAGATGCCCATGCACTGTAATCCACCTCTTTATCAGCAGAGGGGTATTGCGGCATATCTCTAGAATTAATAGGATTAAACTTACCACTGCGACGCAAATCAGCCGCGATCACATCTGTGAGTTTATCAGGCATCACCCCTTCACCCACCCATTTAAAAGGCACAACTCCAATAGGACGAGACGTATCGACTCCTTCAGTGATAACAATTTCCAGCGCGGAAAAGCTGCGAAAACTAACAGACAAAATAAAAAATGAAAGCAGTAGTTTCTTAGTTATAGACATAGTTTTAAACATTATAGTTCTGGCTCAACGGTTAAATTAATTTCACGTAATTGTTGGTAAACATCGGGTTCTCTGGATACTGGCAATGTATCCGATTTAAACACTGCGGCTTTCGCTGCTCGGCATAATATAGCGTTTCCACCTAACTCTGTAACTTGCGTTACTAAACCATTTGATGCCATTCGAATATTCAAACGGCAAGATTTTCCTTTCATTGCGTCATCAACAATCAAGTTTCTCTGAATAGTCTGTTTAATGAGCGCTTGATATTTTTGCACTTCGGTTAACACTTGTTTATTTCTTACTTCTTGCCGCGCAGCCTGCTCTGCCTTAAGTTGTTCATCAAGCATTTTTTCCCGGGCGGCCTTTTCTTGGGCGGCCTGGCGTTTACGTTCAGCTTCCTCACGTTTACGCGCGGCTTCTTTCAAGGCTTTTTCTTCTTTCTCGCGCTTTTCTTTTGCTTGTTTTTCTTTCTCTCGTTTAGCTTGAGCTTCGGCTTTTTTCTTCGCCAGTTCTTTACGCTTACGATCGTCTTCAAGCTTTTGGGCTTTAGCCTTTTCTTGCTTCTGTTTTTCTCTTGCCGCGGCTGCAGCTTGTTCCGCCTTCTTTTGATCTAACTTTTGTTGTTTACGTTTTTGTTCTGCAAGTGCCGCCTTACGCTCTATTTCCTTTAATCTATTCTCTTCTTTTAAACGTTTAGCATTTTGTTCATCTTTGACTTTTTGAAGTTGTTTTTGTATCTGAGTTTCGTCGACAACTTTTGCTTCGATGATTGGCGCGGCATTAAATGGGTTGGGCGTTTCCTTATGGCTTGTTGAAAAAAGCCCACTGATTAGCAACCCAACTACCACAACTAGGTGCATACAAAAGGAAATAGTAACAGCAATCCGCAACTTAGACATTCTGCCAGTTAACCCTCGGGCGGTGTGGTCATTAATCCAACAGAAGGCGCGCCTGCTCGTTGTAACAACACCATCAACTGCACTACTTCACTATATGCAACCGCTCCGTCTCCTTTCACTACGACTGGAGTATTAGGTTCGCGCTTAAGATGCTCTTGCACTAAAACAGCCAAATCCACCGCTGACATAGGTTCTTGTTGACTCTCCCCGGAATTCAAAAAGTATTGGCCTTTGGCGTCCACTGTGGCGACTAATGGAGGATTGGATTCTTCATCTAAAGGTTGGGCTTGCGCTTCAGGTAAATCAACTTTTACACCTTGAGTAACAAGTGGCGCGGTGACCATAAAAATAATCAGTAGCACCAACATGACATCGATATATGGCACCACGTTAATTTCTGATACCGGGCGTCTGCGTTTTCTAACGTACATAATCAATCAACCTAAGCAGAATGTTGCGTAGCGTGAGAAGGTTCCGCACCTGACAATAGTGCCTGCCTATGTAAAATACTGGAAAACTCTTCCATAAAATTACCGTAACTATTTTCAAGTTTTTCTACTTGGTGACTAAAGCGGTTGTAGGCAATCACCGCTGGGATAGCTGCAAATAACCCCATTGCAGTAGCAATCAATGCTTCAGCTATACCAGGAGCAACCATAGCCAGAGTAGCTTGCTGCTGCCCACCTAAAGCGATAAAAGAAGTCATTATTCCCCAAACCGTACCGAACAATCCAATATAAGGACTGATCGAGCCAGTTGTTGCCAAAAACGGCAAGCGACTTTCCAGACGATCAATTTCACGGGATAACGACACTCTCATCGCCCTAGATGCGCCCTCCATCACCGCCTCAGCTGGTGTATTCACATTTTTACGGGATCGGACAAATTCTTTAAAGCCGGCGCAAAACATACTCGCCATGCCTTCCAATGATTGACGCGCCGCTAATTCTTGATAGAAACGGTTAAGGTCAACACCAGACCAAAACTTATCTTCAAACTTTTTCATTTCAGAACGAGCAAAATTTAGAGCACGACTGCGTTCCAATATAAATGCCCAAGAAGCAACCGATGCCGTAAATAACAGCAACATAACCAGTTGTACTAACAGGCTGGCTTCTAAAATTAAATCAATGAAAGATATATCAGATGACACGTGAAAATTCCCCTAAAATATTGTCAGGTATAGCTTGTGGTTTCATGTTGGATAAATTGACACAAGCGACTCTGATTAATGCACTGACCAAACATTGATTGTTTGGACTAATTATTATTTGTTTGAACACTAAACTAGCTCGTTTCAATTCTACTATTTCAGATTGAATACACAACAATTCATTGAAGCGAGCTGGCCCATGATTGTCCATTTCAACACGTTTGACGACAAAACCCACGGAACGTTCCAAAAGAATATCTTGTTCGATACCCATTTGCCTTAACCATTCGGTTCTTGCACGTTCCAAAAACTTAAGATAATTAGCATAATACACGATCCCACCGGCATCTGTGTCCTCGTAATACACCCGCACATTGTGACTATGTTTATTCATTATTAAGCTACTTTATTGATGTTTAAGGAATACAACTTTGCTTTCTATGTACTTTCATTACAGCTAGCCACTACCCACCGACTTTGAATCGTTATGCTATCAAACAATAAGTAACTGCAAACTGATTTTTTATACTTGCGACGAAATCATTTTATTTTCATAGACTTATAGCAAACACAACAAATCGTTACACGCTTTATACAAACTTTAGATACGAATAGTTATTCACTTAAATTGAACTAACATTTACTTAACTAAACAATGGCAAGCAACAATAATAATAATGGTTTAAAAATCAAACAAATTAAATATTCCTTATAAATCATACAATTACAATTTAAAAAATTTTCAAGCTCGGTTAAACAACAATACGCACTAAATTCGCATTAGTTTTTCTAATCACAAAATTAATTTAATTCAATTGAAGATTAAAATTAAATGGCTAGAATAGCTCTCGTTGTTTTCTGAACTGCATATTATTTTGTGTTTAAGGCGAGATGATATTGCAATGAGTTTATTTGACATGTTCCCTGGATTAATTTCCTTTAACACTAGTTGTTTGGCCCACATTTCTTATGTGGGCTTTTTTTTGCCTAGATTTTATGAACCTAAACACAGGATTGAATTAACAAAGTAAAAAAGAATTAACTAATCGGCAGAATAATCTTTACCAAAATGCAAGAACGCACGTTGCGAGGCAATTCGTCCTCGAGGAGTGCGTTGCAGAAACCCTTGTTGGATCAGAAAAGGTTCAATTACATCTTCGATCGTTTCGCGCTCTTCACCTATAGCTGCGGCTAAGTTATCCAAACCTACGGGTCCGCCCATAAAGGTTTCAATAATGGCCAGCAATAATTTACGATCCATATAATCGAGCCCCTCCTTATCGACATCTAGCATGTCTAACGCTTGACTCGCCACTTCTAGTGTAATGTTTCCATCGGATCTGACTTCTGCAAAATCTCTGACACGACGCAACAACCGGTTACTAATACGCGGTGTGCCTCTTGAACGTTTGGCAATTTCAATTGCCCCATCTTCTTGCATAGTCAAATTTAAATAACTTGCCGAGCGATTTACGATCTGAGTCAGATCTTTAATATTATAAAACTCTAGTCTCTGCACTATCCCAAAACGATCTCTAAGAGGAGATGTTAACGACCCCGCTCTTGTTGTAGCACCAATTAAAGTAAAAGGAGGAAGCTCTAATTTTATTGAACGTGCAGCTGGTCCTTCACCTATCATAATGTCGAGTTGATAATCTTCCATTGCAGGATAGAGGATTTCTTCGACCACAGAGCTAAGACGATGAATTTCGTCAATAAACAATACGTCGTTTTCTTCAAGATTAGTCAACAAAGCCGCTAAATCACCGGCTTTTTCAAGAACGGGCCCAGATGTGGTTTTAATATTAACCCCCATCTCGTTTGCCACAATATTAGCCAAAGTGGTTTTACCTAAACCAGGCGGTCCAAAAATTAACAAATGATCAAGCGCGTCACTGCGTTTTTTTGCCGCTTCGATGAAAATTTCCATTTGTGAACAGACATGATCTTGCCCAGTATAATCGGCCAACATTTTTGGACGAATAGCGCGATCAATCACTTCATCTTCATGGCTTGCGGTAGGTTTAACTATACGGTCAGCTTCAATCATTTTTATTTGTTAACAATGGTCTTAGTGTTTTTTTATACAGTATCAAATTTATCACTAAACGTCTTTAAAAGTCGTATTAATTAATATTGCGTGTCAGCCCATCGCACGCAAGGACTCACGTATAAGCTGCTCACTACTCATTTCTTCTTTAAATACTGAATTGATTATTTTACTGGCAATCGCGGCTTTATATCCTAATGCGACTAAAGCACTTAGCGCTTCTTCTTTTGCATCTGTACGTTGAACAAAGGTATTTTCAACCGGTAAGTCTGGGGTTAAATGTACGGTTTCAGCGTAACCTTGATCTTTTGCCAATTTGCTTAACCTATCTCGCATTTCAATGACTAACCGCTCCGCAGTTTTTTTGCCCACACCGGGGAGTTTTGTTAAACCTGTGACATCTTCAATACTTACGCACTGCATAAATTGTTGTGCATTCATGCCTGATAGAATAGTTAAAGCTAATTTGGGACCTACACCACTGGCTTTGATTAATTCACGAAACACTGCGCGCTCTTGTTTGTTAGCAAAGCCAAATAACAATTGCGCATCTTCACGCACCACAAAATGAATGCATAAATTGGCTTCCTGTCCAATTTCGGGTAACTGATAGAAACTAGTCATGGGGACTTGAACTTCGTACCCCACTCCACCAGCTTCGATTAATACTTCTGGCGGTTGTTTTTCAAGTAATGTACCGCGAATGTTACCTATCATTGTTTTTCCTTGTGTTTCAAATCTACCGCTAGCCTAAAATTGTTTTAAAAATCGACTGTTCCTAGAGGAACTAACGCAATCTTCCACGTACCGTTTTAGAGGCTTGGCCAGACATTTTAATCAGACTTTGCTGCGTATGATTGTGACAAAGTGCAACCGCAAGTGCATCCGCTGCATCCGCTTGTGGTTTAGCTGCTAGTCCTAACAAATACGTTACCATATGCTGAACCTGCGATTTATCTGCGCTGCCTTTTCCTACTACAGATTGTTTAATCTGCCTCGCTGAATATTCAGCTACTGGTAAGTCGAATGCCGTAGCCGCAACAATCGCCGCACCTCTTGCTTGACCTAACTTGAGCGCTGAGTCAGGATTTTTAGCCATAAAGACTTGTTCTATTGCGAATTCAGTGGGTTGGAATTGGTGAATGATTTCGCTCACCCCATCGAATATTTGTTTTAACCTTGAGGCAAGCTCATCCCCCTGGACACGAATGCATCCACTGCCAATGTATTCAGATTTCTGACCGGACTTTTTTATCACACCATAACCCGTTATCCGCGAACCGGGATCAATACCTAAAATAATCGACATAACGGTCCACCGGTAGTTGCTGCTTGGGGTTTAGCTTCTGCAATGGCTTTAGCCTTTAACATCGGGCACATATAAAGCAATCGCTTCTCTATTTGTATCAGACCAAACTTTTTTCATGGCAGTGGTTTTATCTAACCAAAAGTAAGCGGAATGTTCTGTCAAGTAAACCGCTTGATCATTGGCCACTTCAACGGCAAACACGTGTTCGGTATTAAATACAGTGTTGGGAGGATAACGGTGTTTCCACTTGTCGCGAATTTCATAGGTATTAACTTTTTGACAATCTATGAGCCGATAACCACTTTTTGAAATATCGATGCCCGTTTCTTCAAGTACTTCGCGCAAAGCTGTCTCATTAGGCTTTTCGTTTAGCTCTAGGGTACCTGTCACCGATTGCCAAAACTCAGGATCATCATTTCGCTGCATCACCAACACTTGCCCCAACTGATTGTAAACAACGGTCAGGGCAGATTCTGGAATGCGAAAATTAACACTCACAATAATTAGTTAATCTACTTTGTTTTCTTCAGTTTTCTTTTCAATCACAGTTTGAATAGACAACTCTTTCAGTTGTTCTGGATTGGCTTCACCCGGTGCACTTGTCAAAGGGCACGCCGCAGTAGTCGTTTTAGGAAACGCCATCACGTCTCGAATTGAAGTAGCACCTGTCATCAGCATCACTAAACGGTCTAGACCAAAAGCTAAACCTGCGTGTGGAGGCGCACCAAATTTAAGGGCTTCAAGTAAGAACCCAAACTTCATTTCAGCTTCTTCATCGCTAATACCTAACAGCGAAAACACTTTGGCTTGCATCTCTTGGTTATGGATACGTACCGATCCACCGCCAAGCTCACAGCCATTTAAAACCATATCGTAGGCATTTGATAAGGCGCCCGCTGGATTAGCCGCTAATTCGTCAGGAGTCATATCTCGAGGTGCAGTAAACGGGTGATGCAACGCATAAAATTCGCCATCCACTTCTTCAAACATAGGGAAATCAACTACCCATAGAGGTTTCCACTCGCCTTCAAGCAATTCTAAGTCTTCACCTAGTTTTAATCTAAGTGCACCTAAGGCTTCAGTCACCACTGTATTAGTATCAGCACCAAACAATAAAATATCGCCGCTTTGTGCACCTGCACGCTCAACAATACCTTTAGCCACGTCTTCAGTTAAAAATTTAAGGATTGGAGATTGTAAACCTTCCATACCTGCGTCAAGGTCATTGATTTTCATCCATGCTAGGCCTTTAGCACCATAAATTCCTACAAACTTACCGTAATCATCAATTTGTTTACGAGATAACTTAGCCCCGCCCGGCACTCGTATTACAGCAACTCGACCTTTAGGATCATTTGCTGGTCCTGAAAATACTTTAAATTCAACATCTTTAAGTAAATCAGCCACATCTGTTAGTTCTAGGGGATTACGCAAATCAGGCTTGTCACTGCCAAAACGACGCATTGCATCGGCATAAGTCATGCTAGGGAATTCGCCTAAATCAACATTCAGCATTTTTTGAAATAAGTCCCGCACCAAACCTTCAGTAATAGACATCACTCCTTCAGCATCTAAGAAGGTAGTTTCGATATCGATTTGCGTAAATTCTGGCTGACGGTCAGCACGTAAATCTTCGTCACGGAAACACTTTACTATTTGATAGTATTTATCCATACCAGACATCATTAACAATTGTTTAAACAATTGTGGAGACTGAGGTAACGCAAAAAACTGACCTTTATGAGTGCGGCTCGGGACTAAATAATCCCGCGCGCCTTCTGGTGTGGCTTTAGTTAATATGGGCGTTTCAATATCTAAGAAACCATCGTTTTCAAGATAGCTTCGCACACTGCTGGTGACTTTCGCTCGAAACTTCAAACGATCGCTCATTAACGGACGACGTAAGTCTAAATAACGATATTTTAAACGTTGTTCTTCAGAGTTTTCTTGATTCCAATCAAGGGGTAATGCGGCAGCTTTATTAAGAATAGTTAAAGACTTACCTAACATTTCGATTTCGCCGGTGGACATATCTTTGTTCACCTGACCTTCAGGTCGTGGACGAACCAAGCCGCTTAACTGCACGCAAAATTCATTACGTAAACTATTTGCGGTATCAAATATCTCGGCTAAATCAGGGTCAAATACAACTTGAACCACACCCTCGCGATCACGCAGGTCAATAAAAATTACCCCGCCTAAGTCACGACGACGATTTACCCAACCACACAAGGTGACTGTTTGCCCGATATAAGATGAATTGATATTGCCACAATAGTCCGTGCGCATGAAAAACGACCTCTAAAAACGTAAACACTGATGAAAAATTAAGGCCGCGTAGTATATACCGGATCAGCACTCTCCTAAATTAAATTCTCGTTTTTAGTAATAAAATGTTGCTTCTATAGACTAAGTATTGCGAATTCTGCATATTTACAACGACAAAAAATTAAAATCAGGGAATTAAGCATGCTAAAAATAAAAGATATATCAAAAACTTACGACAACGGCGTAAAAGCACTTAACAATGTTAATTTGAACATCCCTAAGGGTATGTTTGGACTACTAGGTCCAAATGGAGCGGGTAAATCCAGTTTGATGCGTACCATAGCCACCTTGCAGCAAGCGGATACTGGCAGTATCCAGTTCGATAACATAGATGTGCTCACCCAACCCAATGAATTGCGACAGCGACTCGGGTATTTACCACAAGACTTTGGTGTTTACCCGCGTATAAGTGCCTATGAGTTATTGGATCATTTAGCTATTTTGAAAGGCATTGCCAATAAAGGCGAACGCAAAGAAGCGGTAGATGGTTTGTTAGCACACACTAATTTATTTCAGCACCGTAAAAAAGCAGTGAGTGGGTTTTCTGGCGGAATGCGCCAACGTTTCGGTATCGCTCAAGCTTTGTTAGGGGACCCAGATCTGCTAATAGTAGATGAACCTACTGCAGGACTCGATCCTGAAGAGCGCAATCGCTTTCATAACCTGTTAGTCACCTTAGGTGAAGAAAAAGTCATTATATTATCCACTCATATAGTGGATGACGTATCAGAGCTGTGCCCCAATATGGCGGTGCTAGGCAATGGTCAAATTTTACTTCAAGGCAACCCTTTAGATGTGACGGCTGATTTAAATGGACAAATTTGGCGTAAGACAGTATCTATAGAAGAGGCAGTCATTTTAGAAAATACCTTACCAGTTATATCCAAACGTTTATTCGCTGGACGCACAGTATTACATGTACTGGCACCTGACGCCCCAGAAGGGTTCGAAACTGCTCCAGCGACTTTAGAAGATGTGTATTTTTCTACCTTACACAATTCTCGTTCGACTCAAGCTGCCTAAGGAAACACTCATATGTTTACTAAAATGTTAGGGTTTGAATGGCGCTACTTTACTCGCCAACCTTCTTTTATCGTGACCTGTTTGGTCTTCTTTTTATTGCCTTTCTTAGCCATCACAATTGACCAAGTGCAAATTGGATCTGGTGGAAATGTCTTGTTTAACAGCCCTTTTGCTGTGACTCAGATTATGCTGATTTTGAGTATTTTCTCGATGTTTATGGTGGTCAACTTTGTAGCCAATACCGCCACTCGAAATCAAACGTCGATGATGGCAGAAATTATCTTAACTAAACCTATCAAACCGCTACCCTATAATCTTGGACGATTTTTTGGTGCCTACCTTATTTGCCTAGTGGTATTTGCCATGGTTCCTTTGGGCAGTTTTATGGGTAGTTTGATGCCATGGGTAGATCAGGAACGAATCGGTCCGAATAGTTTAATGATGTATCTGACTCCTTTCATGATTTTTTCTGCTAGTACGCTTTTTGTGTTTGCCGCTGTCTTTTATGCCGCTGCGACTAAGTTTAAGAGCGTCATGGCAGTGTACATATGCGCAATGGGATTATTTATCTTATATGCGGTAGCAGGACAAGTATTTAACGAACCTGAACAGCGCACTATCCGCGCTTTGCTAGACCCCTTTGGTTTACGGGCGTTCGGTGAATATTCACGCTATTGGACGTCTTTTGAAAAAAATTCACTGGTTCCAGTCCTAGACGGCATGATTTTACAAAACAGGTTGTTATGGTTAGGCATAGGAACATTTATTTTATTGGTGGCTGGAGGGCTATTTAAACCCCTTAATTTAACTAGTTTTACATTTAAGAAAAAAGCCAAGAAAGAAAAAATTGATGTCATTCCTACAAGTAATAATATCACTATCAAGGCCTCCGCCAATAAAGGATTGGCGCAATTTATCACACGTACAAAATTTGAAATTCGCCAAGTATTTTTAAGCCCAGCGTTTGTAATATTACTGTTATTTTCAGCTTTTCAATTAATAGCTAATTTTTTCCAAATTGACGGCATGTTTGGTACACCCAATTGGCCACTCACTCAGACGTTAGTGGAATTAATAATGGGTTCATTTTCTTTGATGACCATCATTATTATCACCTATTACACCGCTGAAGTGGTTTGGCGTGAACGTACAGTCGGCATGGGCGATATCGTTGACAGTATGCCGGTTCACAACGCAACGTTTTGGCTGTCAAAATTATTGGCGGTTATGCTAGTGATTGTGAGCTTACATTTAGTCGGCATGTTCGCCGCTATCATCAATCAACTTCTATCAGGTTATGAAAACATAGAACTTGGCCAATACCTTATTAGCTTGCTATTTTTTGGGGCCTTGCCTTGGTGTTTGTTGACTATATTGGCGTTTTTTATTCAGGCATTAAGTCCGAATAAATATATCGGCATGTTGATTTTTGTTGGTTATTTCTTTGTGTCTTTAGCATTCAGTCAACTTGGAATTGAACACAATATGTTCAACTTCGCTGCAGGCCCAATGCTGCAATATTCGGATCTCAATGGCTACGGCTGGTTTATTCAATCTCATAGCTGGTTCATGTTGTATTGGAGTGCCTTAGCGATAGTGCTTGGAATTATCAGCTATGGAATGTGGCAACGCGGACCACAAACCTCTGTTAAACATCGATTGCGTTTACTTAGTTATCATTTAGGTAATACGGGTAAAAGTGCTGCGGTAATAGCACTAGTCATATTTTTGGCCAGTGGAGCCTACATTCACTACAACACTAAAGTCTTGAATCAATTCTATGGGCAGGATGAGCTTTTAAATCTCCAAGCGGATTACGAAAAAGAGTATGTTGAGTTTCGTGATGCGCCTATGCCTATAATTGTTAGCGTTGATGCTGCAGTGGATATATTCCCTGCCAAAAGACGTATCGAGGCTGAGGTTAAAATTGAAGTTGTCAATCGTACGTCGACTCCTATAAAACGATTTTTAGTGAATTTGCCCCGTTATTCCTCAGTCTCCAAAGTAGAAATACAAGGTGGTGAATTGGGCGATATCGATTCCAAATACAACCTAGCTTGGTTTGAATTTTCCGAACCTATGCAGCCTGATGAACAACGTAGTGGCGTACTTACCGTAATCCGCGAACACAAAGGGTTTAAAAATAGCAACGAAGACAGCACCTTGGTCAAAAACGGCACCTTTATTGATAACTTTAACTTGCTGCCCTCCTTTGGTTTTAACAGTTCATATCAGATTACTGATCAACACGAAAGACGTAAACGAGAGCTAGAACCTCTGCAGCGTGCCTATAAATTAGAAGACACTAGTCGCTATAACGAAAGTTTCTTTGGCAAAGGTGTAGAGTTCATTGACTTTAGTGCCACGCTCTCCACCAGCGAAGATCAATTTGCCATTGCTCCAGGTTATCTGCAAAAGGAATGGCAACAGGATGGACGAAACTATTATCGCTATGAAATGGATGCGCCTATGGTCAACTTTTTCAGCATTATGTCTTCTGAACTACACAGTAAAAAAGTACAGCATGCTGGAATTAACATTGAGGTATACCACCACCCAGATCATCATTGGAATGTTGACCGCATGATTGAAGCCAGTAGTGATTCACTCGATTACTTCCAAGCAGTGTTTAGCCCTTATCAACATAAACAGTTAAGGATTATCGAGTTCCCTGGTTACCGCAGTTTTGCACAAAGTTTTGCGAATACCGTGCCCTATTCTGAAAAAATAGGTTTTATCACTGACCTTCGCAATCCCGAAGACATTGATCCTGTTTATTATATTACTGCCCACGAAGTTGCGCACCAGTGGTGGGGGCATCAACTCAACGCTGCGAATGTGCAAGGAAGTGCAATACTGTCAGAAACGTTATCCCAATACAGTGCATTGATGGTAATGAAGAAAAAGTATGGCGAAACCCGTTTACGTAAATTCCTTACCTATGAATTAGACCGTTATTTACGAGGACGCAGTGCTGAGCGAATTGAAGAAATGCCACTACTTCGGGCCGAAAACCAACAGTACATCCACTACCAGAAAGGCTCTATAGTCATGATGGCCTTGGAGAATAAACTGGGTGAAGAGCGTCTTAATTTAGCCTTAAGGGGATTGCTAAATGAATTTCAGTATCGTGAAGACTTATACCCTACAACTTTAGATTTAGTTAGGTACCTGAATGCAGATGCTAACGCTGACGAACAGGCTTACATTAAAGACTTGTTTGAGCAAATTACCATTTACGATTTACGTGCCAAAGAGGTGGTTAAAGAAGAACAAGAAGACGGAAAAGTTAAAGTGACTTTAACCGTGTCTGCACAACAATTTAGTGCCGATGGTAAGGGGCAAGAAACAGAACAACCCTTCGATAAAGAAGTAGAAATAGCCCTATTTAGTGAAGATCCAAATAATTTCGCTGCTGAAAACAAAGTTATTTATCAAGGACTTCACGCCATTAAAAGCGGCGAAACTGTGATTGAGTTAATAGTTGACGAAACGCCTAGCTTTGCTGGTATTGACCCCTTTGTGCGGTTTATCGACCGCGATACAGGTAACAATATCATCAAATTATAACGATACTTTTAAGCCAAGCCCTCTTTATTGAGGGCTTTTTTTTGGAACCGAATTGATAACAACACCTGTTCTAACGCATATTTCCTGCTAACACTTGCTGTTGTTTTTGAGGTACACCACCGCTAGATAAACAGATTTTTGTATCGATATTGTGACCCAAAGTGTCTGTTCTATATGATATCTTAGCTATCCGAAACCTTTTAGAGCACTTTATGTCATCACCACTTTCTCATATTCGGGTTCTTGAGCTTAGTCGCGTTTTGGCGGGACCATGGGCCGGGCAAATGTTGGCTGACTTAGGTGCAGAAGTCATTAAAGTAGAAAAACCTCTTGAAGGTGATGATACCCGACATTGGGGTCCCCCTTTTCTAAAAAACCAACAAGGTGAGACTACCGCGGAATCAGCGTATTTTTTATCTGCTAATCGCGGCAAACGCTCTATCACAATCGATATTAGGCAGCCTCGAGGCCAAGAGATTATTCATCAATTAATTGCAAGTTGCGACGTGTTAATCGAAAACTTCAAAGTAGGCAGTTTAGAAAAATACCGCCTTGACTATGGCAGTTTGTCGGCGCTCAACCCAAAGTTGATATATTGCTCAATAACCGGATTTGGCCAAGATGGCCCCTATGCTAAAAGAGCCGGGTACGACTTTTTATTACAGGGAATGGGCGGTTTGATGAGTGTAACAGGAGAAGCCGACCATTTGCCTGGTGGCGGCCCGCAAAAAGTCGGCGTGGCTTTAACCGATATTCTTACCGGCATGTATGCCACTACAGCCATCCAAGCTGCAATAATAGAGCGTGAAAAATCGGGATTAGGTCAACATATCGACTTGGCTTTACTTGACGTGCAAGTGGCTAGTTTAGCTAACCAAAGCATGAACTACTTAGTCAGCCAAAATACCCCCAAACGTATGGGTAATGCTCACCCTAATATCGTACCCTACCAAACCTTTAAAACCCTCGATGGTTTTATTATTTTAACGATAGGCAACGATTCACAATTTGCGGATTTTTGCGAAGTGGCAAAGTGCCAAACTCTATTACGGGATACTCGATTTTCCAGCAATCAAGCAAGAGTACAGAACAGAGAAATTGTGGTTGAGCAATTGACGAAGATTCTAAAAGCAAAAACCAGTGAATTTTGGTTGCAGCAACTAGAAATGAAAGGGGTACCCTGTGGTCCGATCAATGACATTGCTGAAACTTTCGACAACCCACAAATAAAACACCGAAACATGGCCAATGAACTCAAACACCCAAAAAATGGCAAAGTACCAACAGTGTCGAATCCAATTAATTTTTCGCGCACCCCGATAGTTTACCATCAAGCCCCTCCATGCTTAGGAGAGCATACTGAAGAGGTGTTGGCAGAAGTTTTAGGCTTTGACAAAGAGATAATTACGGCGCTACAACAAACAAAAATCATTTAGTCCCATTTGGGAACGCTAGATACCTCTATGGGTATGAATCTATCTTAGAATGAAGCGTTAATTCTAAGACCTGTAATTGGCGTTGTATAATGTTTTTCAGTTTTAAACATATTAAGGAAAAACCATGCGTTTTTTATCTCGTCGACTAGTCATGCCCAATGATTTGAATTATGCCAATGCGTTATTTGGTGGGCGCGCTTTGGAATGGATTGATGAAGAGGCCGCCATTTATGCCATTTGTCAGTTAGAAACTAACTACCTAGTGACAAAACATATAGGTGAAATTAACTTTGAATCCCCTGCTGCTCAAGGTGATGTAGTCGAGTTTGGACTAGAGACCAAAAGTGTCGGCAGAACTTCGATAACAGTATCTTGCTTAGTACGCAATAAAGCGACTAAAAATACTATCTGTTTTGCCGATGACATAGTGTTTGTGCAAGTCGACCCCGAGACTAAAAGACCCGTCGCTCATGGGAAAACAATGGAACAGTTAGTAGCGCAAACAGAGCAAGAGATCAGTAGTTTAAATTTACAAGAATAAGCCATATTTAAATATCCCTCTGGTCGTTTAGAACAACGATCAAAATCGGCCCCCAGCGGGGCCCCATTAGAAAAATTGTACCTTTCATCAAATATCAACTGTCAACATACTTTACAACTAAACAACATAAATTTAACACAAAAATCTCAAAGCATTGAAAAATAAGCATATAACTTTTATGGCGTATGTTTTGCTTTGTGATTGGATTGAAATCATATTACAGCTCTCAGTTAAGTAGTCTTTGACTGTAATTCGCAATTAAAAAGCTAAAGGAAATACAATGAAAAAATTAACAATTGCAGGGTTACTTTTGACGAGTATGTTGTCAGCTTCCGCATCTGCAGGACTTTTATTTGATCAAGACGTCACTAATAACGTTATTTTCGGCAGTGGAAACCTCAATGGTGGTTTTACTATAGAACAAGCAAACGGCGTTGAGCTAGGCCTACGTGGAAAATTACGACACAATGCAGCAGGAAATGCTGAAAACACCTTTAATAGTAACGGAGACGGTACTTATAGTTTTGATGCTGGAGTTGCGCCAACACAAGCAGCCCCCACAGCAGTATGGAGTTTCGAATGGTCAATCAATTCTAACTTTGATGGGAATGGTGGAAATTTGGATGATTACACCTATATCTTAGGTCTTGACACTGATCCAACTGCAGCAGTGTCTATGTTCGTATTCGACCCAATTAATGATGTTAACCCTGGTAGTGGTGTTGTGGCTTGGGATCATTCAATTGGTAACAATAGCACTGGCAATGGAGCAGGGGTTGAATCAGCATCCAATGACAATGGCACTTATAGTGCACTCATTTCAGCAAATAATCTGGCACAAAATTCATGGAAAGCGCACTGGTTTTTTGGTCCTGGATTTGATCCGACTCTAGATGCAACTTACGATATTTCATTGTCTGCATTCGACGCTAATGGCGGACTAGCAGCAATGACATCGATACAGATTATTGTTGGGGCTGGAGCAACTGAAGTACCAGAGCCAGAAACTATGGCATTATTACTAATTGGTTTACTAGGCTTAGCAGCACGTAAAAAACGTGTGCAGTAATAGTTTTTAAAACTTAACAATCTATGAAAAAGCGCCATCTGGCGCTTTTTCATTAAAAAATTTATAGAACAATCGCCTATAAAAAATATTCACCCACTCAAATGTCACTAAATAGAGATGATAATCTAGATAGCAGCGCAGAATATTAGCAAGTAGGGCCTACCACTCGAAAATGGAAATATGCGTAAGGTAAGCTTAAGAGCTCTTCGAGGGTACCGGCCAACAATTGTGATTCACAGGCTCACCAAAACACTATCGCACAACTAAGAACTAAGAAAATATTGCAAACTAGTCTGTAGTTTTTACTCACGTTTAGTCAGAAGATGGACGCTTTTATTAGCACCAGTAACGCAAATAGCCCTTATTAGCTGCACGGTGTAAGTTTATCGCGCTGGCATACAGGTTGCAGAATCCTTGATGTATTTGTTATTCCAATTTGAATCTACTTTCTCTGATACAAGAAAGTTTATTACAGATAACAAAAGGAGAAACCTATGTTAGTAAGTTTGAAAGAATTAAAAGGTAGTCCAATTTCTGCGTTAGATGGCAATATTGGTGAAGTTGAAGATGTCTATTTTGATGATAGAAATTGGATTATTCGATTTTTAGTGGTCGATACCAGCCCATGGATCCCACTCAGTCAACGTACTCTAATTAGTCCAATCGCGCTAAAAGAATATAATGATGAAAATAGCTTACTCGAAGTTTATATTAGTAAACAGATGGTCAAAGACAGTCCCAAATTAGAAGAACATCAAACTGTTTCTCGTCAATTTGAAATAAGTTACTTCGACTACTTTGGATACGGTTATTATTGGTTAGGAGCAAATTCATGGGGGGATTATGCCTACCCTACAGCTTTAGCTAGCCAAGGAGCTCAGCTATTAAATGCGGAGGTCGATCACAAATTGCAAACAACTAATCATTTGCGTTCTGCTGACGAAATAATTAGTTATGGGATTGAAGCCAAAGATGGCAAAAAGGGTCACGTCCAAGATATGGTTTGGGACACTTGTACTTGGTCGCTACGATACTTAGTGATAGATACCCGAGATTGGTTTCCAGGTGGTAAAAAAGTATTAGTTTCGCCAGATCAGCTCACTAACTTGAGCTGGGAAAATCAAGCAGTTAGTTGCAACATCAATCTAGAGCAAATTAGAAATTGCCCAGAATATCAACCTGACAAACTTAATGAACGCCAATATTTAAAGTCGGTTCAAAACAAGTTGCAAGTTAACCACTAAAACCGATACATCGGTGAATTTGGCTACAACCAAGTGCCTTGCTCGTTTATTAAGAGTGAGGCATTCACCTATTAAGTGGTATTCACACAGTTACATCACTTCACCGATATGTTTACCCTATGTCGTTATATATTGGGTATCTCCAAAAGTAAGTCAGTCACTCCAATATCAATGTTCATTTGGCTAAACAAAGCACTCACCTGTCCTCTGTGATGAGTTTGATGATTGAAAAAGTGCAACATCAATAACTTAAGCGACTTTGTGGATTGAACACCCCGAAAATTCGAATAGGTCAAATTGGTACTTAACGCAGGTGCATCAACTTCTCGGGTATAGGCCAAAATACACTTGTCTAAAGATTCCCGTAAATGACGTAGCTGTACTAAATCATCATGTACTATTGAACGCAGACCGGGTGGTTGAGTGAGTTTGCGAACAAAATCTAGACTTGTAAAGTGAAGCGGATGCTGTGCAAAACGTTTTAACCAACTAATATCCCCCACCACAATATGATTGAGAGTAGCGATGATAGAGCTAAAATAAACTCCTCTGTTTTCGCTTAATTGGTTCACATCTAACTGACTCGCTAAATCGTAGAATTCTTGGTTCATACGAGCATTATATTTAGCGTAGGTTTCGAATATAAGTTTCATTGTTAACCCTTAGACATTGAATAACATTGAGTTGAGGTGTATTTGGAATATGCCCCATCAATAATCGTTTTTGAGTTTTGACGTCAACTTTAAAAGCTACAGGGGCAAATTAGTTGACTGTTATTTTTGTTGCGGCCTAGTTGTAGGCAAATCATTACAAATGTCGCAAGCGATGTTTTTACGAAAATTGTAAGCCCTGCGAATGGCAAATATAGCGATGGTAATGAAAGACCAAATAACCCCAAACTCTATCGAATAGGAAACAGTCTGGCCTTTTAAATACTGTACTCCAGCAAGTAAACTGAAGGTAATTGGTAAAGCTATACAATACTGCAACAGCCACTTTCTAATCGGCATTTTGTGTCCTTTTTAATTTTTTGAGCAACGACTAAGAATTAGCCGCAACACAGTTAAGTTCTATTAAGGCTATTCGCCTAAGTAGCAGTGGTTTTACCCTTGCTACTTAGGGTACCCAACTTGCCAATACATTTCCTTTTATAGTCAATAATCGACCAGTAAACTGTCACTACACTAGTTGAGACATTTCTATTGAAAAGCCGATTAACGCCAAAACTAAGCCAACACCACCTACCGAGTTGCCCCTGCCCAATACAACTCCCAGTCGAACAAGCGCTTTACTTATACCCAAAATAACAAAAACTAGAAATGTAAAAACACTAAAAAATATGTTTGCAACCAAAAGCATTGATTGCTCCCATACCGATAGGGCTATGACAGATATAACCCAAAACAAAATGTAACTTCCTATCCACAGCAGCGGATTCTTCATAAACTTAGGTTTAGTCGCTTCAAATGTAGCTTTTAGGCTTTCTGATAACCTCGGAAAATAAAGTTCAACGGCAATTAACGCCAGGCCGATGAGCTCAATGATGATAGCTATCCACTGCACTATTTTATTAAAATCGATGTTTCTCTCCTTAAAGACATATTTCAATTCATTTAAATAACAGCGACTTGTAGGGTAAATCTAGGTTATATGCCAACCATAAATTATGCCCCTGCCAGCGTAGCGAAATTTTATCTATACGTTAAGTGCATCGAGTTTTTGGGTTCGTAATGTTTACCATGTCAGGCTGATTCTAGAAATCTAAAGGACTGGCTCTGAGGGCAAATTTCTACTAGACCCCAAGTCACAGGCAAATAGACATATAAACTCCCCAACAAATGTTATTTCAATCCAATTACACCTATTGCAACAATAATACTTTTAGTAGAGAGTTTGTCGAAATAGTTGTTTCTCATTCGTTGTAATGTACAGATTACTTTTAATGGAATTTTTAAATGACCTATTCAATTCTCGTAACTATTAGTTTTTTTACTTTGTTTTTCTCCTCTGTATCACAAGCTGAAACGCCAGACTTGGGTACAAATACTGAATATTTAGCAGCTGGGGTGTCTTCCCCAACAGCCTCAATCGAAGACGTAGACTGGATATCAGGTTACTGGCAAGGTGAAATTTGGGGTGGTCAGTTTGAAGAAATCTGGTCAAAGCCTGCAGCTGGATCAATGATGGCGTCTTTTAAGTTTACTGAAAGTGATCAAGTCAAGTTTTATGAGTTGCTAACAATTTCAGAGCATCAAGGTAGTTTATTATTGCAACTAAAACACTTTAGTGACGATCTTAAAGGCTGGGAAGAAAAGGACCAAAGCATGAATTTTAAGTTAGTTAGGCTAACCGACAACGCAGTTTTTTTCGAAGGCTACACCTACAAATTAATTAATCACAATGAAATTCACGTGTTTGTGGTAGTTGAAAACGGCGGCAAAAAACAGGAAACCAAGTTTGTATTTAAGCGACACATCTAATAAACCGTAACAAGTCTTTGTTTTAAAAGTAAATACAGTTTATCTCTAGTGTTTATTTACTAGACAATTAGCGCCGACAAGAATAAATTAGTTAGGGAAGTAAAATTATTGATAAATATAACAAAGGACTGGGGACTTGCTAAAAATACCCGCACAGAAACCTAATGCTGACATTGAAGTATTAATAATTGATGGGCAGGCTTTAGTACATACGGTGGTACGCGGCGCCTTACTTGACGCAGGAATAGAAAACGTACACAGCGCTCATAATGCCTATGCCGCATTGCGGCTATGCGAAAAAACACGTTTTGACATGGTACTCATTGCCTTTGATGTGAAAAGCGACAAAGACGGCTTTAACCTTTTAGAAGAATTGAAGTACAAAGGTTTTATCACCAAAACCACCTGTGTCGTATTTTTAAGCGCCGACACCACACAAGGTTTAGTCAATTGTGTAGTAGAAATGGAGCCTACCGATTTTTGGGTTAAACCATTAGATCGCTCGAAAGTCGAGAAACGTATTCATCAGATAATCACTATCGAAAAGAAACTCTACGCATTGCGGTATTGTTTTGACCAAGGTGAGTTTCCTACCACTATTTATTATGCAGAACGCAAGTTGAAAGATGCCGCCCTATCTTTGTATTACCCACATATTAATCGTTTGATTGGCAAAAGTTTATTTAACATAAAAGAATATGAAGCAGCCCAAGCCTTTTACGACTCGCTGACTAAAATATACACTTACGCATGGGTACAAGTGGGGTTGGCTGCTACTTTGCTGAAACAAAATAAAATTGATGAAGCAACCGAACTCACCGCTAAGCTTTTAGAGCGGGATGATACTAAATTTGCCACTTATGACCTACTGGCCGAATACCATATCGACAAAGAAGACTACCAACAAGGTTATAAAATCATTCAGGAAGCGACAAAATTAGCGCCTCGCAGTATTGAGCGAAATCGGAAATCGTGGAACCTTGCTCGCTTAAATCATGACAGGATGGGCCAATACTTAGCCACAAGAAATATGGCAAAATACGCTAAAAATTCCATTCATGACTCCCCAGCCCTGCAATTAAATGTTATGCGCTCTGCAATAGATCTTGCGGCCACATTACCTGAAGTCGACGCCAACAAATTATTAATCAATACCGAAAAAACGCTTTCAAGGCTAAAGCAAGACTTTGGAGCCTCTGCGGACTTAGGTGAGCAAATTAAGGTGATTGAAGTAAGACTACTTAACTTGCGCCAAGATAAAAAACAAGCAGAGCAAATTATGCTATCCCTCGACCCAGATGCTCAACTCATGAGTTTTGAAGACAACTTAGACAAAGTTAAAGCCTTTCATGAGGTCGGATTGTGGGAACAATCGATGGGATTACTAGAGCAAATGAAAAACCAAGTGGAACTGGATACTTTCACTGGAAAGGTGCTATCGGAATATTTAGAACAAGAATCAAGCGAGCGTAAAGATATACGTTATAGCCCAAAAGAATTGGGGGAAATGGCCTCAACACATTACAAAAACAAACGCTATCGACCAGCATATGACCTTCTACAACAAGCGGCACAATTGTCACCAAACAATATCAATATAGTGATTAGTTTGTTGAAAGTTCTTGCGATTCTGTCAGAGGAAGAAGGCCTAACCCCTGAAGAAAGCCAAAACGTTTCGCAGTGCTTAGAAACATTAGGAAAAGTAGTATTATCCGAAAATCAGCAAGCTAAATTAGATGAATACAATACACGTATCAATAAGGCCTTAGAAGTTGAGGTATAACTTGGGGCATTTACTTTAATAAGCATCACTGTCGAAGGTGACTGATACTAAGCTTGTTTTTCTGGAACGCGACTCAGTTGCTTGTGATAAATACCATTGACCTTGAATTAATAGCGCCAACACGGCTTCGTTTTGAACCACAAATACCGCGCGTTCTCGCACCCATGGTGCAACCTTCCATTCTTTAAACCATTGTTTAACCGGTTTTGAATAAGCACTGCCTAGTGGTTTGAATTTAGTTCCATAACCTCCTAGACGTATCTCAATTGAACCTAAACTAGGGTCAATATTGAATTGTGACTGGAGACAATTTATGGGATTTTCACTTACTATAAAATTGAGGCTACCTTGATGGTAAGGTAATCTAACATGTTTTTCACCCCGCCATTGCATACCAAATGAAACAGTCTCTGGAGGCACATTTATGACAAATAATTGTTGATTAAAGCGCCTAAACTGCCAATTTTGCCATTGTAGAATTGGCGTTGCATCCTCTGCAGCATCAAGCAACTCAGGTTTAAGTTGCATTAACATAGCTAAAGATGGATTCTGAATACCTTGTTCAGTCAACCAATAACGAATTAACTGATGCAACCAAGGTTGCGATAATTGTTTCAGTCCGGGAAGGTGTAAACTGTTAGCTGAAGCCCGTAATGAATTAAGTTTGTCTTCATTGATTTCATCTAACAAACTTTGTTGTTCAGCACATAAAGACGCACTTCGAGCCACTGAACGGGCTAATTCTGGCCAACGATTTTGTAGCACAGGTAGTACATCGTGACGCAAAAAGTTACGCTCAAAATCCGTGTTTTGATTGGATTCATCCTCACACCACTGCAAGTTATGTTGTTGCGCATATTCCAAAATTTGTTGTTGAGTAATGGCTAATAGAGGCCGATAAAATCCAACCTGTTTGTCTGAGTCTGTTTCGCCAGACACTATCCAAGAGCGATTCATTGCAGACAAGCCTTTAGGCCCTGCACCGCGTTTTAACTGCAACAAAAATGTTTCGAGTTGGTCGTCTTGATGTTGCCCAAGTAATACTTGGCTATTAGCGGGTGCTAACTCGGTCAACTGCTTGTAACGTGCTTCTCTAGCTTGTGCTTCTAAGCTTTTCCTGGGGGTATCAGCAAGGTTCACATTCGCGGTTTGAAATGCAATGCCTAAGCTGCTACAAATCTGCTTACAATGGCTTTGCCATTGGTCAGCATGTTGACTTAAACCATGATGAATATGGATGGCACTGAGTTGAAACGGAAGTGGCTGCTGTTTTCTTATTCTATCAAGTGCATGCAACAGCACATGTGAGTCGACACCGCCACTATAGGCAACGACTAGTTGTGACGCCGACAAAAGTGGCTCACAGACGAGTTGCTCCTTAATTGTTGTTAGAATCGACATATAACGCAGCGAGGTTCCAGTAATAAAAAAGCCACCTTAAAAGATGGCTTTATAGCGTTTAAGAATCCGAGATTATTTAACAATAACCAAAAGACATCAATCTTTCATAGCGTTGCGCTAACAATTCTTCGGTAGACAAACTACTTAGCTGAGCTAGCTGCTGTTTCAAGGTAGCCTTTAAATTAGCAGCCATACTATCGTGGTCGCGATGTGCCCCACCTAAGGGCTCGGTGACAATTTGATTGATCAACCCTAGCTCTTTGATTTTCCCAGCACTCACTCCCATAGCTTCGGCAGCCAATGGGGCTTTCTCAGCACTTTTCCACAGAATAGAGGCACAGCCTTCAGGAGAAATAACTGAATATGTACTATATTGCAGCATATTCACTCTGTCACCTACACCTATAGCCAAAGCGCCTCCAGAACCACCTTCACCAATTACAGTACAAATAATAGGTACCTTTAAGCCAGACATCACTTTAAGATTACGGGCAATGGCTTCACTTTGACCACGCTCTTCGGCTCCTACACCTGGATAGGCTCCAGGGGTATCAATAAACGTAATAATAGGTAAGTTAAAACGCTCGGCGATTTCCATTAAACGTAATGCTTTTCGATAACCTTCTGGCTTAGGCATGCCAAAATTACGCTTAATTTTTTCTTTGGTATCGCGACCTTTTTGATGACCAATAACCATCACAGGTTGTCCATCAATTTTAGCTAAACCACCCACTATGGCTTTATCGTCAGCAAATGCTCGATCGCCTGCAAGTTCATCAAATTCGCTACAAATATGTTCTATGTAATCGTAGGTATAGGGGCGCATTGGGTGACGCGCTATTTGGCATACTTGCCAAGCGCCTAAGTCCGCAAAAATTTTGCGGCTTAACTCTGCGCTTTTTTCTCGCAGTTTAGTGATTTCTTCTTCGATATTGACATCGAATTCTCCCCCTTGATTGACTAGTCTTAACTCTTCAATCTTCGCTTCTAATTCGGCGATGGGTTTTTCGAATTCTAAAAAATTTACACTCATTGAACACCTAATAATAATTGTTTACAGCTTTTCAGCACTTCGCTTATATAAACGAGTTAGTGGAATTCCAAATCTATCTGAGGTTTCCCTAACAGCTGTTGTAAGTCATATAGTAACTCATCTTGGGGTGTAACATACCATTGTGCACCCAAGGTTAAATCAACTTTTGCATCTGGATGCACGTAACGTATCTGAACCGGGCAACTACCACCTTGATACGGCTGCAAAACTGACTGCAGTTTAGCCACAGTAGAAGGATTACACCAGCTTGATTCTAAATGCACTTGTAACCCTTTCGCATTTTTTTCACGGGCTTGTACTAAGTCCATTGCATCGCGGGCGGACATTGTATTGCCACCAGAGAACTCATCAAAGCTGACCTGTCCACTTATTACTAATATTTTATCTTCTTGCAACAATTCTTCATATTGCTCAAGCATATCAGGAAAAAACCTAACATCCACTCTGGCACTTTTATCATCTAGTGTTACCAAGGCCCAACGACGTCCTCTTTTGTTGGTCATTACCCTTACCCCTAATACTAAACCTACTGCAAAAGCAGTTTGATCTCTATTGGTCGGTTTTAGATCAACCAGGCGGCAAGGTGCATAATACTTGATTTCGTTGAGATACTGATTGATAGGGTGGCCAGTAAGATAAAGCCCCAATGTGGTCTTTTCACCGTCTAACCAGACTTTCTCTGGCCAAGGTTTAACATCAGCAAAAGCTTGTTGAACTTGTTCTGGCTCAGTGGTCAACAGTCCAAACATATCAGACTGCCCTGAAGTTTTATCTTTAGCATGTTGCCCAGCTGCCGCCAACGCGTTAGGCAAAGAGTGCATTAATGAAGCACGGTGAGGCCCTAAATTGTCTAAGGCACCAGCCAAAACTAACTTTTCCAAGATACGCTTATTGATACGTTTTAAATCTACTTTGGCGCAAAAATCGAATAAATCACTAAATTTTCCAGATTCATCACGGGCTTCAATAATTGCCTCAATTGGGCCTTCACCTACACCTTTGACCGCACCAATACCGTAAACAATGCGTCCTTGCTCATCGACTGTAAACTTGTGGCTACCGGCATTTACGTCGGGAGGCAAGATAGTAAGTCCCATACGATTACATTCATCAACCAAGGTAACGATTTTGTCGGAGTTATCCATATCGGCTGACATAACCGCGGCCATAAACTCTGCAGGATAATGGGTTTTCAGCCATAACGTTTGGTACGAGACTAACGCATAGGCAGCAGAGTGAGATTTGTTAAAACCATAACCTGCAAATTTTTCAACAAGGTCAAAAATCTTAATTGCTAGAGTGGGGTCAATTCCGTTATCTTTCGCACCAGACTCAAACGATTCCCGCTGCTTTTCCATTTCTTCTAGGTTTTTCTTACCCATAGCACGGCGTAATAAATCCGCCCCGCCTAAACTATAACCTGACATCACCTGAGCAATTTGCATTACTTGTTCTTGATACAAGATAATGCCATAGGTGGGCTGCAAAATTTCCTTCAAACATTCATGCTGGTATTGAGCGTCAGGATAAGAAACCTCTTCTCGTCCATGCTTACGATCAATAAAGTTATCTACCATGCCTGATTGCAGCGGGCCAGGTCTGAAAAGTGCCACTAGCGCGATAATATCTTCAAAACAATCTGGTTTTAGGCGTTTTATCAACTCTTTCATGCCACGAGATTCGAGCTGAAATACTGCGGTGGTCTCGGCATTTTGCAATAACCTAAAACATTTTGGATCTTCCAGCGGGATAGCCGCAATATTAATATCGATGCCTTTACCCGATTTAATCATATCCATCGCCCACTGGATAATAGTCAGGGTACGCAGTCCTAAGAAGTCAAATTTAACTAGACCTGCTGTTTCAACATCGTTTTTATCAAACTGAGTAACCGGGTTTTTGCCTTCGTCATCACAATATAGGGGAGCAAAATCCGTGATAAGTGTTGGCGCTATTACTACGCCACCGGCATGTTTACCCGCATTACGAGTACAACCTTCCAAGATACGACACATGTCTATGAGATCTTTGACTTCTTCGTCTTGGTTGTACAATTCTGGTAGCCTAGGCTCTTCAACAAACGCTTTTTCTAATGTCATCCCTGGAGTAGCAGGAATAAGTTTTGATATCCTGTCAACAAAACCATAAGGATGACCTAACACTCGGCCCACATCTCGCACTACCGCTTTTGCTGCCATAGTACCGAAAGTGATAATTTGAGATACCGCGTCTCGCCCGTACATTTCGGCCACGTGATCAATTACTTCATCACGCCTATCCATGCAAAAATCTACGTCAAAGTCAGGCATGGATACCCGTTCAGGATTCAAAAATCGTTCGAATAATAAGTCGTATTCTAGAGGGTCAAGATCTGTTATGTCTAAGGCATATGCCACAAGAGACCCCGCACCCGACCCACGCCCAGGTCCTACTGGAATATTATTATCTTTACTCCATTGAATAAACTCCATCACGATCAAGAAGTAACCTGGGAACCCCATTTGGTTAATAACCTTAAGCTCAATCGCTAACCTATCATCGTATTCTGGTCGTTTTTCTAAACGAACTTGTTCGTCTGGGAACAAAAATGCCAATCTTCGCTCTAGTCCCTCTTCCGAGACCTTAACCAGATAATCTTTAATATCCATACCTTCTGTAGGAAAATCAGGTAGAAAGTATGTACCTAGTTGAACCGTAACATTACAGCGCTTTGCGATTTCAACAGTATTTTGAATTGCTTCAGGAATATCAGAAAACAACTCCATCATTTCTTCAGCAGTTCGCAAGTATTGCTGTTCAGAATATTCTTTTGGCCTACGAGGATCTCCCAAGGTAAAACCGTCATGAATCGCTACACGAATTTCATGCGCATCAAAGTATTGTCTATCAACAAAACACACTTCGTTGGTGGCTACTACTGGCAAGTCATATTGTTGCGCCCAATCTACCGCGCGATGAATGTAGTCCTCTTCACCTAATCGACCTGTTCTGGTCAACTCCAAATAAAAACGATTAGGAAAGTGTTGCTGATAAAACTCGGTAACGTGCTTAGCAATATCCATATTGCCCTTAGTCAATAGCATACCTAAATCGCCTGACTTACCACCCGATAATACGAGCACACCTTGGCTGTGTTCAGCTAACCATGCTCGGTCTATTGCTGCTCTATCGTTTATACTTCCCCGTAAATAGGCTTTGGATATTAAAAGCGTGATATTTTTATAGCCGATATTATCCAAAGCTAACAATGTAAGACGAAACAAAGTCCCTTCAAGCTCATCAGCACATACCCAAAAATCTGCGCCTATAATTGGTTTAATACCGTTATCATGAGCCTGGCGATAAAACTTTACCAATCCACACATATTCATTTGATCAGTAATAGCGACAGCGGGCATACCCAGTTCTTTGACATGAGAAATAAGGGGTTTAACCTTATTTAACCCATCTAACATGGAAAAATCACTGTGCACCCGTAAATGTACAAAATTTACCGCGGCTTGTTGTAGTTGTTCTGTCATTTAAGAGCCTGCTAATTGACCATCATGCAAAGCAAGAGATTGCTGCACTGGCTTAAAACTCATTCGATATTGCGAAAGTGGTCCAAGCTCAGCGAGCTTAGCTAAATGGTATGCAGTAGGGTAACCTTTGTGCTTGGCAAAGCCGTACTCTGGATATTGTAGATCTAAAGCCAACATTTCTTGGTCACGTGTGACTTTTGCTATAATTGAGGCCGCTGAAATTTCTGCAATTAATCCATCGCCTTTAACCACGGATTCACTCGAATAATGCCAGTTCGGGCAACGATTTCCATCAACCATCACATGAGTTGGTTGGATTGACAACCCTTTTACCGCTCGGGTCATGGCAAGCATTGTGGCATGCAAAATATTAAGTTCGTCTATTTCTCTGGGACTAGCGCGTCCTATTGACCAAGCTAAAGCATATTGTTTTATTTCAGCTGCCAAAGTGTTTCGTTTCTTTTCAGATAACTTTTTCGAATCGGCCAATCCATTAATTTTATGTCTTGGATCGAGAATAACAGCCGCAGTTACCACATCTCCGACTAAAGGCCCGCGTCCGACTTCATCGACTCCTGCAATCAACTCAGTCACAGTGGTTGCTCGATCAAGTGGGAGACCGCCATAGCAGATTGAACATCAGCATCTCTTTTTAATGATTGGTGTAAAGCTTCAAACTTTCCAATAAGTAGTTGTTGTGCTTCGGTATTTTTTTGGGTCAACATAGGCACCAACAACTGACTAATCGCCTGTGGTGTCACTTCATTTTGAAGCAACTCAGGTACAATTTTTTCTCCCGCCAATACATTGGGTAACGCAAAGTATTTGGCTTTGTATAACCATTTCATCATTTGATAAGTCAAACCACTAAGTTTATAGGCTGCGACCATATTTCTCTTACATAACATGGCTTCTAAGGTAGCCGTTCCTGAGGCGAGTAATACTGCATCAGAAGCTATCATTACCTCTCTAGCATGGCCTATCACCACCTGAATATCTAAATTCGGTTTATGAGTTTGAATATATTCGTCGACCTGAGCTTTGCGATGACGATTAACCACTGGAATTAGTACTTTGAATTTTTTGACATCTGCCTTTAGAAGTAAACAGGATTGAATAAACACATCAAACAGTGATTCAACTTCACGTTTTCTGCTACCAGGCAGCATCGCTAGAACTACTTCATTCTCTTTAATTTTTAAAGCTTCTCGAGCTTTTTGTTGATCTGGTTTAATCGCAATATCGTCTGCCATGGTGTGACCAACAAATTCACAAGGTATTTGGTGTTTGTCGTAAACTTGTTTTTCAAAAGGGAAAATACTCAAAACCATATTTGTGGCTTTGGCAATCTTAAAAATTCGATTTTCACGCCATGCCCAAACGGTAGGGCTAACATATTGTACGGTTTTAATTCCGTGTTTTTTGAGCTTAAGTTCTACGCCTAAGTTAAAATCAGGCGCATCAACCCCTATAAACACATCAGGTGGGTTAGCTAGAAAATGGGTGACTAACGACTTGCGCACAAACATTAACCTTCTGATTCTAGACAATACTTCAACCAAGCCCATTACCGACAACTCTTCCATATCAAATAAAGTTTGACAGCCTTGAGCCTGCATTTTAGGACCTGCTATGCCTTCAAAAATAGCATTGGGAAAACGTTTTTTGAGTTGTTTAATGAGACCGGCAGCAAGGATATCGCCAGACGCTTCTCCAGCCACAATACCAATCCTCAAAATTTTGTCGCTCATGAGTTAGCGCGCAATACCGCGAGAAGAGTTAGCAACAAAATTGGCTAAAAGTTGCACTTCAGGAGTGTTACCAGGCATGGCTAGAAGCAATTTAACCGCTTCTTCAGCTCTATTTCCTTGGCGATACAATACTTTATAGGCTCGCTTGATTTGTAATATGGTATCACTATCAAAACCACGGCGTTTTAATCCTTCTGCATTGATGCCACGAGGTGTACTGTCATTTCCTAACATCACAAAGGGTGGTACGTCAGCTAAAATTATCGCGCCCCCACCTACAAAACTATGATCACCAATTCGGCAAAACTGATGGGAGGCTGTAGCCCCACCCATGATCACCCAATCACCTATATGTACATGCCCTGCGAGTATGGCACTAGTGGCCAAAATACTGTTATCACCAATGACACAATCATGGGCGACATGTACATAACACATCAGTAAGTTATTTGAGCCAATTTTAGTCACGCCTTGATCTTGGACTGTACCACGATGGATAGTCACCGACTCTCGGATCACATTGTTATCACCTATTATCAACTCAGTTGGCTCACCAGCATATTTTTTATCCTGACAATCTTCACCCACAGACGCAAACTGATAAATATGATTGCCTTTGCCTATTCTGGTTTTCCCTTTGACGACCACATGAGATTCAAGCACGGTATTATCACCAATGCTGACATCAGCATCAATCAGGCAAAAGGCGCCAATAGAAACATTTTGACCTATTTTAGCGGAAGGGTGGATAACGGCAGTAGAATGTATCACCAGTTACATTTTCCTCATAGCACACATAAACTCAGCTTCACACGCGGCTTTTCCGTCAACGCTGGCCACACCATGAAACTTCCAAATTCCGCGGCGTTCTTTTATTAATTTGACTTCCATATCCATACGATCACCTGGTACTACGGGTAATTTAAAGCGCGCATTATCTACGCCAGCATATAGGTATAGGTCATCTGAATTACCCGCTGTTTTGAAGCCTAATACTCCTGCAACTTGGGCTAAGGCCTCTAATATCATGACACCTGGAAAAATGGGTTTACCAGGGAAATGTCCGGTAAAACAAGGTTCATTAAACGTAATATTTTTATATGCGGATATAGACTCATTGATTGTGTAGTCTGTCACTCTATCTACTAATAAGAAAGGATACCTATGGGGAAGTAACTCCATGATATCTTCTATTTCGAGAGTGTTAATTTTGTTAGCCAAAAGGTGTTCTCCTAAACAAACCAGTTAGTAGTCTATTCACTACTGCTGCTGGCTTTTTCCAATGATTTAACGCGCTGATTAAGGCTAGTAATATTTCGCAATGCTACCATATTTTTGCGCCATTCTCGGTTGGCTTCTGCCGGTATGCCTGACGAATACACGCCGGGTTCTGTAATATTTTTGGTGACCATGCTCATTCCGGTAAAAACTACGTTATCACAGACGCTAATGTGCCCATTTATGCCCACTAGACCAGCAATGCTGCAATTCTTACCAATAACTGTGCTACCAGCAATGACAGAACATGCGGCCATTGCAGTGTTTTCACCGATCTCTACGTTGTGGGCAATTTGACACTGGTTATCAATGATTACGCCATCAGCCAAAATAGTATTGTCTAGCGCACCACGATCTATTGTAGTACTTGCGCCAATTTCTACTCGGTTGCCAATTACCACACTGCCAAGTTGCGGGATTTTAATCCACTGCCCATTTTCATTAGCGTATCCAAAGCCGTCACTGCCTATTACAGAGTTAGCTTGGACCAAACAATCTGAGCCCATTATAACATCATGATAAATACTGACATTGGCCCATAATTTCGTATTTTCACCTAGCTGCGCACCTTTACCTATAAAACATCCAGCACCAATTATAACATTGTCGCCGAGCATCGCGCCCGCTTCTATTACTGCATTGGCAGCTATTTTAACACCTTTACCCAACACAACATTTTCACCAATAACGGCATGAGCAGATATGTTATGTGCTGGTTTCGGTGTTGTGTCGAGCAGTTGTGCGGCTTTAGCAAACCCCACATAAGGATTGTTCATAACAAACGCGGAGCGACTGCAATGGGGGAACTCGTCTGGATGCAGAATAACGGCCTGAGCATTGGTGCTTTGCAGTAGGCCACGATACTTTTTATTAGACAAAAATGAAACCTGGCCATCGCCAGCTTTGATTAAAGTAGATAAACCGGTAACGAGGGTATCTTGAGTATCGGTGCCTGCTAGGCGCAATTCTGCACCGATGCTTTGTGCCAATTGAATAAGACTGATTGCGTGACTCAAAACACCTCCCATATTACAACTAAAGCGACTTATTTGATTTTAGAAACTTGCTCAAGCACCATTTCAGACACGTCTAGATCAGGGTTTATAAAGGCCACAGAATTAGCGTTCAAAATCATGTCATATTTTTCTTTGGCTGCAACGGCATCAATCCCTTGCTTAATTAACCCTAATAACTTGTTTTGTTCTTCTTTTAAACGATTTTGAATTTCTTGCTGCAGAGGCTGAGCTTTTGAAGTGTATTCTTCACGTAATGCAATGATTTTACCTTCAAGTTCTGTTTTTTCTTTGGCGCTCATTGTGGCTGCATCACGTTGATTTTTTTCAAGGTAATATTTAATGTCTTTTTCTAAACGGCTCACTTCTTCAGTTTTATCTTTGAATTGTGCAGCAATGGCATCTTGAATGGACGCAGCTTGAGGCATTGATTGGAATATACCTTGCACATTCACAACACCAATTTTCTGTTCAGCAAATACCGCAGAACTCGCCATAGCTGATGTTAACAATGCACCTGCAATTAAACTTTTAGTAAACTTTTTCAAAAGGAACTCCTACTTCTTATTGTTCTAAAGCTGGGTCATACCAGCCATATATTAAAATGTTTGACCAATGTTAAAAGTGAAGAATTTAGAATCATCACCTTCTCTTTCTTGTATTACTTTCGAGAAACTAAACACCATTGGCCCCATAGGTGATAGCCATTGTACAGAAACTCCGCCCGATGCTCTATAGAGTGTTGGATCACTATAATCAATTAATTCATCATTACTGAGTGAAAAGTTGTTATTCAATAGTTTATAACGATCATAATCAAACTCGGTATCCCACACATTACCCACATCAACAAATAGACTGGTACGTACTGAGTTATCAAAATCGACTTCTACGAAAGGTGTTGGCACTATCAATTCTACACCACCAAGCACCATAGCATTACCACCAAGTGAACGACTAGAAACAGAGAATGTATTGTTGGACTCATCACCTAAAATGACTTGACCGTTAGGATCTGTCACTATTTGTGACGGTGACACGCGCAAACCGCGAGGTCCCACTGTATTGTTTTCAAAACCTCTTAAAGAATCAGATCCACCCGCCGTAAAATGTTGAGTAAAAGGTAAGATTTGATCGATACCTCCCACATCTCCATAGCCGTTACCGTATCCCATTTTTAATCTTGCTAAAAATGACCAGCGTTGGTTACGAGAAAGTGGGAAGTACCATTTGCCATCAATTTCAGTTTTGAAATAGTTTACATCTGAGTTTGGCGTAGTGATGCCAAATGAGGCTCGTTGTGACGAACCTGCGGTTGGGAATACGCCTCGGTTAAGTGTAGTTCTTGACCAAGCTATTGAAGCTAAGAAACTATCGTATTTAATCGCTGCATCTGGATTACTTTCATCAACAAATTGATTATTGAAACGAGTAGTTTGCACATAGGGCTGATTTTGGAACAGCTCAACTACGCTATAAGTTAATCCAAAATTAATTCGATTGAATTGGTCAATAGGGTACCCAACGTTACTACCTACTGAAAACTGCTTACTGTTGTATTGAATCAAGTTAGCAGAGCTTCCGTCAAATTCACTGTAAGACACTGAACCACCTAAACTTATGCCATCAATAGTAAAATAAGGGTCGGTGTAAGAAAGCTGTACGCTTTTCTGATAAGACACTGTACTCACATTAAATGCAATACGTTTACCGGTACCTAAGAAGTTATCTTGCTGAATACCGGCTTGCAGACTTAGTTTAGTGCGATCGCCGTAACCAATACCTGCATTGAACGCACCTGATGGTTGTTCTTTTACCGTAAAGTTTACATCTACTTTGTCTTCTTCGCCGGGAAGTCGAACCGTTTCAAAGTCTACGTTTTCCATATAGGTTAAACGCGAAAGACTATTTTTCGAAGACTCTAAAGTAGCGTTAGATAACCAAGAACCTTCCATTTGAGACACAGATTGTCGCAACACCTCATCGGCAGTACTTACGTTTCCGGAAAAGTTAATTCTACGAACATAAATACGTTTACCTGGGTCTACGGATAATACTAACTTTACGGTTTTGTCTTCTTCATTAATATCAGGAATAGTAGTAACTGTAGGATATGCATAGCCATATCGGCCTAAGTACTTACTGATAAACTCTTCTGTGTAAGTTACTTCTGCTTGGTTATACAACTCGCCTTTGGTTAGCGGAAGTACTAATTTGATGTAGTCTTCGTACCCCAATAAGTCGCCAATTAACTCAACTTCAGAGATAGTATATTGCTCGCCTTCAGCAACGTTTAGGGTGACATATATGCCAGTTTTATCAGGTGTCATTGATACTTGAGTTGAATCAATGTTAAAACGCAAGTAGCCGCGGTCTTTGTAGTAACTGGTGATGGTTTCCATATCCCCTGTCAGAGTCTGTTTCTGATAGCGAGTTTCTGATAAAAAGTCCCACCAAGGAGTATCAAATTGTAATTCTACTTGATCTAATAACTCGAAATCGCTGAAGGTTTCATTACCTACTATGTTGATCTGTTGGATTTTTGCAGAGTCACCTTCTTCAAATAGCAATTTAAGGTCGACTCGATTTCTAGGTAGAGGGGTAATAATTGCCGTAACATCAGCGTTGTATTTACCTATGCTATAAAAGAAATCTTTCAGGCCATTTTCAATTGAGGTCAACACTGTTTTATCGAGTGGTTCACCTACTACAATATTGGCGTCATTGAGGCTTTCTTGTAATTGTTCGTCTTTAATATCGTCGTTATCTTCAAATACGATATTACTGATAGTGGGCCTCTCAGTGACTCGTACCAATAATGTATTACCATCGCGATAGATTTTAATGTTTTCAAAATGAGTAGAGGAATACATCGACCGAATAAGTTGCGAAATCCGAAAACTATTCATCTCATCGCCAACTGTTACTGGCAAATAGGTTAAAGCTGCACCTAAGGCAACACGCTGCAAACCTTCAACTTTAATATCTTGAACGATAAAATCACTACTTGGGGCTGCTTTTGCTAAGCTAGCAATGGATAACATTAATCCGGCAACAACTAACTGTTTAAACTTCATTTATTAATATTCTTCCTAAACGCACAAACAATGTGGTGTGCATAGTCACATCGACTGATAAAAATTATAAACGCGCAATATCATTTACTATCGCGATGCTCATTAATAGCAGCAGCAAAACGCCACCAATTTTAAACCCTACTTCTTGGACTGATTCTGGCACAGGCCGTCCACTTAAAAGCTCTATAAAATAATAGAGTAAGTGCCCACCATCAAGTACTGGCAGAGGTAAAAGGTTAATTATGCCTAAATTAACGCTAATTAACGCTAAAAAGCCTAAAAAATACACTAAACCTAAACTTGCGCTAGACCCTGCTCCTTGAGCAATGGCAATTGGACCACTCAAGTTTTTAACTGATACATCTCCAGTAATCAGCTTCCCAAGCATCTCGATACTCAGTGTCATCAAACGCCACGTTTTGTCCATCGCTTTGGATAAGGCTTTGCCTAAACCATATTGATGCACAAACACCACTCCTTCTGGCCAAGGTTCTAAAGTCGGAGTAAATCCCATATACCCTTTAGTATTTTGAGCTTCAGTTTTACTACCAATGGTCCCCTTTAAACTGACAACTTGTCCATTTCTAAGCACCTCAACTTCAACAAGTTGATTTGGTCTAGAAGAAACATGACCCACTATTTGTTCCCAATTTTGCATACTAGTTCCATCTAGACTGACAATTTTGTCATTTGGCTGTAATCCAATTTGTTGTGCAGCAGAGTCATTTTCTACGCTTCCCAAGACTGTCAGTACCTTAGGGCGGTAAGGTGTGAGTCCCAAGCTCTCAAAAACAGAAGTTTTATCTGGGTCAAATTGCCATTGACTGATATTGATTGTGGCACTTTTTTCATAGCTACTTTTGTCGTCGGTCCACTTAATTGACATTTCATCATGTCCAATAAACGACATAAACTCATAAGCGACATCTTCCCAATCAACGACTTTTCTTTCCCCAATCTGGGTCAACGTTGCATTTTTTTGAATATGACTTTGGCTTAAAATGCTTTCAGGTTCGATATTGCCAACTATAGGTTTAATAGTCTGCAATCCAATTAAATACATGACAAACAGCGCAAAAATAGCGAACAGAAAATTCACACCTGGACCCGCTGCAATAATTGCAATACGTTTTAATACGTGTTGGCGATTAAAGGCATAAGGTAAATCTTGTTCTGAAACTTCATCGACCCTTTCATCAAGCATTTTAACATAGCCACCTAGAGGAATAGCGGCTATGACATATTCGGTACCTAACTTATCAGTCCTGCGCCATAATGCTTTACCGAAGCCAATAGAAAAACGTTCAACCTTGACACCACATCTACGAGCAACCCAAAAATGCCCCCATTCGTGCACTGCAACTAAAATACCTAAGGCTACAATAAAAGAAACTGCACTAATCAAAAAACTCACGAGCCAACCTTCCGATTATTACTTCGACACAGACTATCAATAATGTTTGCAGACAAACTACGGGCTCGACGATCACATTCAAGCACTGCTTCAATATTGCCTAAGTTGTGATTTAATGTTCGTTGTAAACATTCCTCATTCACCTGCGCTATTTGCATAAACCCAAGTTGTCCACTTAAAAACGCGTCCACTGCCACTTCATTTGCAGCATTGAGGGTTGTTGTTGCATATTGGCCAGCGTTACTCGCTTGCATCGCTAAATCTAAATTGGGGTACCGCGCGGATTCTGGCTCAGTAAAACTAAAGTCTGCCAATTGCTTAAAATCTAATGGGGCAACGCCAGATTCGATTCTTTGTGGATAGGCTAAAGCATGAGCAATGGGAGTGCGCATATCGGGGTTACCCATTTGTGCTAATACGGAACCATCGAGATATTGCACCATAGAATGGATGATACTTTGGGGGTGCAATACAACTTCAATGTCACAAGCCTTGAGTCCAAATAGCCACCTGGCTTCGATAAACTCTAAACCTTTGTTCATCATAGTTGCCGAATCGACCGATATCTTTCGTCCCATATCCCAATTAGGGTGAGCACATGCTTGATCTGGCGTGACTTGATGCAGTTCACTTAATGGTTTATTTAAAAACGGCCCGCCCGAACCAGTCAGAAGAATCTTACTGATACCTGAAGAACATAACTCCCCATATTTAAAATCCTTAGGAAGACATTGAAAAATAGCGTTGTGCTCACTGTCTATTGGCAATAATTGAGCATGATGTTGATTGGCGGCTTGAATAAAGAGTTCACCAGACATCACTAAAGATTCTTTATTAGCTAATAATACTTTTTTACCCGCGTTTACAGCGGCCAATGTGGGTAATAAACCTGCGCCCCCCACTATGGCAGCCATCACAATGTCAACGTCTTCAGCACTAGCGACTTGGAGCAAAGCCTCGTGGCCCGCTAACACCTCACAGCTAAGCTTTTGCTCAGCGAATAATTTCTTGGCATGTTGAAAGAGTTGCGGATCGGCTATGACCACATATTCTGGGGAACAGATTAAGGATTGTTGCAGCAATAATTCAATATTGGTGTTAGCAGTTAGTGCAAACACACTGAAACGCTCGGGGTGTCGAGTGATTACATCTATTGTGCTTTTTCCAATAGAGCCAGTAGCGCCTAGAATGCTAATTTTTTGTACTTTTTGTTGCGTCTCTTGTTGCGTTTCTTGTTGCATTAGGCCATCCACATGACGTAACAAAATGCAAAAACGGGGAAAGCCGCTGTTAGGCTATCTATTCTATCCATAATACCGCCATGGCCTGGTAGCAAGGTTCCGCTATCTTTTATACCCGCACAGCGTTTAAACATACTTTCGTTCAAATCACCTAAAGCGGATACGCCTACGGTTAAAGCCCCAACTAGTACATGCAACCAAATGCGCGATGGATCGACTTGATAATGTAAGGCTGCAAAAGCAATAATAGCCGAAGAGGCAAAAACCCCTCCCATCAGTCCTTCAAGAGTTTTACCCGGCGAAACTTCTGGACGTAATTTGTGTTTTCCAAACTTAACCCCGACAAAAAATGCCCCGATATCGGCGGCCCAGACAATACCCAAAACATAAAAAATTAGGGATGCACCGTAATAAGGGTCTACGTCGTATAAACTTGTTCGAAGCGACACTACTGCCACCCAAGTAGGAATTAGGGTTAAAAAACCGAATATACCGCGAAGTATTTTACTGGTGTACCAAACAGAAGTGTAACTTGGGTAGGCAATAATCATTGCCAGTGATACAACCCACCAAATGGCTGCTACCGAGAGAATATAGGTGTATAGACTATTCAATTGTCCTTGGTACCAAATCAAATCCGTTGGTAACAAAAAAGACAAGATCATACATATGACGACTACTAGAGCAGCATATGCACTCTTGGTAAAGGTGCGTGTCATTCCAGACATGCTTGACCATTCCCAAGCACCTAGCCCCATGACTAGCGCAATCATGATTTCAAAACTAAATAGTGGTAAATATAAAATGGCAAATAATGCTAGAGGAGCAAGAATAAGCGCCGTAATAATTCGCTGTTTTAACACACTAGCCCCTTATATTTGTTATTGTTGACTAGGTATATCATTAAGTTACCTGCTCGGAAGTTTTTCCGAAACGTCTTTGCCTATCAGCAAAGGCGTCCACTGCGGTTTGGAAACAATCTTCGTTAAAATCGGGCCAAAAAGTGTCAGAAAAAAACAATTCTGCATAGGCAGTTTGCCACAACAAAAAGTTACTAATTCTTTGCTCCCCGCCGGTGCGGATCATTAAATCCACTGCGGGTAAGCCTGCGGTACTAGTTTCGCTAGTAAATGACTCTTCGTTTATATCTGCTATTGCCAGTTCCCCAGCTTGCACTTTCACTAAGAGCGCTTTAGTTGCGTTAACTATATCCCAACGGCCACCATAGTTAGCGGCGATGTTCAAAACCAAACTGTCGTTTTTTTCAGTCAAAACTTCTGCTTGGTGTATCTTATCCGCTAATTTACTGTCAAATCGACTGGTATCGCCTATGATTTTCAGCCTGACCTTGTTTTTATGCAGCTTTTTAACTTCACTGCCAAGTACCATGTTAAATAGACTCATTAACACCCCCACTTCTTCAGCTGGTCGGTTCCAGTTTTCGCTACTAAAAGCAAAAAGTGTTAGGACTTGCACCCCGTTTTTTAATGCATAGGATACCGAGGCTCTTACAGCTTTGACTGCGGATTGATGTCCAAAAGTACGAATTTTGCCTTTTTTCTTAGCCCAGCGCCCGTTGCCATCCATAATGATAGCCACATGTTGTGGGATGGTTTTTTCGACTAATTGTTCAGAAGCATTCATTTATCAGATATAACTCAATCACACTTCCATTAAGTCTTTTTCTTTCGCCACCAAAATTTCGTCTACTTCTTTAACAAAAGCATCGGTTAACTTCTGTACGTCGTCTTCACCACGACGGCTATCGTCTTCACTGATTTCTTTTTCTTTCAGTAACTCTTTAATATCGCTATTCGCATCTCTACGAATATTACGAATCGCCACTTTGCCTTGCTCGGCTTCAGCACGAACCACTCGAATCAGATCTTTACGGCGATCTTCAGTCAAGGCTGGCATAGGAATTCGCATAACGTTACCGGCACTCATAGGGTTAAGCCCCAAATCCGACTGCATTATGGCTTTTTCAACTGCTTTAGCAGAACTTTTATCAAATACAGTTAATGCTAAAGTTCGAGAATCTTCTGCAATAATATTAGCTAGCTGTTTAAGTGGAGTATCAGTTCCATAGTAGGGCACTACTATGCTATCTAGTAAACTAGGATGTGCTCGACCAGTGCGAATTTTTGAAAGCTGGCCCTTTAATACACTGATACTTTTTTCCATACGCTGACGCGCGTCATCATTAATTTCGTCAATCACAGTAGTTTTCCTATTATTGCTTTATTTCTTCAGTGTGGCAGATTAACGTGCCTACATCTTCGCCCATCACAACAGCCTTCATACATCCAGGTGTATTCATGTTAAAAACGCGAATTGGCACATTATGATCACGAGCTAGGGTGAAGGCGGCTAGATCCATCACTTTTAGTTCTTTTTCTAAGACTTCGTTATAGGTCAAGGTTTTGAATAGTTTGGCTTCTGGGTTTTTCGCTGGATCATCATCGTAAACACCATCAACTTTGGTACCCTTCAAGACCGCATCGGCCTCTATTTCTATACCTCGTAGGCAAGCAGCAGAATCAGTAGTAAAAAACGGATTACCTGTTCCAGCAGAAAAAATAACCACTCGACCTGATTTGAGTAAACTAATCGCCTCTGCCCAGTTGTAAGCATCACAAACACCATTGAGAGGAATAGCTGACATAAGACGGGCATTGACAAAAGCACGATGCAAAGCATCACGCATAGCCAAACCGTTCATCACAGTCGCCAGCATCCCCATGTGATCTCCGACTACACGATTCATACCCGCTTTGGCCAAACCTTCACCTCGGAAAAGGTTGCCCCCACCAATAACCAGACCGACCTCAACACCCAACTCAACTAGCTCTTTAATTTCTTGAGCCATACGTTCTAACACTTTAGGGTCGATGCCAAAACCTTCGTCTCCCATTAATGCTTCACCGCTTAACTTTAATAGAATTCTTCGATAAGCGGACTTAGGTGCGATACTCATAGATTGATAGTTCCTTAAGGTGATAAAAGGCGGCGACGATAAAAGGCCAATAAGCCTATTTTATATATGTCTTTGTTGTCTCAAAGTCGTAGATTCAAAACAACATAGGCATATAAAAAAAAGCACCTCATTTTGAGGTGCCAGTATTATACCCAAACATCGTTAAAAGGCATTTTTATTTTTTAGCAGCTGCCATTTGAGCGGCAACTTCAGCTGCAAAATCTTCTTCTTTTTTCTCGATACCTTCACCTACTTCAAAACGTACGAAGTTAATCACATCGGCATCTTTAGATTTAAGCAAGTCAGCAACTAGCATAGAAGGATCTTTCACAAAAGGCTGACCAGTCAAGCTGACTTCGCCAGTGAATTTTTTCATACGGCCAGAAACCATTTTTTCAGCGATTTCAGCTGGTTTACCAGACTGAATTGCAATATCTAGCTGAATTTCTTTTTCTTTAGCAACCACTTCTGCTGGTACATCTTCAGGCTTCACAAACTGTGGGCTTGAAGCGGCAATATGCATAGCGATGTCTTTCGCTAATTCTTCATCACCACCTTGTAAAATGGCAATAACACCTATTCGTGCGCCATGAACATATGCGCCAAGGTTGTCACCTTCAACAGAGATCACACGACGTGGACTGATGTTTTCACCAATTTTAGCAACTAAAGTGTCACGAAGGTCACTGATTTTAACACCGTCAACTTCAGTGTTATTTAGTGTGTCCATATCGTTAATTTTATTCGCAGAAGCGACTTCAATTAGCTGTTGACCAAACTTGATAAAGCCATCGTCGCGAGCAACAAAGTCAGTTTCGCTGTTCACTTCCATCATAGTTGCCACACCGTTAGCAACTTTAGTCAAAATCACACCTTCAGCGGCAATACGACCAGCCTTTTTAGCGGCTTTCGCTTGACCATTTTTACGCATATTTTCAATTGCTAGCTCAATGTCACCATCAGTTTCAACTAAGGCTTTTTTACAATCAAGCATACCGGCGGCTGTACGCTCACGCAATTCTTTAACTAGGGCTGCAGTCACTGCCATTTTCGTTTCCTCGTCAAAATAATTTGATCAAATTATTTGAAATTATACATTTAAAAACAGGGGCGCTAGCCCCTGTTAAATTAATTCGTGTTAGATAACAAAAACTTTGCTACCCAAAATGTCGCTCAACGCTAAGTAAATTACTCAGCAGCTTCTACGAACTCACCTTTTTCAGCTTGCGCTTCAAGGTTTTGATCACGACCTTCAATCACTGCGTTTGCAGCTGAGTTCAAATATAATTGAACCGCACGAATCGCATCATCATTGCCAGGTACGATATAATCAACACCATCAGGGTTAGAGTTAGTATCAACAATTGACACAACTGGAATACCTAAGTTGCCCGCTTCAGTGATAGCAATATGTTCGTGGTCAGCATCAACAACAAACAACACGTCTGGTAAACCACCCATGTTTTTAATACCACCTAAACTAGTTTCAAGCTTAGTCATTTCACGAGTTAACATTAGTACTTCTTTTTTAGTCAATTTTTCGAACGTACCGTCTTGGCTTTGTTGCTCAAGCTCTTTTAAACGTTTGATTGACTGACGAACAGTTTTCCAGTTTGTTAACATTCCGCCCAACCAGCGTTTATTAACATAAAATTGGTCGCATTTGTCTGCGGCTTCTTTCACTGCATCACTTGCTGCACGCTTAGTTCCAACGAAAAGGATTTTACCTTTCTTAGCAGCAACGCCACCAACAAAGTTAAGTGCTTCGTTAAACATAGGAACAGTTTTTTCAAGATTGATGATATGAACTTTGTTACGTGCGCCAAAAATGAAAGGTTTCATTTTTGGATTCCAGTAACGAGTTTGGTGTCCAAAGTGTACGCCTGCCTGAAGCATGTCGCGCATAGATACATTTGCCATTATAAAGATTCCTCAATATGGGGTTAGGCCTCCATACATCCCAGTTTTCGATCCACTTAGTGACTTCTTCATAAGAAACACTGCGCAGACACCCCGAAAAATGTGTCGATGTATGTGTGATATTTACGCTAATCTAGTTAGCCTCTTCGCGATAATTAAAAAAGGTTTTCACCTTCATTAATTTCAGCGGTGCGCTTTATAGCACGAGGCTAGGCTCTGTTCAAGTGGAGCCGGGTAATTTAAAGTAAAAATCAACAAATTGGACGTCATTTTGAACGATCAGCAAAACAAAACATTTTTTCAACTGATTGCCATCGCAACTTTTACAAAACTCGCCGACTTACTTATTTCGGCTAAAACCACTTTACCTTGGTTACTGACTAGCTTAGGCGCGCCTATTTGGATTATTTCATTATTAGTGCCAATTCGTGAGTCTGGCTCCTTGATACCTCAATGGACCATTAAGCAATACACTCAAAATGTGCAAAACCGAGTAATCCTATGGCGATGGGGCATTGTTATCCAGACTACTGCCATAGGTGGCATTTTGATCGCTGCGATATGTACCGAAAAACTCATCGCTGGATTATTAATACTCTGTGCATTGTTAATATTAAGCTTAGGCCGCTCCGCAACGTCGCTGAGTATGAAAGATATTCAGGGAGTAAACATAAAGAAAGGCAAAAGAGGTAAGTTAGTAGGGATTGCCTCATCTATTTCCGGACTGTTATCACTGCTAACCGCGGTATTGATGATTTTGGCGCCGGAGCAACAAAGTACCGCTACCGTTGCCATTCTAATTGCTCTTTCAATAGCGTTAATGCTAGTAAGTTTGGTGTTTTCGCGCAATCTCAGCGCACAATTGAGCCACGACGATGAAAAGTCAAATGACCAACATGGGTTGTGGAAAACTCTTTACCAGCAGGGAGACCTAAAAAACTTGATTATTAGTAGATGTTTATTATTACATGGAGCATTAATTGCGCCATTTTTTGTTAGTGGCGCAGCCAGCAACAACGACCATTTCCAATTGCCCTATTTTATTATCGCCAGCGCCTTAGCATCGTTCTTAAGTTCTTATTTGTGGGGGAAGTTGGCAGACAAGAATGCGGTTAAGACATTATTCATTGCCACTTTGGTATGTGTTTTGGCATCTGTCGGTTTCGTTATTTTCACTGATGCCAATAATTGGCAGTTAAATATAGCTTTGTTTTTCCTACTAAGTCTTGGCTACGCAGGGATAAGAACAGGCCGTAAAACCTATATGTTAGATATTGCCCAAGGACATAAACGAACCAGTTACGTGGCTTCAGCCAATACGGTGGTGGGGTATGTTTTGCTCGCATTAGGAGGTATATATGCATCATTGCAACTATGGATAAGTGACTATGTGATATTAATCATGACAGGCGCGCTAGTCATAGGCTTATTCCATACTTTAACTATGCGGGCCGAAAAATAACGGTGAGACTAACGCCTCACCACCGAACATTAATAACTATGAGTACCACGGATGGGATAGTTATTGTCCATCGCATACTCTAATCCAGTCACAAATTGATCGATATTAGGCCGTATAAATGGCGCGTTAGCAATCTCCAACATGGCGGTTTGACCTTTTGGATTAACTAGAAATAACCCTGGTTCCGCAAACACATGATCGGTCTCTGAATCACTTGTAGGTTCTGAAATATACAACCCTAATTTTTTCATATCTTCAGTTTGCAATTCGAGTAAAACTGGAAAGCCCACCTCTAACCCATTGATTTTAAATTGTTCTAGTTGTTTTTTGTTATCCGCTGAAACGGCAACTATATCAACATTGAGCGCTTCAAATCGACCAGAAAGCATGGCTATCTCATTTAGATATTTTAAACAAATTGGACAATGTTGGCCTCGGTAGACCACGACCAACGTCCATCGACCAGTCGCTACTTGAGGCTGTACGTCAACTAAAGACACGACTCGCCCATCCGCGGTTTTGACGTTAACTTGTGGGAAACTTTCTCCCGCTCTTAATTTCGTATTTTGCATATTGGTTTTTCCTTCTTTTTAATATTTAAAGGATAACTAACCTGAGCTCGGGTTAAGACGTGCCGCTTCCTCTAAAGTAAATATAATAAAAACAATAGGTTATAGTCTTATTACTTATTTAGCCGCCAATTTAATGCATCCAGTGCTGATATTATTGTGTTTATCAAGGCGAGATTGCTCGCAATAGCCAGCTATTGCGAGCAAGTTCAACGAAGATAGGCGCAATAATAGCGGTGCTGGACGGTATGGCTTATCCCGAGTTAAGGTTAACTACCTTAGTTTTTGGCGACTAAGCGGTAATACGACTTTCAACTGCGATGCATTCATCGACATATTGAGTCGTGATTAGTCCCCATTTGAAAATGGTTAATTACGCTTGCTGCATCTCTTTTTGATAATCGTTGGCAAGCTGGTCTTGTTGCTTGTGGCTCAACACCTTATTAGCATGTTGGAAAAATTCTGACTCTTCTTCATCTAAGTGATGTAACACAAGGTCTTGCAAGGATTTCATATGATGTAACCAAGCCGATGAACTCATTTCTGTGTTATCTAACTTTTCTACTAGTTCATCAATTTCATGATGCTCAGCTATGCCGTGTCTTGAATCCTCAATGGTTTTATCAGATTCCATTAATGGCGAGTAAAAGTGTCTTTCTTCAGCTACCGCATGTTGACTGAGCTGCTCTTTTAATTCAGAAAAGTATGCTCTTCGTGTTTCAGTATCACCTGAGGTTTCAACTAAAATTTTCATTAACAATCGTTGTTTTTCGTGGTCTTTTCTTAAAGCTTGAAAAATTTCCATAAGTACTCCAATCGGTTAGATGTATGCTTTGGTAAAAGCCAACATCATGCCAATAAGATAACCATTTGTTTTATATAGGTATTTATTAATCGAACTTTGACAAACAATCAGGATTCATCTTTTAAATAAGAAAAAACTACACACGTTAAGTAAGAACTACAGGCTATGTCTAAAATAAATCACCATTGAATTCGAAGCTGATATTTATTCAGCCCTAGCGAGAATCGACCTTAAAAGATACAATAAGTAGAATTTATAAATTGTACTGAAATTTAGGAAAGAACCTTGCCAGCCACTATTAAAACAGCCTCTGAAATTGAAAAAATGCGTATTGCTGGTCGTCTTGCAGCTGATGTTTTGCAAATGATCGGTGAACATGTCAAAAAAGGTGTCACCACCAACGAGCTGAATCAAATTTGTCACGATTACATTGTCGATGTGCAAAAGTGCATCCCTGCTCCTCTTAACTATGGCAATCCACCTTTTCCTAAATCCATTTGTACCTCAGTAAACCATGTTATTTGTCATGGCATTCCCTCCGATAAACAACTTAAAGACGGGGACTCGGTGAACATTGATGTCACTGTCATTAAAGATGGCTATCACGGTGATACATCCAAAATGTTTGTGGTAGGTAAACCGTCAATTTTGACTGAAAGACTAATAAGGGTGACTCAAGAGTCGTTGTATAAAGGAATAAAAATGGTCAAACCCGGTGTGCGTTTGGGCGACATCGGCCATGCCATTCAGGAATATGCCGAAGGCCACAATTATTCAATTGTTCGTGAATATTGTGGCCATGGTATTGGCGCTAACTTCCATGAAGAACCTCAAGTAGTTCATTATGGTAAGCCTAATACCGGTGAAACTCTTGAAGAAGGCATGTGTTTTACCATAGAACCTATGATTAATGCTGGTAAAAGGTTTTCAAAAGTATTGCCAGACAAGTGGACTGTTGTAACTAAAGACCGCAGTCTGAGTGCGCAATGGGAACACACGTTATTGGTCACCGCAAACGGCGTAGAAATATTGACTTTACGAGATGACGAAGAGATAGACCGTATCATTAACCACTAATTTCAGTGGTTAATCTCGGTTAATACAATCAAACCTTATGATAAATAATTATTGCTGGCGGTAAATAGTTATTTGTCATAATCCAATATTCACGTAATTTGTGTCAATAGATCAACCATCCACCCATAAAAGGTATTTATATTGTCTTTACAAAGCCTACTTAGCCAAATAAAACTAATTAATAGCACAGATAATATTACCGCCTTTAAAACAATAGTTTCAAATAGCTATGAGTGGCTTGATAGTGAATTAGGCTCTGGAGAAGTAACAGGTCTGGTTTTAGGGAGAGCCACATTAGTTGACACTTTGCTCAGACACATCTGGCAATTGATGGAACTGCATAAAGAGAAAAATTTAGCCTTAGTCGCAGTGGGTGGATACGGGAGAGGCCAACTTCAACCCTATTCAGATATTGATTTATTATTGCTAAGTAAAAAATCATTATCTACAAAACAACAAGAACACATAAGCCGATTTATCACTCTGTTATGGGATATTGGTTTGGATGTGGGTCAATCAGTACGTACCATAAAAGAAACCTTTCAACTTGCGAAACAAGACGTCTCTATCGCAACAAATTTGGTGGAAGCGCGGATATTAAATGGCTGCCAAACAACGTTCGATGACTTACAACAAAAACTAAATGGTCGGGGATATTGGAGCAGTAAAGATTTTTTTGTGGCAAAAGATCAAGAACAAAAAGCACGCCATGCAAAATTCAAAGACACTTCTTACAATTTAGAACCCAACGTAAAGGAAAGTCCTGGATGTCTGCGAGATATCCAATCTATTGGTTGGGTAGCCAAAAAACATTTTAATGCAACCGATGGCAAAGATTTGCTAGAACACGGTTATTTTAACCAACAAGAATTTGATGAGTTAATAGAATGTCGAGAGATTCTCTGGCGCATTAGGTTTGCGTTACACATAGTCGCTGGGCGCAGTGAAAATCGTTTGTTATTTGATTACCAAGCTGATGTAGCGACGCGATTAGGCTATGGTGACGACGGGAAAAAATCCGTTGAAAAAATGATGAAAATCTTTTTTAGAACGGTTCGAAGGATCAGTGAACTGAATAAGATGTTAATGCAACGTTTTAGTCAAGACGTGTTGAGCCTAAATGTGAAACAACAAATCAAGGTTAATGCCGACTTTGAATTGCTTGACGGTTATATTGCTCCTACTCACGACAACGTTTTTACCTCGCCAGAAGCGATTTTGAAGTTTCTATTATTACTGGCTGACACCCCCGATATTCAAGACTTACACTCCAGTTGTTTACGTCAATTGCGTATTGCACGAAGAGCATTTCGCAAACAATATTATGTGGAACGAGAGGAATGCCGAGAGCTATTTTTACTGTTGATGAAACACCCTAACTTTTTCTCTCTAGGTTGGGACATTATGCATAAACACGGAGTTTTGCAGGCCTATATTCCCCAATGGGATCATATTGTAGGCATGATGCAATTTGATTTGTTTCACGCCTACACAGTCGACGAACATACCCATAGATTGGTCAAAAACATCCATCAATATTCGCAACCAGAAAACAAAGAGTTTCCACGCTGCGGCAATATAGTTAAAAACCTTGATAAACCTGAATTATTATACATTGCCGCTATTTATCACGACATAGGAAAAGGCCGCAACGGTGACCATTCCAAACTCGGTGCGGTAGATGTAAAAGAGTTCTGCGAACGCCACGGTATCAATACCCAAGATACTGAATTGATTAGATGGTTAGTAGAAAGTCACCTGCTAATGTCTGTTGTTGCCCAAAGGCGAGATATCTACGATCCAACTGTCATCAACGAGTTTGCACAATCGGTGCGTACACACAATAACTTGAATCACCTATATGTACTTACGCTAGCGGATATTAGAGCAACCAATGACAATCTTTGGAATGATTGGAAATCTACACTATTGCGTGAGTTGTATTTGTTAACCCAAAAGGCGTTAGATAATGGTTTAGAATGTAAAGTTGCGCTGCAAGACCGGATTACTGAACACCAAACCAAAGCGATGGCTTCAATGCTTGAAAACGGCATGAACGAATCTCAAATATCGCAGTTTTGGCAACGACTTAGCGACGACTACTTTACTCGTTTCAAACCTGCGCAAATAGCATGGCATGCCAATGTCATTTTGGCTGCCCACCCTATGACCGATGACTTTTTACTTGTTGGTACAAGTGCAAACACCTCTAAGTCAGGTGCTGAGCTAATAGTGTATGGTAAAGATAAACCTATGATGTTCGCGCAAATAGCTTCTGTTTTAGACAGTCGAAACTGCTCCATACACGATGCCCAAATTATGCGTACCCATGATGGTTATATGTTTGATAGTTTTATTATTTTTGAACATAACGGTGACAGGATCACTTCGGTATCACGTTTAAATACGTTAAGGGATGCGGTTGAAACCCAGTTAAACAAACCCGGTGAAGAACACGTCAACAAGCGCAAAATGTCTCGACAAATGAAGCAGCTAGATGTGCCAACTAAAGTCAGGTTTTATCCTAGTCAAACCAATGTAACTTTAGTTGAACTAGAAGCTTTAGATGCACCTGGACTGCTCGCCAATATTAGCGAGCAGTTTATTGCCCTTAATTTCAAACTACATCAAGCGAAAATCTCCACCATTGGAGAACGGGCTGAAGATTTGTTTATTATTAGCAATGAGCAAGATCAACCTCTTACTCATAACGAACAAGTGTTACTTAAAAAACATTTGTGTGAGGCACTCGACTCTTAGACGCTGTTTTAGCGCCAACAGAGAGCAAAGATAACTGTGGTAACTGGGATTAATGTAATGGAAGGAATCTATTGCCACTCTTTTGGACAATTTATTGCAATTTGTTCGGACAGCCGCACTGTGATGTTGAAGTCATTAAAGCTATCTGCAAACGAATAGCAAATTACAAATCGTGCTCAGTTTGTTATTTTGAGGGTTGTAAAGCATGGCTCGCCCTAGCGTCCTGCTCCCCCATTGTTCTGGATTTTCAGACCGATGAATCACATAAGTAACTATTTCAAAGCAGGGTACGATGAATATCGCCTTCTAACTTCTCCATATCACTAAGCATAATATTACCCTTACTCACATCGTAACTAGAAAAGGCATTTAATCGATATTTGCGTCTCGCTTGGTTATTGCGTTGGTCATTACTCAACGACACTGAGTGTAAATATTCTTGGTCGTTTTCAGTGGTCACATAATACAAAGTATTGGCGTCTATCTTTACGTGATAAAAACCTTTAGGTAAGGTGATCAGTGTGTCGGCAAACTTATGCGGCTGCTCGAGCGTGTCATCTTCCGTAGCTCGTGAGTTAGCTCGATATAATTGATTACTTTGTTGCTCAATTAAATAACTTAGCTGTGGTTGCGTACTATCGCTAAGTCCGTAGGCCCATTGCCCCTTAAGTTGCTCAATCGTCAGGTCAGGTAAGTTAATAATCACTAACTCTGGATTCGCATAGTTCACTGCTGTCACCGCAACTTTATCGCTAGTTAACCAATCGATTGCAATAATCGGGCTTTGACTACTGTAAACAAGCTGCGCACCTTCAAGTGAGGTAAGTGGGTGATTCACATCTAACTGGTTAATCGCTAGCTGGTAAACCTTATTATCCACATTCAATAAAATACTCTTATCATCGGCTGCAACAACGAGATAACCGAGCCAATGGGCCTCAGAAAAGTTAGTGACGATTTTGGCTTGCTTTTTGTTGTAGTCGGCTAAATAAAGTTGGCTGCGCCCGCTGCGCTTTGAAATAAATAGATATTGCTCACTGTGATGAAATAATCCGGGATAAGTATCGGCAACGGTAGCATTATCAATACTGTGAATTTGATTCGAGGGTGTTAACCAACGGTTATTGAGGTTTTTGTTTTCAGTACTAAAGAGTATGTTTTTTCCATCTGGAAATCGCGACATATTAGACGACAAAGCTTCAGACACACTCGCTACTGCAACAGCATTATCACCATTGAACTCACTTTTTATTATTTGCTGTGCTGGCTCAGGTGCGTAGTAATAGATTTGCTTTGAATCGTGGTGCCAAATCGCTTCCGTGACTGGATGGCTAAACTTTACCCCTTCGGTAATTTTACTATTTAGTAAATTTAGCGACAGTGCCTGAGTTTTGTAGTCGCTATTGGTGCTCATAATTAATAGCTTGTTACCATCTGGAGAAACATCGATATTGTGATGGCCCCAACCTTGTGGCTCTGCCTGAGTGATTAAGATTTGCTCTTTAGTGCTTAAGTCAAAAGCATAGACCTGATTTGGCCAGAAATTTTTTGGTTGAGCAGTGTAGTAAAGAGTGTGTTGTTGAACGTTATAATCAATATCTTTAATGCGTTTATCAGCACAATCAAATAATTTGTGGTGCGTTTGTAATGTATAACTTGGCACCGAAAAGGCCACTTGGTAGACACCACAACCATTGGGACTTTTATTGAGATACAAAAGGGTTGAGGTATTCGCCTTGCCGTCAATTAAAGCAATTATATCGCTTATACGTGCATCACCTGTTTCGACTTGCTTGGTTATTGAGGTATGAATATTCTTTACCCACAATGTATTTTGCGTACTTTTTTCATTATTTTTAAGGTAATACAGGTGCTGATTATCAGGGTGCATTTGGGCTGACTGTTCGGCACCTGAAGCACGGGTTAAGGCAACAGAATAGTGGCTATCAAAATTAACTTTGGTATTGAGTGCTTGCCAAATGTAAAAGCCAACAAAGACCAAAAATAAGCTAATAATGCTGTAGTGAGCGATCTTTTTGATTAATGGTTTTTTCTTAACGACTGTAATGTTTTTATCTAAGTCTAACCGGGGAAAACCACTGGACGGCGTATTTTCATCTGTAGGGCATGCAAGCAAGGTAACTTCGCTTATCAAGCGATAGCCTCTTTTGGGCACCGTTTGAATATACTGTGGCTGTTTTGCATCATCTCCCAGAACTTTACGAAGGTTAGCAATGAGTTTGTTGATGGCATTGTCGGTAACAATTGAGCCAGCCCACAGACCATCCAAAATAGTTTGCCTAGAGATAATCGTATTTGGCTGTTGGACGAATAACGAGAGTAATTCGAATAGCTTATGATCTATCTCTACCTCTACTTTAGAACCTTTATGTAATAGCCGTGATTGATCAAGATCGAGGATAAATGAGCCAAATTGCTTCATAGAGAATGAGTACTAAATTTTGAATAATGCAGTGTGCACATGAGCTTAACACACAACTTTTTTAATTAGAAAAATATACTAGTTAGAGTTAATTCACCTTTTTGTCACCTTTTTTCCCTTTAAATTCATTACATTCCGGCAGAAAAAGTTAACCCTAGTTGCACAGACTGATACAACAAAAATACCAGGATTAGCTTATGTTCAAACTGTGCAAACAAGTAATGTTCATCACCATTATGTTAGCCATTATAAATACCAGTGGGGTAAAAGCAGGGATAAGAGGCAGCGCTACAGTTGACGGTTTACAGTCAAAAATACTCAATGAACAGCGTGATTTACTGATACATCTGCCCAACAATTACCACAAATACAGCTCTCGACGCTATCCTGTACTGTATTTACTCGATGGACAAAGAAATCTGCGGCATACGGCTGGCACCTTAGACCTACTTAACCAAGATAATAAAGCCCAAGAGATGATCATTGTGGCGATTAAAAACACTCATCGCACCCGCGATTTCACCCCAACTTATGATGAAAGTTATAACCAATGGGGCATATCAGGTGGTGCTGATAGATTCTTAGATTTCATAGAGAAAGAACTTATCCCCTACATGGCTAAGAACTATCGCACTAATAATTTTAAAATACTATCTGGTCATTCTTTAGGTGGTTTATTAGCTGTATATGCATTGCAGTCTAGGCCTCAGCTATTTCAGGCTCACTTTGCTTTTAGTCCAAGCTTATGGTGGCACGATCAGGTAATTTTTGAACAGGCTGAAGACTTTTTTGCCAAAACCACTGAATTACATAATTATCTATATGCCAATATGGGTAACGAAGACGGCCCTATGCTCAGTTCTTATGAGCGCTATACTGTATTATTAGAAGCACACGCCCCCAAAGGTTTTAGATACAATGCCGATCTGGATACCTCAGAAACTCATGGTTCTACTGCATTAGCAGGACAAGCATTAGCCTATCGGGGTTTGTACGCATCATTACAGGCACCGCAAGCAGTGATTGATCAAGGCATGCCAGCAATTAAACAATTCTACAAAACACAATCTGCAGTTTATGGCTATGAAATAAAACCCAGTTACCGTGCCATTAATAGTTTGGGTTACAAAGCATTGCAGCAAAAAGACTTCTCTACCGCCTTGGCCATATTCAAAGACAATGTTAAACGCTTTCCAAACAAAGCCGATGCCTACGACAGTTTGGCAGATGGTTTTGAAGCCAATGGCGAGTTAGATAAAGCATTGGAAATGCGCGACCTCGTTATAAAAAAGAGTATCTGCGAAAATGTTGAAAACAACGCCTATAAAACACGTCGAGCTAATTTAGTAAAATTAATTCAACAGAAAACACAATAGTTATGAGATCGAGGGTTGTTTTGCTGGTTGAAATTTTGTTGTAAGTGGAAGGCTGATATTTACATCAGTCATTCTTATGAGAAGTATTCCAACATTGAATACATTACATTTATTGGTTAACTATGTTTACTCTATCTGAGTTAACTTGTTAACAGAGCACATATCCAAAACAATCCAAAGTTCAGGTTATATTAGGTCGATTAAACCAATTCAATACTTGAATCCAATGGCGGTTCTATAACTAAAAAAAGCCAGTTAGGCTTTTTTCTTTTCAATTTTAACTACATCGGCTTTTTCTTCGCTTAGCAAACTGTCAGCGGATGTACCTTTGAGTAGCTTAGTTAAAGAGTCTTTATTTTTAGATAGCATAATAGACAACTCTTCGAGAACCGAAGCATCGAGGTTAAAGCCTTTTCCCTCAATGTACTCACTGAGGTTATCAGCTACATCTAACATCTTGTCGTACTGATCCGCTTCTTTTTTATCTGCGCTCACAAACTTCTCCACCCCTTTGTGTTCAACAACATAACGTGTAATGACTGCCATAATTTGCTCTCTTTAGATTAATTCGGTCAAAATAGACTATATCAAATACTGTATATAAAAACAGTTAAAATACAAATTTCTTCCGAAAAGTATAAACGCCTGTTAACAAAAAACCAGCTAACAGCTGGTTTTCAATGGTTTCAAAATTTTTAAGACTCAATAGTTACTACGCTTTGTTTACGTTATTGAGGATACCTTCATCTTAGAACAAATAAGATAGCAGCAAATGCAAACACAAATTTAATCTAACATTACCTCATAGATCATTGCATTACAGTTTATTGCCATCTTTATCCTCCCCAATTAATATCAAGTTTGGATCATCATTGTAATCAGGGTGCTCCGTCCAATTGCTAGCATCGTATATCCAAGGTTGTAAGCATTCTCGACTTGTTACGCAGGGGTCAGTTAATGTGCCCATAAAGTCAATCACAGTAGTAGATTGGTCGGTGTTTATATCAATCTCAGGTGCAGGCGAATTCGATACTGTTTCATCAAAAGTTTGACGAAATAGAATTCGTGTATTATCAAATGCGTCAGGATTCATATTGTTATAAACCTGCTCACAGGTTTCCCCTGTTTTTTCCATTATATTAATAACAGATGTCAGGTTACAGTAATCAGCACGACCCGTTTCATTAAACATCGCATTGCCATTTAAAATGCTATTCACCCCGAAAAGTTCGTTCATACCTCCCCCAGGGTTACCGTAAACATCCATAACTTGACGCAAAGTGGATAACGCACCGTTATGCATGTAAGGACCCGTTTCGGTTATATTGAGCAAAGGTGAGGTACGGAAGTGATACGTATCGCCCACATCACCACTGATATTGGCGCGTCCAAAATCACTGTTATTCACCGGCGGAAAACTCGAACTATCGCCATTGCCTGGCCCTACTTGACCTAAACCAATGGCATGATATTCGCCATCAGTGAACGCATCACCTGAGTGACACTCACTGCAGGCTGCCCCACCTTCATCTCCTGCGGTCATAAACAACACTGCGCCAATCTTCTCATTTTGGCTCATCACATCTATATCTGCCCCAGTATCTCCTCGAAGGGCAGCCACATATTCTTGCCAAGGATTATCGGTAAACACCATGGACTCTTCGAAGGCGGCCAGAGCTTCTGCGATACGATCAAAGTTTATGTCGCTATCGCCATATGCAACCTTAAACAGAGCTTTCCATTCGTCATTTCCGACAAAGCGAGCAGCCAACATATCGCGGTAGGCTTGGTTATTATTACCCGTCAGAGGCTCCTCACCGCGCATTTCGTTTTCAATAACAGTCGGGAAACGTGACTGTGCATTGACCAATGACGCGCCCTCAGGAATGTTATTATCCACAGTTCCGTAACTAGGGGAGTCAGGTGAAATAATACCTGCATCTGTACCTCGGGCTCCAGGTGTACCACTCACACTCTCTACACGGCCATCCAAAAACAAACTCCGATCTAACAGACCCACGTTGAATAAAGTAGGCGCATTACGGCCGATCACTGGATAGCCTGGTAATTCATCAACATCACTGCCGTTAAAATAACGACCAGAACCTAACGTATTCGAAGAAAAGTTGTGAAATACATCTACAGCGTCATAGCCAACAGGCCAAGAGAGATTGTCACCGCCGCCTAGTACTGGGTGATGACAAGAGGCGCATGCTGTATCGTACTCGCCACTCAAACGCTTAGAATAGAACAAAGCTTTTCCTAGCTGCGCTTTGTCATCATTGATATTAGGTAAATCTCGGCCAGTAGTTGGATCACCGGTAAAACCCTGTTCATCAATTAGCACCTTTGCATGTACGTCAACTGGCTGCATCACACCCTCTGACGTACCTAAGCCATCATCGACAACAATAGCCGTACCTTCTTGCACATCCGGCTCTGCTAGTGCTAAGTCATCACTACCAGCACGTACCATTCTGACTAACATGTTATCGCTGCGACCTTTAAACCAGTTCAAGCCTGCTTTGAAGTTAACGAACCAAGCGTCTTGAGAAAAGTCGATCATAGGCGATGAACTCCATGTGTACTCCACCGTGGTCGCTGGGAAAATATTTAAATTAATTGCAGGCTCGACTCGGTTGAAGTCCACCAGCGAATAGAGCTCCTTAATATTTGGTAAGCGCCAGTCACTATAACCCGCAAACTCACTGGTTTGAGCATATTCAAGTGCTAATCCCCAATCCATGCTTTGAGCGGTTCCGCTATCACAGGTTGCGCCGCTAAGACCAGCTACACATTGTGCCCACATTAATCCTGTAGCAAGATCTGTCACAGTACCATTATTGTGAACTTCATAACGCTCATCTGGGGTTTGATCTACACTGCCTGCGTAAGGATCCATTACCCTTACCAATCGTAATGCTGAAGGCTGATAACGTTGAATATTCTTGTTATTTCCAAATGCCAACTGGAATGCCCAAGCATAAAATTCACTGTGTGCGCCGCGATAAGGTGTTGCCGTCCAATAAAAATCGCTAGTTGCATTAGGAAAATAATTCTGGTCAATCTTGTGAGAAGTTGGACCAAAACTATTGCCGAAATTTACTAATGACATGAATTGATTATTGTTAGGCACGCGCCAATCGCTGAAACCACAAAAATTGGATTGATTAGTGCTGATGATCAGGCTGTTCCAATCATCATAATAATCTCCTTCGCGATCAATATTGTCTCTATCTTGCGCCGTTAAACCGCCCCAGCGATAAAAATTATTTCTATCATGAATATCGCCATTAGTGGTTTTTACTTCCCACATTAAACCTGTACGATCATCGCGAACACATGCCCAAGGCTCAGAAGAAAAGTTTCCATTACCACTGTATTCACTGCCATCAGCATTAATACGGGTAAAATCAAAGCCGTTCTCGCCAACACTACTTGAACTAGCCGTGACACTGCGACCCTGACTACAATCTTGCTCTAGTGGCGTGCCGTTTGAGCCAGTGATAGTGGTACTACAACTTGTTCCGTTGTTTGTCGCATTAGAGCCAAACCCAATACCAGTATCATTCAAATACGCCATGCCAGAGTTGAGTTTGCTAGATGATGTATTGTTATCATCAGTACTCGCTTCTGACACTGTAATTTGCTGCGTGACTACAGTGGTTCCTCCTTCACCACCACAACTCAGAACAAATTCATATGAGCCTTTAGTTTCAAATACTTGACTATCCTCAGTTCCATTAAGCGCCTTATCACCGCTCCAAGCGCTTGAAGCGACACATGTAGTTGCTAGCTCACTGGTCCAGGTAATTGTGGTGCCGAGGCCAACCTCGATACTCTCTGGGCTAACAGATAACGTAACTGTTGGTTTTGCAGATGTGGGATTTTCATCATCCACTGTATCCGTGTTACTGCTGCCTCCGCAACCAGCGAGAAGAACAACAAATGCCGACAAGCACAATAAGTGAAACGATATTTTATTTTTTGGGTTAACCATAACAGTGCCGCTCCAAAATATTTAAATTTACTGACTAAGTTTGCCTAGAGTATCGCGATGAAGATGAGTGGAAGATGAGCGCCAAGATATTTAGACAATAAAATTACTTCGGTAAAAATTATGTTTTGAAGATGGAGTATTCGACGAACGTTCCCTTGATAACTTTATACTGCGTATTTACGCACGAGCTACCAGTTTTTTAAAACTTCTTGTCTACAACAGTTAAACTCATTTTTATCTTTTGCTCTGGAGTGGATTGTTCTACTAAGTCAGCAGTTATTTCAAGTGACAAGGCTTTGGCTGCTGTACGGGCAATAGAAAGCCCTAGCCCAACATGTTTAGATCCGGTGCGTGAGCTATCTTTTCTCCATAACCGGTCAAACATAGTTACCAAATCACCTTTTGTAAGGTTAGGAGCTGAATTAACTACAGTTAACACTGTGCTATTTAATTGATAGTTTGACGTGCCTTGATTATTCAATAACAAGTCACCAGCTATGGTGACTTCACTATTTTCTGGCGCATAGTCAGCAGCATTGCTCAACAAATTAGATAAGATAATACGTAGTAAGCGCGGATCACTGCGTAAACTTTGCGCTCTATTAACGTCGAGTATGATATCTATGCCGCGAGCTTCTATTGAGTTTGCATGTAATGATAAGCACTCTTCTACTATGGTGAAAACACTGACACTTTCTGACAGAGTTTCGTTTCCAGAACTTTCTATTCGAGCTAACGTCAATAGGCTATCAATTGTTTGTTGTAGCTGAATTGTTGACTCAGCAATATAGCGATAATCGTCAAATGAAGATTGTTCTGGCCATTTCAATGCTACTTCACTGGTTGTGCGAATTGCCGCTAATGGGGTTTGTAATTCATGGGCAAGATCACTATTAAACTGCCTCTCTCGAAGAAAGCTTTGCTCTAATCTCGTCAATAATTGATTTAACCTATCTACCAATGGGGTGATTTCAGTAGGCACATTCTCTTCTATTAATCTGTTGTGCAGAGATCCCGCTTCTACTTTAGCGACTTGTTCAGTCAAGTTTTGTATCGGTACCAAGGATCGCCTAATCACAAGTACAAGTATTGCTGATAAAAGGATACAAAAAAACATGCCCCCTACCGTCAATTCTAAAGCGAAATTTGCCAACCGTTGATTAATAACTTTTTTACTAATGGCTACAGATACATCTGACGTTGCTCTTCTAGGATTGCCTTGTAAACTAAATGCATAAACGCGTATTTCGTCTCCAGACATTAACTTAGAGTCATATTCAACATATTCACCGCTATCTTGTAGCTGCTGATTTATTCGATTAGGACGAATGATTTGCTGGTCGCCAAGACTTAAGGATTTATTTAATGTGCTACCATCTTCGGCCCAAGATTGCATATAATATCCACTACTGTCATCGTTAAGCTTCTTCTTTACGCTAGAAACAAATTCCGGTGCCATGTTAAATGGACCAGCAAAAGGTGGCGAGGGTCGTTTAAGGGTCAACTTCATTATGCGCACAAACTCATTCAACTCATTATCGAGATTCGCTTCCAGTCTACGTTTTTCGGATAAATATAAAGATGAACCAGCTAAAAACGCAATTATGACAAAGCTGGGCACAAGCCAAAGTAGTAGCTGACTGCGAATACTCTTCACAAAAGCCTCTTCATGGTTTGTCTACACTCATCAAATATCCCATCCCCCTGCGAGTATGGATCAATGCAGGGCAATCATTAGTCACCACAATCGCTTTTCGCAAAGCACATACAGCGGTATCGACCACATTACTCATAGGCGATACTTGCTCGTCATAAATGTGCTGCTCTATTTGACTCCGCGAAATAACAGAACCAGCGTTTACCATTAGGTATTCTAATAAAGCAAACAGTTGAGAAGACAAGACAATATTTTGTTCAGCTCGCCTCACAGTTTTTGCGGATCTATCCAAAACCAGATCCCCAACTACTAACTTAGGTGAGCGTATTTGGTATTTGCGCCTTGCTAACACTTCGACTCTAGCAATGAGCTCTTCAATCGCGAAAGATTTCACCAAATAATCATCGGCACCTAAACGTAACCCTGCTACCCGATCTTCAATCGAGTCCTTCGCAGTAAGAAATAACACTGGTGATTCATTGTTAGCTTCCCGTAACTTTTTTAGCACCTTTGTCCCATCTAACCCAGGCAACATGATATCGAGAATGATCACATCGTAATCATGCTCCAATGCCATCCATAACCCCTCTTGGCCATCGCCAGTGGCATCGACCGCAAACCCTGAAGCCTTCAAGGCCTTAACAACCGCCCTGCGCAATGCTTCAGAATCTTCGACCAATAATAGTTTCATAGCAAATTCTCTACTCATTAATAAAGTTATGGTTAAGGACAAGTGTCATTATTCATCGTTACAAAGCGGAGGTTAAACAGCAACAAGCTCTTTTTAAAGTATATAAAAGCTTACATGAGGAGAAGATGAACTAAGGCTACGCTTGTTGCTTTGATACGGAAACTTCTTTGTGCCTTCCAGAAACTAAAAAAGGGTAAAAACATCACTGTAATTACCCTTCTTGAAGCTAGTAAAACCCCAAAAAATTAATGCCCTTCACTCACCATATTGACAGTGTACTTAGGAATTTCCACTACGAGATCTTCATCTTGAATAATCGCTTGGCAGCTAAGTCTCGACTCAGGTTCTAGTCCCCATGCTTTATCTAACATGTCTTCTTCCAACTCGTCGCCCTCGTCTAGCGAATCAAAACCTTCACGGACAATGACATGGCAAGTAGTGCAAGCACAGACTTTCTCGCAGGCATGTTCAATACCGATACCATTTTTTAACGCTAGATTTAATACAGAAGTGCCTTTTTCACCTTCTAAAACAGCGCCGTCTGGGCACAACTCATCATGGGGTAAAAAGATTACTTGTGGCATAGCTCAATTCCTATTATTCAGTATAGTGATTCGGTTTAGATACGATCAACCGATTGTCCAGAAAACGCACTTTTAATGGATTGATCCATACGTTTTTGAGCAAAGGCTTCGCTTAATTTGTCTACTTGTTCAATAGCGGCTTTAATCGCTTCTTTGTCTGTGCCTCTAGCCAACTCGTTTAACTTAGCTAGTCCTACTTCTATCGTTTGAATTTCAGTTGGTTCAAGTAAAGCGGCACCATCTGCGTCTAAGGCTGCTTGTAGGTTTTCTTGTACTCTGGCGGCTTCAACTTGCTGCTCCTTAAGCATGCGCGCCTGCATATCTTCTTCGGCGTTATCCATTGACGCTTTGAGCATTTCGGCTATTTCGCTATCTTCCAATCCGTAAGAAGGCTTAACCTGAATTTGCGCTTTCACTCCGGTAGACTTTTCCATGGCACTTACATTTAATAATCCATCAGCATCCACTTGGAAAGTGACGCGAATATGAGCTGCGCCAGCCGCCATAGGCGGTATGCCTTGTAGCGCGAACTTTGCTAAAGAGCGACAGTCGTTAACCAACTCTCTTTCACCCTGCACCACATGCACCATCATGGCGGTTTGGCCATCTTTGAAAGTGGTAAATTCTTGGGCTTTAGCCACGGGAATAGTGGTATTACGATGGATAACTTTTTCTGTTAAGCCTCCCATGGTTTCAATACCGAGCGATAACGGCAATACGTCTAGCAATAACATGTCACTTTCGGGTTTGTTACCCACTAATATATCAGCTTGAATCGCCGCTCCCACTGCGACAACTTTATCGGGGTCAATTGAAGTTAATGGTGTACGCGCAAAAAACTCACCAACTTCTTGGCAAACTAAAGGCACTCGGGTCGACCCACCCACCATCACTACTTCAATGACTTGCTCTTTTTCAAGCCCTGCGTCTTTTAAGGCTCGCTTACACGCTTTCAAGGTGTTTTTAACTAAAGGCGCAATTAAGGATTCAAATTTTTCTACAGAGATAATGACTGAATGCTGCTGACCGCTATCGTCTTCAAATTCGACTGTATAAGCGGATTCGCGACTTAGAATTTCTTTGGCTTCTTTGGCTTTGTCTAAAAGAGTACGGTGTAAACTTTTAGACAAATCTCCGTTGAGTTCGCTATTTTCACGAATAAACCCAACCAGTAATGCGTCAAAGTCGTCCCCACCAAGAGCTGAATTACCTCCGGTAGACAACACTTCAAACACCCCTTTACTAAGGCGTAAAACTGATATATCGAAGGTACCTCCACCCAAATCGTAAACCGCAATAACGCCTTCTTGTCCTGAATCCAAACCATAAGCAACAGCGGCTGCTGTAGGCTCGTTCAACAAACGCAACACTTTCAAGCCAGCCAATGCAGCGGCATCTTTCGTTCCTTGACGCTGTGCATCATCAAAATAGGCAGGAACAGTTACAACCGCACCTTGTAACTCATCACCTAAAGTTTGTTCAGCTCGCGTTTTAAGTTCAGCCAAAATTGTTGCTGATACTTGCACTGGGTTGACGTTACCTGAAGTAACGGCCATCACTGGCGACTGAGACTGGGTAAATTGGTAAGGTAAATTCGGGTAGGCGGTTTGAATATCCGCGACTGAACGGCCTAAAAACCGTTTAACTGAAACAATAGTATTACTAGGGTCTAGGCTTGCTTGCTGTTTAGCATCATAACCTACCACTTCAGAGTCAGCTAAATATCTCACGACTGAGGGCAATAAATGCCTACCTTGAGTGTCAGGTAGGGTGAGAGCCTCGCCACTTCGCACCGAGGCCACTAAAGAGTTGGTCGTACCTAGGTCAATACCTACAGCTAATTTACGTTGATGTGGCGCGGCGCTTTGACCGGGTTCAGATATTTGCAGTAATGCCATGGTCTAATTCGTTTCTTTTTTGTTGCAATGAATAAGGTTAGAAGTCACTCAACGAGTCTTCTTTAAGTTCAATTTCGGTTAACATCTTGTATAAAAATTTAAGCTGGCGAATGATATCCGCAGCTTTTTCATTTGCATCAAGTTGCTCACTTTCAAGATATTCTCTCAACCGAGCTAAGTCGTTTTTAACGCTTTGTTGAATTTCGAGTTCCAAAGTGGACAACGCACTTAGAGGGTCAGCCTGCTCATCTATTTCTGCCAACTCTTCTCGCCATTCCATTTGTTGCATCAAAAAGGCGGTATCTTTGATGGTTTGTTGTTCATGTTGTAAATCAATACCACGCAAACTCAACAAATATTCAGCTCTAGATAAAGGGGATTTGAGCACCGAGTATGCCTCATTGACTTGGGCATTTTTTTGAAGAGCCACTAACTTTTGCTGCTCACTACCGCTAGCAAATTTATCTGGATGAGTTAAGCGCTGCAGTTGTTGATAAGTTTGTGGCAACACAGATAAGTCTACGTCGAATGACACAGGAATTTTAAAAAGTTCGAAATAATTCATCTGATTTAATTTAGGTTTGCTGCATTTTAACTGAAGCGCTGAATAACAAAAATAGCACTAAACGTTGAAGCTTTCGCCACAACCACACTCGCCATTGGCGTTTGGGTTAGTAAACTGAAAACCTTCATTTAAACCTTCTTTCGCAAAGTCTAAATGGGTGCCATCTAGGTACACTAAGCTTTTACCGTCAACAATAATTTTTACACCGTTATCTTCAAATAATTTATCGTCGGCATTCACCTCATCAACAAATTCAAGTACATAAGCTAATCCAGAGCAGCCTGTGGTTTTAACACCTAAACGCAACCCTAAACCTGACCCTCTATTTTCAAGAAAAGTTTTGGCTCGTTGTGCTGCGGTGTCGGATACGGTAATTGCCACTGGCTACTCCTACTTTAGTTTTTACTTTGTTTGACGACTTTTATAATCTTCCACAGCTGCTTTAATGGCATCTTCAGCCAAAATAGAGCAGTGAATTTTTACTGGTGGTAATGCTAACTCTTCCGCTATATCCATATTACTAATAGCTGTTGCTTCATCGATAGACTTACCTTTAACCCATTCAGTTACCAATGAGCTAGAGGCAATCGCCGACCCACAACCGTAGGTTTTAAATTTCGCATCTTCAATAATGCCATCTGCATCGATTTTAAGTTGCAATTTCATTACGTCGCCACATGCCGGTGCGCCAACCATTCCTGTTGCTACGCTAGGATCGTTTTTATCAAAACCACCTACGTTACGTGGGTTTTCGTAGTGGTCGATTACTTTCTCGCTGTAAGCCATGATCTTTTACCTTTTGTTATGCACTGCTCAGTTTGTTTCCACAGCACATTAATATTAATTCAGCAATTTATTGCTTAAGAACTCAGTGATGAGCCCATTCTACTGTGCTTAAATCTATACCTTCTTTGTACATATCCCAAAGTGGCGACATGTCACGTAACTTTTCAATTGCGTTACGGATTACATCAATTACATAATCAATTTCTGCTTCAGTGGTAAAACGCCCCATAGTGAAACGAATTGAACTGTGAGCTAGTTCGTCATTCAAGCCTAATGCACGCAATACATAGGAGGGCTCTAGACTGGCAGAAGTACAAGCCGAGCCAGAAGATACCGCCATATCTTTTAGTGCCATAATCAAAGACTCACCTTCAACATAAGCAAAACTTACATTTAGGTTACCTGCGATACGACTATCCATATCACCGTTTAGGTATACAGCTTCCATATCTTTGATGCCATTCCATAATTTATTACGTAGCATCATCAAACGTTCGTTTTCAGCAGCCATTTCTTCTTTGGCGATCCTAAATGCTTCGCCCATACCCACAATTTGGTGAGTCGCCATAGTACCCGAACGCATGCCACGCTCATGACCGCCACCGTGCATTTGTGCTTCAAGACGGATCCGCGGTTTACGACGTACATACAACGCACCAATGCCTTTTGGCCCATAAGTTTTATGAGCAGAAAACGACATCAAATCGACCTTCATAGTTTGTAAATCGATTGGCACTTTGCCGGTGCTTTGAGCCGCATCTACGTGGAATAAAATCTTGTGTTCACGGCACATTTCACCGATAGCAGCGATATCTTGGATCACACCAATTTCATTGTTGACGTGCATAACACTGATCAAGATAGTATCTGGACGAATAGCCGCGCTTAATTTATCTAGGTCAACCAAACCATTTGGTTCAGGATCAAGGTAGGTAACTTCAAATCCTTCACGCTCTAGCTGACGCATAGTATCTAATACTGCTTTATGCTCAGTTTTGATAGTAATGAGGTGCTTATTTTTCTTACCGTAAAAATTCGCCGCGCCTTTAATAGCTAGGTTATTTGACTCAGTTGCGCCAGACGTAAAAACAATTTCTCTTGGATCCGCATTCACCAAATCAGCAATTTGATTACGAGCAATATCTACTGCTTCTTCTGCAACCCATCCAAATTTGTGAGAACGAGAAGCGGGGTTACCGAATACACCTTCAGTAGTTAAACAGTCGGCCATTTTGGCAGCGACACGAGGATCAACGGGTGTTGTTGAAGAATAATCCAGATAGATCGGAAGCTTTAATTCGCTCATTTTTTACTCCACTAAAGCTGCAAGCTAATACTGATGTCGTTTGCAGCTATTTGATTATGATGTTTATGTTTGTCTTGTCTTTCTGCTACTTGCTTCACGTCATGTTGAAGCATTAATTCACCTAAGGTGATGCCGTCTAGAAATACGCTAATTCTGTCGCTTAGGCCTTCCCACAAATTATGGGTTAAACAACGTTCACCGCCTTGGCAACCACCCTGCCCCTGACACTTAGTCGCGTCAACAGACTCATTCACGGCTCGAATCACCTCACCGATAGATATTTCAGACGCTTCACGACCTAACTTATATCCACCACCAGGACCACGTACACTATCGACTAATTGTTCTCTACGTAAACGCGAAAACAATTGCTCAAGATATGACAAAGAAATTTCTTGGCGCTCGGATATATCAGCTAAAGACACAGGTCCACGTTGCGAATGTAACGACACATCTAACATTGCTGTTACCGCGTAACGACCTTTAGATGTCAATTTCATAGTAATCTATCCCCTACCAAACTTGAGTCGAATTTTCACATACCCGACTATTTTAGTCAAGTATTTAACCTAGTGTTTTAGTCGGGTATTATATCTGAGGGTCGAAGGCGTCACAGGCCTTTTTTATATCGCTGGCTAATTCATTGTCCGCGAAATCATCGAGCTCTAAAGTTGGGAGTGATTTACCACAGACATCCCCTCCCATCTTATTGATGGCTTTACACATTTCTTCTACTTTTGTGTCCACCAAATGCACGTGATCTACCATCACTCCTATAGCATGGGCTATGGGATCAGGATTATCGGTTGCTACCGCATAGGCATCAAAACCATATTTTTTAGCAATTCTTTCTCTATCACCATTAGTAGGTGCTTCAGGTTTGGTTTGTTGTACAACGACCCGACCGGGAATACCTATAACGGTGGCATTTGCTGGTACATCACGCACTACTACTGAATTGGATCCCACTTTTGCACCTTTGTGCATAGTGATCGGCCCAAGCACCTTTGCGCCAGCGCCCACTACTACATTGTCTTCTAAAGTAGGATGCCGCTTACCTGCATTCCATCTGGTTCCCCCAAGGGTTACACCATGATACAGGGTCACATCATCACCAATTTCAGCGGTTTCGCCAATCACCACTCCCATACCATGATCGATAAAAAAGCGTCGTCCAAGTGTGGCTCCGGGATGAATTTCGACTCCAGTTAACCAACGGGAAAAAGTTGAAATAGAACGCGCTAACCATTTCCAATTCGCTTTCCACAGTTTATGACTAAGGCGATGGATCCAAATGGCGTGTAAACCGGGATAATTAGTGAGTATTTCAAAGGTATTACGCGCCGCGGGGTCACGATGAAACACACTTTTTATATCTTCTCTGATTCTGCTGAACATTTTTTATCCCAAACTAAGGCTACTGGTCTACTTTTCTCGATTTTTAAAGGCTTTATCGACCGATGACAAAATGCCACGTAATATGTTCAATTCTGCAGTTTCAGGGCGAGCGCGATTGTACAAGCGGCGTAACTTAGTCATAACCATACCCGGATGATTAGCAATGATGAAATTCGTTTTAATAAGGGTTTGTTCCAAATGACTATAAAAACCTTCTAGATCTTGAGACAAAGGGTACTCTGCATCTTCAGGATTATTATCAGGAAATGAATTTCGAGTGGCATTCAAGTAAGCCATACGCACTTCGTAGCACAAGGTTTGCACAGCTGCCGCCAAATTTAGCGAGCTATAGTCAGGATTAGCAGGAATACATACATGAAAATGGCATTGCTGCAATTCATCATTACTTAAGCCATTGTTTTCACGTCCAAAAACTAAGGCAACCGGATACTTAGAGACTTCACTTATTAACTTTTCGCCACATCCACGTGGCTCTAACATTGGCCAGGATAACGTCCGAGAACGGGCACTCGTGCCAATCACTAGCCCACAATCTGCCACTGCTTCAGCCAAAGTATCCACTGTTTTGGCATTCGCTAACACATCACCCGCCCCGGCAGCTAAAGCACTGGATTTACCATCTGGTGGTGCAACGGGATCAACTAAGACTAACTTACTCAAGCCCATAGTTTTCATGGCCCGGGCCGCAGAACCAATGTTGCCTGTGTGAGACGTATTAACTAACACTACGCGAATATTATCTAACATGCTGAACCGTATCTTTATTTCGTTAGCCAATTTAAGGGCGCGGATAATAACATATCCCTATAACACCTCAAAATGCACATTGCAGAATATAGCCTTTAAAAAGGTTATGAGTTGTCGCTATCAAATTTGCTGCCATCATTAATATTCCGATTGCTTAATTCATCTATTTTGGTACACTGCGCGGCGATTTTTTGTTCAGTAAATGTATTGCTCTGAAACAGGGTATTTATTATTAACTGAACTATATTTAATGTTCTTTTAAAATTGGTGGTTAACTATGCATCCTATGCTGAATATAGCGATCCGTGCTGCACGGACTGCGGGCAACATTATTGCTAAAGGGTTTGAAAATCAGGCTGAATTGCAAATTGAAGCAAAAGGCGACAACGACTACGTAACACGTGTCGATAAAGAAGCCGAACAGGCAATTATTCACAAAATTAAACAATCTTATCCAGAACATAGTTTTGTGGGAGAAGAAGGCGGCGTAGTTGAAGGTGACAACGATTTTAAATGGATAATAGATCCTTTAGACGGCACCACTAATTTTATTAAAGGCATTCCTCATTTTGCCGTCTCTATCGCTTTGATGCACAAGGGGCGACTAGACCAAGGTGTGGTATTTGATCCGATACGTGGCGAACTATTCACTGCAAGTAGAGGAGCCGGTGCGCAGTTAAATGGTTTCCGCATTCGTACCAGTAAAGCCAAAGAATTGAGTCAAACCATCTTAGCCACCTCTTTTCCGTTTAAGAACAAAACCAGTTTACCTAAGTACCAAGAAGGTTTTAATAAGATCTTTATGCAGGCAGGCGATATACGTCGAAGCGGCTCCGCGGCTTTGGATTTAGCTTACGTTGCAGCTGGCCGATACGATGGCTATTGGGAGAGTGGTCTTAAACCTTGGGATATTGCTGCTGGCGAATTATTGGTACGTGAGTCTGGTGGTTTAGTGACAGACTTTGCAGGTGGTAACGACCCTATGCAACGAGGTGATATTGTTGCCGGTAGCCCTAAAGTCGTACAGATATTAGTTAAACAACTAAAGTAACTTATTAAATAGTGTCAAAAGGCGAGCACTTGCTCGCCTTTTTTGTGCCTAAAATTTTTTGCTCTGGGCAGATTAACCATCCTGTCTTGTTATTATCGATAATTGACGAATACACCACCAGCCAAATACTCCTGATTAACGCACACTAGAGTCTATAATTTACTCAGCAATAGCTACCAAGTAAGGAAATTTTATGACTTCAGTTGTATCACGAGTTACCGCCGCTCCAAGCTCACAAGCCTTAGCTCATTTTCGAACACTACTGCAATTTGAAACCGATTGTTGGGACGTACATTTTGCTATTAGCAATAATCGTCAAGACTTTGTGTTGGTTGATGTAAGAAGCGAATTATTGTTTGGGCAAAGTCATATTGAACAAGCCATCAATATTCCGCATAAAAAGCTCACCGAAGACAATTTGAAAGCTTACCCGACCGATACATTATTTGTAGTGTATTGCGCGGGTCCTCATTGCAACGGTACTGAAAAAGGAGCAATTAAGTTGGCTGAACTGGGTCGCCCTGTAAAAAAAATGATTGGCGGTATTACTGGCTGGATTGATGAGGGCTTGCCTTTGGTTGCGGCAAATCCACCGTAACACAGGCATCTAAACTTAAGTATTAGCGAGGCATTGAAATCAAATTGACTTAAATAGGCGACGTCTTGGAGATTAATTTTCTGTTGAGGTCGTGTCTTGCTTGTTTTTGGTATCGACTTTAATGTACATGTCTTCGTAATATTCAGGCGGGTAACACTGCTGTTGCCCCCCCTGCACATTTTCACACATCAACGTTTTACTATTAGCGTTTTCTGCAACGAGCGACTCATTGTCCGATTGAGTGTCGCGAGATTTGATTGCTTCAGTCACTAGTTGTTTAATGAACTTAGCATCATGTTTCATGCCTTCAGTAGTAAAGATAAGTTCGTTCTGACTTGAATTATCATTGTTATCAGCTCTAGCAGAAGACAGCGCGAGGTCAGTGGCAAATCCCAAAACGGTGCAACCATTTGCTGTTAAAACCAAACTACATAACAGGGTAATTTCAAGCAATTTCATATATGTCTCTTATTTGAGTAAGGTAGACGCGCTAGCAATATTAACAAGTCAATCCTGAGTTATTGTCTACTTTGTTGATGGAAGCTATCGATATCTTCGACTTTAATGGCCCCCTTGGGTTCAATAAAATCTTTATCGGCAAATTTAGTACCTCGCATTTGAATTAAGATACGACCAAAGTCTTTACCACCTAGTATTCGTTGATACAGATTTTGCACATCCATTAAAGTTACTTTTTCTATTGCACCGATGAGCTTTTCTTGGCTATCAAAACTCCAACGTTCATCACGCCAATCCCCTGTGAATTCGCCCATTTCTTCAGACAAGTTTTTGGCTGGCTGATTCAGCGTAATTAGGATGCTATTTTTGGTTGTCGCAAACTCTTCTGGAGTTACAGCAGCTAGCTGCTGAGTAAACTGTTGTAGGAATAAAGTGATTCGCTCATGCACTTCTGCTAAACCTTTAGCTGGAGACTGAATGTAGTAGGCCACTAACATCTGATCTCTAAAGGTTTGACCAAAAAAACCTACTGCGTATGCCAGTTGTTCCTCTGTTCTTATTTGCTTAAATAAAGCGGGTCGAATAATTTGTGATAACACTCTAGCTGCAGCCAGATCCGCATCATTTCGGGGAGCCAAGTGGGCATCAATCAAACCTATATCGGTCATTGCTACGTCTTCTTGCCAGTTATAGATTGTTCCGGGAGCGACTTCCAATAAAGGAGTTTGATACACATCGGCTATTTCTCGACCTTCAGGAAGATGCTTCAAAACCAAGTTAGAGAATGCTAGTACTTGCTGCTCAGAATAATTTCCAAAAGCAAAGACTCTCAAGTTTGCTTGCTTAAGTAGTTGGTCTCTGAATAACTTAATATCAGCGGGTACGATTGAATCGACTTCAGCGAGCAATGCTTCATCACTAAATGCATCTAACTTCGATACTCGGCTAAATTTAGGAAATAACTGATTAAGAAGAATCTGCCGTTTACTGCTTTCAATATCTGACTTAAAACTCGCTTTTAGGTTAGCTAATTCACTCTCGCTAATATCTAAGTTTAATATTTCATTAAATGCTCGCGTTATAAGTAGGCCTTGTTTATCCGTAAAACCACTGGTGGTTATCGACAAGCCGTTCGATAAGCTGGTGTTTAATCCCATACCTGCAGCCCCCGCTTCGGATTGCAGTTCTGTTAGTTTTTGCCCTAATCCTCTGCCTAATAAACTAGCTAAAACATGATTCTTCGCCGTTGTTTTGGTTAATCCCGTATTTAGGTCAAGGGTCATCCTCCCCTTTGGCTGTTGAAATAAAGCTGAATGACCTAAGTGAACAGAGTGACCTTTTTCTGCCACAAGTTGCTGAGGCTTATCAGTATATTTAGCATCCACTAAATCAAAACTTTCGGGCATTAGACTGTTAGCTCGTGGCAGCGTTAGCGCAAATTGTTGAGACAGTTTTTGCCACTTTTGCTCTAGTTCAGAATTGATATCATGCACACTGAATTTACCAGCAAAGTACTCCATTTCTCGCTCGCCTTGCTGCTGCTTATCTATATAGAAGATTCGCGCATTGTCTAAAGTGAGCTGATCGAGTACGTCTTGGATAACTACTGGATTAAAACGCTGGTACTCATAAGCACTGCTCAATACATACTCCGCCGGAATGTGTTGCAGATTGGCGGCAATTTTCATGGCGTAACTGTAGTCATTGGTTTTTTCTTTGAAACGAAAACTATTACTAAGTGACTGTTTGATTTCTTTGAAGTAGCGAGGGTTTACGCCATCTTGTCGTAACAATGCTAAGTATTTAACAACGGCGCCCATTACCTTGTCGCGATTTTGTACGCCGGTTTCAGTTAAATCGATGTACAAAGTAAAACTACCAGCATTACCATATTCGTTGGCATCAAAATTTGAATATACTGCTTCACTTAACCCTGCATCCCTTAAAACTGATGCTAAAGTGCCGGGCATTTCATTGGCAAGCAAATAATTCACATAGCCATTGGGTTTAACCGCAAATTGCTGAGCATTGTTTTTAATTACAAAATTTATACGTAACTGTTTCATGTCAGTTTGCGGAATGTAATGCACAACTTTCTTTAAATGTTCAGGTTTAGCTACCGAAACTGTCATTTGAGGTCTAGGAGTGTTTTTATTTGGGATCTTGCTAAAATGTGCTTGAGCCAATTTTTTCATTTCTTCGATTGGCAAATGACTGACCATTGCTGCTTTCATTAGGTTGGCAGAATAATATTTGTTGTACATAGCAACTAAGGCAGTTTGTAATTTGTTGTTTTCTTTATCAACTAGGGAGTCTAAATTGCCCCAATTAAACTGCGAAATGGGGTGTTCGGGATTTAAAGTAGTGCCATTAAGTTGTTGTAAAATCACCCAATCGTTAGGGCTTTTCATGGTCCACTCGGAATGCACAGCGTTTCGCTCTTTATCCGCATAACTTTCGTCTAAAATGGCTTCATAGAAAAAGCCGCTAAAACGCGATAACGCTTCATCATAAGCGTCGTTATTTACTGCCACCATATAATTGGTATGATCAAGCTCTGTATAGGCGTTTTGACTACCGCCATTACGACTTATAAATTCACTATAATCGCCCACTGTAGGGTAACTTTTGGTGCCTAAGAACAACATATGCTCTAAATAATGTGCTAAGCCACCAAACTCTTTAGGTTCTTGTAATGACCCTACAGCCACACTTAACGCGGCCGCTGACTTTTCAATACTAGGATCTGATACCAACATCACCTCAAGTTGGTTATCCAATACAATTGCGGCATATTCTCGATTATCGATGGGACTTTTTACAATTTCACTTTGTGGGTCAGGTTGTGCCGACATGACCAAAGACTTAGCAGTGTCAGTTGAACCACAAGCATTCAATAATATACTTGCGCTGATCCAAAAAGCCCATGCAAACTGGCGTCGGGTCGTTGAAGTCATAAAAATTCCTGATGTTATAATTTTAAAAATCTGATGCATCAAAATATACCCTATTAATGACCACCAGTGGTGATAAAGACTGTTAGAAAGTGTGTTTTAAAAGGGAATATTATCGACCACCCAATACAACAAAGCGCAGAACAAAAAACACCAATGATGTAGTGCTTTTGTTCTGCGCCTTAGCGCATATGGTTTTTGTGTGGTTAAATAGTTTGAACCAAAGTAACCTAAATTACCGCGTCTTGGTCCGCCCCTTCTTTTTCAATTTCAGTAGGCATCAAATCTTCTTTACTGATACCTAACGTCAAAGCCACTAAGCTAGCCACATAAATTGAAGAATAGGTGCCTATTACTACCCCAAACAGCAAAGCTGTCGCAAAACCATGAATAGTTGCACCGCCAACAAAAAACAAAGCAAGCAAAACTAAAATAGTGGTCAAAGAGGTAATGATGGTTCGGTTAAGTGTCTGGGTCAGAGAAATATTAATAATCTCTTCTGAATCACCTTTACGTATTTTGCGGAAGTTTTCACGAATACGGTCACACACCACTATTGTATCGTTCAATGAATAACCAATCACTGCTAACACCGCTGCCAGTACAGTCAAATCAAATTCTAACTGCAAGATTGAAAACAATCCCAAAGTGATGATTACATCATGAGTTAGGGCCGCTACCGAACCTAACGCAAAGCGCCATTCAAAACGCAGAGCGACATAGATAAGGATACAAATTAACGCCACCAACATCGCCAATCCGCCTTGTTCAGTGAGTTCATCACCGACACTGGAGCTTACAAAAGAACTGCCGCGCATTTCTGCACTGCTGTCAGCCTCTTGCAATACTTTGATAGCCGCGTCTCCTAACTCAGAAGGTTTCACTCCTTCACGAGAAGCTAAGCGGATCAACACATCTTGGCTGCTACCAAAATTTTGAACTACGGCATCCTTAAAATCCGACGCTTCAAGTTGTTTGCGGATCTGTTCTAAATCAGCGGTATTTGCATACCCCACTTCAATTTGAGTCCCACCAGTAAAATCAAGGCCCCAGTTCAATTGGTTAATTGCTAAGGATGTCAGAGAGCCTATTAGTAACAAAATCGACAAAATGGCCGCTGGTTTTCTCAGCGTCATGAAGGCGACGGTTTCTTTCATTTTTAATATTTGCATGTTGGCGCTCCTAAATTGACAACTTGGTCAGACGTTTACCGCCCCACCATGCATTAACGATGACACGAGTCACAATGATAGCCGTGAACATTGAAGTGATGATCCCAATCATTAGGGTAATAGAAAACCCCTTAATTGGTCCGGTACCGACCGCAAACAAAATTAAACCTACTAAGAAAGTAGTGATGTTAGCATCTAAAATAGTTGAAAATGCACTGTCGTAACCATGATGAATGGCTTGTTGCGGACTACGCCCATCGTTAAGTTCTTCTCGTATTCGCTCGAATATCAAGACGTTAGCATCTACTGCCATACCAACAGTTAGTACTATACCTGCCATACCAGGCAAAGTTAGCGTTGCTCCTGGAATCATTGACATAATACCAATGATCATCACTAAGTTTAGAGTCAGCGCCACATTGGCCACCAAACCAAACTTTTTGTAATAGACCAGCATAAATATGAGAACGGCAATGAAACCATAAACAATAGCTTTGGTGCCTAGGTCGATATTTTCTTGCCCTAGACTGGGTCCCACTGTACGTTCTTCGATGATTTGAATAGGTGCGATTAACGCCCCAGCTCGTAATAACAATGCTAAATCGTATGCTTCTTGAGGTGAATCTAACCCAGTGGTTTCAAATTGATTACCAAATACACCGTTAATAGTTGCCACACTAATGACACGTCTTTCTTCTTCAAAAATTAGTTTGTCATCTTTGTCGCGTTCACCAGTGGCTTTAAATTCAATAAACACCACTGCCATTGGTTTACCCACGGCGCGTTTAGTGAAGTTAAGCATCTTAGCTCCACCTTTAGAATCAAGGGAAATAGAGACTTTTGGCATGCCATACTGATCAACACCACTGTTGGCATCGATTATGGAGCTACCCGCTACTATCACTTTCTTTTTAAGTAGTTGCGGACCACCTTTTTCATAAGGCAACAATTCGGAACCTGCAGGCACACGGCCATTTACCGCGTCACGCACGTCATGATCTAAATCGACTTCACGATATTCAAGGGTTGCTGTTGCGTTCAAAATTTCTTTTGCTTTTGCGGTATCTTGAATACCCGGCAATTGCACCACAATACGGTCTGGGCCTTGCTTTTGTACTGTCGGCTCGGCGACCCCTAGTTGGTTCACACGGTTACGAATAATGGTGATATTTTGTTTTACAGCATAATCACGAGTTTCAGCTAGTTTTTGGTCCGACATACTCGCAAAAATAACTAAATCGTTTCTTTCAACAAAGACTAAATCACGGTTTCTATTTTTAAGGAAGAACTCGGCTGAATCTAGGGTTTCTTGGTCGCGAAAATAAATTTCTACCCCGTCATCTACTTGCTTCACAGTGCGATAACGAATACCTTCTTGGCGCAATGCAGTACGAAAATCGCCTACCATATCTTGCAGATTTTTAGATAAAGCCGATTTCATATCCACTTCCATTAGAAAGTGCACACCACCACGCAAGTCAAGACCAAGCTTCATCGGAGTACCACCTAAACCTTCTAACCAAGCAGGTGTGTCAGGGGCTAAGTTCATCGCTACAAAATAATCATCACCTAAGGATTTTTCAATTTTTTCGCGAGCCATAAGTTGGCTATCAGAATCATTCAAACGCACAAGAATTTGGTCGTTTTCGATGACTATACTTTTACTCGATATATTTGCAGTTGCCAATTCAGCTGTGACTTTATCGACAACTTCAGCATTGATAACAGCATTTTTACCCGCTGATATTTGCACGGCATGATCTTCACCATACAAATTCGGCGAAGCATATAAAGCACAAAGGCCGATCACTACGATCACCAATAGGTACTTCCATAGCGGAGTTTGATTTAACACAAGAATTTCCTTCCAATCTTACAATAAAAAGGGGCCGCTGAGCCCCTATCGCTATCTATGTTTAGATGGCCTTCATAGTGCCTTTAGGCAAAACTGCAGACACGGCAGATTTTTGAATGACTATGTTAGTGCTGTCGTTTAAAGCAATTTCAATAAAATCTTTTTCTTCGGTCACTTTAACAATTTTCCCAACCATGCCGCCTTGTGTTAACACTTCATCACCTTTGCCTAGCGATGAAACCAAGTTTTTGTGATCTTTAACACGTTTAGCTTGCGGACGATAAAGCATAAAATAAAAAATCAAACCAAACACGCCCAGCATGATTAACATTTCAAACCCACCACCAGCAGCTCCGCCTGCATCTTGTGCATACGCATTGGATATAAATAAACTCATAATTTCCCCTAATTTTTGTAAATTTTAATTGTATTAGTGCCAGTTAGTCTTGTAACTGAGGCACTGGTAAGTCTTTTTGTGTGTAAAATTCAGTAACAAACTTATCAAGTTCATTTGCAGCAATAGCATCCCGCAAACCTTGCATAACACGCTGGTAATAACGCAGGTTATGGATAGTATTTAAACGTGCACCTAGTATCTCATTACATTTATCCAAGTGATGTAAGTATGACCGAGAATAGTTTTTACAAGTGTAACAATCACATTTTTCATCTAATGGACCGGTATCGGTTTTATGCACGGCATTGCGAATTTTAACCACCCCATTGGTAACAAACATGTGACCATTACGGGCATTTCGAGTAGGCATAACACAATCAAACATATCAATGCCACGTCGCACAGCTTCCACTATATCTTCTGGTTTTCCTACCCCCATTAGATAACGAGGTTTATCTGCTGGAATCTGGTCAGTGGTATGATCCAGTACTTTGATCATTTCCTCTTTTGGCTCACCTACAGACAAGCCACCAATGGCATAACCATCAAATCCAATATCCTCTAGTCCTGCCAAAGATACGTCGCGCAATCCTTCGTACATACCACCTTGAATAATGCCAAACAATGCAGAAGGGTTGTCGCCGTGCTCCGCTTTGCTGCGCTTAGCCCAACGAAGTGATAATTCCATAGAAACCCGTGCTTCGCTCTCAGTAGCCGGATAAGGTGTACATTCGTCAAAGATCATCACGATATCAGAACCTAAATCACGTTGCACTTGCATAGACTTTTCTGGTGTAAGAAGAATTTTTTCGCCATTTATTGGCGAGCGGAAGGTCACACCTTCTTCAGTTATCTTACGTAAATCACCCAAACTGAATACTTGGAAACCACCAGAATCAGTCAGAATAGGTTTATCCCAATGCATAAAATCATGCAAATCACCATGTTGTTTGATGATTTCGGTACCTGGACGCAACATTAAATGGAAGGTATTGCCTAAACAGATGTGAGCACCTGTTTCATCTAATTCTTCGGGTGTCATTCCTTTAACCGTACCGTAGGTACCTACTGGCATAAACGCTGGAGTTTCTACTACTCCGCGGTCAAAAATCAAACGGCCTCGGCGCGCCTTGCCATCTGTATTATCTAATTCAAATTTCATTTATTTATCTCTGCTTACCGGAAAACAGTCCGATGGCGAAATTAGATTGCAAAAAAGAATGCAAAGCGACTAAACGCTATACTCAAATTTACAAGCCCTGCTTAAAAACGATGCGAGATTATATACGAATCGGCTTAAGGTTTAAAAACATATCAACGATAATTTGAGCATGATTTGATAACTGAAATGAACCACTACTGATTAATCGTTAATTAGTACCCTTTGAAAGCCCTAGCGCTCAACCTCCCCCTTTAGAATTGTGTGCAATGAGTACGTTTTGATTCGCTACTAACATACTGATTAAAAATCGATTATATTAACGCCATTCGGTGCATCACTCACTCTCAAATTCGGTATAGTTATTTGTCAAACAATAAGTTACAGCACTTCGACAACACTGAAGAAACACCACAAACGAAGAGCAATCAGTTTTTTTCGAAGAAATTTTGGCTGCGTTCGCCTAAACAAATTATCCCTACTCTGCGTTCTAGGTTTTCACAATTAACACTTTCGCAATGGATGTACTTTTTCGCATTTTTAATGTTAATGATCCATGCAGATGAAGATATCCAAAAAGATACTGGATTGTTGTGGGTTGGAACGATAGCCGGTATAGGACTTGTTAGAGAGCTTTGGCACGTATTTATTCGTACCTGGGAGCACATGTTAGGTAAAGGCCTTGTTTTAGTTTTGTACGCTGCGACTGCCAATTTTGCTTTCGCTATTTCAGCACTTAAAATCAATATTATCACTGGTATCGAACCTGGCCCTTTTGTTTTCACCTTAGGCTTTGCCACTTTAATTATGCTGCCGTTTTGGTTGCTAATGAGCTCCATTATGTTTTTTTCTGTCGCTTTGGTAGCAGGAAACCTTTGGCTAATCGTCGGTGTGTTATTACGTCTGGTAAAAATCAAAGTTAGGGTACATTGGGAAGACAGAGTATTTGTTATTGTGACCATGATATTGCGACTGGTATTGATACCTTATGTCATTATGTCGATTTTCTATATTGCAGTTCCATACGCTGAACAAATCGAATTATTTGATCAGCCTATGGCACTGATCAAAGAAGAGTCATCAGAGGATGCTAATTCACTAGACGAAACGGGTCATAAAATTGACGATAAAATAGTATTGAGTGAGTCTGAATCGAAAAATATCAAACTCACATTAAATAGAAACCAATTTATTCTACCTGTCGATGAAAGCGGCAAGATAAAATGGCTAGACAATGTCATTGCAGGATTTATTTATCATTTTGAAACCTATCCAAAATCAGCCTGTGTAAAACGCCCCGAACAGCGCAGTTTACCCATAGATGAAAATTTGATTTTACTGGTCACCAAAGATGACTCTGTTTTAGGGTACGCCTTTAGTGTGGGCCCTTGTGTAGGAAACTATTTTGATGCTAAACAATCACCATCTAGTGAATAATGCCCGACAACAATAACAATTTGAGAGCTTGAATAGACTCGCTCTCCCTGCACAAGAAATAAAGTTCTAGATAACATATTTAAGAAAAAAGAATTATGGTTGTAGAACGATGACTAGTGTCCTTGCAATTGAAACTTGAAGCTTCAATTAACGAGTTTGATTTATAAGCTTTAAATCATACCCACTATTTTCCAGAAATATCGGACTGGTAACACTTGCCAGTCCGCCAAGTTTAGAGGCCTAGCAAAGCTTAGTTAACAGCTCGTCTAGAACACACTCCTAAACAGCCCAACAATATTAGACTCAATATTGGAGGAACTGCAACATCTGTTTGTTCAGTAGCAAAAGTAATAGCGCCTTGCCATAGATCACCGGTGTCAATAGCGTCACCGCCATCGTAACGAACAATCAAAGTATTTGCGGTAAAATCTACCGAGAAATTAGTCAAATAGGTACTAGAAATAATGCCTACCGATACAATTTCGTGCCCGGCTGGCCAATCTATATCATCTATAGTCATGGTCCAACCCAAGGTGATAATTGGATCAGGTAAACCAGTTGTCACTTCCTGCACAAACGAAATTGAATTGGCGAAAAAGCTGACTTCCATTTCAGAACCATCATTCATTCCAGCAGGTAAAATATTGCCATCGGATACTGGTTCATAGCCCATAGTGACACTTATTGGGCCGAATTCATTATCGCTAAGGAAGCCATCACTATATAAACTAACGTTTAGTCCGTCGGGATCAGTTAACAAGTTCCCACTGGCCGAGTGCGTATAACTAAAAAATAAAAACAAACTGCTGTATAAAGATAAAACTACTTTTTTTCTGAACATCATAGTTCTCCGGTTTTGTAGTCCTCAGTTAAAACAACACTAAGTAAAAGCATTTTCTGAAGGTTAAATTTGATATTACTGTACTCGAACACCATTCTCACTGGCGTTTGTGAATGGCGAAGAAAATTACGCAAATTCTATTCCGGTAAATAAATCTATTTAATGATCAAAATGTTAGAGGTAGTTGGCTGGAGTTCAAAATTGAAAAACTAGATAAGGTGTAAAAATAACTGACACAAAACACCTTAACATTCCGAAAATATCGGAGCTTAAGAGGAGCTCGAACCTATCTACTAGTGCACAACTTTGTTATCGATGTTTTATGATTCTATCAATACGTAATACTTTTATATTCGACCTAATCCTCAGACGTATTCTTATTGAAACTTACGTCAAATGTTGCGACCAAATCGAATAAATACATTAACTATTTTGCTTCTCCAAAAACATTGCATCACCGTAGCTAAAAAATCGATATTGTTGTTCTATAGCTTGTTGATATGCATTTTCGATATTTGCTTTGCCACAAAACGCGCTGACTAACATTAACAAAGTAGATTCCGATAAATGGAAGTTGGTTAACATGGCGTCAACTAATTGGAATTCGTAGCCGGGGTAAATAAAAATATCCGTATCCGAGAAGAAAGGGCTTAATTGTGTGCAAGCCTTTAACGACGCTTGGGCTGCAGATTCGATTGAACGGACCGATGTAGTACCCACTGCGATGACTCGCTTTCCCGCTGCTTTTGTGGCCAAAATAGCCTCTACAACTTGTGGTGAAACTTCTGCGTACTCTGAATGCATTTGGTGTTCAAGAATATTATCTACACGAACCGGTTGAAATGTACCTGCGCCAACATGCAGTGTAACAAATTCCGATTGCACACCTTTGTCTTTAAGTTTCTGCAAAATGTCATCATCAAAATGCAATCCAGCGGTAGGAGCAGCAACAGCACCTGGGACGCGGTTATAAACAGTTTGATACCGCTCTTTATCTGAGTCTTCGTCAGGTCTATCAATGTAAGGTGGCAAAGGCATATGACCATATTGCTCTAGCAAACTTAAAACCGGCTCTTCACTCAAAAATCTCAACTCAAATAAGGCTCCTTGTCGGGCCACCATTTCTACTTCTACGGAGCCTTCTAAAATCAGCTTACTGTCTACTTTCGGAGATTTGCTAGCTCGCACATGCGCTAAAACTCGATGTTCATCTAATACCCTTTCAATTAACACTTCGACTTTTCCACCAGACTCTTTTTGGCCTAGTAGCCTTGCTGGAATGACTCGGGTATTATTGAAAATAAGCAAATCACCTTGTTCAATTAGGTCGACTATTTCAGCAAATTTTTTATGTGAAACCACGCCATTGTTACCGTTAAGATGCATCAAACGGCTGCTACTACGCTTCTCAGTAGGATAACGGGCGATTAGGTTTTCTGGCAGATCGAAATGGAAATCGGATAGTTTCATAGTAGTCTCAACATTATTTGCAGCGCATTTTACGTATCTTTTTTAATACCTGCAATCAAGTATGTATACCCTAATTATATTGCACATAAATTCCACTGAATTATCATTACCCCACAGTTAGATTATTGACGTTTTCTCCCAAACTGTTCTTCGCCCAGTGCATTGACTAGATGCACTGGGCTTTTTTTTGCTTAAAACTTAAAATTAGCGACCGAGCTGGTGCGATTTACACCTGTAACTGGAGGAGAGTTAATAGTTTTCTTCTTTATGTTGGCAGTTCAATTCCTAGTCATATGAAACTAATTTCAAATTCAAAAGATATTTTGAGTATCTATTTATTCCAAAGGGCTACCTAAATCGGTAAATATTTCAATAATTTCATCACGCTCAATCTTACGCATATTCAGCACGTACATGATTTGTAACAACAAATCTGCCCCCATTATCCCCTTGTTGACTTTATTTCTTAGGTTGTCTGCGCTTTGATGTATGCCTATATTAGATAGTCTGTCGCTGAGGTCTTGATACTTAGTACCTCGTTTCGACATTTCAGCCTTAAGCAGACGCTGAACCAGTTGTCGCCAATCAGCAGCTAGTGATGGTACTGTGTTGTCAGTTGTTCTATCATTATTTTTGGACATAATATTAGCTTTTACCAAATAACCAAACGTGAATTATAATTTACATTTAAAACATATAAATATCAAATGTTGAAAATATAATTTGACATATTAACTTTAAACTGACTAAACTGTGACACGTAATATCACTGATGGCTATCATCTTTGAATTACACATTAGTCATTAGCCTTACAGGAGAGTAGCCATGACTTGGGATCTTAACCAACTTGAGACCCTTTTATCAAACAACCAAGATTTGGTTGTGACTAAAGAAGAAAATTGTTTATTAGTAGCAAATAGCGATGGAATCGACGCTTGGTTAGCCATTAGTGGTGAACAGATTTTGGTTGAAACACTATTGTTTGCCAAGAACGAAGTCAAAGATTGCGCGCTACTGAACGAAGAAATTTTAAAAACCCACATGCTATTCCCATTGACAACGGTAGGAATTTCGCAAGTCGCGGGTGAAGAGTATTACACGGCGTTTGGTTCGTTGAGTTCACAGTCAAAAGCTGAGAGCGTTATGATTGAACTAGCTACTCTGTTTCAAAATGTAGAAGCATTTTTAGACGCTTATCAAGATCACTTGCAGTAACCGAGGAGAGTTAATATGTCAGTTTGGAGAAAATTAATCACCGCAGTAAAAGGCGGCGCAACTGAAGCAGCACAATCTGTTGCCGATAGTCAGGCAATTCGTATTCTTGAGCAAGAAATTCGTGAAGCTAAAGACGAGTTACGTAAGTCTGATCACGCCAGAACTCAAATTTTAGCTAAGTGTAAACTTGCTCAGCAAAAAGTAGATAGTTTACAAGCTTCTATTGAACAATACGAAGCTCATGCACGTAAGGCCGTGGATACCGATCGTCAGTTAGCCCTAGATTGTGCGCAAAAAGTCGGTGATTTACGTGCTGAACAAGAAGGCGAACAAAAGTACCTTGATCAGTTTAAGCAGTCAGAAAAACAACTTGCTGCGAATATCAGCCAAGCTAAATCAAACTTGAAGCGTTTAGAGCAACAAGTTGATATGGTAAAGGCCACTGAATCAGTTCAAAAAGCTCAGGTAGCTGTGTCATCTAGACATTTAGGTGCTAACAGTAAAATGAAAACCGCAACTGAATCATTATCCAGAATCCAAGATAAACAAAACTTACGTAATGCTGAATTGCAAGCGGCTGAAGAACTTGCTACTGAAGAGTCGAGTGACGATTTAAGTAAACGTTTAGCAGAAGCTGGTATAGCAGGTGGAAGTGGAAGTGCATCTGCAGATGATGAATTAAGCCGAATATTAGGCAAATAGATTATTGGCTTTTTAAGTTAAATAAGGCAATTGATGTTTATTAGAATACGCAAGATGTTGAGTCGAGTGTTTGCCGAGATGCGCTGGTACAGTATTGTACTGGCGCTTCTTTTTTACGGATTAACAAGTTGGATCTTGTTGAGTCTGGTAGGTGAAGATTCCTTAACAAATTCCGTAGATTTTATTTATTGGTTAGTCGTTACAGGCTCAACCGTTGGCTATGGTGACTTATCTCCTAGCACAACTGCCGGTAAATACTTAGTTTCCTTTTACATTATTCCATTAGGTCTAAGTATTTTTGCCCTTGTTTTAGGGCGTATTGCGAATTGGGTATCGAATCAGTGGCAAAAAGGAGCAAGAGGTTTGAAAAGTTTAAATATTGAAGATCATATTCTTGTGCTGGGTTGGAATGGTCATCGCACTATACGATTATTAGAGTTGTTAATTCGAGAACGCACTTCCTTTGAAAACGATCCAGCAATAGTGCTATGTGTAAGGGCAGATATCATTAATCCATTACCCGGCCAAATTGAATTTGTCAAAGTTTCTACTTTTAGTAACGACTCAGATATGGATAGGGCTTGTGTAGACAAAGCAAGTGTTGTTTTAATGGATAATCCAGAAGATGATCTTACTATGACTACGGCTTTATACTGCAGCCAGCGTAATCCAAGTGCACAAATGGTAGCCTATTTCAACGATGAAAGTTTAGTAGGACTATTACAGAAACACTGTCCTAATGTTGAATGTACTCCAAGTGTTGCCGTAGAGATGTTAGCTAAATCGGCGTTTGATCCTGGTTCAAGTTTGTTACATCATGATCTTTTAGATATTAACCATGGACAGGCACAATACTCGGTTAGCATTCCTGCGCATATTCCACCATTAAAAATTGAACATATTTTTGAAACACTTAAACGTAAATATCGCGCTACTTTGATAGGTATGGTCAAAGCAGACGACAAGTTAAATATTCAAGTTAATCCAGATTTAGATTTAATGCTCTCCCCCGGTGATAAGATTTTTTATATTGCGGATGAGCGAATAATCAAATTTCAATGGGATGATTTTGTAGATAATTAAATAGGCGCGCAAATGTTTAGTAAATTATTTGGTAAGAAAGAAACCCACACAAAACCTAAAGCACCCGAAATTATGGGTTTGTACTTAGGAGGTTCATTTGAACTCGATCCACTTAAACTGCGTTTAATTGAACCTGAGTTAATGATTGAAGAAGCCGCGAGCCAACACCTGATCCAAGCTGTAGGTGAAGTAAATTTAGATACCGGCGGCAAAATATTGCGCTTTTACACAGATGACGATGCATTTTTACAGGTAATATTAGATGGTGGAGAAACCGAAAATCACATTACAGATGTCAAGCTATGGTACTTTTACGAAACTAAAACCATAGGTACAGAGGCGCAATGGAAACAAACCATCGCATCGGGTATATCCAAACCCAGCTATCAACTTGAAGATGCGCAATACCAGCGAGTATGGGATGCAGTAGGTGACGTATCCCCTCCAGTGGCAATGACAGAAAAGACCTACGAACAAGATGGTGATACCAGCGAAACCGATCAATTTGTGATGTTATATGAACGTCAACTTGACGGAGACGAAACGGAAACGTTATTAGTGACGGCGGAAGAAAAATTAGTGAATAACAATTTTGACCGGTGCTTAGTGATCAGTACTGGCTTTAATATTGGACAAGCAGATATAACGATTAATGGCTAACAATTAATTGATATTATTGACTCAAATAAATACAACCTAATAAAAAAGGAAAAATAATGGACGCAATATTAAATTCAATATCAGGCTTGGGAAACTTTGCGCTGTATTTTGTAGTTTCAATCTTGTTGTTATTTGTGTTTAAAGTGGTGTACGCCTTTGTCACTCCCCACGATGAGTGGGCATTGGTTAAGGTCCACAAAAATCAAGCCGCCGCTATAGGATTTGGTGGCGCCATGATAGGTTTTAGTATTGCCTTAGCCGGAGCTGTTGCTAATTCAGAGTTTTTGATTGATTTTGTTGTTTGGGGGGTAGTGGCAATCATAGCTCAGTCCCTAGCTTTTGCATTATTGCGTTTTACCTTTATGCCCAAAATTGCCGATAGAATTGACAAAAATGAAATCTCTGCAGGGACAATTTTAGCGGCCGTTTCTATTTCTGTTGGGCTGCTTAACGCTGCTTGTATGAGTTATTAGGAGAGCCCTATGCAATCCCACAAAATTAAGCGTTCAAAGTCGATCAATCTGAGCAATATGCGAAAAAGTTTTAGTGTTAAACCATTAGCACTAGGCGTTGCCGCAATCTTTCTTTCAGCTTGTGGAGACGAACAAGAAGCCACTGTATTTACAAACGTAGATGAGTGTACTAATGCTAACCCAGAGTTTGCAGAACAATGCAAAACCGCCTACGAAGAAGCTTTACTAGAAGCTGAGCGAACTGGCCCCAAATACAACACTCAAAGTGATTGTGAATCCGAGTTCGGTAACAACCAATGTAGAGTGGTACAACGGGATTCAGGCTCTTTTTTCATGCCATTTATGGCGGGCTACATGCTAAGCAATATTATGTCGCCTCGAGGGTATTACTCGCAACCAATGTTCACTTCGTATTCTCGGTACTCACCCTATCGAAACAGATGGATAGGCGCTGATGGTTACGATTTTGGTGACCAACGTACCCGAAATATGCGAGTGAATGAAAAAGCCCTAAAACCTAAACCTACAGTGACTAAAACTATGAGTCGAGGCGGTTTTGGTAGTAGTGTAAGAGCTAAATCAAGTTGGGGCAGTAGCTCTAAAAAAGGTGGTTGGGGTGGTTAACCCCTGTTTTAGACGTTTTATAGCACGCCATCTATGTTAAGAGTCTCTATACCCGAACGTGCCAATTGGAAAAGAAAAGCCGAGGAATTCGGCTTTAAATTTCATACTATGTATGGTGAAGCTTATTGGGATGAGTCGGCTTATTATCAATTTTCTCTACAACAAATTGAAGACGACCTAGAAGCACCCACTGAAGAAATTCAGCAGATGTGTTTAGAGGTAGTAGATAAAGTTGTGAACTCTCAGGAATTACTAGAAAAATTTCAAATTCCAGAACTTTTTTGGCAACAAATAGCTGATTCTTGGCATAAGCGAGACCCCAGTCTCTATTCCCGCTTAGACTTTGCTTATCATGGTAAAGGCCCGGCCAAATTATACGAAAATAATGCTGATACTCCCACATCATTGTATGAATCAGGATTCTGGCAATGGTTATGGTTAGAAGAACAAGTCAATGGAGGAAAAATAGCTAAACAAGCAGATCAGTTTAACTCGCTACAAGAAAAACTCGTACACAGGTTAGCCACTATTGCCAAACACTACGATATTGACCAGATGCATTTTGCCTGTTGCCAAGATACTGATGAAGACCGCGGCACTGTGCAGTATTTACAAGACTGCGCCAAGGAATCAGGGTTACAAAGTGACTTTGTATTTATAGAAGATATTGGCCTGGCTGAATGTGGCAGTTTTAGTGATTTGCAAAACCATAAAATTGAAACTTTGTTTAAGCTTTATCCGTGGGAATTTATGCAAAGGGAAGAGTTTGGAGAATCGATAGAAAAAGCTTGTGTGAATTGGCTTGAGCCTATCTGGAAGTCGATTTTATCTAATAAAGCCTTAATGCCTATGCTGTGGAGACTATTTCCCAATCATCCGAATTTATTGGCGGCTTATTTTGAAGATGAATTAAACCAAGCTAAAGAAACCAAACTAGTGAAAAAACCTATCTTTTCTCGAGAAGGTGCCAATATTAGCGTAATTGATAAAGGTAAAACGGTATTACACGCCGACGGCCCATATGGTGAAGAAGGCTTTATTTACCAAGCTTATTATCCCCTGCCACAATTTGGAAATAATCATACATTAATTGGTTCATGGCTAGTGGATGATCAAGCCGCTGGAATTTCGTTACGAGAAGATTCATCCCCTATCACCCAAGATATGTCACGTTATTTACCGCATATTATTTTGTGACAATTTGACATGACTTTTGCAGAATATATCGGCCACACTATTCTCCAATGTTTTAAACGCAGTTTAATTTAGATGATTCAATCAATAAACAAAGCTTCAAATACCAAACAACAAGTTCGCTTAGTATTAGTGATAATTTTGGTGTTCACTGCCATAGAAGTAGTGAATTTTCTTTCGGGAAGAGTGCTTAATCATCTAGGAAATATTCCACGTTATGTCCCTGGACTTAGGGGCATCATTTTAGGCCCGTTTTTACACGGTAGTTTACAGCACTATTTTTCGAATATTATTCCGTTATGCATATTCAGTTTTCTATTGCTGCAGTATGGATTGAAACGCTTCATGCAAATAACCTTGTGGATAGTTGTGATAACTGGATTGTTGGTGTGGCTATTTGGTCGGCCAGCAACACATATTGGTGCAAGCGGTGTTATTTACGGCTATTTTGGTTACCTAGTCTTGGCGGGGTTTTTAAGCGGTAAATTTAAACTCATGATTATTTCTATTTTAGTCGCGTTTTTCTACGGCGGTTTGATTCTAGGTGTTTTCCCCTCAACTCCTTTTGTTTCTTGGGAATCCCACCTTTTTGGTTTTATTGTAGGCTTAGCTGGTGCAAAATTATGGGCAAAACCTTCGCCCTAGAAGATTAATACGAATATAATACGCTTAAGCAATTTTGCAGCAACGGTAACGGGTAATCAATGTCAGATTCAAAACCACAAAAACAATCGGGCCTGTTAGGCAACCTAGCGTTCAACATCATAATTCCTGTTCTAATTTTAACAAACCTCAGCGGTGAAGAATATTTAGGACCTGCATGGAGTATTGTTGCAGCACTAATTTTCCCTATAGGTTTTGGTATTTGGGATCTTAAACAAACTTCTAAAATTAATCCTTTTTCAGTATTGGGAATTGTCAGTGTTTTCTTAACTGGCGGCATCAGCTTATTAGAATTACCCGCCGAATACATTGCAATTAAAGAAGCCACTATCCCAGCCATTATTGGTGTTGCGGTGTTGTTTACTCAGAAAACCAGTAAACCTTTGTTGAAAGTATTTGTTTTAAGTGAACAGATAATTAATTGGGACAATCTCAATCAATCACTAGAAAACTCTGGAAAGAGTAACGAATTTGAGAAAAAAATGGCGATTAGTTCGTATATTGTCGCCGCGTCATTTTTCTTGTCAGCAGCATTAAATTACATTTTAGCGAAGGTGATATTGGTGAGCCCACCAGGTACCACAGAATACACCGAAGAGTTGGGCAGGATGACAGCATTGAGTTATCCAGTGATCGTGATCCCGAGTATGCTGATGTTAATTACGGCTTTGTGGTACATTTTTTCGCAAATCAAAAAGTTAACTGGCGAAGATTTGGAACACTTTTTAGCAGACATTTAGACGACTTGTTACGAGCTTGTATCTCGAAGCAGGAACGATGATTTTAGGTTCACACGCTGAGAATTAGGTTGACTAAAGTAACAGGATATTAGCTGGCACTTATAGATACCAGCTAATATTGTTAACTAAACTTACCTGACTAAAATAACCTTTATTTCTTGCCCAGCAACTCAAACAGAATTTGTCCGATTTGAGTATTGTCCAAATGACCGTTAAAACGTTCGCTGGCCTTTCCCTTAGCAAATATCTGTACATCCACTCCAGTGTGACCAGAAGTAGTCCAACCAGTGTCTGAACGCTCGTCTAAAATTTTACAAATGGTCTTGTAAAAAGGTTTTGGCTCATTTGACTCAATAAGGTTTAAGCTGTTTACTTCTTCTTGTGTGAGAGCAAATCCTAATAAATCAGAAGCGACTAAACCTTTATTTTTTTCTGACACTAACTGTTTAGCTATTTCAGTAGGTGATGCCTTTAGATTTTTTATCCACTCAGGTTTCCAACTATAATTACCGTTGGCTCCAATAGTGAGCCCTCCGGTACTGTGATCGGCTGTAAGTACCATCAGTGTGTCAGGGTTACCGGCAATGTAATATTCCAACCATTCCAATGTCACCGCAAGATCATGCATTTCAGCCATAGCTGAGCCTATATCATTACTGTGACCTGCCCAGTCGATTTGACTTGCTTCTATAAGTAAAAAGTACCCTTGATCATTTTCTAGCTGTTGGATAGCAGCCTTGGTTAGAACTGGTAGTCGCATTTTGTTCACACTGTCTAATGCCCAAGTCATACCTGAATCCGCAAACAATCCTAACAAAGGCTTACCTGTTGATAACGAATTTAGTTGCGATATTTTATCGATATATTGATATCCAGCTGACTTAAATTGTTCAACCAAGTTGCGATCTTCGCGAATAAAATACTTCCAACCACCTCCTAACATCACGTCAAACACAAATTGCCCGTTGGCTCTTTCATCAAAATAACTGTCGGCTATTTGATCATAATTTTGACGGCTTGCATTGTGTGCACCAAAACTAGCGGGGGTGGCGTGATTAATCTGTGAAGTCACCGCAATACCGGTTTTGAGCCCTTTCATTTTGGCAAATTCTAAAACCGTTTGAACGGGCTTTTTATTCACATCAACACCAATCGCTCCGTTATAAGTTTTCACTCCCGCTGACAACGCTGTTGCGCCTGCCGCAGAGTCTGTTACAAAACCAGAATCCTTGTGAGGATGAGTACTCGACATACCAACCAACAACCTGTCAAAAACAGTTTGTTCTACTTCAGGAGTGCTAGGATCGTCAGCATACATACGATAGGCGGTAGTGTACGCTGGGCCCATGCCATCACCAACAATCATGATAATATTCTTAGGAGTATTAGCAGCGACTACAGAGTGTGATAACACGGCTAATAGGAGGATCGTTATTTGCTTCATCTGGTCTCCATTGATGAAAAAGTAAAATATAATTCTGCGGAATTAAATATTAGATATTAAGAGGAAATGAAGTGTAGATTATATATATTACCAAAAAGTGAAGGTAACCCATTTTATTAGGGTAAAATCAACTTTCAGAGTCTAATAACTCTCGCATTCTCTGTTGTACAACATCGACTAACAAGTCTGGTTGGAACTTAGAAATAAACCGATTACAACCTACTTTTTCAACCATAGCATCGTTAAAGCTACCACTTAACGAAGTATTTAGTGCAATAAATAAATCACTCATGCGAGGGTCTTGTCTAACTTCCGAGGTTAAGCGATATCCATCCATTTCCGGCATCTCTGCATCGGTAAACATCATCAAGATTTCATCGGTTACTATTTTGCCTTCATCAGCCCAACCACGTAGAAGGTTGAGGGCCTTTAACCCATCATTTTGTTCTATGATCTCTAGACCTAACTGACTGAGGGTTTCTCGTATTTGCCAACGAGCTGTTGACGAATCGTCGACTATTAATACCTTTTTGCCTTTAAGATGCACCGCGACTTCTTTGTCTAACACTTCTTCAGAAATGCTAGTGTCGTATTCAACAATTTCCGACAGCACTTTTTCTACATCGATGATTTCAACAAGTTCGATAGCACCGTTAATGTCAATTTGTGTAATAGCAGTTAAATAGTTATTTTTACCAGCAGAAGAAGGAGGAGGTTGAATATCACTCCATGAAGTGTTGATTATACGTATCACTTCTCCAATTAAGAATCCTTGCACACTTCTATTGTATTCTGTGATGATCACATTGACCGCTTCATACTCCCCCTCTTTAGCGCGCATTTTAATCGCAGCTCGGAGATCAATTACGGGTATGGATGCCCCCCTATAGTTAGTCACTCCTTTAAGGTTGGGGTGAGAACCAGGAATTTGATTCATGAAAGGTATCGTTATGACTTCTTTTATCTTGAATACATTCAAAGCAAATGTGTGCCTAGTACCCATTTTGAACATTAGTAACTCAAGTCTATTTTCACCGACTAATTTAGTACGCTGATCAACTGAAGACATTAACTCTGACATGCAAGCTCTCTGAATGAATTATTCAATATAAAAAACAGTTAATAGTACACCTACTCACAATATCAATAGTAGACACTTGAAAAAAGTATTACCTAATAAAGACTTTAGTTACTAAGACCTACATTCACCATAGTGATGATGAAAATACTTTATATAGATTATTAATATGAAAAATTCCTATATAGGATGATTAACAACAGCAACCCACTACATGTTATCGGTTGTTTTATTTTTTCCCTTACTGTTATAGGAATATTCAAATGTCACAATATCAAAACGATGTTAAACAGATTGCAGAACTAAAATCTACTAAATCTGGTACTTGGAATGCAATCGATCCAGATTATGCTGCCCGCATGAAAGCACAAAATCGCTTTAAAACGGGATTAGATATTGCAAAATACACCGCAGCAATCATGCGTAAAGACATGCAAGAATATGATGCAGACGCAAGCCAATATACCCAATCATTAGGTTGTTGGCATGGATTCATTGGTCAACAAAAAATGTTGTCAGTTAAAAAACATCAAGGCACAACAGATAAAAGTTACTTGTACTTATCTGGGTGGATGGTAGCAGCTCTACGTTCTGAGTTTGGCCCGCTTCCTGACCAATCTATGCATGAAAAAACGACAGTTGCAGCATTGATAGAAGAGCTTTACACCTTCTTACGTCAAGCAGACGCTCGTGAGCTTGGTGATCTATTTAGAGAATTAGATGAAGCCAAACAGCAAGGACGAGATACTAAAGAAATCCAAGCTTCAATTGATAATTATGAAACTCATGTAGTGCCTATTATTGCTGACATTGATGCTGGATTTGGGAACGAAGAAGCTACTTATTTGCTAGCAAAAAAATTGATTGAAGCAGGAGCTTGCTGTATTCAAATAGAAAACCAAGTATCTGATGCGAAACAGTGCGGACACCAAGATGGTAAAGTGACAGTGCCACATGAAGACTTTTTAGCCAAAATTAACGCTGTGCGTTACGCCTTTTTAGAATTAGGTGTGGATGACGGAGTGATAGTCGCTCGTACCGACTCTCTTGGTGCCGGTCTGACTCAAAAAATTCCTGTCTCACAAAACGCTGGTGATTTAGCCGCGCAATACAATGCCTTTCTTGATACTAGCGATGTAACCTCAATTGAAGAGCTCGCAGACGGCGATTCTGTGCTTAAACAAAATGGTAAGTTAGTTAAACCTGTGCGTTTACCTAACGGTTTGTATAAATTTAAAGAAAACACTGGTTTCGACCGCGTGGTACTTGACTGTGTCACCTCTTTACAAAACGGTGCGGATCTCTTGTGGATAGAAACAGAAAAACCCCATGTTGGGCAAATCGGTGACATGGTGCGAGCAATTAGAAATGAGATCCCTAATGCTAAATTGGTGTACAACAATTCGCCTTCTTTCAACTGGACCCTAAACTTCCGTCAGCAAATATTTGATGCGTGGTCAGAAGCCGGTAAAGACACCAGCAATTATGTTAGAGATGACCTAATGTCAGTAAAATATGATGACTCTGAATTAGCCCTTGAAGCAGATGAAAAAATCAAGACTTTCCAAGCCGATGCTGCCCGAGAAGCTGGAATTTTCCATCACCTTATTACTTTACCAACCTACCATACAGCGGCTTTATCAACAGATAACCTTGCTAAAGGCTATTTTGGTGATGAAGGAATGTTGGCTTACGTTAAGGGTGTACAACGTAAAGAAATCAGAGAAGGCCTTGCCTGTGTTAAACATCAAGCTATGGCGGGATCTAATATGGGAGATGACCATAAAGAATACTTCTCAGGGGATCAAGCACTTAAAGCGTCAGGTGAAGACAATACTATGAATCAGTTTGATGCTGCCTAATAGCAAGTAAGTAAACTTAAATCGATAGCTTTCAGCAATGCGCTGTGAGCTATCGTCATCATTCAAGAAACTAATGATAATTTTAACCAATCAATAAAACTCAATTAACTTCCCTCCCAGAATTTTCAATAACCAACTGTTTTATATGTATTATTTAAGTTATGGAAAAGATTTAAAATACTGATAACATTCTAAATATATATTGAGTTTTAGTTCGAGATAATAAACATGAATATTGCCAAAGTGGATTTAAACCTGTTGGTTTATTTAGATGTATTGCTAAGAGAAGGCAGCGTAACAAAAGCCGCAAACCAATTGAGTATTACGCAACCTGCTATGAGTAATGGTCTAAGAAGATTGCGAGACTTGTTTAAAGACCCACTGTTAGTGCGCACCAGTGACGGAATGACGCCTACTAAAAGGGCTTTAGAGTTAAAACCTATTATTCGAGATGTACTATCAAAACTTGAAACAACTATTCAACCCGATATAGATTTTAATCCCCTTGAAAGTGAACGTACCTTTAGGATCATGGCCAGTGATTACGCAGAATCAACCTTATTATTAGAAGTAATAGGAAGATTAAATAAGCAGGCACCAAATATTACTCTTGATTTGATTACCCCTAGTGACGTGACCTTCCACGATGTTGAACAAGGTAAAGTCGATATGGCCATCAACCGTTTTGAAGAATTACCTTTGTCGTTTCATCAAAAGGTCGTGTGGTACGACACATTTTCTTGCGTTGTGAATAGTAGCAATCCAATAGTAAAAAACTTTAATTTAGAGCAGTATCTGGACCACAAGCATATTTGGGTCAGTAAAACCGGTTTTGGTGTAGGCGTTGGTATCGACCCCAATGAAGTTCAAAAACTAGGTTGGGTAGATGCAGAGTTAACCAAAATTGGTAAAAAGCGAGATATTAGGGTGTTTACTCGTCACTACCATGTAGCTTTACAATTGGCTAAGGCACAAAATTTAATTGCGACCTTACCCACCAAAGCAGCGTATATGTATAGTGACGATCCTGGGCTCGAAATAGTAGTACCTCCCTTTGATATTCCACCTATTGCCCTAAAAATGGCGTGGAGCGCCCTACTTCAACATGATGCTGGTCATATTTGGTTAAGACGACTAATTACAGAAGTCGGAACAGAATTGACCACCTAACCCCTCATTTTTTTAATGAATGAAAGAAATAATCAACATAAATTAATAGATATAATACTGAAAGAGTAAAATCGGTTCATTAAGAATTACCAGAGAGCGATTTATGCAAGTTCAGTACATCCAAAAGGGCAGATTAAAGGTTGCCAAACAACTCGAACAGTTTATTACCCAAGATGTTTTACCTGGGGTACAGGTGTCAGCAGAAGAGCTTTGGGATAAATTTGCAGACGCGCTGCCAGAGCTGCTGTCAATTAATCAAGGTTTGTTGCAAAAGAGAGAACATCTACAACAACAAATAGATGAATATTGCCGTTCAAGACATGCTCTCGATGTTAACGAATACCAAACCTTTTTGACTGAAATTGGCTATTTGCAAGCAACGCCACAAGACTTTGAAATCAACACTCAAAATGTAGATCCTGAGATTGCCGCCATGGCAGGCCCACAGTTAGTTGTGCCTATAAACAATGCGAGATTCGCCTTAAATGCAGCCAATGCTAGATGGGGCAGTCTATACGACGCTGTTTATGGCTCTGATATTATTGAGCAATCACACCGCGCTACTGGAAAAGGCTATGATGCGACTAGAGGCCAAAAAGTCATAGACTACGCTCGAAAATGGTTAGACATCATTGCGCCACTAGAAATGGGCAGTCATAGCAACAGTAAAGACTACGCTATTAATGAAGGAGCACTGACCGTCACTTTAGCTAACAATACAAAAGTTGGCTTAAAAACCCCGCAGCAATTTGTTGGATTTCAGGGCTCTCTCGAACAGCCTATTTGCATTCTCATTAAGCATAATAATATCCACGTTGAAATTCAATTTGACCAGCACAGTGTGATTGGCCAACAAGACACCGCGAACATCAAAGATATATTTTTAGAGTCAGCGCTGACTACTATTATGGATTGTGAAGACTCTGTTGCTGCAGTCGACGCAGACGACAAAACCTTAGTCTATAAAAACTGGTTAGGTTTAATAAAAGGTGATTTAGCTGCCATCATCAGCAATGGCAACAAAGCAATCACACGAACCTTAAATCAAGACAGACACTATCAATCATCAACCGGAGAATCCTTTAGCCTATCAGGAAGAAGTTTGATGTTTATCCGCAACGTTGGGCACTTAATGACAACCGATGCCATTCTGTTTGATGACAAACCTATTTACGAAGGCATTATGGATGCCCTGATCACCAGCTTAATCGCTAAACATGACTTGCTTGATAACGGCGCTTTCAAAAATAGCCAAGCTGGTAGTATTTATATTGTTAAGCCTAAAATGCATGGCCCTGAAGAAGTTGCCTATGCCAGTTTACTATTTACCAAAATGGAAGCGGTTCTAGATTTACCCGAACGTAGCCTTAAAATAGGTTTAATGGATGAAGAACGACGCACTAGTTTGAACCTAAAAGCCTGTATAAAAGCAGCAAAAGATAGAGTGGTATTCATCAATACAGGTTTCCTAGACCGCACCGGAGACGAAATACATACATCAATGCACCTCGGGGCATTCGCCACCAAAGCTACAATCAAAACCAGACCGTGGTTGAACGCTTATGAACAATCCAATGTGGTGACTGGAATCAACGCTGGTTTGTCGGGTAAGGCACAAATAGGTAAAGGCATGTGGCCCATACCAGACAATATGGCTGACATGATGCAGACGAAAATAGCCCACGTACGTTCTGGCGCAAATACCGCATGGGTGCCCTCACCTACAGCAGCGACTTTACACGCCCTGCACTACCACCAAGAAAGTGTCTTCGACATCAGATCAAAGATGGCTATCCATGAGGATAATTTACTTGAGAAAATGTTAGATATCCCGCTACTCAACGATGAAGCATTATCACCTGAGCAAATACAACGAGAGTTAGACAATAACGTACAGGGCATTCTAGGTTACGTTGTAAGGTGGATAAATCAGGGAATTGGCTGTTCGAAAGTACCCGACATTAATAACGTCGGTTTAATGGAAGACAGAGCCACGTTAAGAATATCGAGTCAACATATCGCTAACTGGTTAATGCATGAAGTGATATCAAAAGAGCAAGTAGAGAAATCAATGCAAACCATGGCCAAATTAGTCGACAAACAAAATGCCGGCGATAGTGAATATGTAGCTATGACGCCTGATGCAGAAAACTCAATCGCCTACCAGGCAGCGTATGAACTGATATTTCAAGGAAAAGAGCAACCTAGTGGTTATACTGAACCCTTGTTGCATGCTATGCGAGCAAAGCTAAAAGATATGCTCTAATATACACTGTTAATGCAGCCTCGAAACAATCACGTTACCACGTTGAGAGGCTACAGCATTAAAGCTATCAACTTGCCCCAAATGAAATATAAACCATACAACCAAGCTCCACTTTTATTGCGCGGCAGTTTGTCATGACCAAGGGGCAACATGCCCATCTTCATAAACACGATACTGTCATCACAGGTTACAATCAATGAGCGGCGAAATAAACAAGAACAAACTAACCTATTGTTTTTATTATAGGTAAGGTAAATGAAGCAACACATTAAGTTCCAAACTAAGGTTATTTACTTCTCATCTAAAAAGTACTTTCCGAAGAGAAACTCCAAAGTGCCCTTATAAGATTTGATGGCTAAGTGGCTAATTAAAATATGGATGGGCATCTTAAGCCAGTGACCGCGAATAAAAATAAGAAATCGAGAAGTACTATTTTTGTAATTATTAAGTAAGCTGTGCCGTGGCATTATTCCATTAAACAAAATCTTATTTATGAAAAAATCGCTATACAACGACTTATATCGGGATCTTAATTTAGGGAAAATTGATGGCTCTTGTGTTCCAAATATATTCATAAGTAAAACTAAACAATAATACAATTCTTTCTCAAATTGCGTTTTGCTTGCCAAAATTTCAAGGCTTCGCCAAAATTCACTACTTTCGTATTCGTTAACAAGTAAATGAATATCAAATAGATCTCTAAAAGCATTTGTGAAGTCTTCGTTCATAAATAGATGAATAATACTGTGTAATACGGTTTCTGCCTTCCCTAACACGAGGCAGCCTCCTGCAACAGTTTCAACAGTCGAAGAAAAAAGGATTACATTGGGTGAACGGCCACTAATCGGCAAATAAAAATTGTGGTGTACGTCAAGTACAGTTTCACGTAGCACATGAAATAAAGGTGGGATTTCGTGAGCCCAATTCCGGTAGTATTTTTCATCATAATCTGAAAGTTTTTCGGACTGCCAAAGTGCAGATTTGAGAGCCGACTCTACATTTTCTATTTCATCCTTTTTAACCAATATATCAATATCTGACACAATTCGTCCTTCGCTATTCAAACTATTGCGCAAAATATAATTGGCACCTTTTAGAAAAATGGGGTTTACATCTATTTTAGCAAGTAAAACCCGCAAACTTTCACTTTCAAACAGAACTTGAGCTTTCTGTCTTGAAGCATGTATAGAAGCAGCAAATAAATGCTTTTGAGCATATTCAGGATAAAGTTCAAAGCACTCCTTGGCTATTGAGACATGGTAAAAGCTCGCAAGCAACTTACTTTCACGGAAAATTAATATTAACTTGGCCCAGAGCTCAAGGGGAAGGTCAACTGCACCCTCTGGCGCTATCAAGAAACTGGCAAGTTGTTGGTTGCTAAATATACTCATCTAATAATGTCTTCTGACAAAAAGGCTTGTACATCACACAGCTCACCAAATTCAATCTCAAATAATGCTGCCCGTTTGATAATTTTATCCACCATTTTGAACCCTAAATTACCAAGAACACCATAATTAAATGCATTTTTACTCAGAGTTTCAAACGCTTGCAGTTGATCCAACGAATAAATTTTGAGGTCACTATTCGCTACAAATTTAGGAAATATCACTGCCACGATCTCTGTTGGTTTACATTGGATGTACTGTTTCCAACTTGAAGCTTTTAAGTGGGCAACATCTCCTTTGTGGGTATCTTTCCAAGTAGATGTGAAAACGGATTCAGGAAACCATTGTTTTACCAAATCAATGGAGTTGTTTTTTAAACAAACTGGGCGATATAAAGGAGAGACAAAACCAGATTCCAAATCGATAATGGCCATTTCATCAGAATACAAATTCCAGCCAGACATAGCCAGATACGCCGTAAGTGTACTTTTACCAGAGCCAGGTGCCGCAGGAAAGATTATAGCTTGATTATTCTTGACCAACACCGCAGCATGAACCAACAATCGCGTATGGTCATGTGTGGCAATACACCAATTCATTCCCCATTCTAGTAATGCATAAGCTTGTGCTAAAGGTAATGGTTTAAAAGGGCTGTGCTGATCACAATAAAAAGAGACTTGAGGCCGGAAAAAACGTCTTGTAAAAGAAGGCGAAGCGACTTTGATTTCAAAATCCGCCGGAGTATTAGGAGGTGTTGCATCTCCGTATATAGAGTTAACTGTTGGGGTGATTTGTCGATGCGCACAGGTCACGTTGAAGGCATATAATCCAGTATTAACAACCAATGGCATTTCCTATTATGAGTGTTTGACTATGAATCTATTTTCAACTAACCAATTTTCTAATTTAAGTAGTTCCTCATTGTCAATATTTAACCAGCTTTGCATATCAATGCTTGAAAAGGTGTCGGGTAATTTATTTGATACCATCTCAATGGCTAGTTTTTGATGTTGATTTTTTAAGAAAGCTGAACGACCACTGCATTCGCTATATAAAGCGATACCGCTTTCATCATCCATGACCGCATTTGAGGCCTTGGGATGTAAGCGATACTTGTTCACTGACTTTTTGCGAGCTTCTGAAGAGAGTCAATCAATTCTTACATTGCCCTTTCTTCGGACCATTCTTGTATTTTTTACAATCAGGTTCCTCTACTGGCACTGTCGGATCCGGTTCTGGTAAATAATCACATTCAGAGATCGTAAAATCTGTACTACCGTCGGTAAAGCCATAATCATCGTCGGTTATTGTGCCACCTAAACCGGCATTATGCTGAATCATAAGATATGAAAGAAACTGTTCAACAACCGCAGAAGCAGAATCGGCATCTCCACGTTGATATGCGGAATTGTTGTACAATCCAAAATAAACGTTTAGCCATACCGCAGCCATATTATAGTCAAGACCTCCAGGCTTGTATCCCACCCCTAAACCTAGTGCGCTATACAAATCATTTTTAAAATCACTTGTTATGAGATCATTAACGTTTTCTGGGCGAACCATGCTATTAAACTCAGCGACTTCCTTAATCTTGTTTATATAACAATTACGAATTAATTTATCATGACTACTGTAGTCACCCTGTTCCTTGGATTGAGGAGAATTAATAAATATCGAACGCAATTTATCTGGATTTTCAAGCTGACCTGCTGCCAAAACTTTCCAACTTCCTGGAGAACGTCCCCCAGATAATATAGGTTTATCACAGTCTTTGTGGCGCTCAATACCTGACATGTTTCCTGATTGCGCACCTGACAAAGTACATACAGCTCCCCACACAGATTGAGCAGGCAATGACGTTAAAACGACCCCTGCAGATGCGCGCTTTAAAATCGTTCTGCGAGAATTTGATTTTTCATGACTTCCGTGTTCGGATTGCATCTCTTCGTTATTGTCCATCTGTATCCCCTAAAAAGCCCTAAATTTTAAAGTCCCCGTCGAATTCACGGGACTCAAGAATAAAATAACGAAAGCAAATTTCAAGCCAGAATCTAACTAACTGAAATTTAACAATAAATAATATAAATAAAACAGATTTTGTAAAAAATAGTGACACTAAATTTTATATAATACTATTTTACAGTGATGCCTTTGAGTTTAGCAAGTTCTAATAGATATTTAACCGGTATCGCATAACTAATTCCTGATGGTTTCTCTAGCACACTTTCTTTTGATTCTTTCACAAAAACCTTGTTCAAAATACCAACAACCTCTCCACTTTCGGCTGCATATAAAGGACTACCACTATTACCTGGATAAGCAGTGATATCTAGCTGGTAAATCATGAACTTTTTATCAAGCCTATCTAACATTTTTATAGATAACCGGCTCGAATGTGCAGTAGGTATCACATCCGGAGTAGTGGCGGCTACAATGCCCCTGTGTGTCGCGGGATAAAGACCAAGTACCGCTCCAATTGGAAAGCCGGTTAAAAGAACTTCTGTACCGTCGTTTACATAGTTTGGCGCCGCTAATTCGACTGGAGTTAACGTTGTCTGAAGTTTAAGGATGGCCAAATCATGTTCGCGATCTTTAGCAATAATCTGAGCCTTATGTATTTGGGGCTTTCGCCCTGTGCCCGAAAAAACGATATGGTACTGCACTTTTTGAGGATCCAGTGCTTTAGAAATAACATGATAATTGGTGGCGACTAAACTGCCGTCACCAAAAACGAAACCACTGCCGCGAAGTTGATGAGTTTGTGCTCCCATTGCATCATAAAGCCCAACTCCCACTACTGAAGGTTTTACTTTGGCAACTACGTCTACAATTGAGTGACAATTTGCTTCGGAAATATAAGTGAATATCCCTACAAACAGCGTACATAACGAGTAAAACTTATTGATAAACATAGATATTAAATATTTTTATTATTACGTATCCGGTTATAATCACAAATATCGAACTCCTCTTCCAATTAAATTTGAATAATGATCATATAAGGTTTGTATTATGAAGGTATTAGTAACTGGTGCAGCAGGCTTTATTGGTTTTCATGTAACAAAAAAATTACTAGAACGTGGTGATACCGTAATCGGCATAGACAATATCAATGACTATTACGACGTAAAACTGAAAGAGGGGCGTTTAAATGCCATTGCTGAGCATGCACTGTCAGATAACTTTACATTTATTAAAATGGATGTGGCTGATAGGCAATTAACTGAAAAACTGTTTACAGAATCTGCTTTTGACAAAGTAGTGCACCTAGCGGCACAGGCGGGGGTGCGTTATTCCATAGAAAATCCACATGCCTACGTTGATAGTAACTTAGTGGGCTTTATGAACATACTCGAAGGCTGCCGACACAATAAAATAAAACACCTCGTTTATGCCTCGTCGAGCTCTGTTTACGGGTCAAATGAAACCACCCCCTTTACTGTCACCGACAACGTTGATCACCCGGTATCGCTTTATGCTGCGAGTAAGAAAGCTAATGAATTAATGGCTCATACCTATAGCCACCTTTATCAACTACCCACAACCGGCCTTAGGTTTTTTACTGTTTATGGCCCTTGGGGGCGTCCAGACATGGCGTTATTTAAATTTACAGAATCGATCCTAAATGGCAAACCCATCGAAGTGTTCAACTATGGAAACCATCATAGAGATTTTACTTATATTGATGATATTGTCAGTGGCGTAATTCTTTCACTAGATAACATAGCTGCAGGCAATAAAGATTGGGATGGAAAAAATCCTGATCCGAGTACCAGCAAAGCGCCGTGGAAAATTTATAATATAGGCGCGCATAACCCAGTTAATCTGCTTAAATTTATTGAAACCCTAGAGGATGCGCTAGGAAAAAAGGCAATCAAACAAATGTTACCCATGCAACCAGGAGATGTACCGGATACTTACGCAGATGTATCAGCGTTAACTAAGGATACGGGATACGCTCCTAAAACCGAATTGGCTACTGGAATTCGTCAATTTGTTACTTGGTATCACTCATTTTATAGCAAATAGGCTACTATAAATTCTGGTGCATGTGACTTACAGCACTTAAATACGATTTTCTAACATAGGTACTGACATTGATGTTGGCGTCGATTGCTTCTACTTTCAGCTCTCCTTTAGTTCATTCTTTAACACTTTTTGTTATTTTCAAAATACTAAGCCGTACCAGATTCACCCCCACATTTTTCAGCTTCCTTTCTGTCTTATCACTTCTGTGGCTAGTGATATGTTCCATGACGTATCCAAGCGTATTGTTAATAAAAAATCTTGAAGAAAAGTACCCTGTTGTTCCTATTGAATCTCAGCAATGGCGCCAAACCCAGGCAATTGTAGTTTTAGCATGTAACTATTTTGAAGATGACCAGCTCCCCTTTGTATCACGTTGGCCTAACTGTTCAATGCAACGGAATTTACAAGCGGCTCTGATGTATCGTGAACACCCAATGCCTATTTTTCTAGCTGGAGATATATTGGGCAGTAATGACAAAAATTCACAGGCCAGCCATAACAAATATTTTTTTGAGCAAATGGGGGTAGACAGCACAGACATTCATATTATTCCCAAAGGGGTCAATACAGAAACTGAAGTGGATGCATTAGCAAGCATACTCAATGGAAGGCATATTTCCCTTGTCACTTCGGCTAGTCATTTGCCCAGAGCTGTTTTTTACTTCGAGGAAAAGCATATTCAAGTACTGCCTATTCCAGTCGAGCATTTTAGTAGGATAAATGTAATGCCAGTTGTTGGTTTGCCTAATGCTGCTAGTCTATACAGAAGTGAAAGAGCAATTCATGAATATTTAGGCTTGATTTATCAAAGATATATCCGATAAAGAGCAATAAATAAAAACAGTTACCCAACTCTATTTATGGTGAAGGGTTTACATAAGGGGAAGTATTCAGTGAGTGAAATAGTTCCAATCTTTTCTGGCGGTGGTACCAAATTATCTGCCCATATTGGAATATTGGACGCAATAAATACGCTTAATATCGACTTTCAACACATAGTTGGAGTTTCGGGTGGCTCAATAATTTCAGCATTGTATTGCACTGGGATGCCGCTTAGTGACATAAAAACTCTAGCGATAGAAACCAATTTCAAACAATTTCGCGGATTCAGTTTGCTCACTCTTCTACTGCAAGGAGGGCTTAGTTCGGGAGACATATTCGAACAGTGGATGGACAAAAAATTAGAAGGTAAAACGTTCAAAGATATATCTAAAAATTTGCATATTTTAGCTACTGACGTAAACGGTGGCGGGCCAATAGTATTTAACAAGGAAAACTCCCCAGATTTAAAGATTTCCAAAGCAGTACGATTCTCTATGTCAATTCCCATTTTTTTTAGCTTCAAACCTTATAAGGATCATATATTAGTAGATGGGGCGATCCTTTCAGAAGACGCTATATTTAACGATTGGGCAGGTAACGGAACCCCTGTCATTTGCTTTAGATTAAAAAGCGACCAAGTTACAGATAAACCGTTTAAAAAAAGTTGGTTACCTATAGTGCAATATGTGATGATGCTTATCAGAACCTTTATGACGGCTATGTCTAGAGAGTATGTACATGATAAATATTGGAAAAATACTATAATCGTGAATACCGGAAAGCTTTCACCTGTTGATTTTAATATGACACTTCAAGAGAAAGAAGCTTTGTATGAAATAGGATATAAAACTGCACTAGAGTTTATCCCTAAGAGGCTAAAAAGTACTTCCCAGGTGATAGCGGTTGAGGAAAACATGATTACGAGTCAAAAAACGTGAAAAAATTAAAAAAATATGCGAATAAACCCATTATTGGTCCACTAGTAAAAAAAGTGATGGATTTTGCAGTAAATCGCGAAGTCAAAACAGTTGCTCGTCATTTTTCCACGTATTTGCATCCTATAATAGCAGACACACCAGAACTATCTAACGAATCGTATCGAATAAGAAATGATGTGTACTGTGACGAACTACATTTTTTAGACACTGGCCGAGATGGGTTAGAAATAGACGACTTTGACGACTATTCTACTCATTGTTTAATTCAACATATTCCAACATCTCGCTTTTCTGGTACGGTTAGAGTAGTTAGACCTGAAACGAACCAACACTCAATTCCACTTCAGAAATATTGCTCTGAATCGATTTCAAAAGAGAAAATCAACCCTCAGGACTTTGCTCCGCATGAAATTTGTGAAATTTCCCGATTAGCCGTCCCAAGAGATTTTAGAAAACGACAAACAGATAATTTTAAAGGTGCTGCAACTGGTGTCATTAATCAGCAGGTTTATTCAGAAAATGAATTACGTTGCTTCCCATTTATTGCCGTTGGTTTATATCTATCTGCTGCGTCCATAGTGATTGAAAACAACATTAAACATACTTTTGTAATGATGGAACCTAGATTAGCCAGAAGTATGAGCTTTATAGGTATTCAATTTGAACAAATTGGCCCTGCCGTTGATTATCATGGGAAAAGAGCCCCTTATTATATAAACCCCTCGTTGTTGATGGAAAATTTAACCCCAGGTTTTCAAGTAATGTTAAAAGACATTAGAAAGTCCCTAAACCACTCTTCAAAAAAATAAGGCAGTCTTTTTTTGATAGTTAACCCGCTTTAGCAAGGAGGTACCAGAAGTGTCAAATTTCAATTATGAAAACGCGTTCTCTAGAAATATTGGCTGGATAACAGATGCGGAACAACAATTACTCAGAAATAAAAAAGTTGCTATAGCAGGGTGTGGTGGTGTTGGAGGGGTGCACCTTCTTACACTAACAAGACTTGGCATTTCTAATTTCAACATATCTGATTTCGATGAGTTTGAAGTGCATAACTTCAACCGCCAAGCTGGCGCTTTCATGTCTACCTTAGGTAAAGAAAAATGCGCTGTAATGGAAAAAATGGCAAAAGACATCAACCCAGAAAGTAAGATTACAACTTTTCCGGAAGGGGTATTTGAACACAACATTGACGCATTTCTTGAAGGTGTTGATATCTATGTTGATAGCCTAGATTTTTTTGCTTTAGAAGCGAGAAAAACTGTTTTAAGAAAATGCAACGAGAAAGGGATCCCAGTCGTTATTGCCGCACCGCTTGGAATGGGGGTTGCGTTTGTTTGTTTTCAACCAGGACAAATGAATTTCGAGGAGTATTTTCGCTTTGAAGATGCAAAATCTGAAGATGAACAATTCATCCAGTTTTTAATAGGATTGTCTCCCAGCATGTTACAGCGCTCCTATCTAGTGGACGAAAGCAAAGCTGACTTCAAAGCAAGAAAAGGCCCCTCTACCCCCATGTCTGTCGATTTCTGCGCCGGTATGGCTGGCACTTATGTGTTAAAAATTCTTTTGAATCGTGGCAAGGTCATCGCCGCGCCGTTCGGAATACATTTTGACGCCTATAAAAATAAAATGGTAAAAACTTGGTGTCCATTCGGGAATAGAGGCTTATGGCAAAAACTCAAATTTCATATTGCCAAAAAGATCGTATTGTCTGACTAGCGGAGAAATAATGGACAAACAATTAGCGACTAAAGTAATTGATACTGCACGCTTCTATATGAGTGGTGATAATTGTCAGCCTTTTAGATATCGCTTTAATGTCGCTACTCAAACTTTTCATATTGACTATATTGCCCAGCAAGCCAAACATACGTTTGTATATGACGATTATACAATACTGCTAACGCTTGGCAGTTTATTAGAATACTTAGACGTTTCACTTAACGAATACTTCTACAGTTGCGAGTTAGCATTTGATTTTGAAAACTTCTCACCCTACGAAGATAAACGTAGTATTTGCTCGGCGACTGTTAATAAACAACCTAATCAAACAAGCAACACTTCACTATTCAGTGCTTTAAAACAAAGGTTCACCGACAGAAGAGCCTACTTAGGCCCAGAAACAATAGACATTTCTATCGCTCCTCTAAATCAACAACTTACTTACAGCACCTGTAAATTATTTACCAATACACCCAAAGAAACGTTAAATTTCTTTGCTGGTTGCGATAGCGCCATTTGGCTTTCTAAGCCACTTGGCAAGGACATTATGGATGCCGTAGCTTTTGACCCTCAAAGCCCCACTGGGTTGCCTTGGCGTAACTTAGGTGTAAAAAAATCCGACGCTTTGCTTATTAAAGCGATACAGCGCTATGATTGGCTTTTTACTGTACTTAAATATTGTGGTGCAAAGTTTCTAATGACATACCTTCAGAGAAAATTATGGTTATCCAGTAAAAGCTTTCTTGTCTTTACTTATCACTCTAATTTATCCAGAGAACAAAAAACCATAGCATGTAAACAAATGATGCATGTTTTGCTAACTCTTTCCCAAAGTGGATATGTATTCCAACCTTCAACTATGAGTGCTGAACTGCTTAATATCCCCCTTAAAACCTTGAATATCGCTAATGCAGCAAAAATGCAGCAGAACAAGCTAGAACAACAGATACAAGCACAAAGAAATTACTTAGGTACGTCTCAAGAAATACAGTGGATATTAAGAATAGGGAGGGTCAACACGCCACTTTCTAGCGAAGCTTTGACTAATAGACATACAACTAAAACCTTACTCGAATTTGAATAATTGTTCGATTTACGTTCATCAATATCTTCTCCAACTTTTTAAATTAGTTCTACTTTTCAGCATTAACTTAATCAACATAATAGCAACATCGTGGCTTCCCGCTACGTCAATCGAGAAACGCTTAGTTTATGACTCGTTAGATTTTTAGGCATTTTAATATGGGTAACGATTCAAGATGACTAACAAGCGTTAAGCATTAAATAGTTAAAAAAAGATGACTTTTAATAGCAGGCACAAAAAAGCCCGCTTTAAGCGGGCTTCAAAAGTTTTGAGTTTAAACTATTAAACTAATTTTCTACGACGTAGACCTAGACCGATAAGACCAAGACCTAAGATAGCAAGTGCAGATGGCTCTGGAACTAAACCTACTGAATCCAAAGTAAAATCATCTCCAAGTCCGTCTGAGTCAATAAAAGCACTGGCTGAAACAACTTGGCTAAAGTCAAAATCAGGGCCAGGCGACATACTAGCAAAGCTGGCTAAGAAAACACCTGTTGAGGCGATAGTATAAGTTGCAGAGATAGTTGTGCCATCTAAATCTTCTAGAGTAAGCATGACATCAAAACCGCCGCTTCCATCGATATTCACAACATCAAAATAGAAATCACTGTAGCCACTGAAGTCTAATGAACTACCAGGTACTGGTAAAGTATAAACAATTTCTAAAGTTCCATCAGACAACGGCTCTTCAGCATACGACAATGAACCAGAACCAAACACATTACCTTTAGCAGTATCAATTGCCAAACCTTCAAGCCAAGTAAGTGTATAATTTGCTGTTGCACCAGTTTCTATAGAAGTTACCGTTGCACTAGCCACTTGAGAGCCAACAGTAGGCGTGGCTTGAATATTAAGTTCAGGATTATAGTTAAAGCTATCTAATACTAAAGTGCCCGCATTTGCAGAGCCAAGTGTTAGCATTGATAAAGCACCAAGTAATACTTTTAAATTTTTCATCATTTTCTTCCTTTCAGCATATTTAGAGTTTAAACACTACACAGCTACAGCATACTTAACTTGTCTACTATCTAATAACAGCGCTAATGTCCTTACCAACAATAAAGCACAAAGCGGGCCAACAATTAATTTCACTTGAAAATCAATAACATAATAATTCTTCAATAAATAAAAAATATAACTTTGTAAAAAATATCGACACTGGAATTAAAGGTAAAAACCAGGGGCCTAGGGCCTTGTTAGCTACTTTAACGTTTCAATCATAGCGATTTATAACGTTTCTAATATTTAACTCGATGAAAACAGAATAGAGAAAACAATGGTGACGCAGTGCATGAATCCTTTCTATACAAACACAAAAAAGCCCGCTTTAAGCGGGCTTCAAAAACTTTGAGTTTAAGCTATTAAACTAATTTTCTACGACGTAGACCTAGACCGATAAGACCAAGACCTAAGATAGCAAGTGCAGATGGCTCTGGAACTAAACCTACTGAATCCAAAGTAAAATCATCTCCAAGTCCGTCTGAATCAATAAAAGCAGTGGCTGAAACAACTTGGCTAAAGTCAAAATCAGGGCCAGGCGACATACTAGCAAAGCTGGCTAAGAAGACACCTGTTGAAACAACTGTGTAACTAGCGGAAATAGTTGTGCCATCTGAGTCTTCTAGAGTAAGCATGACGTCAAAACCGCCGCTTCCATCGATATTCACAACATCAAAATAGAAATCAGTGTAGCCACTGAAATCTAATGAACTACCAAGACCGGGTAAAGTATAAGAAATTTCCAATGTTCCATCAGACAGCGGCTCTTCAGCGTATGACAATGAACCAGATCCGAATACATTACCTTTAGCTGTATCGACACCAGCTCCAGTAAGCCAAGTTAGCTCATAGCTTGCTAACGCCCCAGTCTCAGCGGAAGTTACAACTGCATTAGCTACCTGAAAACCTGCATCAGGTGTGGCTTCGATGTTAAGCTCAGGATTATAGTTAAAGCTATCTAAAACTAATGTACCGGCGCTAACACTTGAAGCTGCGAATAGTGACAAAGCACTAAACAAAACTTTAAATTTATTCATAACAATCCATCCTTTAATAATTATTAAACGAAAATTGACTATTTCTACTACTGCTTCAAGATAAAAATGTCATCGCAAGAAGTAATGCATCATTCAGACCAAAAAATAAACAACTAAACTTATCAACCACTTAGATTAAGTTGAAAGAAAGACCTAGGTTATACATGTAAAGTAATCCGACACTTTAAATGACTAATCTGAAATTTACAGTTTTAGCGATTCAATTTGACAGCACAACTTTATTATAGAATGCACATTAAAAGGCCGTAGTGAACGGATACCTACATTATATTTTGCCTTTCAAACGTCTAATTTCTGCCTTATTTGAGAAAGACATGTCTTGTTTTTCTTCGACCTGTTCTAAAACCTTTTGTGCTGAACTCATTTCTTTTATTGCAATCAAAGCCTCTGCATAACGAAGCGCTACATCTATATTTGATTTATCTAATTTGTAAACTTTTTCAAAAACTTTAACTGACTCATTAAACTTCCCTGTTTTTTGCAACGTAGTCGCATATGTATCTAGAATTGCAGGATACTCAGGACTCAACTCAGCTGCACGTCTAGCATACTCTAAAGCCGCTTCATGATTACCTTCTTCAATTAGAATGTAAGCCAAATTATTGAGGGCTCTGGTATTGTCAGGCTCAATTTGGAGTACCGACTCATAGTATTTGCTAGCCAGTGCATAATTATTTGAACTAATAGCTAATTCGGCTAATTGAATGTCACTTACAACTGACTTACCCACTTTTAACTGATGTCCTTTCAAAAATGTAATTGCCTCTGAAAATTGATTTAACTCCTTAAATGCTTTGGCAACCAATGACGCATTAGTTTGAGTCGAACTTTGCTCGTAAAACGCTTTTAATTTAGGCAAAGCAGAAACTGCGTCGCCTTTTTCTATCAATATTTGTCCCAATAATCCCTGGCCATAAACGCTTCTCTTGGTTTCTTCAGACAAGTTATTGAAACTTAAAGATGCGGCTTCTACGCTTCCTGTAACCAGATTAAAGTATGTAACAAACATGCCAAATTGTTCTTGAGTTGGGAATTTGCTTTGCGCCGTCTTCGCCACAGTCAAAGCCTGAGAGTAGTTTTTACTTACCTCTTGTAAAGTAATTAAACGGAAATATGCATTCATATTATTAGGTTGTTTCAAAACCCAGTTTTCCGCAACATTAACGGCTTTATCAATTTGACCATTTAGATAATAAGCGTTACTAAGAACCACCCAATACTTATCTGGCGTTGTTTCGCCGGTAGTTATTTGCTCTAAAATTGAAATACTCTTGGTATATTGACTCTGGGTGAAAAGAGCTTGCGCGAACAAAAGGCTAAGCTGTAATTTTTTTGGATCATTATCATAAGCCCTTTCTATTAGTCTTAATCCGTCTTCTGAGTTACCCAAATCTCTTTGCAAAACAAAATACTTTCTTAATGTATCTATATGATCTGGCTTTGAACGGATAACCTTATTCAGGAATCCAACGGCACTTTTCTTATCGCCTTCAGCCACTGCTTTGTCAGAATAATATGTATTTGCAGAAATATTATTAGGATCAAGAATAAGGGCTTCATTATACATATTTTCCGCTTGATTCGTCTTATTGAGCTTTGAGTAACTAACTGCAGCCAAAATATATCCAAAGACTTGATCTGGTTTTTTTTCGATCCAATTTTTGCTTAACTCAATAGCTTTATCATAAAGCTCGTTATCGATATAGGCTCTGGCTAATGCAGTATTTGCAGTGTCTTGGTCAGGGTCTAATGCTAGTGCCTGCTCTAAGTCTGATAATCCATCGATATCATCCAGAGACAAACGCAACATGCCTTTTTGGGCAATCCTTAAGGGGTCGCTAAATTTTATTGCATCAACTTTTTCTAGAATTGCTTTTCGTTGTGTACTTTGTCCATCATCTATTAACTGGGCGCTAGTTGCTGACAACAAAATCACATCATCCTCGGTTAACCCATCTAGACTAGTTATTGTGGATCCTAATTCATTCGCTATCCCCAATTTCAATTCCAACACGACCAATATTTTTAAAATTGGATGACGAGGAGGCAATTTATCCTTGATTGAATTCATATGCTTATAGGCTTGTTCGTTTGACCCCAGTCTAAATGCACTAATTCCGGCAATGATTTTGTTTGGTAAGTCATCTGAACCATTTTGAATAGCCTTTTCAGCAAACTGCTTAGCACTATTAAAATCTTGTGCCTGAAATCGCACCACTCCCTTAAGTTGATTAATAAACGGTTGTTCTGGATTAACTTTCAATAAAACATCAATTTCTTTTTCTGCCTCTTCAAACTGCTTGTTTTTTATATATGCGTTAGCTAGAAACACTCTAGATTGATAGGTTTGAGGAAGTAACTCTTTGTATTTCTCAAAACTTTCCACTGATGTTTTGGTATCTTTTGAAACAGAAGTTAATTGCCCTTTCAACAAATGCGCATCTGCGAAATCAGGCTGCTCTTTTAATATTTCGTTTATTTTTTCTAAAGAGGTGTCGATTTGTTGGTTACTGAAATCAACATAAGCATTACCTAATTTACTGTATAAAGAGTCTGAAGATATTTCGTTGGCATCCTCCACAGCCTTTCTAGCTTTGTAGGGCTCATCTAGCTGAAAATGTGCTAAAGCTTTGTATAACAATAGCGAAGTAGTAACTTCTGGTGAAAGGTTTCTAGATTCTTCCACCAACTGGATAATTTCTGCATTTTTGAACTGCAAACTGTAAACATTTGCCAAAATTGGTAACACTTCGTTAGGCTCGTAACCCAATTCAGAAGCCCGTAACAGTTCTTTTTCAGCTGCGGCACTACTACCACGTTGAGCATACAAGCTCCCCAACATAAAACGTGATTTAGGGTCTTGTGGGTTAGCACTAATTGCATTTTTCAATTCTATGATGGCTGTAGGAATGTCGTTTTCTTGAATTTTTGTTTCTGCTAGTGCGATATGTTCTTCAGACGTTTTTTTTGTACAACCTGTAACTATTAAAAATACGCTAAAAATGACCGCGAAGTGAAGTTTTGTCATTATTCTATCCAAATTGAATTATTAACTTGTTCATATACTACCCGTTGGGCCGTGAAAAACACCACTTTTTTGTTGAATCATGTAACTTGAGTTTGCCCAGAAAATCAAAATAACATGGCTTTAACTCTCTAATATCCATGCTATTTTTACAAATTAGAGATTTTACTATGTGATTTAAAGTGGTATTCGGTTAGCCTTATTAGATTAAAACTTTGTATCTACCTTGGATTAACTTGTCGCAAATGGAAACGGATCCCATGCCTTCTTTACATTTTCAGACTCGCTCATATTATGTGAACGATAGTCACGTGGAGGAACTAACCCACAAATGGTTAGCTTTGCAGAACAAGACGAATACTTCAGCTTTTGTTGCTTGGTTTTGGATAAAACAGTGGCTAGCTCAAAAAAATTTAACCACTAAAAACTGTTTATGCATTGAAGTTTCTCAAGGCCAGGAAACTCTCGGTTTAGCGCTATTTGGTACAAAAACCAAAAAAATATTTCTGGGGTTACGCTTCAATCAGTATTTTTTACATAAAAGCGGCAATATCAAGGAAGACCAAACTTGGATCGAACATAATTCATTTTTGCTCCACAAAAACTATGAACAACAATTGACCAACGAAATTTGTCAAGAACTGGTAAAAAGTGACACAGTAGATGACATTAAGATAGGCCTGAGTTCTCCCAAGTTTATCGATACTCTAAACTTTGAAGGCTTTAATAGAAGAACAGAACTCTCATCAATCGGTTATTTGGCCAACTTAGAGACTTGCTCTACATTAGAGGATTATCTGAGTAGTCTATCAAGAAATACTCGCTCTCATATTAAACGCTCAATAAAACTCTTAAATGAACAGTCTCCACTACGACTTGAATTGGCAAGAGAGCCCTCAGAAAAACAAGCAGTATTTACACAGATTGCCGAATTACATCGCATCAAATGGCGTTCCACTGTTTACGGTAGTGGCTTTGATAACCCGTGTTTCTATGATTTTCACCAAGCGCTAATTCAGGCACCGCATTCCGAAAAAAATTGCAGGTTATATACCTTATATCAAGATGAGGTTGCACTGGGCCATGTCTATTTATTGACCTATGGTGAAAAGTGGAGTTTTTATCTATCAGCACTACATTTTAATGCCGACAACCGCATCAAAGTAGGATTAGTAATTCACAGTTTGATTATTGAACAAGCGATTAAAGAAGGAGTTAAGGTTTACGACTTTTTAGCTGGCGAAGCCCAATACAAAAAATCTTTATCTAATGCACAGCCTTATGAACAAAATATATACTGTTTCTATCACAACACACCCTTACTACTTTTCAGAGAACTATTGAGAAAATGGAAACGTTTATTATTTGGCAGGTTATTTTCGAACCTTCGGTTGAAATTAAATGATTGATTCTCCGTCCATAAAACTGCCAATAGAATTTGAATCTAATGTCGATTCAAATCAGAAACTAGTTAGCGAAGTATCTGTACCTCTACCTAAATCAATGGTGTTCGCACTAGAGCAATTGTCTGTAACGACGGTCCCAACTCATCAGTCAGATATTCCCAATGAAATCGACGCTCTTTGCCAAGTTGTCTCGTATTGGCCAGATAACAGCATCAAATGGGCAAAACTTACGATTGAGCGTGTCAATCAAACACAATTGTATTTGAATATTAACAGCGCTCAAAAAGAAACACCTGATAATGCAAACAAGCAATTTGTAGCAAACGCTAATGACATTGATAACTACTCTTATAAGAGTGGCAGCAATACTCTAACTTTGGACCTAGCTAACCATCAACTTGCGATCTTAGATGATAACAATAACACTATTTTATCACTCGACTCAGATGACCTTGCACTTACAGATAGTCAGGGACAGTCGTTAAAAGCTAGCTTAGACACTGCCACTGCAATACAACAAGATAATTTAAAAAATAGCCTTTCTTCGGCCCTAACATTGAAAATAGAAGGACATTTTTTAGATACTTTAGTGCGCTTTCAACTGATTGTTGATTGGTTGATTCCATATGACTTGGTCAAGTTTACGCTGCAAATACATAATACCAACCGAGCTACGCATCAGGGCGGCAAGTGGGATTTAGGGGATCCAGGTTCATTTCATTTTAAATCTCTTGATATTAAATTAAGCACCTCTCAAAAGTTTCAAGCAAAAAACCATACGTTTACTGATGTTCAGAATAACCAAAGCTTTAATGCCGAGAGTTTTTTCTGCGAACAATTTTCGAGTGGTGGAGAAAATTGGCAAAGCCCTGTCCATGTTAACCACAATAACCAAGTTGAAATTAACAAGAATGGTTTTGTACTAAAACATGGCGAAAATGAACACACCGGCTTGCGTTGTAAGCCAGTTGTCAGATTAAAAAACAATCTCGCATTGACTCTCAACCAATTTTGGCAAAATTTCCCGAAATCACTGGCAGTATCCAACAACACAGTGACGTTGGGATTATTTCCATCAACTCATTATCTACACGAATTACAAGGTGGCGAGAAAAAAACGCATAGCTTTTGGGTTTCACTCAACAGCGACAATAATGATTTAACTTCATCTCATTTAAATAACCGCGGCTTTATTGATTGGGATTGGACCAATCAATGTGACTTATACCCTTTTATTGAAAAAGAAACCGTCAACGCAAACACACTCCAATCCATTATCGACTTGGGTATAGATAGCACGTCAAGTTTTATGGCTAAGCGCGAAACTCTTGATGAATATGGCTGGCGCAACTTTGGTGAGCTTTATGCCGATCACGAAACGGCAGGTTACCAAGGCAAAGACCTATTTGTATCTCACTATAACAACCAATATGACCCAATCTACGGTTTCCTAAGGCAATATTTAACCACGGGCAACAATAAGTGGTTTGAACTGGCAGATGACTTAGCCGCACATGTAAAAGATATAGACATCTACCACACCACCCTAGATAAAAACGAATATAACGGTGGTTTGTTTTGGCATACCGATCATTACTTACAGGCATTTACATCGAGTCACCGATCTTACTCAAAACATCAGGCCAATGACGTATATCAAGACCACGCGGGAGGCGGAGGACCAGGTGGTCAGCACTGCTATACCACAGGTTTGTACTTACATTACTGCATGACCGGCCAAGAGAGTTCAAAAGACGCAGTCCTCAAACTAGCGGACTGGATTACCCAGGTATATGAAGGTACAGGAACTTGCCTTGAACTATTGTTAGCATTTAAAAACCGACATGTTGCCGGTTATAAGAATCATTTCACCGGGCAATACCCGTTAGACAGAGGCATAGCCAATTATGTCAATGCGTTACTTGATAGTTTTGAGCTAACTCAAGATCACAACTACCTAAGTCAGGTACAACACATTCTTACAAACACCTTACATCCAGATGAAAATCTGGCCGAACGAGACTTAGAAAATGTAGAAAACACTTGGTTTTATACGGTGCTACTTCAAGCCCTTTGTCGATTTTTACAAGTAAAACTAAGTCGACAAGAGTTTGATGAATACTTTTATTATTGCCGAGATTGTTTATTAAATTTTGGCGACTGGATGTTAGAACATGAGTACCCTTATCTACAAAAACCAGACATTTTGGAATATCCAAATGATACTTGGACTGCACAAGATCTGCGTAAAGCCCATGTATTAGCAGGAGCTTATTACTTTGCGCCAAACAAAAAGGCGGAGTATTTGGACAAAGCACTGTTTTTTCAACACTATGTTACTGATAAACTTACAAAAGCAGATACCAAAACCTATACACGGATTTTAGTATTGCTGATGCAAAATCAAGGAGCGATGGAGTTTTTCCAAAAGCGCCCTTCCCCTGTAATTTTTGCACCCAGAAAAAACTGGCCAACAGCTAAATACCAGCAAACTACGCTACTTGGCGGTTTAACTAAGGTATTAGCTAAGAGGTTGATAACCCTTTCGCCTAAAGCCGAACTTGACTGGTTAAAAAAACGTTTAGCCTAAACCCAAAAAAAACAGGATTAACAAACACAGATGCAGGTATCTTTTATTATTCCCCATAAAGGAAGGTTTGAAATGTTGAAACAAACACTTCAATCTATTAGCCAGCAATCCTGTGATCTACAAACAATTGAAGTCATAGTGGTCAGTCAAACACCTGAAATACAAAAACAAACTCTGCTAGACAATCCATCGCTAAACCTTAGGGTTTATATCCGTCCTGAAAACAACACCATTTCAGCGCTGCGCAACTACGGTGTAACACAGGCTCAAGGGCAATTTTTGGCTTTTCTTGATGCGGATATCTGGCTGTCAAAAAACTGGACACTGCAAATGATGGCTGAATTAACAACGAATTCGAATAGAATTATCAGTAGCGCCAAGCAAATTTGTCATGACGATGCACCGCCGCTAGAAAAAATCCGCACTAGTCTTAGCAATGCTGAAATAGATACTGATGTCGCTTTTTTACCTGGTCGAAATTTATTTTTAACTCAAACCTCATTCGATAAGATTGGAGGATTTCCCGAACATCTCATCACCTGCGAGGATTACTTTTTTACCGACCAAGCAGCCAAACTGGGTAAGCTTTATTACACTTCAGCCGCCACTTATGTCCATCTAGGCGAAGACAAAGCCTATAAGGCCATGTTTGACAAAGAAATTTGGCGAGGCCAATCAAATTTACAATCTATTTCTGGGCGTAATATCCCCTTTAGAGAATGGCCGAGCTTTATCGCACCTCCAGCTATTTTGTTGCTGTTTTCAATATCCTTGTTATTGCTTGTTTTAGGGCAGTTGTCTTTAGCTTTAGTGGCCTTTTTAGTAGCGGCACTTCCCATTTTTGTATACAGTTTGCGACTGTATGCTTTAGCAGATAAAAAAATCAAATTTATTCATATTGTTAAATTTTATGTTTATTACTTTCCGGCACGAGCAATTGGTACGGTTTTAGGTTTGTTTAAATCCATCGGCGTAAAGACACATTAAGGATAATCACCTATGACGCAAACTATCAATGTGCTGCAGTTTATATGTCCAACCGGATTTTACGGTGCGGAGCGCTGGGTATTGGCCTTAGCTAAACATTTGGATACAGCCAAAGTACGCTGCGACTTAGCGGTGACTATGGAGCCAGAACAGAAACCTTTAGAACTCGTCAACGAGTACCAAAAATTAGAATTGCCTTGCCATATTGTAAATATGAAGAACAAGTTTGACCTATCAGCCGTATCTAAAATGGCTGAATTAATCAAAGAAAAGAATATTCATATTGTGCACACTCATGGTTACAAGTCCGACATCATTGGCGTATTAGCCGCCAGAAAAGCAGGTGTTCCCTGCGTAGTAACGCCCCATGGCTTTGAAAACGCCAAAGACATTAAATTACGTACTTTTATTTGGCTAGGATGCCAGGCTATGAAATATGCCACTAAAGTGGTGCCGTTATCTCAACAACTTATGCGTGACTGCAAACGCATGGGTGTGAAAGAACAAAAAACCTTATACATTCAAAACGGTGTCGACCTTTCAGAAGTCGAAGCCACCGCTATTCCAGAAAGACTCAATCCAATAGAAAAACGCATTGGTTTTGTAGGTCAGATGATTAGCCGCAAAAACATATTCGATATTTTGGATATATTTGAGAAACTTCATGAGAAACACCCTAATACTCGTTTAGTACTTTTAGGTGATGGCGATGCACGAGCCGAATTAGAAAAATACAGTCAAACTCTTGTTAGTAGAACTCATATTGAGTTTTTAGGGTTTCGTGATGACAGGTTGTCCTTGTTAAAGTCATTTGATTTATTTGTGATGACATCCACCCTCGAAGGTATTCCCCGCTGTCTTATGGAAGCGACCGCCGCCAGTATCCCAGTAGCGGCCTACGATATAGCAGGTATCGATCAGTTAATTGAGCACAAAAAAACGGGGCTACTTGCTCCCCTAGGTGAAAAAGACGAATTACAAGGCTATTGGGAAACATTATTATTTAATCACGACTATGCAACTGAATTAGCGGCGAATGCCAAAGACTTTGTATATCAGCATTATTCAGCCAATCGAATGGCACAAGAATATACCGAGCTGTTTGAACATTTAGCTACGGAGGCCCAGTGAATTCCAAGGACGATAAACAACCGATTATTTTTGTATTGACCATAGATACTGAAGAAGAATGGGATTGGTCTGGCCCCTTCCCTCAGAAAGTGGCCAATGTTAACAATATCGAAAAATTACCTGCTTTTAATAATATCTGCGAAAACTTGGGCATCAGACCCACCTATTTTGTGGACTATGCGGTATCTGATAACAAAATCGCAGTAGAAAAAATGCTCACTTTTAGCAACAAAGGCAACTGCGAAATTGGTGCGCATTTACATCCTTGGTGTAACCCTCCCTATTATGAACAAGTTGGTGAAGCCGAATCCCATGTTATCAATTTACCCGTTGAGCAAGTTTCCAATAAATTAGATATGTTAATGGCAAGCCTTGAATCAGGATTTGGGGTAAAGGCTAAATCATTTAGAACCGGCAGGTGGGGCATAAACAAAGATGTCATGGAATTGTTAGTCAATAGTGGCATTACCGTTGACTCAAGTGTGTATCCTTTTTACCAAAATGAGTATTTTAGCTGTGTTGGCTCGCCAACCCTGCCCTATTGGCCCGACTTAATCGATCCTCTAAAACAAGGCAAGCAACAAAGCATTTACGAACTGCCAGTTACCGTAGGCTTTAACCGTACAAATTTTGAATTATCCAATGATGTACATGTGGCATTCGCTAAACCACCTTTAAGCTGGACCCGTTTTAACGGCCTCGCTTGGCATTCTAATCTATTGAGAAAAATTTACCTTTGCCCAGAATTATCAGCGGCAGAAGACATGTTAACCTTGTGTGATAAGGTCATCGATAAGGGTTACCCGATTTTACATATGTATATGCACAGCTCTAGCTTACTGGATAACCAAGTGGGATTATTAGAGAGTGATCAAGATCCCTTCGACTTTATCAGTGATGCAGTCACCAAAGTGGTGACCCAATTAAAATCCAAATATGACATTGAATTTTGCACTATTTCTGAAGCAGCAGAAAAATTACAGACTATGGATACCCCTGCTGAATGAAGATAAGAATAGCAGTCGCCGCTGATCAATTTATTTGGGATGAATATGTAGATGGCCACAAAGACGCTAGCCCCTATCATCGGTTTGCGTGGGCTTTAAGTGTCCAACAAGCCTACCAACATCAAAACGTGAGTTTAATCGCTTTTGATGATGACGAGATAGTGGGCGTATTACCCTGTATTAAAATGCAAAAACCTTTTGCTAAGGTGAACTACTGTGCCTTGCCATTTTGTGACTTAGGTTTTGCCCTCGGCAACAATGCCGACATAGTGGAGGCATTGCAGACAGAAGCACTGACGTTATTACAAAATGCCAAAGGTACCAATTTTGATTACCGTGACACGGCCACAGCAACTGAAAGCACTGAGTTAGCAGGCAAAAAAGTCCGAATGGTTTTGCCTTTACCAGGCAGTGCCGAAACACTTTTAGCCGGATTCAAATCTAAATTACGCAGTCAAATTCGCAAAGCAGAAAAAAATGGCTTAAATTTCGAGTTAGCCAACAGTCAAAAACACATCGATGACTTTTATCAAATATTCGCTATCAATATGCGCAAACTAGGCTCACCGGTACACAGCAAAAAATGGTTTGAAACTTTGTTTAACAATTACGCTAAGCATATTGTTTTGTCGGTAGTCTACAAGGACCAAGTCCCAGTTGGCGCAGGCGTAGTGCTGTTAAATGGTACTAAAGCGGTGATCCCATGGGCTTCAACTGTGGCTCAATACAACAAGTTAGCGCCAAATATGCTGTTATATTGGTCATTGTTAGAGCACGTAAGTGAGCATGGTTGCACCGAGTTTGATTTTGGCCGTTCGACTTATAACGAAGGCACCTATAAATTTAAACGCCAATGGGGTGCAGAGCCAGTCCCGCTAGCATGGTCAAACTTAGTTGCAGATCAAGCCACTATAGCTGAAAATACCTCAAACAAGCCTAGTCAAATCAGAAGCTTGGTTGAAAAAATTTGGGCAAAGTTACCCTTAGGAGTCACCACTACCTTAGGACCCAAAATACGTAAACATATTAGTCTTTAGTGACCTAAACGCTAAAACAAAATTGCAGTCAAAACAGGAAGTAAATAAATGTGTGGCATTGCCGGTTTTACCCACTTCAATGGACATATGGGCGATAACGTTACCCTAAAAAAAATGGGTGATAGTATTTATCATCGCGGTCCAGATGCCGGCGGCGAATACCTTGATGAACACGTAGGCCTAGCTCACCGCAGATTAGCCATCATAGATTTGACCGATGCAGGCATACAGCCCATGACCTCCCATGATGGCAAATACATCATTGTATTTAATGGCGAAATTTATAATTTCCAAGAACTAAGAGCAGAACTAAGTGCTGCCGGTTACCCCTTTAAAACCCACACCGATACCGAAGTCATTTTGGCCCTTTATGCTACCGAGGGTGCAAACCTACTCAATAAAATAAACGGCATGTTTGCCTTTGCTTTATGGGATACCACCACCCAAAAACTACTGATAGCCAGAGATCGTATGGGCAAAAAGCCCCTATATTATCTGCAAACCGCAACTCAGTTTGCCTTTGCCTCTGAAATCAAAGCTATTTTAACCTTACCCAATGTACCTAAAGATATCCGCTTAGATGCGGTTTACGACTTTTTTGCCTACCAATACGTACCAGATCCTAAAAGTATATTCACTCATATTCACAAGCTGCCTCCCGGCCACTATATGACAGTAGATACCAATGGCATTGAAATCACCCAGTACTGGGATGTAACGTTTAAATCTACCAGTGAAGAAAGTGAATCAGTCTTAACAGAAAAACTCAGAGATTTAGCAACCCACTGTACCAAACAACGTATGGTGAGTGACGTACCACTAGGCGCGTTTTTAAGTGGCGGTGTAGACTCAAGCGGTGTGGTAGCCATGATGGCAATGAACAGCGATACCCCGGTAAAAACCTGCTCCATTGGATTTGATGATAAAAAATTCAACGAAACCGAATTTGCCAAAGAAGTAGCCGACAAATATCACACCGAACATCATGAATTTACTGTGCATCAAAATGTCGCAGATAATCTAGAAAAGATAGTCGGTTATTTTGATGAACCCTTTGCCGACCCTTCTTTAGTGCCCACCTTTTTTGTTTCCGAGTTAGCAAGGCAGCAAGTAACAGTCGCCATAGCAGGCGACGGTGGTGACGAAGTGTTTGCCGGTTACGAAAAATACACCACAGATGCCACTGAAAATAGCTTACGTAGTAAATTTCCCAAAGTGCTACGAAAACATCTATTCCCTAAGCTAGCCAATTTTTTAGCAGGCAGTAATGCCACCATCTGGCGCAAGGGTAAGTCCTTACTTACTAGCTTAAGCCAAGAGCCAGCAATGGGTTTTTATACCACCAACTCACAGATTGACGACAGACAGTGGCAAAAACTCGCTAAACAAGAAGTGAAAGCAACACTAGGTGATTATCATCCATCCAAAATCACCATAGATGCCTATGAAAAATCAGACGGCCCAGATCATCTTGCCAAAATACTCTACACCGATATGAAAACCTATTTGCCTGGCGGCATACTGGTCAAAGTCGACCGAATGAGCATGGCCAACTCCCTAGAAGTGCGAGCGCCATTGCTAGATAGAGAAGTCGTCGAATTTGCCGCCACCCTGCCCTCTGAATTAAAATTTAAAAACGGTGAGAAAAAACACATTCTAAAAGAAGCTTTCAAGCCCATGCTTCCCGACGGAATTTTATACCGCAAAAAGATGGGATTTTCCGTGCCTTTAGCTAGTTGGTTCAGACACGAAATTAAAGACTTAGCCGAACAACACTTAATCGACCAAGCCCAAGGTCTCAAAAGCATATTTAATCACGATTATATTCAAACGTTATGGCAAGAACACCAAAATGAAGGTGCCGATCACAGTGCCTTACTGTGGAGCATGTTGATGTTTGAAATGTGGTGGGTGAAATATGCAGAACAACAAACCACAGCATCACAGGAAGGAGCCGCGTGAGTATAGTTTCTGTCATGCACCTAACCTATGACATGCGCATAGGCGGCACTGAAATGGTGATTAAAAACCTTCTCGAAGGCTCTGACCCGAAGCTATTTGCCATGTCTATTTTTTGCATTGAAGAGCCACTCGGCCCATGGGGCAAAGACCTGCAAAATAATGGCATTCCAATAAGCAGCCAAGCTCGACAACCTGGCTTTGATAAATCATTGATATTTGCCATTCGCAAACACATAAAACAGCATAAAGTAGACATACTACACTGCCATCAATATACCCCTTGGGTGTATGGCGTACTCGCTGCTATAGGCACAAAAACCAAAGTGATATTTACTGAACATGGCCGTTTTTATCCAGATTCAAGCACTTGGAAACGTAAGCTTATCAATCCTTGGTTATGTAAAATTACAGATTGTATAACTTCAATATCTAAAGCGACCAAGTTAGCGTTAGCCGAGTTTGAAAGAATCCCTGAGAATAGAATAGAAGTGATTTACAACGGCATTAAGACGCCGGAAGTAGATACAGTAAAAGTCTCAGAACTTAGACAGAAACTAGGCATCTCAGAAAACACCAAAGTACTTGGCACCATTGCACGTTTAGACTCAATTAAGAATCATAGAATGATGATAGAAGCTTTCGCTTTAGTACTAAAGGGGTATCCAGATACTGTGTTGATTATTGTCGGTGATGGTGAAGAGCGAGACAATATTGAAAGCCAAATTAAACAACTTGGCATCTCAAATAACGTTATTTTACCTGGTTACGATCCACAACCTCAGCACTATTTGGCATTGATGGATATATTCTTGCTTTCTTCCTTGAGCGAAGGTACTTCTATGACTTTATTGGAAGCCATGTCTTTAGGAAAACCTTGTGTTGTAACCAATGCAGGGGGTAATCCAGAAATAATTGATGATAAGTTGTCAGGTTATGTTAGTAAGAATGATAATTTCAAAGATTTTGCAGAAAAAATACTATTTTTATGCAAACATAATCAAGTAAGAGAGTCTTTTGGTAGCGAATCAAAAAGAATATTTAACTCTAAATTTTCACATCAGAGTATGGTCAATCAATACCAACAAATTTGTATCCAACTCACTGAAACAGGGAGTTAAAATCTGTGTTAAAAAAGAACAAATTAATTGGCATTACTGAAGGACATGGAATTTCGAAAGAATATGTCAACTTTCCGCCTCAAGGCTATGAATATAAGTTTATAGACAGAAAACCTCACTTTTTAGATAGAGTAATTACGAGCTCAGCGAAAGGTTTTTTCAGATACTTTGAAGACCCAGAAGTAGATTTATTTGAAGCACCTATTTTTCCAGCACATACAAAACAGAACTGGATTTATACGCCTGCAGAGTTCTCTGGCACAGCTAATTTTGGTTTATTTGGCCTACCATTACCTAAAAAAATTCGCCTCAAAGTAATTGAAAAATTTTTAAATCGAGATAATTTTAAGAAAATAATTTTTAAAAGCCAAGCCGGTTTAAAAACGCTCTCGACCTATGCGGCACAATTAGATATGGACTTGAGAACAAAGTGTGAAGTAGTAAACCCTTGCATTAACTTACCCGAATTACAGCCACGAAAGGACAAAGACAACTTAGTTATATTATTTGTTGGCGACTTTTTCCGCAAAGGAGGGGCAAATGTTGTTGATGCATTTGAACAATTGCAAACAAGACACAACAATATAAGACTTCAAATAATTGGCAATACACAACTAGATACCCACAATCAAAAGCTTCACTCTAAGTATCAGAAAAAAATTACTGATAATCCCAATATTATTCACACCAAAGTCACAAGACCGAAATTGTTTAAAGATATATATCCTAATGCAGATATTTTCGTGTCGCCGACTTATCAAGAAACTTTCGGTTTTGCGATATTAGAAGCTATGGCTTTTGGTTTACCTGTATTATCAACAGCGCATTTCGCGATACCTGAAATAATTGAAGAAAATAAATCTGGTTTACTTATTCAAACTGATCAGTTTGATTTTATCAAGCAATTTAAAGGCTATCACGTGGAGTATATACCGAATAATTTTCACCAGTATATGAATGAACAAATATACGAAAAACTTGAACAACTCATAGTTAATGAGACGTTGAGAAAGTCCTTAACTCAACAAGCTAGATTGCGTTGCCAAGAAAAGTTTTCACCTGAAATTAGAGCCAACAAAATGAAAGTGATTTACGACGACATATTGAATTGAGCGAACAATTCAGACTAACCAAAAAACAATCAAATTAATAGAAGCAGCCTTTTATCATTAGGAACATAAATGCTAAAAATACTTAAACTTAAAGCAACCTCTATCTTCCTAAAGTTTTTAGGTGTGCGCGATGTTGAAGAAAAGTTGATATCAATTATCAGGGATACTGAAAAGGCCAGTAATAAGATTGTAAATGCACGAAATCCTTACTTTAATCACAAAGTAACTAACGAAATCAGCGACAGAGATGACATCGTTTTTGTTACTAGTCGCTTTCGCAGCGGTTCAACATTACTTTGGAACCTATTTCGTCAAACTGAACTCTGCACATCATACTATGAACCGTTTAATGAAAGGCGCTGGTTTAATCCTAATTTTCGCGGCGAAAATGTAGATCAAACCCATAGGGGTGTCGACGATTATTGGTCTGAATATAATGAAATGGAAGACTTAGAAAAACTTTACGATGAAGATTGGATTAAACATCGACTTCTAATGGATGAGTCATCGGTCGATATAAACATGAAGTCATACATCGAACAACTCGTCACTAGAGCTCCTAAAAGACCAATCTTACAATTTAATCGTATCGATTTTCGTTTACCTTGGGTCAAGCAACATTTTCCAAATGCAAAAATTCTACATTTGTATCGACATCCTCGCGACCAGTGGCTTTCTTTTTTGACTGATGAAAAAAAAATGAATAAAGATCAAATAGAAAAAACTTATAGCGACGCGTTTTATTTGGATTTATGGTGCGAAGACTTATATAAACATTTCCCAGTTCTTGACAAAAAAATCACCCCCCACCCTTATCAGAGGTTTTATTATATTTGGAAGTTGTCTTACCTGTATGGTAAAAAGTATGCCGACATCAGTATTAGTTTTGAAGACTTAACAACAGATACAAACAATGCAATCAAAGAAATCATGAACACTGTTAACCTTGAAAATGTACCGATTAAGGAATTGTGTGACATTATTTCACCTCCCAAACATAATCGATGGAAGACCTATGCAGATGAACAGTGGTTTATTGAACATGAAAATAAATGCGAACAAAATCTAAATCTTATGTTTACCCATAAATAAAGTGATAAGTCATTCAACAATATAACTAAATAAGAAAGCGATATGTCAAAAGTTCGCAAAGCGCTCAAATTTTCAATTGTAGCGACTTACATAGCAAAAATAATCAATCTTATAACGGTAGTTGTCATAGCCAGAATTTTAACCCCTGAAGAATTGGGAGTTTATGCAATTGCGGCTGCCATGGTGATGGTTGTAGATGTACTTAAATCGTTCGGAGTTAGCAGTTACATTATAAAAAAGGATGAGATAGTAAAAGACGACATTCGATCAGCACTTGGCCTAAACGTATTAATTACAAGCTCCCTTGGACTTCTCATCATAGTAATGGCTAAACCACTAGAAATTTATTACGAATATAATCACATTGCAGAATTACTATGGCTACTATCAATATCGTTTTTCGTTTCACCGTTTTTTGGCAACGGAATGGCTTTATTAGCAAGAAATTTTGAGTTCAAAAGTAGAGTTAAAGTTAGCTTAACGTCACAAGTTTTCGAATTAATTATCACTATTACATTTATTTCAATGGGCTTTAGTTACTTTTCTATCGCAATAGGCGTTGCTTTAAAGTCTTTATTGCAAATAGTCTTAATTAGGCTTTATCAAACAAAAGACATGTGTTGGAGGCCGCAGTTTCACGGCATGTCTCGAATTGCAAAGTTTGGCTTATTTGTAACCCTTTCCAATTTATTTGAACGACTCACGCTAATAAGTACAGATTTAATCATTGGTAAGCTTGGCACACCATCAATGGTAGCCTACTTTTCAAGAGGCTTAGGGTTTATTGAATTTTTGACTGGAACCATCACTCAAGGAATAAGTCCAGTTACCATGCCTTTTTTAGCGGAAAAAAAACGACTCGGTCAAGCTCTTGAGCCGGCTTATTACCATGCCAGCAAGTTACTCGGCGCTATCTTACTGCCAGTATTATTAGTAGCTGGAGTTGCGAGTTATCCAGTCATCATACTTTTTTTTGGTGAACAATGGGTGGAAAGTGCTAGCTTAGTCAGTACGTTATGTCTTTGGGGAGTTTTCAGAAACATCCATGCCCTGAGCCCTAGTTTGCTAGTTACAACAGGCCATGAGCGACACCTTTTTACTAGAAATCTAGTCCTCTTTATTTTAACGGGGTTTGGCGTATATTTATCATTTCCATTTGGATTACAAGGTATCGCTGCAGCTATTACTACCGTTGCATTTATTGGTTTTGTCTACACCACTTTACTGCTAAAGTTTGTCTTAGATTTTTCACTTAGTAAATTTGTTATTTCGCAGGTACCTAACATTATTATTTGTACCGCTTGTTACAGCTCTGCTTACTTGAGCTCACAATTAATTGATTTTGAAAAAGCTCCAATACTTTTATCATTTTCAGTTTTAATACCTTTAGTAACGCTAGCATGGTTACTAACTTTGTGGCTGACTAAACACACTCTACTACATGAACTAAAACGAATGTTTGGTATCGTTCATACGTAGAATTAATAATTAGAATAAAAAACCATGCTTAATCTACTACTTTTTTGCGGAACTCTACTTAGCTTCTCTTGGCTTAGTTTTTTTAGAATTCCAATATTTGCTTTTGTTTTGTACCAAGCAATATACTTTTACTACCCACAACAACGATGGTGGGGATACATGGTACCGGATGTAGGCTACTCCTTTATAAGTGTAGTGATCATGGGGATGGTCTTTTTATTAAATTTCAAAACACTTAACCAACAAAAAATACTAAAAGTTGCACCGTTTAGGTACTTTTATATGCTTGTTATTCTTTACTTCGTTACCTATTTTTATTCAGTCAGACCAGACCTTCACATAATGTTCGCTACTAATTACATTAAGTTGGCCATAATTATGACGTTAGCTTACAAGATGTGCACAACCAAAAAACATTTAGATATTATTCTTTATGGTTATATATTTGGATCGTGGTATTTAAGTTTTATAGCCTATCAAGTGGGACGTCAATATGGAGATAGACTTGCCGGAGTTTATACAGTCGATGCGCCAGATGTTAACTTTGTTGGTGCAGCCATAGCACCGAGTTTAGTTCTATGTTTATACTTTTTCTGGATCAAAAAAAATCTCTTCTATCGCTCTTTATTTGTTATTGCGGGCGCGTTTATTGCAAACGCTCTTGTTCTTATTAATTCTCGAGGAGCTTATATTGCTGTAGCACTTTCCATAGCATATTTTATGTATCATATGTTCTTTTCATCCTTCCAACGAAAGTACCAAAAAGGAACAGCAATCTTTATCTTACTTGCAGGGTTAGCATCTTTAGCTGTTGTAATGGATAGGTCAAGTATTGAAAGAATTTTATCTATTAACGAAAACACTAGAGTTCAGGAGTCTCAAGAAACTGCTGCAACAAGAACTGTCTTTTGGTTGGCAGCTTGGGATATGGCGAAAGACTATCCACTAGGTACCGGTTACGAGGGGTTTAGTTACTATTCAAACCAATACATACCAGACCATGTTAATACAGGAAGGAGCCGCAATCGGGCAGTACATTCAACTTGGTTTGAAACTTTGTCAGAGGTAGGTTATCTAGGCCTAGTTTTATTCGTCTTAATGTTATTCAGCTCTTTTAAAATATTAAAAATTACGAAAAAACATCTCAAAAAGCAAAATATGGTTGATGACTACTTTAAAATCTTTGCCTTAGAGGGAACATTATTGGCTTTCATGGTAGCCATGACATTTATTAACAGAATGAGAGCTGAAGTATTACACTGGTGCATATTGTTTGCGTGCGTAGCATATAGCGTTTATGTACTTAATAATAAAGATAACAACGTAAATTCAACGTAAATAATTTTAAATCCAAATTCGAGAAACTCAAGATTGAACCTAGATAAACCTTTTAAAAAAATAGCTTTATAAAATGCATGGGGTGGGCCAGAGTCTACCTTCAGGTAAATATAACACCGGCTAAAAGCGCCCCAAAAGAGCAAGAATCAAACATGAATTTTGTCTCACAACACAAGACAAGACAAGACAAAATTGATAAATCAGAATTAAAAAGAAACAGACTGGCATTGTGAACTGAGTATAAATAACTTAAATTAAATGCTGGCCAAAAGAGATTCAAACCTAATATGAGAAATATATTTAGCCCATTAAATAACGCATTCATTCTATTGTTTTCACTCCTTAGTTATTCTCCAGTTAATCTAGCGGAAAAGGGGAACTTAAAGTTATTACCTGATAAAAATTCTATAAACTTTGGATACTTAGGTGCTTTTAGGTTTCCAATAAAAACCCAGGGACATTCAAGAATGTCATACATTAATGGCAGCTTTGCAATATCGCCGAAAGGCAATACATTATTCACTGTAGGTCATGAACATCATCAAGCCATTGCGGAGTTTTCAATTCCCGACCTTAAAATAACTGAAAACACAAAAAGCCTAAATTTAGCAACTAACATTCAAAAATTCACTTCAATTCTATTGAACAAAACACGCATAAATAACTCCCAAAAGCTTAATAGAATAACGGGCTTAGAAGTTATTGAAGGGGAGTTATTTGTCAATGCGGTCGAGCACTATGACGCTCCCGGCGATAATTATCTAACAACATTTATTGTAAGAGATGCATACAACCTCAGTAAAGCACAAGTAGATGGTTTTTTTTCTTTAGGGGGAAAGGCGCACTCATCTGGCTGGATAAGCAAATTACCAGACAAATGGCAAGATGTATTTAAGGCGAGTTACTTACACGGTTATGCAGCGAACTACTCTATTAATTCTCGCTTCAGCATGGGTCCCACTGCGTTTTCATCTTATATTGACAATTTCGCTGGAATTGATGTCAAGGACGGACTTATACCGACAAGACCATTGATGGATTTTTCAATTAAACGCCCAATTGTTGAAGACCTGTATAACAAATCTAAAAAAAATAAAATGTGGACCGAGGTATCAAATGCTTACTATGGTTTTATTTTACCTAATAGTAATGAATATTTAGTGCTAGGTAACTCAGGCGGTCACGATAGTGGTATTGGCTATAAGGCGACTCAAACTAATGGCAATGTGTGTGGTGGACCCTGTGTATTCGATCCAAAAGATTATTACAATTTTTATTGGATATTTAACGTTAATGATTTTGTTTCTGTTCAAAATGGGAAAAAGAAAACCTATGAATTGTTACCAATTTCTTATGGCAAATTACAACTACCTTTTGCTCCGAAAAATAACACAAAAAATATTGTCGGAGCAGACTTTGATGAAAAATCCCAGAGGCTATACATAATGCTAGAAAATGTTGACAGCTCTCAAAGTCGATTTGAAATTGCTCCAGTCATGCTTGTTTATAGCCTACAAGCAGCGGGTTAATAGTCCGCATTTTAACTTTTTTTATCCCATTGATGAATAACGATTTCACGGATAATAGTCTTTGACGTATCATAAAATTAACGGACAATGAACTTGAGAAATTTAGTGACCCAACTTAACGTACAAGAAAAGTATATTTTTTTAGCGGTGTCTTTGTGCACTTTTACAATTTGGGCTGCTTTTTTCCATCAATATCCAATTATGGAAATGGGAGGCGATTTTTGGGAGCATGCGGGTGCTCTGAACTCATGGATGGAAGACATTATGAATCCAATGTCGCCTCATGTAGCATCGTATGAAAGTTCTGCGCGTTACATGCCCTTCTATTTTGTCATCGCTTTGATTGGAAGTGTCTTAGATTTAACTTCAATTCAGGCAATGGGATTAGCTGCTTCAATAAGCGTAATACTGTTAGTTATAGGAATTGCATATTTTTCTAAATCATACTTTAAGGACAATAGAGCCCCTATTTACACTCTTATCATTCTTTTATGTGGTTGGGGATTGACTTGGAACTGGTCAAATGCATACCAACTCAGAAACTTAGTTTCGATAGCTAGTTACCCTTCTTTTTTCGTTTTTTCATTTTCGTTTTTTGTTTATGGTTTTATTGTTAAAAATATCAAATTAATTGGTGATAAAAAAACAACAGTAATGCTAACAATTGCAATATCAATTGCTATAGCTTTTTCTAGCCACCCCCTTACAGGCATATTTACGGTGTTTTTCGCTGGCTTATTAGGTATTTTTTATGGTGAATCATCGATCAAAAATCGCCTTTACATACTTATTGCAATATTAGTTGGAAGCTTTTTAGTTGAGTTGTGGCCCTATTTTTCAACTTGGGCATTAATTCTCGGGCAAACGCCCGATCAATCGGCCTCATGGATATCTTCAAGTAGTATAGAAATTTCAAACGCAAACCAAACTGTAAGGTGGAAAAAATTAATCTGGGGTCATCCTTTTTATTCACCCATTCAAGTTTTGTTAACGCTATTACCCGTTGTCTTGGGAGTATTTTTATGTCTACTTTTCAGACCTAGAAAAATCAACATTGAACTTTTACTCGCTTTTTCATTGATGGCATTTGTATATACGTTCAACTTATTTTTCAAAATTCCTCTTGGTCACAGAGCGTTGTTGCTAGGAATGTTTCCTCTACATTTGCTTTTAGTTTCGTGGCTGTTACAAATTTCTGCAGGTAAAAACAAAAAAACTTACGTTAGAAAGTTAGTTTCAATTTACCTTAGTACGATATTAGTATTTAATATTTTCCTTGTAGTACTTGAACTAAAAGGTACAAAATTACTTCCTACGATGGAAGCTAAAGACTATCCGTTCAATCGTTTAAATTCTATTCCAGAAAAACTAAAACCCTTCACAAACTTAATGGATGATACTTCTATTGTAATGGTGAAGGAATTGCAAGGATGGGCGTTACCTTCTGTTAAGGGTAAAGTAGTTAGTGGAATGCATACTAACCCATTTATTCATGACCGAATTGAACGTAGAAAAAATGTAAAAATATTTTTCAATAAACAAACGTCCTTTGAAGATAAAATGAAGATAATTCAGAAATATGATGTAACCCATATTCTGCTTCGATCCGACAACGAAGATTCTACTATTCGAAAATTCAATGGTGTATATTCAGAGTTTGGAGACCTAACCCTTATAACTCTCAAAAATTAACTCAGTGATCCCCTAAGTTGAAATTATTAAAACAGTTTAAATTGCCTTGGTTCATTCAATCTAGAATTGATAGAGGAAAGAATCAATATGCATACTATAAGAACACTTTTTTATACAATTTTAGAAATCCAGCTCATAGCTCTAAAATAAAGCCAAAAATTACTTTTCAGTGTGGTTTTCATGGAACAACTGGAGCGGTTGAGTCAATTGCTAATATTGCCAATCTACTTTCAGAAAGGTATGTCGTTGAATTTGTAAGCTACCCATCAAGTAACTTTAATCACAAATTACATCATACTGTTAAAATCGTACACAAATTCGGCCTTGATTCTCAAATGTACTTTTGTGACCTCTCGTGTGATGAAGCAATTTTAAAAAATCTAAGAGATGAAAATAAAAAGATATTAATAAGCGTGCATGGAATGTTGCACAGTCAATTTGGGCTTTCAGCAAAGCAAAAAATGGAAGCGATTCAATATGCAGATATTGTTCAGTTTGTTAGCCCAATACAACAGGAAGAATACCAACTTGATCCTGACAAAGTCATTATCATTCCCAATATGGTAAATTCAAATAAGAAAGATAAATTTACTAATAACGTTGGTGTAGTAGGAAACCTTAATTTAGTGAATAAAAACGTAAATGCTTCTGTGGATATAGCGTTAGCTTCAAAAATGGACGAGATACATTTATGGAGTATTGAAACAGATAAATGGAATAACTCAAAAGTAATATGTCACAGCTGGGAAAATGATAAATACAAGATTTATAGTACTTTCGACGTTTTAGTATTTATGAGCCAAGAAGAAGCACTCAGCATGGTTGTACTTGAAGCGATGAGTATGGGAATCCCTTGTTTATTGTCTAACATTCCAGCATTTGAACAATTTTCTAATTGCCCTGGTGTACATTTAGTCAACCCAAATGAAGTTTCAGAGGCAAGCCTTATTTTAAATAAACTTCTTGATAGTAAATCAGCTCTTCGACAAAATATTCTTTACTATTGGGAAACCCTATATTCAAAAAATGCAGTTAAAAAACAATGGTTAGAGTCGATTTCTAATTTAATTTGAATAAGGACATATAATAGTGGCAAACAAAACGGTATTTAGGAAAGATATCAATGGTCTCCGTGCCTTAGCTGTTCTTTCTATACTTATATTCCACATCGATCATAAACTATCTGGAGGATTCATTGGTGTAGACATTTTCTTTGTGATTTCTGGTTTTTTAATCACGGGCTCAATATGGAATCACTGCCAAAATAATAACTTTTCTTTTTACGAATTCTATTTAAAACGCATCCGAAGACTATTTCCTGCCTTATTTGTCATGTTGCTTGCTTGCTTAGTCTGTCTTTTAGTATTTGGACTGGCCTCTGAAGTCAAGATATTTGGAAAAGCGGCACTTTCATCTTTGTTTTATTTATCCAATATGTTTTTTTATTATGAAGTAGATTACTTTGCTGCAGACGCTCAGTTAAACCCACTTTTACATACTTGGAGCCTCTCAGTTGAAGAGCAGTTTTATTTAATTTTCCCGATTACGCTGGTAATTTTTTATCGATACAGAAATTATGCACTGCTATTTCTATTATCGTTATTGGCAGTTTCATTTTTACTAAGTGAATTTCTTTTATCTTTAGATGCTTCTGCAGCTTTTTATTTAGCGCCATCAAGATTCTGGCAATTTATTGTTGGAGGGTTACTCGCGATATATGGAACCAATATAAAACTATCCCATCGAGCAAGTGAATTAATTAGTTTGACCGGATTATTTGCCCTATTAACAACAATTATACTTTACCATGAAGAACTCCCTTTCCCTGGTATTCTAGCTATTCCTCCAACGTTGGGAACAGCCCTGATTATTCTTAGCTGTAATGGAAAAACAATAGTCGATAAAATATTGAATCAACCAATCGCACAGTTTTTCGGCAATATATCCTATTCACTCTACCTTTGGCACTGGCCGGTAATAGTTTTTTATAAGTTATTAATCAATCCAGACTTAGAAAAAGCAGACAAACTTATCCTATTTTTTGTCTCTCTTTTTCTTGGATATCTTAGTTGGCGATATACCGAACAGCCTTTTAAATCAATTTCAGTAAAAAAGGGAAACAATTCTATCTTAAAAAAAAGTGGTTTATTAACGCTACCACTGATTGTAGTTTTATCAGTCGCAATATGGAATCCAGATTACTTGGTAAAGAATAAAAGTAACTATGAGGCATTTATTGATTACCCGATGAAAGCAAGAATAGGTAAATGCTTTCTTACGTCCCAATCACATAATCCCAATCTAAACTTCCTAGACGAATGTATACGCGTTAGCCGAGGAAAAAATGTACTTCTTCTAGGCGATAGTCATGCTGCACAATATTACTCTTCATTTGTACAATACTTTGATGATAGCAATATTTCACAATTGAATGCTTCCGGTTGCCGTCCAATAATTAGTTATTTAGGAAAAGGGTATTGTACGGATTTAATGAAGCGTGCCTTTGAAGAATATTTACACATGTATAATTTTGATCTTGTCGTTTTATCTGGTAGATGGAATGCTTTTGATTTAAGCGGATTAATCCAAACTATTAAGTACCTTCAACTATTGAATATTGAAGTTATTTTAATAGGCCCGGTTGTAGAATATATGCAACCACTACCCAACTTACTATCAAGATTCGAAAACGATAGAAATTTCGCTAGCCGAGCAAGTATTTATGAAAATCGTTCTGAACTAAACTCTAAATTAAAAGAAGTGGCGACTTTATACGAGGTAAAGTACGCCTCTCCAATCGACGTCATGTGCCCAAAACAAACTAAAGAGAGTTGCATAACAACATTAGAAAACGGTGATCCAATACAATTTGATAAAGGACATCTTACTCATAATGGTGCGTTATTTATTATCAGAAATATTTTCAGCCTTGATTGGCAGTTAAAAACGTAAAAAATACCATAACTAGTTTTATCAAAGTTCGTAGCCAAACCAATTCACATCTGTGGTGGCTAATTGAACAATATTATATTAATGTAGGTTTATTCTAACTCGTAGAATATCATGTATGGAAACAAATCATATTACTCAAATTGTACTTAATGCACTTAGCTTGACTAACGAATCACGCCCTAGTACTCATCAAATCCCTTTGACAGATACAACGGTTTTATTTGGTCAAAATGGGCACCTAGATTCAATGGCATTGGTTGCATTATTGATGGACATTGAAGATGCACTGCAAGAACAATCAATCGATGTGTCATTAAGCGACGAAAAAGCCATGTCGATGTCGCGCTCCCCCTTTAAAGACATTCCGAGCATCAGCCAATACATTCACGACGTCATTGCAGCTCAAGCCTAATGAAAGCTCGAAAAATCATGGTCACTGGCGCAAGCCAAGGCATAGGTAAAGCCCTAGTTGAGCATTTTTTGGCGTTGGGAGACACGGTAATTGGCGTGTCTCGTTCCAAGTCAGACATAGCGGCAGAGAATTACCACCACTACTCAGCTGACGTGGCGCTAGAGGCAGACGCCAAACGAGTATTTGCCAATGTCAAAAAGCAAGTAGGCGCGTTGGATGTATTAATCAATAATGCCGGCATTGCCAGAATGAATGCCTTTGCTCTTACCCCTGTAGATAACGTTCAAGAAATTATGAACACTAACTTTATGGGCACTTTTATCTTTTGCCAAAAAGCGATTAACTTACTTAGAAAATCCCCTAACGCCCGTATTATCAACTTAAGTACAGTAGCGGTACCTTTAAATCTAGCTGGCGAAGCCGCTTATGCCGCATCAAAATCGGCAGTGGAAACGCTTACTCGCATTATGGCGAAAGAACTAGGTAGCTTTGGTATTACCTGCAATGCTATTGGCCCCTCGCCTATTGCCACGCAACTTATCAGCGGAGTAGGCGAAGAAAAGATCAATAAACTCATCCAGCAACAAGCCATTAAAAAAATGGCTAAAGTCGAAGATGTCACCAATCTTGTGGACTTTTATCTGAACCCCAACAGCCATATGGTGTCTGGTCAAGTTATCTACCTTGGGGGGATATCATGAGAATTGATTTTTTAAAAGCTAAGATGCGTGAAGCAGGCGCGGCAGATGCAGTGGCGATTGGCGAAAATTGCATTAGTTATCAGGTATTAAGTGAGCGATTGGATTATTGGCAAGCCTATTTACAAAACTCAGCAATACCGGCAGGCGCGGTGGTGTCTATTAAAGGCGATTATTCTGCGGACGCTATTGCCTTGTTTCTGGCTTTGGCTGACTACAAGGCCATTATCATTCCCCTTTCAAATGATTCAGCTACACAGTTTGATGAATTCAGTGAAATTGGCCAAGTCGAATACGAATTTGTTGCTGTAGACAATGAATACCAACTAAATGCCACTCAAACGAAAGCTGACCATGTTATTTACCAACAAATTCGGCAAAAAGGCACACCAGGTTTAGTGCTTTTTTCTTCGGGTTCAACCGGTAAAAGCAAAGCTATAGTCCATGATTTAGAAGCGCTATTAGCCAAATTCACAGTGCCACGCAACACCATGCGCACAGTGTTATTTTTACAGTTTGACCATATTGGCGGCATCAATACTTTGTTGTATACCCTAGCAAATCAGGGCATGGCTATCATTCCTGAAAACCGCCGGCCCATTACTGTTTGCAAAGCAATAGAAACCCATAAAGGTGAAGTTCTACCTACTTCTCCCACATTTCTTAACTTATTATTGCTATCTGGCGCTGCACATGAATCTGACTTGAGTACTTTAAAGTTAGTAACTTACGGCACCGAACCTATGCCTGCCAGTACACTCGAGGCGATGAACAAACACTTCCCTCAAATTCGTATGTTACAAACTTATGGCCTGTCAGAAGTCGGCATATTACGCTCTAAGTCACGTGACTCAGACTCTCTGTGGGTTAAGGTAGGTGGTGAGGACTACCAGACAAAAATAGTCGACGGCAAACTTTGTATTAAAAGCAAATCTGCCATGCTGGGTTACCTGAATGCGCCCTCGCCTTTTGACGAAGACGGTTATATGAACACTGGCGACCAAGTTGAGCAAGATGGCGAATGGATAAGAATACTCGGCCGTGAAAGCGAAATAATCAACGTAGGAGGCGAAAAGGTCTATCCCGCAGAAGTTGAGAGTGTAGTGTTACAACTTGATGGTGTTGAAGATGTGGCAGTATACAGTTTAAAACATCCCATAACCGGGATGACGGTGGCAGCAGAGATCAAAATAACCACAGGTGAATCTTTGCGAGAATTTAAGGTTAGACTACGTAATCATTGCGCGAAGTTAATACCCGCCTTTAAAGTACCAAGCAAAATTACTTTAATAGACCAATACACCCACAACGCCAGATTTAAACGAATGCGTAAACGTACGGCCTAATTAAGACAATGCGTAGTCTCAAGCGAAGGAATATGCCATGCGACATCTAATTAAAATGATCATTAATCGGGTATCACAACTTATAGCCCTGCCATTTGTGATCACATGTTGGCTTGAATCTTTAGTAAATAAAAAGGTAGAAGTCATATTTGTGTTTTGGACTAATGTTTTCGCCTTATTACCAGGATTACCTGGGGTTTTCTTACGCAGAGGATTTTATTCATTAACACTGCAGCAGTGCTCTTTAGACAGTCATATTGGCTTTGGATCTTTATTTAGCCATCGAAACTCAATTATCGAAGACAACGTCTATATTGGTAACTATTGTACAATTGGCTCTGCCCACATTGGTGAAAACAGTCTAATTGGCAGCCGTTCAAGTTTGCTAAGTGGTAGCGGTCAACATATTCACAACGACGAAACCGGCACATGGGGCGCGTTTTCCACCGACAACATTAAACAAATTCAAATTGGCAAAAATGTTTGGCTAGGCGAAGCCGCTATTGTTATGGCCGACATTGGCGAAGGCTGTCAAATAGCCGCAGGCACTGTGATTTCAAGCGACACTAAAAGTTACGTGATGCTAGCCGGCAATCCTGCACGTTTTGTGAAAAGTTTACCTCTGCCGGCCCTGTTACAAACACAACTTCAGGATGCCCCGTTGCCAGATACTGTAAGTGAGCTACCCAATGAAAAACAGAGTTGATTTTATCGACTGGCTAAAAGCCGTTGGTATGTTCCTGATTGTATTTGGTCATTACTTCGGTGAACCATTTGACCAATTCACTCAACCCATCTACCCCAAACAACTCGGCGTGGCATTGTTTGTATTTGTAATGGGCTGGGGGTTGGCCAGTGAAACACGCCCTCGGCGGCAAGTAGTATACAATCGTCTATTCCCAATGTACTTTTGGGGACTAGCAATAGCGATATTTATAAGCGTTATTTTTATGCTAACCAAAGGCCACCCTGCTATCACCAATTACCTGCCGTTTATTGGTGGTATCAATGTGTTAGCTAACTTTTTCCCGTCCAACCCCACCACTTGGTACATAGGTACCTACCTGCACATATTACTGCTGTGGGCCTTAGTTATGCGAAAAGTAAAAGTAACATTGCCATTGATACTCTTAGTTTTACTTTGTGAAATAGCGATCCGCAGTATTTTTATCGAGTTTGAGCGCTTGTTCACAGGCTACATGCTTATTTCTAATTGGATAACAGTGTTCTTGCTCGGAATGTATATGCACCAACAAAAAGATAATCACAATACTAACAAAGCACTTTTGGTGATGCTGTTTTGGGTGTTATTTTTGTTTGCTTGGGCTAGGTTACTTAATCCATTTGATATCACGAGAAGCTTCCCTTTCAGGCTTCCTATAGACCACTCAACACTAATCAGCAGCATACTCATATCTGTAGCAATTTCGTTCGTTTATCTAAGTAATACGTTATTAGCTGTTAAATTCTTCAGCAGAATTCCTGCAAATCGAGTTGTGCGTTTTTTTTCACGCAACACCATTTTTATCTTTATTGGTCACATGCCGCTTTATGATGTTGCAGAGCCTATCGCTAGACTGTTTGTTGAGAGTGGCTGGGGTAAGCGTGCAATTATAGTTGCGATTATGTATGTGGGATTGGCTGTTGTGTCTGAGTTACTGCACAAAGTAGTAAATATTAATAAATTTATGAAGCATTTGTGGTTACGGCTGAATTAATTAAAACCGAGTTCACCACAGAATGCCCCAGAAAATTTCACGTTACATTAACTCCTGATTTCCTGTAATTCGATCAATGACAGTTTACTAATGCAATTTGATTATGGCCTTTTAACTCATGAGGGAACGGTTTCAATCCTGGCTAAATTTATTGACGAAAAATCAGTCGGAGTTATATTGTTAATTTTGCTACTAATCCCAGCCATTTAAAAAAATAGGGATGAAACACACCTAAAAATCGCAAGTATTTTACATGGCATTCCATAAATATTAGCTATAGAATTCAAATCGTTTATAACCAATTACTCATTTTTACCAGAGCATTAAATTTGATCTCAAAACGTAAAAAGGAAGGTTAATGTCGAATGCAGCAAAAGACAATATAAAGGAAATAATAATATCTCCAGCTAAGTTACAAATTAGTTTCAAATTAAGTGGTGCGTTAAAATAAAGGATTGTGCGAAAATTCTTTAATACAGAGGATAGTATCTTGAAAAAAGAAAAGTTATTTGTTTTTAACATTGTGACAGCTTTTGGCAATAAAGGGGATTTATTAATTAATCGAGCATTAATTGAAAATCTTCGGGATTTTGGCAAAGTGGTTGTGGTGACTGGGCATCTTCCTCCCAACTTTTTATTTGATCTCGAATTGAGTGAAGAGGAAAAATGCCTTACCTTCGGTAAATGTATTTTGCGAAATATGTTTCGCTACACTGTTTATAAAGTAGGGATTCCAGGTCATAGTTTAGATGATGAACCTCGATATTTTTCTGGTATGAAAGAATTGCTTGTCACAGCAGTATTTAAATATATCTTTAGGTTTAAGTTTCTAAGAGTAGGTACATCTCTCGGGCCGATCCACAAATTCAAACTTAATATTGAAAGAATAAAAGCTAAAATGTATGTGCTATATGGCCTTCGAGATAACGCCTCTGTAAAAATGTGCTCGCCTTCAAAAATGTTGTATTTTCCTGACTTAGCCTTTATTTCGCCAGATATAGCTAGCGATATTCCGAAAATAACTGATAAAAATTATTGCTTATTGTCCTTTCGGGCTAAATTCCCAGACGCTGAAATGTCGGAGACGTACTTGTCTCAGGTTATTGTTAGATTAGAAGAATTCTTAGAAAAGGAAGGAATTAAATCTATAGTCATTGCGTATCAGGTTGTTGAAGATAAAAAAACATCAATGGAAATATATTCTGCTTTAAATAAGAGTAAGAAATTTAACATCGATTTTATTGATGAGTTACTAGAGCTTAAGGATTCAATGAGGCTGATTTCTGAAGCATCATTGGTTTTATCCAATAGGCTCCATGTACTGTTGCCCTCACTTATAGCAGGGGTTCCTCATATTGCATTAACTGATGTAGCTTTACATCAAAAGATTAGTGCACTTTACGATACAGTCGGCGCTAAATTTGTTTTGCATGATATAAATAATCCTGCAGAAATAGTGGTAGCTAAAGAGAACTCGCCAGAGAATTTAAAATTAATTTCTAAGAACCAGCAAGAACTAGCTTTAGACATATTAAAAAGTAAAATTAATTAAATGAAATTTTAGATGTTTTTTTGATTTGACTACCGTTTATCTGTTCTATCAAAAATCGATTGTAAGTTTAGAGGCGACTAAGCCAGTCTTAAATTCTTACACCTTTCGCTGTGCAGACCGAGTAAAACCGAAACAATCCTATGTCTATTCGAAGGCTCAATGAAATATAACCTTTAAACAAACGCAAAATAAAAATGTGAGTTTTAATATTAAAAAGTTTAAAGTAAATAGAGACTTGATTAACAAGTATTTTGCTCATAAAACTCAAACACTAGGTTTATTTATTAAAGATATTCAAATACCATCATATATCTTCCATATGGATAAAATATTTAAACTTTCAGAAGGACAAAATTGTAGTGAAAAACATGACATTTTTGGTAACTGGCGGCGCTGGTTTTATTGGTTCAGCGGTTGTCAGGGAGTTAGTCAATAACTCCCTGCACAATGTCATTAATATAGACAAATTAACCTACGCTGGTAATTTAGAATCGCTACAAGGAATCGAAAACAGCGGTCGTTACACCTTCATTCACGCAGATATCTGCGATGCAGATAAAATGGATGCGGTTTTCGCCAAGCACAAGCCAGATATCATTATGCATTTAGCGGCTGAAAGTCATGTTGATCGCTCAATAGATGGGCCTGCCGAATTTATCCAAACAAATATAGTTGGCACCTTCAATTTATTAAATTCAGCTAAAAAGTATTGGTCAACACTATCTGAAGAGTTAAAAGCAAAATTTCGTTTTCACCATATTTCAACGGACGAAGTGTACGGTGATTTAGATGGCACCGATGATATGTTTACCGAGACTACTTCTTATTCGCCTAGTTCGCCGTATTCAGCCAGTAAAGCGAGCTCTGACCATTTAGTAAGAGCTTGGTATCGCACTTACGATTTACCGGTGGTAATTACCAATTGTTCAAACAATTATGGGCCTTTTCATTTCCCAGAAAAGCTCATTCCACTAACCATATTAAATGCCTTAGAAGGCAAACCTTTACCCATATATGGCCAAGGCACTCAAATTAGAGATTGGTTATACGTTGAAGATCATGCCCGTGCATTAATTAAGGTTGCCACTCAAGGTAGCTTGGGTGAAACCTACAATATTGGCGGTCACAATGAAAAACAAAACATCGAAGTGGTTAAAACTATTTGTGCCATTTTAGAAGAACTTAAACCACAAAAACCTATTGGGTTAGGCAATTACGTTGATTTAATTACTTTTGTCACCGACCGACCAGGTCACGACTTACGTTATGCCATTGATGCCAGTAAAATAGATAAAGAATTAGGTTGGACGCCCCTTGAGACTTTTGAGTCTGGGTTAAGGAAAACCGTTGAATGGTATCTGACTAATACAAACTGGTGGCAACGTGTAAGAAGTGGTAAATACCAAGGTGAACGTTTAGGCCAGTTATGAGTAAAACCTTTAAATCAATTTTAGTTACTGGCGGCAGTGGTCAAGTGGGATATGAGTTATGTCGTGCTTTATCTGCATTTGGCAGCATTTTAGCGCCATCACGTGACGAACTAGACCTATCTGATGCAAATGCAGTTGATGTTTATTTAGCTAAACATCAGCCAGATTTAATTGTTAATCCTGCTGCATGGACAGCAGTAGATGCCGCAGAAACCCATCAGAATGAAGCAACCCGATTAAATACCGCATTGCCTGCACAATTGGCTAAGTACGCTGATAAACATAATGCCTATTTAGTCCACTACTCAACTGATTATGTTTACGCTGGTACAGGCGATAAACCTTGGCTTGAATCAGATACACCTGCGCCATTGTCGGTGTACGGGCAAACAAAACTCGCTGGTGATCAAGCCGTGGTTCACCACTGCAAAAACCATCTGATTTTTAGAACCAGTTGGGTTTATGCTGACCGCGGCAATAACTTTTTAAAAACCATGCTTAAACTGGGCGAACAAAGAGACAGCCTAAACATAGTCAATGATCAATTTGGCGCGCCCACTAATGCCCGTATGATTGCGCAAGTAACAGCTTTAGCAATTTATCGAAAGTTGTTAAATCAACCGATAGAGTCTGGTGTTTACCATTTAGTAAACAATGGCGTGACCAATTGGTATGGTTTTGCTGAAGCAATATTTAAGCAAGCAAGGCTTAACAATTTGCCTCTTAAGTTAGATAAACTTGGCGGCATTAGTACGGCAGAGTTCCCTACACCAGCAGCTCGCCCTGCAAATTCAAGGTTAAATGTCAGTAAATTAGAAAATGCCTTAGGTATAAAACTACCAAACTGGCAGCAGCAACTCGAATACACATTAAACAGCTATTTAAAATAACAAGGAAACAGTCATGGCACGTAAAGGTATAATATTAGCGGGAGGCTCAGGCACGCGCTTACACCCCATTACTATGGGCGTGTCTAAACAGTTGTTACCCATATACGACAAACCTATGATTTATTATCCCTTGTCTGTGCTTATGTTAGCTGGGATAAAAGAAGTGTTAATCATCAGTACCCCAGAAGACTTACCTAACTTCGAAAAACTACTTGGTAGTGGCAAACAATTTGGTATGAAATTGTCTTATGCCGAACAACCTAGCCCTGACGGTTTAGCCCAAGCCTTTATTATTGGTGAAAACTTTATTGGCGTCGATCCTGTTTGTTTGGTGTTAGGTGACAACATCTTCCATGGTCAACATTTTACCGGAGCTTTGCAGAATGCGAATGCTCAATCAGTAGGTGGAACGGTATTTGGCTATCTAGTTAACGATCCTGAACGTTTTGGAGTGGTGGAGTTTGACAAAGATGGCAAGGCTATTTCTATCGAAGAAAAACCTGATGTTGCAAAGTCTAATTACGCCGTTACCGGCTTATATTTTTATGACAATGATGTAGTAGAAATCGCTAAATCAATCAAACCATCAGACCGTGGCGAATTAGAAATCACCAGTGTAAACAATGAATACCTTAAACGCGGCACGCTAAGCGTAGAAAGATTTGGTCGCGGTTTTGCGTGGTTAGATACAGGCACCCATGACAGCCTGTTAGAAGCCTCACAATATGTGCAAACAGTTGAGCATCGCCAAGGGCTTAAAGTCGCTTGTTTAGAGGAAATTGCTTTCAACAGTGGTTGGATTGATGCAGATGAACTTAAACGACAAGCGCAAAAATTCTCTAAAACAGGTTATGGCCAGTATTTATTAAAGCTACTTAACGAGGACAATATTTAATGAAAGTAACGCCTTTAGCTATTCCCGAAGTAGTGCTTTTTGAACCCCAAATATTTGGTGATGATCGTGGGTTCTTCTATGAAAGTTTCAATATGAAAGTTTTCAAAGAGGCAACAGGATTAGAACGTCAATTTGTGCAAGACAACCACTCAAAATCTCAAAAAGGCGTGTTGCGTGGTCTGCATTACCAATTAGACCCAATGGCCCAAGGAAAACTTGTACGAGTAATTGAAGGTGAAGTATTAGATATCGCTGTTGATATCCGAAAAAGCTCCCCAACTTTTGGCCAATGGGTTGGTGCTAAACTCTCTGCTGAAAATAATAATCAGCTTTGGGTCCCCGAAGGTTTTGCTCATGGTTTTATAACATTAAGCGATTCAGCACAGTTTTTGTATAAAGCCACCAATTATTATGCACCCGAATTTGAAAGATGTATTGCTTGGAATGATCCCAACCTTTCCGTTGATTGGCAATTAGGAGATATTGAATGCCCATCTTTATCAGCTAAAGATAAGCAGGGGTTAACACTTAAAGAAGCGGAATTATTTAAGTGATAAATAAAAAAATTCTAATTCATATTGGACCACCTAAAACTGGTTCTTCTGCCATTCAAAGGTTTTTGCAACAGCACAAGAAACTTTTACTCGAAAATAGTATATTTTATCCAGACCATAGTTTAGATGATAATGGAATCAGCTCAGGTAACGTGGAGCGCATTTATGATATGGTGAATGGGGAATGGGTACTGAGTAAAAGTAAAATTGTAAGTTTATTAAATGAATTTCAGATGTCTGAGTATCAAATACTTTTACTGAGTTCCGAATTTTTTTGTAAAGACCTATTGCAGATTAGTAAAGCTATTCCAAGTAGTCAATTTATTGCTTATATCAGAAGCCCTCTTGATTTTTTAGAGTCTAATTACAACCAATCAGTTAAACGTCATAACAACGTAAAATTAATTGAACTAGATAAATTAGATACTTCAGTTATAGAAACCTTAGATAAATTTATCAGTGTACAAGGAGTTGAGAGATTAAATTTAAGAGCTTATTTACCCAATCAACCTGGCGGATTAATTTCAGATTTTCTAAATGCTTTAAGTATGACATATTCATTAAAAACTAACGATAATATTATTGTTAATTCATCATACTGCCATGAAGCTTTACAAGTTAAAAGATGGTTAAACAATTTCCGATTATTACCCTCGCGTTTTGAAAATGAAATAGACAAAACACTACAATCATTTAATGAAGGCACGAAGTCTTATTCTTATGTTACTAGCGATATTTTCGAGAGTTATCGTCAGGAAAGTATCTTAATTTTAAATAAATTAAAAGGTAAAATTTTGATTCATAACTCCAGTGAATTAATAGAGCATGTCAAGACGATTCCACATGAAAAATATAAAACTCAAGAATTGACACAGTTTGATGTAAAAAGTATTGCGAAATACATTTATAACAAGGATAAACAACTTCATTCTTTGATTTGTTTAAAATTGCAAGATATTAGAAACGATGACGAACAGAGCAAAGCACTAAAGTTTATAAGTGATTTTTATATTAATAAAAAACCTCATATTTTATTATTTTTTTATAACGCTATAGGTATGAAAATAACACTAACATTTTTCGCAATTTCATATAAAAGCAAAAAGAAACTCTTGGCTTTTATTAAGAACAAGTTCTGTTTAGATATATAGTTAATTTGGCAACTTACTAAGAGGTTATGAATGTTAAGCGATATTGATTGTATAAAGTTCAAAAAGCTCAATTTATTTGCGGATGAAAGGGGAAAGTTATCTGAACTGTTTAACGTAAAGTCAGATACGTTTTCTCTAGCACAACTTAATTACGTTAACTCACTAGACAATACTTTTAGGGGAATGCATTTACATTCAACCCATAGTGACTACCTCGTGGTTTTGTCGGGCACTATGATCCTAGCGCTTAAAGATTGTCGCCAATCCTCTCAAACATTTGGCATAACTGAGTTACATACACTTAGTATGAATAATCCTCATGTTGCTTGTATTTCTCCAGGCATTGCGCATGGCTTTTATTTCCCTGAAAACGCCATTTACTGCTATGGTCTATCTCACCCATGGGATGCGTCAGAAACTTTAGGTTTTCGCTGGAACGCACCGGATTCAGGCTTTGATTGGCCAATGACTAACCCAGCAGTATCTGAACGTGATGCACAAGCAGGTACCTTTTCTGAACTCATGCAAGAATTAGATAAAATCGGACTAACGTATGAATAAGCCATACAAAAAAATTGGCTTAATTGGCTGTGGCCGTTGGGGTAAATTTATTTTACGCGATCTAATAAAAATTGGTTGCAATATAGTAGTTTTGGCTTTTTCAGAAAGAACAGCAAACACAGCTAAAGACGAAGGTGCAAATAAAGTAGTGACGAACTATTTGGCACTTTTTGAAGAGCAATGTGATGGGTTTGTCATAGCCTCTCCCACTAATACACACTTGCAGGTGATTAAAGAGTTATTGGTTACAGGAAAGCCTATTTTTACTGAAAAGCCTTTAAGCAATAATGTGAGTGAAACCAAAAGTTTACTAGGTCAAACTTCGGACTACCCTTTATATGTCATGGATAAGTGGAAATACCATAATGGTATACTCAAACTGGCCGAACTCATTAATAGTGGTAAGTATGGCAAAGTGACTCAACTTACCCTAAGACGAACCCAATGGCGGTCACCTCACCAAGATGTTGACCCAGTTTGGATTTTAATCCCCCATGATATATCTATCGCGCAACTATTGTTAGGTGAAACCCCAAAAGCGCTTTACGCTACGGGCAATAGAGTCGATGAAGACTTTATTCACTCTTTGCATGCATTATTACAGGTCGACCGAAGCAAAGTTATTATTGAAGTATCTGGTGATTCAGTTTGCGTAGAACGCTCGGTGCATGTGGTTTGTGAGCATGCCAGCTTCCATCTAGCTAATGCCTATACTGACAGTATCCAAATGATGGATAAGACCAACAAATTTGGGGACAAATCAACTAACATTCAGTTTAACGTTAATATGCCCTTGTATGACGAATTGAATACTTTTGTCAATTACCTTAACGATCCTCAGGTCCCTGTTCAGTCATCTTTCAGCCACGGTTATGAAACAATAGAGCTAATTGAACAATTGCGTAATATGGTAGGAAAGTAAACTATCATGTTTACTATCATTATCCCCACCTACAACCATGAAGATACAATAAAGCTAGCAATTCAAAGTGCTTTACAACAAACCTATCAAAGTTTTGAAATTTTTGTAGTGGGTGACGGTGCGTCAGCAAGAACTAAGACAATTGTTGAAGAGTTATCAGTTAAGGATCCCAGAATAACTTACTTTGATAACGTCAAGGGGGCAGGCAATGGTGAATTTCACCGGCACAATGCAATTAAGCGAGCCTCTGGTGACTATATAGCTTACCTAGGAGATGACGATATTTGGCTGCCTAATCACTTAGAAACACTATTGCCATATTTAGAAAATTACGATTTTGTACATTCCGCACAAGCCACAGTTTTAAAGGAAAATAAATGGCATGTTTATGCAGGCGATTTAAACCATCCCACCATTAGAAGACGAATGCTTACGGAACGCTTTAATTTTTTTGGCCCTACCACAGTTGTACACAGGCTAAATAGTTATCTAGCACTACCATATGGTTGGCGAGCCAAACCAGCAAAAATGTCCAGTGATTTGTTTATGTGGAGACAATGGTTAACCGAAAAAGCGGTTAAATTTAAAAGTATTAATCAGGTTACTATATTGCATTTGGCATCCCCTAGTCGCCTAGAGATGTCGATTGAAGAACGTTGCTTCGAAATGAAAACTTGGTTAAACGAAATCAACGCTAACACCTCTCACTTTAACCAATTTGCACAATCACAATTGCTGGATAGCTGGAACAAACAAATAAGCGACAAAATCCATCCTAATAGCAGTGTGAGCGTTATTATAAAAAAACTTTATCATTCACTTTTTAGTTGACTCGGAGATTGGTTTAACATCGTGATATTTGGATGAGTAAATAGAAAATTTCACGAATGAAACAACTTTAGATAACCAATACTTCTGAAAAAAACCAAATTTCAAAGCTGCTTTCAAGCGTGAATATTTAGAGAGTGTCAAAATTTCACTGTAGGTTTGTAACTTAACAAAATTACTATTAGCCGAAAAATTATTCTTTGAAATTAACATTGAGAGAGCTCTGGCTTGCAAAATTGTAGTATGAAACGTTGATAGATTTTTTTGAAAAGATTTAGGCGACATTTTTAAGAAATTTACATTTAACTGAAACGGCTTCGCTCCCAGAACATTATTGCTGTGTTGTCGATATTTTCCTAAAACTTGATTAACAAAATATAATTCATCTAAGTAGGATGCCATTAACGCTAACCACCAGTCGTGCATCATAGCTTCTTCTGGTACAGGCAGACTCAATTCAAGTAACTTTCTATTACAAGCCGACGCACAGCCTGTAACTGTATTTCTGCCAAGTAACCTCGAAAAAGAAGCATCTGAGTCTAACCTGGAGTAATTGATAAAAGATGGCGCAATTTGAGACAACTTTTCATCAACGACTTCCAAATCATGATGAACAAGAAACGCATTGTCTTTATCGTGTTTATTTAGCTCACACACCATTGTTTCTATTTTATTTGGCAACCAAACATCGTCTTGATCGCAAAAAAAGAAGTAATTTGCTTTCGATTTTAATCCTTCTTTCATCAACACTGCAAAGTTCGCCATTGCGTTACCTTGCCCTCCCAATTCGTCTTCGACTAAATAGAATCTTGGATCTTCCTTGCAATAACTCTTGATAACTTCCAAGGTATTGTCTTTTGAATTATCATCTCTTATCAAACAGAGCCAGTTTTTTTCAGACTGATTAATTAAGCTATCTAACTGCTCATTTAAATAAGTGCCACCATTGTATGTGGCTAAAAGGATACAAATAGTCAATCAAAGGCTCTCCAATCAAATTAATAATTCAGCTACTTTCACACTGTAGCACCGTCTAAATCCAATTTATCTATACTTTGCATTGCAAATGCTATCAAGCGTTATAAATTAGCCATGTAGTAGATAACCGTAACCTACTACAAGCAGCAATATCAACAAAGAGGTCAATATTCTCTTAAAATACTGCCATCTAAAAACTATAACTAGCAATGTAACAGCCACTATACTGCCACAAGAATATCCAAACAACATGCTTAACAAAGTGCTTTCAAAGCCACCTTTAGTAAAAAAGAATAACACTAATACTGTAGAGATTACTGCCACAGAGTTAACCACTAAACCTAAGTAAAATTTCCCTAGAATATTAAATATTGTTACAGAAGAAATAATTATGCCTGCAGGGATCAACGCAAACATCAAAACATCTAGATACTTTCCCGCTAAGTGGAAACTATCGCCTAAAACTGTCGTTACAAAAGCTTCTCCAATAAAGCTTGCCGCAAAGATCGCAAGTGCACCATAACCTAAAGAAAGCCTAAAAAAATAAACTGAATATGTAACTAACTTTTCATTGCCATTAAGCATTGAACGTCGCAGAGCTGGCCCAGATGCTTGCGATATCGCGGCAAAGACACTTAACAAAATGACAAATGCTTGGACCACAATTGACAAGTTAGCAATTTCGCTACTTGTAGCTTCGAAGTATTTGTAAGATATAACAACAATGGGCAACATTATGGCATTGAATACTATAGATGCAGCGACTGGTAAAGCTCTCCTTATCAGCCTCAGCGATTCGTTTAAATCAAAATGAGGAGTTATATTGCAAAGCTTTATTGTTACAACACGGTATTGAATAAGAGCTTGCATTACCCACATAATTGAATGTGACGCGGCAACATAAACTATATTCTCGCTTATATACGCTGTACTAACGCCAATGACTACTTCTATGGGCCTAAAATACTTATCAATATTTAATTTTTCTTTAGGCCTTTCAAAAGCTATAAACATAGCATCACTCCATTGACAAAGTCCTCTAGCAAATAAGGCAAAAGAAAAAATAACCAATAATTGTGTAACTCTAATATCACTTTCTTGGTGAAAACCTAAACAAACACATGCAATGCTTAATAGAATTGATGTGATTATTTGAATTCCAAATATTTGCTTTGCCAGTTGAAAACCAGCTTCCCTATCGACAGCTAACTTTCGTACCAGAAGAGACCCCAGTCCCAGAGTAGTAAAGGGTAAAAATGCCATATACCATGTCTGACCATAAGCCAATAGGCCATATAAATCGGCTCCCAAAATTCTCGCAATAAGAACGAGATAAATAGCTCTGGAGAAATGATTCAAGATAAGAGAAGCATAAATAAAAAACATGTTTCTTAAGATGCTAATGGGAGGCAAACTAATTGGCATTAAAAAACTCGTTTGGTTAATATTTTTTATAGGGAGAGATTACAAACTTAAATAGAAACTTTCGTCCTAACAAATACAGTTTTGCTAATTTGTGACCATAAACATCAACTAATTTAAGGTTCTGACTCAACGCTACAATAGATAGTAACTTTTCATTTAATATAGCCGTCAACTTTAATTTTATAAGCGTATCATTGTTCACTTTAGAATCATTTTTGTACCACCCAAGTTGTTTAGTTTTGGGGAAAAACCATTTTTCTAAATGTTCAATTAAGTTAGTAGAACATTCTGCGATATGTATTTTACGTGATTTAAAATCTACTTCTAATTTGCTATCTTGAGGGGAGAATTTACAAAATTTTCCAATTAATTCTAATTTACTAGCTCGGATCGCAAAAAAGTAGGTCGAGATCCATTTATCCGCGCAATTCTTCTTTACAGAGAACGTTTCTCCAAAAGAATTAACTTCCCCTGCGAAGTCATATTTTCTAGACATCACTTTTTGAATAGATTTTTTGAATAAATATAAATCTAAAAATGAAAAAATACGGTGAGCGCAAAAAGTATCGTTTAAAAAAATAAAAGTAGATTCAGAAACGTCAATGTTATGTATTTTAAAATATTCAACACCTTCATCCCATGCTGAAAACTCCCAAAATACATTACTTCCCTTAATTAAGTTTGTACCTTCACTTACAAATTGACATTCACTATTATTAACAATGAGAATTGAGTGATTTTTATCAATACTCATTAACAGCAGTTTCAACTTTTTTAAGCTTTCCTCAAAATAATCTGGGTAATAACAAGCAATAATAGCAACTAAACAGGGTGATTTACTTTGTTCCATTTCTGATTACTTTCCTTCAATATTGACCCATGTAGCCAACAAAACGTCACAAAATTTTTGCCAGGTAAAAATTTGCGTTAAGTCTCGAGTATTCTTTGCAAAATTGGTCGATTCCCTTAATTTTTGAAATTTTTTAATTGCCTCAACGATCTCTATACTTCCTTGTCCTCTAGCAATTATCCCAGTATTTCCGTCTTTCACCACTTCATGAAAGGCTGGTAAGTTGGAGCATATAACAGGTGTGGAAAAATGATAAGCAAGAGGGATGACTCCTGTTCCTGTCATGCTGCGGTAAGGCAAAACTACCGCATCAGCGCGGGTAAAATAATTAGCAGCGTCTTCATCTGAGGCATACTGAACAACTGTTTCGATCTTATTTGTTAGATTTAACACTGAAATTTGCTTTTGATATTTATCCCAACTACCCCAGCACTCACCCACAATAGTCAACTTAAAATCAATATCTGTAAGCTCAGCCACTGCGTTAATTAAAATGTCTAAGCCTTTGTAATCGCGAATAATGCCAAAAAAAAGTAACTCTAACTGTGCTCTTCTTTCTAATATTTGACTAGGTTGTGGATATTGGTCGAAAATCGGATGAGGGCTAATTGCCACATCTGCATCTGATAACTCCTGTTTAATTTCATTGGCAAGAGATTGATTATGGACCAAAAATTTTTTACTTTTAGTGAGTTGATAACGCATTAACGCATTTTTGATCCCACCCGCTTCGTGATCAAAAGCATTGTGCACTATGGTGATAACCTCAACCCCCCGTTTTTGACACTGCATAGCAATATAACCTAGGCAAGGTGCTACAAAAAAGGTCCAAGCTGGAATAATTACCAAGTCTATATCCTTGGATTCAATACTACTAATTACAGCTCCCCAACTAAGAGGGTTAATAGTATCAAGGGTAAACTGACAATTTAAAGCTTCTGGCGCTGTGCTAGCACTGTCTTTATCGTCAGTTCCTGGAAATAACAGCGCAGGATATAGGCGTTTAAATGAGTATACAGATAACTCAATATTACTACGCTTATTAAGCTCTAATGCTACTTGGGTTGAATGTTTTGCTACGCCGCTACGAAAGGGCTCAATTGGCGCAATCATAGCCACCCGCAAAGGCCTTTTAAATGCCACAGCTAATCCTTTAAATTATGCTCTTTTTTAATTTGTTGGGTATCGTTTAATTCTAATTCTATTCTTCGCACCTTTTCTAACGTCTGTTCGATAAGTTGACGGTTAAAATTCATTAAGTCTGCCAACAAAGCAATTAAAAAAGAAATAAAGCCTAAAATCGTCAATACTCCGCCTAATACCAAAGATTGCAAATGTCCATCACCATCGCCTGTGAAATAAAAGAATAAAAATCGAATAATAGGGATTGCACCTAAAATAGATAGTGTTAACCCAATAAAAAAGAACACTTTAAGAGGCTGATACATCGCGTACATGCGAACAATAGTAGTGAGCTGGCGTTCGATAAATTTAGGGATACTACTGAAAAGGCGTGATTCGCGGGTTTTTGCATTAGTTTCAACGGGCACTGAGGTAACGGCCATATGTTTTTTGCCAGCTTGAATAAGCGCCTCAATTGTATAACTAAAAGGCGAGACAATATTCAATTGTAATGCGGCATCACGACTGTAGGCTCTAAAACCACTTACAGCATCAGGCACTTGCACACCTGAGAGGGTTTTAACGACATAACTACCCAGTCGTTGTAAAAACTTTTTGAACGGTGAAAAGTGCGCAACTTTGGCAGTGTTTCTGTCGCCTACTACCACATCAGCTTTACCATCTAGTATTGGTTGAATTAACTTTGGGATGTCCCATCCGGCATATTGGTTGTCGCCATCGGTATTCACAATAATATCAGCGCCCAATTTTAAACATTCATTTAAACCTGTTCTGAAGGTTCGCGCTAAACCTCTATTGTTTTTGTTAATAACGATGTGGTGCACACCTAGCGCTTTTGCCACCTCCATAGTTTTATCGGTAGAGCCGTCATCAATTATCATAATTTCAACTACATCAACGCCGTCGATTTGTTTGGGAATATCGTTGAAAGTTACGGGTAACGTTTCTTCTTCGTTATAACAGGGGATTTGGACAATTAACTTCATTGGGATTTCTTAACTCGCTCGGTGAATGCAATTGTAATCTAGTTTTAGGTTATCAACAGTTAAAAGACTCAGTAGTCTGAATTGACAAGTATTGCATTGATAAACTTAAAGTTCTAGGCTTTGTGATTGCAAACTAGGGCTTTAGGCAGACTAACTCAATACATTAAAATCGCAACCATTCTAATAAGTGAATTCTATTAAATCCCCCTATTGCTTTGCGGCGAGTTTGGCGAGTTTATAACTAATAATTAATGGAGGCCTATCATAATCACCGGTTTGCCCCGCGCCTTCTATTGATAAATAGAGAATGTTGTTTTGATCATCATAGGTGCCCCCTGAGACTGGACGCGCGCCCCCTTTATCATAAGGATGACTCCATTTACCGTAACTGATGGGCTGCACTAACCAAGGCTCATCGGCAGCAAGCATTTCATTTACATCGAACAACCAAAAATAGTTATAAACATCATCACTATCAAATGGGCACGGACCACCGCATAAATTCCCATTGTTTTGGGTTATTTTGTACCCAATACCGCTGTGTAAACCAGAATGCTGACCAACAGCTAAAAAATAACTTGTACCAGGAATAATGAAACCAAACTTAGCCTTTGTTGTTGGCCCCCAAATCGGAGAAATATCTAACGTATAAAGATCTGATCCCTCAACCAATTGTTTATCTTCGGCAAAAGGAAAAACCATCAATTCATCCGTATCGATTGTTCTATTTACTGATAAAACTGAATCAATGGCTTGTTCTGGATCAAAACGATACAAACTGGGCCCTTGGGAGTATCTTGAGACAATTGAGTAGTTAGTCGCCCAGCCAACTAAATATTCAGAACCCACTTGTTCGGTAAGTTCATTTGGCACTTTAAACATATACCCCGCTGCTTTTGCCTTTCCCTCTAATTGCAACATACCTTTGTAGCTAGATGAGCTAACGTCTAATGCATTTGAAAAAACTTGTAAATTATCAGCGTTACTGCCAGATGCGTCGTACCAAACCTCAGAACTCACTAACAAATTTTGGTCATGGTATAAAATCCCATTGATTTTGTTATTAGTATTGCCAATCTCCTTTTTGTTTAAAATTTGCACATAGTCTTGTAACACTGCAGCTGCTGGAATATTTGCAGCTTGTGTTTCAAATGAAAAATGTGAAGGTACTTCAAATTCAGCTATAGCGTTATGATAAGCATGTCCAGCCATGAATATACTATTGTTGTCGGGATTAAAACCAAGTGTACCAACTGCATAATTTGAATTGGATTGCCCTTCTGCAACCACTCTAAATGCACCTAGATATTCAATATCTAATGTGGCCTGCAAGCCCAAAGGTAGATTAATGTCGCTAGGTACTGACTGGCGAATATCTTCAGCAATATCCTCTTCAAACAGAACTTGAATGTCCTCATTGAGTGTTTCGATTGCTGTTGGAATATCTACTAATTTGTTAGATGTAGACCCTCCATCACTTGAGCCACACGCAAGCAATGATAAGCCTAATCCTGCATATAACACTAATTCTTGAAAAGGTTTCATAACCACACATCCTGAATGACTGTTTATAACCCAACAACTTATTAGCTACATGTCGAATCAAAGGTATTTTATAAGATAAAGTGTTCAGGGATTTTAGTCTTTTCGCGTACTTGAGTCAAAAACAGTCGGTTAAAAATCCCCCTATTGAATTCGGTATTGTTATTACTGTACCGAGATATAAAAATCCGATATGTTATGATTCTATTTTTTTATATTTAGATCAGGGGCTTGGGTCACTAATACTGTGAAAATACTGATACTTTCTCACCGGGTACCTTTCCCTCCAAATAAGGGTGAAAAAATTCGCACTTTTCACCAAATCCAGCATTTGAGTGAACTTGGTCACCAGATTCATCTGTTTTCACCCTTTGAAGATCCAGCAGAATTAGCGTATTTTGCAGCTTTAGGTGAATATTTATGCCAATCGGTTACTGCAACGCCTCTTAAAAATAAGGCGATTCGTTTGCTAACAGGGCTTATCAAAGGTCAATCCATGAGTGTGGCCAATTTTTATGATAAATCCTTGCAACAAAAGTTTGATCAGTTTTTATCAGACAAAAGTGTGGATGCTATCATATGTAGTGCCTCCTCAATGGCTGAATACGTTTTTAAAAGTGCGGTACTTAATACGCTAGACGCTAAGCCCTTGCTGATCATGGATTTTATGGATGTGGACTCTGATAAGTGGGGGCAATACCAGCAAAGTAGCAGATTCCCTATGAGTTGGGTGTACGCCAGAGAACAAAAGCTTTTAGCTCATTACGAAAGACAAATAGTTAAAGAATTTGATGCTTGCTATTTAATTGCTCAAGCAGAAGTCACACTATTTAATCAAAAAGTGATAAAAAGCGACAAAATCCACGTTATGGGAAATGGTCTCGACACTTCGACCTTTTACCCACCTAAAGTGAAACAGCCTAACCCTGACCCAGTATTTCTATTTACAGGTGTTATGGATTACAAACCCAACGAAGATGCCGTTATTTGGTTTGTAAACAGCTGTTGGCCATCAATCATCGGTGAACACCCTAATGCAAGATTTATCATTGCAGGCATGAACCCTAGCGCTGACATTAAACAACTTGCACAAGATAAAGGTATTGAGGTCACTGGCTTTGTAGAAGACATTCTGCCCTATTACCACCAAGCTGACATTTTTGTCGCACCTTTCAGATTAGCCCGAGGGGTACAGAACAAAGTATTACAGGCCTTTGCTTGTGCCTTACCTGTTATATCTACGCCGATGGGGGCAGAAGGCATTTTGTGTCAAACCGGCAAAGACATTTTAATAGCCACCACCCCAGAAGAGTTTGTTACGCAGGCAAATCAGCTTGTTGCACAACCTGAACTTGCCCAATCTATCGGTCAAAGTGCTTTGCAACTGATTCAATCTCATTATTCTTGGCAAGGTCAATTACAGCCATTAGTTAACTTGCTTGGCACAAAGGATAAGCAATGAAAAAAGTCATAAAACGGCTACTATTTATTTTATGCGCGCTACTTATGGCGCCCATAACCATAGTGTATTTTGTGTTTGCTTCAATGCTAATAAAAGATGCGGTGCTCAGCAGTTATAGTCAGTTGTTAAGTTTAATGCCGGGTAAATTAGGTGTGTATCTACGGGCTGGTTTTTATCGATTTGTGTTAACTCATTGCAGTCCTGATGCGGTGATTTCTTTTTTGGTGCTATTTTCACAAGCAGACACTGAAATAGCAGAAGGCGTCTACCTAGGAGCCCAATGCAATATTGGCCGCTGTACTATAGGTAAAAATACCCTGTTAGGCAGTGGTGTAAATGTAATGAGTGGCAAAGGTCAGCATAATTTTGACGATCTAGAGCAACCCATAAAAGACCAAGGTGGTCATTTTGAAAAAATTTCCATTGGCGAAAACTGCTGGTTAGGAAATGGTGCCATGATCATGGCTAATA
>NZ_JAHKQO010000019.1:0-48243 GCF_018861065.1 Paraglaciecola arctica
TTTTACGTAGTTCACCTTTGTCATCGGCTTTAACGATAGTACAGATATTTTGTAAAGCTTCGCCAACATCAGCTTGTGCGTTACCCGCAGTGAATAAAGAGATAGTAGCGATAGCGATAGAAGTTTTAACTATTTTCAACATGGTTAAGTTCCTCGAGTTTAGTTTATTGTTATTTCGCAGGTATTGCTGCGTGTCGATGGAGTCATTAAAAACCATTTGAATTGATTAAAAAATCTAAGAGGTGATACTTAGGTATGAGAAGTTATAAGCTTGATTGGTGAGCAAGTAGCATAGCCTCATTGTCTGAGGCTATGCTTTGAAAGCATAAACAGGCAAGTTGTTACTTTTTGAAAACCTAGTAGTTCGCAGCCAATTGTAAGGCTAGTGAGTCATTTTCGTGCCAATACTGACCGCTGCGTGATTACTCTGTTTGTACATCAACGACAATGCGGCCACGTACTTCCCCTGCTAATAGCTGGCTAGCGGTAGCCACTACTGTATCGAGTTTGATTTCTTCAGCGATGCTGTCAAACACACTAGGCTTTAAGATTTCACCTAAACGTTTCCATGCTTCTTTTCTGTCAGTGATTGGGCGCATAACGCTATCAATACCTGCTAGGGTGATACCCCGTAAAATAAAGGGGGCGACCGAACCGGGTAAATCCATGCCTTGCGCTAAACCGCAGGCGGCTACTGTTCCACCATATTGGGTACTGGCGCATGCGTTGACTAGAGTATGGCTACCTACAGAATCGACAACTCCAGCCCAGCGTTCTTTAGCCATGGGCTTGCCAGGGTTAGATAAGGTATCCCTGTGAATGACTTCAGTCGCGCCAAGTGATTGCAGATAGTTAACTTCTTCCATGCGACCTGTTGAGGCCACTACTGTGTAACCTAACTTAGCTAGAATCGAAATTGCAAAGCTGCCTACGCCACCATTGGCACCGGTAACTAATATTTCACCTTTGTCGGGTGTGACGCCGTTTTTTTCAAGAGCAATGACGCATAACATGGCAGTGTATCCAGCAGTGCCAATGATCATGGACTGTTTGGGCGTGAAAGCCGTGGGCAAGGGAATGAGCCATTCGCTTTTTAGGCGAGCTTTTTGTGCTAACCCGCCGCAGTGGTTTTCACCCGCGCCAAACCCATTTTGGATCACCCTATCGCCAACCTTAAATTGACTACTCTCACTTTGTTCAACCACTCCCACTAAGTCAATCCCAGGTATCATAGGAAATGAACGAACAACTGGCGCTTTGCCTGTGATAGCAAGCCCATCTTTGTAATTCAAGGTGCTGTATAAAACCTTTACTGTGACATCACCTTGGGGCAGAACATTATCGTCAATGTTTTGCAGTGCAGCGTGGTAACCTTGCTCGTCTTTGTTAATTAATATGCCTTTAAACATATGCTCTCCAATTTAGACCGATCGTCTATTAATAGTTAAAAAATTTTTACTTAGGTAACGCGTGTAAAAAATATTGAATAAAAAGCCGTAATGGCTCAGCGTTTTGAACTAGTTTAGCGCGACTGACAGCGCCTTCCCATCCAATCCAAAAAAACTCGGCGGCTTGGGTACAATCTGCATTCTGGGCTACTTCTTTAGATGCTTGGGCTTCTATTAAGCAGGTTTCGATTCGTTGTTGCCAGCCCATAAAAATTGTCGTTAATTGGCTGCGAAATCCTGAAGGTAACGCATCCACTTCCTGACCTAAATTACCCACTAAACAGCCACGTTTAAAATCATGACGAGTCATGCCTTGCACCGCATCATCCACAAAGTTCTGAAGTCGCTTAAGAGGGGAATATTCTGTGTTTAAAAGGTGCATGTCTAACTTGTCAGAAAAATATCTGTCGTAGTGAGCAATAACACTTTCGCCGAATGCTTCTTTACTGGCAAAGTAATGATAAAAGGAACCTTTAGGTACACCGACTTTCTTTAAAATAGGCTCTATTCCCGAAGAAGCAAAACCACACTCCGTTAGCTGCTCTAAGCCACTGCGGATAAGTTCTGCTTTAGTATCGTGGTTTTCCCTAGTCACTTTGGGCGGGCGTCCACGTCTTGGCTTATTTGCGGAAGTAGTCATATACTTATATTAGACCGATCGTCTAGTTAATTGCAATTAATATTTTTAGATGACCAATTCGCTAGAATTGCCACCATTACCATTAAGTACGTAAATTCAACCCTCACAGAGCTGAGCTATTTGAGCTCAGTCTCTTCTTAATGCGGCTCAACGCGACATGAGTAATACCTAAGTAATGGGCGATATCGTTTTGGGTTGCTTTTGTAAACAACTCTGGGGTGTCATTTTGTAATTGCAAATAACGTTGTTCAGCAGGCAAGCACAAAAACTCATACTCACGTTTTTCTTTTTTCATAGCGAGATCTAGCAACAAACTTTGCAATTGATTGGCTAGCAACAAATTTTCTTGGCTGTGTTTTAGCAAATAACTAAATGGGAGCTTGATTAAGGTCGCGGCCTCTATACTCGCGAGACTAAACGAACACTTACCTTTTGCATAACAAGATACCAAACTACCCATAACCGAGTTGGGGGTGATAAAGGATTTTACTTGTTCCTTGCCATCGTTAGATAAGTAATAAGCTTTTAAGAATCCGGATTGAACAAAGTACAAATTCACATTTTCATCACCCTGCCTAAAAATGTGTTGGCCTTTTTTGTAGTGCTCTTGCACACCTTTTTCTCGGAATAATTCAGAAAGTTTCATCACTTTGTTAACCCAGGTTAATGAAGGAGCATTGATTGTTATTGAATAATTGTGCGGCTTAAAGAGCACAAACTCAATAAAAGGATAACTCAATGATATTGACCAATAAACGTATAGTAATTACTGGAGGAACCTCAGGGATTGGTTTAGAAATTGTGCATCAATTGGCAATTGATAATAAATTGATCGTTGTGGGCCGCAATACAAAGGTGCTGCAAAGCCTCAATGTGCAATATCCCATGTTAGAAACCCATTGCTGTGATTTGTCTTGTCCCAGTGATGTAAGTGCTTTGGTGCAGTGTTTATTACAAAAGCATAGGTCTTTAGACGTGTTAATTAACAACGCGGCTATGCAATATTCGAAAAAAATGACTGACCAAGACTATGATCCAGCCGCAATTTCAACGGAAATCAATACCAACTTAACAGCGGTTTGTTTGTTGTCCCATGGCTTACTACCACTATTACAGCGAGTTGAAAAAGCCGTAGTGTTGAATGTTAATTCAGGGTTGGCCTTGGCTCCGAAAGCTTCATCGGCCGTTTACTGCGCGACTAAAGCTGCCATAAATAGTTTCTCGCAATCATTAAATCACCAACTTAAAGATAGTCATGTCGCCGTACTGCAGGCGTTTATGCCGGTTGTAGATACACCTATGACAGAGGGGAGAGGAAGTAACAAAATTAGCTCTCATTTCGCCGCACAATCCCTATTAACAGGAATCCGTGAAAGTGTCATTGAACACGATATTGGCAAAGTAAAACTACTGCGATGGTTACTACGAATAGTGCCTAGTGTTGCAAAAAGAATCATGGTGAACGCATGACTCACTTTAGCATTATAGGTGCGATTGTTTTTTTGATGATAGCGACGACGGAGTCAACAATGGCAAATGAAATAAAGGTAAAAGTGCAAGGAGTCGATGTAAAACGTGGTGGCACTTTAATCGTGATGTTGTTTTCACACACTGGCTTCCCTAAAAAACATCAGGATGCGATCCATTCAACAACTGTCAAAGCCAACCAAACCGAAATACTGTTTTCCTTTAATACTCAATTACAAGAGATGGCAATTAAAGTACTACATGATGAAAATGGCGACGGCAAGGTCACCAAAAATTGGACTGGTTTTCTGCCTGTAGAAGGACTGGGATTTTCTAATGAGCAAAAAATTGGGTTAACTGGACCTCCCAACTATCAAAAATCCAAAGTGACTATCAAAGATCCCATATCTCAATTCTCGATTACCTTAAGGTATCCATAAACCATGAAGTCACTTATTAAAGTTACTCTTGTTATTGCCGTCATTTTTGCATCTACATTCATATTTGCCAAAGTATTTGGAGTGTTGAGCCTAGAACAAATCCAATCTTGGTTAGAACAGGCACATCAAGCTTCGGATAGTGTGCTTGTGGTGGTGGTGATTATTCTATTGTTTGCTGATTTATTTGTGGCAATTCCGACACTTTCGATTTGTATACTGGCAGGGTATTTTTTGGGTTTTGGACTCGGCGCGTTTGCTGCATTGATAGGTGTCATGTTAGCGGGTACAAGCGGTTATTGGATTAGTCGTTTATATGGCGAACGTTTTTTAAATAGGTTGTTAAAGCAGCAACAACAACGCGAGCAATTAAAAGTGAGTTTCACAAAACATGGTTTTGTAATGATACTACTGTCTCGGGCAACGCCGATTTTGCCAGAAGTTTCAGCGTGTTTAGCAGGTATGACTTGTATGCCATTTTTACGCTTCAAATTAGCGTGGTGCCTAGTGAGTTTACCCTATGTACTCATTGCCGCTTATTCTGGCTCTATTAGTAGTGTGAATGATCCTAAACCGGCAATTATAGCCGCCCTTGGATTAAGTGCTGTGTTCGCGATTTGCTGGACAATTTTTAAACGTAAAGTGAGAAGAGATAAAATGCAAAAGGTTAGGCGTGTGACTTAAAAATTTTGTAGAAAATAGACACGCTGATATCAGTAGCCATTGCCTCTGATTTCAGCGTGTCTAGTTCACTTGTGTTAAGTCAATGTAAGGCTTAAATTTTGCCCACTTCGTACCATTTTCTGATCCAGCTATCCACTGGGTACAATATTTTATAAAAGGCCGGCACGACCAATAAAGCTAAAATAGTTGAGCTAATTAAACCGCCTATTACAGATAGCGCCATAGGTGAGTTCATTTCGTGGCCTGCACCACTACCAAAGGCTAAAGGCATCATGGCGCCGACCATAGCAAAGGTAGTCATCAAAATTGGACGTAAACGTTTTTCGCCTGCTTGAATGAGTGCATCGTCAACGGATGCACCGTCTTTTATCGCTCGGTTGGCAAAGTCCACCACCAGAATGGCATTTTTCCCCACCATTCCTAACAACAAAATTATGCCAATCATCACAAAGAGTGAGAAGTTATTATCACTAAGTCCTAGTGCGGTTATTACCCCCGTAAAAGCCAGAGGCATAGTGACCATGATAATAATAGGTTGAATTAACGACTCGTAAAGAGCTGCTAATATCAAGTAGATTAGCACCACTGCTAAGCCAACTGCGGTGCTGAATGACACTGCGGTTTCTTGCATTTTTTCAACATCACCTGAAAATGTGTAGTTGTAACCTTCAGGCAATATATCGGTGATGTTAGCGTCAACTTGGGTGACAATTGCATTAAGCGGTACGTTGGAAATGTTACTGCTGACCATTACTTTACGTTCGCGATCATATCTGTTTATCGTGGCTATTGAACTATTTTGCTCAAAGCGAATTAAACCATCCAAAAACACATATTCGCCATTGGCGGCGCGGATCTGTAATTTTTTAATGTTATCCATATTGGCGCGACTTTCGTCATCAAATCTTAAAGTGATATCGTATTCTCGACCTTTTTGCTCAAAATCACTGATTTTACTGTCACTGGAATAATTAGAGTTGAGCAAAGCGGCTATTTGCGTTGCCGTAATGCCTAACCTTGAGGTGTTATGCCTGATCATAGAAATAGTAATTTCTGGTTTGCCATCTTGGTAGTCACTGTCGACGTCTACGGCTCCTTCGAAGGTGCTCAACATGTCGGATACTTGCTGTGATATTTGGCTGAGTTTTTCTAAACTATCACCGGTGATCACAATTTGTACCGGCGCATTACTTCCTCCAGTGTTGATTGGTGGTATTTTTTCAACTGCTAACGCCATAGATTGGATGGACGCAAACTCTTGTCGGTAATTATCGATAATGTCAGCCTGTCCTAATCCGCGTTGCTCGATAGGTTTTAACTTTACATACACTAAACCTTTGTGGGATTCGTTGGCGGTTGTATAACCAATACTTAAAGCATAATAGTCAACCATGTCATCGTCCTTGATGGCGTCTATGATCGGTTGCATTCTATTTTTCATTTCTTCAATTGAGGTACCTACTTCAGCTTTAGCGGTAATTTGGAATTCGCTATTATCTTCTGAAGGAACAAAATCCATACCTACGTTGGTGAATATTTTGCTAGATAAAACAAGGACCCCAAAAGTCACTAACACCGTAATGTATTTGAAACGGATCAGTGGTTTTAAAATACTCACATAAGCGTTATCTAAAGACTGGAAAAAGGGTTCAGTTTTTGCGTGAAATTTGGTTTCTTTGTGTTTCAACACGCGGGCACCTACTGTGGGTATAAACATGATCGCCACAAAATAAGACAAGGCAATGCCCGAAGCCACAGTCATGGCAAAGGCGTTGAAGAATTTACCGACTAATCCCCCCATAAAGGCGACAGGTATAAAAACTGCTAACAGCATCGCTGATATAGCTAATAATGAAAATGCTATTTCATGCACACCTTCATAGGTAGCTTGAAATGCCTCCATGCCAGATTCCATTTTTTTGCTGATGTTTTCGATGACAACTATGGCATCGTCGATGAAAATCCCAATTGCCAAAGTCAATCCAATCAAGGTTAACTTATTAAGGTCATAACCCATATAATCGATGATCGCGAAGGTGCCAATAATAGAAGTAGGGATAGCCAGCGCCGAAACTATGGTTGCCGTTAGGTTTCGCAAGAACATGAATACAATCACTATCGCCAGTACCGCACCAAACACCAAATCGAATTTCACTTGATCAACACTGTGCATTATTTTGTCAGACTGATCCTTAATCAAATTAATTTGATAATCATCTCCTGCTAACGCTTGCAATTCAGGCAGTAATTTTTTGGCTTCATCAATGATGCCAATGACATTGGTACCTGAAATTTTCATGATGTTCAGCATTACACCCACTTGACCATTAAAAGACGAATAACTTTCCACGTCGCTTAATCCATCAAATACTTTGGCGACGTCTTTTAAACGCACACCAGGTTTTATTTCAATATTCGATAAGGATTGAATATCTTTAGAATCACCCTGAAATTTGATAATCAGCTCTTGTTTGTCGTTGATACTTTTACCCGAACTGGATTTGAAGTTTTCATTGCTAATCACATTTTGTAATTCAATCGCTGAAATGTTGTATTTGTTGAGTAAATAGGGGTCTACCAAAATACGAATTTCTCGGTCTTGGTAACCGTCAATGTCAACATCACCCACATTGGGAATACGCTGCAATTTAGGTTTGATTTTTTCATCGACGAGTTGCATTAGTGCCGACATGTCACCGGTCTTACTTACTACAAATAAACTGATTGCCTCGCCAGCTGTACTGATCTTTTGTACTAAAGGCGCAAGGGCATTATCCGGTAAGATTACTCCGCCAATTTTATCGCGAACATCATTGGCTGCCTCGTTTATATCCATTTTTAAATCAAATCTAACGATGACATAACTCAACCCTTCGTAACTGGTTGAGTCCAATTTATCGATTCCATTGATACCCGAAACCGCTTCTTCGATTTTATCGGTAATCTTTGATTCAACGGTTCTAGCATCTGCACCTGGATAGGTAGTCTGGATAGTGATTATCGGAAAATCCACATTCGGAAAAAGTGCCAAGGGCATTGAGGTATAGGATTTAAGGCCAAATATTAACAAAGCCATTACGGCCATCAGAATAGTGATAGGGCGATTGATTGCAAATTTATACATTAGACTATTCTTTGCTTGCTGTAGTGGAATGATTGCTAGGATCAGAAGTGATTATTTTGCCTTCTCCAAACAAACCCACTTTCAAATCTGTAGCAATTACCTGTACGGCAATTTTTCGATTGTCTGAATTGGCTTCAGGATAAATTCTGTAAATTTTTCCCTCGTATTGAGTTGCATCACCGTCGACTTTATACAAAAAAGTATCGCCAATTTTGACATCAGAATTGTACTTTTGATCAAATTCCACCACTAAAATTCGAGCATGTTCACTTTGTAAGTTAAAGGCGGTTTTTATCATTTGCCCACTGACAACGTCACCTAACTCAATCATTCTTTTACTGATTACACCGTCAAATGGGGCTCTCAAAATAGTTTTTTCATAGATAGCGTTTTCTAAAGCAATTTGAGCTTCTATGGCCTCGTGCGCCATGGCGTACTTGTCAAGCATGGCCTTATCAACCAAGTTTTGTTTGAATAAATCCTTATACCTTTCATGATCTAATTTGGCATATTTTAAGGTCACTTTAGAGGCATTGGTGGTCGCCACTAAATCGTCATTGGCTAAAGTTGCGAGAATTTGCCCTTTTTTCACTACACTCATAATGTCGACATGCAGTTCACTGACAATTCCGCTGTAATTAAATGCTAAGCTGGCTCCTTGTTTTGCGTGTACCGTAAATGTTGCATAAATTTCTTTCGCTTGTACTTTGCTTAAACAAAGTAGTAGCGCTAACGTTATGACTTTTTTCATTTTTTGATCTCTATTAATTCGAATAGGGTGTCTATATAGTCTTTAAATTCTACTTTTAAATTTTGCCCTTGTGCCCAAGCAAGTATCATATAACCCCTTTCTGTCTTAATCAGTCCATCAACTAGACGTTTGCCAATAGGTTTAATTTCACCTTTTTGGATCCCTTCATCTATGATGTTTTCGAGAATAGATTTGATAAAAACTGAACATTCACTGTTGAACTCCAGCATAGCTTTTGATTTGGTCGATAGGGAGACACTCACATATTCTCTGTAAACGTCTTGGTGTTTTTCATAAGACTTGTATTCTGATAAGAAAAAATCGAACAGATATAAGACTTTTTGTTTAGTGGAAGTCTCTTGGTCAGTGTGACTTAACAGATAATTGTGATGTTCTTCGATAAACGTTCGAATGATTTCAAACACAATTTCTTCTTTATTACTGAAATAATCATAAACCGTACCTTTACCTATACCAGCGTTCTTAGCTATCTCGGTAACGGTCAGATTTTTAAAGCCTTTTTCTAGCAATAGCGCAGTGCTAGCAGCCGCTATATCTCGTCGCTTTTTATCTTTATCTACTATAATCGCCATTTTTATTACGCAGTTCCAGCGGGAATATTTTAAATGACCGACAGTCGGTCATTTAAATCGATGTTAATTTATACAAGGTAAAAAAGACAGATTTATTTACAGGGGATTTGTCACTTTAGGTGTGTCAAAAAGGCAGCTCTTATTGTGTTTGCGTAGCCGTCGGGGGACTATTAATGGGTCAGCCCAAAGCTGTTAAAGGTTAGGTGCAAAGTGGCAGCCGTTGCTAAGTCATTCGAAATAAGTTCGTTGGTGGCATATTAACGGTGGAGAGCATTGAAACTAACAAAGCCTGTATGACAGTATGCTTATTTTAAGTTGCACCGCCTTGGTAGTGGACTATTTACAGGGTTGTGTATTGGGCTAAGTATTAAGGATGTAGAGTGAAATATGTAATTCGTTGTTGTTTATTGTTGGTCGCCATAGTGTTGAGTATGTATATTTACTTTACGATTGCTTACAGCGAGCCAGACCTTAAAGTTGAACAACTCACCCAACGCTGGGCAAAACCACCATCACAATTCATAACACTCTCTGGTATGCAAGTTCACTATCGCGATGAAGGTCCAAAGGATGATCCGCTGCCGATTATTTTGGTACATGGCACCAGCGCATCGCTGCATACATGGGACGGATGGACACAAGTGTTAGCGGATCACCATAGGGTTATTCGTTTTGACATGCAGGGTTTTGGTTTAACTGGGCCTCATCCTCAGGGAAAATACCGAATTGAAGATTATGCGCAAACCTTAGTGTTATTAATGGATAAGTTGGGTATTGAAAAAGCGATAGTGGCAGGAAATTCTCTTGGTGGGTATGTAGCATGGAGTAGTGCGGTGCTTTATCCTGACCGTGTCGATAAACTGGTTTTGGTAGATTCCAGTGGTATTCCATTTCAGTCGAAATCGGTACCTATTGCGTTTCGAATTTCTAGCTCGCCGTTACTTAAATATTTGTTAGGCGATATTATGCCAAGATCTATAGTTAAAAGCAGTGTAGAAAATGTCTATGCTGACCCAGCTAAAGTCACTGAAGCGTTAGTAGACAGATACTTTGAGCTGAATATCAGAGAAGGCAATAGAGAGGCATTGGCGAAACGTTTTGTTGAAACCAAAGCTGGTCCACTTGCTAACAGGCTAGGTGAGTTATCTCAGGCCACGCTGATCATCTGGGGAGAACAAGACAATTTAATCCCGATAAGTGTTGGACAGCAATTCCATAGTGAAATAACCAATAGCCAATTGGTGACATTTGCTGATTTAGGACATGTACCCCACGAAGAAGGCCCACAGCAAACGGTTGAAGTGTTGGAGAGATTTTTACATTAGAACAATCAATAAATTTATATCTTTGGATGGGTTTTACCTTTGCTAACTGTCAATAGTATGATTGCATTCACTTTAAGGTATAGTTGAGCATCATTCATTGTGAATCAAACTAATATTCAACGCTTTGGCTACTTAGTAATTTGTGTGCTGTTGACTTCATGTACCTACCTTAAATACAGTTCAGTTCAAGCAAATTACACTAAGATTCAAAATGCAGATCCAAGTCAGACTAACCTGAAACATCTGCTGGATCGTGAAACTTTTTTTGTGATAGGTAAAACGCCCAGTGAATTGGGTGTATACACTGATAAACCACTAGCAATTGCAGCTTATTCCGACAAATTCAAACTAAACGAACGTGTCGACATTATGTTTGCTGGTGGTGCTTCGGGCACCCATTTCGGACTAAACCTACCTGAAGGGAAATATGACTTATTGGTTTATGCTGATATTGACGGCAATCATATTTTCGATCAAACCGAAGTCGTAGGGGAAAGAAAACTCACCCTCAATCGTAGCCTTTATCCAGAATTAATCGTTAGCCAACTTGAAATTTTGTTAACTGAGCCAAAAACCTCAAACCGAGAGGAGAATATTATACTGCCTACTGAAGGCGTAGCTGAATCATCGCTATTCTATCCGTCAGGAACCATACGCACCCTTAGTGACCCTCTGTTTGATAAAAATATGTCAACCTTAGGTATGTACGATCCTGCGTCTTTTCTAGAGCATGCTCCTACTATGTTTTACGCCCTTGAAGAAGATGAAGTGCACAAAATCCCGGTAATATTTGTACATGGCATAGGAGATAGTCCAAGGGCGTTTGAACCCATATTAAATCAACTGGATAGGGACAAATATCGGCCATGGTTTTTTTATTATCCATCGGGCGGGGATTTGGACCAGCTTGCGGACTTTTTTTATAACCTGTTTCTTGCAGGCCAAGTGATTTCTCTGGGGGAAATGCCAGTCATAGTCGTCGCACACAGCATGGGAGGGATTGTTGTAAGAGAGGCCCTAAATAAAATCAAAGGGCAACAAGAGGAAAACAAAGTAGAGCTCTTCGTTTCAATCGCCAGTCCATTTGGGGGGCATCCAAGCGCAGCAAAGGGAGAAGATAAAGGCTTGATTGTATTACCTGCATGGCGAGACCTAAATCCTCATAACAGTTTTATTCAACGCTTATACAGAAAGCCGTTGCCAGAGTGGGTGGAGCACCATTTATTTTATGCCTTCAAAAACTCAAGCACATTAAAGTTAGGTGAAAATAATGATGGTGTGGTGCCACTTTCCAGTCAGTTGCATTCCCAAGCACAAACCCAAGCCAAACAAACATTTGGATTTGATAGTGGCCACGTAGATATTTTGGCAAATAAACAAATGATTGAACGTCTTTTTAATGTGATGTCTGGTGTTAAAAGTACCTTTTCTGACAAGAGTATGGCTGCATTAGCAAAGGGAGGATTTGACTTAGAGTTAAGTGATGAATATAGGCCTACCACTAAACACTTATTCAAGTATGCGGCCAAGTATTTAGTGTTGTTGGCTCATGACCGTATTAAACCGGTTCAGAAACAGCAACACAAACATTTTATCTTGGCAGCACAAGGCAAAGTGCCCGCAGAGACAGAATTGGAACGAGAATTCATTTTGTTTATGCAAGAATATCCCGATTGGGTTCAGGGCGTTTTAGACAGTGATTAACTGTAAACTGGGTTCATAAACTGCGACTAAGCATTTCTAAATAAACTGAACTCGGGATAAGCCATACCGTCCAGCACCGCTATTATTGCTCCTATCTTCGTTGAACTTGCTCGCAATAGCTGGCTATTGCTTCACAATCTCGCCTTGATAAACACAATAATATCAGCACTGGTTGCATTAAATTGGCGGCTAAATAAGTAATAAGATTATAACCCGTTGTTTTTATTATATTTACTTTAGAGGAAGCGGCACGTCTTAATCCGAGCTCAGGTTAAATAGAGGTGTAATACGGAGCGTAACTGTCGTTTTGGATCAGTTCTGGTCGAAGTTTGAAACTTGAATTGGTGAGGTTGGCACTTTCGATTCTATCTATACGAAATATTCGAGATGATTCTCGAAGATGATCCCACGCTATTAAATACCAGGTAGGCCAACTTAGCATTATATAGTGAGCTTCTATTTTTCGTGAAGTGCGCACTCCCGCTTCAGAGCGGTAATTGATTTCTACACACTGTTGCCTAAAAAAAGCCTCAGATATGTTTTCCGAAATCTCCAGAATAGGCTCGGTTAACTCGGGAACTTTAGAGGCGTTGGTGTGTTTACTTATCAAGATGCGTTTACGAATTCCACTGACTATAGCGCGTTGATTTTCTGGGAATGTTTGAAATAGTTTCTGCCTGATGATGTTAAGGTTGCCAGTCAGCAGAGGCAAATGTAGCGATTCCATAATAGCCAACGAAAGTATCAGTTCTACTACCTCTTTGTGACTTAGCACTAAACGTTCAATACCCCAGCGACCATTTAAACGGATACCCCCACCTCGGCCTCTATCGGATTCAATTGGGTACCCTGCATCTTTAAGCTCTGCAAGTTCACGCATTAAGGTGCGCTGGCTAATGTTCAAATGCTCTCGTAAATCTGAGGTTTTCCAATATTCCTCAGAACGTAACAAACCGATAAGGCGGTTACGTCTTTCTGAGCGATTTTTAAAGTTTGTTTTCAACATGATTTTAATATGCCATTACATGGCATATTTATCCATATAATTTGCAGCGTCAACACTATTCGCTGCAGCTATTTACAAGGAACAACAAACCATGAAGCACTATTACAATCCAATGAGCAGGGCAGTCACTACAGATTGGATGCTTAAGGAGCTTGGTATTGAACACCAACAAATTACTATCGACTTGACATCCAATACTGCGGAATTACAACAATTGCGAGATATCAATCCGATGGGGAAATTGCCAACCTTAGTGGATGGTGAAACCGTTGTTACAGAAGTGGCGGCAATTTGTGCGTATCTCGCGGATAAGTACCCAGAGAAACACCTTGCGCCAGCAATAAACTCTGCTCATCGAGCAAGCTATTATAGGTATTTGTTTATTGCAGGAAATACGATTGAACCTGCACTAACTCTTGCAGCGTCAGACATGAACCACCCAAACCCAACAACGGCAGGGTGGGGCGATCTGACTCGCGTCATTGCCACCATTGAAACAATGACCCCTATAACCGGCTGGGCACTTGGGGAACAATTTACTGCCGCCGATATTGTATTTGGTGGATTACTAGACTCGTCAGTCATGTTTGGAATACTTGAAGCGTCACCCAAAGTCGCAGCCTATGTGGGCCGGCTACGCCAAAGACCCGCCTATTTAGAAACTCACCAAACCTTCATCGATATTGTGGGACAAAACTAGTCTACTTCTAGCACCGCGCATTGAAAAGGGAAACTTGTGTGGTTAGGGCGTAATTTGAATGAGAAACGGGAGGCTTAGTTTTTTATTTGTGCCACAATATTGTTAGCTTTTTCGGTGCGCTAAAAGTTTAATTACGCGCTTTTAACAAGGTTTGGGTTGCATGGAGTTCACTGCGGATTTGCGCCATCATAGGTAGTAAGTTGCCTTGCCAACGTTCCCAAGTGACAAAGGCTTTTATTAGTGAATTATCTTTACAAGCCACATCAATAGGAGCGTTAAGTTTAATATTTCTTATATGTGGAGTATCCTCGCCGCGGTCTTGAGTAGAGAGCGATAGACGTGGGCCAACACTGAGCAGTGGATTGTCTTCGAAGCGTTTATTCAGGGGATGATCTTCTGCTAAGTCGCTGTTCACTTTAGTTAAATCAAATCGAATCAACATGTCGGTGAAACGTTGACGTTGTTGTTCGGTTTGATGAGTAATCAATTGCGGATTGGATGTGAGTTGTTGTAGTGCGTGGCGACGTAAATAAATACCGTAGGTGTTTCTTAGTGCATTGATGCCTTGATTGACCAACACACGATTCGCATCGCTGTCTGAACATGACAGTAGTATATCTAAAGCATCACCTACAATTTGCAAAGATTGCGCAGCTTGTTTATCTACTTTGGCAACGGCAAGGTGGTTAATTTCTATTTCTTTCTCGAGTAACTCAAGCGCCTGAGAAAAATCAGCTCGACTGTTTTGGGTTGTACTCCAATTGGATAGCTGCATACCCACAAATACCGCAACAACAACTATCAAAAAATCAATCAATACTGCTAACCAGTTTTCTTTTTGGATGTGATTTTTGACACGGCGAAATAACATTGCAGGGATTTCCTTTTTCTATCTCAGGCGCTGAGTGCGGCAACAAACACAGCCGCACTCAACTGGCAATCTTTAGTAAGGGGTCGGCTTATCAAACAATTATTTGCTATGGCGCTGCTTCAATACTTCGATCACATCGGACAAATTTAAATCACTGGCTTGTAGCAAAACCAGTAGGTGGTATAACAAATCTGCGGATTCATTTTTTAACTCTTCTAAATCTTTTACAGTCGCAGCCAGAGCAGTTTCAACTCCTTCTTCACCCACTTTTTGGGCAATACGTTTAATGCCTTTGCTATATAGATGAGCGGTGTAACTAGAATCGGGATCGGCACCTTTACGTGAGGCAATCACACTTTCTAATTCAGCGATAAAACTAACGTCCGCAGCTTGACTGTCTGCCCAACAGGTTTCTGTACCTTTGTGACAAGTGGGACCAACTGGGTTAACTAGTGCTAAAAGTGAGTCATTGTCACAATCACTAGTAATGTCTACTAAATTAAGACTATTGCCAGACACTTCACCTTTAGTCCATAGGCGCTGTTTTGAGCGACTAAAAAACGTGACTAAGCCGGTTTCTAAGGTTTTGTCTAAAGCCGCTTGGTCCATAAAGCCCTGCATCAATACTTTACCATTGACTGCGTTTTGCACTACGCATGGCATAAGGTTATCCATTTTTTCCCATGCCAGCTTTGTTACATTTTCTTTAGTAATAATCATTTTAATCTCTAATATGTTTTAGCTACGAGCTCCAAGCTCGCCACTCGCAGCTGCACTTAATCTCTAATTGCTATATTCTGCTGGCGTAAATACGCCTTTAATTCTGGTATCGGAATAATGCCTTTATGAAAGACCGACGCTGCTAACGCGCCATCTACATCGGCTTGTTCGAATACGTTTTTAAAGTGTACACTTTCACCGGCACCACCTGAGGCAATTAAAGGCACAGCGCAGCTTTGGCGGATGGCAAACAATTGTTCGATGTCGTAACCCTTGCGCACCCCGTCTTGGTTCATACAATTAAGTACAATTTCACCGGCCCCTCGTTGTTGCACTTCCTTCACCCAATCAGCGGTTTGCCAAGCGGTGACTTGGGTACGGGTTTCGTCACCCGTGTATTGATGTACCTGATATTGACCGGTTTCTTCATTGTAGAAACTGTCTATACCTACAACAACACATTGCTGTCCGAAGGTATCGTGCAATCGCGTGATTAACTCTGGGTCTGCCAAAGCAGGCGAATTAACCGATATTTTATCAGCGCCCATTTCTAATATTTTGCCCGCGTCTGCAACGGTTTTAATGCCACCTGCCACGCAAAATGGAATATCAATAACCTGTGCAATACGGGTTACCCAACTTTTATCAACGACTCGTTGGTCGCTTGACGCAGTGATATCGTAGAATACCAATTCGTCAGCGCCTTGCTCAGCATATTGTTGTGCCAAGGGTACTATGTCGCCTATGATTTCGTGATTACGAAACTTTACACCCTTGACTACTTTTCCGTCTTTTACGTCTAGGCAGGGAATTATACGTCTTGCTAACATAACAACCTTATTTAACTTCTGTTAACCAATTGTGGGTGTCGGGTGCTTTGCCCCATTGAATATCATTCAATGCTTGGCGTAACTTTTGAGTTGTGGGGCCATGTTCGCCACTCCCAACTGAATGCTCGGTTCCGTTGTGAATAAGCGTACCTACTGAGGTGAGGACTGCTGCAGTTCCCGAAAGAGCAGCTTCAACATTAGGTTTAGCGGATCTTTTTAATAATTCCTCAACCGACAATTGGGTTTCAGTCACTTTCATACCCATATCTGCCGCTAGGGTCAAAATGGAGCTGCGTGTTACACCGTGTAAAAAGCTAGAATCTAGTGCTTTAGTGATGATTTCGTTTCCGTCTATCAACAAGAAATTTGCCGCACCCGTTTCTTGTACGTCGCCATTAGGGCAAAACAATATTTGGTCGGCTTGTACGTCGCGTTTCGCGGCTAATATTGGACCGAGTGCACTGGCATAGTTACCACCACTTTTGATCATGCCCATATGTGGGGCGCAGCGCATACCTGTTTCGTCGAGTAATACCCTAAGAGGTTTCGAACCGCCAGCAAAGTAGTCACCTACTGGAGATATTAAAACATATAACATCGAACTTTCACTAGGTGCAGCCGCTTTACCAATGGCCGCTTCAGTGCCTATATGAGTAGGGCGAATGTACATAGAGCCTGGAGGTTCAGGGATATCGGCGCTGTATTGAGCCACTATATCAAGAATCATTTTCGAGACTTGGGCTTGATCGATATCAGGTAAAGATAACAAACGACTACTTTGATCAAAACGTTTCAGGTTTTGATCCATTCGGAAAACATGGATGCTGCCGTCAGCATGTTTAAAGGCTTTTAATCCTTCAAAGCAGGTACTGGAATAATGTAAGACATGGGCACCAGGGTGCAATTGAATGCTATCGGATGCAACTATTGCTGCCTCGTTCCACTGATTATTTTCAAAGCTAGTGAATGCCATATGAGGCATAAACACTGTACCAAAAGCCGCCATTATAATTTCCTAATCTGTTATGTTTTAAATATGTTGATTGCGCTTTGCCGGTGTTACTAATTATCTGAATTCCAGCATTCAATCGCTTGTTTAACCGTGAACTTACCTTCTAACAAGGCGCGGCCTAAAATGACGCCACTGACCTTAGTAGGTTTGAGCACTGCAATATCGTCAAGATTACCAATGCCTCCAGAGGCTTGCCAACCCACAGTAGGAAATTGCTGAGTCATCTCGGTGTAAAGTTGATGATTCGCCCCTTGCAAAGTCCCGTCACGGCTGATGTCGGTGCAAAGCACATGTTTTGCGCCTACGGATAAAAAGTCTTTAAGCAAAGCTTCAATCGACACGCCAGAGTTTTCCTGCCAGCCGTGGGTGGCAATAAATTTGTTGCCTGATTCATCGATGTTGATGTCCAGCGCTAACACTATGGCGTCTGCACCGTATTTTATGATCCAGCTTTTTACTAACTCGGGCTCTTTAACCGCTAATGAACCTATCACCACTCGTTTGACGCCAATTTCTAAGAGCTGCGCAACGTCTTTTTCACTGCGGATCCCGCCCCCGGCTTGGAATTGCATACGGCCGGTGGCTACCATCTTACTTATGAGTTCAAGCTGACGCTTGTTGGTATCTTTAGCACCCGTTAAATCGACTATATGCAACCACTGAGCGCCTTGGTCTGCATAACTGTGCACTACATCGATAGGATCGAGTTTGTATTCAGTTTTTTGTTGGTAGTCGCCTTGGTATAAACGAACAACTGAACCTTCTATTAAATCTATGGCTGGGATGATCATATGTTGTCTTGTAACCTTCTTAATATCACTTTTTATAACGATGACTTTTACAAATCGATAAAGTTTTTCAATAGTTGTGAACCAGCATCACTTGAACGCTCGGGGTGAAATTGCACACCAAAAAAATTGTCTTTGTGGATACCAGCAGAAAAGTCCATAGCGTATTGACAACTGGCCATAGTAAATTCTGAAAGTGCCACAGCAAAACTGTGTACAAAATAGAAGTAACTACCAGAATCAATACCTTTGAACAAAGGGGCATCACCAATAGGGGTGACCGTATTCCATCCCATATGAGGTAGACGTAATTCGTCCACTTGCATACGTTTCACTTGCCCGGGGATCAGTCCTAAACAAGGCGTGCTGTCATTTAAACTTTCAGCGGATTTTTCAACCATCAACTGCATACCTAAACAAATGCCTAGTACAGGTTGAGTCAGCTCCTGAATGCAACTCACTAGTTGTTTTTTGTGAATACTATCCATGGCTGCATTAGCACTGCCTACACCGGGTAAAAATACCTTGTCGGCTTTTTTGATGGTGTTTAAGTCATCACTGACTGCCACTGGTATTCCTAAACGTTCAACAGCAAATTTAACCGAAGAAATATTTGCACAGCCAGTATTCACTATCACAATTTGTTGAGCAGCCATGTTTACAAGGCTCCTTTACTGCTTGGCATTGCTTCGCCTTGTTTATGAATAGCTTGACGCAGCGCGCGACCAAATACTTTAAACAAACTTTCTACCTGGTGGTGGGCGTTACCCTCAGTGGTGGAAAGGTGCAATGACAATCCCATGGATTGGGCGATCGAATAGAAAAAATGTGGCACCATTTCAGTTGCCATTTCGCCCACTTGATCGCGACTAAATTCAGCTTCAAACTTCAAATGAGGGCGGTTAGAAATATCCATAATACATTCCGCACGGCATTCATCCATGGGTAAGGCAAAACCAAAGCGGCCAATTCCACGTTTGTCGCCTAAGGCTTTCTTGATCGCTTCACCTAATGCTAATGCGGTATCTTCAACACTGTGATGATCATCTATGTGTAAATCACCATCTACGCTTAGGTTGAGTTCAAATCCTCCGTGTGTCGCTATTTGATCTAGCATGTGATCAAAGAAACCAAGGCCCGTTTCTATAGTCGACTTAGCACTTGAATCTAAATCAACAGTTACATTGATATTGGTTTCTGAGGTTTTACGTACCACAGTCGCAATGCGTGAAGAGGCTAACAATTGTTTTTCAATGGCTTGCCAGTTATTGCTGTCGCGGTTGTATTTAATACCTACTATGCCCATGTTTTCAGCAAGCTGCATATCGGTGTCTCGATCACCGATCACAAAAGAGCGCGTAAAATCGACTTTGCCTTGTTGTAAATACTCTTTAACTAAACCGAGTTTAGGTTTACGGCAGCTACAGTTGTCGCTTTCAAAATGTGGGCAAATTAACACTTCTTCAAAGACAACTCCTTGGCTTGAAAAAATATCCATCATTTTATTATGGGGTAAGTCAAAATCTGCTTTGGGGAAACTGTCGGTACCTAACCCATCTTGGTTAGACACCATGACTAAACGAAAGCCATTTTGTTGCAGTTTAAGCAACACAGGCACAACTTGTGGTTCAAAGACCAGTTTTTCGAGGGTATCGAGTTGTTTGTCGATGGCTGGCTCTTCTACTAAAGTACCGTCACGATCAATAAAAAGAATAGCTTGCTGGCTCATGCTGATTTTTCCTGCTGTGTAAAAAAGCTGGCCATTAACGCTAGCAATTTTTCATTTTGTTGTTGAGTGCCAAGAGTAATACGTAGGCAATTATCTAAATTTATTTGTTTAGACTGGTCACGAATAAGTACCGCGTTTGCTACTAGGTAATCCATTAAAGGTTGTTTTTGTGGATGCCGGAACAATATGAAGTTGGCTTTATCGTCACCTACTAGTTGCAACTCGGGAAATTGACTTAACTGCTGTTTCACCCATTGTTTTTGTTGTTGCAAATATTCGACTTGTTCGGTCATTTGTTTGCGTCCGTTTGGACTCAAGGCCTGAGCTGCTATTTGCGCTACCGGCTCTGGCACAGGGTAGGGCGCAATTACTTTCATGATGCTTTGAATCACTTCGCTGTTGGCTAAGGTAAAACCGCAGCGCAATCCTGCTAAGGCAAAGGCTTTAGATAAAGTACGTAAAATGACCAAGTTAGGGTAGGCAGTGAGTTCAGTTGCCCAAGTATTGTTCGCATCGAATTCAATATAAGCTTCGTCAACTACTACTAAGGCAGAGTCTGCAAAGTGTTCTAGCACTTGTTTTAACTGGGCTTTGCCTATGGACGTACCTGTAGGGTTATTGGGTGAACAAATAAACACTAAGTTCACCTTCCCTTGGTAGGCACAAATTGCAGGTATATCTAAAGAAAAGTCGGCATTTAAAGGCGCTTTTTCGATTCCCACATTGCAGGTTTCAGCACTGATGGCATACATGCCATACGTAGGTGGGCAGATTAATATGCTGTCTTTACCTGGCGTGCAAAATGTACGAATAAGTAACTCAATGCCTTCGTCGGCACCGCGGCTAATCAATAACTCATCAACTTGCACGCCAGCATATTCTGCGTAGGGCAATAATACACTTGGAGGTTGGCAATCAGGGTATCGATTGAAATGGGCATTGTTGACTGTAAAGTCATTGGCAAAAGGCGACTCATTGGCGTTTAACCAAGTTTCACTGTCGCTGTCACCACCCGCAAAAATACGTCTTGCCGATTCGTAAGGTTTTAAAGCCTTTAAATTTTCACAAACTAATTTTTCGATTAAATTGCTCATAGGTTTTTACTTAGCCCATCATTCTCTAACTGTTCGGTTTCCAATCGCAATTTCACAGCTTGCCTATGGGCATCTAGCCCCTCAGCATCCGCTAAATCCATAATGGCATTGCCGATATTCTGTAAGCCTTGATAACTCAGTTCTTGTACTGTGTAACGTCGCATAAAATCGGCTAACCCTAAGCTAGAATAATTCCGAGCGTAGCCATAAGTAGGCAATACGTGATTAGTGCCACTGGCATAGTCGCCAGCGGACTCTGGTGACCATTGACCCACAAATATCGAACCGGCATTGGTTAATTTATCTAAGCTGTCACGGGCATTTTCAATTTGTACAATAAGGTGTTCTGGTGCATAGGCATTACTGACTTCAAAGGCTTGTTCTAGGTTTTCTGTCAAAATATAACGACTGTGCTTAACCGCCTGTTCAGCAATGGCTTTGCGACTTAATGTATTTAACTGCAAAGCCACTTGCTGTTGAACGGCTTGGATCAAATCGGAACTGTTTGATACCAACACTGCTTGCGAGTCTGTACCATGCTCCGCTTGTGATAATAAATCAGCGGCTACAAAAACAGGATTAGCCCGTGCGTCAGCAATTACTAATACTTCTGATGGGCCAGCTGGCATATCAATCGCCGGACCTGCCGGAATACGACTGACCTGCTGTTTGGCTTCAGTGACATAACTATTACCAGGGCCAAAAATCTTATCAACTTTAGCAATACTCTCGGTGCCTAATGCAAGAGCTGCAATGGCTTGGGCGCCGCCTACTAAGTAAATTTCGTCAATCCCACACAAACTAGCGGCATAACGAATTTCAACCGCTATTTGCCCATCTTTATTAGGCGGAGTGCAAAGTACTTTTCGAGCACAACCCGCAACTTGAGCCGTTGCTCCCAACATCAATACAGTTGAAGGTAAGGGGGCTGTTCCACCGGGTATATATAACCCAACTGAAGCCAAAGGAGCATGTTTAAGCTCACAAACCACGCCAGGAGTGGTTTCAACTGCCACATCCTCGGGGTATTGAGCCTGATGGAAATCCTTGATATTGGCGTAGGCTTGATCAATAGCCCATTTTACTTCAGATTTTAGTTCGCTGGCGAAACTGTTAAGTGATGCATCACTAAATCGCAAACACTCTAATTTAGCACCATCAAAACGTTCAGTAAGTGCCAACAATGCTTTATCGCCTTGCTGGCCAACTTGCCGAATGATGTCTGCAACCGTATCACTTAGGACTTGGCTATCAGAAAGCGCTGGTCTGCTTAGCAGTTCAACTTGTTCATTTGGGTTAAGTTTTGCCCATACTTGCATGACTATTTAGCCTCTTACCTAATTTGTTACGTTTGCCTTAAGACATCATCTTTTCAATTGGCATCACCAAAATTGAACTACAACCCAAGGCTTTGAGTTTTTCCATGGTTTCCCAAAATAGGGTTTCAGGACTAACTACGTGGATAGCGACAGTATCGTCATTTCCAGCAAGAGGCAGAACTGTGGGGTTTTCCGAGCCTGGAAGTAAACTCTTAACTTGTTCTAAGTAGGCCTTTGGCGCATGTAACATGATGTATTTACTTTCTTTCGCCTGAGTCACACCATCCATGCGCGGTAACATTTTGCTAATAAGCGCTTGTTTCGCCTCTGGCATGTCGCCGCCACGTTGGATAAATACCGCTTTAGAAACAAATATTTCGTCGGCTTCTTGCAGACCATTCGCTTCTAGCGTGGCGCCAGTAGATACCAAATCACAAATTGCATCAGCAACACCTGCTCTAGGGGCGACTTCAACAGAGCCCGTTAACATCACGGTACTGGCTTCGATATTTTTTTCTTTGAAAAAGCGTTCCAATAAATAGGGGTAAGTTGTGGCTACTTTTTTACCTTGTAACGACTCTAATCCTCGGTAATTCATTTCGTTAGGAACGGCAATAGATAACCGGCATCCGCCGTAATCTAAACGTCTTAGCTCAACATATTCGGCTTTTTTACCAGCTGCTTGGCGTTCAAGCATTTTTTCTTCCAGCTCATTTTGGCCGATAAAACCTAAATCAACCACACCGTCCATGACTAATCCTGGGATGTCATCATCGCGTACCAATAATAAATCTATGGGTTGGTTGGTTGAATGAGCGATTAATAACCGATCGCGGATCTGCAATTTTATGCCAATGGCTTTTAATAAAGATATGCTGTCGTCACTTAATCGTCCCGATTTTTGTACGGCAATTCGTAATCTATTGTTATCACTCATGTTTATTTCCAATCCTATTTAAAATTTATCACTTAATTTGCAATTGTTCAGTGGCGCATTTAACCAAAAAGGGCGACCCAAAAGAAAAACCCCCGAAAGATGCCTTCCGAGGGTTTAGAGTGAGTCTGCGCCGCTAGAAGGAATCAATAGACCTTCCAGCAAATACCTGAAAGGTTAAGCTATATGATGATGGACGACTGCTTTCAAGGTAATGTTCATAATTTACGGTTCTTCTAAGTCACTGCGCTTCGATGGCGCATACATTATGCAATCGGTCTGATTAATGCAAGAATATTTCCTACGAAAGTGATGGCTTTCTTACAATTAAATCAACTATGTTAGTTTACAAGTAGTAGATTGAATGTTTTGTGAACAATACTGTCTAAATATTGCTAACTTTTTTGACTTTTGAGGAGACGTTATGACGAGTGACCTTTTATTTTCAATTTTGCCCCGAGAAGGCAAAGTACCTATTGCCCACGATAGCCAAAAAGTAGCGCAAATTGATAAGCAAGAAAAATTGCGTGCTTTGAGCGATGAAGAAAAGGAGCTAAAAAACGAAGAAAAAGAGGCGCGAAAAAAACAACAGCAGCAAAGCAATAACCAAAAAAATCAAGAGCAAGTGCCTAATTCAGAGACGTCAGGTAAACCTGAAGAAGAAAGTGTCGACAACGAATTGAAAAAAGACAACGAAAAGAAAAAACCTAAAGGGCCCAAACATTTAGATATTTACGTTTAGGTTGAAATGTTCATGTTGTGTTACGAATATAATGTACCTTAGGATAAGGTCCACAATTAGCGCTTCCAGAGCAACTTAACCTCAGGATGAATGCAGACACCATGATTAACGAATAAGGAGGGGCGATATGTCGGAGTTTATTGTTAGTCAGATGCATATCGAAGCGGCTAGAAATTCGACTGATGACTTTAATCTTTTTCATGATAAAAATCGCTGGCATCATATTCAATCAAATCCTTTTGAAGGGCCAATAGCCCTCGGTTTTCAGCTCGGTTGTTTTGTTGAAGATCAGGTTAATCGTTCCTCTAAAAATTACCGTCATTACCTTGAATCCGCAGGCTCATTACAGGGGCATTTGGAACCTTTTAATTTTAGCCAATATGAACTGAGTTTTGCGGGTTCGGTTGGACCCGGTGACAATATTGAATTGGTTGTGCGTGATGGTCGGTATTCGGAAGTATCAGGCATTCAGTGTTTTACCAATAGAATTGCTCTTAAAGCCAACCAAAAGACGGTTTTGCTCGGTTACAAACGTTATTCAAGTGAACACTTAATAACAGGTGTAGAACCCTTACCTAAACTTAGTGAGGTGATAAATGGCAAAGATAGAAGTTTTATTGGCGCACAGCGATATTTCTTAAAACGTAAATATATGATTGTTGGCAACGCCAAAAATTTTCTGGCGAGTGCCTTTGCTGAACAATCAGAGTATATAGACGAATTTGTCGATAAAGTTAGTTTTCCAGAAATGTACCCCTTAAGTTTAGTGTCGTCGGCGTTACTTGAAAGAGCCAAAGCCGAGGGCCATAATCTAGTCGAAAAACCAATGATCTATGTGTCCCATAAATTATCAATTGATAGAGGGTTGTTAACTAAGCTAAAAAGCAATGATGTGTTAAATATTTTGGTTAGCCCGCGACATTCCCTAGACAAACAAAACTCTGACAATGTGACGCAATTTTGTTCTTGTGTGTTATCAAATCAACAAGTGTTATTTCATGCTGAAATACAATTAGCGCCACTGTCAGCATTAATAAGCCGCTAGTTTGTATTCGACGGACCGGTAAACTCATGGATTTGCTGAACCGAGGCTACTGATTTTTATTGGCCAAACGTTCAATGATTGTTTTGTGTTGCGGAAACTGACTAAGTAATTCGTCTTGACTTACTTCTATCATGTCTTCCATTTCCCACCCAGGAGCGACTGCTTCACTCACCAAACCAAAGGATCCTGATGTGAGTTCGGCAGCTTTATAGGTGCCGCCAGGAACAGCGAGCTGCAACTGCTGACCATTTAAAATATCGGGCCCAACCACCACCTTTTTATATTCACCATTTGGATAAATCATATGGTAAGTAATGGGGGCTCCCAAATGGTAAAATTCGATACCGTCAGAATACTTAGTGTGAAAATGATCGATATTGTTGTCTGCAGTCAACATGTAGTAGATAGCTGTCATGGTTGTGCGGTTGCCTCGATTAGTGGCAACGGTATCTCGGTGTTCGGCTTTAAAGGTTTGACGAAAATAGCCACCTTCGAAGTGATGTTCTAAATTTAGTTTTGCTATCACTTGTTCTTTGGTCAGTGATTCAGCGTTGCTTGCAAAATTTTGATTACTCATTGCTATTATTTCTCAATATTTTAAGGATACGTGCATAGATGATTTCGGCCAAATTCCACTCATATCCATTGAAGTCGGTTGTATTATTAAATTGCACAACCACAGTGTCGATGTCTTTATGGTACTCAGCAAAACTTTGGTAGCCAACTAATAGACCGGTGTGTTTGTAGACATATACTGAGGAATAAATCTCTTGTTCTCCTTCATTAAAGACTGAGCCGTCGTTTAATGCCCGTAAAAATATCCCCACATCTTCGGCTGTGGCAAGCATTAGACCGGTATTTTCAGTCTTAAAATCTTTATCAACTCCAACATAATAGCCACTCATTAATTGTTCTATTTGTTGTTCACTTAATTCATCAAGTGAGCCAAAGGTGTTTTTTAGGCCTAGAGGCTGCAAGATTTCCTGTCTGATATATTGCTGATGTGGGTATCCTACTACCTTATCAATGAGGTCAGAAATCAACATATAATTAGTATTGGAATAGCCATAACCTTTATCAGGCTCAAAGTCTGCAGGTAAGTCTAATGCGTAATCTAAGGTTTCTTGTTTGTTTTTCGGCGGTTTTATCCAGAAATCGGGGTGATCTACGAAATTTGGAATACCACTTCGATGTTGCAACATCATTTTTAAGGTGATTTTGTCAGCGTTTTCAATTCTGTCTTTAAGTTCTGGAAAGTATTCTGCCAGGGTTTTATCTAAAGACAAACGTTCGGCTTTGACTAATTTTGCTGTTGCCACTGCAACGTATAACTTAGTGATACTTGCAATTTTAAAAATCGCTTGGGGGTAGGCCGGTATCTCCTTTTTTCGATCATGCCAGCCAGCCGCATAAAATTCTGCTGGTTTTCCTGCTTGGTCCACATAAACAATAATGCCGTCGAGGTCGTGATCTAGAGCTTCAACTAGTTGTTCTTGAACTGTATTGGGCAATGGCAGTATCCAAGCCCATACCAAAATCCAAGGAACGAAAAACATAGAGATAAAGGTACTAGACAACAATATGACTCTAAAGATTAGTTTGGTCCGGTTTTTCTGCATACAGTCTTATTCCTTGCTGAAGAATATCCCAAATAGTCATCCAAAATTTTTTGATAGGTTACCAGATGCGAGATTTAAAATAATTAAAGATGTAAAAATTCCGTTTTTTGAACTTCAGGTAAGCTGCGAGATATTTGCAATTTGAGGTTAATTAGCACTTTGGCATGGTTAATCTATGCTAAAACAATGACAAAAGTTTTTTCTGAAATTTATTCAACCGTGAGAACGAGTTACCCAATATGTTTTTCTAATCAATTACTGATTTGGCCATGCACGTACGTTCAAGTGCATCAGGTCAAGTAGGAGGGGAAATGCAAAAAATTAGTAACCTAAACACACTAAAACTTTTTGAAAGTGCACATATAGGTGTGGTGATCCATACATGGGACACATCTATTGTATATGCGAATCCACAAGCTTTAAATTTACTCAGGTTGAGCTACGAACAAATCATTGGAAAGGATTCTTATGACAGTCAGTGGCACTTTATTGATGACCAATATCAAAGACTCAATATAAAGGATTATCCAGTTAACCGAGTGGTAGCCGGCGACCGGATACAGAATAAAGTGCTAGGCGTTATAGATGGTTCTAAAGAACGAATTTCTTGGTTAATGGCCAATGCTTATGCCGAACACGGTTTGAATGAATCTGGTTTTGTTATTGTCACCTTTATTGATGTAACTGACAGTCATCAGGGTTTTTCATTTGAGCAAATCGTAGAAAATGCCCAAGACATAGTTGTGGTGACCAAATCCGATAAGTTGAAAGCACCTTTAGGTCCTAAGATTGTTTATGTCAATAAGGCATTTGAAAAACTGACCGGCTATAGCAAAGAAGAAATAAAAGGTGAGACACCACGAATATTACAAGGCTCCTTAACGGATAAAGTTGCCTGTAAGAAAATTCACGATGCTTTGGAAGAACAAAAACCGGTTACCGAAATCTTGTTAAATTATTCAAAAACTGGACAACCCTATTGGTTGGATATCAACATCATTCCCCTTTTTGATAGAAATGGTGAGGTTACGCATTTCGCCGCTATTGAACGAGATGTTACTGAAAACCGGTTTCATCTTGAACAACTCACAAAACGTAACGAAGATTTAAAACTCTTAAAAGATGAATTAAAAAATCTAGTTGCTGAAAGAACTCGGGAGTTGCAGCAAGCTAACGAAAAGTTAGCTTTATTGGCCTATTTTGACCCATTAACGCAAATACCCAATAGGCGTTATTTTGTTGATCAATCCACTCGGTTAATCCATTTTTGCCAACGTCATGAACATATATTGGCGGTCGGTCTATTAGATATTGACGACTTTAAGTTGGTCAATGATAAGTATGGCCATGATTTGGGTGACGAAGTACTGAGTGCTTTGGGGGCATGTCTCAAAGATTTTTTCCGTCAAGACGATGCTTACTGTAGGTGGGGGGGAGAGGAGTTTGCGTTTGCAGTGGTATCAACGGAGCTGCAAAGTACTGAAAAACTATGCCTACGCTTACTCAGTGCGATTAATGCGATGACAATTTCCAGCGATACTGGTGTCAAGTTGAGTATTAACGTTAGTATTGGTGTTTGTGTGCGTCAGGCGAATCCAAATGAGCCTCTGGATAGCTATATGAAAATTGCTGACGGGGCACTGTATAGCTCAAAATCGAAAGGCAAAAACAGGGTGACATTTGCATCTGATGTTAAGTAAAACGTTACAAGCAGGTACATCTCACTCAGATGTGACTTTACAAAGCTTTGTTGTTTGTCGAGGAAATTTAACTAGTACTCAGAGCACTCTGGATGTGAGTTAATTGAAAAAGAAAAGGCTTATTGAGGTACCGCAAAGTGTTTTCTAACCCACTCAGAATTTCCATCAATGAATCCAATAAATTCTCTTTGTAACATTAGTTCATAGGTGTTATCTGCTACTTTTTGAAGTAGCCGAGTTTGATTGTTCTTGGGAAACAGTTTTGTCTTTGCTTTTTCATACTCATCGATTGATTTGCGTAACTTTTTCCCTGCAATCCCTAGAGAAGTCGACTGCATGTCTACAATTTCAAGCTCGAGTTCACTGAGTTTTTGGGATTGTAAATTGTCTATACCCAATTTTTGCAAAACGACTAACTTTCAAGAATAGTATTGAAACCACCATAGATTAACCGTTTACCATCAAAAGGCATGGGGTTGTTTTCTTCAGACATTCTAGGATCTTCCATCATTGCCCCCCAGCCAGCATCACGCACCTCTTTTGAAGGCCACACTACCCACGAGAATACCACAGTCTCGTTTTCTTTCGCCTGTACAGCTAAAGGCAAAGACGTGACCTCACCGTCAGGCACATCGTCGCCCCAGTTTTCTACTATTTGCAGTGCGCCATATTCTTTAAATACCACGGCCGATATTTTGGCATGTTCCCTATACTTATCCTTGTTTTCAGAAGGTACTGCTGCTACAAAACAATCTACATATGACATGTTTGTTCCTTTTTCGTTGAGTTGAAAAACTGACTATTTTTAGCTGATATAAAAAATATAACTGTATACCCTAGTTAATTTATTTGCATATTTTATTGTGGGTATTTTTGGGATTCTCAAATCGCTGCAATATTATGATTTTGTTATTTTAATCAGAACAGCCAAACCTGACAGGCTCGATTGTTTTGTTGTCGACATTTCTTATCCCGAGCTCAGGTTATATAGACAAAAACCCCCTTAACTCATCCTGTCTAGCCAATCCATCCTGCACCCCTAAATCAATTAATTCACGACAAAATTCTTTTTCAAATAATAGGTAACTTAACAAACTAGAATCAGCTTTATCGTGTAACCCCATCATTCTGAGTAGCATTTTTATCCCTGAAGGCATGCGATGAAAATGTTTGGCAGCCATTTCGTTAAAGTTAACCGTAGGGTTGATAGCTAAGGTGTCTATGGTTTTTAACTGGGTTTGCTGCTGTTGTTTGTAGGTCATATGCGCGATGGTTTCATTAATACGCGTTAGGCGTTCGAGATCAGATTTTAATGTGTCAGCAAATATTGTATCGAGAAGATGACCCGCTATGGCAATACTACTAGGAAAGCGGTTCATATCTACAAATCGAGAGGTTTTTTCTGGTTGTTCTACACCTATGATAAGTATTTTTTTGGCCCCGAGATGAATCGGAGGACTAAGTGGAGAGAGTTGGTGTACCGAGCCATCCCCCAGAAACTCTCCTGACATTTTTACCGGTGGAAACAGCATAGGAATAGCGGAAGATGCAATCAAGTGTTCTGAATTTAAAGTGCAAGGTATACCGCGTCGTTGCTCTCGTTGCCAAGGTTCGATATCACTTTGCCCTTGGTAAAAACTAATCGAATCATGACTAGTGTAGCTAGACGCATTTACGGTGATTGCACGCAAATGACCACTTGCAATATTGGTATCAATTCTCTGAAAATCTAAGCGACTTCTAATTAACCGTCTCAATGGTTGATTATTTAACAAACTAGATGGATTTTTTTGATGTTGTTCGGATTGAAAACTACTTAAAAAATTCCCAGCTAAGTGTTTAAAGACGTCACGAATGCCGCTGTCGTATACTTGACGAGTATTAAAATTTTTCCATACCCATTCTAATTTTCTAAGTCCCAAATGGTAGCATGAAGCATAGCAGGCTAGACCTGTTGCATTGATGGCTCCGGCTGAATTACCGCACACTATAGGGAAAGGTATACCTTGGTTACGGGGCAAAAAAGTGGCGATGGCTTTAAGTACGCCTAACTGGTATGCGGCCCGAGCCCCACCCCCTGATAATAATAACGCGTATTGGTTACGTTCTGACAAAAAATGGCTTCCTATAATTTAAAGCTTAACCCTTCGGCGGCAGCAAATAGTTCCAAATCTGCTCCGCCAATCTCAATGATTTCTTGGCAGTGTTTCTCTATTTCGGCAATTTGATCATCAGTACGAATGTGGTCGTGGCTATACAATGCCATACGTTTGGCACGACTGCCCATAGCTAATTTTACCGCTTCTTCGGCTACAGAATGTCCCCAACCTGATTTAGCGGGCATATCTGAAATTAAATATTGAGAATCATGGATGATAAGATCTGCGTCACGGCTAAATTCTACCCAGTCTAAAAAGTCGGTATTCTTTTTGTACGGAGGGTATAACTCATTGTCAGTAATATAGGCTACTTTTTTATCATCGGCTTCTATGCAAAATGAACTACCACTTCCAGGATGATTCATGGCCAAACGACTAATTTTAGCGTTGCCAATTTTCCAGCTATTGACATTCTTGGGTTGCGGAACTATCTGTATATTTGAGGGTAATGTTTTGTAATCTACAGGGAAATAGCTGCCACTCATTTGCTCCAAAATGGCATCATTTGCGTCAAAGGTAATTTGCCCTGGGGTAATGAAAATATTGCGGTTTGCTTGATAGATAGGGGCAAAAAATGGAAAGCCCTGAATATGATCCCAGTGGTTATGCGTCAATAAGAGATGAATGTCGTTGTTTTGTTTGACTAGCTTTTGGCCAAGGTTTTTTATGCCAGTACCAGCATCCAATATAAAATCAGTGCCGTCATCTAAACAAACATGCACACATGCAGTATTTCCACCATATTTTACAAATTCTGGGCCAGGAGCAGGGCAGGAGCCACGTACTCCAAAGAAGGTCACTTGCATTTATGTACTCATTTCTAAACTAATTACGTCCATGAGTTGAAAGATTACCACTAAAGCTATTTTGGATTAAGTATAAACTTATTAGCAATGGTATGTATGTAAGTTTCTAAGAGTCTGTTTTATATAATGAAAAAGCGCCATAAAGGCGCTTTCTTAAAAAACAATCAGGCTGTTAAATGTTAGCAGCAAACTCCGCACACTGTGCAATTTCAATTAATTGCTTTTCACCACTGCGACGATTTTTGTACTCTACTTTTGACTCATCTAGGTTACGCTCACCTATTACAATGGTGTGTGGTATACCTACTAATTCCATATCGTTAAACATCACACCAGGACGTTCTTTTCTGTCATCGAATAAGACTTCGACACCAGCGTCTAGCAATTGTGTATACAAAGCTTCGGCCACTTCTTTAACACGATGCGATTTGTGCATGTTCATTGGAATAAGTGCAACTTTAAAAGGAGCGATTGCTTCTGGCCAAATAATTCCGTATTTATCATGATTTTGTTCAATCGCTGCTGCGACAATTCGCGAAACACCTATGCCATAACAACCCATACTAAGTATTTTGTTTTTGCCGTTTTCGTCTAACACGCCACAGTTCATTGCTTGTGAGTATTTATCTCCAAGTTGGAAAATATGGCCTACTTCAATGCCGCGTTTTATTTCTAAGGTGCCTTTACCATCTGGCGAGAGATCACCTGCTATAGCGTCACGAATATCCGCTATTTGATACTCACCAGCATCTCTTGCCCAATTCACACCAGTAAAGTGAACACCTTCTATGTTGGCGCCACAAACAAAGTCGGCTAACTGCGCAGCATCTCTATCCGCAATAACTGGAATAGTAATACCTACCGGCCCAAGAGAGCCAATTGTACAATTTAAGGTATCTTGAATTTGTTGCTCGCTAGCCATAGTCAATGGAGCATAAACGCCGTCAAGTTTTTCTGCTTTAACTTCGTTTAATTGGTGATCACCACGCAATACTAAAGCAACTAAACCTTGATGGCCTTTTTCATCTGGCTCGGCCAAAACAATCAGTGTTTTAACTGATTGTTCTGCAGGTATATTTAAGAAAGCCGATACCTCTTCAATAGTCTTTTGCTCTGGAGTAGCGACTTTTTCTAGATTTTGCTTACCTTCAGGGCGCTCTCCTGTCGGAGCCAAAGCACTTGCCATTTCAATATTTGCGGCGTAATCAGAGTCGTTACTAAAAGCAATATCATCTTCGCCTGATTCGGCAAGCACATGAAACTCATGGGATGCACTGCCACCAATCGAACCGTTATCGGCTATCACCGCTCGGTAATCTAAACCAATACGTTCAAAAATATTGCAGTAGGCTTGATACATATTTTGATAGGTTGATTCCAAACAGCTTTGGTCAATATGAAATGAATACGCGTCTTTCATAGTGAATTCACGACTTCGCATAATGCCAAATCTAGGGCGTATTTCGTCCCTGAATTTAGTTTGCACCTGATACAAGTTAAGCGGCAGCTGTTTATAACTAGTCACTTCGTTTTTGACAAGCGAGGTGATTACTTCCTCATGGGTCGGGCCTAAAACAAAATCTCGAGATTGACGGTCTTTTATGCGCAGTAATTCGGGACCATATTCTTCCCATCGCCCTGATTCTTGCCACAAATCGGCAGGTTGAACTACAGGCATTAATATTTCAATTGAGCCCGCTTTATTCATTTCGTCACGCACTATCTCGGCTACTTTATTTAAAACACGCAAACCAGTAGGTAGCCAAGTATATAAACCGGCCGCTAACTTTCTGACCATACCTGCACGTAACATTAACTGGTGGCTAATGACTTCTGCGTCGGCAGGGGTTTCTTTTTGTGTGGACAATAAATATTGGCTAGTACGCATGAACGATAAAATCTCTGGGTTTGAAGTAAAAAACGGCGCTTATTCTAACAGCAATTATGACTAAAGCCATGATTGTAATGGGCTTGAAATTAAATTTTTTGAATCGTATCTACAACATTTTGTTGATTAATAACACGCCATTGAATGTTGAGGTCGTATAAAGTCATACCGTAAGATTTATCGGAATGAGAATTTTGATGATACGCAGGGCGAGGATCTTGGCTGAGCACCTCCGAAATAAGTGACTTTAATCTAGGGTAGCGGGAAGTCAGTTGGTCGAGTTGTTCTCTAGCTTGTTTACTAAAAATGACAGTCATCAATTCCGGTTCATGTTGCGCGATACCGCCTAATGCTTGTGGTTGGCTATCGGCGTAGGGCACATAGGGTTTTATGTCCAAAATAGGCGTGCCATCTAATAAATCAACACCTTGGACAGCGAGTACAAGTTGTTTGTTTTTATAACTTACCTCTGCAAATTCAACCACAGACATGCCAATACTATTAGGTCTAAAGGTACTACGTGTGGCAAATACACCTTGTTTTTGGTTGCCACCTAAACGGGGAGGACGAACTAAGGGGGAGTGACCTTTTTCAGCGGTTTGGTGAAAATGAAATAATAACCAAACATGGCTGAATTGTTCTATGCCCCGAAGGTAATTAGGATCATTAAATTCTTTAGAAAAGGTTATCTCGCCAATTGCACTTTTTGCCAGACCAGGTTGCCTGGGTATCGCAAATTTCTCTTTATAGGGAGTTTGAATGTTACCAATAGGGTGAATGTTGATGCTCATAAAGGACGGGTACTGCGCAGAAAAGTGGAGTTGAGTATGTTGTATGGTTGCCGAAACTTAGTGTTTATTCAATAAATATATCCTAACTTAAACAAGCATAAGTGCCTAATAGCATTCTTCTATCTCATTGGATACCATGCAGGTATTCTGATTAAAAGGGTTATCCAATAGTGTTTGAAATAAAGGTTACTGAACAAGATTTGTTATCACATTTATATTTAACAGGTTTGATTTGCCAAAAAGGTATGACAAATTTTACCTTGTTTGGCGATACTTTATGTAGCGAACACCCATTGGAAAGCGAGCAACTTTCCACCTCTGACTCTACTTCGTTCAGTGCTCAAGCAGACCAACATAAATTGGTTATTTTTACCGAAGGTTTACATCTACAGCAATTATCTATAATCGCACAGACGTTATCCGGCTTTCTCGATATTGCCTTTTTTCGAGTTATTCAAGTAGAAGGGTTAAATGGTTTTGCTATTTGTGCTTTTGTTACATTAAAAACTCAAGATAGTTTAAACGACCAATTAGAAATGGTAGCGAATCGTTTTTGCGTTGAATTATGTTTAGTCAACAAGACACCTCAGTTATCTGAACCTGGTCTATTGTTGATGGACATGGATAGCACAGTCATAGCGGTTGAATGTATTGACGAAATTGCCGAGTTGGCGGGGGTGGGTGAACAAGTATCGGCTGTGACGTTGCAGGCAATGCAAGGTAAATTGGATTTTGCGCAAAGTTTACGAACTCGAGTTGCTTGTTTAGAGGGGGCTGATGAAGCCATTTTACAACAAGTACGTGATGCTCTACCTCTTATGCCAGGCGTCGCAAATTTGGTTGAAATTTTACAATCTTATAATTGGAAAGTAGCAATAGCGTCTGGTGGATTCAGTTACTTTGCAGATTATTTACAAGATAGGCTAAACCTTGATGCTGCGGTAGCCAATGACTTAGATATACAGGATTCGAGACTTACAGGTAAGGTGCGAGGGAGCATAGTCGATGCTAACGTAAAAGCACAGACACTGAAAACACTCGCTGATAAATGGACTATTTTACCTAGTCAGACTATTGCCATGGGTGACGGAGCGAATGACTTAGTTATGATGAATGCTGCAGCTCTTGGTGTTGCGCTGCATGCAAAACCAATAGTGCGTCAGAAAGCAGATATGGCGATCCGTCGCGGTGGTTTAGATTCATTGTTGTGGGTTTTAGCTGCCCGATAAATTCCAATCGCTGTTTAGCGAGCTGATAACAAAGGTTCGCTTAGATTTACGCCTTGAGACATATAAATATCGTCGTACATTAGGCCGCCATTGCCGTAAGGCTTTTTGGCGGGTCCTGTATTACTGATGGTCATAAAGAAAGCTAAAGGTTGCTCACGTTTCATTCTGAATTGAGCGGCTTCAAATACTTTTTGTTGCTGCTTAAATTCCCCTCCACGTATATAAAGATCATAACTTTGACCTAGTTCTTTTAGTGTGGCGTTGTTGATGACATACCAAAGCTCATACCAACTGTTTTCAACAAGAGGACGTGCAGCTTGTCCGGTTTTTAGATGCTGGATTTTGTGATAACTCTTGTTGTCGCCCATCACCATTAAAGTGCCATCATTTTTGTAGCCATTGGATTCAAGTTTATCTGTGACTCGAAGCATTGGTTCAAACGCATTGTAGTTTTGTTGTTCAATTTCTTTGGCTGATAAATTACTTAGACCAAATGAATGGTTGTTTGGGAAATATTCGACCTTAATTCGAGTGTAAAAAGTGAAGGTTTCGCCCACTTCCACCTCTATGGGAAGTTTAATAATGCTCATTGCCTTTCTGTTACCTACTACGCCCTCTGCTGCAGGCTTTTTGATTAAATAATGATTATTGATGCGGGGCTCTAATCGCACTTCTGTCACTTGAGGATTGTTGACATAAGGCTGAGTATTGTTGTCAGTATCCATCATTAACCAATTAGTGAGAGGATTGGCTTGTTCAAAATTGTCTACTAATAACCAATGAGTTTGTTTAGGTAATGACTTTGGATCGTGGCTATAGGTATCAAAAACTACAAGGGATAAACATAACGCCAATATCGATAGCAAATAAGACATCTGTTTTTACCTTAGGTTTTCAGCAATTGTTCTATTCCCACTTGTTTTACTTTGTGAGTAGCGGGAGGTTTATGGTTGAGCAAAATAGCATTTTCAGAAAACTCGTAACGCCTTAACACTTCGTCAGTTACATCAATAATATCGCCCATGGCTGATATATTCCAAAGCTGTTCTTCTAGTAATTTCGCTTTATGTACCGCATAAACACCCACGTAATTGAGTTCTGACTGCATGGTTTCAAAATCAGGTCTACCAGTTCGAGCCAAGAATACTTTCACCGCAATAAATTGACCATGTTGTAGCGCTTGAGCGACAAACTGCCTGCGCTGTTCCGGTTTAGTAAACTGGTCTACAAAATAACTGTTGATAGCGTCGCCAATTACTTCTTTACTCGGGTCGAAAGCAATAAACAATTCGCGCATTTCAGGGCGATCATTAGGTTTAATTTTTGCCAACGTGTGGTTAATAAAGTCGTGGCGCTTTTGTGCGTTGCGAAAAAGTGGGTATAAATTGAAGTGCTTAGGTTTAGCCTGAAAGTTGAGTAGTTGAGTTAACCTATTGCTTTCGGTCGAGGTTGCGACCGCATCGGGTACAAAATCGACACCGTCTTTACGTAAAAAGTAGGCAACATTAATCACATTCTTAGCATATATATTACGCAACGCTTCCCCAATACCTGGTACTTCTTCTTCGTCACGATATGCTTTGAGTTTTGAGCGGTTAGACTTGATTAGGGCCTCAAAAAATCGTCTCGCAGTATTGCTTTCTTCAGTGACAAAATTTTGCAAGTGCACTACATGTTTGTCTTTAGACAGGTTTCTAACGATGTAGGGTAAATCCGTCAATTCATATTTTGAAGTGACCGACTGTAACTGTGGAAAACTAAGATTGACCTTCACCTTATCGCTTTGGTGGAAAAATTTCTCTAACTCAATTCGCAACCCTTGGGTTGATATATCTTCGGTGTGCCCCTCAATAACCACTCCATCAACGTTGACTTGTACAGCGGTCCTCAATAGAAATCGTGTTTCCCGGCGCTGGTTAAAATACTTGAATCGATAAACTGTTACTAAAGGGGGCGGACGATTTCGAGGATGACCAAACACTTTAAGCTGTGCCAATTGTTCTCGTTTTATTTTGAATTTTTGATAATGCTCGGTACTAATGTCGTCGGTGACATTGGTTAGCAAGGCAACGTGATGGATGTTTTTTAACCGCGACATCAGGCGTGGAGAAGGCTTTTGGTTTTGTCTTTTTACCTTATCGTTAATCGAATTGCCTATAGAGAGTGGGCGATAACTCTGCTGAGGATCAACTTCGGTAAACTCTAACTTATAGATCCTCCAGCTGATTTTGCGAGAGCCATACCCTAAAAATAAGTTCTTTAAGTCTGGTTTAGCATCGAGCTCAGCATGGGTGGCGGAGTAAAAATAGACTTTTTCATTTTTAATATGGTTAAACACAAAAATGAACATTTCTTGGCGATTTTTATTAAGAGAAAGGCCGTGTTTGATACGTTCGTCACTCAATAAATAGCCGATTTTTAAATCTTGTAGTTCATTTGCCCAATACTGAATTTCTTCTCTGTTGCAATCATTGGCTAAGGCATACTTTGGACTGTATTGCTCGTTCACTTTTTCGATAAAAACCGGGATAGATACAAAGCTGGGAATGTAATACTGTTCATAGGTTTTGTTTTGGATTGCAGTGATTGTATTGTCTAAGTTAACTTTATAGCGACGTTTGTTGCCGTGAATAAAACGCTCAAAAAATTTATCAAAAGAAGGAAATGGGGTGTCAAACTGACGTTTCAGGTTTAATCTTTGATCGTCTTTAGTTCGCTCAACACTACTAATTATATAGGCTACCCCTTGGCGCTTATCTAGCAAATATTCTTTCTCTAAGCCACGAAATTGAACGGTCAAACGTTCTTCGGGTTTTAATAGGTGTTCTTTGCTGGCCTTAACTTTTAAGCCATTGACTGATACATCGATAGTTGTAGCTTGAATGCTTTTATTTAAGTCGGTGAACATTTCGATATTAACCGAAAAATTCATGCGCTCTTCGCCTCTTTGGGCAAATCCACCAAACTTAATTATGGGAGCTTGAAACTCTTCAACTTTGGGTTTAACTACAACTGGCTTATTGCGCTGTGCTTTTGCTTCTTCTTGTTCTTTTTTATATCTAACCCTAAAGTTATTTTCGGTATTGGTGACGGCTTCATAAACGCCTATGGTGTATTCACCAAAGATGCGTACTTGGCGTTCAAAGGTTTCAATGGCAATATCGTCTAGAGAATGTTCTTTGCCTTGATGCTCATATATTCTGCATTTTCCGTCAACTAAACCACGTAAATCAATTAAGCGGATACAAGGTCGAGCTAGGCGCATCAATTCCATTTTTAATAAAAATCGTTTTTGCTTTGATATTCCCGAAGCAACCTGATTCAATACTTGGTTAAACTCAGGCTCATTAATCATAGGCTTAAGTTCTTCGATGATGTCGTGGTATTCTTCTAGATCTTGGCTCATGAATTCAAAGTAAACACATTAATATTGTTATGGGGTTAACGCTTATTTTATTGTTATCGGCAATATTGCTAAAACTATGATTTATAGACGATATTATCCGTACATAAAATACGACAATCACCTAGTGAATATCAATTTAAAATTCAAATCAATGAAAGATAACGATTAAAAATGGCTAAACGTAAAACTGCTTATGTATGCTCTGATTGTGGAGCTGAATACCCTCGTTGGCAAGGACAATGTAACGATTGCAATGCTTGGAACACTATTACTGAGTTCGTGGTGTCTTCATCAAAGGGCTCAAGTGGCCGAAGTACTGGCGGATATTCAGGTCAAACTCAAGCCAAAGTTGAACCATTGGCCAATATTAATTTACAGGCGTTACCTAGGTTTGCATCTGGCTATAAAGAGCTAGACCGTGTATTGGGTGGAGGTATAGTGCCAGGTTCGGCCATTTTAATTGGTGGTTCTCCTGGAGCAGGTAAAAGCACGATGTTGTTACAGGTCATGTGTAAAATGGCCGAGACTAAAAACGCCCTTTATGTCACCGGAGAAGAGTCTTTACAACAAGTGGCTATGCGGGCACAGCGCCTTAGTTTAGCCAATGATAAGCTCAATTTGTTAGCCGAAACAAATATTGAAGTCATTTGCGATTTGGCCTTAAAACACAAGCCTGAACTCATGGTAATAGACTCGATACAAGTTATGCAGGTAGCCGATGTGCAATCTGCCCCAGGCAGTGTGTCGCAAGTGCGCGAAAGTGCCGCTTATTTAACTCGATTCGCCAAACAAAATCACATCGCGATGTTTTTAGTTGGTCATGTAACCAAAGACGGTAGTTTAGCTGGACCCAAGGTATTAGAACATTGTATTGATTGTTCGATGATGCTCGAAGGTGAAAGTGATAGCCGTTACCGGACGTTAAGAAGTCAAAAAAATCGTTTTGGCGCTGTGAATGAACTGGGTGTTTTTGCCATGACCGAAAAAGGCCTGAAAGAAGTGAATAACCCCTCTGCTATTTTTCTCAGTCGCGATGAATTGCAATCACCTGGCAGTATAGTCATGGTTGTGTGGGAAGGGACTCGGCCACTGTTGGTAGAGATTCAGGCATTAGTGGATTATTCACAAATGGCTAATCCACGGCGAGTGTCAGTTGGGCTTGATCAAAACCGCTTAGCAATGTTATTGGCGGTGTTACATAGACACGGCAATGTGCAAATGAACGATCAAGATGTGTTTGCAAATGTTGTTGGTGGGGTCAAAGTGAATGAAACCAGCGCTGATTTAGCCTTGTTATTAGCGATAGTGTCAAGCTTTCAAAATAAAGTATTGGATCGCGAATTAATCGCTTTTGGTGAAGTCGGTTTGTCAGGTGAAATAAGGCCCGTTCCAAATGGTTCAGAAAGAATAAGTGAAGCTGCTAAACACGGTTTTAAACGCGCCATCGTTCCCAAGGCAAACGTTCCTAAAAACCGTGTCGCGGGTATTGAAATTATTGGCGTATCACGCTTATCGGAGGCGTTGGAAGCGTTTTAACCAATTAACCGTAATAAAAACTTGATTTGTGAGCGTATCTTTCGTTATTGAGCAAAGTTAAACGTAATATCAAACCTAAATGAACTATTACTTTGCGTATCCGAAAATAGGTATGAAATGACATATAGGCTCGCTTCCACATCGGCTTCTAATTCATAGCCAATATAATTAAACTCGCCAGCGGTTAAATCTCCATTACTTGCAAAGGGACCTGAGGAAACAGGGGATTCGGGAAAGTGAACGAAAACATTACTATTATTAGGATCTAAATATCCAAAATCGATTTGGTCAATTACAAACTCTCTATTGGTTAGATTACGAAGGTATAAATAGAAAATACTTCCTGATTTGAGAGTATTGTTCTCGAAATCTATCGTTCCCTGACCAATCACTGAGAATGCATCAGTTAAACTATCGGTACTTGACAAGCCAGACCCTACTGAAAATTCGCTAGAAGAGGCCGCTAGTGAAATAAAACCATCATAAGAAGACGTCAACGAATAGCTCGCGGCACCATTTGTAATCGCCAGCATTACTTCTCGGGTTGCGGTACCTTCTGTGATAGTCAAGTTGATGGGAGTGCCATCGGCTATGATGCCAGACTCTGCATTTGGGACTAAAACCAGGTCAATCTGAGCCGAATCATTATTATCATTCAATATTATGTTGGGTTGCACACCTAGATTTAGCGCTTTAGGTAGATTGGGATCGAGAATGACTTCAAGGGGAACAAGTGGTGAATCAATGCCCAGTAAACTAGCAGAGATTTGTACCGTTCCTGCAGTCAAAGCATTAACTGTGCCTTTGTCTGTTGTAGTGTTCCCTATTGAAGCAATATTTGTGGCACTACTGCTCCAATTTACTTGAGTAGATACCTCTAAAGTGGATGTATCGGAAAACGTCGCTGTAGCCATTGCTAAGAGGGAAGATTCGACTATTAGCTGAGATGCAGGGATATTGACTTGTATACTTGTCAATACTGCATCCGTGACATCGATGTTTATAAGGTCTGTAAACTCACCTATGCTTGCTGATATAACGACTTGCCCTGGGTTAATTGCCCTGAGCAAGCCAAATTCTGCACTATTATTTGAAACCGTCGCTTTTAGTACATCATCGCTAATCCAACTCACTTGTTGACTTAAGTCTTTCGTAGACAAATCTGAGTATGTCCCCACTGCGGTTAAACGTTGAGTGATTCCGCTAGGCACCATAGTCTGCGCTGCCTCAATTGCAATACTCGTTAGAGTAGCGGATGAAACCACAATATTCGCTAATCCAATCACATCCTCTAATTCAGCGCTAACTAGAGCGGTGCCTATATCTTGCGTTATCACAGTCCCACTATTTGCTGATTGCAGACTGACAAGGTTTGGGTGAGATGAATTCCACGAAACGCTCGAAGTTAAATCGATAAGCGAGCCATCAGTATAATGACCAATTGCTTTTATTTGAGACTGTGTGCCTTTCGCTATTTCTTGATTGGAAGGTTGAATCTCAATACTACTTAATACTGCGTCGCTAATAGTTAGAGTGCTAACTTGTTGAACGTCGCCTAAAATAGCGGTGATTGTGGTGCCTCCTAAGCTTATGGAGTCAGCGATACCAGGTGAAAACTCGGAGTTACTTATTTGTGCTATGCCGTCGTTACTAGACAACCAAGTAACCTCCGAAGTTAAGTCCTGAATCGTGCCATCGGCAAAGGTTCCTTGGGCATTGAACTGACGAGATTGGCCAAGTGGAAGGGAGGAATTAACCGGAGACAGTACTATTGAAATGAGTTTCGCGCTAGATACAACAACAGATAAGTCTGCTTGTTTATCTGCAATTCGAGCCGTGAGCGTTGCTGTACCTGCCATTAAAGCTGAAACGGTCGATGAGGTTTGGGCAATATTTGCTATTTTGGTATTTGAAATGCTCCAATTAACTTGGTCACCCACTTCCAGTTTAGATTTATCTGAAAACGTTGCAGTGACACTTACCGTTTTGCTTGTCCCCTTAACTAAAGAAATTATAGAAGGTGTAATTGCTAAGCCAGTCAAGGTAGCCGCACTTACATTAAAAGACAAAGAACTTGTAATGCCTTGTTTGCCTGCAATGACAGATACAGAACCTGTTTGCAGCGCTGTTAGTAAACCTGTTTCTGAGTTAATAGAAGCTATTGACGTGTCTGAAACACTCCAAACCACTTGGTTGCTTAAATCTTGCTCAGAACCGTCAGAATAAATACCTATTGCAGAAAGGCTTGAAGTCAAGCCCGCCGCAACCTGGTTAACTGCGGAGCTGATGTCTATTGACTGAAGAGTGGCTGAAGATATGCTGACATTTAAACTTGTGCTTATCCCTTCGACAGATGCAGAAATTGCTACCGAACCTGGGTTTTTTGCTAATACTTGGCCTGAGCTTGACACACTCGCTATATCAGAATTCGAAGATTTCCAGGTCACTGAATCAGTCAATGTTTCGTGTGTACTGTCAGTATATATGGCAGATAAACTTAATTGTTGTGAAGAAGCAATTGGTAAAGTTAAAGACGTAGGGGATATATCCAATGCTGTTACGGCTTTTACTGAAACATTCTGTTGAGTTGTCATTTCTTCGAATGTTGCAGTAACAGTGGTAGTACCAGCCGACAATCCAGTTATCAAGCCAGTATCCGAAATGTTAAGTATTTCTGAGTTAGCTACCGACCAGGTAACTAACGTTGTAATGTCTTGCTCAGTACCATTTGCGAGAGTACTTATCGCAGTCAATTGGATTGAATCCGAAATCTTTAGGGGAGAGGTAATTGAGGTTATTGACAAGGAGCCTAACTGTTTTTGAATAGAGATTTGAACGCTAGTACTTATCCCTTGAAAACTCGCTGTTATTGAAACGATGCCTTCTGAAACAGCAACAAGCGCACCAGTGCTCGATATGTCTGCGATACTTGGAGCGGAAGACTCCCAATCTACTGACGTATTTAATTCTTCGCTACTACTATCCGTAAATTGGCCTGTTACATTGAGTTGTTGAGACTCTGAAACTTCCATATCGTCAATGGGCACGGAAACAACCAATTCACTCAAGGCTTTAACTGTAACATTAATCTCGTTTGTTTGATCTTCGTAAGTTGCCGTTATTGAAGTGGCACCTGCAGACAAACCCGTTATCAAACCGGAGTTTGAAACTTCAAGTATGCTGGAATCGGCAACCGTCCAAGTGACCATGGAAGTTAGATCCCGGCTAGTACCATTTGAATATTCACCAGTCGTGATTAGTTGAAATGTTTCAGATACTTTTAAACTCGACTCCACCTCAGTGGTATTCATAGAGTTTAAAGAAGTGGAGGGAGTGACCGTATTAGAACTACTATCTCCGCCACCACCCCCGCAAGATGAAAGCAAGAGTAACGCGCAAAAGTAGGTTAAAAATGAATAAGACACCTTCGTTCTTCGAAATACTAGCATTTTGTAGAGATCCTAAATTCAACATTTTTCGTTGTGTTGATACTATTTACAACGATGGCATTACCTATCGTCCGATTGCACACAATTTTCACCACGTCATTAGATACACAACGATTACACTGGAATCTAAGTAGTATACGCAGAGTTTTATTGGTTGTGGTATATCATTAATCATTCCTCTAATTCACTTAAAATGCTAAAGAATGAGGAGCCTCTGCCACTCACTTTTTCGCCATTCTCACTAAAATATACAAATTAGTTTAGAATGAAAAAGAGCCTAAGTCTGCGATAGGTTTCTTGAACCATCAAATCAGCCCTTCGGTTTTTATACGCACTGTTTCTCCACAATGCTTACAGTGCACAGCATCACTATCGTGGCGATTGAGTCCGCATGAGGGACAGGCATATTTGACCTTTGCGGGGCGGAAAATAGTTTGGATCAATCGTAAAAACAACGAAATACCAAAAATCATAATCAAAACAGCCAAAATCCGACCATCGGTACCTAAAAGTGTTATATCGCCAAAACCTGTGGTCGTCAGTGTCGCAATGGTAAAATATAAGGCGTCAATGTAATTGCCTATCCCAGCGTTTTTACCTTCTTGGCTTACTAACACTACGGCCGTTATAACAAAGATAAAAACCAGTAGATTGACAATACTAAAAATTATCTCTTCGTTAGTCCGTACTAAGATGGATTGGCGACGCAGTAATCTAATGACATGATAAGATCGCAATAAACGTAAAGCACGGATAATCCGAAGAAAACTAAAGTTCGCAGCCAATGTTGGTGCCAATAATGACACAATAACAATTAAATCTGCTAAACCGACTGGATGTAAGATATCGCGAAAACGCCTCTTACTTATGAACAAGCGAACACAAAATTCAATTAAATAGGCAATACCAATGCTAACCTCAAGCCAGCGCAATTCGTGCATATAGTGGAAAAAAGAGGAGATAATGAAATACGCAATGGTTAAAACGTCAAAACCTAACAAACCCCAGCGAAATCTATTCGACGCAGTACTATTACCATTGTATAAATTGTTGATTTTTTGCTTCATTTTTTGTGCTTAATATTGAGGGGGATGTTTGTGCAGAGAGTGCAACTACCATAAACATTATCGTTGTGCTAATCAATGATTGATAGACACCTAAGAGGGAGAGGAGCTCAGAAACCATTGTGAAAATTTCAAGATTAGTGGATCTCTGAACTAATCAATACTCTCTAAGCGCTGCGGTTTACATTATACGAGTTTATAAATCATGGGAGCACAAATCATCAATACCAATAAGCTGAGTTGCCAACTTCGATAGGGGTCAACATTGTCCTTGAAGCGCATTCCAAAACACATTCGCAAACTGTTAAATTTCGAGATTAATAGAAGTAAAATCACACACAGCAATGGTGTTAAAACTAAATTTATCCAAAGTTGATATTCGGGTGCTTTTAGTAAAACCACATGGCCATTTGAAGCCATATAAGCAACTATTATGATGATACTTTGGTGCAGTATATAAAGTGGAAAGACAAAGGGATTGAGTTGGGTAATGGTTTTATTTGGCTTGTTCAAAAATTGATAAGACAGTGCCAGTATGGCGAATAAGGGCAGAATCTTATTTAAAATGTAAATACAATTAATCACTAGAGCCAAGCGTTTATTGGTTTGATGTAAGCCAGTTTGCCAGATTTCTATGAACCCTATTTGCAGCGCGACCATGGCAAGTATGCAAAGAATACATAGTAAACGGCTGTGTTGTATTAAGGTTTGCCAAAAAGCACTTCGAGCACCTAGAGTAAAACCCAAAAATAATAATACAAATCCATAATATTCACGCACTAGTTCTCCCTCTAGTTGCCATTCAATAATAAAAATCGGTATCAAAAATAGCGGTAGTAGATAGGTTATTCGTGAGGATAGCCAATCAGTTACCTTGATTGCGTTATCTATTTTGATAATAGGGGAGATTAAGATAAGTACCATACTAAAGCGCCACAGAGAGCGCAAAAACCACAGGTGGTTAACATCAAATCGAGGCCATATTCCGGACGAGTAGTTAACAAAATATTGCTGTGGTTGAATAAAAAAAGCATATACAAAACCGACAAAGTTTAACGGCATTTCACCGGCTTGTTTCATTTGCGCGAATAATTGCAGCGGTACAATAAAAAGCACACCAATCAAAAGCGGAAGTAAAATTTGATTGGTACGTTTTACCACTAGCTTTAGAACATTATGACTGTTACACATATAGGCCAAGGCAATGCCCGAAACTAACCATAAAAGACCCATTCGCCAAGGAGAGGTTAATAGCATGAGAGATTTTATATGGTCACTATCGAGAGGATTTTTATAGTGGAAGCCCCAATCAGGTACATAAACCATTGCTGTGTGATACAACATTAGTACGCCAATAGCGATTACCCTCAACCAATCTAAACAATGTAATCGGTGAGTATTCAAAGCAGCAGTTTTATTCATAGTTTTATTCGGTTCGTATGTTTAGAATGTCTCTTATGTAAATGACAGACTGTCACAAACGCCAAACTTTCAAATGGCTAACTTATTGAATTGAAAACAATAAGTGATGAGTGGTGGAAATGCGGGACCAAAGGTTTTAGATTAGAATGCAGCTTTCGAAAGAATACTTTCAAAAACACAAAGTCGCCTTTGAAATATTGGTGTTGCTTTGTTATTTCAGCATAAATGCAACGATTAACGCCACAACTGAGTTGATGGAAGAGGCAAGGGAAGCGAGTATATCATTTCAAGTATGGGAGCCCTTTGTTTGGGAATTTTCCAGTGCGTTTGCAAGCCTGTTGCTTTTTCCGGTAATTGCATGGTTTATGCGCAGAAACCCTTGGAATTGGCTAAGAATGAAAACCAGCGTTGCTTGTTATCTAATTGCCGCTTTGGTTTATGGGGTTTTACATATTACGCTAATGGTCGCAATGCGAGAGAGTGTGTATTTATTTACCGAAAGTGATTATCAGTTTTCAAATGGAATACAACAGTTACTTTTCGAATTTTTATACGAGTTACGAAAGGACGTATGGAGTTTTTGTTTTTTAGTGGCAATAATCGCCATGTATCGATATTTGATTGCACAATGGCTTGGTGATGCACAACCTATTTCTAGTGATTCAAAGGTTGAGGACAAAGTTACGATAACAGAGTCCCTACCGAACATTTTGTTAGTCAAAAAGCTGGGAAAAGAATTTTTAATTAAAACAAACAACATCGAATGGGTAGAGGCATGCGGTAACTATGTTAATTTACACATTGACAAGCAAATATACCCTATGCGCATTACCATGGCTGAGTTTATGCTTAAAAGCCGCAGTTACGGATTGGTCCGAGTACACAAATCATCTGCGGTTAATCTTAACTGGGTACATTTTATTGAACCTTTGTCGAGTGGCGATGGGGAAATCGTGATGCAATCGGGCACGAAAGTTCGTCTTTCGAGACGTTATAAAATCGATTTTGAAACATTAATTGCAGCTCAGGTGCAATTAAGTTAGTTCAAATTAAAATAAGGGTTAATTGGTAAAGTTTCTGGGAATTCTTTATCATGCCTACAAATAAAAAATCACACATTTCATCATCGATGTTTCTCAAACTACATTTATGCTTTACCCGAACATTGTTTCTAGTTGCCATAGTGTTCGGTGGAAATTGCGTAGCAAGCACTAGTAAATTGCAAGTCGTGACTGAATTGTCGCCACCATACCAAACCCTTTTAAATAATGAAGTATCAGGTTCTGCGACTAAGTTAGTCAGAACTCTATTGTCTAAATCTGGGCTTTCCGCAACAATCAGTATGTATCCGTGGGCAAGGGCGTATCAGAAAGCCATTTCTGAACCCAATACGCTCATTTACTCCATCGCGAAATCAGATAAGCGTGAAGCATTGTTTCATTGGTTATTACCGGTTGCTCGCTATAAGTTTGGCTTAGTGGCATTAAATGATAGGCAAGATCTACTGAATATAACTCTCAGTGAGGTGCAAAATTTTACGTTGGCTGTGCAGCGTAACGATATTGCTCATGAGTGGGCACTGGATAGAGGGTTGGAAGAAGGTAAACAACTCATCATTTGTTCTGATATAGGTTGTTCTTGGAAGCTTTTATTAAATAAAAAAGTGGATTTTATTGTAGAATCCCCAGAATTAATAGAAGGGATGCTAATCCAGTATAAATTGGACACTGCTACAGCCAAACATGTGGTTGCAATTCCTGAATTAGAGGTTACTGGGTACTTGGCAGCGAACGTCGATATTGAACCTGAAATTCTCAAAGAATTGCAATTGACTATTAAGAAATATTCTTCACAACTTGTGGCTGGCAATATAAAAGGGCGCTAAACGCGTAATGCCGAACAGTTACGAAAACTTTTAATACTCGATTGATAAGTCATTGGTATAAAACAATAAAATTGGATTCCGGCCAAAAGACTGCCGGAAAGACGAAGGTGAGGGATGGCAGTAAAGACTGCCGGAAAGACGAGGATGAGGAATGGCAGTAAAGACTGTCGGAAAGACGAGGAAGAGGGATGGCAGTAAAGACTGCCGGAAAGACGAAGATGAGGGATGGCAGTAAAGGCCGCCGGAATAATGGTATGGACCCACCCGCTTTCTAACAGCTTGGTAATGACCGCTTTCTAACGGCTTGGTAATGAGCCATGACGGTA
>NZ_JAHKQO010000019.1:48400-218960 GCF_018861065.1 Paraglaciecola arctica
ATCCAATGTTAAATAGACTAATTGGCGTTCCATCAAAAAAATCTGCTGTTCACCTTAAGTGAACAGCATTACGTTAAACCCGGCCTAATCGTTATTTATATTTTACTTACTGATTTTTTTATACTTCAATCTATGTGGCTCAATTACATCGGTACCATAGGTGTCTTTTAACCATGCCGCATACTCGGTGTAATTCCCTTCATAAAAATTGATTTTTCCTTCATCACGGTAGTCCATGATGTGTGTGGCGACTCGGTCTAAAAACCATCTGTCATGGGAAATTATCATAGCGCAACCAGGAAACTCCATAATAGCATTCTCCAGTGCTCGTAAGGTTTCAACATCTAAGTCATTGGTAGGCTCATCTAGCAGTAATACATTGCCTCCGGCTTTGAGTAATTTTGCTAAATGCACACGGTTACGCTCACCACCAGACAAGTTTTTCATGAATTTCTGTTGGTCCGAACCTTTAAAGTTAAAACGTCCGCAATAAGCACGGCTATTTAGTTCAAAGTTTCCTATGCGAATAATATCCGAGTCATCTGATATTTCTTTGTAAACGGTATTGTCGTCGTTCATGTGATCGCGAAACTGATCAACACTGGCTAAATATACCGATTCACCTAAATCAATTTTACCCGCATCAGCTTGCTCGTCACCACTAAGCATTTTAAATAGAGTCGATTTACCTGCACCATTAGGACCAATTATGCCTACAATTGCGCCTTTGGGAATTTTGAAGCTGAGATCATCAATTAAGACTCGGTCACCATATGACTTTTTAAGGCCGGTTACTTCAATGACTTTATCGCCCAAACGTTCGCCCGGTGGGATAAACAACTCATTGGTTTCATTACGTTTTTGATAATCACCGGTGTTGAGCTCTTCAAACCTAGCCATACGAGCCTTGCTTTTAGATTGGCGACCTTTGGCATTAGAGCGAACCCATTCGAGTTCGGTCTTAATCGATTTTTGTCTAGCACTTTCGGTTTTTTCTTCTTGCTCAAGCCGTGCATCTTTTTGTTCTAACCAAGATGAATAGTTACCTTCCCAAGGAATACCTTGGCCACGGTCAAGTTCTAATATCCAGCCCGCTACGTTATCTAGGAAGTACCTATCGTGGGTAATCGCCACCACAGTGCCTTCATAATCATGTAAAAAGCGTTCTAACCATGCCACTGATTCTGCATCCAAGTGGTTAGTTGGTTCGTCTAGTAGTAACATTTCAGGTTTTTCAAGCAACAACTTGCACAGTGCAACGCGGCGACGTTCGCCCCCTGAAAGTTTGCTTACATCAGCATCCCAAGGCGGCAGGCGCAATGCATCGGCTGCGCGCTCCAATGCATTGTCTAGATTGTGTCCATCTTTACTTTGAATGATGGCTTCTAATTCACCTTGTTCTTTCGCTAACGCGTCGAAATCAGCATTTTCTTCTGCGTAGGCGGCATACACTTCTTCGATACGTTTAAGCGCATGAACTACATCAGCCACGGCTTCTTCGATATTGCCCCTCACATCTTTAGTTTCATCGAGTTGGGGCTCTTGGGGTAGGTAACCTATTTTTAATCCTGTTTGAGGAATAGCCTCACCTTCGATTTCTGTATCTAGTCCTGCCATGATCCTGAGTAAAGTAGATTTACCTGAACCATTCAAACCTAAAACACCGATTTTTGCACCAGGGAAAAAGCTGAGAGAAATATTTTTTAAGATATGTTTGCCGGGTGGAACCACCTTACCGACACGAAGCATGCTGTAAACGTATTGAGCCATAACAGTCTAATGTAAGTTAATTTGGTACTAGTGTAATTCAGTGCAAGGGTAGGGTAAAAGGTATTGTTTTATAACTTTAGTTTTTTATTAATAATTGATGGTAATTGTAATCGACTCAAGTAGTATTTTGACTACTAATTTCATAATCAAGGAGTAACATGCAAAGCTTTAATTGGGGAGTCATTGGCCCAGGAAATATTGCCAACACTTTTGCAAAAGCAATCTCAGCGTCGAAAAAGGGCAAAATTTTGGCTGTAGCGAGTCGTTCTAAAGAGCGCGCTTCGGAATTTGCAGATACTTATAACATTCAAAAAACTTACTCGGATTATGGGCAAATGTTAGCCGATCCAGAAATAGACATTATCTATATTGCTACTCCCCATAACTTTCACTATCAACAGGCCAAAATGTGTCTGGAAGCAGGTAAACATGTGTTAGTTGAAAAACCCTGTACTGTGAATGCAAAGCAGATGAAGGTTTTGGTGGAATTAGCACAAAGCAAAAAACTGCTATTGCAGGAAGCACTATGGAGCCGTTTTATGCCCTGTTTGTCGCAACTTAGACAATTGCTTGACGAGGGAATAATAGGTGATGTGCAATATATTCAGTCGGAAATTGGTTTTGCTTTTCAAAAACGAGATAAAGCTCGCATGATTAAGGCTGAACTAGCCGGTGGTGCGCTACTGGATTTAGGTGTTTACAGTATTACCGTCAGTCAGTTTTTACTTCAAGAGCACCCAGATAAAGTGACCGCGATGGGGAAATTAACACAGCAACAAGTAGATGGGCATGTATTTGCAAATATGCGCTATCCGTCCGGTCGTTTTGCACAATTTACCTGTTCTATGTTGGCACAATCAAGTAACACCATGAGAATAGTGGGTTCAGAAGGTTACGTGAATTTACCTAGCTGTTTTTGGGATACAGATAAAGCCGAAATTTTTAAAGATAACCAGTTGCTGCAAACCATTGAGATACCACATCCAGTAAATGGTTTCGAGTATCAGATTGAGGCTAGCATGGACAGTATCCAAAAAGGATTGTTGTGCAGTGACGTGATGTCACACACTGATAGTGTAGGCGTATTGAGTGTGATGGATGATATTCGTAAACAACTAGGTGTGAAATTTCCGCAGCAGATAGAAGCGCTATGATGTCTTGAAGCTGAGTGTGCAAAATCCGTTACAACTTTTGGTTGTTTCTCATGCCGGATTACCACTATACAAACTGTTGAAAATAACTAAACTATGCGCTGCTTCTTTAGAGGGTATAGATATATACCCCATTTTATTTACTGCTGATGTTGAGGAAAAGTGATGCTAACACGTGATATGAATATTGCTGATTTTGATCCGGAATTGTTTGAAGCAATTCAAAATGAAAACCAACGTCAGGAGCATCACATTGAACTGATCGCCTCTGAAAATTATTGCAGCCCACGTGTTTTAGAAGCTCAAGGCTCACAACTCACCAATAAATACGCAGAAGGTTATCCGCACAAACGCTATTACGGTGGCTGTGAATATGTTGATATCGCTGAAGATTTAGCGATTGAACGTGCCAAACAATTGTTTGGTTGTGATTATGCCAACGTGCAACCACATGCAGGTTCGCAGGCTAACTCTGCAGTATTTATGGCATTGTTAGATGCTGGGGATACTGTATTGGGTATGAGCTTAGCTCACGGCGGTCATTTAACTCACGGCTCTCATGTCAACTTTTCAGGTAAAACCTATAACGCGGTTCAATATGGTTTGAATGCTGAAACAGGTGAAATTGATATGGCTGAAGTTGAGGCGTTAGCACTTGAACACAAACCTAAAATGATTATTGGTGGTTTCTCAGCTTACTCTGGAATCGTTGATTGGCAAAAATTTCGTGAAATAGCCGATAAAGTGGGCGCTTATTTACTTGTTGATATGGCTCATGTTGCCGGCTTGATAGCGGCGGGTGTTTATCCTAGCCCAATTCCTCATGCGCACGTTGTCACAACAACTACTCATAAAACCTTAGCTGGTCCTCGCGGTGGTTTGATTTTATCTGCTTGCGGTGACGAAACCATTTACAAAAAGTTAAACAGCTCGGTTTTCCCTGGTAATCAAGGTGGCCCGTTGTGTCATGTTATTGCGGCAAAAGCGGTGGCATTTAAAGAAGCCCTAGAGCCTGAGTTTAAAGTCTATCAACAACAAGTGGTCAAAAATGCTAAGGCCATGGTCGCTGTGATCCAAGAGCGCGGTCATAAAGTGGTTTCAGGTGGCACCGAAAACCACTTGTTTTTACTCGATCTCATTGGAAAAGAGTACACAGGTAAAGATGCTGATGCAGCTTTAGGCAATGCCAATATCACAGTAAATAAAAACTCAGTACCCAATGACCCTCGCTCTCCTTTTGTCACCAGTGGATTACGTCTTGGTTCGCCAGCCATCACGCGCCGTGGTTTTAAAGAAGAGCAAGCCAAACAGGTGGCAAACTGGATTTGTGATGTGTTAGATAATATTAATGATGACTCTTTGATTGAAAAAGTGAAGAGTGAAGTCATTACATTGTGCGAAAAATTCCCTGTTTACGCTTAAATAATGCGACAATGATTCAAATAAGCCGACGCAAGTCGGCTTTTTTTATTGCTTATATTGCTTATTTTGTTGCATACAGTATGCCTGACAGCCGAATTTTGTTAATTTAGCGTTATTCATTATCGCAAGTTAGAAATCCCCTATGTTTTGTCCGTTTTGTTCTGTTCAAGAAACTAAAGTAATAGATTCGCGTCTGGTGGCTGATGGCAGTCAGGTGAGACGCAGAAGAGAATGCACTGTTTGTAAGGAACGCTTTACTACTTTTGAAATGGCTGAACTGGTGATGCCTAGAGTCGTTAAACGCGATGGTTCTAGAGAACCTTTTAACGAAGATAAATTGAGAGCCGGTTTGCAACGCGCTTTGGAGAAACGCCCCGTAAGTACCGAACAGGTCGAAAAGTGTATTAGTCGTTTAAAGTCTTCGTTACGTGCGACTGGAGAGCGAGAAGTCAGCAGCGAATTTTTGGGTAATTTGATTATGGATGCGTTGAAAGAATTAGATAAAGTCGCCTATGTGCGTTTTGCATCTGTGTATCGTTCCTTCGAAGATATACGTGAATTTGGTGAAGAAATTGCACGTTTAGGCGACTAGTGCCCATGGCAATGATTTTTTTAACTTATCATCTTTTTTTGTTGGAAACCCGTGACTCAATTTTCTAATACTGATTTTCAAATGATGGCTCGTGCTATTCAATTAGCAAAACGAGGCCAGTACACAACTGCTCCCAATCCTAATGTAGGCTGTGTCATTAGTAATACTCACGGCGAGATTCTGGGAGAAGGTTGGCACCAAAAGGCGGGTACCCCTCATGCTGAAATTCATGCTTTAAAACAGGCTGGCAAGGCTGCCAAGGGTGCGACTGCCTATGTTACGCTCGAGCCTTGCAGTCATTTCGGTAGAACGCCACCTTGTGCTGACTCATTAATTGCTGCCGGTGTCTCAAGGGTAGTGGCAGCGATGGTTGATCCCAATCCACTGGTATCTGGCAATGGGCTCCAAAAGTTACAGCAGGCTGGAATTCAAACGGAGCAGGGGTTATTGCAAACTGAGGCTGAGCAACTCAATCGCGGCTTTATCAAACGAATGCGTACTGGTAGACCTTGGGTTACCGTCAAATTAGCGGCGACTTTGGACGGTAAAACAGCCTTGAAAAATGGTTTGAGCCAATGGATTACGGGACCTCAGGCGAGGCAAGACGTACAGCGACACCGCGCTAAAAGCTGCGCAATTTTGTCGGGTTCAGGTACTGTGATAGCCGATAACCCTATGCTTAACGTTAGGTATGCTGAGCTGAACCTGAGCAAAGACAAATTAGCACAACAAGACTTGCGCCAACCTTTGCGGGTGTTATTGGATGGGCGTAATCAATTACCCTCTACTCTAAACTGTTTACAACCCGCAAAAAGTAACGTTGCCGGTAAAGTTTTACTTATTAATGGGCTGCCCAGTGAACACCAGTTTGAAAAACACGTGAGTCAATGGCAAGCGCCGTTTAAAGGTAACAAGTTAGACCTAAAAAAAGTCATGGATAAACTAGGTGAAATGCAATTAAATCAAGTTTGGGTGGAAGCAGGAGCTAAATTAGCGGGAGCTTTGTTGCAAAATAAATTGATAGATGAATTGATTTTGTACCAAGCGCCCAAATTAATAGGGAGCGCTGGGCAAAACCTGTTCGAAACTGTGCCGATTGAAACAATGAAAGACGTGACCACTCTTAGTTGGAGTGATATCAGGCAAGTAGGGGATGACCTCAAAATGACTGCTGTGTTTAAGAACTAACACATCAATTAAGCCAATTAATTTATCGAGAGAATATGTTTACCGGAATTATAGAAGATGTGGGGCGTATTGAAGGTTTAGTGCCTTCTGGTGATGACATAAGGTTGTCTATTAAAACCGACAAATTGGACATGAGTGATGTATCTTTGGGCGATAGCATTGCCAATAATGGAGTGTGCTTAACAGTAGTGGCGATGTCTAACAATGGCTTCAGTGCCGATGTCTCTCACGAGACCATCAAACGTACCGGTTTCGCTAGTTATAAAGCTGGCAGCCAAGTCAATCTTGAAAAGGCGATGCAAGCCAATAGTCGCTTAGGAGGACATATTGTCAGTGGCCACGTTGACGGTTTGGGAGAGGTGTTATCAATTAGCACCGTTGGTCGTTACGTAGAAATCTGGGTAAAAGCTCCTGATGAATTGGCAAAATATTTAGCAGAAAAAGGTTCAATTACCGTTGATGGAGTGAGCCTAACCGTGAACCAAGTAAATGGTGCGAAGTTTTTATTGACTCTGATCCCACATAGCTTGCAAGAAACTATTATTGGCCAATATGTAGTCGGTACCAAGGTTAATCTAGAAGTGGATGTAATCGCTAGATATATAGAAAGGTTAATGTTGGGAGACAAGGCCGCCGAGTCTGGTAACGATACCGGTAAAAAAGATATTAGCATGGCGTTTTTAGTAGAAAACGGCTATTTGAAGTAAAATAAGCCACCCTGATTAGGCGTTGCTTAAGTGGTGACTAACCTCGCCATCAATTCAATCAAAGAGAAGACAACAGAATATGCCATTAAATAGTAGTGAAGAGATAATCGAAGATATCCGCCAAGGTAAAATGGTTATCTTAATGGATGATGAAGACAGGGAAAACGAAGGCGATATTATTATGGCTGCGGAACATGTTACCCCTGAGGCCATTAACTTTATGGTGACTCATGCCAGAGGGTTAGTGTGTTTGCCCATGACAGCAGAGCGTTGTAAAACCCTCAATTTACCTTTAATGGTTGATGATAATAGCGCACAGTTTTCTACAAACTTTACTGTGTCGATTGAGGCTGCACAAGGTGTCACCACAGGAATATCTGCTGGTGATAGAGCAAAAACAGTATTAGCGGCAGTATCTAAAGGTGCGCAGGCCAAAGACATAGTGCAGCCGGGACATATTTTTCCATTGATCGGTAAAGAAGGTGGTGTGTTAAACCGCGCCGGACATACCGAAGCGGGAATCGATTTGGCAAGGCTGGCAGGGTGTGAACCGGCATCTGTCATTGTTGAAATTCTAAACGAAGACGGCAGCATGGCTAGACGTCCCGAATTAGAAGTGTTTGCTGCCAAGCATAATATGAAAATTGGTACCATTGCTGATTTAATCGAATATCGAAACTTAAACGAAACGACTATTCAACAAGTAGCTAAATGTAAACTACCTACTGAGTACGGCGAGTTTGATTTAGTGACATTTAAAGATGTCATTGATAACCAAGTGCATTTTGCAATGTGCAAAGGAGAAATTGACGGCGACGTACCAGCATTAGTTCGAGTACATTTACTGAATAGTTTTAGTGATTTGTTGGGTTCTCAGCGCGCCATTTCTCGAAGTATGGGATTACCGGATGCGATTAAATATATTGCTGACAACGGTGGCGTATTAGTGTTACTCGGTAAAGACGAGGACTTATTAACTCAAGTCAAACAATTCGAGGCTGAAGACAAAGGCGAAAAACCTGCTAACGCCGCATGGTCAGGTTCATCGAGAACCGTTGGGGTAGGGAGTCAAATACTCGCCAGCTTAGGTGTTAGAAAAATGCGTTTGTTGAGCAAGCCGAAAAAGTACCATGCCTTGTCTGGGTATGGATTAGAAGTCGTTGAGTATGTGGAAATCTAAGTAATAAAAATCACAATATTTCCCTGAAAGGATGTGCTAAACTGCGCGCCGATTTTTCCAGTAAGGTTTTTACATGAATATTATTGAAGGTAACATCCGCGCAACAGGCAAAAAATTTGCCCTAGTGGTTTCTCGTTTCAACAGTTTTGTTGTTGAAAGTTTAGTGGACGGTGCGCTTGATGCTCTTGAAAGACAAGGTGAAGTAAACGACCAAGATATTACTTTGGTTCGTGTGCCTGGTGCTTATGAGCTACCAATAGCAGCCAAAAAACTTGCTGAACAAAACAAATATGATGCCATCATTGCATTGGGCGCGGTAATCAGAGGTGGAACTCCACACTTTGAATTTGTAGCCGGCGAATGTAACAAAGGTTTAGCGCAGGTTTCATTAGAATATGGCATTCCTGTTTCATTTGGCGTCATCACCACAGATAGTATTGAACAAGCGATTGAACGTTCTGGTACTAAGGCCGGAAATAAAGGTGCCGAAGCTGCGGTAGGCGCATTAGAAATGGTTAATGTTTTAGCTAACATTGAAGGGGCTAAATAGGTGAAACCTAAAGCCCGTCACCTAGCCAGAGAACTTGCTGTACAAGCGGTTTATTCTTGGCAGATGAGTAACAATCAGGTTGAGCAAATCGAGTTGAGTATAGTTACCAGCAATAATATGCAAAAAGTCGATACAGAGTACTTTTTGGAATTGTTGCGAAATGTGGTAAAAGACTGTGCTGAGTTGGATAAAAAAATCAAACCTTACCTTGGTCGTCTGCCTGAGGAACTTGATCCGATTGAAAAAGCCATTTTAAGAATATCGACTTACGAACTTGTTGGCAGAATTGACGTTCCTTATAAAGTTGTGATCAATGAAGCCATTGAATTAGCTAAATCTTTTGGTGCAGAAGAAAGCCATAAATTCGTCAATGGTGTGCTCGATAAAGCAATTAAGACTCTGCGTAAAGATGAGTTGTCTTGATCTTTGCAATAAGGTTTAGGCAACTTTTCTCATCATCTGATGTAACTTAAATTAGTCATAATGAAAGAATTTAATGTTATTGATCACTTTTTCAAAGCAAAAAGTATTCAACGTAAAGACGTGATAGTGGGCATCGGAGATGACGGTGCAGTTACCCATATTCCTCAAGGCCAAGCATTAGTAACCACTACTGACACCTTGTTAAGTGGCGTGCATTTTTTACCTGAAACCTCCCCTCATGCAATCGCACAAAAAGCAGTAGCGGTTAATTTAAGTGATTTAGCTGCAATGGGCGCCGAGCCAGCTTGGATAAGCTTGTCTCTAAGTTTACCCGCTGTGGATGAAGCTTGGTTAGAAGCTTTCTCGAATGGCCTGCAAGAGCATGCTGAATACTACTCAGTACAGCTAATTGGCGGTGATACGGTTCAAGGGCCTTTAGCAATTACTATTACTGCACAAGGTTTTGTTCCATTTGATCAAGCTTTGACTAGAAGCCAAGCACAACCAGGTGATTCCATATATGTCACTGGTACTTTAGGGGATGCAGGTTTAGGGCTCGATATTGCACAAAAAAAATATGTGCTAGAAGACCAACTCAACACTGACTATTTACTGAATCGATTGAATTATCCGACCCCAAGATTAATGGCTGGAACTTGCCTAAGGCGTGTGGCTAGTGCTTGTATCGATGTATCTGATGGCTTGGTGTCTGATATTACGCATATTCTCAACGCGTCGGGTTGTGGTGCAACAATACATATCGATAAGTTGCCCATGTCACAAGCCTTAAAAGAATCGGTAAGTACTCAACAAGCAATTGATTATGCCTTAAGTGCTGGGGATGATTACGAATTGTTGTTTACGGTAAGTGAAGAACAAAAAGGTCATTTAGAAACCACTTTGGCGAGTGCTAATGTACATGCTACCTATATTGGCCAGATGAATGGCTCGATGGGAAAATTAGAGTTTCGCCAAGCAGATAAACCTTACGAATTTAACGTTAAAGGTTACCAACACTTCTAATTACCCGCCGTACAGGGTGAATACAATATAAGTAGGCAAATAGTGGATAAGCAAATACGTAGTCGAGTTAGCCTGCTAAATCCAGTGCACTTTTTGGCATTAGGGTTTGGTAGTGGTCTAGCGGCCAAAATGCCAGGCACATTCGGAACCTTGGCGGCGTTGCCATTAGTTGTTTTGTTATCTCATTACGCCAGTTTTTCTATCTATTTAGGCGTCACTATATTGGTTAGCGTGGCAGGAATATGGATTTGCGGAAAAGCCGCTGATGATATGAAAGTCCATGATGACTCGTCTATCGTTTGGGATGAAGTAGCAGGTATGCTTATCACCATGATCGCTGTGCCGTTAAGTTGGCAAACCTTAGCCATTGGGTTTGTGTTGTTTCGTTTTTTTGATATTTTGAAACCTTGGCCAATTAGTTATCTAGACAAACATGTGCATGGTGGCTTTGGTATTATGATTGATGACGTGTTGGCGGGAGTGTTTGCCCTCTGCGTATTACATATTGGCTTGGCTATGATCTAATTTTCTAAGGCTGTTCGCTGGCTCTTGTAAACTTCGCAATCGCCGTAATTTCTCTTATCTTTCCATCTAGTAGTTCTTTAATGTATTCTGACGTTGATTAAAAATTTTCGTAGAAAGGGACGCTATGTTGAAAAACATCAACCTACTGATGGTGTTGACACTATCGCTGGCATTGCTTAGTTGCAGTGACGGAGTAAGTGAAAAACAAAAACTAGCAGAAATTGAACAAAACAAAGCTATTCTTGCGTTCACTTGCGAAGGTTATGACAGTCACGCTACGCCACTGGGTGATCTACAAAATAATATTTGGAATGCCAAAGCGGCCGCTGGATTTGATTGGATCCAGTGTTTAGCGATGCGAACATATGATGCCAAGACTCAGTACGGTTGGTATTGGCAATGGCCAAAAGATGGCGACAAAGTCTTCGCCCAGCCACAAATAACATTAGGTAATAGCCCTTGGTTACAACACCACCATACTAAGCTCGGCTACCCAATCTCTATTAATCAGTTACAAAGGTTAGAGTTTGATTACAGTGTAGAGATTTTGACTGACGGTGAATTAAACCTTGCTAGTACTATGTGGTTGACTGACGCTGAAACTATTCGAATGAATGTCGATAAAACTACTATCGCCGCAGAAATCATGATTTGGAGCTATGCCACCGAAAACTTCTATGCCAATCCAGCTGGTGAGCATGTCGCAGAGATAACATTAAATGGTATTGAGTGGGAAGTGTGGTTAGAGCCTAACTGGCACGACACATCGGGTGAAAATAATAACCGCTGGGTTTATTTGGCATTTCGAACGGGACAACCGCTGATGCAAATTAATTTTGATGCGGCGCCACTGTTACTCTATGCCATTGAACAAAAGTTTATCAATGCAGACTTATACATTGCTGATATCCAACTAGGAACAGAAATCATGAGTGGTACAGGTCAAGTTTGGTTAAATCATTACAGTGTCGATGTGATTCCAAGTAACACTAATTTATAGGCAAAGCTTGAGTATTCACCGGCGATTTTAATACAAAAGATGAATGTACTCCGGTCACCCCTTCAATAGGCGTGAGTTTATTTAATAGCAATCGTTGAAAGTCATCCATATCTTTAATTATCACCTTGAGTAAATAGTCTGCTGACTGCCCTGTGACTAAGTGACATTCTAATACTTCGGGAAATGTCGCTATTTGTTTTTCAAAATGATTAAAACGTTCGGGTGTGTGTTTATCCATACTTATTTGAATAAACGACACTAAGGTTAAACCGAGCTTTTTGGCATCTAACAAAGCCACATAACCCGCAATCATTCCTGACTCTTCTAATTGACGTACTCTGCGTAGACAAGGAGAGGGGGATAGATTAATCGCTTCGGCTAGTTCTTGATTCGATATACGTCCTTGTTGTTGAATAATGTCTAGGATCATTCGATCGTACTTATCAAGTTGCATAGATTTCTCACTTTAAGGCAATAACTGTCAATTATTTTGATTTATGCGCAATATAATTGTTTATATTCTGCTTTTAAACTGTTTTTAGCAACCTTATTCGAGTGGCAATTCGCTATTCTTTTGACAGACATATTTATCGATATTCGGACCCCAAAATGATTGCTAATCCACATACTAAATATCAGGCTTTTCAGAGCATTAAATTAAAAAAAAGACAGTGGCCAAATAACACTATAAGTGCGCCACCCATTTGGATGAGCACCGATTTACGGGATGGCAATCAAGCATTAATTGATCCTATGTCTATCCAAACTAAATTAAAATTTTTTAAAGCGCTAGTCGCCATTGGTTTTAAACAAATTGAGGTGGGATTTCCTTCGGCGTCAGAAATTGATTTTAATTTTGTGCGTTTGTTGATTGAAGACAAACATATACCAGAAGATGTGACTATCGAAGTGTTGGTACAAGCCCGCTTTGACTTAATCGAAAAAACGGTTGAAAGCTTACGAGGTGCCAAACAAGCCATATTACATATGTATAACCCTGTGGCTCCTGCATTTAGGCAAATAGTTTATAAAACCGATAAGGCCGGTGTTAAAAAAATCGCCACCCAAGGCACGCAATGGGTTAAACAACTAACGGCCAACGCACCCGAAGTAAATTGGACCTATCAGTATTCACCAGAAGTGTTTTCGAGTACCGAAATAAGGTTTGCCAAAGAGGTATGCGATGCAGTGGTCGAAGTTTGGCAACCCAGCGCAGACAACAAAATTATTATAAATTTACCTGCTACGGTTGAAATGAACACCCCAAATACCTACGCCGACCAAATTGAATGGATGCACACCCATCTTAAGCAACGCCAACACATTATATTAAGTGTGCACCCTCACAATGATAGAGGAACCGCTGTGGCTGCCGCTGAGTTGGCCCTTATGGCGGGAGCTGACCGAGTAGAAGGGTGTTTATTTGGTAATGGAGAACGAACCGGTAATGTGGACCTAGTGACTTTAGCGATGAACTTGTATACCCAAGGTATACATCCGGAATTAGACTTTTCAAATATTGACCAAACCCGAAAACTAGTTGAAGAATGTAATCAATTACCTGTGCATCCTCGCCATCCTTATGCAGGCGAATTGGTGTTTACTGCTTTTTCTGGCTCACACCAAGACGCCATTAAAAAAGGCTTAGCAGTTCAACAACAAGATGGGCTTTGGAACGTGCCTTATTTACCTATTGATCCTGCGGATCTTGGTCGTAATTATGATGCCGTTGTTAGAGTCAATAGCCAATCGGGTAAAGGAGGCGTGAGCTTTTTACTTGACCGCGCAGCAGGGTTACAGTTACCACGTAGGCTACAAATTGAATTTAGCCGTATCGTGCAGACAGTAAATGACAAAACCGGTAAAGAGTCTCATGCAAATGCCATAGTTGAATTGTTTGAGCAAGAGTACTTTAAACAAGATACACCGGTTGAGTTTATTAGCAGTCAATTTTCGACTTTAACCGACGGTCAGCAAAGCATTGATATCCAGTTTAATTATCAGAGCAAAAAGCAAAAGGTCAGCGGGATAGGCAATGGACCTATTGATGCTGCTGCGAATGCTTTAAGTCAATTAGTTAAGCAACCAGTGGAAGTGGTGGATTACCATGAACATTCAATAGGCAGTGGCTCAGACGTTTCTGCTGTGTGTTATATCGAATTGAAAGTAGGGGAGCACTCGGCGAGCTTTGGGGTGGCTAAGGATAGTAATATTATGATTGCTGCTGTTAAGGCTTTGGTGGGTGGGGTTAATCGAAAGGTGGGGGCTGTGAGCCCATCATAAATTAAAAGCATGCGTTAGCGGTTACTGCCATCCTTGGCAGTTTTCACACAGAATCCCTTTGAAACATTTACACCACTTGATGCTTGTTGATTTTGAAACAATTTGGGATTTTATTGTTTTGGGTGTCTAAGTTGCGCTCTAAAAAGAAACGTTAGCGCTAGGCGCTAACGTTTAAAAGGGGCTTATTACCTATTCGGTATCAGAAAAAGCCCAAAGGGTTAGTGTCGTAACTCACTAGAAGGTTTTTGGTTTGTTGGTAATTACCCATAGCCATTTTATGCGTCTCGCGTCCTATCCCTGATTTTTTATAACCACCGAATGCTGCATGGGCTGGGTATGCGTGGTAGCAGTTGGTCCAAATACGACCGGCTTCTATTTTTCTGCCAAGGTGATAAGCGCGGTTCATATCTCGCGTCCATAACCCTGCACCTAAACCAAACATACTGTCGTTTGCTATAGCTAGCGCTTCGGCTTCATCTTTAAATGTTGTTACTCCGACTACAGGACCAAAAATTTCTTCTTGGAATACTCGCATGTCATTAGTGCCTTTCAACAAGGTAGGTTGTACGTAAAACCCTTTGTCGTAAGGACTGGCTAAGTTCGCACTGCCACCACCCGTTAATACTTTGGCGCCTTCTTTACGGCCAATATCAATGTAGTTGAGTATTTTTTCATATTGTAGGTTTGATACTTGTGCGCCAACTTGAGTATTTACATCAAGTGGATTACCGCGAATAATACTGTTGGTGCGAGCAATTACCTTTTCCATGAAGGGTTCGTAAATGTCTTGTTGAATTAACGCTCTCGAAGGACAAGTGCATATTTCACCTTGGTTGAAGAAAGCTAAGACTAAACCTTCTACACATTTGCTTAGGTAGCTATCTTCGTAATTCATAATATCACTAAAGTAGAGGTTTGGAGATTTACCGCCCAATTCTACCGTTGATGGAATAATATTTTCAGCCGCGCATTTTAATATTTGGATCCCAACCGGTGTTGATCCAGTGAATGCTATCTTAGCTATTCGTGAGCTGCTAGCTAGCGCTTGACCTGCTTCTCTTCCGTAGCCATTTACTACGTTTAACACGCCATCAGGTAATAAATCGCCGATTAACTCAAGTAATACCAGAATGGATGCGGGCGTTTGTTCGGCTGGTTTTAATACCACACAGTTACCTGTAACAAGTGCTGGAGCCAATTTCCAGGCCGCCATTAGGATAGGGAAGTTCCATGGAATAATTTGCCCTACCACGCCGAGGGGTTCATGAAAATGATATGAAACTGTATTGCTGTCTATCTCGCTCAAACTACTTTCTTCGGCGCGCATACAACCTGCAAAGTATCTGAAATGGTCTGCGGCGAGTGGAATATCTGCATTTAACGTTTCTCGGATGGCCTTACCGTTATCCCACGTTTCTGCTACGGCTAATAGTTCTAAATTTTGTTCTATCCGATCAGCAATTTTTAGTAATATGTTGGAGCGGTCTGTGATCGAGGTTGTTCCCCAGGATGCTTTTGCACGATGGGCTGCATCTAAGGCTAAATTAATGTCTTCTTCAGTTGAGCGAGGAATTTCACAAAATTTCTCTCCATCAATGGGACTTATATTATCAAAATACTGACCTTTAACAGGGGCAACCCACTGGCCTCCAATAAAATTTTGGTATTGTTTCTTAAAGGTGACTAGTGAATCGGCTGAACCTGGTTGTGCATAAATCATAGAAGATTCCTTATAAATACTTTACATTTCATTTGTTAAAAAAAAATTAATTAAATGGCTTTCGACTGTTAATATAAATCGTGAATCTAAAAATGAGTTGTCTGTGAGTCCATTTTACTTGTACGACAATCCTAAAGTTCTTTCAACGTAGGAACGTAATATGAATGACAATGCTTTAGCGACTAATATTGGCTTAGATCGCCCACAAAAGTTGGTTGAAAATAGAGTCAGTTTTGCAGGGCCACATTCTGAATTAAGTATTTACGACACTTATTTACCAGCTGAAAAGGTATTATTGCATTCTACTGGTTTGTTATATTGCGGCATGATCCAGGGCAAAAAGGTATTACACAGTTCATACCCTGTTGTGGGGGGAGCCGAATCAATGGAGTTTGTGCCTAATCAATCGTTTGTGATGGCGGCTAATACGTCTGTTGCTATTGATTTTCCCGAAGCGAAAATGGACAAACCCACTCGTTGTTTGACTGTTGAAATAAGCCGTGAACGTATTGCTAGTATCAGCGATAAACTCGACCAACAACTAGGTGTTCCCCTTGAGCTAGATAGTTGGCGCGTATTGTCACAACGCCATCTGCACACTCAACATTCTCAAGGCACACAACTATTGCTTGAGCGTTTGTTTAATAGTTTTATTGAAGACGACAGCGAACGAGATATTGCTATTGATTTTGGAGTATCGGAATTAGTCACGCGTATTCTCAAACATCAAGCGCGGGAACTTTTGTTAAATGACAGCCAGGAGCAATCTGAAAAAAATGGGTTGCAGGCCAGTATTCACTATATCAATACCCATTTAAGCACGCCGCTCGATATCGACTATTTATGCAAAGTAGCGTGTATGAGTCGTTCACGCTTCTATCAAGCTTTTAAACAAAAAGTGGGTTGCTCGCCGCTTAATTTACAACAGTATTTACGAGTTGAAACGGCTGCCCAATTACTTAAAACAGGTACTTCGGTGAGTGAAGTGTGCTTCTCTCTCGGTTTTGCCGATTTGAGTCACTTTAATCGCCGGTTCCAAGAGCAGTATGGTATGGCTCCCTCAGCTTTTTCAAAACAATACACTAGCCATTAAATATATTAGTATCTAGAAGCAGACAGAATTACTTCTTATCGTTTGTAGAGATTAATCGTAGCATCGATAGAGACAGAGTCTGTGGTATTCCCACGAAATCATAGATGACCTTGAGGCTCGACTATGAGGGATTGTAATGCTGCTATAGCCGTCGTCCAATGACGCTTTCAAAAAGATTAAAAAGCCCATCAATCACAATCATCACTGGTTGTCATTATAATTGTTGCTTACCAGTTAAACTTGTTTCAAGGGTTGTATGAATATTCAAAAATTTTCGAAGGTAACCAATGTTTCTTCGTATACGATTCGATATTACGAAAAGATTGGCTTGTTAAAAAATATTTCTAGAAATTCTAGTGGCCACCGTTGGTTTACAGAGAAAGATGTTATTTGGATTGAATTTATAAAACGATTAAAAGATACAGGTATGCCTCTCGATAATATCAAAAAGTATGCTGATTTAAGAGATGAAGGTGCTTCTACATCTGAATTAAGAATGAAAATTTTGCAACAACATGCTGTTACTTTAGAAGAGAAAATTTCTGAAGAACAATTCCATCTTAAAAAGTTAAAAGAGAAAATTGAGCACTACAGCGAATTCATTGAGTTAGAACTTAACGCTTGACTTAGAGTTGGCTCTAAGTTGTAAGGTTGAGTTATTGTGAATAAGCATAATAAACAACAATTGGAGTGTTAATGATTAATCAACGTTACGAATCAGGCCTCAATAAGCTAAATGAAATTGACGGTGAAGCAGGGCGAAAAGTTATTGATAGCCTAGCCTCAATTGCGCCTGACTTGGCAAAATATACTATCGAATTTCCTTTTGGTGACATCTACCAGCGACCTGGACTTGATTTAAGGAGTCGAGAATTGGCCACAGTTGCTGCATTAACTGCTTTAGGAAATTGCCTACCTCAATTGAATGTACATATTCATGGTGCTTTAAATGTTGGTTGCAAACCTGAAGAAATAGTAGAAGTGATTATACAAATGGCGGTATACGCTGGTTTTCCAGCAGCTTTAAACGGTATTTTTGTCGCTAAAGAAGTATTTATCGAGCGTGAAATAATAAAAGTTTAACAACGCAATCGAGTCAGATTCGCAACAGTTGGCTCGTTCCAAGTATTTGTAGAGAATTTGCAGTGATAGCCTACAAAAAGCTTTAAGCTTTTCTAGCCACTAGCCACTAGCCACTAGCCACTAGCCACTAGCCACTGTGTTTACCTACAAAACGCTTCAACCCTAGCCAATATTCCCGCTGCATCTAAACCTAGTTCTGCATACATCTCTTGCTGAGTACCTTGCATGATAAATTCATCAGGTAGGCCAAGTTGTATCAGTTTGCTGCTATGTTTGCTAGACATTAAGTATTCAGCCACGGCGCTGCCTGCACCGCCTATAATCGCTCCATCTTCAATACTTACAAACAACTCATGAGTGGCAGCGAGTTGCTCGATAATGTCTGTATCCAAAGGTTTGACAAAACGCATATCAATGACTGTTGCATTGAGCTTTTCTGCTGCTTCTTCTGCAAAGGGCAATAAAACACCGAAGTTGAGAATGGCGACTTTTTCACCGGTTCTTATGTTACGGCTTTTACCTAACTCTAAGGCTGTCATTTCGTTTTCAGTTGATACGCCTGTAGCTGAACCTCGTGGGTATCGCACTGCCGCTGGCTTTTGTAATTTATGCCCGGTGTATAACATTTGTCGACATTCATTTTCGTCAGATGGTGCCATGATCACCATATTGGGGATACAGCGTAAAAACGGAATATCAAAGGCACCTTGGTGAGTTGGGCCATCCGCACCCACTAGGCCTGCACGGTCAATGGCAAATAAAACTGGTAAGTTTTGTATTGCTACATCGTGAATTAGTTGGTCGTAAGCACGTTGTAAAAACGTAGAATATATAGCTACTACTGCGTTTAAGCCCTCTTTGGCTAAACCGGCAGCAAAAGTTACTGCATGTTGCTCGGCAATTGCCACGTCAAAATATTGAGAAGGAAATTGCTGAGAAAACTTAACCATTCCAGAGCCTTCGCGCATGGCTGGTGTAACTGCCATTAATTTAGGATCTTGTGCAGCCATATCGCACAACCATTCACCAAATACCGCAGAAAACGTTGGGTTGCTAGGTGCTACTTTAGGTAACGCTTGGTCTTTAGGGTTGAATTTAGGAACGGCATGAAACTTAATAGGATCTTGCTCAGCAGATTCATAACCTTTACCTTTTTTGGTCACCACATGTAATATTTGTGGACCTTTGATGTTGCGCATATTACGCAGCGTATCGACTACACCATTTACATCGTGCCCATCTATTGGGCCTATATATTTGAATCCTAATTCCTCAAAAATAGTACCTGGAACCACCATGCCTTTGATGTGTTCTTCTGCACGACTAGCAAATTCTTTAATAGGAGGCACATTACTGAGTAGCTTTTTACCACCATCTCGGATCGAGTTGAAAAAATTACCGGTTAGTAGTCTTGCCAAGTGACTATTAAGGGCGCCAACATTTTCAGAAATCGACATTTCATTATCATTTAGCACCACTAACAAATCTTTGCTGATATCACCACCATGATTCAGTGCTTCAAACGCCATGCCAGCAGTCATTGCACCGTCACCAATTACCGCTACAACCTTTCGACCTAAGGCTTCTTTTTCAGCGGCGACGGCCATGCCTAACGCGGCACTGATAGAAGTAGATGAATGTCCAACTGCAAAAGTGTCATAGGCGCTTTCTGGCGGCCACGGAAATGGATGCAGGCCCCCTTTTTTGCGAATGGTAGGCATTTGTTCACGGCGACCAGTTAAAATTTTGTGAGGGTAGGCTTGATGACCCACGTCCCATAACAACCTGTCAAAAGGGGTGTTGTATACATAATGCAACGCAACCGTTAGCTCAACTGTGCCTAATCCTGAGGCAAAATGCCCACTGCTTTGGCTTACGCTGGTTAACAAGTATTGGCGTAATTCAACACTCAGTTGTTGTAACTTATCTTGTGATAGTTCTCTTAACTGTTCAGGTGTGTCAGCTTGAGCGAGGATAGGGTAGTGCGCTATTTCTAAGGTCATTAAATGGGTTTCGATAATTTAAATTTCATTTTATCCAAGCTTTCTCTGCTAGTTTTTTAGTAAGAACGATGGATAACAAAGTCGGTGAACGACATCAACATCTGGGTATTGTAAGGCAAAGCGCGCAAAGCTTGAAGCGCTTGTTGATGAAGATCATCGAGATAAGCCTGTGCTTGTTCCAGTCCTAGCAACGCTGGGTAGGTACTTTTGTTCTGTTGTTGGTCTGAACCTTGTGGTTTTCCTAGTACTGCAGAGTCACCTACTACATCTAAAATGTCGTCTTGCACTTGAAACGCTAAACCAACTGTTTTTGCATAATTCAGCAAAAGTTGTCGGTTCTCTGGAGTAATGTCGGTGGCCAACGCAATTGCCATTTCTACACATGCACTGAGCAAGGCCCCTGTCTTTTTACTGTGAAGCGCTTCGAGTTGTTGTTGGCAGATTTGTTGCCCTGTGGCCGCTAAATCCATTGCCTGACCACCACACATACCCTTGTAACCAGCAGCGTGACTGACTATTTTTACCAACTCTATACGTTTTGCGGACAAGCTGCTGGTAATTGGATAATTGCAAAGTATTTCAAAGGCGAGAGTTTGCAATGCATCACCCGCTAAAATTGCTGTGGCTTCATCAAACTTAATATGGCATGTGGGGTGTCCACGCCTTAAATCATCATCATCCATCGCAGGTAAATCATCATGAATAAGTGAATAGGCATGAATTGCTTCTATGGCAGCAGCTGGACCATCTAGATCTTGGTCCGAAACAGAAAGCATTTTTCCAGTGGCATACACAAGAAACGGGCGCATTCTTTTACCGCCAATTAATAATGCGTATTCCATTGCTTGCTTAAGTGTTTCTGAATGGTGCGGTAAAGCATTAATCGTTTCACTTAGAGTCGCGTTAACCCTGTCGTTGCAGGTTTCTCGGAAGGCGTTCAATTGCATTTGGTAACCTGAACTATAGAAAAGCAACCGTTCCCTTTTTGCGAGGAGTGTTGACCCACTATGAGTATAAGAAGTTGAAATAAATAAAAGTAAACCGTGTTCGACATTGCTTATCCAAGTTTCAGATTAGTTATCTGATTCGAATACGTCTAAGCTTTGTTGGCCATTTTGACTGGTGAGAATTTGTACTTTTTGTTCTGCATCTTTTAGTTTCTGTTGACTGTGCCTAGCGAGCTTAATACCTCGCTCGAAACTTTGTAATGCGTCTTCTAAGGGCAAATCACCTTGTTCCATCTTGGATACTAAGGTTTCTAATTCTTGCATAGATTGTTCAAAGCTGAGTGATTCAGGTTTTTTTCTTGTTGTCATTTTTTTCTTCAACCAATTTCTGAAGTGGCACGCACCTTACCTGAGCGAAAAAAGACTTTCAAATACTTTTCAATTAGGGGGCAAAATCACATGTAAATACTGCTATTAAATACGAAAATAGTGGTGTCAAAGTCATTACCAAAATGGTTACTATAGAATTATTTAAGATTGTCGATAAAATGGGATGGAAATAGTTAATTTTGTTTACCCATTTAGTTTTGTTGTGGGTAGTTTATTTTAGCAAAAACTAGGCTATTGGTCTTTGTTATTTAGTATTTATACCTTTATTTCTATTGGGAGCATAATGTGGATTTAGCAACCATAATCGGTATTCTTGGTGCCATTGGGTTTGTTGTAATGGCAATGATCCAAGGTGGTGACATTGCGATGTTCATCAACGTACCTTCAATATTGATTGTATTTTGTGGCAGCTTATTTGTGGTGTTATCTCAATATACGCTAGGGCAGTTTTTTGGTGCGGGTAAAGTCGCGGGTAAAGCGTTTATGTTTAAGATCGACACCCCTGAATCGCAGATTGAAAAAATTGTGGAAATGGCAGATGCCGCACGTAAAGGTGGCTTTTTAGCGCTTGAAGAAGCTGAAATTGAAAATCCTTTTATGCAAAAAGGTGTAGATATGTTGGTTGATGGCCATGACGTAGAGGTGGTGAGGGCTACTTTAGGTAAAGATATCGCTATGACCACTGAACGCCACGAATTTGGCGCATCCATTTTTAAAGGCCTAGGTGATGTCGCACCTGCAATGGGTATGATCGGAACCTTAGTGGGGTTGGTGGCGATGTTGTCCAACATGGATGATCCAAAATCAATTGGTCCTGCAATGGCGGTTGCGCTATTAACCACTTTATACGGTGCGATGTTAGCTAACCTGATTTGTTTACCCATATCTGTAAAGTTAAGCAATCGCGCTGATGAAGAAAAGCTCAATCAAAGTTTAGTGTTAGACGGCATTATTGGTATTGCTGATGGACAAAATCCGCGCGTGATTGAAGGGATCTTGAAAAATTACCTTGCGGCCAGCAAACGTGGTGCTGCTGAAGAGGCAGAATAACTAATGGAAGACGAATGCCCTAAATGTCCCCCAGAAGGGTTACCCGCTTGGATGGGAACTTTTGCTGATTTGATGTCACTGTTGATGTGTTTCTTTGTTTTGTTGTTATCGTTTTCTGAGATGGACGTACTCAAATTCAAACAAATTGCGGGGTCGATGAAATTTGCTTTTGGGGTCCAAAATAAAATTGAAGTTAAAGATATCCCCAAAGGAACCAGTGTTATTGCTATGGAGTTTCGACCGGGTCGTCCTGAACCTACACCCATTGATACCATTCAGCAGCAAACGATAGACATGACCCAAGAAATGTTGGAATTTCAAGCTGGTAATGAAGATTCGGCTGGTGGTCGACAAAAGCAACGCGGTGAGCAAAGAGGAGGCGCGGCGCAGCAAACTGCCACAGAGCAGCAAACCACTAGTCAAAATGCCAGTCAAGAAGAAGTAGATGAACGCACTCGTAAAGTTGCCCAGCAATTAGAAAAACAAATTGTAGACGGGGCTATTGAAATGGAATCTTTAGGTCAACAGATTACTATCCGTATTCGAGAAAATGGTTCCTTTTCTGCAGGGTCCGCGTTTTTACAACCTCAGTTTGTGCCCATCTTACGTAAAATAGGTGCGTTGCTAGCTGAAATGCCTGGTGATATTGAGGTGTCTGGGCACAGTGATAGTCAACAAATATCAAATGAGTTATATCGTTCTAATTGGGATCTATCTGCACAACGAGCGGTTGCGGTGGCCGAAGAGCTAAGACGCGCTCCCGGCTTCGATGAAAGCAGAATGTCTGTAGTGGGTAAGGCCGATACGGCTCCTCTACTTGATACTGATGATGCGCAAGCTCGCAGTCGTAATCGCCGTGTTGAAATTTCTATCATTCAAGGTAAACCTAAAGTTTCAGACCCTATATCGGTGCTTGAGTAACTGTAATTCAGGTTGTTTATCCATATAGCAACACACAAAAAAGACTTTATGTGTTATTTTTACAGTGTTAGCTAGTTCACTTAGTCAAAGAGGCGGCATCATAATATGTCAACTAGTGCCTAAGTATTTTAAGGTCATATACGTCATGTCAAAGTGTCTTTTTCTAATACTTTTAGTATCGAGTTTCGTCAGAGCTGAAGCTGAGTTTCGGGTATCCGGATTCGGAACTATCGGGGTAGTTACCACTGATTCAGATGATTTTGGATATCGAGCCGACTTCTCAAAAACAGGAGGCGTGTTTGAAAATGATATTGATTTCGCTGAGGGCTCAAATTTAGGGTTGCAATTCGACATAATCGCCTCTGATGAAATCGATTTTGTTGTTCAAGCTGTTTACCGAGATCAGAAAAAACTTGACCTTGACTCGGCTATAAATTTGGCCTTCGTTAGGTATGCTCCTAACCCTAATTGGTCATTTAGAATTGGGCGTACCGCATATGACCTATTTTTATTAACTGAATATAGGGATATTGGATATGCCTACACTTGGGCGCATATTCCAAGTGAAATTTACGGAATCATACCGCATCGCTATCTAGACGGCGCAGACGTAACTTTTAGTAAACCAATAGGAGATATAACTTTTGCAGCCAAGTTGTTTTATGGCGAAAACGAGTTTCCATTAACTGCTTACGGTTCCTCAAGTGCTGGGCTGTTTCGTTTGGACAACACTATAGGTTTAGCGCTGGACTTTCACTCTATGAATTGGGAGGTTGCAATAAATCGCACTAGGCTAAAATTTGATTCTCAAGTTTCTGAGCCGTTAGTTGAGGCCCTAGTTCAAATGGATGCGCTTGTTCCTAACTTTTCCGCTATTTGGCCCAACTCCATGGAATTTGCGAGAGATATTGAAGTTGATAATAGAGACGGGATTTACACTTCTATAAGTGGTCAATATCGATTTGATTCAGTCACTGTCATTTCAGAGCTGTCAAAAATTAGCAGTGAAAGCTTGGGTGTACCCGGTGTCGAGAGTGGCTATTTAAGTGGTATTTATCATTATAATGCTCATAATTTTTTCACTTCTTTAGCCTTCAGTGATTCAGAAGAGTTTAAACTCGAAGGCATTAATCTTGCTGCACTTGAGCAAGTACCTTTTGGGTTAGAGGCTTATGAAGGTGCTGAATTGCTGTTGAACTATTTTACCATTAATCAAAAGACATTTTCGTTAGGGTGGCGCTGGGATTTCGACCCCAATATGTCATTTAAACTGCAGCTAGATCATACCCGAATTGATAAAGGGGGCAGTACCTTTTGGCAACCCCCGACCAAAGATTATACGACGCTCAAACGCACAGGACATGTTAACGCCTTGTTTGCCAATGTGAGCTTTTTGTACTGATGTTAGCGTGCATTAAAGTATTGCTATTAATGATTGGACTTAGTTTTGCAAACTTGGTGGTTTGCAACGAGTTAGTTCTGGTAGTTCATAAGGACAATCCAACTGATGCGCTTTCTCGTTCTCAACTAATTGACTTGTATATGGGGAAATATGTGGCCTTTCCCGATGGGGCACGGGCTGTTCCTGTTGATATTGAAGAGGATTTAGAGACCAGAGAAAAGTTTTACGAACTGCTAGTGGGTATGTCTTTAGCACGAGTCAATGCCTATTGGTCTAAGGTTAAGTTCTCAGGACGTGCCCGGCCACCTACTCAACAAAAAGACGAAAAAGCCATTTTGAATTTTGTCACGCAAACCGAAAATGCAATTGCGTATGTGCACCAAAACAGTGTGACAGATGACGTTAAAGTCGTTTATCGATTTACACAGTAGCTAGAGTAGTTGAATCCGATCGTTGTCAGTTCTTATGGTTGTTATCTACAAGAACAATCCTCACGCCAGTCAGTTTTGTATCTATCGTGAGGCGCTAATATTGTTTTAGTTTGCCGCTACATCTTTTCAAACAATCAAAAAGGCCATCTGAAATGGAAACTTCCTCTTTTCAAACGCTTAAACTTCAAATCGTAGAATTGTTAAGTTTATCGAAAGATGCAATACATATTCACATTGGTATGAGTGTGTTTATACTCGCTGTAGTCGTTTGGGGAAAAGGTAAAATAACCTTTAAGTGTTTAATTCCACTATGTATTGTAGCGCTGGGGTTGGAAGTGATGGACTTGACTGATGACTTCAATTCAGTAGGTTATCTTCGCTGGGCCAATAGCCTGCATGATTTTATTAATACTGTGTTATGGCCAGTCATTATTGTTGTTTTGAATAAGCAACTAAAAAAACATCAAAACAGCCACAATATGTAATGTTTTACTCATAAGTGATTATAGTTTTGAATACCTTTCGTTTACTGCATGTATTTTACACATATGGGGTCATTCTGCTATTATTGTTAGTATCAAATCGAGGGTATATCTATGATTGGTTTTAATACTGAATCGAATACATCGTTATTGCAACAAGTGCAAAACAAGCAAGAGTCAATATTAGAGAAACTTGCTTCGGGAAAGCGGATCAATAGTGCTGCTGATGGCGCTGCCGCTCAACAAATTATTGATCGCCTGACTACTCAGGTTGAGGGTAATCGACAGTCAATATCTAATGCTTTTGATGGTGTCTCTTTGGCTCAAGTTGCTGAAGGTGGTTTAGCCAATATTAATCAAGATGTGAATCGTATTCGAGAGCTGTCGGTGCAATCGGGTAATGGGTTGTTGAGCGACTCTGATCGTCAAGCGATTCAAGCCGAAGTTTCTCAGTTACAAGAGAATATTTCACAAACCGTGCAACAAACAGAATTTGCAGGGAAACCATTGTTATCAAGCGAAGGTAATATTGATTTTCAAATCGGTGCGAATGCTGGACAAAAAATTGCGGTTTCTACTAGTGATGTTTCGTCTAGCTTAAACGATATTTTGAACGTAGATTTAAGCACAGCTCAAGGTGCGGAAGATGCATTGCAGGTGGCGGATGATGCTGCTGAGTTTGTAAACAGTGCAAGGGCTGATTTAGGTGCCACTCAAAATCAATTTGAAAGTGCTGCGCGAAACTTAACACAAACCGATGTGAATGTATCCGCCGCAAGAAGCCGTATACAAGATACCGATTTTGCTCAGGCCACGTCTGAAAATGCTGCAGCGAGTATATTGAGCCAATCGAGCTTAGCGGTACAAGGCATTGCTAATCAACAACAAGGCCAAGTGTTATCTTTGTTAAACGGCTAACGTAAATGACGTTTACAAAAAGAAGAGTGGCGAAGCCGCTCTTTTTTTTGACTCAAATTAATATCCTGACTTTGATCGCTACACAATGCTAGATAGTGTTTAAAAATGCCTTAATTAATATTGCTATCCCAACTCGAATGGTTAAAATCATATACAATACAGTGAATTATAAAAACAACAGTAGGCTGGAAGTGGAATGAGCAATATTTTGATTATTAGTTCTGACATAGAGCGGGCAAATAATCTGAGTACCATTCTGACTTTTCTCGGTGAGTCCTGCTCTAGTGTCTTATTCCCTGCAGCGATGGAAACCCTTAAAAGTAAAACCGATATAACCTCGGTGTTAATCGATGCCGCTACGCAGGACTTGGCTAGCGATATCAGTGAAAAGTTCCCACATCATCCTTTTGTTTTGGTTGGTGACTACGAAAAGTTTGAGCCCCGCACTAATATTGTTGGTGCCATTAGAGAGCCTATAACCTATCCTGAACTGACTCAAATGTTACATCGTTGTCAGGAATACAAACGCAATCAACCGAATACTAAAACCAGCGTACACAATAAAACCCGTTTATTTAGAAGTTTAATTGGGAAAAGTGCGCAAATCCAAGGTGTCAGGCATTTAATTGAACAAGTCGCCCCCACCGAAGCTAATGTCCTAATTTTAGGAGAGTCGGGAACAGGCAAAGAGGTTATCGCTCGTAATGTTCACTTCTTATCAAACCGAACTGATAGCGTTTTTATACCTGTCAATTGTGGCGCTATCCCTGGCGAATTACTTGAAAGTGAATTGTTTGGTCATGAAAAAGGGGCGTTTACTGGCGCTGTTAGTTCTCGAAAAGGACGTTTTGAACTAGCGGAAGGAGGCACATTATTTCTTGACGAAATAGGTGATATGCCATTACAAATGCAAGTCAAATTGCTACGTGTTTTGCAAGAACGCACTTATGAAAGAGTAGGGGGCACTAAGCCGATCCAGTGCAATGTGAGAGTGATTGCTGCTACCCATAGAGATTTAGAAGTCATGATTGAGGACGGACAATTCAGAGAAGATTTGTATTACCGTTTAAATGTATTTCCCATTGATAGCCCTGCATTACGTGACCGCAAAGAAGATATTCCGCTACTTCTACAAGAATTGGTTTCCCGATTAGAGCTTGATAACGCACAGATTAAATTCACCGCCAACGCAATGGCTTCTTTGATGGAACATAAATGGGCGGGAAATGTCCGCGAGTTATCGAATTTAGTCGAACGTTTGATGATTTTATACCCAAACCAACTGATTGATGTAAGTGATTTACCCAGTAAATACAATCATTTAGACCTAGAAGCATACGCACCAGATTACCCAGATGAACTATTAGAGCGCGACGCGATTAACGCTATGTTTGGTGGTGAGAGTGAAGATCTTGGAGAAAATGAAGCTGTCAATAATGAGGTCGATCAAGGTTTGTCTACTGAATTACCGGTTGATGGACTAAACCTTAAAGAATACATATCAGACCTAGAGGTTAACCTGATAACCCAAGCCCTTGAGCAACAAGATTGGGTGGTGGCTAGAGCTGCTGAAGCCCTTGGTATGCGTCGAACCACTCTGGTTGAAAAAATGCGTAAGTATAATATTAGTAAAGATTAATCGAAACAATTCCCGAATCCTCCTATTAATTTATAGCCTCTTAGGTGGCAGCGTCATTTCCTTGACGTTATTTACACCTCGATAATTAACATAACTCTCTGATTTATAATGTAAATCCTGTTGGCATGGCATGTGCTTTACTCTACTTGAAATTATTATGTCTATGTTTTGACGTGAGGAATGTATGGGTACTAGTAACATCTTGAATGAAACACAGCGTGATGCGCTGTCTGCTCTTGGCGAAGTGGTTCGCCACGATGCATTACAAAAAGCATCACATGTATCAAAATCTCAAGAATTAGACGCATTGCGTTTGCAAGCAAATCGATTAGAACATTTATTACAAGTTATGCCAGCTGGCGTGGTAGTGATAGATGGTAAAGGATTTGTAAGGCAGTCAAATAATTTGGCCAATGCTCTTTTGGGGGAGCCATTGGAAGGCCAGTTGTGGCGAACTATTATCGCACGTTCGTTCAAACCTCAAGCTGATGATGGTCACGAGGTGTCACTTTATGATGGCCGTAAAGTGAAGTTGTCTATCACCCCGTTAGAAAAAGAACCGGGACAACTAATTGTACTAACTGATTTAACTGAAACTAGGCAATTACAGCAGCGTATTGGGCATTTACAGAAATTATCCTCTTTAGGAAGAATGGTCGCTTCTTTGGCGCACCAAATTCGTACTCCATTATCGGCGGCGATGTTATACGCAGCAAATTTATCTAACCATTCCCTAAATAACATTTCCCGCGAAAAATTTAGCAATAAACTTGTTTCTAGGTTGCGAGACTTAGAAAGTCAGGTGAATGACATGTTGCTGTTTGCCAAAAGTGGTGAAGAGCAAGTAATAAGTGAAATTTCATTGCACAGCCTGATGCAAGAAGTACAACAAGGCGCTGATGCAATGTTGCAAAATCAGCAGGCTAAGTTAGTGCTTTCAATGCCAGATCCTGATGTGGTGATTTTAGGCAATAAAACCGCATTAGTAGGGGCCTTACAAAATTTGATCCATAACGCGTTAACTGTCAAACCCAATAATGCTTTGATCAACATTGTTGCTAGTCGTCAAAGTGATAATCAAGAGTGGGTGAACGTATCAGTCACAGATAACGGCCCCGGTATCAAACCTGAAAATATAAATCGCATTTTTGAACCGTTTTTTACCACTAAGAGTAATGGAACAGGTTTAGGCCTAGCTGTAGTCAGAAGCGTCGCTCAATCGCATCAAGGAAACGTTCATGTGACTAATTTAGCTGATGGTGGTGCTTGTTTTACTTTGCGCTTGCCTACTTATGGTACCAATCAAACATCACAGCAAACTATTGTGCCGACACAAACTGCACAGTCTCAACAATATACAAATGTGACGGGAGCTAAAGTATGATTCAAGCTAAAGTACTGATTGTAGAAGACGATGCTGGCCTAAGAGAAGCATTAGTAGACACCTTGTTGCTTGGTGGTTATCAAGTCATTGAAGCCGACAGTGGCGAACAAGCCATGATCAAATTATCTGAGCACTCAGTTGACCTAGTGGTGAGCGACATTCAGATGGGGGGGATGAGTGGTCTTTCATTGCTAAAAAACATAAAAAATAAATATCCTAATTTGGCCATTTTATTAATGACAGCCTACGCCACCATTGATGATGCTGTTCAAGCTATGCGTGATGGTGCTACAGACTATCTTTCCAAGCCATTCGCTCCTGAAGTATTATTAAATTTGGTTGGACGTTATGCTCCAGCTCAAAAAGTAGAGTCTTGGACTCCGGTAGCTGAAGACCCAATGAGTCTGCAGTTGCTAACCTTAGCTAAAAAAGTGGCAAGGTCAGAAGCAACAGTGATGGTTTTAGGGCCCAGTGGGTCAGGTAAGGAAGTGTTAGCGCGTTTTATTCACGATCAATCCAATCGCAGACACGAAAATTTCGTGGCTATTAACTGTGCTGCAATTCCAGAAAATATGCTAGAAGCAACACTGTTTGGTTATGAAAAAGGAGCGTTTACAGGAGCAATCCAAGCGTGTCCTGGAAAGTTTGAACAAGCACAAGGCGGCACCATTTTACTCGATGAAATCAGTGAAATGGACTTGAATCTGCAAGTGAAGTTACTACGTGTTCTGCAAGAAAAAGAAGTTGAGAGGTTAGGTGGACGTAAAACCATCGCCTTAGATGTCAGGGTGATAGCCACGAGCAACAGAAACTTAAAACAAACTGTGGATTTAGGTGAGTTTAGAGAAGATTTGTATTACCGCTTAAATGTGTTTCCACTGACTTGGTTACCCCTAGATAAAAGAGCCGGTGATATCATTCCTTTGGCCGAACATTTAATAGAACGTCATTGTCAGAAACAGGGTAACGAGATTTTAAAACTTACGGTGGCAGGTCGTAGTAAATTATTACAACATAACTGGCCTGGCAATGTACGAGAGCTTGAAAATGTGATCCAGCGAGCATTGATACTATCTGATGGAAATCATATTGACGCTCAAGACCTATTGATCGAACATGATTTGTCGGCATCGATATCTGCGCCTTCAGGCGAAGATTCAAGTTTTGAAGAAGACAACAGTAAACTAGGCTCTGAGTTACGTCAGCAAGAGCATCAAATTATTCTTGATACCTTACAAAGTTGTAAAGGTCGCCGTAAAGATGTGGCGCAAAGATTAGGTATTAGTCCTAGAACATTGCGTTACAAACTCGCAAAAATGCGTGAAGTAGGAATTGAATTACCCGCTTAATTACAAATTTATAGTGTCGCAGATGCGAGTCCTTTGGCCACCTAGAACGGTGGCTTTTCTTTTGCTTGGGTTTGTCAACTGGCGTTTCACATAAAATTTACTATTTATTTCGTTTATTTATTCAGCTGTCAAGAATATGACACCACAACAAGTCTCTTTTATACCAATATAACTAACTGAATTTTATAGGTATTTATTGAATTTCTTACACCTAACTATTTGGCACTTACCTTGCTATCAGCTACATAGATACTTAGTTTAATTTCCAAAGACAGAATATGTCTTTTGCCAGCGGAGCGTCTTATGGACATCAAAGCACATTCACTATACCAAGAAATGCAAGGCATGGCCGAGCAGTCAAAATTGGGGATTGCAGAAGGAAGTGCCATTCAGGGTAATCCTTCCTCCCAGAACTTTGCTGATTTGCTAAGTAACGCTATTGGTAATGTTAATGACATGCAATTGCACTCCAAAGATATGGCAATGGCATTTGAGATGGGTGACAAAAGCTTAAGCCTTGCAGATGTAATGGTAGCCAAAGAAAAAGCTGGAATTGCGTTTGAGGCGACTATTCAAGTACGCAATAAGGTGCTTGACGCCTACAAACAAATTATGAACATGCCAGTTTAGGAGTTAACTAGTGGCTGAAGCAGCAAGTACAGAATTGGCGATGAGTGATATGGATACCGATACGTATCCAGATGAGTCGAGCGCAGAACAAAAATCTGGTTTTATGGATTCTATCGGCAGTACGGATATGGTACGCCAAATTACCTTGATCGTTGCCTTAGTGATATGTGTTGCCATTGCTGTCTTTATTTTAATCTGGGCCAACGAACCTGACTACCGTCCAATGGCGAGTATGGAAACCCAAGAGTTAATCGAAACCTTAGATTACCTTGATCAGGCGCAAATTGATTATCGTTTGGAAGGCAACACTATTTACGTCAGCAGTGAACAATACCAAACAATCAAATTAGGAATGACTCGCCAAGGCATTACCCAAGGTGAATCGGCGGGTGCTGATATTATCATGCAAGACATGGGGTTTGGTGTCAGTCAAAGGGTTGAAAAAGTAAGGCTAAAACACGCTAGAGAAAAACAAATCGCCAGTACTATCGAAGAAATGACTGCAATTACTCGGGCGAAAGTATTATTAGCCTTACCGGAAGCCAATGTTTTTGCACGTCGCGAAAAACAAGCCAGTGCAACAGTAGTTGTAACCGCCAGACGTGGGTCGATGATCTCAACTGGAGAAGTGAACTCGATCATAGACATAGTCGCTTCAGCAGTACAAGGATTAGAACCCGATAGAGTAACGGTTACTAACAGTAACGGACGTTTATTAAATTCAGGATCACAAGGAGCTGAGTCTGCTCGATCGCGTAAAGAATATGAAATAGAAAAAAAGCGTGAAAATGCCTACATGGAAAAAATCGATTCCATTCTTATTCCAGTCTTAGGTTTAGGTAATTATACAGCGCAAGCTGACGTGACTATGGACTTTACTTCTGTAGAGCAAACCCAGCGTAGCTACAACCCCGACTTACCCGCCGTTCGCAGTGAAATGACTGTTGAAGAAAACAGTATTGGTGGAGTCATTGCGGGTATCCCTGGGGCACTAACCAATCAACCTCCATTAGACTCAAACATTCCTGAGCGAGCCAACGGTGGTGCAACTCAACAAACACCTGGGCGCAACCATAAAGAAGAAACTCGCAACTACGAGTTAGACACCACTGTGAGTCATACTAAACAACAAGTTGGGATGATTCGTCGTTTAAGTGTTTCTGTTGCCTTAGATTACGTAAGCACTGCTGCTGCTGATGGAACAGTGACAAGTGCACCTAGGTCACAAGCTGAATTATTGGATATTCGTCGTTTACTGCAAGGTGGAATAGGCTTTGACGTTACCCGGGGAGATTCTCTAGAAGTTGTGAGTATTCCGTTCAACCGTGAAGGTGAAGTGGAACTAGCCGAAGTGCCGTTTTGGGAAGACCCCAAAATACTACCTCTAATAAAATGGATAGGTAGTTTCTTTATTATTGTCCTAATGTTCTTTGTGGTTGTGAAACCAATGGTCAGTAAACTCATCAATCCAGATGAAATGAAGGCTGATGAATTTGATGCTGATGAAGGGTTAGACCTAGGTGATGAAACTATTAGCCTATTGGCAGAAGAATTTGACGAATCACAAGTCGGTTTTGCAGCAGATGGCACCTTTATGCTGCCAGACTTACATAAAGATGAAGACGTACTGAAAGCTGTTAGGGCGCTGGTGGCAAATGAACCAGAACTGTCTTCGCAAGTAGTGAAAAATTGGATGATGCTTGATGATTAAGTCTAATATTAATGTGTGGCTTGCTGAGGACTAAATTGTGGCTGAAGAAGAACAAATTGAAGAAGCGGGATACGACGTAGGAAAACTAGAAGGTGTAGATAAAGCCGCTATTTTACTGCTGAGTTTAACCGAAGATGATGCGGCGCAAATTCTTAAACATTTAGAGCCGAAACAGGTGCAAAAGTTGGGTCAAGCTATGGCCCAAATTGATGATATGACCCAGTCTAAAATCACTGCGGTGCACAAACATTTTATCGAAGAAATTCAAAACTACAGTACCATTGGGTTCCAAAGTACTGATTTTGTTAAACGCGCGCTAACGTCTGCTTTAGGCGAAGACAAAGCCGCTAATCTTATTGACCAGATCTTAATGGGAACCGGCGCCAAGGGCTTAGACTCACTGAAGTGGATGGATTCAAAACAAGTCGCGAGCATAATTCGCAACGAGCACCCTCAAATTCAAACTATTGTTATGTCGTACTTAGATGCTGAGCAATCTGCGGAAATATTGAGTCAATTCCCCGAAAAAGTCCGTTTAGACCTAATGATGCGAGTGGCGAATTTAGAAGAGGTACAACCCGCTGCATTACAAGAATTGAATGAAATCATGGAGAAACAATTTGCTGGGCAAGCAGGCACACAAGCAGCCAAAATGGGCGGATTGAAGTCAGCTGCGGATATCATGAACTATTTGGATACCAACATTGAAGGTCAGCTGATGGATGCTATCCGCGAACAAGACGAAGAAATGAGTCAACAAATCCAAGACTTAATGTTTGTGTTCGATAATTTAGCCGATGTTGATGACAGAGCAATTCAGGCTATCTTGCGCGAAGTACAACAAGATGCGCTACTCAAAGCCATTAAAGGTGCCGAAAGTGAGCTTAAAGAGAAAATCACCAAAAACATGTCTAAACGTGCTGCAGAAATGTTGATTGATGATCTTGACGCGATGGGGCCAGTGCGCATTAGCGAAGTAGAAACTGCCCAGAAAGAAATTTTGTCAGTGGCCAGACGTTTAGCAGACGCGGGTGAAATTATGTTAGGTGGTGGCGGTGGCGATGAATTCTTGTAAGCGAGCTAATGATATTATTAAGGCAAGTAACCTATGACCGCAGATGGGCAAGACGAGGACATTAAAGCATGGGATTTGCCATATGTTGAAGACACCACGTTAGCGCAAAATGACAAAGCTACTAATGCCCTAAATCGTAGGCCTGAATGGAAATACGAACCCCCTGAGCCCGAAATAGAAGTTTTGCCTCCTACAGCCGAAGAAATTGAAGCCATCAGAGCTGAGGCACACGCTGAGGGATTTGCTCAAGGACACAGTGAAGGGCATGCCCAAGGTGCTGAAGAAGGCGTGTTAAAAGGGCATGAAGAAGGTTTCGCAAAAGGTTTAGAAGAAGGTGAAAAACAAGGAATGCTTGCTGGTGAAGAACATATCCAGCAGCTGTTGGCAAATTGGACGTCGTTAATTGAGAGCCTTAATAATCCTGTTGCTAATGTAGAGAAAGAACTAGAAAAAGAACTCGTGCTGTTGGCTGTAAGCCTTGCTAAAGGTGTGATCCGCAGTGAGGTGAAAACCAATACAGATCTAATTTTTCAAGCGTTAAGTGAAGGGTTAAAAGCCTTACCGATCCAAGAAAAGCACTATCAGATACGCCTACATCCCGACGATATTAAATTGGTCAATGATCATTTCAGTCCAGAAGAAATCGCTAAGCATCATTGGGATTTTATGGAATCGCCAGAATTATCAGCTGGAGGATGCGAAATTGTCACTCAATCAAATGCGGTTGATGTAACAGTAGAGCGGCGCGTTAAAGATGTGATAGATAAATTCTTGTTGGAACAAGGGTTGAGTCAAGTTAGCGCAAGTGACGAGTAAGTTATGTCTGCTGCCATGTTAGATAGAATTAAACGCTTAAAAGATCAGGTACCCCAAAGCCCTGTTGTTGCCTGTGGTAAATTGGTGCGTGGCATTGGGTTAACCCTCGAAGCGGTAGGTTGTCAAATGCCGGTTGGCAGTCAGTGCCTAATCCAAACTATGGACGGTGAAATTGAAGCTGAAGTGGTTGGTTTTGCTGAAGATATCACCTACTTGATGCCAACTGAAGCCGTTAAAGGCATTGTGCCCGGTTCAAGGGTTCAGCCACTCAATCGCGAACAAGGTTTAGCTGTTGGTATGGAATTACTAGGCAGGGTGGTCGATGGTAATGGTCAACCGCTAGATGGCTTAGGCCCAGTAAAAGCTGAAAAACGCGTTCCTTTGTCTAGACCTCCAATGAATCCGCTAATACGTAAACCCATTACTCTGCCGCTAGATGTAGGAGTAAGGGCTATTAATTCAATCATTACTGTCGGTTTAGGTCAGCGAATGGGCTTGTTTGCAGGAAGTGGTGTAGGTAAAAGTGTATTGATGGGCATGATGACCCGTGGAACCGCAGCTGATGTTGTAGTCGTTGGCTTGGTGGGGGAAAGAGGAAGAGAAGTAAAAGAATTTATCCAAGATATTTTGGGAGAAGAAGAACGTGCCAAATCAGTAGTAGTCGCATCACCTGCTGATACCTCACCGTTAATGCGATTAAAAGGTTGTGAAACAGCTGTCACTATTGCCGAGTATTTTCGAGATAAAGGTTTAAATGTACTACTGCTGATTGATTCGTTAACGCGTTATGCGATGGCGCAACGTGAAATAGCGTTAGCTGTAGGTGAGCCTCCCGCCACTAAGGGCTATCCGCCTTCGGTGTTTGCCAGACTACCAGCATTGGTTGAGCGTGCAGGAAATGGAAGCGAAAACCAAGGTTCCATCACCGCATTTTACACAGTTCTGACCGAAGGTGATGATTTACAGGATCCTATAGCCGATGCGGCCAGAGCAATTCTAGATGGTCATATAGTGCTTTCTAGAGATCTAGCCGATTCTGGTCATTATCCAGCAATAGATATAGAGGCTTCAATCAGTCGAGTGATGCCAATGGTGGTTCCCGAAGAACATGTTTTGGGAGCAAGACGAATTCGTCAAGTCTATTCAAATTATCAACGTAACCGTGACTTAATTAGTATCGGAGCGTATACCAAAGGTACGGATCCAAGGATTGATTTAGCAATTAACGCTGAACCCGCTATCAATGCCTTCTTGCAGCAAGGTATGCAACAAATTATCGGTTTTGAACAGAGTACTGCAGACATGGCCACGTTAAGTGGTGGTTTGGGTAAAGGGTAACGTTCTATGGCACAATCACAATTGCAGATGGTCGCGGACTGGGAGCGACAAAAAGAACAAAAGTTAGTGCAAGATTTTCAGCTGGCACAACAGTTTGCCCAAGATAACAAACAGAAACTTTCGGGATTGGAAAACTACCGCTTAAATTATTTGCGAGAAGCTCAAACCCGAGCAAAACAAGGTGTTGGTAGCGTTACTTTTGGTCAACATCAGCAATTTATTGGTAAGTTAGATAAAGCCTGTGAAATGCAGTTACAGACTTTAAACCAAGCAATACGAGTGGCCGATCAAAGGCGCATGCAGTGGTTGGCACAACAGCGAAAACGCAAGGCCGTAGAAATGTTATTGGATAAACAGCATCAAGCCAAACTAAAACGTGAAGCTAAATTAGAGCAAACAATGTTAGATGAATTGTCGCTTCAAAAATTTATGCGTAAGTAATGGTTGTCTACCTTACACTAGTCCATGTTATTGCTGCTTAAAAAACAAATTGGAATGGTCTTTGCTGAGTCATAGTTAATTACACAATATTAGGGTTAATCTAAAACTAGACTTATCACAGAAATGTTAATTAGAAACGACCGACATCTAAATATAATTCTTGTAAGTCAGTGGGTTAGCTGAAATGTCTCAGTTCGAGGGATAGCAAATAATGATGCAACATGTTGCCACCAGCAAATCAGAAATTGCCGCTTTTGCCACAGGTACAGAGTCTCATTCAAAGGTGGGTTCTGCAGCAAATACGCAATTTGGTCAGATACTGCAAGACCACGAAACGAGTGATCCCGTCATAGTTAAATCTAACTCTGCGACTTTAGGAGCCAACAAGCAGCAGGCTACTGAAATCGCAAAGCGTGATTCTTCTTCATTGAAGAGTGAAGACACAGTAAAAAATTCTTCTGTTTCAAATAGTCACTCAAAATCAGAAGAAACGGCTAAATCAGCTGCGTCACAAGATAAAATTTCTATTAAAGGAAAAGAACCAGTCGTTGACACAGAGAAACCTGAAAAGAGTACCGTTAACGGGGACGATGTCAGCGATGAAACACAAGCTGTGATACCTTCAAGCCAACAGCCTAAACAGGCAAGTGACAATTCATCTGAGATTGTTGCTGAAGAATGGGTCTTATTGATTGATAATCTAAAAAAGTTAGCAAGTGATGATGAGTCTATTTTATCTACTTTGCAGGAGCTTGACGGAACCCAAGTCGACTTATCATTACTCAGCCAATCGGAACAAGAATTATTAGAACAAATTGAACAGCGCTCTTTTGCCGACAATTCTCGGATTTCCTTGGACGGCTACGTTGCCGAGCCACGGGAAGACATCAAAGATTCAGATGCCTCAACAGTGAGCATTAAGAAGCGGGTGGAGCAAACTCTCTCCTCTGATGAAAGCCAAGAAAGTGACATCCAGAATTCTGAAAATAGTGATGTGTTGCTCACTAATTCACAATCCGTCAAGAATATATCTGAACTGGTTGATAAGGTGATAGTTGAGGTGCTAGCCATTTCTGACTCCAAAGAATTGTCCCAATCTGAAATCAAACAAAAAGCCGCTGAGTTGTTGTTGGAAAAGCCAGAGGTGCTGCAACAGCTAAATAGCAAGATACAGGAAATGACCCAGAAAGGTGACGTTGCGGATAGGAGCGTCATTGATGTGGCTAAAAGTGAGACTGATGAACAAACTAAAAGGGGCAATCAACCGTCAGAAAATACCCCTAAAATAGATATGTCGCTAGTCGAGGATAAAGATCTATTAAGAACCTTAGTTGCTGAAACTGATACAAAAAATACTCGAGAGCCTGCAAAAGTAGACAAGATAGCGGAGCCTAATGTGGCAAAACATCTAGTGCAATCGCTGCATACAGAAGTTGATCTAACAGCTGGCACTTCTGAAGCCGATTCAGCTGAATTAGTTGAACAAGAAGTGCAAATCAATCAAGAGTTGTCTAACAAACAACTCAACCCTAACAATGCCAATAAAGTACATGAAAATAGTGACATAAAAAGTATTTTGAATTTGACTGACGCTAAATTGGAAAAAGTTCTAGAAAATATTGCTCAGCGGGTTTTCGAAAATAAAAACACATCCGAGTCGAACCAGTCAGAAAAAATTGCATCACAGCTAGTTACACCTAAAGTAGCTGAAATAATTAACTCAAATGAGACCTCTACAAAAGACTTTGTTGCGGCTCTAAAGACTGGTTTAGAAGAGTTTAAGAATCAACTATCTCAAGGCAGAGAGCCGGGTATTGATTTGAAAGCTTTGATTTCTGACGCACTGTCTAAAAATACTGATTCGGCTGCGACAACAGTGGTTAAAACCCCTGTTAATTTAGAACAAATAGCCAGCAGTGTTTCTCAGGTATTGGATTTAGCACAATCTATCAACCGTTCAATTGAGGAACGTCATGATCAAATATATAGCGCGACATCGAGAGACGTGGCCCAAGTTCAAGGTGAGCAAAGTAAGCAGTTACAACTCAACCAGCTTGAGTCAAAGTTTGATAAAGCCGTCAATATAACCAAGCCAGAAGGCCATCAACAATTGGCTGAAAAAGTTCGTTGGATGGTTAATACTAAAAATCTTGTTGCTGAAATTCGACTTGATCCCGCTGAGCTAGGATCAGTAAACGTCAAAGTCGCAGTGTCCGGAGAGTCTGCTACTGTGAATTTTGTGGTTCAGTCGCAACTAGCAAGAGATGCCGTTGACAACGCCACCCCAAGGTTAAGAGAAATGTTGGCAGAAAAAGGTATTGAACTTGGTCAGTCATCAGTGCGTCAAGAAAGTGATGGTCAACAAAACCAAGGCGAAGGTGAATTTACTCGTCAAGGTGCTGGTAAAGATGAAATAGACAGCCTTGAGGTACCAGAGCAAGTATTAGCCCAACAAAATATTGTTAATGGGGCCTTAGGTGGCATCGATTATTTTGTATAAATTGAGGATAAAATTGCAACTAAATGGGCTAAAGGGCTTTGCCAAATTAGCTTTGGGCCTGATACTAATACTAGTGTTTAGTAATTTGAGAGATTAGCATGGCTGAAGAAGAGTTAAAAATGGAAGAAGGCGGCAAAAAAAGCAAACTGATTATTATCATCGTTGCTGTTGTCGTACTCATTGCGGGTGGAGGTGCTGCCTATTTCTTTTTGATGGGAGACGATGCCGCAGACGCGCCAGCTGTTGATGGAGAGCCTATGGCGCAAGGTGAAGCAGGAGGCCCTGCCATTGTTAAAACTGGCACAGCGTTGTATGTCGCGATGCCTAGACCCTTCGTATTTAATGTACCCGGTTCAACCCGAGACCGATTGGTTGAAATTAAAGTGCAGTTAATGATGCGAGGTTCCGATAACGAAGAACAAGCTAAAATGCATATTCCTTTGATTGAAGGTACCTTGTTAAAAATATTTAGTACTGCAAATGCTGATGACTTAGTCACAGAGGCAGGTAAAATTGCGATTCGTGATAGTGCTTTGAAAGAAGTGCAAAAAACCATGATGAACGTTAGCGGTAATCAAACTGTTGAAGAAGTTCTTTTTACTGGTTTTGTTATGCAGTAATCACTGATTAGTTAATGAGAGAGTTAGATTGAGCGATTTATTATCCCAAGACGAAATTGATGCACTATTACATGGTGTAGACGATGTTGAAGAAGAAGAAGTTGACAGTGGCGTCTCTGATGGCTCGGCTATGGAATACGATTTTTCTTCCCAAGACAGGATCGTCCGTGGGCGTATGCCAACTCTTGAAATCGTTAACGAACGATTTGCTCGTCATATGCGCGTCAGTTTATTTAATATGATGCGTCGCTCAGCTGAAGTCTCTATTAATGGCATCCAAATGATTAAATTTGGAGAGTACATCCATACCTTGTTTGTGCCTACTAGTTTAAATATGGTGCGTTTCCGTCCTCTTAAAGGTACGGGTTTGATTACCATGGAAGCTAGGTTAGTGTTTATTTTGGTTGATAACTTTTTTGGTGGTGACGGTCGCTATCACGCTAAAATTGAAGGGCGGGAGTTTACTCCAACTGAACGTCGTATTATTCAAATGTTGTTGAAACTTATCTTTGAAGACTATAAAGAAGCTTGGGCGCCAGTTATGGATGTTTCGTTTGAGTATCTTGACTCAGAAGTTAATCCTGCGATGGCCAATATAGTGAGTCCAACAGAAGTCGTTGTCATCAGTTCTTTTCACATTGAATTAGACGGCGGTGGTGGTGATTTCCACGTATCTCTACCGTATTCAATGTTAGAACCCATTCGTGAGCTATTAGATGCCGGTGTGCAAAGTGATAAAGAAGACACTGATTTGCGCTGGAGCAAAGCGTTACGAGATGAAATTATGGATGTGGAAGTCGCGTTATCAACACATATGATGGATTTAAAGTTGTCCTTAGAAGATGTCATGGAGCTTGAAGCCGGTTTTGTGATCCCCATCGAAATGCCTGAGCATATTACGGTGTTAATCGAAGATTTACCGACTTTTAGAGCTAAGTTAGGTCGCTCCAGAGATAACGTAGCACTTAAGATCATTGAGAAAATTCCGCGCCCGACTTCTGTGAAGTCTGAGCTGCAACTGTTAACAAAAGGCGGTCGAAGAATTGACAGCGACGCCGAATTACAAACCCTTGAAGATGACTGGTAAATCCCGTCATCAAGAGTATGGAGTAAATTATGAGTGAAGAAGACGGTTTAGATGATTGGGCAGCGGCAATGGCCGAACAAGCCGATGAAGAGAGTAAGCAAGAAGGCGCTGATGCACAGTCTATTGCGGGGGCCGAGGTAGCCGAACTTGAAGAGTTTGATGAAGATCACGAAATAACGCCTAAAGAAAAACGCAAGTTAGATACCATTTTAGACATTCCTGTGACTATCTCTATGGAAGTGGGTCGTAGTAATATTAGCATTAGAAATTTACTACAGTTGAACCAAGGGTCAGTAGTGGAACTTGACCGAGTTGCTGGAGAGCCATTAGATGTTTTAGTAAATGGCACGTTGATTGCTCATGGAGAAGTAGTAGTAGTCAACGATAAATTTGGTATTCGATTAACTGATGTTATTAGTCAACTGGAAAGAATTAAAAAGCTTAGATAAACAAAATCCTTATAAAACATGGGTTTGGATAACTCTTTGCTCATGTTTAAGTGTTTCTTTTGAGGCCAATTCGGCGCCTCAATCTCTATCAAACCCAACTTCAATAGTGTCAATATTCCTGTCTTTATTGCTGGTTATTGGCGTTGTTTTTATGTTGGCGTTCCTGATGCGTCGGTTTAATGTCACTCAATCTGGTACTTCAAATCTTAAAGTTGTCGCGTCTATGATGGCTGGTACCAAAGAACGAGTCATGGTGATTGAAGTCGCGGGTGAGCAACATTTGTTGGGAGTGACTGCTCATAATATTAATCACCTGGCGACCCTTGCTAACCCAATTACTACTGCGACGTCTTCATCCTCCGGAAATGATAAATTCAAAGATAAACTTACGCTGTTTATGGCAGGTAAAATAAATCCAGCAATGACTCAAAATGACAAGACCTCTACTAAATCTGAGAGTGAAAAGTCATGAAAAAAATATCCTTAAAACTTTGTTTAATACTCGTGCTTAGTCTTGTCTGTGGTCAGGTCTTAGCTGAGCCGGGGATCCCAGCGTTAACCCTTACTGATAATCCAGACGGTAGTCAAGAATATACTATGACTTTGCAAGTCGTAGCTATCATGACTGCACTGAGTCTGTTACCTGCTTTTGTGATGATGATGACGTCTTTTACAAGGATCATCATTGTTTTATCGATTTTACGTCAAGCAATTGGTTTGCAGCAATCGCCCTCTAATCAAATCTTAATTGGTGTCAGTTTATTTTTGTCGATGTTTATCATGGCTCCTGTGTTTGAAAAGATGAATGAAACGGCATTGCAACCCTACTTAAATGAAGAAATTACTTCAATTCAGGCCTATGAATTAGGCAAAGAACCCTTGCGTGCCTTTATGTTGGCGCAAACTCGGGTTAAGGATTTGGAAACTTTCGTGCAAATAGGGGGTATGGACGGACAATTTCAAGATCCCGTTGACGTACCAATGAATGTGCTGATTCCTGCGTTCGTAACGAGCGAACTAAAAACAGCATTTCAAATTGGTTTTATGTTGTTTATCCCCTTTTTGATTCTCGATTTAGTGGTTGCTTCGATCTTAATGGCCATGGGCATGATGATGTTGTCACCCATGATCGTGTCATTACCATTTAAACTGATGTTATTCGTTTTAGTAGACGGCTGGAATTTAGTTTTTGGTACCTTAGCTAACAGTTTTGGTATGGGGTAGCGTATGTTAATTAGCTATGTAAATAAGGTATACCTGTGAGTCCAGAGGTCTTTGTAGAAATTCTTAAAGAAGCGTTGCAGATGGTTATTCTGTTGGTTTCAGCGATCATTCTGCCGAGTTTATTTGTGGGATTAATCGTGGCCGTGTTTCAGGCTGCGACTTCAATTAATGAACAAACTATGAGTTTTCTGCCACGGCTAATTGTGACTTTGTTAGCACTAAGTTGGGGAGGACATTGGTTAGTACAAAAGCTTATGGACTTCTTTTTCACTATAGTCGAGCGTATTCCAGAAGTGGTGGGGTAGATACCATGACTTTTCAGGTTTTAGGTTAAAATCTTGGATATAACCACAACTACTATCATGCAGTATTTGGCCGACTTATTGTTGCCATTTATGCGCGTAGCTGGGCTTTTTACTTCCATGGTTGGGTTAAGTGCTAAAACTGTGGCTCCGACTACCCGAGCGTTATTAACGTTATTTTTAACCCTGATTATCATCCCAGTTATACCACCTGTGCCCATTCCAGCTGCAGAGCTTTTTTCTGTGGGAACTTTTTTGTTAGTGATACAGCAGCTAATCATAGGAATTGCTTTAGGGTTTATATCCAATATGGTGCTCAATACCTTTGTTTTAGCTGGACAAATAGTAGCCTTGCAGACCGGATTAGGTTTCGCATCTATTGTAGATCCTGTAAATGGAATTAATGTACCAGCGGTCGGGCAGTTTTATCTTATTTTGGCCACTTTACTCTTTTGGGCATTAGATGGGCACTTAGCGATGATCCGTATGGTTGTGATGAGTTTCGAAGCTTTTCCAATTGGTGTGGCTTGGTTTGCCCCTGAGCAATTTAGAGACATCGCGCACTGGGCAGGTTGGATGTTTATTTCAGCCGTCACCATTTCTCTGGCACCTATTGTGTCGTTGCTTATTGTCAACTTAGCTTTTGGAGTCATGACTAAAGCTGCGCCGCAATTGAATATTTTTAGTATCGGTTTTGCTATCGCGCAAATTATGGGACTTCTAATAATTTGGTTAACTTTAGACAACTTAACCCATCATTTTGAAGTGATGTGGGATCGGGCACAGAGCATGATGTGTCAGTTAGTGTTAGTTTGTCCATAGAATAACGGGAGGAAATCATGTCTGATGCAAACGAAAAAACAGAAGAACCCACCTCCAAAAAAATTGAGGACTCCCGTAAAAAAGGTCAAATCGCCCGTTCTAAAGAATTGTCAACCGCTTTAGTTTTAATCTCGAGTGCCGTGAGTTTTTTACTGATTGGTTCGATGATTGCCAGCGCCATATTCGAAGTGACACAACGTACCTTCACTTTGTCTCGGGATGAAACCTATGATTTTACCCACATGTTTCAAGCTTGGGGGTATGCTTTCGATACAATTAGCATGCCTGTATTGTTGTACATGGTGATTGTGACTATTGCAGGGATCTACGGAAATATTGCGCTAGGTGGTTATAATTTCACCTGGGATGGCGCGAAACCCAAAGCACAAAAAATAAGCCCAATAGCAGGGTTTAAACGTATGTTCGGTATGAACAGCGTGGTGGAATTATTGAAAGCGATCGCTAAATTTGTAGTGGTTGCTTTAATGGCTTATATCGCATTGATAACGTTTCAGGATGAAGCATTACATTTGGACTTAGAGTTGTACCCTCGTAATTTATTTCACGCGATGGAGTTAATTGCTTGGGGATTTTTAATCATGTGTTGTGCTTTGATCCCTATTGCTGTTTTTGATGTGCCTTATCAGAACTATAAACACAATAAAGAAATGAAAATGTCTATGCAGGAAGTCAAAGACGAACGTAAAAATGCTGATGGTGATCCCCAAGTAAAAAGTAGAATTCGTAAGTTACAATACCAAGCCGCTGCAAATCGTATGATGCAAGAAGTGCCGAATGCAGATGTGGTTGTCACTAACCCCACTCATTTTTCTGTGGCATTAAAGTACGACCAGTTCGGTACTCGTGCGCCAACCTTAGTGGCAAAAGGGGTGGACGAAATGGCCATGCATATTCGTACCATCGCTAACGCACACGAGGTGCCAATTGTTGCGTCTCCAATGTTGGCAAGGGCTATTTATTATTCTACTGAAGCTGAGCATGAAATTCCTGAGAAATTGTTTATGGCTGTTGCTCAAGTTCTAGCCTACGTTTATCAATTGAAAGCCTTTAAACAAGGCAAAGGTAAGCGTCCTAAACCTCTAAATCGCAATTTACCGATCCCACCAGAATTAAGGCGTTAAATTCAACTTGTTACTCGATCATTATCGTTTCTATGATACTTGGCGCGCTAGTTGCTTTTATTGTTATTAAGGTCAACAAAATTAACAAAGCGTCAATAATTCGTTTATGCAACTCACATCGTATTTAGGTAGGTTTGATAAAAACCAATTAAAGTCAGTTACATCTGGGTTAGGAGCGCCAATAGTCTTGTTGGCCATAATGGGCATGGTGATTTTACCTATGCCTGCATTTCTTCTAGATATTCTTTTCAGTTTTAATATTGCTCTTTCCTTGGTTGTTATTTTGGTTTCGGTTTTTACCAAGAAACCCGTTGATTTTGGCATATTTCCACTAGTGTTACTTATCGCCACAGTTTTGAGACTTGCCTTAAATGTAGCGTCAACCAGGATAGTTTTATTAGAGGGCCATGAAGGTGGAGACGCCGCAGGTAAAGTAATTCAAGCCTTCGGAGAAGTAGTAATTGGTGGGAACTATGCCGTTGGTATAGTGGTATTTGCGATTTTACTTATTATTAATTTTAAAGTTGTTACCGCTGGTGCAGGGCGTATTTCTGAAGTCAGCGCGCGTTTTACTTTAGATGCTATGCCCGGCAAACAAATGGCAATTGACGCTGATTTAAATGCGGGATTTATTGATTCTGATGAAGCCCGTAAACGGCGTTTTGAGATCACAAGCGAAGCAGACTTTTATGGCTCGATGGACGGTGCTTCTAAATTTGTCAAAGGTGATGCCATTGCGGGTTTATTCATCATGTTAATTAATATTGTCGGTGGCTTATTTATTGGCATGATCCAGCATGACTTGGCATTTGGAGACGCAATTGAAATTTATACCTTATTAACAATTGGTGATGGTTTAGTGGCACAAATTCCATCATTACTGCTTTCAGTTGCCACTGCCATTATTGTGACGAGAGAAAATGACTCACAGGAAATGGGGAATGAATTAAGTCGACAGTTAGGCAATCAAAGAGCTTTATATATTACCTCGGCAATTTTATTTGTGATGGGTATCGTACCAGGAATGCCGCACATTGCCTTTTTAGGGTTTAGTGCTGTAGTAGGTGGTTACGCGTATTACAGCTATTGGCGAGCACAGAAAATAGCCAATGAGCCAGAAGAGGTGAAATCGTTACCTGAACAAAATCAACAACCATTAGAAGTGAAGGAGCTTGGTTGGGACGACGTTCAGCATGTTGATACTATTGGGCTAGAAGTGGGCTATAGACTCATCCCGCTGGTGGATAAAGCTCAGGGCGGAGAACTGCTTACCCGCATTAAAGGGGTACGAAAAAAACTGTCACAAGAATTGGGTTTCCTTATTCCTCCAGTACATATTCGCGACAACTTAGACCTGAGTCCAAACAATTATACTATCGCCATGTTAGGGGTCACTGTTGGTGAAGCGGAATTGAGCCACGATGATGAATTGGCTATTAACCCTGGGCAAGTGTTCGGAAAATTAGAAGGAAAAGTGACCAAAGACCCAGCATTTGGATTGGATGCCGTATGGATCAGGGCAAACCAAAGAGAGCACGCGCAAACCTTAGGATATACGGTGGTCGACGCCGCTACTGTTGTGGCTACTCATCTAAGTCAATTGTTAACCAATAATGCCTACCAGTTGTTAGGCCACGAAGAAGTACAGCAATTATTAGACTTGTTAGCTAAAAATAGCCCTAAATTAGTTGAAGGTTTGGTGCCTGACATATTGCCTTTGAGTACTGTGGTTAAAGTTCTGCAAACCATGCTTTACGAAGGTGTGCCAATTAGAGATATGCGCAGCATAGTGCAGACCTTGTGTGAGTTTGGTCCTAAAAGCCAAGATCCAGATGTATTGGTATCAGCGGTACGTATTGCCCTTAAGCGTTTAATTGTTCAAGAGATTAATGGCGGATTGCCAGAGATACCGGTTATTACCTTGGCTCCAGAACTGGAACAGATGTTGCACCAGTCACTCCAAGCAGGCGGTGCTGATGGAGCGGGTATAGAGCCAGGCCTTGCAGAACGGTTGCAAGGTTCGTTAAACGAAGCGGCTCAACAACAAGAATTAGCTGGCGAACCCGCAGTTTTATTGACTTCGGGTATGTTGAGACCGGTATTGTCGAAGTTCTTAAAACACTCGGTGAGTGGTTTACATGTATTGTCTTATCAGGAAATACCAGATGACAAACAAATTAAAATTGTCAGTGCCGTGGGTCAATAATATGACGGGTTCAAATGAAGTAGTGTGGGTATTTAAGGGGTATATATGAAAATCAGACGGTTTTATGGCAAAGACATGCGGGAAGCACTCAAACAGGTAAAGGATGAGTTGGGTGGTGATGCGGTCATTATGTCAAACAAAAAACATGCTGACGGTATCGAAATAGTCGCTGCTTACGATAAAGAGCCTGTCGCACAAATTTTGGACAGCAAAACTGAATCGAAGGGCCAAACCCAAATACCAAGAAAAACCCCTACTTTGAGTGAGATTATTGGTGATACAGGTCCTGATAGTTTAAAAGCGTTATTAGAAAAACAGGCAAATTCTGCTTCTCCAGCGCAAACTAAAGAAATAAAGCAGGAGCCTGAAACGCATCCACAGTATTATTCAAATAATCCAGCTCCCACAAAGCAAGATTCCCAGCAGCAAGATGCACTAAAAGAAATGCGCCAAGAATTATCCTCTTTACGTCACATTCTCCAGTTTCAGGTGTCGGGGTTGATTGAACAAGAAAAGAATCGTAAACATCCTTTGCACGGATATTTGTTCCAAAGATTACAGCAAATGGGGATTTCGGATTCGTTGGCTGAGGAAGTGGTTTCATATGCTCCCGAAGAGGCTGATGAAAGAGAATCTTGGTTATTCCTCTTAAAACTATTAGCTAATAGACTACAAACCAAACATGATGATATCTTATCGCAAGCGGGCGTAGTGGCATTGATGGGCCCCACTGGTACAGGTAAAACCACCACTATCGCAAAGCTAGCGGCACAAGCCGCTCATAAGTTTGGTGCAGATCAAGTGGCGATTATTACCTTAGATAATTATCGAATTGGTGCATTTGAGCAGATTGCGACTTACGGAAAAATTATAGGTTGTAGCGTTAAACAAGCTCAAAATTCAAACGAACTATCAGATTTACTTTATCAATTTAGAAATAAACGTTTAGTATTGGTAGATACTGCGGGTTTTAGTCAAAAAGATGCTAGGCTAATCAAGCAGTTAGATACAATGAAACAGAATTCTTGTGCTAACATTAGACATTATCTGGTGATGCAAGCAAACTGCCAATACCGAGTTATGCAACAAACTATAAATGAGTATCGACAGATTTCTCTGCAAGGGTGTATATTGACTAAGTTAGATGAGTGTTACAGCTTAGGAGAGGTAATTAGCGTGGCAATTGAGAACAAACTACAGATTTGTTATTTGGCTGACGGGCAACGAGTACCTGAAGATTTGCAACCTGCAAGTACAAAATTTTTAATTACTAGTGCTGCGAAGCTTTATAAAAAATTCGGTTTAATTCATACTAGTCCTAATCACGTTAATAACGCAGTAGTGGCAGTATGATTGAGGACCAAGCGAGTAGCTTAAGAAGAATGAATCAATCTAGGTTAATAAAAGTAATAGCCGTGACCGGCGGAAAAGGTGGTGTTGGGAAAACAAATGTTACCCTCAATACCGCAATATCACTCGCTCAGCAAGGCAAGAGAGTCATGGTGTTGGATGCCGATTTAGGCCTCGCTAACGTTGATGTGCTTTTAGGTCTTCGAGTGGAGAAAAACCTTTCTCACGTTTTGTCTGGCGAATGTACTTTAGATGAAGTGCTTGTTGAAGGTCCTTATGGGATCAAGATTGCTCCAGCCACCTCTGGTAGCCAATCGATGACAGAACTAACTGCTACCGAACATGCAGGTCTCATTCGGGCTTTCAGTGAATTACAATCACAAATTGATGTATTGATTGTTGATACAGCGGCTGGTATATCAGATATGGTATTAAGCTTTTCCAAAGCATCACAGGATATCATGATGGTAGTGTGTGATGAGCCGACGTCTCTAACCGATGCTTACGCTTTGATAAAAATCCTGAATAAAGAACATGGTATATTTAGATTTAAGATTGTTGCTAATATGGTGCGCAGTATGCGTGAAGGCGACGAGCTATTTTCAAAATTGACTAAGGTAACTAATAGATTTTTAGATGTGGCATTAGAACTTGTGGCTGTGATCCCGTTTGATGAAAATGTCCGAAAATCAGTAAGAAAACAAAAAGCTGTAGTTGAGGCATTTCCAACTTCACCCGCAGCTATGGCTATTAGAAGACTTGCTAAGAAAGCGATGGAATGGCCCATTCCCAATCAACCAGGTGGCCATTTAGAGTTTTTCCTTGAACAATTGGTCACAAATAAAAAAGTAGTAGGCGATAACAGGTGAATAGTAAAGCTGCCGCTTACCAACAATTAGCCGATAAAAATGAGTTGGTAGAAAGACACGCATCTTTGGTTAAGCGAATTGCGCATCATTTAATTGCTCGTTTGCCTGCTAGTGTATTAGTCGATGATTTAATACAGGCGGGTATGATAGGCTTACTAGAAGCGTCGAGAAATTTTGACGGTAGCAAAGGTGCCAGTTTTGAAACGTTCGCAGGGATCCGTATTAGAGGATCAATGTTAGATGAAATACGCAAAGGAGATTGGACGCCCCGTTCTGTGCATAAAAATGGTCGCGCGATTACCGAAGCGATTAATCAAGTAGAACGTGAAACCGGGCGAGACGCCAGAGACCTAGATGTAGCAGTCAAGCTAGAAGTCAGCATTGAAAGTTATCACCAGATGTTAAATGAGGTGAATGCTGGAAAAATTATTGGGATAGAAGATTTAGGCGTTACGGAAGATGTCATAAGTACACAACAAACCAAAGGTTCAGACACGCCCTTTGAAGATTTTCTTCAAGGTTCGTTTCAAAAAGCACTGGCTCATGCCATTACTACATTGCCAGAGCGTGAAGCAATTGTATTGTCTCTATACTATGATGAAGAGCTGAATTTAAGAGAAATTGGTGAAGTACTGGATGTAAGTGAATCCAGAGTGAGTCAAATACATAGCCAAGCGATGTTAAAGCTTAAGTCTCGCATGCAGTCTTGGCGTTCAAACGAAAAATAATTATAGCAATAAAGTTGGGTTTTAAACTAAGTGTTAAAACTCTTACCGGAGGTGGTTTTGGATAAGAATATGAAGATCCTTGTTGTTGATGATTTTTCAACTATGCGTAGGATTATCAAGAACTTACTTAAAGATCTTGGCTTTGCAAACATACAAGAAGCAGATGATGGTAGTACTGCATTACCTATGTTGCAGCAAGGTGATTTCGATTTTGTGGTAACGGACTGGAACATGCCCGGTATGCAAGGTATTGATTTACTAAGAGCTATTCGAGCAGACGCTAACCTAAAACACATTCCTGTTTTGATGGTGACTGCTGAGGCTAAAAAGGAACAAATTGTTGCTGCTGCGCAAGCTGGTGTTAACGGTTATGTTATTAAACCTTTTACGGCAGCAACGTTAAAAGAGAAATTAGCAAAAATATTTGAAAGACTTGGTTAAATTCAGGCTAATCTGAATACGAGGAAAGACTGTATGACGGCCTTGAAAAATGCGCCAATTTCTCTTGATGACGCAAAAAAATTAGTAGTACTTTTAGAGAACGGAGATAATCAAGGCGCTCAAGATTTACTTGAATCCGCCGGGGCTCAAAGTTCTGTAGAGCTGTTTGCCGAGGTGGGTAAATTAACTCGCCAACTTCACGACTCATTGAATAATTTTCAACTTGATCCTCGTATAGTCGACATGGCGAACGAAGATATTCCAGATGCTCAGACAAGATTAACTTATGTTATAGAAGCAACTGAAGAAGCTGCAAATAAAACCATGGACTTGGTGGATTCTTGTATGCCAATTGCAGAGAAATTGCATGACGGCATTGTAAAGGTGTTACCTGAATGGAATAAACTGATTGCTCGAGATTTACAGTTAGGTGAATTTAATCTTTTAGTAAAAGAATTAGACAATTTTCTGAAAGTAGGTAGTGACGATTCTGCAAAATTAACAGGTTTATTGACTGAAGTACTGATGGCTCAAGGTTACCAGGATTTGACCGGTCAAGTTATTAGACGAGTTATTGAACTCGTTAAAGAGGTTGAAGATAATTTAGTCTACATGCTCACTATGTTTGGCGGCGTTGAACCTAAAGATGGTGCCGAGGTAATTGAAAAGCCTAACAAATCTGAGAATGAAGCCGATATGGTTAAGGCTGAAGGTCCAATTTTGGATGCCGACAGCAGAGAAGACGTAGCGTCAGATCAAGATGACGTTGATGATTTGCTTTCGAGTCTGGGATTTTAAGGGGACCTTAATATGGCGTTTGATGTTGACGAGGAAATACTAGCTGACTTTTTGGTTGAAGCCGGTGAAATCTTAGAGCTCTTGCAGGAGCAGCTCGTCGATTTAGAAAATAATCCAGAAGATACGGATCTGCTTAACGCCATTTTTAGGGGGTATCATACTGTTAAAGGCGGCGCTGGGTTTTTATCACTGACTGAATTAGTTGATATTTGCCATGGTGCAGAAAATATCTTTGATGTTATGCGAAATGGTCAAAGAACCCTTACGCCTGAACTGATGGATGTAATATTGCAGGCTACCGATGAAGTCGTGCAAATGTTTGATCTTGTCAAAGCTGGTGAGCCTCTAGTGGCTGCAGAAAAAAGCCTTATCGATACCCTTACCAGACTCAGTAAGCCCGAGTCGGCAGATGAAGCTGCAGCGTCAGAAACTCCAGAGCCAATCGCGACTGAGACTATCGTTAGTGATGAAGAGCCTGTAAATCAGGATCAAAGTGAGTTGAGTTCAGATGATTTTAGTGAAGATGAATTTGAGGCATTATTAGATGAATTACATGGCGGTAATGCGCCAGGAACTAAGGAAGTCGCTAAGATTGAAGAAGAGTCTTCAAGCGATGAAGATATTAGTGACGACGAATTTGAAGCACTTCTAGACCAGTTGCATGGCAAAGGACAGTTCAAAGGAGATGAAACTCCTAACACTGCTAATGAAGAGGCGACAACCGAGCAAAATTCATCGGGAGATGACATTACAGATGATGAATTTGAAGCGCTCTTAGATCAACTTCACGGCAAAGGCAAAGGTCCTGCAGACAAGCCAGACGAAGCGAAAGAAGCCAAACCGGTTGTGGTCGAGCCTACTGAAGTTAAAAAAGCGGCAGTAAATAAAGTTGAAGCCACTAAACCTGTCGCTGCAAAAAAAGAAGAGAAAAAGTCTACTCCTCCTCCCCAAGCGGAAACGACAGTTCGAGTCGATACTAAACGTCTAGATCAAATAATGAATATGGTTGGGGAGTTAGTATTAGTCAGAAACCGTCTACTCAGCCTTAGTGCCAATGGCAATGACGAAAATATGGCAAAGGCCATCGCCAATTTAGATGTTGTTACGGGGGACTTGCAAGGTGCAGTAATGAAAACCCGTATGCAGCCTATTAAGAAAGTATTCGGGCGCTTTCCTCGAGTTGTTCGCGATCTTGCACGAACGCTTAAAAAAGAAATTACGCTTATTCTAGAAGGTGAAGAGACGGATTTAGATAAAAATTTAGTAGAAGCCTTGGCTGACCCCTTAGTGCATTTGGTTCGAAATTCTGTTGACCATGGTATTGAAATGCCAGAAGAAAGAAAGGCTGCAGGTAAACCGTCTATGGGCACGGTTAAGTTGTCAGCGTCTCAAGAAGGCGACCATATATTATTAAGTATCATTGATGATGGTAAGGGGATGGATCCAGAAAAGCTGAAAGAAATAGCCATTTCCCGAGGTGTTTTGGACGCTGATACCGCAGCAAGAATGACTGATCTTGAAGCCTTCAATTTGATTTTTGCACCAGGATTTTCAACTAAAACTGAAATATCTGAAGTATCCGGCCGTGGTGTGGGTATGGATGTAGTCAAAACCAAAATAAATCAGCTCAACGGTTCCGTCAATATTGATTCTAGTATGGGGGTTGGTACTACACTTGAAATTAAAGTGCCATTAACCTTAGCCATATTGCCCACCCTAATGATAGTGATTGGTGAACAAACCTTTGCGCTGCCTCTTGGTTCTGTGAATGAAATCATCAATCTTGATATGCAAAAAACTAATACCGTTGATGGTCAGCTAACCATGATCGTTCGTTCTAAAGCTATTCCACTATTCTATTTAGGAGAATGGTTAGCAAGGGGTGAAGTTAATATTGATAAAACTACAGGGCATGTTGTTGTGGTTCAAATTGGCACCCAACAACTTGGTTTTGTAGTTGATGCATTAATTGGGCAGGAAGAAGTAGTAATTAAACCATTGGATGAACTGCTTCAAGGTACACCTGGCATGGCTGGTGCTACCATAACCAGTGACGGTGGTATCGCCTTGATATTAGATGTACCAGGGCTATTGAAAAGGTATGCGACCAAGAAAACATAGGTAGATATGCGCTTAATGAAGCCTAAAGAAAAATTGATAGTTAATATTATAAAAAAGATAGGCGAAGATGACATATAGGATTTTGATAGTTGATGACTCAACTTTTTTTCGCCGCAGAATAAAACAGATACTTGAAGACGATGCTGAATTAGAAGTGGTAGGGGAAGCCAAAAATGGTCAGGAGGCCTTGACCTTAGTTGCTTCTTTAAAACCAGATGTTGTAACTATGGACATTGAAATGCCTGTAATGGACGGTATTACTGCCGTCAAAAAAATAATGGCAAGTAATCCTGTTCCTATTATTATGTTTTCATCACTTACTCTGGAGGGAGCGCAAGCGACCTTAGACGCATTGGATGCGGGTGCGTTAGATTTTCTTCCAAAGAAATTCGAAGATATTGCGTTAAACAGAAAAGAAGCGATTCTTCTTTTACAAAACCGAGTAAAAGCACTTTGTGGGCGTAAAGCAATCAGGAGCCATTCGTTGGCAAAAATGCGTTCCGATGCATTGAAATCAAGCGATATTTTTCCCCCCAGCTCCTTAAATAGAATTAATAGGAAACCTCACTTAGGCGCAAACAATTCAAGTCGTTACGATTGTTTGGCAATAGGTACGTCAACTGGTGGACCTGTAGCCCTTCAGAAAATATTGACTGAGTTGCCGAGGGATTTTCCAGTTCCTGTTGTTTTAGTGCAACACATGCCTGGTTCTTTTACTTTGGCATTTGCTAAACGTTTACATGATTTATGTAAAGTCTCAGTGAAAGAAGCGACGAATGGTGAAAGCTTGCGACCTGGGATATGTTATCTTGCTCCTGGTGGAAAACAAATGACAATTGAGGGCAGTTCAGGCAATGCAAAAATAAAAATTTCTGAACCTGAACGTTTTCCAGATGCGACCTATAAACCGAGCGTTGATGTAACATTTGATTCTATGGCTCAGGTTTATTCAAGTAACGTACTCGCCATTATCTTAACAGGAATGGGAGCTGACGGCAGAGAAGGTTGTAAAAAGCTAAAAGACAAAGGTGCTAAAATATGGGCACAAGATGAGCAAAGTAGCGTTGTATACGGTATGCCTCAAGCGGTTACCATAGCTAATATTTCCCAAGCGAATTATGACATTGCTCATATGGCAGGTCATATACTTAATGAAATAGTAGATTGAGGGAAAAGGGGCACTGCGGGTGTTGTTTCTAAGTGAAAGTATCAGTCTGTTTGTCGCAAGATTTTCTTTGAGTCTTATTGTTTGCGTGTGGTTACTCGCGTGGTAGTTTGGACCGTAGCTAATCATAAAGGCGGAGTAGGTAAAACTACCACAACAGTTACTCTTGGTGGCCTATTGGCTCAAAGTGGGAAACGAGTGATTTTGATAGATACGGATCCTCAGGCGTCACTGAGTTATTATTTTGGTGTTGATTCAGAAGAGTTGTCAGCTAGCCTATTTAACGTATTTATGGCTGGGAAGTCTGTAACAAAAGAAAATGTCTTAGATTGTTTGAGCCCCACAAAGTTAGACTCTTTGTTTATTCTGCCAGCGACCATGGCTCTTGCTACTCTTGATAGAAAGTTAGGCACACAAAGTGGGATGGGTCTAATACTCAGGCAGGCGCTAGACTTAATACGTGATGAGTTCGATTACGCTCTTATCGATTGTCCACCGGTTTTAGGCGTGTTAATGATTAACGCGCTTGCAGCATGCGATAGGGTGGTGATACCTGTGCAGACTGAATTTTTAGCGTTAAAGGGTTTGGATAGAATGATACATTCTATGGAAATTATGCAAAAATCTTTAGCAAAAACGTTTGCCTACACTATAGTGCCGACTATGTACGACAAACGTGTTAACGCTGCTACTGAAGCATATAGTACATTAACTCGCACTTATAAAGAGAGCGTATGGGTTGGATTAATTCCAGTTGATACACGTTTCAGAGATGCCAGTCAGGCACAAAGTCCCCCATCAGTTTATTGCCCTAAATCCCGAGGGGTGTTTGCCTATGCGAAGTTACTTAGCTTCCTTCAAAAATTGGAATCGCAAAAATGAGTGGTAATTCGTTCGCTAACGAAGATGTGATGGACGATTATATGTCAGCATTGTTGAGTGACGATGCTGTACTTGAAGATGTTCAACGTCAATCTGTTGAACAGCTTTTAAAAACCGCTCCTGCTCCAAGAACTGAACCTTTTATTGAGCCTGAAGTAGAAACTGTAGAAACGGTGCCTGCTATTGCTAAAGTTCTAGAGCCTAAGGTCGAAAAAAAGTTAGCGACCATTAAAACACCTTCAAAAGTTATTGTACCTGTTATTCCTAAGGGCGAATTCCAAGTGCTATTGTTCGAGGTTGCAGGTATGACCTTGGCTGTTCCATTGACAGAGTTAGGTGGAATACATCAAATAGAGAGTATTAACCCTCTTTTTGGGAAGCCTGCATGGTTTAAAGGTGTTTTGCTGCATCGAGAAGAAAAGTTTAATGTAGTTGATACAGCAAAGTGGGTAATGCCAGAAAAATCTGCTGAAAAGCTGGCAGAATCCACAAAATATCAATATCTTATAGTATTAGGTGAAAGTGGTTGGGGGTTGAGCTGTGAAAGTTTGGTTGCCACCGAAACATTGTTACCAGATGACGTGAAGTGGCGAAATGTAGAAGGTAGTCGACCATGGTTATCTGGAATGGTTAAAAAGAAAATGTGTGCCTTGATGAATGTACAACAACTGATCAATATGTTGAATCAAGGTTTAAGCAGCAACGATTAGCCTATTTTGGGCCGGAGCAATGGGAATGAATGACGACAGAAATTCAAGTAATACAGTAGCCGCAAATGGTGATGAAGTGCTGCAGTGGGTTACCTACAAACTAGGAGAAGAAACCTACGGCATAAATGTTATGCAGGTTCAAGAGGTGTTGCGTCACACTGAAATCGCCCCAGTTCCTGGCGCACCCGATTATGTGTTAGGTATCATTAATTTGAGAGGGAACGTCGTTACTGTTATCGATACTCGTTCACGCTTTGGATTGCCTTCGTCTGAAATTTCAGACAACACCCGTATAGTGATTATCGAATCTGATGATCAAGTAGTAGGCATACTTGTAGACAGTGTGGCTGAAGTGGTCTACCTACGTTCGTCTGAAATAGACAGCGCACCCAATGTTGGAACTGAGGAAAGTGCCAAGTTTATACAGGGAGTAAGCAACCGAGATGGTCAGTTGCTGATCCTAGTTGATCTAAATAAATTGCTCAGCGATGAAGAGTGGACCGAAATTACCAACATATAAGTCCAGAACCTACGACCCTCGTTCGCTAAAACATAGGACGCCTGTTTATGTTTTAGCGAAACGTGTATTTTTACCCTTTTAGAGATAACTATGAGTTTCCCATTATTATTAAGCTTAATTGCATTGTTTGTCTCTATCATTTGTTTAACCTTGTGTGCCCTCCTATTTAAACGTATTAAGACTCATCAAGAGACAGTCATTTCACAAGGGCATCTTCAATCTGAACTTAGCAGAAATATAAATGACCTCAAGGAAGAATTACATGAAATCCGAAGTGGCAACTACGGCGTCATTAATCGTGTCAAAGAGTTAGTACAACAAGTGGATAATTTGCAAACCGCACAACAAGATTTAGCTGCCAATCTTGTTGAGCAAGATCCCCAAAGCCGTTTTTATAGCAAAGGCGCAAAGCTTATTAGCCAAGGGGCTAGCCTCGAAGATGTAATGCGCGAATGTGATATGCCTGCGGCTGAGGCTGAGCTATTATTTAATCTCCATAATAAACAACGCTAACCCCGCAAATGCTTCACTTTCTATTTAACACAGAGTTGACTTTGTTATTCTTAGATCGATTTTTTATATTCTGAAAATTTCATTTAGACGTCTAGACGTAAAGAAGTTGACTTTTTTAGTGTATTAAGCCAAATTTGTTCACATCGTTTTCTGCCTAAGATCCTTGTATGCCAATTAGAATCCCAAGTAATTTACCTGCACAAAATGTCTTAAATAAAGAAAATATCTTTGTGATGGATACACAACGAGCTGCGACTCAAGATATCCGGCCTATGGAAGTAGGTATCCTAAATTTGATGCCTAATAAAATGGAAACTGAGGAGCAATTTTTGCGTTTACTGTCGAATACTCCATTACAGGTTAACATCGACCTTATTCGAATCGATAATCAGGCGCCTAAGAATACTCCTGCAGCCCATATGGATAATTTCTACGTTGAGTTTGATGATGTGGCAAATAAAAAATATGATGGGCTCATTGTGACTGGAGCGCCATTAGCGCATCTCGCCTATCAGGATGTGAAGTATTGGGAAAAAATGACGGTAATTATGGATTGGGCCCGTCGCCATGTGCAGTCTACTCTGTTTTCTTGCTGGGCTGCTCATGCAGCAATTTATCACTTTTTTGGAAAAAACAGAAAGTTAAGAGACCAAAAACTGAGTGGGGTTTACCAGCATTTTGTCCAGAATGAACACGACGAATTATTACGAGGTTTTGATCCCGCTTTTTACGCGCCACAATCACGTTATGGCGAAATAAGTTTGGCAGATTATGACTCCATACCTGGTTTGAATGTGTTAGCTAAGTCGCAAGAAGGTGGTGCTTACATAGTAGCGTCGGAAGATAAACGCTTGGTATTTGTAACTGGACATCCTGAATACGATCCTGAAAGTTTAAAACAAGAATACCAAAGAGATTTATCGACTAATGGTCAGCCGCAAATCCCAGTAAACTACTTTAAAGATAACGATCCTAACAAAGAGCCAATAGTGAATTGGCGAGCGCATGGCAGTTTATTGTTTACTAACTGGTTAAATTATTACGTTTACCAAAATACCCCTTACGATTTAACTCAGCTTTCTGAGTAGAACCTAAATTTTGTGGCTAAGAGCCAAGAATAAAGAGAATAACATTGAGTCAAAGAATTACTGAAAGCAAACTCATTGAAGCGGCAAATAATAGAATATTGTTGCTGGATGGGGCTATGGGCACCATGATCCAAGAACATAAATTAGAAGAAGCGGATTATCGCGGGGAACGTTTTGCTGATTGGCATTCTGATGTGAAAGGCAATAATGATTTATTAGTATTGAGTCAACCGAAAATTATTTATGACATTCATTGTGCTTATCTAGCTGCGGGCGCGGATATCATTGAGACCAATACCTTCAATGCCACCACTATCTCTATGGCCGATTATAATATGCAAGAATTGGCGAAAGAAATAAACATTGAAGCAACGAAATTAGCTAGGCAAGCGGCAGATAAGTTTACCGCGCAAACACCCGATAAACCTAGGTTTGTAGCAGGGGTGTTAGGACCAACTAGTCGCACCGCTTCGATTTCTCCCGATGTAAATGATCCTGCTAAACGTAACGTTACATTTGATGAATTAGTTGAAGCTTACGTAGAAGCCACCCATGGGTTGATTGAGGGTGGGGCAGATTTAATTATGGTTGAAACCATTTTTGATACTCTAAATGCTAAAGCGGCGGTGTTTGCTGTGCAGAGTGTGTTTGAAGAGCTTAATGTTGATTTGCCGGTGATGATTTCTGGCACTATTACCGATGCCTCAGGTCGTACTTTGTCTGGTCAAACGGCAGAGGCTTTTTACTATTCGATGAACCATGTTGAGCCATTCTCATTTGGTTTAAATTGTGCTCTAGGTCCCGATTTATTGCGTCAATATGTTGAGGAAATTTCCCAAGTATCAGAATGTTTTGTGTCTGCGCATCCTAATGCAGGTCTACCTAATGAATTTGGTGAATATGATATGGAAAGTGATGAGATGGCTTCACACATTAAAGAGTGGGCTGCGTCAGGATTATTAAATATAGTCGGCGGATGTTGTGGCAGTACTCCAAAACACATAGAGGCAATCGCGGATGCGGTAAAAGATTACCCACCTCGAAAAATTGTCAAACGAAAGGTAAAAATGCGCCTATCTGGTTTAGAAGCTTTTGTCCATTAGGCGGTTATTATGAGTATAAATGAAATAGATAAAAATCTGCCCATTGATACAGTGGCAAAATCCTCAGCAAACTTTATTAATGTAGGTGAACGTACCAACGTGACGGGTTCAGCGATGTTTAAGCGCTTAATCCTTAATGATGAGTATGAAAAAGCCTTAGATGTAGCTCGGCAACAAGTCGAAAATGGCGCGCAGATTATAGATGTCAATATGGATGAAGCCATGTTGGACTCAGAAGCCGCCATGACGCGCTTTTTAAATTTGATTGCGTCTGAACCTGATATTTCTCGGGTTCCAATCATGATTGACTCTTCTAAATGGTCAGTGATTGAGGCTGGTTTAAAGTGTGTGCAAGGCAAGGCCGTGGTTAACTCCATTAGTTTGAAGGAAGGTGAAGAGAACTTTCTGCATCAAGCCAAGCTTTTAAAACGTTATGGTGCCGCTACGGTTGTCATGGCATTTGACGAACAAGGTCAAGCAGATACTGAAGAAAGAAAATTTGAGATTTGTGAACGTAGTTATAAATTGCTCACCGAAAAAATTGGATTTCCTCCTCAGGATATTATTTTCGACCCTAATATCTTCGCGGTAGCAACGGGCATTGAAGAACATAATAATTATGCAGTAGATTTTATTAATGCTACTCGAAGAATCCGCCAATCTCTTCCACATGCTCATGTCTCGGGTGGGTTATCAAACGTTTCTTTTTCATTTAGAGGTAACAACCCAGTACGCGAAGCTATGCATTCGGTGTTTTTGTTTCACGCTATTAAAGCCGGAATGGATATGGGGATTGTTAATGCAGGGCAACTAGAAGTATACGACCAAATTCCAGAAGAGCTCAAAAAAGCGGTAGAAGATGTGATCTTAAATCGTCATGAGCACGCAACGGATGTGCTGCTAGAATTAGCACCCAAATATCAAGGTGATGGCAAAGCTGTTGTCAAAGACAACCTAGAATGGCGCAAATTACCGGTCAATAAACGTTTGGAGCATGCCTTGGTGCGCGGCATCATGGACTTTATTGAAGAAGATACAGAAGCGGCTCGCCTTGATGCCGATAGACCACTACACGTAATTGAAGGGCCTTTAATGGACGGTATGAATGTAGTGGGGGATTTATTCGGTGAGGGTAAAATGTTCCTCCCTCAGGTTGTTAAATCTGCACGAGTGATGAAAAAGGCGGTGTCATATCTCAATCCGTATATTGAATTAGAGAAAGACCAAGGCAGTAGTAACGGTAAAATTTTGTTAGCTACGGTAAAAGGGGATGTTCATGATATTGGGAAAAACATTGTTGGCGTAGTGCTGCAATGTAACAACTTTGAAATCATCGATCTTGGTGTAATGGTGCCTTGTGCAAAATTATTGCAAGTGGCAAGAGACGAAAATGTCGACATGATAGGCCTTTCAGGATTGATTACCCCTTCACTTGATGAAATGGTACACGTAGCAAAAGAAATGCAACGTTTAGACTTTGACTTACCACTGTTAATTGGTGGCGCAACCACTTCAAAAGCTCATACAGCTGTAAAAATTGAACACAACTATCAACATCCAGTGGTGTATGTGCCAAATGCCAGTCGAGCTGTAGGTGTTTGTCAAAAATTAATTACTACTGAAAATCGCGCATTATACGCAGAAGAATTAGCGCTCGATTATGAAAAAGTGCGTGTCCAACATGCCAAGAAAAAGCCTCGTACTCGACCGGTAACCTTAGAACAAGCGCGAGAAAATGGCTTTAACTATGATTGGGATACCTACCAGCCTCCGATTCCGAATAAGTTGGGTGTAACTAGTTTAAGTGTTGGTTTGGCGGAGTTAGTCGATTATATAGACTGGACACCATTTTTCTTAACTTGGTCGTTAGCAGGAAAGTACCCGCGTATTTTACAAGACGAGGTAGTGGGTAAAGAAGCCCAAAATCTATTTGATGATGCTCAAGTGATGCTCAAGAGTTTATGCAATAACCCAGAGCTAATCGCCAGAGGGGTGATGGGCATATTTCCTGCGAATCGAGTGCAAGATGATATTCAAATCTATGCTGATGAAAGTCGTAATAATGTGACGTTTGTAGCCCACCACCTGCGCCAACAAACCGAAAAACCCAAAGGTGCGAATAATTGTCTCAGTGATTTTATTGCGCCTAAGTCTTCAGGGAAAGCCGATTACCTAGGTGCCTTTGCGGTGACTGCAGGTACCTGGGAGGATGCTTTAGCAAAAGAATACGAAGATGCAGGTGATGATTATAACTCCATTATGATTAAATCTCTTGCCGATAGATTTGCTGAAGCTTTTGCTGAATATTTACATGAAAAAGTACGCAAAGAAATTTGGGGTTATGCACCAGATGAGAACTTATCTAACGAAGAGCTAATCCGCGAAAAGTATCAAGGAATAAGACCTGCTCCCGGTTACGCAGCTTGCCCAGAACATACTGAAAAACAATTGATCTGGGATTTGCTTGAAACAGAGAAAAACACCGGTATGAAACTGACCGAAAGTTACGCTATGTGGCCTGGAGCTGCGGTATCGGGATTTTATTTCTCGCACCCTGAGTGCAGATATTTTGCAGTAGCTCAAATTCAGGAAGATCAATTGTTAGATTATGCTGCTCGTAAAAACTGGAGTCGCTTAGAAGCTGAAAAATGGTTAGGTCCTAACCTCCAATAATGAATAAGGATTGAAATGACGGTGGATGAAAAACCCTTTAGCCAAGCCTGTGAAAACAATAAGCAACCTATCTTTGATGTATTGGGGCGCGTATTAACCAACAGAAAAAAGCTGTTAGAAATTGGTTCTGGTACAGGACAGCACGCAGCTTATTTTGCTCCTAGGCTCAGTCACTTGATATGGCAAACAAGTGATATGCCTATTAATCATGACGCTATTACGTCTTGGCTGGAAGATGTTCCTGTCAGCAACTTGTTACCGCCCATTTCTTTTACTGTGGGTATTAATAATTGGCCGTTAGGGGATTTTGATGCAGTGTATACCGCAAACACTACTCATATAATGCAGCCATCAGAATCAAAACTTATGATGCAGTTAGTCGCCGATGGTTTGCCTAAAGGCGGTGTTTTTTGCCAATATGGGCCGTTTAATTTCCAAGGGCGTTACACTAGTGAGTCTAATGCTGCCTTCGATCAACACCTAAAGGAACAAGGCTGTGGTGGAATTCGAGATGTTGACGAACTGGTGGAGTGGGCTAACTCAATGAATTTAATAGAAAAAATTTCAATGCCCGCCAATAATTTTATGTTGATTTGGCAAAAGAAATAGTGAAATTAAATTTAGTCTTCTGTTTGTCTAAATGGCAGAAGTTTTTCGGCTTCATTTCTATATTGTGAAATTTGAATATTTTCTTGTTGAATAAACCGTCCAATGGCATCTTGGAATGCGGGTTCTCTGAGAAAGTGATTGGAGTAACAGTATATGGGCTCGAATCCTCTCAGAATTTTATGTTCGCCTTGTGTACCAGGGTTAAAATGAGCGATGTCTTGTTCAATACAAAACTCTATACCTTGGTAATAGCAACATTCAAAATGTAAATTCTGTATATCTTGCAACGCACCCCAGTAACGTCCACATAGTTGATTTTTATCGTAAAAAAATAATGCACTTGCGATAGGTTGCTCTTCTTTTAAGGCGATGACTAGCATTAGATTGTTATGTAAGTCTTTAAAAATTTTCTTAAAAAAAGATTCAGTTAAATAGCCGTTATGACCACTACGTTTTAAGTAAGTTTGTTGGTAACAATGGTAAAAAAAGTCCATGAGTTCTTCGGTTAGACTTTCACCATGTAGACGTACCACTTTAACGCCTGAGTTTGCTATTTTTGAACGTTCTTTTTTTACATTTTTTCTTTTGCGGGAATTAAAATAAGTCAAATAATCTTCAAACGATGTGTATTGATTATTAAACCACTCAAACTGAATTGACCTACGTTGTAATTGTCCGTGGGGCTGCAATAACTCACTAAAATCTTGTTCAACAAACAACCAGTGCATGGACGACATACCATTTATCTCTAGTTGGTAATTGATTTCTTTACATAAAGTAGGCAGCAATTGTGATTTATCTACCTTTGAATCGAGCATTAACCTTGGTCCAGTCACTGGAGTGAAAGGGATCGCCGCCACCAACTTAGGGTAGTAATTTAATCCGTAGTGTCGATAGGTGTTTGCCCAAGCAAAATCAAACACATATTCACCATAACTATGAGTCTTTTTGTATAACGGAAGGATGCCTACAGCTAAGGCATTTTGATAAATCACCAAATGAAAAGGTTGCCACCCAGATTTTCCAGCAACCGAACCTGAAGTTTCCAAGGCATGTAAAAAGGTGTATTGGCAAAAAGGGCCACATTTACTTGCTAATTTATCCCAAACCGTTTGACCAATTTGTTCAACAGAGGTGTTAAATTTGAAAGTGTATTTAGAGCTTAAAATTGACAATTTTGAGGTTAACCTTTTGCTAAGTTTACTACCCTAATATGGCAGAAAATGATGCTAATATCATCAAATATACCATCCCAAGATTGGTTGTGGGGTGAGAACACAGTAAAGATTAATTACTCAAAAAGCTTTTGCAGCAGAATTTAGGTCATAATATCAGGTTACAAAAGATAACAAATTTCACTCTATATAATTTGCAAGATAGTGACTCAATTGCGAGAACATTGACTGGAGGCCACGTTAACAATGGTTTAGGTGAACGAAGAATATCTAAGAAAAGGACAAAAAACTGATTTTTGTAAAGGCATCAAGTGCAGCAATACTCGAATTTAATATTGATTGGTTCGAAATAGCAGTCAAAATTTTTTACAAAAATATACCAATAAACTTGCTAAAAATTTTAAACAACAACAGAAACAGCATAGATTTTTAAAATCTCAAGGTTTTACACCTGAACAAATTCGCAACGTAATTGAATCATCAAATGATTAACACTCTTTAGTGTTAACGCTAGCCTTAACAAAACACGACTAAACTGATATCTTTGGCGCGACTTCCAGTAATTATGCCGTGTTGGGCATAATAGAACCCCATTAATTATTAACATTTCAGGATTGTAAATGAGTAAAACAACCGCCGAGATCCGGTGCGCATTTTTAGATTTTTTTGCCGCAAGAGGACACCAAAAAGTATCAAGTTCATCTTTAGTTCCAGCAAATGATCCAACACTTTTGTTTACAAATGCAGGAATGAATCAATTTAAGGATGTGTTTTTAGGCACGGAATCTCGTAGTTATAACAAGGCAACTTCTTCGCAACGATGCGTGCGAGCGGGTGGTAAACATAATGATCTTGAGAATGTAGGTTATACAGCACGTCATCATACTTTTTTTGAAATGTTAGGTAACTTTAGCTTCGGCGACTACTTTAAAGCTGATGCAATACAGTATGCATGGGATTTTTTAACTAAAGAGTTAAAGCTGCCAGCTGAAAAGTTACTGGTCACTATCTACCACGAAGATGATGAGGCCTTTGATATTTGGGCGAATACCATAGGTATTCCAGAAGAAAAAATTATTCGTATCAGTACTTCTGATAATTTTTGGTCTATGGGTGATACGGGTCCATGTGGTCCATGTTCTGAAATCTTCTACGACCATGGTGAACATATCTGGGGTGGGCCTCCAGGAACGCCAGAAGAAGACGGTGATAGATTTATCGAAATCTGGAATCTGGTATTTATGCAATTTAATCGTCAAAGTGACGGGACTATGCAACCCTTGCCAAAACCTTCTATTGATACAGGAATGGGGTTAGAGCGAATTTCCGCTATTTTACAAAATGTACACAGTAATTATGAAATAGATATATTTCAGAATTTAATCGATGCTTCTGCCAAAATCGTGGGGGCAAACGATAAGCAAGACAAGTCTCTACGTGTTATTGCCGATCACATTCGTTCCTGCAGTTTCTTGATTTGTGATGGCATTATTCCATCGAACGAAGGACGTGGATATGTGTTGCGACGCATTATTCGAAGGGCTGTTCGTCACGGAAATAAACTCGGGGCACAAGGCATATTTTTCTATCGTCTTGTGGCAGCCTTAGAAGCTCAAATGGCTGATGCCTATCCAGAACTAACCTCTAACCGCGAACTAATTGAAAAAGTACTAAAAACAGAAGAAGAGCAGTTTTCTAGAACGCTTGAGCGCGGAATGAGTATCCTTAACGAGGCGCTTAACGAGTTAACTTCTGATCTAGTACCTGGCGAATTAGTCTTTAAGTTATATGATACCTACGGTTTTCCAGCAGACTTAACTAACGATATTGCTCGTGAGAAAGAGTTGCGGATTGATGAAGACGGTTTTCAAGCCGCCATGGCTGCTCAGCGCAAACGTGCACAACAAGCAAGTCAGTTTGATACCGATTACAATGAGCTACTAAAGTCTAATACCATTTCTGAATTTACAGGCTATGATCAGCTTAGTAGTCAAGCTGAGATAGTTGAATTATTTGCTAACGGCCAACAAGTAGAAAAACTACAAACTGGTGAAGAGGGAGTGGTTGTGCTCAACAAAACTCCTTTTTACGCGGAATCCGGCGGGCAAACTGGTGATAGCGGTATCCTTAAAAGCGCCGAAGGCAGTTTTATTGTAAAAGATACGGTGAAACTCGGTAATGCTATTGCCCATAAAGGTACGGCGCAATCGGACTTTAAACTGGGTGATTTGGTACAAGCTGAATTTGATCTACAGCGCAGAGAGTCAATAAAATTAAATCACAGCGCAACACATTTGTTACATGCAGCCTTGAAAAAAGTGTTGGGGGAGCACGTGAATCAGAAAGGTTCACTTGTCTCAGATGAGCGTTTTAGATTTGATTTTTCTCACTTTGAAGCGGTTACCAATGAAGAACTGCAAGGTGTAGAAACGTTAGTAAATGAGCAAATTAGAGCCAATCATTGTTTACAAACCAAATTAATGAATTTGGAAGAAGCGAAAGCTGCAGGTGCAATGGCTTTATTTGGTGAAAAATATGCTGAAGATGTACGTGTTGTGTCTATGGGGGATTTTTCTATGGAACTGTGCGGCGGAACACATGTCAATAGAACAGGTGACATTGGTCTCTTAAAAATTATATCTGAAAGCGGTATCGCTGCAGGAGTAAGAAGGATAGAAGCGGTTACTGGGGCGAAGGCGCTGGATTTTGTGCAGAATCAAACGCAAAAAATTAGCGACCTTGCAGGGTTATTAAAAACCGACTCTCAAGGCCTAACGGCTCGACTTCAGCAGGTATTAGATCAAAATAAATTAGTAGAAAAAGAGTTACTTAAGTTAAAGCAACAAATTGCCAGTAACGCCACGACAGATGTGTTGTCTGATGTCTTTGAAATTAAAGATGTGAAAGTACTGTCTACTCAATTACAAGGAGTTGAAGCTAAAGCGCTCAGGTCTATGGTCGATGATTTTAAGAATCAGCTGGGCAGTGCAGTGATTGTATTGGGAGTTGCTGAAGACAATAAAGTTAGCTTGATTGCAGGGGTAACCAAAGATTTAGTTTCCAAAGTTAAAGCGGGTGACTTAATTAATTTTGTTGCTCAACAAGTTGGAGGTAAAGGAGGCGGTCGTCCAGATATGGCACAAGCAGGTGGGTCGCAACCTCAAAATTTAGAAATAGCTATTGCGTCGGTAAAAGCGTGGTTAGAAGATAAATTGTAAAGAAATGAATTTTTCGGTTGTTTTTTGTAGTGACAGCAAAAATAGGGAAAAACCGATAGGGTAAGTTTTCTGGCTATGCTGATGATTTACACTAACTTTAAAGAAGGATTGTATTTTTAACGGAAAAGGAGCAATAGAATGCTAATTTTAACTCGTCGTGTTGGGGAAACTCTAATGGTTGGTGATGATGTCACTGTAACTGTTTTAGGGGTAAAAGGTAATCAGGTGCGAATAGGTGTGAATGCGCCAAAGGAAATATCTGTGCATCGTGAAGAAATTTATATGCGTATCCAAGCTGAAAAGAACGTTCAACTAGCAGCCCATGAGCAGGCAGTGAGTACTGACGAAGATTAGAAGTGATTGGAATAAAAAAAGCTGGGTAACCAGCTTTTTTTATGTCTCCAAAATTCGATTTTTTCCTTCAAATATGACAAATAATAAGCACTTAGCTAAGAATCGATTAAAATGCCAGCAAGCCGTCAATAACATCATAAAAAATGTTTGACTTACTCATGTGGATCGGTAAACTTCGGCTCCTCATTTAGGAGACGTTAACTCTTAGTAAGAGAAAGGCAGCACAATACTTCGAATTTTATTCTTAGTCTGTGATTCCAAAAATGAGTGTGTAATCTAAGTTCCGGAGAGGTGGGTGAGTGGCTGAAACCAGTTCCCTGCTAAGGAACCGTACGTTTATTCGTACCGAGGGTTCGAATCCCTCCCTCTCCGCCATTGGACTTAATTAGAAAACAGTTATGCGCGTGTAGCTCAGCTGGATAGAGTACCTGGCTACGAACCAGGTGGTCGGAGGTTCGAATCCTTCCACGCGCACCATATTCAAAAGATTTTTTAGAAGATAACTAAAAGTTGGTTATACTTCTAAAGCAAACCGGTTAAAGCGCGTGTAGCTCAGCTGGATAGAGTACCTGGCTACGAACCAGGTGGTCGGAGGTTCGAATCCTTCCACGCGCACCAACTATTAAAGCCCTTAAAGTTTATTCTTTAAGGGCTTTTTTATTTCCGTAAAATACTTTTCAATTTTGCTGTTAATCAAACTGAATAGGTGGTTCGTATTAAGTTGTGATGGGCCAATGAAAATCGGTTGATAGTGATAATCTATGATTGGGTAGGTATTCACTATATCCGAATATTTTCTTATTCTTTATGCACTTTTCCTCTTGGCAGTTTGTTGTGTTTTCTCAGGCCCCATGGTACTTATTCCTTATGTAATGTTAAAAAATGAAGGTTTTGTTTTTATGCAACCTGAAGTCGCAAATGCGCTAGCTGAAGCCGCCAATTTATTATTAGTTGGAATGGTAGTGGTATTTCTATTCTTATCAATGTTAATTGGAGCCATTACCTTAATTGCTTGGCTGGTTAAATTAGTGCCTGATGAGTCATTAAAACCGATAGAAAACCAAGGCAAATTGACAAACAATACCTCAGCCAATAATCAAACTGTATCTCCAAAGATAGTCGCCGCGATCAGCGCAGCAATCTTTCAACATAGACAGTCTCACTAGTTAAAATTTTTTAAGGAATTAACTCCATGCGTAAACCTCTAGCGATTACAGATGTTGTATTGCGTGATGCCCATCAATCATTATTCGCAACCAGAATGCGTCTCGAAGACATGCTGCCAATAGCAAATAAGTTAGATGATATTGGATACTGGTCATTAGAAACATGGGGAGGCGCGACCTTTGATGCTTGCATTCGTTATTTAGGAGAAGATCCTTGGGAGCGTATTCGTCAGTTAAAAAACGCCATGCCTAAAACTAAACAACAAATGTTATTGCGAGGTCAGAATCTTTTAGGGTATCGGCATTACGCAGATGATGTAGTAGAAAAATTTGTGGAGCGAGCGCATGCAAACGGTGTAGACGTTTTTCGAATTTTTGATGCGATGAACGATATTCGTAATCTAGAAACTGCGGTTAAAGCGGCGATTAAACAAGGAGCTCATGCTCAGGGCACTATGTCGTATACAGTGTCCCCAGTTCATTCATTACAAACTTGGTTGGATATGGCCAACGAACTGCAAGATATGGGCGTGCATTCTATTTGTATAAAAGACATGGCAGGTTTGCTAAAACCTTACGAATGTGAAGAGCTTGTGTCTAAATTAAAAGAGTCAATTGAAGTACCTATTGCGATGCATTGTCATTCCACAACAGGTTTAAGTGTCGCCACTTATCAAAAAGCGATTGATGCCGGTATTGATATTTTAGACACGTCTATTTCATCAATGAGTATGACTTACGGCCACACGGCAACAGAAACCATAGTATCTATTGTTGAAGGAACAGATCGTGATACAGGTTTGGCATTGCCTGCTTTTACCGAAATTGCGAGTTATTTCCGTGATGTGCGCAAAAAGTATTCGCAGTTTGAAGGTAGTCTTAAAGGTGTAGATGCACGTATTCTGATTGCGCAAGTTCCTGGCGGCATGTTGACTAACATGGAAAGCCAGTTAAAAGAGCAGGGAGCCGAAGATAAAATGGATGAGGTACTGCTGGAAATTCCAAGGGTTCGAGAAGATTTGGGCTTTATTCCCTTGGTTACTCCTACATCGCAGATAGTGGGTACTCAATCCGTGATTAATGTGCTCACGGGAGAGCGTTATAAGAGTATTAGTAAAGAAACGGCTGGAGTACTTAAAGGTGAATACGGAGCCACTTCTGCCGCTGTTAATAAGGAACTTCAAGCCAGAGTATTGGAAGGTAAGGATGCTATTACATGTCGTCCTGCTGACCTAATCAAAGACGAGTTACAAACGCTTACCTCTGAACTAACTGATATCGCCCAAAAAGAGTCTATTCAAACTGCAGACAATTTAGTGGATGATGTATTAACCTACGCGTTGTTCCCACAAATTGGATTAAAATTTCTTAAGAATAGAAACAACCCTGATGCATTTGAGCCAATACCAGGTCAAGAACAGGCTGTTTCAACTGAACCTACCTCTTGCGTTGCAGTTGAGACTAAAAGCTCAGGTGCGGCTTATTCAGTGCGTGTTGACGGTCAATTATTTGAAGTTGAAGTGGCGCAAAGTGGAGAATTGACTCAGGTACAAGCCGTTACTAACTCAGCGCCTCAAAAGGCAAGTACTGCTACATCTGAGCAAGTTTTAAATTCACCGTTAGCTGGAAATATATTTAAAGTGCTTGTCAAAGAGGGTGATTCAGTCAATTCAGGTGACGTTGTCATCATCATGGAAGCGATGAAGATGGAAACCGAAATCCGTGCTTCGGTAACAGGCATCATTTCTAAAATCTCTACCAAAGAGGGTGATGCCGTGCAATCAGGTCAGCCTCTATTAGCTATAGGGTAGGGAATTCAAATGGAAAAGCTCGAGTTATTATGGCGTAGCACTTCACTAGCTCATTTTGAGTTAGGGCAAGTGATCATGATGAGCGTTGGTGCATTGTTACTTTATTTAGCTATTGTAAAGAAGTTTGAACCATTGTTGCTGCTGCCAATTGGCTTTGGTGCAGTCTTAACTAATATTCCATTAGCCGGTTTTAGTGATCCCGGTGGTTTGCTTTATATTGTTTACCATGTAGGGATTGATTCTGGGGTTTTTCCATTGCTTATTTTTATGGGCGTGGGAGCTATGACGGACTTTAGTGCGTTGATTGCTAACCCGAGAATGTTACTACTTGGGGCTGCGGCTCAATTTGGGATTTTCGGAACGTTATTTGGAGCTATTGCTTTGAATATGGTTCCTGGCTTTGAGTTTTCGTTACAAGATGCCGCGGCTATTGCCATTATAGGTGGCGCTGACGGACCAACCGCAATATTTTTAGCCTCAAAACTCGCTCCGGACTTGTTAGGAGCTATTGCTGTAGCAGCCTATTCTTACATGGCCCTAGTGCCCATTATCCAGCCACCAATTATGCGGCTTCTCACCAATGCCGAAGAAAGAAAAATTGAAATGCCGCAACTTAGAACTGTATCTAAGCGCGAAAAAATTATCTTTCCTTTGGCGGTACTCTTTTTGTGCGCTTTATTTTTACCAACAGCCACGCCTTTAGTGGGCATGTTTTGTTTAGGTAATTTAATGAAAGAATCAGGAGTGGTAGATAGATTAAGTAATAGTGCACAAAATGAGTTAATTAACGTGGTAACTATCTTTTTAGGACTCGCGGTTGGCTCTAAACTATCAGCTGATAAATTTTTGACGGTTGAAACCTTAGGTATATTGGCCTTAGGCGCAATAGCTTTCTCTATAGGAACTGCTGCGGGTATATTAATGGCAAAGGCAATGAGTAAGTTAAGTAGTCAGAGAATTAACCCGTTGATTGGAGCCGCAGGTGTATCAGCTGTTCCTATGGCCGCAAGAGTGGTTAATAAGGTGGGGCTTGAAGCAAATCACCATAATTTTCTGTTAATGCATGCTATGGGACCAAATGTAGCTGGAGTGTTAGGTTCGGCGGTAGCAGCTGGGATATTGTTAGCTTTAGTTGGATAATCAATGAAAAGTGCTGGGTAAATTGACGAGTAACCTAAGCGTCAGTTACTTAGCACTTTAATGGTTAAAGGTGGTGGCGATTTACTAAGGCCTGATGTGAATCAACTAACTTTTTGGTATATTCATCTTTAGGCCAATTAAATATTACGTCAGTTTTGCCTGATTCCACTACTTTGCCTTCTTTCATAATGATAACTTTGTCAGATATATGCCTTACAATACCCAAATTGTGAGAAATAAAGATAAATCCTAATCCTAAATCAAGCTGAAGTTTCATTAGTAAGTTTACGGCTTGCGAGCGTACTGACGGATCTAATGCTGCAAAAGGCTCATCTGCGACAATCACTTTAGGATTAAGTATGAGTGCGCGGGCCAGCGCTATTCTTTGGCGTTGCCCATCTGACAACATGTGTCGGTAAAAAAAGCGATGTTCAGACATTAAGCCAACTTGTCTTAAAGTACGCTCTATAAGAGATGTACGCTCTTGAGCATTGAGTTTGGTATTAAGACGCAGAGGTTCTTCCAAAATAGAACCTAGGGTTAATCCGGGATTAAGGGACTCATTGCTGTTTTGAAAAATCATTCTTATATCATGGCATCGAACACTAATATCTGATTTATTGATGTCCATTCCGTTCATAAAAATTTTGCCACTTTTAGGTGTTTCGATACCCACAAGTAGTTTGGCCAACAAGGATTTTCCTGAACTATTGTTGCCAACAATAGCCAAGGTTTCTCCCTCCTTAAGATTGAAACTTACCGGACCAAGATCAAAGGTTACTTCACTTTTTGACCACATCTTTTTAATGCGATTTTGGAAGGTTAGATCCCTAACATTTATTAGATCCATTACTTAGCTTCCCAATGTAGAGGAAAGTGACAACTATAAAAATGAGTATGCACCCGCCGAATTTGAGGTATTGCAACGCATTCTCTCCGAGCTCTGGGGCAACGAGGGCCTAATCGACAACCTATAGGTAAATTATGTAATGTTGGTATAGTGCCATCCAAAGAGCTAAGAGGGGACTTTGGAGGCAAGTCTTTTCGAAAGCTTGGGGCACTATTTAGCAGCGCCTGCGTGTAGGGGTGAAAGGCGCGTTTCCTCAGTTGCAACAGATCGCCACTTTCAACCGTTTGTCCACAATATAAAACAGTCATATAACTTGCCATGTTGGATATGGCTAATAAATCGTGGCTAACGAATAATACACTGGTACTTTTAACTTGATTAACTCTAGAAAGTAACTTCAATATTTGGGTTTTTGCGGTTACTTCCATACCCCTAGTGGGATCATCGGCAATAATTAACTTCGGTTCTGAAGCCAGTGCCATGGCAATCATAAATTTCTGTACTACATCGTTGGGGATCTGATGTGGGTAACTGCTTAAGCATAGTTGATGATTTTTAATACCTACTTTATGCAGTAAGTTTATCGCGAGTTCTCGCTTTTGTTTATTGCGTTGCCAAAACCAAGTTTTAGTTAGATTGTCAGTCGGAAGCATTTCTTGCAGTTGTTGACCTAGGGTTAGTAAGGGGTCAAGGGAATTAATTGGGTTTTGGAAAATCACAGAGATATCTTTGCGAATAATTTTACGCCTTGCTTTAACCGTCATGGTTAATAAATTTTGACCTTTCCATGTCATTCGGTCCGCTGTAATTCTCCAGCGCACCGGCAGTGCTCCAACAATCGCTTTGACTATTAAGCTTTTACCAGAGCCTGATTCACCTACCAAGGCGTGAATTTGCTTTTCATGGATGACCATGTTTATTTTATCAAGTGCCTTTACCCAGCTTCCTGAAATATCAATTTCTAATGTCAGGTTTTTGATATCAAGCAATACCATTAGTGTAATAACCTATTTCTAAGGGCTGATCGCAAACCATCACCCACTAAATTGATAGAAATTATCATAATAAATAAGGCTCCACCCGGTACCGCAATTGTCCAAGGTGCAATGTAAGCGACTTCAATACCTTCTAAAAGCATCGCCCCTAGTTCTGAAGAAGGGGCTTGTGCTCCTAATTTGAGAAACCCTAGAGCACTTATGTCTAAAATAGAAACAGACAGCGCTAGTGTGCCTTGAACAACTAACATCTCCCCCATATTGGGTAAGATAGAATGCATAAAAATGTGGGTTTTGCTCGCTCCATCGAGTTTGGCGGCCATAATATATTCTTTGGATAATTCGTGTCTTATAAAGTCGCGAGTTTGATGCACAAATTGCGGAATCAGAGCAAGAGCAATCGCCCACATACTATTGACGAGTCCAGTCCCTAAAATAGCGATAATAATGATGGCGATGAGTAAGGTGGGAATGGCTTGTATTGAGTCTAGTGTGTGGTTAATAAAACTTGAACGAAACCCTTTGCTCATTCCGGCTAACGCGCCTAATCCTACACCCAAAAACATGGCAACTACGACTAACAACAAACTAATACCAAAGGTTGTTCTGCACCCATAAATAATTCGCGACAATAAATCACGGCCTAATGCATCCGTCCCGAATAAATGGCTAATACCACCGTTAGGATACCAAGACGGTGGGATCAATAAATCACCTATTTGTTGCATATTCGGATCGAAAGGGGCCAACAGCGGACAAAAAATTGTGATAATCAAAAAAAATGCAAAACAAAACAAACCAGCAACAGCAATATGATTCTTTTTAAACTCCATCCAAGTGTACTGCAATGGAGAGGGATAATGTTCTTCTTGATATAAACTAGATTGTGGCACGTTCAGCCCTTCTGCGTCTTGGATCAGTGAGACGAATAGTAAGATCAATCGACATGGTAAAAATCACAACCAGAACTGAAACCGCTAACATTCCAGCCCTAATTGCGGGGTAGTCTTGCTGATAAATAGCTTGTATGAGCCAATTTCCAATACCGGGCCAAGAAAAAATACTTTCAACAATCATCGCGTTAGTTAACAGTGTGGGAAATTGCATCGCTAACAGCGGTAAAATGGGAATCAACGCATTTCTTACCCCGTGACGCATTAACACTTGTCGAGGAGTTAAACCTCTTGCGTAGGCTGCTAATATAAATTCACTGTTTAAGGTTTTGATTACTGAACGTCGAGTAATACGTATGATAAGTGTTGTTGTGACAACCGCAATTGATAAAGTGGGCAAAATAAGATGGCGCAATGCGCTAGTGAGCGCTGCACTTTTATCAATCGAATCAGATAATAAAATATCGATTAAAATAAAGCCTGTGGCTCTCGGGATTTCAAATAATAAGCTAATACGACCAGAAAGTGGAAACCATCCTAATTGCAAAGAAAAGAATAGAATCAATATCAAAGCTAACCAGAATACCGGAATAGAATATCCTAATAAGCTTACCGACAGTAAACTATAGTCAGTAAATTTATGATGCCGTAAGGCGGCTAAAAAACCTAGCGGTAATCCAATGAAAAAGGAAAGAAAAAGTGCATAGGCGCTTAGCTCTATACTCGCAGGGAGATAGTGACTGACATCTTCAATTAGCGGTAAACCAGAACTAAAACTCACCCCCCAATTTCCGGCAAATAACTCGCCCATGTAGTGCCAATATTGAACCAATATATTGGCGTCGACGGCGTATTTCAACTCACTATTTTGACGTTCGGTTAACTCAAGGAGTCTTAGGCCAGTAAGATTCTCTATGGCTTGGCCTGGAAATAAATATGCCAAGATAAATGACAATAAACTTAATACAAACAGGGTAGCCAAGACTAAGTTGGTGTAACGCAGCAAAACTTTTGTCATTAGAGTTTTTTCACTCCACCAAAACGCACACCACCATAGGGATTAATGACCAATCCTTGTAATTCTTTCCTGTGGGCTTGATATCTAGAAGCATGAGCAATAGGGATCAAAGGCAATTGTTCCGCCAAAAGTTCATTGGCTTGGCCATAAAAATAAGTGCGTTCACTGATGTCGGTGTATTGCAAAGCTTTGTTAATCAATAAATCGTATTCTTGTGAACACCACATTGCTCTGTTGGTGCCTGACTCGATTGCTGCGCAAGATAATAATGGTCGGTAAAAATTATCTGGATCACCGTTGTCGGCAGACCAACCAATCAGCACTGAGTCATGTATGCCCTGTGTTAAACGTTCTCTAAAAGTTGACCATTCGTAGCTGATAATATTGACTTGTATGCCAACTTCTTGCAGGTAAGCTTGTATTAGCTCGGCCATTTTAGTTGCATTGGGATTGTAAGCTCGTTGCACTGGCATCGCCCATACCGTCATAGAGAAATTTTCGGGGATCCCTTGCTCACGCAATAACTTTTTGGCTGCGATAGGATTATAACTAAGCGCTTTTACGTCAGACTGAAACGCCCAAGAGGTAGGAGGCACAATATTTTTTGCCAGAATAGCGCTATTAAAATAAATAGCCTCAATCAACGCGTTTTTATCAATTGCCATTCCTAGAGCTCGACGCACTTCTGGATTATTAAATGGTGCTTTAGAAGTATTAAATGCCCAAAAACCAATGTTTAAACCAGGCTTTTCATCTAATACTAACGCATCTTGCTGTTTGATTACTTCTAATTCACTGTGTGCTGGCAACGCAATGGCATCGCATTCGGCGGTAATAAGTTTAGCAAGTCTGAGTGAGCTGGAAGGTGTGATATCAAAAATGAGTTTGTCGGTTAACTGGATATTGCGCCAATATTTTGGGTGTTTTGTATAACGTATGTAGCGGTCCTGACGGAAACTAGCCAGTTGATAAGGACCCGTGCCCACTGGTTTATGATCAATTAACTCTTTTTGATTTCGAGAAATTAATTTGTCGGCATATTCCGCAGACAAAATTACCGCGAAATCTGTAGCGAGGTTGGCTAAAAATGAACTTTCAGGTTTGTTGAGGGTTATTTCTACTCGATAACCATTTAAACGCGTTACTTTTGTTATTAAGTCGGCGAGTTTTAGACTATCAGTGTAGGGGTATCTACCGCCAGATATCTGGTGAAAAGGGTGCGTCATCAAGCGCCAACGATCGATACTAAACAATACATCGTCAGCGTTAAAATAACGCGTTGGCGTAAACGTTTGAGTGTCGTGAAACGATACCTTACGCCTCAATTGAAAAGTATAGGTTTTGCCATCATCGCTAATTAGCCAACTGGTAGCTAGCGCTGGGACGAAGTCGCCAGTTACTGGGTCAAAATCAATTAATCTATCATAGATTTGGTGAGATGATGCATCCACAGTTGTGCCGGAAGTATCTAGTTGCGGATTGAAATTTGCAGGACTTCCTTCTGAACAATACACAATACCATTGGGGTCTGTTTTAGATAGAAGGAGACCATCGCAAGCACATAAGCAGATACTCGATAACATTATCAAGGCGGTTTTGACCCAATGGTTTATATTGCGCTTTTCGATAATATTCACGAAATCAGCTTAACCCAAGTCTTCATTAGTTTGCTCTAACAAATTATATTTTTTTAGATAGCCACGTAATTGATGGTAGGTTAAACCTAATTTTTCGGCGGTTTTCTTTTGATTAAATTGACTATCTGCCAAAGCTTGGTTAATTAAATCTATCTCAAAGTCTTGAGACAATTCCTTTAGATCGACTGGAAATTCAAAGCTTGGGTTTGTTTTTAATTCCTCAGTTGTTGTAATGTCTGCTATAGGTTCAGGTAAGTTGTCTGGTGGTGAAACCACTTCTGGTTGATTAATTCTATCCTGTGTTTTAACTCTCTTTTGAGGGCGGTAATTAGACTCAAATGGATCCAATACGATATTATGTACAGGTAAATTGGGGTTGTTGCTACGGTATACCGCTCGTTCAACCACGTTTTTAAGTTCGCGGATATTGCCTGGCCAGTTGTAATCCAATAGCGTGCGTTTGGCTTTTTCAGTAAAACCGCTGAATAGTTCCATATCTAATTCTCTAGCCATATTGATAGCAAAATGCTCAGCTAACATCATTATATCTTCTCTACGCTCGCGTAAAGGAGGAAGAGTAATCACGTCAAATGCTAACCTGTCCAGTAAATCGGCTCTGAATTCGCCTGATTCAGCTAGAGAAGGCAAGTCTTCGTTAGTCGCCGCCACTAACCTAACATCAACTTTCACACTTCGTGAGCCACCTACACGTTCGAACTCCCCATATTCAATCACGCGCAGAAGTTTTTCTTGCACCATTCCTGACGTATTGGCGAGCTCATCCAAAAACAAAGTGCCGTTATTGGCAGATTCGAATCGTCCTTCTCGGCGTTTTGCTGCACCAGTGAAGGCTCCTGCTTCGTAACCAAACAATTCACTTTCTAACAAACTTTCGTTCAGTGCCGCACAATTAAGTGTTAAATAGTTTTGTTCCCAGCGCTTTGACAAAAAATGCATACGTGCAGCAACTAGCTCTTTTCCCGTGCCTCTTTCCCCGATAATTAATACCGGTTTATTGAGTGGTGCGATCTGTGAAATTTGTTCCAACACTTCTAAAAAGTTATTAGAGTGACCTAGCAAGTTATCCTGTTGGCGAAAACGGCTCATCAATATCCTCAAAAAGTGGTCTAAACGACTAACTAATCGTCTGCTTACAAAATATTGTAGATCTCAGCGACCAGCGTGTAAATTAATATTTCTTTAAAATCAATAATTTAGTTTAAATACTATGTTGGCCTAGTAATTGAATACCATTTACTAAGAAAAACCAATAATCCAGTTAAGTAATAGTATTTAACGTACATTTGATAAAAGAGGTAAAGACTATGGGTATCTTCTCGCGTTTCACAGACATAGTGAACTCAAATATTAATTCGATTTTAGATAAGGCCGAAGATCCGGAAAAAATGGTTCGCTTAATTATTCAGGAAATGGAAGACACATTAGTTGAGGTGCGTTCTGCTTCAGCAAAGACGCTAGCAAGTAAAAAAGAGATTGCGTCGCAAATAGGCAAGGTACAAAACGAAGCTAAGGATTGGAAAGCAAAAGCAGAATTGGCTATCAGTAAAGATAGAGAAGATTTGGCTAGAGCCGCGTTGCAAGAAAAGAAAAAATGTGACGAACATGCCAAAGCCTTGTCTTCAGAACTTACTGTGGTTGATGAGCAGATTGTTAAGTTACAAAGTGAAGTGGGGCAATTACAAGATAAATTGGCCGATGCAAAAGCGCGTCAGAAGGCAATTATACTTAGACAAAAAACGGTTAGCTCTAGGCTTGAAGTGAAAAAAACCTTAGACAACGGCAAAGTGGATGCTGCAATGGGACGTTTCGAACAGTATGAACGCAAAATTGATGATCTCGAATCACAGGTTGATGCTTACGATTTAGGTAAAAAGACCCTAGCAGATGAGTTCGCTGAACTTGAATCTGATGATGAAATTGATGATGAATTGGCAGCTTTGAAGAAAAAAATGCAAAGTAAATCATCTGCTAGTAAAAAATAAGACCTATTTGAGCTGAAAGGAGATAAATTGTGGAAGACGTGATTGGAATCATAATAGCACCTATCATTATATTTATGATCTTTGTCGCTCCGATATGGTTGATAATGCATTATCGGAGCAAAAAACAAATGAGTCAGGGACTGACTGAAGATGAATATGGCACATTGCAAGAGTTAGCCGACAGGGCCGAAAAAATGGCCGAGCGCATCCATACATTAGAATCTATTTTGGATGCTGAGGCGCCAGAGTGGAGGAATAAGGTATGAGGACATATGGCACTTTGCATAGGGATCCAACGAAAGGAAAAATTGCAGGGGTATGTGCTGGAATAGCAGAGTACTTTGGTATGGAGATCTGGTTAGTGCGAATACTCACACTAACAGGTTTTTTCTTACTCGGAGGGCCATTTTTCTTCGTTGGATATATTGCCGCTTGGTTTATCTTAGAAAAAAAGCCGAAGGGATATACTGCTAGACCTAAAGACCATGAGTTCACGGCTAAAGGCTTTCAAAGCAAATCACAAGGTAAAGGGTGGCATAATGTTGATGAACAAGAATCAGAAAAAGTTGTGGTGAAATCTAAGGTTTGGCAAGCAGGTGAATCACCTAAACAGGCTTTTATTGATATTAAACAACGTTTTGAAAAAAACGAAGACAGACTAAGAAAAATGGAGACCTATGTGACATCATCTGAATTCCAACTCAACCGAGAATTAAGTAAATTATAACCAATTCAAAGGGCTAACCTGATGTTAGCCCAAACGGTTAGTTTTTTTAAATCAATAAAAGGTTGATAGATTTTTTATGCAAACGTCTTTTTTTCAACATGCTAGCGTTCAACTCTCCAAACAAAAACTAAAAACAACGGCTGCTAGATTAGTTAATCATCATGTTAATTTGGCGGTAACAGGTTTGAGTGGTAGCGGTAAAACCGCCTTTATTACATCCTTAGTCAATCAATTAATAGAAGCGAATGAATCTGCACATTTACCCTTTTTTTCGGTCGTTCGAGAATCACGATTGATAGGAGTAAAAAGGGATGTGCAACCTAATTTAACGCTTAATCGTTTTGCCTACGAAGATGCAATGTCTAAACTTACCCAACCTTCTCCGCAGTGGCCTTCTTCGACCAAAGGCATTTCCCAAGTTAGGCTGAAAATAAAGTACAAGAAGAGCCAGGGCTTTAGCAAATATTTAACTGAAGACGCCACACTAACACTAGATATTACCGATTACCCTGGTGAATGGTTACTCGACTTACCTCTATTAGACATGAGCTTTTTGCAATGGTCAGCCCATTGCGAGGAGGAGCTCAACGATCCTAACAGAAATGAGTTAGCGCAAGATTTTTTCAATGCTGTGGCTGAGCTGGATTTAATGGCTAAAGGCGACGAATTAGCACTACAACACATTGCTCAGTTATATACAAAATATCTAAATGATTGCCAAGCTCATGGCTATCAACTTTTGCAACCTGGTCGATTTATATTACCAGGAGAATTGTCAGGGGCACCGGTTTTGCATTTTTTTCCGATTGCGAGTAAACAATTGGAACAACAGGATGTTGATTTCAGTAATCTTATCAAAGGCAGTAATGCTGAGTTATTGGTGCAACGTTATGAGCACTATAAAACTCAAGTGGTACAACCATTTTACAAAGAGCATTTTAAACGCTTCGACAGGCAAGTGGTTTTAGTGGATTGTTTGTCAGCATTAAATCGAGGGTTTCATAGTTATCAAGATTTGCAAAAAGCATTAGATTGGTTAATGGGGAGCTTCCAATATGGTTCCTCAAATATTCTTAATCGCTTGTTCCAACCCAAAATTGACAAGTTAGTGTTTGCAGCTAGTAAGGCCGATCACATTACGCCAGACCAACAAACCAATTTGGTAAAGTTATTAGAAAGCATGTTGCATAGCGCACGAAAACAAATTCAGTTTGATGGCGTGGTAACCGAGTCGACAGCAATCGCTGCGATTCGCGCTTCCAAATCTGGACTAGGGCAGTTAAATGGGGAAAGTATTCCGGTGCTGCAAGGTACAAGTAAACAAGGAACAGCCATAACATTGTTTCCCGGCGAAGTACCGCAACATTGCCCAGAGCCTGAATTCTGGTTGCAACAACAATTTGAGTTTCCTAAATTGTCTCCGCCAGTAATGAAGGCTGAACATGTATTACCCCATCTTAGAATGGATCAAATACTCGATTTTCTGCTAGGGGATAAATTACTATGACGCCGTCTTCTATATCTCAAGAGTCGCTAAAAGGAAACTCCGCGAATAAAATTAAAGGAGCCCACGTTTTTGAGAATCAAGATGCCGATAAAGCGACTAAACCAAACGTAAAACCCGCAATTATGGTTACTGATCTTGAGTCAGTTGAGGTAACTGACGAGGCTATTCCTGATAGCTTATCAATGCCGTACCCAGAAGAATTAACCTCTAAAAAAAGAGGGCGAAAATGGACAGTACTATTATTTGTCATCATATTATTAGCGAGTAGCGCAGAATTAGTCTTATTTGTTATCGCTATGGTTGAACAAATGGATTGGTTAGCTGGTGTTTGGCTAGCTATCTTTTCGGTTTTGGGCATTGTATGCATGCGACAAATCTATATTGAATACCGAGGACTCAAACAACTTAAACGTCAAGAAATAGTGCGTGCTCAATCTGAGCAAATGGCCGCTACTAGTGTAATTGGATTGGCAGAACAACATTGCCTGAAAATTGCCGACAGTCTGCCAAAGAATTACCAGAGTTTGGTTGTTTCTTGGCGCGATAGTATTGATTCCCATCATTCCGATAGTGAGGTGTTAGCTTTGTTTGAACACCAAGTGTTAGCCCCTATCGATAAACTGGCGTTAAAACAAGTCAGCAGTAATGCCTCAGCAGCGAGTGTCATGATAGCGGTGAGTCCTTTTGCCTTGCTGGATATGTTGATAGTACTTTGGCGGAATATTCGCATGATAAACCAAGTTAGCAACATTTATGGATTACATTTGGGCTATTGGGGTCGAATAAGTTTGATCCGTAATATTTTCCATACAATGTTGTATGCAGGGGCCGCTGAAATTTTATCTGATGCGGGTAACTACGCTTTAGGTGCCGGACTAACCGGTAAAATTTCCACGCGTATTGCACAAGGAATGGGGGCCGGAGTACTTACTGCGCGGATAGGTCTAAAAGCCATTAATGAAAGTCGTCCATTGCCTTGGTTAAAAGAAACCAAACCGGGTTTATCAGGTATTAGCAAGCAGCTGTTAGCCGACCTAAACTCTCGTCTAGGCTGATAATTTGTAGCCTTGTTAGTGAATTTTAGCCCGTAAGATGTTAATGGTTTGTAAGCTTTTATTTACAAAGTTATTACTGGGCTAATGTTGAGCCAAGGCTTTCGATTTATGAGGGGATGAGTACAATTTTGCATGGAATAGCTAACAAATTAGTGTGATTTTATGTCAAAAAAAACTCGTTATGAGTCTCATCAACCGGATGAGAGAGGCCTCGTAAATTGGAGCGAGAAAGAAAATAAAGTTTGGTCAGCATTGTTGCAAAAACAATCAGAATTGCTTGAAGGTCGAGCATGTGATGAATATATTCACGGACTAGAGTTACTTAACTTACCTACTGAACGAATCCCTCAATTATCAGAAGTCAATTCAACTTTGTTAAAAACAACAGGGTGGCAAGTTAAACAAGTACCATCTTTGATAAATTTTGATGATTTCTTTCGATTATTGGCGAACAAACAATTCCCTGTCGCGACATTTATACGCTCGGATGAAGAGTTTGAGTACCTACAAGAGCCTGATATATTCCATGAAATTTTTGGGCATTGTCCCTTATTAACTAATCCAGCTTTTGCGCATTTTACGCATACCTATGGAAAACTCGGCTACAGTGCAAGTAAACTGGATAGGGCATTTTTAGCTAGGCTGTATTGGTTTACCGTTGAGTTTGGGTTAGTCAATACGACTAAAGGTACTCGAATTTACGGGGGAGGGCTTTTATCGTCACCTGGCGAGACAATTCATGCTCTTGAATCAGGTGATTGTGTGCACTGTGCAATGCAGCCATTAGATGCCTTAAGAACCCCTTACCGTATTGATATTATGCAACCGATTTATTATGTGCTGGACTCCTTTGACTCACTTTTTGATATCGCTGAAATGGATATCATGACTTTGGTCGAAAGAGCCAAAAGTTTAGGATTGTTTGCGCCAAGGTTTTTACCAAAACAGAAACAAGCCGGTTGATAGAGAGACAAGTCTAAACATCCTTTCATTAATTGTTGGACCCTTATTTGCGCCTATACACGAATAGGCGCAATTAAAAACTGTTGCCGCCTGATACTAACCAACTAAGTATTACTCAATGTTATCTCTATATTTCTTGGCGATTTTGTTCCTATTGATTATTGCGAATAGCAATCTGTTATCAAACTAAAACAGACTTGAGCAGGATCGGTAATATTTGACCCAATATATATCGTTAGCTAAACAAGGTTCTTCACCTTGTATCAAGTGAAGGCTAATAACGCTGTCTAACCTTAATCAATTGTAATAATATCTTTACGTTTACCCTGTTTGGGTTGGTCTAGTTGAGTATTAAATGAGGTTGTAAATGCGCTTAGAAGTAAACTGCCAAGATCGCTTAGGAATTGCCCAAGACGTATTAGATATATTAGTCGAACATGAAATTGATCTGCGCGGGATTGAGATAGATGAACAAGGGAAAATATTCTTAAATTTTCCCAATATGGAATTTGCAGACTTTCAACACTTGATGCCCCAAATACGAAAAATAGAGGGGATAGAAGATGTAAAAACCACGCCATTTATGCCTATAGAAAGAGAGCAATACCAACTTAAGGCACTACTGCAGACCTTACCTGACCCCGTTTTTTCGGTTGATACCAAAGGTAGAATTATCCTAATCAATGATGCCGTAGTAACAAATTTAGAAATTCCCAGAAGTGAAATTATCGGTAGTGATATCGCTGACTTACTAAAAGGATTTAACGTTATTCGTTGGTTGGAAGGTAAAAACCCCCAATCCCAAGCACAAAGGATTCGATTCTCAGAACAAGATTATTTGCTTGATATGTTGCCTGTTATGGTTCCAGACTCGGATGGCGAAGGTATATTAGCAGGCGCAGTTTTTATGCTGAAGTCAGAACTTCGTTTAGGCCAGCAACTCACTGTGTTTCATAAAGCGAGCGTAGACAGTTTTATTTCGATTCAAGCAGATAGCAAAGCAATGAAAAACGTAGTTAAAGAAGCCAAAAGGATGGCTGAATTGGATGGGCCTATTATTATTTTCGGTGAGACTGGAACTGGCAAAGAAATGCTTGCGAAAGAATGCCACGAAGCGAGTAGACGCCATGAAGGCCAGTTTTTAAGACTAAATTGTGCCTCTTTGCCAGATAACGTAGCTGAGAATGAGTTATTTGGATGTACCCAACAGGGGAGTAATCAAGATGAAGCTAAAGTTGGTTTACTTGAACTCGCTACTGGAGGCACTTTGTTCTTGGATGAAGTAGGGGATATGTCACTGCAACTACAGGCGATATTATTGCGAGTCTTACAAAACAATAGTTACCGAAGAATAGGAGAGGAAAACGAACGCCCAATCGATGTGAGAATAATTTGTTCGACACAAAAAGATCTAGGAAAGTTAATGCAGGACGGCGTGTTTAGGGAAGATTTGTTTTATCGACTAAATGTTCTGAGTTTAGTGCTACCGCCACTGAGAGAGCGTAAGTCAGATATTATCGCTTTAGCCGAGCGTTTCATCAAACAGCACAGTGTTAAATTAGGTCGCAAAACACCCAAAATGACCAAAGCTTGTGTTGATTATTTACATACCTATCCTTGGCCAGGAAATGTAAAGCAGCTTGAAAACGCGCTTTACCGAGCGGTTTCTTTATTAGAAGGCAACGAATTAGACCGAGAGAACATTCAATTGCCTTCGTGCTCAGCTACAGCAAGTTTTGTATCAGAAGAATTTTCGGGAAGTTTAGATGATGAGGTTAAGCGTTTTGAAAAAGATATTTTAATGCGCTTGTATCCTAGTTATCCAAGTACTAGGCAATTGGCAAAAAAGCTAGGTTTGAGTCATACGGCCGTTGCCAATAAATTGCGAGACTATGGCATTAATAGAAAAACTGTAAAAATAGTGTGAGTGACTTTTTTGAAAAATTGGGGCTATTGATAATGCTAGATAGCCCAATAAGAAATCGAAGTCTGTTGTGTTAAAAGCGCCTGCTAGTAAAAAACTAGCAGATTCATCTATAAATTTTTAATTGGCAATTCAGTGGTATTTTTTACTTGTTTTAGGGCAAAAGTAGAGCTTAGGTGGTCAACTAGGGGAAGGTTAGTCAATTTGGTTTTAAGTAAATGTTCATATTCTTCAATACTTTCTACTACCACCTTCAGTAAATAGTCTTTATCGCCACTTGTGGTATGACATTCAACTATTGATTCAATACTTTGTACCGCTTTTTCAAAGTCATTTAAGGATTCACCATCATGATTTTTTAGGGTGACATAAATAAAAACTGACACGCCTAAATTTAACTTCTTGTTATCTAATAAGGTAACTTTCTGCAAAATAATTTTGTCAGCTTCTAGACGTTTTACTCTTCTCCAACAGGGAGTATGTGACAAACCCACTTTTTGACTTAAGTCTGCCATTGATACCGTCGCGTCCTTTTGCATTACTCGCAAAATTTCCCGATCGAATTTATCTAATTTCATAAAATATCTTTTTAACTAAGAGAAAAAAACTAAGCTCGTAGCATGATGAAAGTTTAATTCTTTTTCAAGACAAAAATGAGGATATTTATCCTAGTGTCTCATTTCTTTTACGATTTATTCTTATAACTGAATTGGTTGCTTTAAAAAGTCGCAAAAGACGTCCTATATCTTTCGCGATATGATCGCTTTATTAGTCTAGAAAACGAGAGAATAAAATGTCGGTTTTTGAGCATAGCGAATTTGACGAACATGAACACGTAGCTTTTCATCAAGATAAAGTCTCAGGATTAAAAGCAATCATTGCTGTGCATAATTCGAATCTTGGAAACGCCTTAGGTGGTTGTCGAATGTGGCCGTATATGAGTGATGAAGAAGCGGTGCGAGATGTTTTGAGGTTATCTAAAGGTATGACCTATAAAGCGGCGATGGCTGGCCTGAAACAAGGAGGAGGCAAAGCCGTAATTTTTGGTAACCCGCGTACTGAAAAAACGCCTGAAAAAATGTTAGCTATGGGTAAATTTATTGATAGTTTGTCAGGGCAATATATCAGTGCTGAAGACTCAGGTTTAACAGTTGATGATTTGAAATTAATGGGGCAACAAACTGATTTTGTCTCAGGAATACAGGCTAAGTATCATATCAATTCTGAACCCGCCGACGGTAATCCGGCACCCTCAACAGCTTACGGCGTCTACGTTGGTTTAAAGGCAACGGTTAAATATTCAATGAATTCAGATTTAAAAGATGTGAAAGTGGCAATTCAGGGATTAGGTCATGTGGGAATTCGTTTAGCTAAACATTTACATAACCAAGGTGCCAAGTTATATGTGACTGATATTCATCCGGAAAATATTGAAAAAGCCGTGAATGAGTTCTCTGCGGTTGCCGTAGCGCCTAATGATATCTACGACCTAGATGTTGATGTATTTGCCCCCTGTGCCATGGGAGCCGTACTTAATGAAGAAAATATCGATAAATTGAACGTGAAAGTCATTGCTGGGGCTGCAAATAATCAATTGGCAAAAGAATCACTCGGACAATTATTAACTGACAAGGGCATAGTGTACGCTCCAGATTATGTGATAAACGCAGGTGGCATAATTGACATTTACCATCAGTCAATCGCTAGCTCTGATAGAGAGTTGAGAGAGCATATCGAAAAAATAAGCAATACGCTCCTAGAAATATACCATCGCGCTCAGTCGCAAGGAATTGCCACTAATATTGTCGCCAATGAAATTGCCGAAGAACGATTTGGTAAATAATTAAATTGTCCTTAAAAGTGGGTTGCATATAACATTAGCTTTGTTCATAATGCGCCCGCCTTAATGAGAACAACAAGTTTTGAGTAAGGTTTTTCAATGGTGACCTTTCGGTCCCCTCGCAATGATACTTTGTGAACCCGGTCAGGCCTGGAAGGGAGCAGCCGCAGCAAACGACTCATGTGCCGAGGTGTGGCTGGAAGGGCACCACCAATCCTACGGATACCATTTTGTTTCAATGTGTACAAGTGTACCTTTGATACGCTTCGATGTTCATCAAAAAATCCAAATGAGTTCATTTACTTGACAGCATCAGTGTGTTCTATAATCTGCTGTGTTTGTGGTAAATATAGGTTTGTTTAATGAGTAAAAATACGGTCAGCAAAAATCTTCCCTCTGAAATGCTTGCGCACGAACTAACTCGGGCTGCTAAGGCTTTGGAAATCGGCGATTTTAGACTGGTCATAGAGATTACTAAAGGGTTGTTGCGTACCGACAATAAAATACCCGAAGCGCATTTTTTGATTGCCAGAGTGGCGATCGAAACGCAACAATTGGAAATTGCTTTAAAAGCCCTTGAAACCGCGGTAGAACTTGATGCTTTGGCCTCAGAGTATTGGGCGTTTTTGGCATTGGTCTATTGTCAAATTGGTAACATGGCGAAAGCTGAAAAATCGGTATTTAGAGCTCAGCAAATCGGTAGTAACCAATCTTATGTATTGCATCCTATGGCACATGTAATGAGTGTGTTAGGACACACCACCGAAGCAATACAAAATTTAAAAAAGGCGACGCAATTATCTCCTGAACACTCTGTATATCATAGAGCGCTGGGTGTCAGTTTGTTGGAAGCTGGTGACTTAACAGGTGCCCAACAATCACTCTACGAAGCCGTGAGAATTAATAAATACGATGCAGAGTCTTGGTGGAGCTTGTCTTCATTGGTGAAGGCAAAAGACAATGATATGGCAGAGCAAATAGTTGCCATTATGGCGGGGACTAATGTTAATCCCAGACAGCGCGCGTTTTTAGGTTATGCTGCAGGCAAATTATTTGAAGATACACAGTGTTGGCAGCAAGCGTTTAAAGCCTTTGAGTTTGGCGCCAAGGCCAAACGGAGTCTTGTGGATTATGATCATTCTCATGCCCAAAACACTTTTGCAACTATTAAAGCTGTGTGTACTAGTGATTGGTTACAAACCGCAGTTGATGAGAATAATGAAATCGCCCCAATATTTATTGTAGGGCAACCAAGAACGGGCACTACCCTGGTCGACCGAATTATTTCTAGTCATAGTCTAGTGCATTCGGCTGGTGAGCCTTTGCAAATGGCGATGTCGCTACGGGCGATATCAGCCACCCGTACCAAAGAGTTTGTTTCTGCAGAATTAATAAGTAACGCTAGGAATATTAAAGGGGCAGATTTAGCTGAATCTTATCTGTCTGGTTTAGCCAATCTACGTGGAAAAACGCCATATTTCATCGATAAATTTCCGATGAACTTTATGTTGTTAGGGTTTATTGTAAAAGCTTTTCCTAAGGCCAAAATAATTCACGTTACTCGAGGGCCAGTCGACACATGTTTTTCGGTATTTAAGCAACTATTCGAAGAAGTTTATCCACACAGTTATGGTCAAGTTGAGATGGCTGAACATTATGTTATGTATCGAGATTTAATGAAGCATTGGCATCAAATTATGCCAGGAAAGATTTTTGATATTGCCTATGAAAATGTCGTTTCTGACAATGAAGGGCAAGCACGTGACTTGCTGCACTTTTTAGGTCTTGAATGGGAAGACGCATGTACAGATTTTGAAAAAAATAATACAGCTGTCGTCACTGCTAGCGCTGCACAAGTGCGTGAAAAAACCCACAGACGTTCAGTTGACCGATGGAAGCAATATAAGAAACAACTTTCACCTACACTAAAAGTATTAGAGGCTGCGGGCATTGTGTCTTCATAGTACATCAAGCCTTTGTGTAACCTATTATTTGAATACCACGCAGTTCGCCCATCTATTATTTTCCTTTATTTTGTCTCAGCTCTATTTTGCTCCATAAAATTTATCGCCTGACTTACCGCATTACTCGCATTCATTTCCATTTGTTGGCGTTCACTTGGCGCCAAATAAAAAGACATGTCGACTTCAAATCTAATATAACGAGGAGGGATTTGATTTAATGCAAGACAACATAAGTCAGCTAAATAATCTTCATCTTTAGACTTGTCCAAACCTAAAAACTGAATTCTCTCTAACACTAAGTGCTCGTAATAGTTATGAATATCATCGTCTAGTTTCATACTTTTGACCTTACAAGTGAATTTCGCGTTTACCGCCTACTATAAACATTAACTGGCTATTTGGCACAGTAGTCGTTCAATAAAACTTTCTATATTTACCTTTACACCAACGTTATCTTTGAAAATTAAGCGTATATTGACGTTAATTTAGTACGTTTATTCCAAAACAATCTGTTTTGGTTGAAATCTAAACTAAAATTTACTCGGTTGGTACGAAAATGCAGCTTTTTTATATATCTTATAATCTAACGCATTACTATAGTTGACCCTAATCCCTACTTCCGTATATTATCTGTTGTGAGGTTCACTACCTTTTTTATATTAAAAGTCGTTTTAACGACAACACACACTTATTGTGGTCCAGGGAGACATACATGTTTAAATTTAAAAAGAGTGCAGCAGCTCTAGCTGTAACTGCATGCTTGGGAGTGTCACTTCCAGCGCTAGCAAATAATACCAACGGTGCCATTACTGGTAATTCAGTTACTACTTCTGGAAACGTTTTAACTGGCGTAACAGTTTCAATCGAAAACTTAGATACAGGCCTTTCGCGTACTGTAGTTTCCAATGATGACGGTGCTTTCCGTTTTCCATTGCTTCCACCAGGGCCGTATAAAATTGTTGCTGAGAAAGATGGTTTTACTACAACCGTTGAAGAAAGTGTTCGAGTAGGTATTAGTGGTAAAGTTAACCTTAACTTAGCACTAAACGATGCAAGCATGGAACGAATCGAAGTTTCTGGCTCTGCGATTTCATTAGTTGATATTACGAGTAACAGTACTGGTATCGTAGTTGACTCAGTTACGCTTGAGAAGGTTCCAGTTCCTCGTGATTTGACAAGTGTTGCGTTATTAGCGCCAGGTACAACTAAAGGTGATTCTAACTTTGGTAACGTACCTTCGATTGGCGGTGCCTCTGCTGCTGAAAATGCGTATTACGTAAACGGTCTTAACCTAACTAACTTCAGAACAGGTGTGGGTTCAAGTAATCCTCCATTTGAAATGTTCGATACTTTTGAAGTGAAAACTGGTGGTTACTCGGCAGAATATGGTCGTGTAACTGGTGGTGTTATTAACGCTAAAACTAAAAGCGGTACTAATGACTTCAAATGGGGTGTCAACGTATTTATTGAGCCTGATGGTCTTCGTGAAGATAAGCCTAATGCCGTTAATGCCCTTGGTCAAACTAACATTGATAACTCAGGCGACGAAAATACCGCTTGGGATGTCAACTTATGGGCCAGTGGCGCAATAGTTGAAGATACTTTATTCTTCTACGTACTTTATAACCCGCGTTCAGATGTGTTTGATTACCTAGGGCGAGAAAATCAAGTTGGTGACGATCTAGTTCGTAGTGTTTTTAAAGATGAAGATGAAGATGCCTTCTGGGGCGCTAAAATTGACTGGTATATTAACGAAAACAATATACTCGAAGTAACTGGCTTTTCTGACAAAAGTGATGAGCTAAATTACACTTATACCAGCACTAATGGCGTATTAGATGAAGGTGTTTATGGTACAACCCAAACAGGTGGTGACAACTATAGCATCAAGTACACTAGTATACTGACTGACGATTTCTCAATCTCTGCAATGTATGGTATCAACGAAGCCAACAGAACCACTTCAAGTCCATTGGATGCTAACCCAGCAATTTATCGTCGATTCGATAGTACTGGTGCGTTTGTTAGAGGTGGTAACTTTGGTAACTTCAATATTGATGTAGGTTCTGATGAACGTGAAGTCTTCCGTATTGATGCTGACTGGTATATCGGTGACCACGAAATACGTTTCGGTGTAGATTCAGAAACCTTAACTGCAACCGCAAATACTACTAACTCTGGTGGTAATTATTATCTTATTTATGTAGATGACGTAACCGATCCAGCCAATCCTACTCCTTATGAAGTGCGCAGACGTACTTATATAGCTGGTGGTGACTTTGAATCTAAAAACTTTGCTTATTACATTCAAGATCAATGGCAAGCAACTGACAAACTAGTTATTAATGCTGGTTTACGTAATGATTCTTTCGAAAACTTTAACGGTGCCGGTGAATCGTTTATTGAGCTAAGTAATCAGTGGGCACTTCGTTTAGGTGCAGTTTACGACGTAAATGGAGACGGCGATTCTAAAGCTTATTTCAGTTATGGTCGTTATTACTTACCAATTGCGGCAAACACCAACATTCGTTTGTCTGGTGCAGAAACTTATATTCACGACTTTAGAGCATTTGAAGGTTTCGCCGATGCGTCAATAGACCTTCCTAACTTTAATGACAGTGGTACAGCTACTTCTCCGCAACAAGTGTTTTCTGACGGTGATGTACCCACTACAGCTGCGATCGTAGACCAATCTATAGATCCAATGTATTCTGATGAGTATATTGCTGGTTATCAGTTCCAGTTGTCTGACGATTGGAGCATGGCGGTTCAAGGTACTTACCGTGAATTGGCAACTACTATTGAAGATGTTGCGATTGACTATGGCTTTAATCAATATTTAGAACGTGAGTTCGGTAGATCTTGTGAAGAGTGTTCTGGTTTCCATTATTATATTCTAACTAACCCTGGTACTGATTTAACTTTCCAAGCTGATGATGGTGAAACTTACACTATCCCTGCTGATGACTTAAATTACCCAGAATCTATTCGTAAGTATGCGTCTGTCGATGTTACTTTTGAAAGAGCGTGGGACGGTGTTTGGATGTTAAACGCTGCTTATACCTGGTCTCATAGCTGGGGTAATAACGAAGGTTATATTCGTTCAGATAATGGACAAGACGATGCGGGTCTAACGACTTTGTTTGACCAACCTGGTTTGTTAGACGGTGCTAATGGTAACCTTCCTAATGATAGACGCCATGCGATAAAATTATTTGGTTCGTATCAAGTAACTGAAGAGTTGAACTTAGGTATCAATGCTAAATGGCAGTCTGGTCGTCCGAAGAATGCATTTGGTTATCACCCAACAGATGTATTTGCTCAGGCTTACGGTTCTGAATCATTCTTTGCTGACGGTGAGTTAGTACCACGTGGTTCTTTAGGTACTACTAGTTCTGTATTAGAAATAGATGTAACAGCTAGTTATAATGTTCCAATCGGCGAAGATTATGATTTAACGCTACGTGCGGATATCTTTAATATACTTAATAGTGACACTGCAACAGAAGTTGCCGAAATCTACGACCAAGAAACTTCAGCTGGTGCTGGAACTGGACTCGTTAGCCCTGAGTTTGGATTACCTTCAAACTGGCAAACACCTCGTTTCGTTCGTTTAAGTGCCTCTCTAAGATTCTAAACTCAGTTTTGAAACCTTAGTTACAAAGCCCTGCAATAGCAGGGCTTTTTTATTATAGTAGTGAAATATTTATAGTTATGGTGAGGTAACCTCAGCGAATGAATGATGTAAAAAATATATTGAATAACTTGGTTAGCGCTGTAAAAGTTGGCGACTCTCATAAAGCTTATGATTGTTTAGCGTTGTTACTATCAGAAAAACCTAATTTGAATGCGAGTTGGTTGGGGGTAGCCAGAATGGCGCTATTATCTGGCCAAGTGACTTCAGCTCGAAAAGCTCTAGCGCTATTTGAAGCGAACGCTCAAAAACCTTTTGCTGATAGATTACAGCAACTAGCAATGTTGATTGAAAGTGGGCAAGTTCAATTAGCGTTTGAAAAAGCGTTAGAGTTAGCCACGGAAAACCCTAATAGACCAGAAATTTACCACTTTTTGAGTACAGTTGCGATGCAGCTAGGTAAAAAAGAGATGGCTATTGAGTATGCAGAACTTGTGTTAAAACAATGGAATACATCTGGACAAACGTGGTTAATCTTAGCGTCACTTGAAAAGGCTTCACAGGGCTCAAGTATACTTAGACGTTTGTTAGAGGTTAAGAACTCGATAGATGAGACCGCTAACCAAGCTTCAAAATCGTGTTTTTACGCCGCTTTATGTAAAGTGTATTTTGATCTCACGGATTTTGAAAAAGCTTTTGAATATGCGTCAAAAGCCAATGATTACCTATTAAAAATACAGACATATCCAATAACTGACGACTCCCAAAATGTTCGTTATATAGCGTCACAACACAGTAGTTTTGTCGATACCTCGCCTACCAAAAGGAAAGTTGACGCAGACAACCCCATATTTGTTGTAGGGCTACCTCGAAGTGGCACAAGTTTGCTAGAGCAGATGTTGTGCAGCCACTCAAATATAATTGATGGGGGCGAATTCAATGGTATGGAACGGGCCTCGAGATGTTTAACTAAGGGATTGGCTATCGGCAGTCGAGCTGAACAACTAGACGTCAATGTTGTTGAAAAACATACTCAAGAGATTCGCCGAGCATATTTGCAATATGCCCATGAAAAATTTGGTTCAGAAGGTGTTGTGGTAGATAAAAGTATGACAAATAACCGATATATATGGTTAATCAAAAAGGTATTTCCCGATTCACCGATAATATTTATAAAAAGAAACACCCTAGATACGGCTTGGTCTTGTTATAGAACACACTTCAGCAGTGGTTTTTCGTGGTCAACCAGTTTGGAAAATATGGGAGAATATTTTTCTCTCGAAGAAGATTTGAATCGTCTTTGGTTGCAAAAATTTAAATCGTCAATTCTTCAAATTAGTTATCAAAATCTAGTCGAACAACCCCAAGCCCTGCTACAGGAAGTTTGCGAGTTTTGTGGATTAGAATTCGAAAATTCTATGTTACATTTTTACGAGAGTAAACGAGCTGTGTTTACCGCCAGTGTTGCACAAGTTCGCGAAGAGGTCCACCAAGAGGCTATCGGATTCGGTAAGAAAATTGAACGCGAACTTAAGCCATTTATTGAACATTATCGGTATTAGGTTACTGAGTTTGATTAATCGATTTGGTGACCTTTATACTAGGGCTCTGAAGATAGAGCGTTAGACAAGTATAATTTAGCTAGCTAATTCTCATATTTTTATATGAGCAAAAAATAAGCTAGCTGATACCTGTGGCTGGGAATGGCGACATTAGTCTCTGTAATATTGCAACTATTTATTTTAAATAAATGTGTACTATAACCCTAAGTACCTCCTTGACAATTTGCTAACTTCCGTGTGAATATTCTCTAGTCTTAGTCTTTAATGTATTGAATTCTAAGCCCCTTAAACAACAGAGCTTAATAGCCCCTTGTCAACAAATTTTATAGCTTGACGAGGATTTAAAACAAAAGAATTGGTTGGGAATTATGTCCAAAATGAGCAAGAGAAACCTTATTGCTTCTGCCGTCGTTAGTGCTGTTGCACTCGGTAGCAGCGCCGTTGTCTCTGCAGACCCGTTAAACGAGCTTCATAAAGAAGAAGCTAAAATTCACGCGGCTGCAGCGAAATCCCAAGAGAAGATAAACAACTTGTACGAACAGTCACAGGAATTGTTTATTGAGTATCGTGGTGTCGTTGACGAAACAGAAAATTTGAAAGTGTATAACGATTACGTTGCAACACTTGTTGCTGATCAGCAAAGAAGTATCGATTCACTACAAACTCAGATTGATGGTATTGATGGCGTTAAACGTGGCGTAGTTCCGCTTATGTTTAGAATGATTGATAGTCTTGAGAAGTTTATTGAGCTAGATGTGCCTATTAACCTAGAAGAGCGAAAAGAGCGTGTAGAACGTTTACGCGATGTTATGGCAAATTCTAACGTAACTACGTCAGAACAGTTCCGTCAGGTAATTGAAGCTTACCAAATTGAAAATCAAATGGGTGCAGCAAGTTCAATTCGTGCCTACCAAGGTACATTGGATTATCAAGGAACTGAAATCACAGTTGATTTTTTCAACCTTGGTAGAACTGCTCACCTAGCATTGTCTCTTGATGGCAAAAGTGCATGGGTTTGGGATAACGACGCTAGAGCTTGGGAAGTGTTAGGTGCCGAATATTTAAGCGCAGTGGTTACTGCTGTTAAAATGGCAAACAAATTGTTGCCACCTGATCTTCTTAAATTACCAATCAAAGCTGCGGAGTAATATTGATGAAAACTGTATTTAAATCCATATTAGCTGCCGCGACGATCGCTTTAGTGGCTTCTTCTGCACAAGCAGCGACATCTCTTGAAGGACTTCTTCAAGAAGTTAAGAAAAACCGTGTATCTGAAGCACGTATAAACAAACAACGTGAAGCAGAGTTTCAGTCTGCTCGTGCCGACAAGCAAGCTTTATTAAGAAAGGCACAAGCTGATCTAAAAGCAGAAAGAGCGCGTGAAGCACGTTTGAAAAAGGCATTTGCTGATAACGAAGTTAAACTAGCTGAAAAAGAAGTCGAATTGACAACTGCAACAGGTACTTTAGGTGAGATGTTTGGTGTGGTTCGTCAGGCATCAGCAGAAGCATACGGTCAGATTTCAACTTCTATTGTGAGTGCTGAATTCCCAGGACGTGGTGCGTTTTTAAAACGTATGTCTGAAGAAGCTAAAGGCCTTCCTAATATCAAAGAACTAGAAGACCTATGGTTTGCGTTACAAACTGAAATGACTGAACAGGGTAGTGTTTCTCGCTTTACAACTGAAGTTGTTAGCTTGGACGGCGGTTCTACACAACAAGAAGTCATTCGAGTTGGTACATTCAACCTAATTGGTGAAGAAGGTTATTTGGTTTACGACTACGAAAATGAAATGGTACAACCATTAGGTCGTCAACCAGATGGATATCTAGTTGATTCTGCACTTGATCTTAGAAATGCGACCTCAGGTTTGGTTCCATTCTATGCTGATCCTTCAAGTGGCGCGATATTGGGGCTATTGAAAGAAAAAGCAACAATGGAAGAGCGTTACCATGCTGGTGGTCCAGTAGGTTACACAATCACTGTTATGTTATTTATCGGTTTGATTATCGGATTGTATAAAGTTGTTACTCTTACCCTAGTAGGTGGCAAGATGAAAGCACAACTTAAAAATATATCGAATCCTTCAAGTGGCAACCCTCTTGGTCGTATACTTCAAGTATATGGTGAGAATAAAACAGCCGATGCCGAAAGCTTAGAGTTGAAATTAGACGAAGCTATACTTAAAGAGCTACCTAGAATCGAAAGTGGTGTAAACATCATCAAGATCTTTGCTGCAATTGCACCACTGTTAGGTTTGTTAGGTACCGTTATAGGTATGATTGAGACTTTCCAACAAATTACTTTGTTCGGAACAGGTGACCCTAAACTAATGGCTGGCAGTATCTCAATGGCATTGGTAACTACTGCGTTAGGTATTATCGCTGCATTACCATTGTTGCTTACTCATAGTATTGTTGCTGGACGTAGTAAATCTATCGTACATATTCTTGATGAGCAGACTGCGGGTATCATAGCTACTCACGCTGAGTCGGAGAAAGCCTAAGATGTTATTTCTGATAGAACAATGGGAGTCTGTCAGGGATTTTATAGCTGCTGGCGGTGACGTATTGTACGTTGTCGCAGCCGCGCTCTTTCTAATGTGGGCATTTATGATAGAGCGCTTCTGGTATTTGGCTTCGGTCTTCCCAAAAATGAGAGATGAAATTATCTCTAACTGGGATGCTCGAGAAGACACTACCTCATGGTATGCGCATAGAATTCGTGACACATGGATTTCACAAGCTTCAGATGGCCTAGATGCGAGAATGTTGCTAATTAAAACACTCGTGGCTATGTGCCCTTTGATTGGTTTGTTGGGAACAGTTACCGGCATGATCGGTGTGTTTGAAACCATGGCAACTCAGGGTACAAGTAACCCTCGTCTAATGGCTGCAGGGATATCTATGGCTACTATTCCGACTATGGCTGGAATGGTTGCTGCTTTATCTGGTGTTTTCTTTAGCTCTCGTTTAGAAGCTAAAGTTAAAATAGCTAGAGAAAAGCTAGTAGATGCCTTACCCCATCATTAAAGAGAGGATCTTATGGGTCGTAAAGTTCGAGTAGAAGAAGATGCAGCAATTGATATGACACCTATGCTTGACATAGTGTTCATCATGTTGATCTTCTTCATTGTTACTACTGTTTTTGTTAAAGAAGCGGGTATTACTGTTAATAAGCCTAATGGTTCACTTGCTGTTATGCCTAAAAATGCAAACATTTTTATCGCTGTGTCTGAAGATGGTAAAGTTTGGATCGATAAACGTCAGGTTGAAACGGATTTAGTTCGTTCAAATTTGGAGCGTTTAATGGCCGAGCAACCATCTGACGTGATAATTATTCAAGCGGATAAGGAAGCTGAACACGGACTTGTTGTAGAGGTTATGGATCAAATCAAAGCTGCAGGTATTGATCGTATCTCAATAGCAACGGAAGGTGGTAGTTAATATGGGTCGATTAATAATTTCTATATTTATTGGTGCTGTAATAGCATTTGGCCTGTTTATTTTAATGGCAGAGTTGATTTCTAACTCTGGAAGGCCGCCACCCGAAGCTGGTGAGACAGTTGTAATTGATATTGTAATGTCAACGCCAGATGATGCGACACAATTAAGACAAAGGGTACCACCACCACCACCGCCGCCGCCTAAACAGCCTCCGAAAATTGAGCCTGTTGAACCGGATGTAGCTGAAGTGAACACTGATGGATTAGGTTTTAATATGCCTAGTGTTGATGTGGGAGGCGCTTCCGTTAATATTGGTAGTGTAGGTGCAATGCGTGACGGAGATGCTACTCCTATTGTAAGGATTGAACCTAAGTATCCGGTTCAAGCTGCTCGAGATGGAAAAGAAGGTTGGGTTAAACTGTCTTTTACTATCAATGAAGTAGGTGGTGTTGAAGATGTTAAAGTTATTGATGCGGATCCAAAACGTGTGTTTGACCGTGAAGCAAGACGAGCATTAGGTAAATGGAAATACAAGCCCAAAATTGAAGATGGTAAACCGATGAAACAATTCGGTCTAACAGTGCAACTAGACTTTAAGTTGGATAAATCATAATGAATAAACATCTAAAACATTTATGTGTGGTTTCGGTGATTTCTGTTGCCACTATTATTCCGATGAGTGTTTCGGCACAAGTATCATCTCCAATTGTTTGTCCTGATTATAAGCGCGGAACTACGAATATTCCTGGCCAAAAAGTCGGGAAAAAAGTAGGGAAGGCGTTAGAAGCTTACAATAATGATCTAATCGACGAAGCACTAGATATTCTCTATGAAATCGACGCTTCGGATACTTTTGATAGAGCATTTACTGATAGATTTATCGGTAACTTGCTTGCCACTCAAAGTGGTAAAGCCGAAAAAGCGATAGATTATTTGCAGAAAGCTGTTGCACCTAAAAAGTTAAATGATGCTGAACAGGTGGGTACAATTAAGTTAATTGCTGACTTAAGTCTTCAGGAAGAACAATATGATAGTGCGATTAAGTATTATCAAGAGTGGATGAAGGTAACCTGTAAAGAAGATTTTGACGTCTATTTTAGAATGGCTAATGCTTATTATCAGACAGGTCGGTTTGCTGAAATTATTGCGCCTATTAATAAGGCAATAGCCTTAGCTGAAAAGCCTAATAAAACTGCTTATGCGCTTAAAATGACTTCTTATTACAATCGTAAGATGTATAAAGAGACCATTGAAGTGCAAGAGGAAACTGTTCGAATATTCCCTGATGACAAAGCACAGTGGACGCAACTAGGCTTTTTCTACATGCTTGTAGAAGATCATAAAAAGGCATTGTCTACTTTTGAGATTGCTTATAATCAAGGCTTTTTGACTAAAGCTGCCGAGATAAAAGCCCTAAGTCAGTTGTATTCAATGAATGACATACCTGTAAAAGCGGCGCAAGTATTGGAAAAGCATATTAAGTCTGGATTAGTTAAAAAAGACGAAAGAATGCTTACTAGTGTTGCATCCTCTTATCAACAGGCTAAAGAGTTTAAAGAAGCTGCGGACTATTATGGTCAATCAGCTGTGTTGAGTTCTGATCCTGATTTGTACCAGAAACAAGGCATGGTTTATTATGCAATGGAAAGGTATAACGATGCGATCAAGGCTTTGCAAAAAGCTTTGGATGCTGGGTCTGATAAAAAGGGCGCGATTCATCTAGCGATGATGCAAGCTAACTTTGATAAAGGTGATTTTAAGTCTGCCTATGCTCATGTATTGGAAGCAAAAAAGGATAACTCCACTGCTCGAAATGCAAGAAGTTGGGAACCTTATATTAAGGAAAAGGCGAAAAACCGAAAAATTAAGCTTTAAATAAAAAGCTCCTTTGGGAGCTTTTTTTATGTTTAAATTTTGTTCTATAGATTGAAAGTAGTACCTTCATTTACCGCGTTCAAACCCTTTACAGTAGTCAATACCAGAAATTTTAATGCAATACTTCATCTCAGTTTTTGTTAGTGCGTTCTTAGTCTTTCAAATACAACCAATCATTTCAAAAACGATATTACCGTGGTTTGGTGGTGGTGCCAGCGTTTGGACTACCTGCATGTTGTTTTTTCAATTTTTCTTGTTAGTTGGTTACATATACGCTTATGTACTTACAAAAACCTTAAGAATCAAAACACAGGTCGTCGTACATTTAATCTTGCTGGCGCTGGGTGTGATATTTCTGCCATTTGGCATACATGATATACACAATATTGAGGTAGCTGCTACTCCTACTTGGGGAGTCCTAACGGTACTATTTATTAGTCTCGGTTTTCCGTATTTAATGTTGTCGGCCAATACGCCATTATTACAACATTGGTTTAGTAGCGATGTTAATAATGTTAATCCCTATAGGCTTTACGCCATCTCGAATGTGGGATCATTTTTAGCGCTAATTAGTTATCCGATTGTATTTGAGCCTTTTATGTCTCTCGACGGGCAACTTGAATTATGGTCAAGTATTTATTGTGTATTCGTCGCATTGGTCGTTTGGATATTTTATGTAGTCGTGATTAAGTCTCAGAGCCAGAAACTTAATAATGCAAAACAACTCGTCAATTCAAAGGTTGGTTTTTCCCAGGTTACGTTATGGTTTTTGCTAGCAGCTTTGGGTGTTGTTTTGTTAGTTTCAACAACCAACGCGTTAACACAAAACGTGCCACCAGTACCCTTTTTATGGATTGTTCCATTGGCTATCTATTTATTAACTTATGTCATGGCGTTCAGCAGTCTGAGACTATATTTAAGGGTCATCTGGATCCCTTGTTTTATGGTGTTGTCGTTTGTTGCCTTGTTAATTTATATTATAGGCGGGCAATTTGACTTTGTTACCCAGTTAATCATTTATCTACTGATCTTGTTGTGCGGTTGTATGATTTGTCATGGAGAATTGAACGCTCTTAAACCACGTCAAGGCAATACCACTTTGTTTTATCTGTTTTTATCAGCGGGAGGTGTTTTTGGCAGTTTCTTGGTGACCTTCGTTGCTAAGGAGTTGTTCGATGAGTTTTTAGAGTTTCCCCTAGCCATTGTCAGTGTGTTGTTGGTCGTGGCGGCTTCATTGTGGTGGGTCCGTAAGGATGAGATAACACAATTAAATAAAGGGCACATTGCTGCAGTAAATCAACTTTTCTTATTGTCGATTGGTAGTTTAGTTGTGGCTTTGGTTTGGTTATTGGTTTTTATTAACCTCAATAGTCAATATCAGCAATATGACGTGGCTAAGGATCGGAATTTCTACGGCATACTTTCAGTGAAAGATATCAATGAAGGTAAAGTTAAAGAGAGAAGGCTCGTAGATGGCACTACCTCTCATGGAAGTCAATCATTACCACTTACGCCATCCCCGGTGCCTTTGAGCTATTATCGTCCGGGGACGGGGGGCCAACTCATCATTGATGAGCTTTCAAACGTTAAAAATTTACAAGTTGGTGTGATTGGTTTAGGGGTAGGGGCACTAGCTGCTTATGGTCGACCTGGCGACCTATATACTTTTTATGAGCTAAACCCGTTAGTCTCTGTGTATGCTAATAGATATTTTAAGTATTTGGAAAATGCCCAAGCCGATGTTGAAGTTAAGCTAGGTGATGCCCGTGTGACTTTGCAAAATGAATTAGACAGCGGACAAAGAAATAACTTTGATTTGCTTATCATAGACGCTTTCTCTGGAGATTTAATTCCGACTCATTTGATGACCCATGAAGCATTCATGTTATATCAACAGCATATCAAAACTTCAGGAGTGATAGCGTTACACATATCCAATAGGCATTTATCATTGTTACCAGTTATTGCACATCACAGTAGAAGCTTAAAAATGCAAATGATGCTGTTTGATACTCCTGGTGGTGGTTATGAACATGATGCCCAATGGGTCGTGTTAACCAATAATCGGCAATTAACTGAATCACCACGTCTAATGGATAAGCAGACGCCTATTATTAGTAGCCAATATCAAAGTGTGGTGTGGACAGATGATTACTCGAGTTTATTACCTATTTTAAAAGTCTTAAATTAGCCGTTTATAAAGCATTTCGTAACATCTGCTTAAAGCTAATCTTTAACCTTTGTTCAATGTGTTTTTTACCACTTAGCTTAAATTTTTCGCAAAGTTCCTTGTCGGTCTTATTTTGTAAAAATGCGGCCACCAACAAGGCTTGTTTATCAATGTCTATTCTTGAAAAATCTAGTGGACTGTTAATTAAGTATTCTCTTAGTAGCCGTTTGCAAGTTGAATAAGTTCGTTTTCCAGATGCAAATTGTTCGATTATCTCTAATTCCTTAGAAAAACTTATAGCTGTAGATGGCATAAATATTAGAAGTTGTTTAATTAACCCTTCGGACATCCATTGAAAGTTTTTGTCCAACTGGTATATCAACTCTTGGTAGAATTCTTTATTCAGGTTCTTGATTCGTTGCTGTTGTTTGTCTGCCAACGCTTTAATGCAAATACCGCTGTGCTCACCACTTGATATCTCGGGTTTTGAGCTAAGCTTCGTGAGTACAAACTCACTAGAGTGCCAAAATCTTAAGATGTCACTATTGCAGCCAAATGAAGTGGTCAAAAACTCAATGTTGTGTTGTATGGCTTGTTGCTCTACAAAGTTAATTAACTTTTTTCCATAACCTTTACGCTGATATTCTGGTTCGATAGCAATTCTACTAATTCTCCATTGTCGCGCTAAGACAAAAGATGCCATGTTATAGGATGAAGTTATACTCTGGGCCACTAAGTGCCCTTTAACACGCCTACTACAATTGGCGATATTATCAGCGAGCTCACCGAAAAAGCGTCCACCTTCCTCTATTATTTGAACCACACCGAGCAAAGTGACGCCCTTGGTCAATATGAAGCACTGTAATTCAGGTGCGTCTAACATACGTTGTAAATCATCTTGACTGGTTTGGTAGTGGGCGTTTATTAATAACCTAAACAGATCCGCTAGTAGGTCTTTATCGTCGATTAGTTCTTGCTTTGAAATGCCGCGGCAGATTATCGGTTGATTGGTTTCGTCATGAATTTTAGCTTCATGCTTGGTATTATGAAATAAAGTATTAAACCAAAACTGTTCTAGTGTGTCTCCCTTATACCAGCGTATTGGTTGTGAAATTTCGACTCTTTTGTAATCGGGTTTTAATTGCGAGAGCTGCTTCAAAAAGCGCATTTCGAAGCCTCTACCACTACCTTCATAGCCGTGTATTGTTGAACTAAAAACGATGCGAGAGAACTTTTTCGCCAGTTTACACAATAAATGAATAGGCATTGCAGAGGCTTCATCAACTAGCAAAAGGTCTATATGACTATTTTCTTCTAAAATGACATCTATAGGTTTAAAAGTTAACGAACCAGACAGGTACGACACACTATTCGAGCTCTCAGTGACTTCGGGTAGTAGTCGTTTTATATGAAAGAATACTTGTTCGATATTATTAATATGCGGTGCGGTTATACATATAGTTTTAGCCGATGAGCGGATTAAATCAGCTGCGGCTATACCTAAGGCTGATGATTTACCTCTGCCTCTATCTGCGGTTAGTACTAAAGGTCGATTTCTATGTCCCAAAGCTACTTTACGAATACTTTCTACTGCTAACTGTTGTTCATTAAATAGGTTATCCCATGTATTGTTTGGTACATAACTAACGCTGCCAGAAAAACCTACCTTAGATAATAATGCCACCGTTTTATCCTCCTTTAAGGAAGAGATTAAGTGTTGTATAAAATAGCTGTGTGTATATTTTTGATTAAAACCAAATGAAATACGATTTATTAATTCCGGATCCGCATAACTTGGCCATTGGCATAGTTCCGGACACAAAATAATCATTAGGCCATTTGCCTTAATAGTGCCGCTTAGTGCCATTGCTGTGTTGGCTCTGAATCCACTAAAACAATTCAATATAACCCATTGGTATTCGTGACCTAATTTAGAACGATAGTTTTTTATGCTAATACAGTCATTCTCAGATTCAGTGTCTCCAACCCACAAAATGTCTTTAATATTATTGCGGTCAACTAAGGAATTTGCCGTGTCTACGGTCCACTGTTCTTGTCCCGTGATGACTAATAATTGCCTATGGCATGACTTAGCTTGACGTTGTTGACACCACTGGATTAGTTGCTCGGGTAAATTCACTAAAACTACTTATAAGAGGTTTGAATAAGTTTGCTAGTGTAAGCAAAGTTACTCAAAAATACGAATGTGGTTTTTGTCTCATAGGGCGAGGTCACTGCTTGGTGAAGTTCAATTCAGGTAAATAAAATGTATTTTTCTCAACAAATGGGGCGTTTGATAGAGTGGGCAAATTCGATTTTTAACTTACAAATTACTATTCGCATATTGCGAAGCATATTTTGCCTGTTACACTAGTCGCGCTTAATACGAAGTAACCAACAACCATTTTGTATTAAGTCACCAAGGGGAGCCATCTGGCTGAGAATTGACTTCATGCTCATAGACCCTAATACCTGATCCGGATAATGCCGGCGTAGGAATGGTAAGACAAATATATCCCCATTTACCTGCCGTACACCCGGATCTTTTCAAACCATACTGAAGAGATCCCACTAAATGAATTTTAGTAGACGTAAACTGGCTAGTGTCATTAGCCTAATAATGGTTAATTCCATTGCCATCGCGCAACAAATAGAAAATCCACCTGCCTCAAGCGATATTGAAACTATCACCGTTCAAGGTGCAATGTCTGCTACACCATTGTCAAAAATGGCAACGAGTATTTCAGTTTTAAATGAATATGAAATTGCTGAGCGTCAAGGGCAACATATCGAAGATATATTTAACCGAGCTGCAAACGTTAATTTCGCCAGTGGTGCGAGCCGAGGTCGCTTTGTACAAATACGGGGGATTGGTGAACGTAGTCAATTTACCGACCCAGTTAATCCATCAGTTGGCTATTTAGTTGATGGTATTAACTATTCTGGTTTACTAGCTGGCGCCAGTACATTTGATATCGCTCAAATTGAGATTTTTAAAGGACCTAATAGTGCTCGATTCGGTGCAGATGGTCTTGCGGGAATGATTAATGTTATTAGTAAAGAAACAACCGATGAGTTTAGTTTTAGTTCACAAGTTGGCTTTGCGAATTATGATAGTTGGAATATCGGTGCTGCGGTTGGTGGGGCATTGAGTAATTCGGTAAGTGGTCGTTTGTCGGTACATCAAAATAGTAGTGATGGATTTATAACTAACACTTGGCTGGGTCGTGAAGACACCAACAATGTTGATGAGTTTACTACTCGAGGCAAACTTAGTTGGCAAGTAAGTGATGAGCTTTCGATTAATACAGTTGTTCATCTCATTGATGTGGACAACGGTTACGACGCTTTTTCACTTAACTTAGACAGAACAACCTTATCAGACGAACCCGGTTTCGATACTCAAGAAAGTGAGGCATTAGGTATCACTATCGATTACCAAGGGTTAGATTTCGCTGATGTTCAAATTCAAACAAGTGTCTTAGAGGCGGAGCTCGGGTATGGATATGACGAAGACTGGAGCTATGTTGGAATCGCACCCGGCTGGGAATATTCGTCTACGGATTATTATTTTAGAGACCGTCAAGATAGCTCATTTGAATTGAAGTTGAGTAGTAAATCTAGGAACCAAAACGCGTGGGTGATTGGCGCATATTATTCGAATGAAAGCGAAGATCTCAATAGGCAATTTTTTGATTTTGACCTTTGGCAAGAATCGGCTTTTGATAGTGAGGTTGAGCGCATCGATAGTGCCATATTTGGACAATACAAATATGTGTTATCAGATACTCAATGGCTTACAACTAGCTTACGCTTCGCGTCTCAATCACTCGATTATCTTGACTCCAAGCTAATCGACGAGTCAATTGACCATTCGGATTGGGGAGCTGAAATTAGCTATCATCAAACAGTTGGTCAAAACAGCATGATTTACGGAAGTTTGCTGCGCAGTTTTAAGATGGGTGGAGTAAATGGTCAATCATTAAGTAAAGTAGACGATGAAGACGTCGCAGATTTCAAACAAGACATACTCGACAACGCCATTTTTGATGCCGAATCTCTCGTAGGGATAGAGTTTGGTATTAAAGGTTCAAATAAAGACGGTAGTCTTGTATTGGATTTTGCTACTTTTTATCAAAAACGTGATGACATTCAATATAAAAACTCGATAGTCAATGAGCAATCATTTGTTGATTTTTATGACAATGCTGCTGATGGGGAAAATTACGGTCTTGAAGTTAGTATTAACTACATGATTTCTGATTCTTTTGATGCTTTTGCGAATATAGGATATTTGGAAACTGAAATTAGTAAAATTACGCGACAGGACGGGACAAGTATCGATGGCAGAGACCAAGCCCACGCACCTACCTACCATATCAATGCTGGGCTAAATTGGCAGCTCTTCGAAAGCGTTAATTGGTTAATTGAGTTGGACGCAAAAGATGAATTCTTCTACTCATTCAGTCATGACAATCGATCTGAAAGTGTTGTCCTCACCCACACCAGTTTAGATTTCCGGTTAAGCAATTGGCAAGTTAGTTTGTATGCACGTAACTTATTTGACGAACAATACGCGAATCGCGGATTTTCGTTCGGCAATGATCCTAGAGATGAATATGCCAGCCATATTTACGAACAGTTTGGAGAGCCCCGACGCTTAGGCGTTAATGTTAGGTATCAATATTAGTCATATCTAAAAAAGCCAAGCTAATAATCGTTTGGCTTTTCTAAGGAGTTATTATGAAATTAGTTGCAGAAATATCTATGTATCCTCTTAACGAGCAATATATCCCACCTATTCAGGAGTTTATTGACCGCTTAAATAGTTATGAAAATATAAAAGTTGTCACCTCGGCTACTAACACAATTGTGAGCGGTGAGTATCTATCTACGATGCAATTGTTAGCAGTTGAAATGCAGCGCAGTCACGAAAAAGTAGGGCAGGCTATTTTCGTTTGCAAATTCTTGAATGGCGAAAAAATGAGTACTGAAATCTAATGGACAGTTTTCTTGCACAACTTGCAGCAACGTCAATATTAGAGGGAGTAGCGGTAGTTTTGGCTGTTGCTTATGTATGGTTAGCTGCGAGGCAAAATATATGGTGCTGGCCTTGTGCTTTGGTCAGTACCGGCATATACATTTGGTTGTTTTGGAATGTATCTTTGCCTTTTCATACCGCGCTGAATTTTTATTATTTGATTATGGCTGTCTATGGAATGTACAAGTGGCGCGATAATACGGCAGATAGTATTTCGGTGCAATCTTGGTCAATCTATAAACATATTGTATCTATTATCGGATTGGCCGTTTGTGCAATAATTTTAAGTCATTTTGCGAATTCTGTGTTGGATGCGAATTATATATATCTTGATGCTTTCATAACGGTGTTTAGTCTGTTTACAACAGTTTTAGTGGCCCATAAGGTGCGAGAAAATTGGTTGTATTGGATTGTTATCAATCTGTTTGCTGCGTATCTTTATTTTGCCAAAGACTTAGCGTTAACTGCAATATTGTTTGTCTGCTACACCGGCTTTGCGATATATGGCTTTATGCAATGGCGTCTCACTCCTGCTAACGTTCAAAGCCGACACGAGGCTGCATGAAAGACTTAAAGTTTGAGATGTTAGCTGAGCTAAGAGAATTGAAATTTGTTCACTCTGACTTTCAACTCATCGCTCTTAATGGGGGAGCGGTTAACAGCAGTTATACTCTGCAAACACCCGACCAAAAGTATTTCGTTAAAACGTTCGAGTCAGATAAAATCGCTAACTTGGATAGAAAAAAGCTATTTGATATTCAAACTGAACTTGCTGCTAAGGGAATGGCTGTTAAACCGGTTTATTTATCAGATTCACTGAGTTTTCAAATTGATCAGTGGCTTGATTCGACTACCTTAGATCAAGTCGGGGATTCTAGCTTAATTATTACTAAAGGTTTGGCGGCCGCATTATCCAAGTTACATAACATCAAAATAGATGCCCCATTACTGGATTTGCCAAGCCAATGGCAACATTATTTGAATCTCATTGACGTAGAGATATCAGATTCGATGCAGCAAAAGCTCGATACTTATACGTCCACTTGGTATCAAGCGTGCGCAACTAAAACAGTGTTTTGTCACAATGATTTAGCCTTATCCCACGTTACTCATGAGCACCCCAATAAGATTTTTGACTGGGAATACTGCGCTATATCATGTCCGTATTTTGATATAGCATCATGTGCTGTTGTAAATGGTTTTAGCTGCACAAACGAAGCCAGTTTATGCGCATTCTATGCCCAATATAGTCATCAACGATTATCCGAAGTGGTTGATAAGGTGACTCGTATGAAACCCTTAGTTGAGCTTACCTACAAACTTTGGTATCAAGCTGCTAGGGTCTGAAAGTGAGCTTTGCTATTCAACGTAACGCGTTTTTAGTTCATTAAGTGCGCAGTCAAACAGCAGAAACCGATACTGAAAGCAAAATCACTTTACCTTTTGTTATCCGTCAGTATAATTCAGCCCGTCAGCAGGAGTGTAGTTCCAATTGGTAGAACAGCGGTCTCCAAAACCGATGGTTGGGGGTTCGAATCCCTCCACTCCTGCCACTTTTAAATCGTCAGTTATTTCAAGTCAATTCATGCTAGTCTGTTTAAATGGAATCTACCTCTCATCTTGCATTAAGTGAATACCAACGTGCCATTTTAAATGAAATGGGGATCACATCATGGAAGTTAACTGATACAAACCTCGATCAAATTCAAGACGACAATCAAAAAAACGACCTTATTGAATCGGCGCCTGAAGTTGTGTCGCGAACTGACGCCTTAGTCAAGTTAAAACAACTTAAAGCACAAACACAGAAAAACCAAAGTAAAGAAAGTACAGATTGTGTATTAGTGACCTGTTCGCAAAGTGCAACTAAACATCAAATTTTTGCAGATGTACTACTCGCACTAGGACTCGAAACTAAAGAGATTAAATACGTTGCAACTGAGCAACTCAGCGACTTCTCTGATTTCCCGCTAAGTTGGAATCTAGCTGAAAAGGTAAGTTTTGAGAATAATCAATTGATTACTCCGACATTGACAGAATTAAGTGATCCGAGCATAAAAAAGCGACTTTGGATGCAAATTCAAAACGCCAGTTTAGCAATTGAAAATTAACCGATGTTGGATGATTTGAATCCGATGCAGCCCCATTTCTCGCATTTAACAGCACAAAATTGTGGTCCATATTATGAACTTCATAAACAAGGGCAATTCTCTCCTTGGACCCGCAGAATATTCGAAGACTGTTTAACTAAGCCTTACTTTGCATATTCCTTGGATCAAGATAATCAACCATTAGGTTACTATATTGGAATGCAAGTGTTAGACGAAGTGACATTAATGGACATAGTCGTAGGGTCAACTCATCGAGGAAAAGGTGTGGGACGAACCTTATTAAGTCATCTTATGGAGCATTGTCACCAAAATAAAATCCAACAAATTTGGCTAGAAGTTCGCGAATCTAATTCTGTTGCAATCAGCCTCTATGAAAACGCGGGCTTTATGTTGGTAGAGCAGAGAATGAATTATTATCCAAGTAAAAAAGGTAAGGAAGACGCTTTGATAATGTGTTGTTACTTAGGGTAAACCGAAAAATTCAAATGCTTATTAATAAAGGATGAGAGGGGGGACGTCCCCCCAACTTATATTTAACGACGTGCTGCCGTAACATTTAGGTTTTCTGTCGAGTCTTGGCGGTCAACCGCTAACTTCACAAACTTAGAAGAGTTGTAGTTACAGCCTACACACATAGCGATAAATTGGTTCATGCTTGGCGCACCGATATTCTTTTCCCAATTTTCGTAAGTCTTACGTGTTTTTACATTAGCTAACTTAGCCATTTTGACAGTAGTTAACCCAGCATCAAGACGCATTTTTCTTAGATCTGCACCGTTAATATACATTTTTTGGTTCCTCTTGTGATTATTGATACTACAGCAAAGAAATAGATAATTATTATTGTTGTTCTCTGCTTTCATGTTCATGGTAAGAGTACAAATAAAAATGTGGATTTGACTCCACGAGGTGAAATAATTTCTCTTTATTGGGTAAGTTTATGATTCGTATAGTTATTAAGTATTAGTTCTATAAAAAATAGTTTCGCCTCCATAGAGGCGAAAGAATCTTTAGTTAGCAGCATGCCCAATTGAAAAGTCAGCCACCAATTTTTATGCGTTGCTTACCGGAGGTTTGGTTTTAGCACCTATGGCCACGATAAATTCAGCATTGCTGACCGGAGGCTTAGTTTTAGCACCTATGGCCGCAATGAATTCAACATTGCTAACTGGAGGTTTGGTTTTGGCACCTATTGCAGCAATGAATTCAACGTTGCTGACCGGAGGTTTGGTTTTGGCACCTATTGCTGCAATGAATTCAACGTTGTTGACTGGAGGTTTGGTTTTGGCACCTATTGCAGCAATGAATTCAACATCGCTAACTGGAGGCTTAGTTTTAGCACCTATTGCAGCAATGAATTCAACGTTGTTGACTGGAGGCTTGGTTTTAGCACCTATTGCAGCAATGAATTCAACGTTGTTGACTGGAGGCTTGGTTTTAGCACCTATTGCTGCAATGAATTCAACGTTGTCGACTTGAGGCTTGGTTTTAGCACCTATTGCAGCAATGAATTCAACGTTGCTAACTGGAGGTTTGGTTTTGGCGCCTATGGCTGCAATGTATTCAGCGGTGTTCGCTGGTGGCTTGGTTTTAGCACCAATCGCTGAAATAGAATCGTTTGATATGACTAATCCGATAATCAATAGAAACATATTTAAATATAAATTTTTCATTTTAAAACTCCTGTTGATTTAGACAAAATTGCCTAAAAACAATTATGAAGGTTTTAAAATGGAATGTAGAGCTTTATGCTTTAATTAACTTTGGAAAAAGTTGTTTGTAACTTTCGTTGAAAGTCGCCCAAATCAGCAAAGTAGAGAGGGCATGTATCACATAGGGCAACGATTCGTAGGCCAACAATGCGTTTTGAAACCCCAAAATGTGTCTAAGGTAATATTCTAACAAAACCGTCGCTTGAGCGATGATAATCAATGCGTTAATTTTATAGAGTACCCAATCTAAGTTTATTGATTTGGCTTTTGGGGAGATATAGTGCTCGACCATATTTACCCTAAGAAAAACCAAATGCCTAACCGAAATACAAATAATAATGATACAAACATACCAAAACGTTTGCGGGGGATCGTAGGCAACGACAAACCAATATACTTCTGTTGACACACCTAAAACTATACATAACAGCAAAATCTTGGATGTCCAGTCATACCAAAAGTAATAAACTAACCAAAAGCCAGATAGGTAAATGAGCCCTTTGATAATGTAACTACTGGGTAAATATAGCCAAGCAAACTCTTCTACTATGTGTTGTAAAAATATGATTGCAATGACACTTAAGACGTTTACGTCTTGCCTACATAAAATTGCTGTAAACAGAATGACGCCAAGAAATAGTCTGTCGAAAACCAGAGCATTTCCAAACGTATAAATACTGGCAGAGACAAACAACACTCCAAAAAGAGCTGTTATTAATCTAGGAAGATAGGCGCGTAAAATCATGCGCCTAGACTAAAACAAGATTAGCTTAAGTTAAAGCCAAAATAGTCCATAACTGTAGAGAAGAAAGATTCACGAGTTTGTTCCGAAGCCGTTTGCCGACAAATAGACCACCACTTATTCACCACTGCAACTCCAATGTTGTCCATGGTTTCAGGTTTGTCATTTTCAATAGCAGAGACAGTTTCACGGCTAATGCCCACTCGGTGAGCAAGTTCTTCTTGCGTGTAGCCCGCTTCTTTACGTAAAGACCTAAGTTGAGCACCACTAAACATTTTTCTACGAGACATGTTAAGTCGTTTCCTGATGGTGTACGGTGAATTTTAATTATTTTATTCGGCTACTTTTTGCCCAGCTACCTAATAAAACACCTAAATTAGTTAACTTTATTAAAACATTGATTAAATTATGGCAAAAAATTTACCAGTGCCAAATATAAATTAAACGAAGGTTTTAGTAAATAGTAAGGCTAATAACAAATAGTACCAATATCTGCTTTTTTTATAGTTAAAAGCACGATATCAGATCAAAGCAGTCTCTAAACCATAAAATGAGTTCTGATAAGCGACTTTTTTATCGGAGTCATATACAATGCGCGGCCAAATTATTTAGTAATTACATCACTTAAGAGTATTCCATGTCTTTCCAACAAGAAGTTGATAAACGCCGCACTTTTGCGATTATCTCTCACCCGGATGCGGGTAAAACTACCATTACCGAAAAAGTACTGTTATTCGGGAACGCTTTACAAAAAGCAGGGACTGTTAAAGGTAAAAAGTCAGGGCAACATGCCAAGTCTGACTGGATGGAAATGGAAAAAGAGCGGGGTATATCGGTCACTACTTCAGTGATGCAATTCCCTTATCGCGACCACCTAGTTAATTTATTAGATACCCCGGGCCATGAAGATTTTTCTGAAGATACCTATCGTACATTAACTGCGGTTGATTCATGCTTGATGGTTATTGATGCCGCTAAAGGTGTAGAAGCACGTACCATTAAATTAATGGACGTGACCCGGTTACGCGATACGCCAATTATCACTTTTATGAATAAACTGGATAGGGATACTCGTGATCCTATCGATTTACTAGATGAAGTAGAAAATGTACTCAATATAAAATGTGCACCTATTACCTGGCCAATCGGCATGGGTAAAGAGTTTAAAGGTGTGTATCACTTACTTCGCGATGAAACTATCCTGTATAAAACTGGTATGGGACACACCATTCAAGACGTACGTATAGTGAAAGGTTTAGATAATCCTGAGCTAGATGTCGCAATTGGTACTTACGCAGAAGAATTGCGTGACATGCTTGAACTCGTTCAAGGTGCATCTCACGAATTTAATCACGAAGAGTTTTTAGCGGGTGAGTTGACTCCAGTCTTTTTTGGCACGGCTATGGGCAACTTTGGGGTTGATCATATGTTAGATGGCTTAATTGAATGGGCACCGTTGCCTCAAGGCCGTGAAACCAGTGATCGTAAAGTGGAATCGAGCGAGCAAAAATTCAGTGGTTTTGTGTTTAAAATTCAAGCGAATATGGACCCAAAACACCGGGACCGCATTGCATTTTGCCGAATCGTGTCAGGTAAGTATGAAAAAGGCATGAAAATGCATCACAGCCGCATAGGTAAAGATGTACGAATTTCTGACGCTTTAACCTTTCTGGCCGGCGACAGAGCTTTATTAGAAGAAGCTTACGCAGGTGATATCATTGGTTTACACAATCATGGATCAATTCAAATTGGCGATACGTTTACCGCTGGCGAAAAATTCCGATTTGCCGGTATTCCGAACTTTGCCCCTGAATTATTTAAACGTATCCGTTTGAAAGACCCTCTTAAACAAAAACAATTGCAAAAAGGTTTGATTCAGCTTTCTGAAGAAGGGGCGGTGCAAGTCTTTAGGCCATTACAAAACAATGACCTAATTGTTGGTGCGGTAGGTGTCTTGCAGTTTGATGTTGTAGTCGCCAGATTAAAAGGCGAATACAACGTTGATGCGATGTACGAACATATTAATGTTTACACTGCACAATGGGTAACAGCCGAAACTCCAGCTAAATTAGATGACTTTAGGCGTAAAGCCGAAGCCAATTTAGCCTTAGATGGTGGCGATAATTTAGCTTATATTGCGCCAACTCGGGTGAATTTATCTTTAGCACAAGAACGTTATCCCGAAATCGAATTCCATAATACTAGAGAGCACTAACCTAGGCAGGTTAGATAGATATTAAACATGAATATACAAACACTTTTATTAGCAAAATTTAAAGCTGCGCTGATCGCAATTGGCGCACCAGAAAACTCTCCAGCACCACTGAGTCGCAGCACTCGCGCTGGATTTGGACATTACCAATTTAATGGTGCCATGGCATTATCAAAAGTCTTGAATCAAAAGCCGCGAGATATTGCACAAAAACTTGTCGAGGCTGTTGATCTGAAGGACGAAGCAGAAAAGCTCGAAATTGCAGGACCAGGATTCATTAATATTTACTTGAATCCTCTATGGCTAGCGCAACAACTGCAGGTAGCAAACGCTGATAATCGTCTTGGTATCGAAGCTGAGAAACAGCAAACCGTAGTGGTTGATTACTCCGCACCTAACCTCGCCAAAGAGATGCACGTTGGACATTTGCGTAGCACCATTATTGGCGATGCCGTTACCAAAACATTAGAGTTTTTGGGACACAAAGTGATACGTCAAAATCATATGGGAGATTGGGGGACGCAGTTTGGCATGTTAATAACCCACCTTAATGATAAGTTAGCCGCTGATGGTGTGGCTGAAACTGCGCTGTCTGATTTAGAAGATTTTTACCGAGCGGCTAAAGTTCGTTTTGATAGTGAAGACGGTTTTGCTGATAGGGCCCGTGAAAACGTAGTCAAATTGCAAAGTGGTGACTCTGAATGTTTATCTCTATGGAAAACTTTTGTCTCCATTTCAATTGCTCATAGTGAGCAGGTTTACGACAAACTTAACGTGAGTCTCAAACGTAGCGATATAATGGGCGAAAGTGCCTACAATAAAGATTTAGCGGCAACTGTCGCTGAGCTTAAGTCCTCTGGCATAGTGGTCGAAAGTCAAGGTGCGCAAGTGGCATTTTTGCAAGAAATGGCCGACAAAGAAGGTAATCCAGCTGCTTATATTGTACAAAAGTCGGGTGGCGGATATTTGTATGCCACTACAGATCTAGCGGCTATTCGTTATCGAAATGGTGTTTTAGGTGCGGACCGCACACTAATTTTTACTGACGTTCGTCAGTCTTTACATTTTAAACAAACAGAACTGGTTGCCCGAAAAGCTGGATTTATCAATGATAATCAAAGCTATGAGCATTGCCCGTTTGGTATGATGTTAGGTAGCGATGGAAAACCTTTTAAAACTCGAACCGGTGGTACGGTTAAGTTGGCTGAACTATTAGATGAAGCGATAGAGCGCGCTGAAGAACTGATCAACAAACGTGAATCCGATTTAACCGCCGAAGAGCGTAAGGTTGTCGCTGACAAAGTCGGTATCGGAGCAGTCAAATACGCTGACTTAAGTAAAAACCGTACTACGGATTACATCTTTAATTGGGACAGCATGCTCAGTTTCGAAGGTAATACCGCGCCTTATTTACAATATGCCTACGCTCGTATTCAAAGCATTTTTAGAAAAGCCGATTTAGATATAGAGAATTTGCAACAAGATATCCAACTAGATGCGGCGCAAGAACAACTGCTAGCTGTGAAGTTAATGCAATATATTGAAGCCATTGAGCAAGTTGCAAGCGAAGCAACACCCCATGTATTGTGTAGCTACATCTATGAGTTAGCCAGTTTGTTTATGAGTTTCTATGAAGCTTGCCCAATATTAAAAGAGGGCATTGATGAAAAAACCAGAAATAGTCGTTTAATGTTAGCTCTATTGACAGCCAAAACTTTGCAGTCTGGATTGGATTTGTTAGGTATTGAAACGATGAAAAAAATGTAATGAGCTGATTAATAGGAGTGGGCGAGTTACTTACACTGACCTCACCATTAGTTCTGATATATTTATCTAATTTGAGACAAACAACATGGTTAAAATTCTGGCTTTTGCTGGTAGTGGTAGAAAAGATTCAGTCAATAAAAAAGTCGTCGCTATTGCCGCTAAAGGCGCGCAAGAAGCCGGTGCTGAGGTAACGATTGTTAATTTAGAAGACTTTGATCTGCCTATTTTTAATGAAGATTTAGAAGCAGAAAAAGGTATGCCGGTTGAGGCGCAAAACTTCAAAGAGTTACTCATTAGTCATGATGGCTTTTTGATATCCTCTCCAGAATACAATAGCTCCTACAGTAGTTTGTTCAAAAATGCGATTGACTGGGCCTCAAGAAAAACCGCTGACGAAGCCCCTATGGCAGCGTATCGAGGTAAGATTGCAGCTATTATGGCGGCGTCACCCGGTGGACTAGGAGGAATGCGGGTTTTAGTAGTATTACGTATGTTACTTGAAAACTTGGGAACTATGGTGTTGCCTAATCAAAAAGCGGTAAGTGGCGCATTTTCCAAATTTGACAGTGATGGAAATATCACCGATGAAAAAACCGAAAAGGCGTTAAAGTCCCTAGGTAAAGAGCTAGTAGAAACCCTAACTAAGTTACAAGGTTAAGCTTAGTTAGGGGTCCACTCATTGAGTGAATAGAGCTGTCATATCAGTTAATGATTATTGGCTTCGGTCAATAGAAATTCATGTTCTGGATCAACAATTAAGCGTCCAGACATGGCTTCTCTGCCAAGTAACATCAGGTATTTCATTTCAGAGCGGTCTGTTAGTGTAAGCTCAATACTCCATTGCATGTCTGCTATAAAAATATCGGTTTCTATTACGTAGCGCCTTTGTTTGGTGGCGTTAGAGCTTTTAACTTTACGTACACTTTTAACTTTTGCTTCTCTTTGCATCAATTTGTTCACATCATGGGCGTCAGGGTGAATATCAAATCGTACCCATTTTTCATCACCTTTTTTAAATTTAACAATATTGTCTACATGGAGTGAAGACGTAGTCGCGCCAGTGTCAACTCTAGCTTCTAAGCCGAGTAATTTAAGTTGTGGTAAATCACACAATTCAAGTGCACCAACCAAATGTTTTTCAGTCATCAGGGTTACTCTTTATTCAACAATGGTAGGGATATCAACACCTAATTCATCTTGCAAATTATCTTGTAGTAACCCTAAATGTTCGGCCACTGAATCAGGTTTTCTGAAATAAGCAATGTGATACATAGCTTCACCTTCTTGGGTTAAAGGGATATTTTGCTTGCCAATCACTACACCCTCTTCGGGGCACAAGACTTTACACAATTCGGTACCATAGGGGTCTGCAATTATGGCTAAGATCCCACCTTTATTCACATGGTCACCTAGTTGCGCAACGTGGCTAACAAAACCACTTTCCGTTGCCCGTACCCAACCACTTTGACGTGCCACAAACTGAGATATTTTATGACCTTTGCGTTGGCGTTTATTTAACATGCCGATTTCGCGCATGACATTAATTATGCCTTTTACTCCCGCTCTAATAGAAAATTCGTCATATCTGAGGGCTTCTCCTGCTTCATAAAGTAGAACTTTTACGCCTGCATCTCCAGCAGCTTGCCTAAGGGTGCCTGGCCTAATGTCAGCATTAAGTAATACCGGTAATCCAAACGATTCTGCCATGGTTAACGTTTGCGGGTCGTCTAAATCAGCTCGAATTTGCGGTAAGTTACTACGGTGAATTGCGCCAGTGTGCAAGTCGATCCCTACATCACATTTAGTCACTATTTCGTTCAAAAATAAATGCGCCAACCTTCCAGCAATAGAACCTTTGGAACTACCTGGGAAACTGCGGTTTAGATCTCTTCTGTCAGGTAGGTAACGGCTTTGATTTAGCACTCCATAACCATTAACAATAGGCACCGCAATTAAGGTGCCACGTATAGATTTTAAAGCTTTGTTTTTTAGTAACCTATTGACGATCTCTATACCATTTAATTCATCGCCGTGAACCGCACCGCTGACAAACATTATGGGGCCTTCTCGCTTGCCACGCTGCACATGCACTGGCATGGACATTCTTGTATCTGTATACAAAGGAGGCATTGGCAACTCAATGCGTTTGGTTTCACCGCGTTTTATCTCTATTCCACCAATTTCAAGTTCTTTCATTTGGCCTGGTCCTTTATTTTTATTAGGTTTGGCATTTTGTAGCAGAAAGAATAACAATGCCCGTCACTTATATGTGAATTTCTAATTACCGTTGCACCCCCAAAACGCTTAAGTTTTGCATATTACGTGCAGCTGTAGCTTAACGTAAAGTGTTATTTTACTTAGGGTCTAAATCAAATTTAGCTGGACTTCATTGTTGTGTATACTTTGCGTTTTTAGCGCATACACAATCCAAAGAGTTATATGGAACTTATTAAGAACATTTTTGACAATAAACTGATCCTAACTTTTACTATTACGTTTGTAGCACTGTTAATTAAATACGTATTGGTAAAATTAGTGCGTAAACAAGCTAAAAGTAAAGGAGAGGACCGAAGAGATTTAGTTAACAATGTTAAGAATTTTCTTAATTTTGTACTGATAGTGAGTTTATTTAGCCTTTGGGCTGAGGAGATGCAAAAGTTTGCATTTTCAATCGCTGCTTTTTCGGTTGCCATAGTGTTGGCGACTCGAGAGTTTATTCAATGCATTATTGGCTTTTTCTATTTAGTGTCGACTCGGCCGTTTCGTATTGGTGATTGGATTGAAGTTGAACAATTTGTAGGAGAGGTATCTGCCACAGATTGGATCAAAAGTACCTTATTGGAAGTAGACATAAAAACCTATGAGTACACAGGTAAAACGTTATTTATTCCCAATAACAAGTTGATGATAAGCCCAATTAAGAACTTAAACTTTTTAAAACGTTATGCGACCCACCATTTTCAAATTGTCCGCGATCAAAGTGTTAATCCTTACGGTATTATTCAAAAGGTAATTAAAAATGCTAATGCTTACTGCGCAGATTTTCATGATGTTGCTGTGCGCTACAATCAAATGTTAGAAAGGCGACTAGACGTTAATATAGCTGGCCCTGAACCACACATTACCGTGTCTACATCTGAGATTGGCGATAACATTGTAGAAGTGACAATATTTTGTCCAACAGAGCGAGCAATAGAAATTCAACAAGCGATTACCCATGACTTCATGACGTATTGGTATGCCGAGAAACGTAAACACATTTGATGGCGAAGTTGATTCTTTAGCGCCATTCGCGGTTGTACTAAAACGACTAGCAATATTTAAATATTTATCAAACTTAGACTTTCCTTAGTTAAACCTTAGATTTTTTTTCCCATAATTTGTTATTTATTCCGTTGTAAATACCGGTTTTGTTTTAGCGCTGATGTAGCAGGGAAGTCATCTGAATAGTACTTAAAGCCAAATTGAACTTGGCCACAGTCAGTTTTGTTAAATTAAATATTGGCTTGGTACAAAAAGGAATATTTTATGCCAACTCATCGAGCACAAACGACAGCTACTGATTTCAGTCGCCCATTAAAAAAAGAAATCGATCTTAACCAAATAGCCGCTGGGGCATCGGCTGCATCTCATGGCAGAAATGATGCAAATGTCAAAGATAGTCCGCAAGTTGGGGCATCAATCAATCCAAGTTTGGGTTGTCATCATCGATTCTGCGAACGGCCTTCTGCTCCTGAGGAATTGTTACCTAAGATGGTAGGCACTGCTGTGCATTCTCATCGCTATTCCACATTTATTCGGGAGAAAGATTTACGCGCCTTATCCATTAGTTTTAATGATAGCTGCGGTGCATCTAAAAAACATTATGGTGAGAAGCCTAATGACGATCCGTTGATTAATATATTCAGTCGTAATCCTTGTCCAGTCTTGCATTTAGGTTACTTAGCGTCTCATCTTCAAAAATGGAAAAGCAAAGGTACTGCACTGGGCGAAGTGGTTTACAGTTTGTCGTTGGCTCCGGGAGAATCGCGTAATATTGCGGTGATTGATTTACGTCGTCGTCAACAAGGTCGGCGTCAAGAAGACACACAAGCTAACGAGCAGTTAATAAGTAACCAAGACCACAATCTAGCTTTACAAGAAGTGGCAACTGCTGTCGCCCTCGAACACCAAGCGGGTAAAACGAAAACTGAAGCCAATACATTGGTAACAGGAGGAGCATTTGTTGCAGCAGGAGCATTAGTGGGTGGAGTCGGTGGAGGTGTAGTGGGTACCTTGGTTGAACCAGGAGTAGGCACCGCTGTTGGTGCAGCAATAGGGGCGGGAGCCGGTGTAATTGCTGGTGGTTTAGTGTTCGCAGGAGCGCAAGCCATAGGTATGATTGAATCCGAAAGCGAAGGTGATCGCGATATTATGGCGCAAACCAATCAGCGTATTGCCCAGTCTACTAGCCAACAGTCAGCCCTTATTCGCTCCCTTTGGTCTACCGTTGTTACCGAAGATATACAACAAGAAACCTTGGGAGTACGCACGTCTAACATTACCAATTATAACCATATGCATGCGCTAAATATGGAGTATTACGAAATACTCCATAGCTACGATACGGTGACAGAATTACAAAACACCGCGCCCATTTTATATTTACCCTTTGGCGCACTACCTTTAGATAAGGAGGAGTTAGTTGATGAATTTTGGGACTCTATTCGACAGGGACTTTCCGAGGATTTAAAAACGAAAGGAGATCATGTTTTTGTCGAGCCGCCCCCAGACGAGTTCGTGCCGGCTGATATACCGGATGAACCTTTGGCTCCAGAAGCGTTAGTCGTGAAGACGAGTCCGAGCTTTGACCTTAGATTGGAGGTGTTATGGGATATGGAGTGGCTTGATTTGCTCACTTTGGGTTTTGATGATTCCACGCTAACCGCAGAGCTGAAAATAAAAGTAAACGATCATTTTATTATTCCTTTTAACGTTATTCGACTACACGACCAAGATAATTCACGAACAGTTTTTATTGCAAAGTTCAATAGAGTTGATGATGCGTTTGCAATAACAAGCGTAAAAGTTACCGTCAATTCGGCGATAGATATTTTTGATAGCAATGGCGTTGAAATTAATTTATTGACGGCTAGTGGTAGTTACGAACCAGTGGTAAAAGTTTTTGAAGGTGAATATATTGTTTCAAACGCACAATTGCCTTATACCTCGTCAGGGCATGGCTCAAAAACTTATCCTTGGGATCCTCTATCAGAACAAATAAGTGACAATGAATCAGCAAATCAAAATTACTTAACTGCGCTTGCTGAATATGAAGAGGCGATACAAGCCAATATAGACGGTGAAGCGGCACATGAAGCGTTACTCGCACAGCTTGCACAATGGAAAGAGCAAGTGTTGGCAGCTGTTAAGCGAGAGCCATACCGATTCACTATGATTATCTTGTCTGGAATGGAGATGGGTAGATTAACATGGATTTTAGATCGTCTTATAATCGGAGGCGATAGCGCGGGTGAACAAGGCCAAATTCCTTTACATGCGGTAGCTCATACCACGCCTATTGGGATTTCTGGCGACAGTGTTTTGTTGCGAATGAAAACATACAATATTGAGAATATAAAAAAATTCTTCGAGAAAATTAAAGCCGATAGTGACGACGAAAGCCATGGAGTGGATCAAGCTATTCTTAGTTATATATTCGAAAAGATTTCCGAACTGGATGTGGTTCAACAGATATCCAGCCTAATACAATCGGCCGACTCAGACACATTGCTTGATTTATTTTCATTACTTTTATGGCCATCAGCGCTTAAAAATAGATTTGAAGACGATTTGAATGATCTTTCAGTATGTAATTCTGTTTATCTACCTGGTGCAGGTGTTTTTTCTGAGGCCGTTCTTGGGCGTTCTAACGCTGCTGAATATGTTGACCCTGAACGTTACTGGAATTGGCAAGATTCGCCCATTCCGCACCAAGCACCGCAAATTTTACCGATTTCAACTGCGCCTCGAAATGAGACACCTCTGCCCACTGATCCTGTTGTACCTAATGCCAGTCTTTCGATGGCATCAGCCCCAGAGTTTCAAAACTCGGTTGGTTTAGCAAGTGTGCTTGGGGCATTACAAAACGGCGATATGTTCCGTGATATGTCGAAATCTGGTCAACTGACTAAAATTCTTGGAGGATTGGCAGACCTTGCGGCGAGTACCGCCAACTCAGCAGCTGGCATGACAGGTGATGCTGCCAGCAAAACATTGTCTTCTGCTACCGATATTGGCAAAACCGTTGCTTCTTTGGCTCAACAACTAATGAGTAAGGCTCCCGCTCAAGCGGCTAAACCACCAAGTAATCCTACAGTTTCAAGCGCAGCAACATCTGCCATTGAAAAATCACAAGGCAAATCAGCAGATGTACAGGACGCAACAAAAAATGCGTGGGGTATTCCAACTTCGTCGAACCCGTCAGGTTCAAGCGAGACGACATCTCGACCTAGCGTAATTCCTGCACAACCTTGGCGCCCGGAATTAGATCCCAGTACTTTCGCCGCGCCGGGGCAAGTATCAAATGCGCCAGTGTTACCAACGGAAATTCAAGAGAATGTAGAACAGGAATTAATCAACATTCTTAGTGCTGCAGGACAAGGTAATTCGATGCCAGACATGGATGCCATCACCGAGCAACTCGAAGTGTGGTATCGGGACAGTGTGGTACCATTACTGATTTATGCTCGGCATAATGAGCAATACCTTAACTCAGCCATTGGTCAATATCTTCAATGGTTAGCTTTAACATCACAAATGGGAGTTGATGAAGACGCATCACAAATGCAAGACCTTCATGGTGATGCAAATACATTGATTACTTTTGGGCTGAAAAATGCGATTAAAGTCGCTTATGGGCAAATGGAAGCCAATAATGATTTGGACTATATCAGTGACGTTTTAAATTGGATTGCGACAGCAGATTCACTTGGGTTAGGGGATGGAGATGATCCCGAGGGAGTATTTGATGCTAGTGGTAATAATCAAATAAATCCTATTCATGTTGTTTTAAGTGGCCCTTTAGATAACGGAGGAGAACCATTGGCAAACAGTGAACAATTTGATTTAACCTTACATGGAGGTTTAGCTATCGGAGCAAACCCTCCATTGGCGGGTAAAATAGTGACAGTGGCAATAAGTGTTTCTAATGGATCTGCGGTACCTGACACAGGACATATTCATCCTGCACTTAATATGCACTCAACCATAACCAGGACTGATGAAGAGTCAATGACAATTACCGTCAAAGGTACCACATCGTTATTATCTGGGGCGTGGGAGTTTGAAGCAGAGCAAACGGCCACCATAAATTAACACCCTTTGCTTATCAAGAATGGTGTAACTTTTTACCTACAATGACTTGAGAATGTTTGTCCTCCAGAAGATAGGCATTTTCAGGTCGGTTTTGAATATATTATTTCATGCTGTCTAGGATATATACCCGTTCGGTTTTATGCATATCCAAATACTCATTTAATTCAGGTAATTTTCCTTCCATGATGTGATCTGTTTCCTATAATTGTTTATCTTTAATACTCTAGGTATTAAGAGATTTCTATATTATGGTGCGACGCTAAATGGCCGCGTTTTTTAAGTTTGGCAACTGGGTCGCTCGCCCAGCAGATAATTTGTTGTGCTTTGACGGTAACGAAAAGCATATTGAGCCAAAAGCAATGGAGCTTTTAATTATCCTTGCTAAGGCGGATGGCGAGTTAGTCTCGAGACAACAAATTCAAGAGACCATATGGCATGGTCGTTTTGTTGCCGATCATTCACTGTATAACTTGATTTCTTTGCTGCGAAAAACCTTAGACGATGATCCTGAAAACCCTCAATATATCGATACACGCCCGAAGAAAGGTTATCGACTTGTCCCAAAAGTTGAGTGGCTTGAAAGTAAAAGCGCTGCTACCGAAAAAAGCGTAGAAAGTGTTAGAAATCGCTCTTATTACGCTTTAGGAGCTTTAGCGTTAATTTCTGTAATATTCATTTGGAGTTTTAGCGCATTCGTCATAAAGGATGACCAGCTTAACATTGAGTCTTCAATTGCTGTTTTACCCTTTGATGTCTTTGATGGTCAAGAGACAACCCGGTATTTTGCTGATGGGTTAGCCGAAGAAATAATACATCAGTTGACTGTTGTACCTGATGTAAAAGTGATTTCACGGACATCTTCGTTTTCGTTTCGCGATAAAAATGCAAGTATCAATGCTATAGCGGATCAGTTAAAGGTGGCGTGGATATTAGAAGGTTCTGTGCGTAAAGAACAAAATATGTTGCGTATAACCATGCAACTTATTAAAGCCACCGACGGTACACATTTATGGTCAAAAGTGTTCAATGCAGTTGATGGTAATATATTTAGTTTACAACAAGATATAAGCGATGCCGTGGTTGAGTCGGTTAGCCACAAACAATCCTTTGTTTCGCAAAAACAAATACGTATTCATCCAAACTCTGGTGACGCTTATATACATTATTTACGTGGTCGAGCGCTTAATACTAAGGGAACATCTGAAGGTTACGAACTAGCGTTAAAAGAATTTCAACAAGCGGTAGAGTTGTCACCGGAATATGCATTAGCCCATGCAGCAGTCGCATTTAACTATTTGTTATTGCATCAATACAAAGGTGTGCCGTTAGAACAAGTTAAAGTCAAGGCGTTACAAGCGATAGAACATGCTCTAGAGATAGATCCTGAATTGGCCGAAGCATATGCTGCAAGTGGATTATATTACATTTATAGCGACGACTTTGTGTTGGCTGAACAAGCATTTAATCGCGCCCTTAGTCTTAACCCTAATTCAGCGGTTGTTAGGCATAATATGGGGTTTATGTACTGGCAGCAAGGTAGAAAAAAGGAAGCATTGATTCATCATCGCGCAGCTTTGTCAGTTAATCCTTTTTCAGCGATTAGTAATTTTGCTGTGGCAGACGGTCTCACGTCCATCGGCCATTTGAATAAAGCACTACGCCAATTTCAACATTGCATGCTGCTTTTCCCGAAATATTTGGGTTGTGGTTTAGGTTTGGCTAATTTTTATCGACTCACAAATAGGATGGATGAAGCGCAAACACTTATGGAACAAGTTAGCCAGCATATACCTGCAACTAATAGTTATTTACGCAGTGCTTGGGCCGTGCAATATGTTTGGAATGATGAAATAGATAAAGCCGTCAGCTTTTTTTCTGAATCATTTGTAAACGATCCTACCGTGGATTTAAATGCACTTCATTTAGTTAAGCTGCGATCAGGTGAAGCTGTGGAATGGGAGCAAGTTTTGCAAACGGTCTTAAGTCAAAATCCTAATAATCCAAACATAAAAGTTGCCAGTGCTATGGCTGCATATCAGCTTAATCATTGCGCTAAAGCCATTCAATTATATGAAAGTCTATTTAATCAACATCCTAATTTTAACTTCCGTGGAAGTTTTCATAATGCAGCTATTGGAATATCTCATATTGCTAATATGGCCTATTGTTATCAAAAACTGGGACAACTTGATAAAGCTAATGAAAACGTCGCTTTACTAAAACAAAATCTGGATGAATTGCAATTAGACAAACATATTGTGCCAGGTGCTATGCTTTTGAAAGCGAAATACGCTTTATTGGTTGGCAAGCCACACAAAGCACAACATCTAGTAACTGAGATTAAACAGCTTAAATGGCCGCTAGTCTGGTTGATAAATACAGACCCTGCTTTTAAGTAATTTTTATACTGAAATTCACAGTGTTAATTAGCCTCAAAATCCGCTAAAATCCGCGTCCTTTTATTCGAATCTCAGTCTTAATATTTATGTTTGAAATCAACCCTATACACAATGCGCTAGCAGATATAAAACAACGTGCTGAATCGCTTCGGGGGTATCTTTGACTATGATCAAAAGAAAGAACGTCTTGAAGAAGTGAATCGCGAATTAGAAAGTCCGGATGTGTGGAATCAACCTGAGCGTGCACAAGCTTTAGGTAAAGAAAAAGTCGCCCTTGAATTGGTCGTTGAAACTATAGAATTATTAGAGCAGGGCAGTGAAGACGTCGAAGGATTAGTTGAACTAGCTGTTGAAGCTGAAGATCAAGATACCTTTGATGAAGCCCAGTCTGAATTAGCCGAATTGATGAAAAAGCTCGAAGTGCTTGAGTTTAGGCGCATGTTCTCTGGCCCCAATGACGCCAATTATGGGTATATAGATATTCAGTCTGGCTCGGGTGGTACAGAAGCTCAAGATTGGGCCAACATGTTACTGCGCATGTATTTACGTTGGGGCGAAGCCCATGGATTTAAAACAGAATTAATTGAAGTTTCTGACGGCGATGTAGCCGGTATCAAAAGTGCTACGATTAAGTTTAGCGGTGAGTATGCCTTTGGTTGGATCCGCACTGAAACAGGTGTACATCGTTTAGTCAGAAAATCGCCGTTTGATTCTGGTAGTCGCAGGCATACCTCTTTCGCCTCGGTTTTTGCTTATCCAGAAGTGGATGACGATATTGAGATTGAAATTGATCCCTCAGAATTACGCATCGATACCTATCGCGCTTCAGGGGCAGGTGGACAACACGTCAACCGTACCGACTCAGCTGTGCGGATTACTCATGAACCCACTAATATAGTGGTGCAGTGTCAAAATGACCGTTCACAGCATAAAAACAAAGCACAGGCTATGAAACAGTTAAAGGCCAAGCTGTATGAACATGAGATGCTTAAACAGAATGAAGAAAAACAAATCATGGAAGATGGCAAATCCGACATAGGTTGGGGAAGCCAAATTCGCTCATATGTATTAGATGATTCACGCATAAAAGATTTACGTACTGGGGTGGAAAGCCACAATACACAAGCCGTATTAGACGGCGATTTAGACAAATTTATTCAAGCCAGCTTAAAATCTGGTCTGTAATACCTTACTCAGCAAAGAAATATCAGGAAAGTTGATGACCGAACAAACACAAGATGAAAATAAGTTGATTGCAGAGCGCCGCGCTAAGCTTTCTCAAATAAGAGAAAACTGCGAATCCAATGGTTTTCCCAATACCTTTCGTCGTGAATTTTACAGTGATGAATTGCAGCAAGCTTTTGGTGACTATGAAAAACCGGCATTAGAAGAGCTAGGAAAAGTAGTGAGTATTGCTGGGCGAATTTTGGCTAAACGTGGTCCGTTTTTGTCATTGCAAGATATGACGGGTCGCATACAGTCTTATGCGTCTAAAGATACTCAAAAAGATATCAAAGAACGATACGGTAGTTTAGATATTGGCGACATTATTGGAGTAAAAGGCGAGTTACACAAATCAGGAAAAGGTGATTTGTATGTAAACATGTCTGAATACCAACTATTAACTAAGTCATTACGTCCGCTGCCAGAAAAGTTCCATGGTTTAGCCGATCAAGAAACGAAATATCGTCAACGTTATGTGGATTTGATCACTAACCAACAAACCCGAGATACTTTTGTTATTCGCAGTAAAATAGTCAGTGGTATTCGAAACTTTTTAACCGAACGCAATTTTATGGAAGTTGAAACTCCGATGTTGCAGGTAATACCTGGCGGCGCAACAGCCAAACCTTTCACTACTCATCATAACGCTCTTGATATTGATATGTACTTGCGGATAGCCCCAGAGCTGTACTTAAAGCGTTTAGTGGTAGGGGGAATTGAGCGTGTTTTTGAAATAAACCGCAATTTCAGAAATGAAGGATTGTCGACCCGACATAATCCGGAATTTACCATGTTAGAGTTTTATCAGTCGTACGCTGATTATCATGATCTAATGAACCTAACTGAAGAAATGTTACGAAAATTAGCGCAGGATGTACTGGGTACTAGCATAGTTAAAAATACTACTAAAGACGCTGAAGGCAATGTGGTTAGTGAAGTGAACTACGACTTTGGGAAACCTTTTGCGCGTTTAACTATGAATGAAGCGGTCATTAAATACTGGCCGCAAGCCAATGTCGAAGCAATTAATGATCCTGAAAACCATTTGCCAGAATTAAAAGCCATGGCTAAACAGTTACACATCAAAGAGCCGGAAGTAGACGGAATTTGGGGTGCAGGGAAATATCTATGTGAAATTTTTGAAGCGACGGCTGAAGAAAAACTTGATCAACCTACCTTCATTACGGCATATCCTTGGGAAGTTTCACCACTGGCCCGTAGAAACGACGAGGACAGTTTTGTCACTGACCGTTTCGAATTTTTTGTGGGCGGACGTGAGTTAGCAAATGGTTTCTCGGAGTTAAATGATTCAGAAGACCAAGCCGAGCGTTTTCGAAAGCAAGTTGAAGAGAAAGATGCTGGTGACGATGAAGCCATGCACTTTGATGAAGATTACATTCGTGCCTTGGAATACGGCCTCCCTCCAACCGCTGGTGAAGGCATTGGTATCGATCGTTTGGTAATGTTGTTTACAGACAGCCCAACTATTAAAGACGTAATTTTGTTCCCGCATATGAAGCCAGAAGTACCAGCAGAATAATTAGCAGAATCACCTTAAAAAGGACGCTACGGCGTCCTTTTTTTGTTGTTAGGAATCGACATTTAGTTCAGTCAATTTAAACATTCGCGGTAGTAGTTATTCGAGCCGCTTTATTTGTTCAAACATTCGTTGGTTATAAGGCACCTCGATGTGTGATTTTGTAGCTTGGGCGCTGACATAACCATTTATAAAGGCTATTTCACTACGACGCCTCAGTTTAATATCTTGATGCATTGAGGAATAATTATTAGCAGTCGCGCTGATTACCTGTAACACATTTTTAACTAGTTCAGCGTGACTAACTGAATAACCGGCGGCATCCATCACTCTGGTAATTTCTTCACAAATTCTGTTGATAGTTTCTTGATATTTAGGGTTCTTAAGTTCGCCATTTTTGATGTTGTGAATGGCAGTAAGTGGGTTAATCACTGCATTAACTGCTAGTTTTTTCCACAGCGCCAAACTGATATCTTGATGCCAATGACTAGGTGGAAGAAGTGCTGAAAGTATCGGCTCAATAGCGTGTTTTACAGATTCATCAACGTCATTTATCCATCCCAAATGAGTCTGCCCTAGTCCCGTCTCTATTAGGGTATTTGTATCAGGTTTAAATGCCCCGTAACTAGTGGTCGCAGCAATCAATGGGTTGTTAGGTAACATTTCTCTTACTTGTTCTACAGTGCCCATACCGTTATGTAGCAGCACTATTATGTGCTGAGGTTGTATGTATGAATGCAACTGCTCGAGCACTACCAATACTTGATAGGCTTTGACCGGTAATATCAGTAAGTCAAATGGCTGTGGTTCACTGATGAGTGATATTTCAGGCGTCAAACAATGGGATACGCCAGATATATCTGTCACCTGTAATGGTGATTGCTGTGATTTAACTAAATGTTGATAATCATAGCCAAGTTGCTGGCATTTAAAGCCGATTAACCCACCTATGGCTCCGCTACCAACAATGGCTAGTTTGGGGCGCGTAACGGGGGCACTATTGAGCATGATCGCGTTGATAATATTTATTGACGGGCCAATTTAATGCCCAAGGCGTTGTTAATTTTGCAATTTGCTGTTGAGTCTCAGCCCTCAAAAATACCTTGCCAATAGTAGGTGGGCACATCACACAAATAGGTTGTTGTTGATAGGCGAATCGTATGCAATAAGCGTGTAGGTAGGTGCGGTCAGAGCTTTCGCCTTTGTACAGACTATCCCCTAGTATTGGACTGCCAATGCTTTTTAAGGCCACCCGAATTTGATGGGTTTTACCGGTAAGCGGTTTGACCAAAAATAACCTAAGACCTGGAGAAGTCGCAAAACTAAAAAATTGGCTGACCGCAGCTGACGTTTTACTGGTGTCTAACATCCACTTTCCGTCTCGGACTTTTTTCATGCCGCCTGTGACGGTACCTTGTTTTTTCTTAGGTTTTTTGGACGAGAGCGCTAGATAGTATTTTTCTATGTGTTTATGCTCGAACAAATGACCAAAAACACTCGCTGCCTCTGGGTTTTTTGCGAGAATCAATATCCCTGAAGTGATCTTGTCTAATCTATGTACCAGCCATAATTTTTCAACGTTAAGTTGTTGGCAAAGCATGGGTAAAATGCCGGATTGCTGCGTTTCATTTTGTACTGAAATAGCATAAGGTTTATTGACTATTACAAAATCTGGGTGGTCGAACAATACTTCTATCGAAGCCGACATCGAATCTATCAAGACCTATTACTACTCTAACAATTGTAACGCGCGATCATAGTCCAAATTATCAATTGCAAGTTTAAGCTCTTCAAGTTTTTCGGCAGACAAATTTAAAGACGGACCGAAGTTCTTCATTTTACTATCAGAAATAAACTCACTGCGTTTTAAGGCTGCGATTAGTATTGCTTTGTCATCTTGTTCAGGCTCAACATCTGCGGTGGCTTCGCCATTATTTTCAGCTGAATAGTTTTTCACTAGAGTTAATGTTTGCTCAAGTACATTCAAGAATTTATCGAGAGAATGCTCGGTTGTTTGATTAGCTAAATCGCCTTCAAACTCTTTACAAGCAATGTGCAATGCCTTCAAGCCAATATTGCCACTGACACCTTTTACAGTATGCACTTCTAATTTGGCAGCACTATAATCTTGTTGGTGTATAGAGTCTTTTAGCAAAGTATCAAAATGTTGATATTGCTTAATAAATTTATCTAAAATTTTTACAAGTAACGATTGATTACCACTAAATTGGTTCATGGCAAACTGGGTATCAAAAATGTCTGTATCAGAGCCTGTCAAAATGGCGATTCCTTCAAAGTAGTTCGGCTTTTTATCATCTTAGGTATTCTAACAAATAAATTGCTGAATTAGATACTCGAAATATTTTGCTGAGATAACGGGTCGAATTAGGTTCCAATTGCAGACTATATTGGGAAGATAAACAGTCCCTAGTTACTTTATTTATAAACAGCAGGTAGACTACAACCCATAAGTAGTTTTTCTTTTTTAGTTGGATGGTATTTTGCAAGTAAAACAGACATCTTTTGTAGAACGTTTAAAAGTATTACAGGGCCAAGCAGTTGCACAAACTTTAACTGCAATTCGTCACGGCGTGGAGCGTGAAACCTTACGTATTAACCCTGACGGTGGTTTGGCGCAGAGTCCACATCAAAAGGCATTGGGTTCGGCGTTGACCCATGACTTCATTACTACTGATTTTTCCGAATCTTTGTTGGAATTCATTACACCGCCAGAAGTGTCAGTGCAAAAAACCATCGCACAATTAACTGACGTGCATAAATTTACGGTTTCTAATATAGGCGATGAACGATTATGGCCCATGAGTATGCCTTGTTTCATAGAGAATCAAGACGCTATCCCTTTGGCTAACTTTGGCTCGTCAAATGTAGGAAAAATGAAAACGCTCTATCGGGTAGGCTTAAAAAACCGCTATGGGAGTATGATGCAGGCTATTTCAGGGGTGCATTTCAATTTTTCACTTCCTGATGAATTTTGGCAAAATTGGCTAGAAAAAACTACAGGGGAGCAGGCCGATAAAGACGCAATTTCTGCTGGGTATTTTGCTTTAATTAGAAACTACCGTCGTTTTTGTTGGTTGATCCCATTTTTGTATGGTGCATCTCCTGCAATTTGTGGTTCATTTATCAAAGGCAAAGAAACTAAATTACCTTTCAAAAAATTAGGAAAGGGCACTTTTTACCTGCAGTATGCTACCTCACTTAGAATGAGTGATTTGGGATATACCAATAGCGCCCAGTCTGGTTTAAATATTTGTTATAACCAAGTCGATTCGTATATTGCTTCTTTAAGATCCGCAATTAACCTGCCTTCTGCAGTTTACCAAAAATTTGCGGGTAAAAAGGACGGAAAGTATCAGCAATTAAATGCCAATGTGTTGCAAATTGAGAACGAATTGTATTCTCCTATTCGACCCAAACAACCCACTTTGCCATTAGAAAAACCTTCTGTGGCGCTGGATAAAAGAGGCGTAAGCTACATCGAGGTTCGAGCACTAGACGTTAATCCATTTAGTGCTATTGGTATTGAAGAAAATCAATTCTACTTTCTTGATGTTTTTTTGTTGTATTGTGTTACTCATCCAAGTGAAATGATGGATGCAGAGCAATACCATGAAACAGAGTTGAATTTACGTGCGGTGGTAGATCACGGTCGTGATCCTCAAATTATGCTCTCTAATGAAGGGCAATCTCTGGGCTTAACGACTTGGGCTCTGCAGTTGTTCACTGATATGCATAAAGTGGCTTTGGTGCTTGATGAAGCAAATAATACTGATAAGTTTACAACTGCGTTGCAGCTTGAAAAACAAAAAATACTCGATCCCAGTTTGACCCCTTCCGCCAAAATCTTACACCAATTAGTCAGTCAAGAATGTGACAATGGAACCTTAGGATTAGCTTTGGCAGAAGACTATAAAAAACAACTGCTAGAGTCTGACTATCAATTTATGGACGCTGAAGTTTTGGCTGAGCACGCCAGATTGTCAATTGAAAAACAACATATTATTGAACAGCAAGATAAAGTTTCGTTTGACGATTTTCTAAGTAGTTATTTTTCGGTTGCAGATGTTTGATCTAAACCTTTAAAAAAAAAAGCCTGATAAAAATCAGGCTTCAAAGCTACTACCAGGGAAAACACATAATAACTAGAACACGTTAATTAAGAGTAGGATATGAATAAAAAGTTCACAAAGAAACAGCATATTTTTGTTGTTGTTTTTATCACAATGGTTAGCACCTTATTTTTAGGGGCTTGCACTACCACTCCTCCCCAAAATATTAGTAACATTTGTGATATTTTTACCGAAAAGCGAGACTGGTTCGAGACGGCGACCGACATGAGAGAAAAATGGGGGGTACCAATTCACGTACCTATGTCGATTATGTACCAAGAAAGTTCATTTAAAGCGAAAGCTCGTCCTCCGAAAGATTACTTCTTTTTTGGGTTAATACCTTGGGGGCATGTGAGTAGTGCCTATGGTTATTCACAAGCAAAAACTCCGACTTGGGATGACTATAAACGAGAAACCGATAACTCTTGGGCTGAACGTTCAGATTTTAGCGATGCCATGGATTTTATGGGATGGTTTATTAGCAAAACCAATAAAGTCAACGGGGTGTCTAAATGGAATGCTGAATTGCAGTACCTTAACTATCATGAAGGGTGGGGCGGGTATAGCCGCGGCAGTCATAATAACAAAGCATGGTTGAAGGACGTAGCAAAAACCGTTAATGCACGAGCTCTGAGATATGCGACCCAACTCAAAACTTGCGAAGAAGAGTTGTCTAAAGGCTGGTTTTGGAGGCTATTTAGTTAATCATTCGATAAAATGTAGTGCAGCGCCAGTCTCAAAGTTACGCAGATATTGCTTAGGAAGTTTATTGCTCTGTACTACATTGTATAACCCGCGCTGTTTGTGTATCTACATGGTAAAGGTTTTATAGTCAGCTAATCTATTTACCTCAAACAACTCTGAGGTATTTTATTTTATTCTTGAACCCATTAAATAGTTTCTTGACCAATTTTTCACTTCTTGGATCGCTAATGCTAACCGTCATATTTGGCAGTGAATAAAAATCACTTATTTCTTGATGTGCTTTAAGTTCTAGTGGCATAAAACACAATCCAAAGTCCTTACCTAAGGTTTTACCAGTATTGTATTCTAGTTCAAGACTAACAAAACGCTGAAAATCGGCATCCGCAGTTGTCTGACAAATAACCAATAAGTGAAACTCTTGTTTTGAACTCAAAGTTGCAGATATTTGTTGTAGCGCAGAATTCATAAGGTTCAAGTTAGAAGTCGGTTTTTGAATACTACTATTGCCAGTACATAACATTGTGACTTCAGAGCTTAATATTGCGTGATGCATATCGCATGATGCGACTAGGTTGTTTAGTCTGCGCACTTGCTTAAGTAGTGCTTTGAGTTTGAGATCAACCGAAGACACGCGGCCTTGGTTAACCGCATTAACTTTGCGGTGATCATGGTCAACCGCTATCACTTTATGACCCAAAGCCGCTAGTCCAATTCCAGTTGCAGCACCTGTTGTACCAAGACCAATGACACTAATTTTTAAACTATAGCGGCTGCTAGGTAAACGCTGACTTTTGTTCTGATCGTAACCCACAGTTAGAATTTTACTCAGCCCGTAGAGCTTAGGGTTAGTGGTTTGGGTGCTGGTTGAATAGTTAGATATTTGCTCAAACATGGAAATTACTCACTTTAGTTACACTTATGCTAGTCATATAGACATTTTTATTAAATCGAGTGAGTTATAGCAGTAATCATTCCAAGTGTGTTTTTGTATATAAAATCAATGGTTTACGTTTGTTTTGGGAGGTGAGTAGCTTATGTAGCTGTGTAACCTGTAATTAAGTGTTTCAATATTGCGACTTAATTCTTTGTGCTAGCCGCTAGTGTAGGAGTTGACAAATATGTCTAGATAGCGGGTTCTTAACAAGGTGATGGGTCCAATTTATACTGATGTAACTCATTAATTTATATATAATTAATAACTGGAAAATTAAAAAAAAGTAACCAATACTAATTTCAAATTTTCAAAAGAGATTGCTTATGAAAGGTATAGTGTTCGTAAAATTTAATGAATTTATTGAAGAGCTTTGGGGAGATGAATTTTGGGATACACTGCTCGATGAAGCAGATTTACCCAGTGAAGGCATATATACCTCTGTAGGCACTTATGACGATCAAGAGTTATTCACACTTATTCAACTAGTGGTAGAGAAAAAAAATATATCATCCAAAGACGCACAATTTGCATTTGGGAAATGGGTTTTCAAAGAGTTATATAATGTTGCTCCTGCAGGTGCGCATGACTTTAAAGACGTATTTGAGTTTTTACATGCAGTCCAAGACTTTATTCATGTAGAAGTAAAGAAACTCAATCCAGATGCGTTATTGCCCGAGTTCGAATTCTTGTCTGAAACCGCAAACACTTTGTCGTTTAATTACCTATCACCTCGTAAACTATGTTTCTTCTGCGAAGGTATAGTTCATGGTTTAGCAGAGCATACTGGGCAACAAATAACAGTCTCTCAGCTGGAATGTGAGCACGAGGGAGATAATCGCTGTGTTATTGAGGTAGTGAAAATTTGACGTTATCCAATGAACCTACTTTATCTAAAGAACTGAGCTTGTCCAAAGAAGAGTTAGAGAAACGAGTCGCAGTGCTCGAACGTAAAGCTGAAAGGGAAAAAAAGGCACGTAATTTGGCTGAGAACCAGCTAGAAAAATATTCTTTGGATATATATGAAGCCAATCAATCATTAAAAAGCGCATTGGCCTCCGCCACTCAGAAGCAGTCAGAGCTCGAATACTTAGCCCAAACATCGAGTAAGGTGGCATCAGAAGTACCACTCAGTGAAATGATTGATAAGGTTGTGGCCTTGACAGGTACCTTTTGTGCAGCTTGTTGCGGTGCTTACATTACAAGCGAACAAGGTAAAGAGGTTAAGGGGAAATCAGACGACGTTTGGCATCTAGACGATAGTTGGCAGCCCAATGATGAATTTAGAAAAGCCATTCATTCTACTTTACCTATTGCAGAATCTAGAGTGTTAGACTCTTGGGCCGTATTGGATCTTGAACCCAATTGTGTCGAAAAACACGCGGTATTTACTTCACTTTTTTACACCAACTTTGCTTTATCCGGTGATAAGGTTGGCTGGTTGGTATTTTTAACTAAAACTGGAGCTTTCAATCCAGACGTACTTTCTGTATTAAAAACATCAAGAGAGCACGTCTTGAGTGGGGTCCGCCGACGCTTAACTGATGTTCGAATATTAAAACGTAATGTTCAACTTCAAGATTCTTTGAATAAACTTGAAAAAGCTCGCCGGCAGCTGATTCAGTCTGAAAAAATGGCATCCCTAGGTCAGTTAGCAGCAGGTGTTGCACACGAAATCAATAACCCTATAGCCTTCGTACGCTCGAATATGGAAGTTCTAAAGGATTATCTCGCCGACTACAAATCATTTAATAACGAGTTGAAAGCTACTTTTGATAAAAATCAGACACTTGATGCCGCTTTGTTTGAAAAAATCTCTCAAACACTGGACTTAACGTACATTGAAGAAGACTCTGAAGACATACTTCAATCTAATTTAGAGGGCTTAGAGCGAGTAAAAGGCATCGTAGATAACTTAAAAGGTTTTTCACATGCCGGTGATGAAGCCTTAGTCGAAATGTCACTGAATACTTGTATATCCGCTGCCCTTAAGATTGCAGGAAACCTATTTAAATACGAACATAAAATTGACAATAAAATGTCAAATGCTTGCCCCAAAATATTGGGGAATTTAGGTCAATTACAGCAAGTTTTTGTCAATTTATTTGTTAACGCGGCTCAAGCGATGGAGACCGCAGGGCTACTGACAATTGATTATGGCGAAAATAAAAAAGGAGTGGTGGTACGTATAACAGATACTGGCAGCGGTATGGATGAAGAAACACTTAAGCAACTATTTACCCCCTTTTTTACCACTAAACCCGTGGGGGAAGGCACGGGTTTAGGTTTGTCTGTTTCTTACGCAATTTTGGAAGCACATGGAGCTGAGGTGTCTGTTGATTCAAAGCTCAATGTGGGTACAACCTTTACTATATTATTCCCGAGCATATAAACTAAGCTTCTGCTTTTTCAGGCTCAACTATTAAGCTCAATGGTTCGGGTTGGCTTTTTTCGAACTGTATTAATTTTGATATAGTTGCCTCACTAAAAATATGCCCTTCAGGTAAAACTAGAATATGGGTCGCAGTAAATATGTTGTATTTCAATATCATACCAGGCACAAGTGCATTGGTGGCAATAGTGTTCTCGACAAACTTATCAGAAACAATATTATCGGTGTTGACTAAAATATCCAACACATCAGCGGCGTAACGTGTACCAACTAATTTATTCATTTCTCTGAAAATAGCTTCGTCGTTCATTTTTTCTGGTGTGATACGACCCATAGAATAACGCCAATAATCTCTTGCGACGGCTAGAATTTTTGCTCCAATTGGAATGTGCTCGCTGTCTAATTGATTCGGCCCTGAACCATTAAGAAGTTCGAATTGGCAGGTGATAATATCCGACACATCATTCAAGTGGGTGGCTGGTGCAAGTACTAATTTAGCGATCCTAATTTGATCTAGATAGTCTTGCTGCTGATTATAATTGAGTTCTTTATATGGCTTGTTATAAAGCGATAAATCTGTTCCTAAAAGGCCTATTTCACATAATAAGGCAGCATAGGATATGTCATGAGTTTGTTGCTTTGTAAGTGATAGTTTTTCAGCTAAGCGCTTCGCTAGCAAACTGACACTGTTAGCAAAGCCACCATTCAGGTACGGGTTGATACTGATGAAATTGTATAGCACTTTTTGTGTGGCGTTATTGTTACGTTCAATTCTTTGCATCGCCAATTGGATTTGTTTGGTGCGCAGTTTAACTTTATCTTCAAGGTTTTGATTAAGCCCCTTTAGTAGCTGATTTTGTTTTTTAACCAGCTTTTGCAATCTGATATTTTCATATTGCATTGAGACTTTTGCTAGACCTTGTTCTATGGTGTGAATGAGTTCTTCATTATTCCAAGGTTTTTGTAAATACCGATGAATTTTACCTTTGTTTACGGCATCTATTGTTGATTCCATATCTGAATAGCCAGTTAATAAGATGCGGTAGCTATCTGGATAAGATATCGCTACTTTTTCAAGTAATTCGGCACCAGACATAGCGGGCATTTTCATGTCAGATATGATCAAGTGCACAGTATTCTGATGCATTATATCTAATGCCGCCGCTCCTCCCTCTGCCACTAATACGTTATAGTTTTGTTTATACAATAAACGTTTCATTGACTTGAGAATATTAACTTCGTCATCCACACAAAGCACTGTCATTGCTGTATCGGTTTCAAGCTTAATATCAGTCATTATTAACCTCCTTAACTTGCTCGATGTTGTTGCCAATAGGTAATATTATGCAAAAGCAACTGCCTTTATTGAGTTCACTGGCTACTGTTATTTCGCCATTATGTTCTTGGATTATGCCGTAGGAAATTGAAAGCCCTAGTCCAGTGCCTATTCCCACTTCTTTAGTAGTAAAAAACGGATCAAAAAGGTTTTTTAGATTTTGAGGTGCGATACCAGTGCCGTTATCCTTAATCGACACTAAAATTTTATTGTTTTGTAACTCTGTGACTATGGTGATTTTTCCTTGTTCACTAATTGCTTGCCCCGCGTTGATCAGTAAGTTTGTTAATACTTGACTGATTTTCCCGTAATTCATCCACACCTTAGGTAGCGAGCTATATTTTTTTTCTATATTGCAGTGATACTTAAGTTCATTGCTGACCATATTCAACGTTGTCGACACACAATCATTGATGTCACACCACTGTTTATCATCAGACTCTGCACGAGAAAATTGTTTAAGATTTTTTACTATGTTTCTTACTCGCAATAATCCTTCAATTGATTCTGCTACGAGCTCATCAGTATCGTCATTGATAAAGGTTAGGTCTTCATCTTTTATCCACTGCGATAATGCCTGTTGTTTGACAACTAACTGCTGTGGGTCATTAGTCGACAATAGTCGCGTAACTTGTTCTGAGAGTTGGCGATATGTCTTTGTGTATTGTTTTAGAGAACTTAAGTTACTATTGACGAAACCTATTGGGTTGTTAATTTCATGAGCAACACCCGCTGCGAGTTGTCCAATGGAAGCCATTTTTTCGGCGTGAATAAGTTGTTGTTGCGCTGAATGTAACTCTTGATTCGACCGCTGTAACTGCTCGTTTCGTTGATTTAATAAAACAGTCCGTTGTTGCACTTTTTCTTCTAACGTTTGGTTTAGTAGTTCCAATTCTCTTTGATAGTTTTCTTTTCGTTCACATTCAGCGTCTAACGTTGTCATCAGGGTATTAAACGCTTCAGTTACTTCAGCTAGCTCATCTTTTCCTTTAATAGGCAGTTGATTGTGGTTACATTTTCCACTTTTTACATTGTGAGATATTTCTCTGGCTGCAATACGTAAGCGGTTTAGGTGGCTAGTCAAATAGTTGCCTAATACAAATGAAAACAGTGCAACCAATAGCATCTCAACTAGCGCTATGCTTGTGGTCCAAGATTGAATCTTATCAATAGACAGTTTAATGTTTGTGATATCGATACCAAGCTCTACGCGTCCGTATATGTGTTCCGATTCGGAGATATTTGCAAAATTATCAAAAATTCCATCATTGACAGACTCTACTTTGTCATCTTTTATAAACGGGCGAGCGAGCAACTTGGCATCGCCTGCTTGAGCTAAAACTTGGTTTTCACTGTTAACCAATCGGACATAAGCAACATCAGGGTTGGTCATTAGTTCTGCACAGTAAGTCTCCAACGACGCTAAGTCATAGGTTAAAATGGCGTTTTTTGTGGTAGTGGCGAATAACGTGCTGATCGTAGACGATCGATCAACCAAATCTTGATGCAAAGTATCACGCATAAAATTGACGGCGGTAAATATTAGGATAATCAATAGCGCCGCTTCTATACAGGCTATGCTTAATATTGTTTTATTGCGTAATGAAAAATTCATTATGTTACCTATTGCGCAACTTTCGTTACTGACATAGACGTTTTAATATGTAGTGCTCTTACATCATCCCAATCTTTGTCTGCAGCGGACTCAAAGCCATTAAAATTAATGTTTTTGAGTAATTTAACTCCCTCTTCGGTATTACTCATGTTTAATAAAGCGGCTAATATTTTTTCACGAGTTTGAACGTCCAGTGTAGGGTGGGTGGCTATAGCATGAGGTGTGTATTCAGCACTTTGCCAAATTGTGGTTATCATTGATTGAGTTTCTACTGGCATATTGTTAAGTGTTCGCTGTATCCCTCCACCGGCTGGGAAAAAGCCCCGTGATACGTTCAAATAAACTGAATCATGTGAAGAGACGTAAGTTGGGGTGTAGGTAATACCCAATTTGTGAAGTTCAGCTTGAGGTAATATTGTTGCGGCAAAAGCTGCAGGAGCAGGAAATGCCAAACGTTGCCCGGCAAGGTCATGAATGCTCTTAATATTGCTTCCTTTCTTAGCAACAATGACTCCCTTAATTGATTTATCAATTTGTTTGGCTAAGGCGTTGTAACCGGCAGACTCATTAAACACCACATAGTGATAAGGATTCATGTAGGCGATGTCATATTGACCTAATTTAAGACGCTCTTCAAAAGTAGGAATGTCTTTGGCGGTAACGAATACAATATCTAAAGCACTTTGTTGACTAATGAATTGCAGAATCGGCGTCCATAGAACAGCTAACCGCTCAGCTGACTGCTGGGGGACAATGGCAAAGGTTAATGTGCTTTGTTTTGCTGCTATTATTTTGTCTTGTGCAGCCACGGCACAAGGAACAGCAATTAGTAAGCTAATAAACAACATTAATTTATACATTTTAATACCTCGTTGTTAGATCACTGGGTCAATTGATTTACTACACTGAGTAACTCATCATTTCTAAATGGTTTAGAAAGCACTGCATTTGCCCCTAATACGACGGCTTCATCTAGACTTTCTTGCTGCAACGCTGAAATAACCAGAATTTTCAAATCACGGAATTGTTCATCAGCTCTCAAATGTTTTAAAAGTTCAAAGCCATTTAATCCAGGCATAGTTAAGTCTAATGTCATCAAACTCGGTCGATGCTGCATTAATTTGCTTCCGGCCAAGAATCCATTAGTTGCTGTATCACACTCAAAACCTCCTTTTCGCAGTACTCGTTTTATGGCTCCCGCCATATTTTTATCATCATCTACTACTAAAACTGTCTTACTATTCGGCAAAAGCTCTGCGGGGACCGGCATCTTGTTCTCTTTTAAAAAAAGTACAAAATTATCTACAGTGACCCTGTTATTGCCACGTCCTGGCAACTTGTAGCCCTTTAAACTTCCTTTATCAATCCAACGAATAACGGTTCGTAGATTGACGTCACAATACTGAGCAATATCACCTGTACTCAGTGATTTAATGTTAGACATTCGGTTATTCCTAATTGAATTAATGTATTTATACCACAACAAGGCATGTGAGGCATATATGACTAAAGTATCATATACGACATTTGCGACATTGGCTATATTTGCATCACCAAATTAAAGATGTACCTAAACTAAAGTTTTGATGAGTGGTGGAGTGACATCGTTTCTGATAATGCAAAGTTGTAACTAGGAAAGACTAAAATGAAAATATTTGTAGTAGGTATCGTTTTATGGACCTTGTTAATAGCAACGAGTCGAGCGACTGAATTTGATGGCAGTGTGTTAGTTAGATACGAAAATGAAACTGATCAAATCAATCTCGCACCGCGTAAAAGGATTAGAGCCATCGCAGCTATTGGTTTTACCAATGAGTTTAATGATGTGTGGACCCTTGTTGCGCAGCTTAGAACTGGTTTGAAAAATAAACAGAATGTGCCTGCCATTACTTTGCATCAAATTACTGACCAAGCAGCCGGAGATAAGGATGTTTATCTGTCGCGTTTATATGCTAAAGCACAATTTGGGAAAATGACGTTATTTGCTGGAAAAATTCCTTGGAAAACACATCAGGTGACCGACCTATTTTGGGACCGGCATCTAAATCCAATTGGCATTCATCTTGATTACAAACTAGGAACCGCAAATAGACTCAAATTTGCGTCTTTCAAGCCATTGGATGGTCATAGCAACACTATTGGTCATATGTCAATTTTTCAATACCAAACAAAGCTGTCTACGGATTTTGGAGAGATCACGTTGTCTCCTTGGCTGGTGGACTATCGTGGTGATTCAGATGCCGTTTATGCTAAAAAAGACACTCAATTTGACAATCAATTTATACGTTTTTCAGGGGCCATTAAACGTGGTACGTGGCAGTTTGGAACCGATGTGGGTTGGTCGGTAAAAAATACCCCTTTGGAGTTTAGGGATGAATTTGATGGGCAAAATTTGAGTTATACCTTTGAAATCAAACACGGAGAATTGAAAAACATCGGTAGTTATTTAACCCAACTCAAGTATTTACACGTTGAGCGCTTTGCTGTGGTGACTGAGTTTGCCCAAAACGCTTCAAGTCGGTTTGCTACAAGTAACTTTAAAGGTTGGGATTTACGTATTCGCCACAGGTTAAGCAAAAAGTTGTGGGTTGGTGGACGTTTGTCTCGAACCCAACGTTTGCTAGGCGCCCCTGAACAGGGTGTTAGATTTAGATTAGAAACAAAATATACGTTTTAACAGAGTTTTAGGAATTATTATTATGTCAAATTTGCAACACAAGTATCTAACTTTAGAGCCGCCTGAACAATATAATCTCTTAGTTGTTGATGACGAAGAAGGTATTTTAAAAGCAATCAAACGCAGCTTCAATCGCACAAAATATCAAGTCTTTACTGCTAGCAGTGCAAAAGAGGGGTTAAAGATTCTTGAAGAACACGATTTCCAAGTCGTTTTATCGGACTTTCGGATGCCAGATGTTGATGGTGGCACTTTGGTTAAAACCATTAAAAAGTCTTATCCACATATTGTCTCTATGATCATCACTGGTTACGCTGATTTCGAGGCCGCCGTGGATGTGATGAATTCCGGCGCAGCTTACAAATTTTTATCTAAGCCGTGGAATAATCAACAATTAATTGATGAAGTCGAAGTAGCATTTCAAGAATACCAACAACGGCTTAACAATACCGCTAAAGAGCAACTCACTGAACTGTATGTTAAACCAGAGCGCGTAAGGTTTGACAAAACTATTACGGGCTTACTCAAAGAAAAAACTGAATTTGCACTAGCGTCAATCATTGTTTCAGATATTTCATTGTACGATCAATATTGGGAGCAAAGAGGCTCTCACGACTTAGCCTTAGACTCAGTGGCTAAGACAATTGGACTTTGTTTGCCGAAGGATTGTCAGATGTTTGCTGTGGATATTGACCAAATACTAGTTATTGTTCCTGAAGAACAATGTAATGAGCAATTGCACAGTCAGTTAACATTATTGGATAAAGCTCTATCACTCACTGCAGAGCAGAGCGATGGAGCTCCCGAGTTTCATTGTTATTTGGCTTATGCGCTAGCCCCTTTTGAAGGTATGAATATTCAACAACTGCTACATTCAATCCGAAACACTTCTGGACAGGATTATCGTGACAGCCAGCTTAGAGGTGATAAATCACATGTGGTTAAGATCGATGCGACACATGTCGCTGAAAAAAAGCGTAAAAGAATTATCCAAAATAGTATCCAGCAAGCGATCAACACCAATCAATTTAGTTTGTACTTTCAACCCAAAGTTAGATTAGAAGACGGTGTTGTTGAAAATGCCGAAGTGTTGATGCGCTGGGAGCATTCGTCTTTAGGATGGGTGTCGCCTATCGAATTTATTAGTCTAAGCGAATTGGATGGGCAAATTGAGAAAATTGGCAGTTGGTTACTAGACAATAGTATTACTCAACTTATCGGATTGAGAAAACAATACGGCGAATCACTAAATTTATCTATAAACGTTTCTCCGCGTCAACTAAAAAACAGCCAAATTGTTGATGAATTACGCTACCTATTGACAAGAACTGGGCTTGTTCCAAGTAGTCTAGAACTTGAGATTACCGAAGGTTGCGTAATAGAAGATTTACAGCAAACAGGAAAAGTCTTGTGGCAACTAAAAGAGCTAGGAGTGCGTATCGCCATTGATGATTTTGGTGCGGGGTATTCATCTTTTGCCTATCTAACTAAGCTACCTGTGGATGTACTCAAATTGGATAAAATTCTCATTGACGATTTGGAAACCAACAAGGATGTCATCAATATGCTGCAGAGTATTATTGGGCTGTGCAAAAGGATGGATATCGATGTGGTCGCTGAAGGTGTTGAGAACCAACGCCAAGTTGAATTACTTAAAGAACTTGAATGTGACTACATCCAAGGATACGTATACAGTCGACCTGTCACAAAAACAGACTTTGAAAAGGTGTTAATTAATCAACCTTTTATGCTAACTAAATAAATTGAACTGGTTAGTAGGAATAATTTAAACGAAGTTTTAAAGCTGTGATGTGCTACATACTTTTTTGGGGTGAAATTAAGTTGCTACAAAAAGACTTTAATTCCCGAAATTTGAATAATGGCCTCTTTTAAAACTTGTTACCATTGACCTTAGGTGAGTCGGTGCAATTCGTTTTTTACTGAATCGTTCAGTTACTAGTGAGCGTCTGAATTTATTCATCAGACACTGCGGTGGTTTCCTCGGCAGGAGTGTTACTCAACGTTTCTCTATCAGCTTTACTAATATACCTAGGTTTGTTCTTTGATGACAACTTAGCGTTCGCCTTTTTGGCCCGAGCTTTTAAAATTTGATTACCTTTTTTGCGTCTGTTCATAAGTCTCTTCTGTGTTTTTCCAGTACGTTATTATATCACTAAATATCTTCATCTTTGCAGTAACTGTATTTTCGTGTTGAATGGAATAATATCTTTAATAATCGGGTCATATGTCGTAGTAAAACATTGTGCTGAAGGTGGAATTTATGGAAGCAAATAAGAGCATCGCCTGTGACCTTTACGATTATCTCGAAATAGCTTGTATGTATAGGTATCAAGTTCGTGTGACCCTCAAAAGTGGCGAAGTCTTGGTTGGTGTTCCCAAAACTACTGTGATTGAAGATAAAAAAGAACTGCTGCTTTTAGAGTGTGAAAGCAATCAGCCGCAAAAAATAGCGACACTTAATCTTAAAACAATGGAAGTATTAACCGCCAATGCCAAGTTTACTCGAATAGAGTTTTAGAAGGTGCTCAAGCTATCAGTTTGTCAGGCTTTTAAGTCGCATCAGATTTGAGGTTTTGTCTGTGAATATCAGTGAGTATCAGAGAATTGTATGAAAAACTGGTTGTTTCTAGGGGGGCCGTTATTGCTGAGGTCGTTGCGACGTCGAGCTGAAAATCGAGTCAAGGTTTTACAAAACTTTGACCTAGTCTGTTAGTCATATTGGGGTACGCGGTCGTATTTTATTTTCTGTCTCTTACTCTAAAAACTATTCCTATTGGTACGGCATAGGCGGTTTGTGCAGGATTGGGTATCCTATTAATTTCGCTAGCAGGGTGGTTGGTTTTTGGCCAAAAGTTAGACTCAGCAAGTATGTTAGACATGGGATTGCTTGTGTCTGGTGTCAGAGTTATCAAGGTGTTTTCTAAATTGAGTGCGCATTAAGACAATGCATTGGTTGAATAGTGATAAGAGTTGTCGGAAAAATTAAAGCTCAATTCAACTAGTGAAAAATAGCGCCAGATTTAATACTTGCCTCTATGCAAAGGCAAATCAATCAATACGAGCAATGCGGCTTGTCCTCCCCATTCTTTTGGGGCTTGGTGAAACCCCAACACCGCAGGGTGTTGTATCAACCAGTTGGGAATGGATTTTTTGAGTACATAAGTGCCTTTGCCGTGCATAATCGAGACACAATACACATGTTGTTTTTGTGCCGCGTGAATTAGCGCGGCTATTTCGTGTTTGGCTTGTTCTTTTTTTAAACCGTGTAAGTCGAGGATTAAATCCGGTGGGTAGTCACCTCGGCGGAGGCGTTTTACTTCATGACTGTCGGCCTCAGGTTTGACATATTTTAGAGGTTGATCGATATCAAAGTGGCCCTCAAAACCATCTGAAAACTCAAATGCTGCTGCGGCTTGTTTAATTTCTGATAAATCTTTGTTGTTTTTTGGGGTAAGTCCCGAATTATGCTTGCTGGAATAGCGCTGAGGCGGTATTTTGTCCTGCTTTATTGGCGCTACATCTTTGAACTGATTTTTAAAAAGATCTGGTTCTTCATTTTCTGGTTGAATTTTTGGGCGATGTGGCGTGATTTTCATTCATTACAGGTACATATTTGCTATAGGCTTAGCATAACAAAGTTTGCTACAAGAGCATATGTATTCAGGGTTTACAAACCTAGATTTATTAAGCGATAACATGACCACAGATACTTTTACAGAATTAGAAGCCCAGCAAATAGCGCAAGACCTCCACACTATGTTAGATATGGTGAGGTGGTCAGTAACCTGTTTTAATGAGGCTGGCTTGTATTATGGCCATGGTACAGATAATCCGTGGGATGAAGCCGTGAGTTTAATATTACAGCTTTTGCATTTAGAGCAAAGTTTGCCGATGCAAACCGGTGACCAGTTGTTTCATAGTCGTTTGACCCTACCTGAAAAATTAAAAATTATTGCTATAGTAAAACGCCGCGTTGATGAACGAATTCCGGTACCTTATTTAACTAATCAAGCTTGGTTCTGTGATTTGCCGTTTTACGTAGATGAGCGAGTACTTATCCCTCGCTCACCTTTTGCTGAATTAATTAAAAACCATTTTGAAGAATGGATTGGCGACTCTGAGCCACAGCATATTTTAGATCTGTGCACTGGTGGTGGTTGTATTGCTATTGCGTTGGCGTATGCGTTTGAAGAGGCGCAGGTGGATGCTGTGGATATTAGCCAAGATGCCCTAGATGTTGCTGAACTCAATATCACAGAACATGGATTGAATCACAGGGTGTACCCCATCAATTCTGATTTAATGGGAGCGTTGCAAGGTCAGCAATACGATTTAATCGTGAGTAATCCACCTTACGTTGACGCCGAGGATATGGATGATTTGCCTCAAGAGTTTCACCACGAGCCAGAATTGGCGTTGGCCGCTGGCAATGATGGTTTGGATTTGGTCGACCATATTTTGCGTCAGGCCCCTATGCATTTAACCGCCAACGGTTGGTTATTTGTTGAGGTAGGCAACAGCGAAGTACATATGTTTAGCCGCTACCCGGAATTACCAATTCAGTGGGTTGAGTTTGAAAATGGTGGTCATGGTGTATTTGCTATAAGCAAGAACGATTTAGTTGAGTACTGGCGCTCTGTTGACCATTAAAATGCATAAATTGAGTTTAGAATAAACGTATATAAGACAATAGGATTTTAAAATTATGGCTGGAAACACTTTCGGTAAGTTATTCACTGTCACCACCTTTGGCGAAAGCCATGGTATTGCTATAGGTGGCATTATCGATGGGTGTCCTCCCGGTTTAGATTTAAGTGAAGCAGATTTACAAGTTGACTTAGACAGACGCAAGCCCGGTACCTCAAGATATACCACTGCCAGACGTGAAGAAGACGAAGTGAAAATTTTGTCCGGAGTGTTTGAGGGCAAAACCACAGGTACCAGTATTGGTTTATTAATCAATAACACAGATCAACGCAGTAATGATTATTCCAAAATCAAAGATACCTTCCGCCCAGGACATGCTGACTACACTTATCAACAAAAGTATGGATTGCGGGATTATCGAGGCGGTGGTCGTTCTTCTGCGCGCGAAACCGCTATTCGTGTTGCGGCTGGTGGCGTGGCCAAAAAGTATCTCAAACAGCATCATGGAGTAGAGATCCATGGTTACTTGTCGCAGTTAGGGCCAATCAAAGTAGAAACCGTTGATCATAGTGTGACGAATACCAATGCGTTTTTCTGCCCCGACCAAAGTAAGCTCGAAGCGCTAGATGCTTATATGCGCGACCTCAAAAAACAAGGTGACTCTATTGGTGCCAAAGTATCAGTGGTTGCCACTAACATGCCAGTTGGTTTAGGTGAACCTATTTTTGACCGACTTGATGCGGATTTAGCTCATGCGATGATGGGTATTAATGCAGTTAAGGGGGTAGAAGTAGGAGACGGTTTTGCTACTGTGGAACAAAAAGGCAGTGAACATCGCGACGAATTAACCCCTGATGGTTTTGCTTCTAACCGTTCTGGTGGCGTATTGGGAGGCATTTCTACTGGGCAAGATTTAGTGGTGCATATGGCACTTAAACCCACTTCTAGTATCAGTGTCCCTGGTGAAACTATCGATATACACGGCAATACTGCAGAAGTCATTACAAAAGGTAGGCACGATCCTTGTGTGGGGATCCGTGCAGTACCTATTGCAGAAGCCATGATGGCATTAGTGGTGATGGATCATTTATTAAGAGATCGTGGCCAAAATGCGGATGTCCATAGCGCTACACCGGTTATTCCAGCACAAGTAAAAGCTCGATAAGCTTTGCTGACATTTAGGCGTGTTCTTGTGGAGTACGCCTAATTTATTTTTCATCTATTTAAGTATTGCCCTTGCCTAAATCTGCCTTTTCAAACTCTAATTTAATTTTACTCGCGATTACCTATCTTTTTTATTTCGGGCAATTTGGCGTGTTGATGCCTTACCTTGGGGTATTTTTAGATGGCAGGGGATTTTCGTCCACTGAAATAGGTGAACTTTTTGCGTTGATAACTGTGGCCCGCATAGCAGGTCCTAACTTATGGGCAATACTCGCAGATAAATCGGGTAGGGCGCTCAGGGTATTGCAACTTGGCGCATTGTTAACATTCGCTACTTTTAGCTTAGTATTTTTTGTTGATGGTTTTTGGTCGCTAACATTAAGCCTTGCGCTGATGATGATGTTTTGGACCGCAATTTTGCCGCAAATTGAGGGATTAACCTTAAATTGTGTATATGGCCACGCTAGCCGATATGGACGAATTCGATTGTGGGGCAGTATTGGATATATTTTGCTCACTATCTTTACTGGGAAAATGATTGATGTTTTCTCAAGCGAAGCACCTATTTACGTAGGTGCATTAGTATTGTTTAGCCTTTTTATCATCACCTTATGGCTCAAAGCGCCCAAGGTTGAAAAAAGCACTAACCCACTACATGAGTCGATTTGGCATAAAATCAATACGCCAGTCTTTTACGCATTTTTACTCTCTGTTGCTTTGTTACAGCTTAGTTTTGGGGCTTATTATGGTTTTTTTGCGCTATACCTAGTGGATTTAGATTATAGCGGTCAAGCGACTGGGTGGCTTATAGCTATCGGAGTGTTGGCGGAAGTGATCATTTTCTTGCAAGCCGGTAAATTGATTAAGTTCTTTGGTGTTAAGTGGATTTTGGTCATCAGTACTTTACTCACTGCACTTCGTTGGTATCTGTTAGCTGTAGCTGCAAACAACCCAGCGATATTAGTGTTTAGCCAAATGTTGCATGCATTTAGTTTTGGCATGACACATGCGGCATCTATGCACTTTATTCATCATTATTTTGGCAATAGGTTTCAAAGCCAAGGACAAGCTATTTATCTCAGTGTGGGTTTTGGTATTGGCGGGGCAGTTGGTGGCTATGGAGCGGGGTATTTTTGGCAACAAGGTCACGGAGCCGAGCAAACCTTTACTTTAGCTGCTATTGCAGCTGTGTTTTCTGCAGTAAGCTTATTTTTTGTGTCTTCTAAACGTATGTAATATTTTCGAATAGACAAATATTAGGATCAGTATTTAGATATCAACATCTAATAGTGTATGACTTTATTGGATTGATTGATATATAAACAGTTAATTGAGCCTAATCGTTACCAGTAAAGATAGCAAAAATATGACAGATTTGTGACTAACTTGTTGAAACAAAAAGCCTTGTTAGACCAGTTTCTTGATAATAGTTGTTGACCTGCAGTATGTTAGATATATACTACCCATGCTTGAAAGTAAGTTTGATATTTATGTACATTGTTTCGACGTTCCATTGTAGTACCCGGTCTCGTAGCTCATAAGTAATTGCAACACACTTCAGCACAACTAACGTCTCTTAGGAGACACAATTACTCTTGAAAAATATAGGAAAGACTATGTCTGCAACTACTGGTACAGTAAAATGGTTTAACGAATCTAAAGGTTTCGGTTTCATTCAACAAGAAAACGGCCCTGATGTTTTTGCTCATTTCCGTGCTATCACAGGTACTGGCTTTAAAACTTTGGCCGAAGGTCAAAAAGTTGAGTTCACTGTAACTCAAGGCCAAAAAGGTCCTCAAGCTGAGAACATCGTAGTACTTTAATTATCGAATAATTAAATTCTATAAGAAAAAGCAAACTCTAGAGTTTGCTTTTTTTATGCCTGTCATAAAGTAAATAACCTGAACTCGGGATAAGCCATACCGTCCAGCACCGCTATTATTGCGCCTATCTTCGTTGAACTTGCTCGCAATAGCTGGCTATTGCTTCACAATCTCGCCTTGATAAACGCAATAATATCAGCACTGGATGCATTAAATTGGCGGCTAAATAAGTAATTAAATTATAACCTATTGTTTTTATTATATTTACTTTAGAGGAAGCGGCACGTCTTAACCCGAGCTCAGGTTAAATATGAATTGTCATCTAAAGATTCCATAGTATTCAATGGCTTGAGGCGCACAGATCACTGAGGAAAAATGAAAGAACATTCACTTTGCTCATAATCGTTATCTGTTCAACGACATGACTAGGTTGGTGCCATCATTGGGGACGTTACTCTGTCAACTCTCCCCGCAAATTATCAATAAGTTGACGCTTGATAAGGCTAGGTGGAAGGTCTTTACTGAGTAAATAATGTAATTTTGCGAGTGCCGCTTCTGGTGTCATATCTTGGCCTGAGACAACGCCGACTTCTCGTAAAACGTGACCATTCGCGTAACCGGTCATATTAACTTTGCCACGAACACACTGAGTACAATTTAAAACAATAATACCTTGTTGGTCAGCGGAAGATAGTTGCTCTAAAAGTGCTGCGTTTTGTGGTGCGTTTCCTACTCCAAAGCTTAATAAAATTAAAGCTTTAACCGGCTGTTGTAGAGTGTTTTTTAACACCTCTGCGCTGATCCCCGGATATAAAGTCACTACCCCAATAGGCTGTGATTTGACTGGACTTACATGGAGCTTTTTATCCGCGGTGATACCCAAAATATTTTTATCCACTTCAATATTGATACCCGCTTTGAGTAATGCTGGGAAATTAGGAGAATCAAAAGCGTTAAAACCATCCGCATCAAGTTTGCGGCTGCGGTTGCCTCTAAATAGCTGATTGTTAAAAAACAGCGTAACTTCAGCGATGGGATAGTTGGCTGCGATATATAAGGCGTTAAGGAGATTAACTTGACCATCTGAACGTAATTGAGCAAGTGGAATTTGCGAGCCTGTTACTATGACAGGTTTACCCAGATCCTCTAAAATAAAGGATAGCGCTGATGCAGTGTACGCCATAGTGTCGGTGCCATGGAGAATGATAAAACCATCATATTGCTGGTAGTTCCGAAAAATGTCGTTGGCAATTTTTTGCCAGTCACTTGGATCCATATCCGAGGAGTCAATCAAATTATCGTATTCATGGATCGTAAAATTGGGCATTTCATTACGGTGAAATTCGGGCATGTTGGCTACGGTTTCGCTAAGAAACCCCGCCGCTGGAACAAATCCAAGGGAAGAAGGGCGCATACCAATGGTTCCGCCTGTGTATGCGACATAAATGTGCTTTTTCATATATTGAAATAAAACGCCTTTTGACTATGTTGTAAACTACTGTAACCCCTGCGATCGAATTTAACCATCCATTCCAATCACTTACTTCGACTGAACTTGATGGGCTAAACCTGAATCCTGACGGCCTTTTGTTACCCAGAACCTTAAAAGCTAAGATACAATGAAATCCTAATTAAAGAGGATATTACATGAATAAAAAACACCTTGCTCTTACTGTTGTTTTTTCAGTGGGGTTGGTTGCCTGCAATCACACCAATTCGGCAAAAACTGACAATTTGGGCGCGAGAATAGACACCAATAGTGCGCAAGTAATACAAACCGAGTCACAAAAATCCAATGCGCTGTTTAAAGCCTACTTCGCTGAAAGAATGCAGATGAATCCAATATCTGCAACGTACGTAGGCGTTAGTGATTACAACGATAGGTTTAACCCACCCATTAACCAGCAAACTTTGACCGAAACCTTAGCTTTTGAACAAAAGTACTTAACTAAGATACAGGCTATTGATGCTTCTGCATTGAGTGGACAAGACCTGTTAAGTTACGAAATATTCTTGCGAGACCGAAAATTAGCGCTCGAAGGCGCAAAATTTCCAGGGCACCTTATTCCTATCCATCAAATGGGCGGGGCACATAGCGCGTTTGCTTCTCTTGGCTCTGGAAAAAGTGCTCAACCTTTTAATACTGCAGATGATTATCGTAACTTTATGAGTCGTGCTAATGGTTTTGCTACTTATATGGATAGTTCCATTGAAGCAATGAAAGAAGGCATAGAAAAGACTGTGGTACTTCCTAAGCCGTTAATTAAAAAAGTATTGCCTCAGTTGCAGGCGCATATGGTTGAAGATCTCACCGAAAGTGTCTTTTATGGACCGTTACAATCCCTCGAAGAAAACGACAACATAACGGATCTCGATAAAGCGCAAATCAAAAGCGACTACCTTAAAACCATACAAAACGTGATTATTCCAGCGTATCGCCGAGTATATACTTTTATGTCTGAGGAATATTTACCCAATGGCCGCGATACCTTTGGTCTAGCAGACTTACCTAATGGTAAGGCGTGGTATGACTATAAAATTAAAACCAACACAACTTTAGCGCTAAACGCTGAAGAAATTCATAACTTTGGGCAACAAGAAGTCGCACGTATTTTAGCTGAAATGACCAAAGTAAAAGAAACCGTTGGGTTTGAAGGCGATTTAGCGGCATTTTTCGAATTCTTACGCACAGACGAGCAATTTTTCTTTGATTCAGAGCAAGCGTTGATCGATGGTTATACTCAAGTTAAACAAAAGATTGATAGCCGTGTACCGTTATTGTTTGAAGTTTTTCCAAAAGCAGATTATGAGGTAAGAGCTGTTGAAGCGTATCGTGCTGCATCATCGGCGGGCGCCAGTTACCAAAGTCCAGCACCTGATGGTTCAAGGCCCGGTATATTTTATATCAATGCCTATAACTTAAAGGCGCAGCCTAAATATTTAATGGAAACCCTAAGTGTGCATGAAGCAGCGCCAGGCCATCACTTCCAAATTGCCATTCAACAGGAAGTAGAAAGCCTGCCAGATTTTCGTAAATTTGGCGGATACACAGTGTTTGCAGAGGGATGGGCTTTATATGCAGAAAGTTTAGGCAAAGAAATGGGCTTATTTAGCGACCCTTACATGTGGTACGGGCGATTATCAGACGAGCAACTTCGTGCCATGCGATTAGTTGTTGATACGGGTTTACACGCCTTTGGTTGGAGCAGACAACAAGCCATTGATTTTATGACAGACAACTCCTCTCTTGCATTGACTGACATCGAAGCCGAAGTAGAACGTTATATCGCCATTGGCGGACAAGCGGTAAGTTACAAAATCGGACAACGGCATATTCGCATGCTCAGAAACAAGGCCCAGCAAGCGTTAGGAGATAAATTTGATGTGAAAAAATTTCATACTCAAATATTAATAGACGGCGCTTTGCCTATGCCTATTCTTGAAGCCAAAATTGACCGATGGATAGCGAAGCAAACAATTTAGTATTTTGGAAGGGAGCCAAACTTAGAGGTTGGGTTTCCTTGCTATAAAGAGGTTTCTATAAACCATAATTAACTTAGAATCGCCGTTGGTGTTCACTTAGAATTCACTTATTTGCGTTTAGACAAATGTTTAAACAAAATGATTGTGCTAAATGCGTTGAAATTTTGTCAGATCAAAACCGTGCCAATCATTCAAATGCGTTCTTGGCGATACACGAAACCGATAGTCAAACTTAGTCCCGATCCCTTGACTTGTTGCCCTAATATCAATGGCAGAAGCAATTACCATCATATTATATCTTGCGTCGAGTACTTTAGTTGATAGTTCCTCAGAGGTATCTAACATGTAGTGCGATGCAGATTTGGCATTCAGCATACTTTTAAAAGTATTTTTTATGGCTTTAGTGGATTTCCAGATTCGAGAATAGCTAAAATGCACAGCCTTAGGACCTAGGATGTACCAGCTTGATACATCATCGCCACCTATACCTTTTAAATTTTCGAAAGTATCTTCCATCTGTTGCTGATTTGTACCTGGTGTCACGTGAGTAGCGATTAACGCATTGCCTCTTACACCTATAATGGCAAAGCACTGTATGATCCCGGGGCAAGTAACATCGAACGTGCCTACACCAACCTCTCCCTCGGCTAAAGACAGATTTGCTGACATAGGTAATAATTTAACATCACTCATTGTTATCTCCATTTATTGTTGATAAAGCCTTTGTAACCGAGACTTAAAAAAAGTCGATATCGTGCATTTTTTACTCGAATTGTCGAAAAAGAATAGACCTTATATATGGGCTATGCAATAGCTGCTAATTTGGTTGGGTAGCACAAATAAGTGCAGCTCTCCGCTACTTCGAGATAACACGGCAGAAGACCATTGAGGTAGGTCTTTTAGGTAGAAAGCCAAATTCAGTGCCAAGGTTCGAAGTCACTGGTATTGAATCGTAGATGCCAATTTAAGCCTTTCAATTTTTAACTTTATTGAACAAAAACCTCAGGATACAACTCTCTAGCTGCGAGGTTTTTGAAGTCGTGAATTAATTCACTAAACAGCTTGTCTTCGATGAGTCCATCAAGGGAGGTAATGACGTCTTCCAGGTTATGGTCTTGTTCACGGCAACACTCCTGATAAACATTGATCAGTTGCGACAAATTGATTTTATGTTTCCTTTGTAATTTAGAGTCAGCTAATACAAAAAAATAGGCGCTGCCCCAATAGGCGGCTGGATACTGCTTATTGTCCATGAGTCTACTAGCAATCGATGCTGCGCTTAAGTCACTGTTAAACCAACGTAAGTGGGGGCTAATTTTTGCAGTGTAGTTGTTAGTTAAACTTCCCTTTAATATTCCAGCCTGCGCCATAATTTGATATTGCATGAAACTGGCAAAACCTTCTGATAACCAGCGATATTTTGCTCCTAAATAAGGCAGAGCCATATGGGCTAGTTCGTGATAAATAGTCCAATCATCGACAAATTTAGTCAGGCCGAATCGTGGGTCTACATAAAAATGAACGCTGCCTTTGTTGTCACGTCGTGTAAAGGCCCAAGGCACCGGTTGATTGGACTTTCTAGGATAAAGATGCAGTGACAGCGGGGTAGGGTAAATCCCTAAGGTAGCTCGCGTGGCGTTAACACCTTGGGTTAGCCAATTTTGCAACATATTGGCTTGCTCTTCCTCAAAGCTAGATAAACCATGAACACTAAATTGATCAACAGTCACCGCTTTACACGGCATTACAGAAACGACTAACAATATAAAAATAGGTAGTCTAAGCTGCCTCAGAAGCATCGTATGGATCATAGCTGAGTTAGTGATGTTGAATACTGTGAAAAAAATCAATCGCCATTCTATACATTTGCATAGCTAGTGCTGCGTCGTACCTATCACCTTCGTCACGCATAAAAGCATGTTGGGCGTTAACTTCATGCCAATTAAAGTTGCACTTATTTTGACTAAGAGTTTGATGAATTAGTTGGCGTCCGTCTGCAGACACATGGGGATCTTGTTTACCAAACACTAATATCATAGGGCAGCGAATATCCCCACTTCTACTCAAAGAATCATTGTCTGGCTTGCATGGTAAAGTGTTCGAGTGAATATCTGTAGGATATAAACAAAACGCCCCAGCCACATAGGGGTTTAACGCCGCTCTGAATGCTAGGTGGCCTCCAATACAGACACCCATCACTGAGATTACTCCGTTGCAGTAACTTTGTTGTTGTACAAATTCAACCATGGCCTGGGTATCAGAGTCGTGATCTTCTAGGGGTTTTGTAAATTTGTCTGCATTGCCTTTGTCTTTTCCTGGGTCGTCATAGGCTAATACCGTTCCAATTGGGTTGAGTTCATGAAAAATTTCAGGGACTAGTACCACAAAACCGTGACCTGCCAGTATTTGTGCACTGCGGGTAATAGGACTAGTTTGTTGAAATATCTCTGAGTAGAAGACTATGGTAGGAAAACTTCCTTCCTCAGCTGGGCGAATTACCGATGTACGCATTAGGCCTGTTTTAGTTTGAATATCACTATATTGATGCTGGATTATCATGGACTTCCTCACATAAGTCTTACACATTTAGGTCGCTAAATAGCTTGACCTGTTTAAATTGAATTCTATTGCTTGTGTTTTCGCGACCTGCCTACATTTAGATTACTATGAAAGCGTTAATTCTCAGTAAGTTATGAATCGTGTATTCGGCAAAGTGGTGGCGATATTTTTTGCTGCTTGTTTTGTGACGGTTCAGTTTCATTATCTTGATCATACTGAAAATAAACACAACACTGGTCGAATCTTTCATATTGAAGATGCTAGAACAAGTGAAATAGATAGGAATATTCATAATAATTCTATCCGTGCGCGAGTTGTTCAATCAAATCTTAGCGAGTTATCGCAGCGCCATTTACTGCAGCAAAAACACAACCTTAAGCAACAGTACCAATTCAAGTGGATGTTAGATCGCAGGGTTAGGCGAGAGTTTCAAAAGGAGCGGCAAAGCTGTTTCGCTGTTTTTTGTGAGGTTTACCTAGTTAAACTTTCTACTAGATTTAATTTTTTACAGACATTAGCGCTCACTTTCGAGCCCACACCTACTTTGAACGTTCACCATAAGCAGATTCAAAGTGATGAATCTGACAATCAAATTTCTTAATTCAAATTTCGAGTCGGCAAATAACGTTATTGACATTTTGCCTTACAGCAAATTTTAAGGCTGGCTGTATTGGGTTGGTCATTTATTGAGAAAGATTATGGATATTTTAATTGTTTTGTGGCAAATTCTGAAACCTTGGGTATATTTTTTGGGCGTTATTTACTTTTGTATAAAAATGATAACTTGGGCTAAAAATCGCAAAGCAGGGGCGATTGCCTTTGGATTGTTTTTTCAAATGATCTTGCCTGATCCAAGTGCTGAAACCACTATTAAAGCAGTGACCGAGCGCAAACAGGAAGTGAAAAAACAACAAGAGGGCGATAAAGAGCCCAAAGAATAAAATTGATATTCGGTATAGTCATAGTGCTATCACGTTAAATTTGTAATGGCAGAAGGAATTGCGGTATTTCTAGTGTTCCACGCCCGCCACTATTTTATAGCAGTAGGGCATTTTTCAAGTCAAATCGAATTAAAGCCACCTCTGATTTGTTAAGTGTTTACTCTTTTTTGCGCAAAAAATTACCTTACAAAAGACTCAGTTACATTTTGTAGTCGGTTCAATTACATTTTGTAATAGTTTTAATTTTCGGGAAGTTTACTATTCTGCTTTCCAGCTCCCATAGGTTTAAGATGCACAAAAATATACTATTTTTACAGGGCCCCGTAGGCTCGTTTTTTAGACAATTAGCAGACTTCATGGCAAAACAAGAAGATGTCACAACCTATCAAATTACCTTGAATGGTGGTGATGATATTTTTTCTCGAAGTAAACGCACCACAGCCTATGTAGGAAAGCCACAAGATTGGTCTGAGTTTTTGAAAGCGTACGTAAGCAAGCATAATATTACGGATATTGTGGTGTTTGGCGATTGCAGATTTTACCATCGTATAGCTAAAAAGGTCGCTTCAGAACAAGGTATGCAGCTGTGGGCATTCGAAGAGGGGTATTTGCGCCCATCATTTATCACCCTTGAACGAGAAGGGGTGAATAGTAATTCATTATTTTCCTACGAGTTATTTGAACAGTTTAATGAAACTGGTTTATCACTATCCGAAGGCGAAAACTTGACACGAAAAAACTCATTTTGGTTTATGTCAGTAAACGCATTTATTTATTATTTTTTTAAACTTATCTATGCCTACAAATACAAACATTATATTCATCATAGGCCTTGGTTGTTCAGCGAAGAAACTTATAGTTGGATTAGAGCTGCGGTAAGGAAAGTGACCTACGCATACAACGATTATAAGTTATCAAAGTCCGTTAAAAGTAGTCTCTCTAAACAGTATTTTCTGGTGCCATTACAAGTCAGTGTAGATAGTCAAATTCTGTTTCATTCACCGTTTGGCTCTGTCGAAGAATTTATAAGCACTGTGATTGAGTCCTTTGCAAAAAATGCTGATAAAGATGATTTTCTAGTCTTTAAACATCACCCAATGGATAGAGGTTTTACTAATTACCAAAGATTCATCAAGAAGCTTTGTTATGCATACGATCTTAATCAGCGGGTGATTTATTGTCATGACACCCACCTGCCTACCTTATTAAAACATGCAAAGGGGACGATTACGGTTAACAGCACCGTGGGTATTTCATCACTTCATCATGGCACACCAACTAAAGTGCTAGGTAACGCAATCTATAATATTGAAGGCATGACGAGCCAAAAAGAACTGCATGAGTTTTGGAATATATCTTGTAAACCTTGCGTTGATAAGTTTTCGAAATTCACACGATTCTTGAAGGAAAACAACCAAATACCTGGAAGTTTTTATATGAAACCAACTAACACTTTCGCGGCTATTTCAAAAATCATACTCAGTTAATCTCAGTGAAAAGTGGACATTGCCTTAACCAGGCTGAAACCATGGTGTTGCGCGAATTAAACAACAAGTTACTTCACTGGAATTAATCGAAGTAGTCGCTGTGATCTCAAGCGACGGAAATTCCATTTCAATTTTTATATTGAATTAAATTATTAGGAAAAATGGCTATGGGTGAATATTCAATAAAGGTACAGGCAGCAATAGACGTTGTTAAACCTTTTGCACATCCAACCCAATTGCATGATGGCGTTGATAGAAATAAGTTAAAAGCAGCTGTTCGTGAAAGTAAAGAATCGATCGTCACTCAAAGCCTGCAAATAAAAAACATGGCTCAGCACTGCGAACAGGGTTTAGAGCAAGCATTGTGTTTGATTGCTGCTAGCACAGGCCGGGTAATTGTTTCAGGTATGGGCAAGTCAGGACACATTGGTCGTAAGATTGCTGCGACTATGGCATCAACGGGCACACCTTCATTTTTTGTGCATCCAGCCGAAGCTTTTCATGGTGACTTGGGTATGACCCAGCCAAGTGATGTTGTGGTGTTGATTTCAAACACAGGTGAAACGGATGAAATCCTCAAGCTGATCCCATCTTTACAGAACTTTGGCAATAAAATTATTGCTATCACAGGTAATACCCGAAGTAGCTTAGCAAAAAATTCAGACGTGATTTTAAATGTAAAAGTAGAGCGTGAAATTTGCCCAAACAATTTGGCTCCCACCTCTTCTACTACTGCAACTTTGGTTATGGGTGATGCATTAGCCGTCGGCCTGATTCATCTAAGAGATTTCAAACCCCACCATTTTGCGCTCTATCATCCCGGCGGTAGTTTGGGGAAACGCTTGTTAACTCAGGTTAAAGATGTAATGCATAGTAATGATTTACCTCTAGTGACAATGAACCAGTCAATGCAAGATGTAATTCTAGCTATGACACGCTCTACCTTAGGTTTAGCTATAGTCGAAAACAATGGCGAGCTACAAGGGATTATTACTGATGGTGATTTACGTCGTTCTCTGGTTCGATGTGTCGATTTTAAAGACCTTACTGCCAAAGACATGATGACCATTACTCCTATTACCATCTCTCAAGAGCAGCGGTTAATAGAAGCGGAACAGTTGATGCGCGAGAATCATATTAAAAGTGTGATTGTGGTTAATGACGTGAATAGGCAAAAAGTAGTGGGTGTATTGGAGTATTTTCAGTAATGCCAAGTTTTTCTGAACTTACCCATGCCGCACCGAGCAGAAACGCCTTTAAAATCATGTGTGATACCGTACATGCACTTTTAATGCGCGAAGTGAAAGCTCGCTTCGGCTCTTCAAAATTAGGATATTTTTGGGCTGTTGCCGAGCCTATTGCACAAGCCGCGGTGTTAGGATTACTTTTTACTCTCATCGGCCGAACTAGTTTAGCTAATGTGCCGGTTGTCTTGTTTTTGTTTACGGGCATTTTGCCCTTTAAGCTGTTTTCCAAACTATTACCTCAGCTTTCGTTAGGTATAGCTTCTAACAAAGCGTTGTTTGCATACAGGCAAGTCGCACCTATTGACCCTGTTATTACTCGGTTAGTCATTGAAATTGCCACTTACGCGATAGTGTACATGGTGATAATGGCTGTTTTGGCATGGTTAGGATTTGATGTAGTACCCGACCAATTATTGCCATTTTTTATGGCGAATGGATTGCTTATTATTATCAGCTTTGGTTTGGGCCTAGCCCTGTGCGCTGCAGTGCAACAATGGGATGACACACCAAAACTTCTGTCTATGGTAACTACCCCAATGTTTTACGTATCAGGTGTGTTTTTTGCAGCGACTATGATCCCTGCTCAATATTGGTACCTGCTCAACTGGAACCCAATATTTCATATTATTGAACTCAGTCGTGACGCCTATTTTGAATCTTACACCACACCTGTAGGTGACTGGCAGTATGTTACGCTTTTTGCATTAGGCTCGCTGTTTTTAGGATTAGGCTTGTATCGTATCAATAGGGTGAGGTTTTCAGCCTAATGATCATGTTTAAACAACTCAGTAAATATTATCCCACCAAACAAGGGCGGCGTTATATCTTTAAAGATGTCAATTTAAGTCTGCCAATGGATAAAAGTATAGGGGTATTGGGCCCTAACGGCGCGGGTAAATCAACACTGATTAAAATATTAGGCGGCGCCGATTACCCGTCAAAAGGTAAAGTCACTAGCCCCCTTAAAGTTAGTTGGCCTTTAGGGTTGCGGGGTGGGTTGCAGGGCTCAATGAGCGGTCGTGAAAATGTGCGATTTGTTGCCCGTATTCACGGTTTCACTGATACCAAAATGGTTGAAGAAAAGGTCAGTGATTTCGCTGAAATAGGTATCTATTTTGACGAACCAGTTAAAACCTACTCTAGCGGAATGCGCGCCAGAGTGGCCTTTGGTTTAACCATGGCATTCGATTTTGATTTTGACGTGTTATTAGTCGATGAGCTAACAGCTGTTGGAGATACCAATTTTAAGAAAAAAAGTGAAAAGGTACTTAAAAACAAATATGAAAATACCAAAGTGATCATGGTTAACCATTCAGCCAATGAACTTAAAAAATATTGCCAAGCAGGTTTGTTAATAAAAGACCAAAATTTACATTATTTTGACGAATTAGACCATGCGTTACAAGAGTACCAATCCTGCTATGTCACACACTAATCATTCTCTTTCTGCCACCCAGCGTAAATTGCGAAAGTTACGAACCAAGCCTGTGTTATTTGTCAAAGATTCGCAACCCTACTTAAGAGCGATAAAAACGGCTTATGCCACTTGGGCTCGTTTGGGCTCGTTTTTATTGGTTTTATTAACTTCTCTGTTGGTAGTGGTTTATTACGGTTTAATTGCTTCGCCTCGTTATGTTAGCCAAGTCATATTTGTGGTCGAACAAGCCAATGGTCAAGAAGTGACCTTAGGTGGTTTAGCGTCTTTAGGGGCGACATCACTAAGCAGTAAAGATGCCTATATTATTATGGCCTTTATTGAGTCCCGTGAATTAGCAGAAAGACTCGATACTAAATTACAATTACAAAGCCACTATGCTTTACCAAAATGGGATTGGTTTAGTCGCTTGAATGATAAGGCTACAGCCGAAGAATATTTGGCATTTTATCAAGGTCACACAAGGGTTAGTTACGACGAGCTAGCAGGTATTTTAACCTTGGAAGTGCAAACATTTTCCCCCGAGTATTCACAAAAAGTAGCGCAACTAATTTTGACTGAAAGTGAAGCTTTCATAAATCAACTCGGGGTCAAGATGGTAAATAACCAAATGGATTTTGCCAAGCTTGAAGTGTCTCGGGCCCATACTGCATTTTTACAACAGCAAAAGGCTTTAGTGTCGTTTCAAGACACCAACAAATTATTTAATCCTGAGCAGCAAAGCGGCGCTTTGTTGGAAGTGATTAATCAACTTGAGTCGTCCTTAGTTGTTTTAGAGTCAGAGCTTAAAATTCTATTGACGTATATGCATCAAAGCGCGCCCGAGGTGGTAACAAAACAAAATAATATTGAGGCCTTAAAAGCGCAGTTATTAGAAGAGCAAGCCCGCTTAACAACGGGTGATGCGAGCTCACTCAATAAAATCAACTCTGCATTTCAAGAGATAAAACTCAATACTGAATTAGCGTTACAACTTTACAAAAATTCCTTAGCGGGGTTAGAGGCAACCAGAGTCGAGGCATATCAAAAACTTAAACATTTGCTGATCATTCAGTCGGCCAAAATAGCCCATGAAGCCAGCTACCCAAGACGGCTTTACAGCATATTTACGTGGTTTGTTAGTTTGCTGATCATGTATTTGGTAGCAAAACTAATTGTGGCAATTATTAAGGAGCATGCCGAATGAAACTGGTTTGTATGGGGATAGTACTGGCGTTTGTGTTAACCAGTGTTGCTAAGGTGGCAAATTCTGCCGTTACCTTATCCCAAGAACTAGAAACGCAACCTAATGCACTGACCCCAATACAGCCTGGCCATACCTATGGTGATTGGTTATTTAACGGCAATTTTAATAAAGTTGGATTTAGTGGTTTTAACCCTGATTACCATCTGTCTATCGGAGACAAGGTACTAGTGCAGCTATGGGGCGGATTAGATTTCCAAGGTGAACTAGTAGTGGATGTGCATGGCAATATTTTTATACCTAAAGTAGGCCCAGTATTGGTCAAAGGTGTCAAAAATAGTCAATTAAATGATGTGGTTAAAAAATCCATCAAGCGGGTATATAAATCTAATGTAGAGGTGTACGCCAACTTAGCTACCAGTGAACAGGTAAAAGTATTTGTGTCTGGCACAGTTTCTAAGCCTGGTTTGTACCAGGGGCATAGTGCCGACAGCATACTCACTTTTATTGACCAAGCCGGCGGAATCCGCGCTGATATTGGCAGCTACCGCAATATCCAGATAAAACGTAATGACAAAATATTAAACACATTCGATTTATATGGGTTTCTAAATCAAGGTCAGTTACTCAACACCCAATTTCAAGACGGTGATCTAATCTTTGTGGCACCGAAATTGGCAGAAGTGAGCATAGAGGGCCAAGTTGGCTATAGCGGCAAGTATGAGCTTAAACAGGGTGTTAACTTTTTAGAAGATATTTTGAAGTCTGTGGCGATCCAAGAAAAAGCCACTCATGTCACTTTGGTAACACCAATAGGGCGAGAAGTCGTCGCCAGTCAATACAGCGTTAATGAACTGGCTAATGTGGAAGTGCAGCCGGGCACTTTGATAAAAGTGAGCTCTCAACTTCGCGCTAAAAGCATTAGCGTAACGGTAATGGGTGAACACAACTCTCAACAAGAATTAGTCTTGCCATGGGGCGCAACATTAGCTCAATTAACCGAACAAATAGTGTTTACACCGCTTTCGAATAGACAAGCCATGCAGTTATTTCGCCCTGCAGTAGCCGAACGCCAAAAAGCGATGTTATTAGAGTCCCTTACTGCATTAGAACAAAGTGTGCTTACGGCGCGCTCAGAAACTAATGAAGCTGCGCAGCTTCGCAGTAAAGAAGCAGAAACCATATTAACGTGGATAGACAAGGCTAAAAAAGTACAACCCAACGGGCAAGTGTTGTTATCTCACCACAATGCTAGCCACCCCATCTATTTGCAGCAAGGGGACAAAGTGGTGATCCCCGCAAAACGAAATATTGTGATGGTACATGGCGAAGTGTTATTCCCTACCGCCATCGCCTATCAAACAGGGTTGTCAGCAAAAGACTTTATCCAACAAGCTGGTGGCGCAATGCAAGATATGGATGACGTCAACGTATTAGTCATGAAACCTAATGGCAACGTAATAACAGTTAATAACAGACTAAATAAACATAAAGTAATCACCGCAGGTGATGAGATTTTTGTCTTAGCTAAGCCGGATGAAAAGTCCTTTCAGCTCACCAAAGATATCACCCAAGTGATTTATCAAATTGCAGCCAGTGCAGCTGTGATTTTAGCAATTTAGAGGCGGTTTAGAAAAATGGTAAATGTAAATGGTTATGAATTGCTCAGTGTAATCATTCCGATACGAGTAAGTGCAGATCGCGAATACGTGTTAGCGAATTTAGAAAGGCAATTGGCTGACATTGATGGTGTTAAGTTAGTCAATTTTCTCGTTGTTGACTCAGGAAGCAATGAACACTACTCAAAGATAATAGAGAACATCTGTAACAGTCACAATGTAAAATATTTGTTTCATGAAAGCAGGGGCGAGACTCTTGCTGTGGGAGCCGCACGTGATTTTGGTGTGCAACATGCAAAATCAGATATTGTCATGTTTATGGATGTCGATTTAGTCTGGGATACTCACTTTTTTGAAAAAATTATTGACGAAATTAAATTGAGAAACATGACTGTGTGTATCAATTCTTTTTTTCTTGTTCCTTGCTTTTATCTTAGTGAAAACAGCAGCCATGAGTTTTTAGAAATGGATAGAAAGCTCGCTTTTCATCAAGTTAAACGTTGGCATGAATATCAGACATTTGGAAAAATCGACTCCTATGCGCCTTCGACGTCTGTCACTGTAGTGAACAGAGCACACTATTTGTCTCTGGGAGGTCATAGAAAAGAATTTTATGGACATGGATGTGAAGACTTTGAGCTGATTCATCGATTAGCAGCTAACTTTCCTAAATACGCTAGGCCTAAAAATTATTATTTGAACCGTGGCAATTACGACTCTATAGAATATGAGGGGTTTAGAGCGTTATTTGGATTATACGGAGAAATAGCGATGCGTTCTTCTCTGTTCTTAATTCATATATGGCACCCCAGACCGAGTAGAGGAGCCTATCATGGAAGTATGCATAGAAATAAAAAACTACTCACCGAATTAATGAAGAAATATGACCAAGATAAAATTGGACCTTCGCCACTTGCCGATCTTAATTTAAACGCAAAAACCTTGATACTAGGGGTAAAAGGCGATCAGTCATGGTTATCTATTAGACAAATTCTTCCCTACCTAGGCGAGCTAGAATATAGAAGTGAATTCACTTTTAATTGCAACGAAGATTTCGAAAAATTTCTTAAAAGGAACAATATTCAAAGGTTGTTTTTTTGGAATCCTTATGGCAACGAAACAAGGTTAAAACTTTACCAGTGGGCAAAAAGCACAAATTTTCCTTTCATGGTTTTTGAGAGAGGTGCCTTGCCAGATTCATGGTTCATCGACGAAACAGGATTTAACGCTGACAGTACTAAATATGGTTACCAAAACTGGCAGCATATTCAAGGTGATGTGTTGCACGAAACCAGTTTCTATATTGATAACTTGATTGAGTGCGGTAATACACTCGAAGAAAATGGGGCAAGATTAGGCAAGGATTTGTTGCGAGAAAAGTTAGATAAGCTTTATCGAATTGGTAGCAAAAAAGTCTTGTTTATTCCTTTTCAACGACCCAGTGATACGGTTATTAAATATTTCTCTGGTGATGTAGGCGGGTATGAACAATTTTGTGAGTTAGTGACCAATGTACAACGCAAGCTTGATCCTAACGAGTGGGTTGTTTTAGCTAAGAAACACCCGCTGGAGACGCAGCGTCCCATTGTTGGAGCTGATGTGATATTTGTTGAAGATGACACTCACATCTACGATTTATTATCGTTAGCAGATAAAACCTTGTTGATGAACTCAGGAGTTGGGGTGTTAGCCATGCTGTTTAAAACGCCACTTTGTTATGTTTCTGATTGTTTTTACGGAATCGAAGGTGTTAACAAAAAAGCCAGCAATTTAGATGACGTGATGAAATTCATAAATGAACCCCAAAGCGTTGATTGGGAAAAAGTACTGCAATTCATTACTTATTTGAAAAACGATTTTTATTCTTTTGCGAGTACTTCCACCTATCTTAGGAAAGAAGAAGATGGCTCCTTGCGCTCTATTACCGAAAAACTAACTTTCACGGAAATAAAACAACTCAGTAGTCGCCCATTGTTTTTCCAATACGATAATGCACAAGTACCTTGGAACTCAAAAGCCTACGGCGAATTTTTGCCTAGTGTGATTAGAACCATAAAAAATAACAGTGACAAAAATGCTGACACATATGGAGAGAATAGTTCTTCAACTCAGCTACTTAGCGCTAAAAAAGTAATCATAGATAACTCGCTTAAATCGCGTTCATTTAAAGAGAGGTTTGAGAGGAAAAGTTTAAAATTGATTAGAGAGCCAGTCACATTTTTTAAAGATGCTCTTCGCTAGTGAATGACAAAAATAGACAAATAAGCAGATACTAAAATATACCTATGACACATCAAAATGTGTGTTTACCAAGCAAACATAATGACCAAGAAACTATTTTCCTATGACAATTTTAACTGTATCTAAAGGGATCATTAAACGTAAGGCTTTAATCGAACATTGTTTTAATCAAACACTATCAATGTTTTCTTCTCGAGTTAACTACTCGTCAGAGGATGTAGTGGTGGGGTGGGGCTTGAAAGCTAACACCCTAAAAGCTAAAAAAATTGCAGATACACATAACTTGAAATATTTGCATCTTGAAGATGGTTTTATTGGTTATATTGGACATCCCGCTCGTAAAGGGCATGTTGTCGCTCTAATTGCCGACGAGTTAGGGGTTTATTATGATGCCCGTAAACCTTGTTTGTTAGAGTCTTATATTGCCGAAACCTTAAGCAGTATTCAACATGATCGCACCCAGAAACTCATCGAAAAAATAGTGGATATTGGCGCCACCAAATACAACTGTTATGAATCTGCTGAGTTACCGGCTGCGTTAGCCAAAAAGTTATCTTCTGATAAACGCCCTTGTATTTTAATCGTTGATCAAGTTGCTGGTGATTTATCGATTGCAGGAGCAATGGCAGATCAAGATAGCTTTATTAAGATGGTTACCCAAGCTAAAAAAAATCATCCTAATGCTCGGTTGTTGTTACGTACGCACCCTGATACCCGGTTTGGCAGAAAACTCGGCGTGTTAGCCCAGTTAAGAGCCAAGTTAGCATTACCGCAAGTAGAAATAATCGACGAGCACTGTCATCCTCACGCATTAATCAAAGCGGTAGACGCGGTTTACACTGTTTCTTCTCAAATGGGCTTCGAGGCCTTGTTATACAATAAAGCTGTTTATTGTTTTGGTTTGCCTTTTTACGCGGGATGGGGGTTAACACATGATATTTTGGTTTGTGAGCGACGTGGAACAGCGACAGTTGAGCAGTTAGTACACGCAGCCCTAATTAAGTATACAAAATACTACGATCCGACCATGCAGCAAGCTTGTGAACTTGAAAACGTCCTGACACTCATCGAACTGCAATACACAGCTAAGGTGCCTTATCGTCGATTATTCTTAGTCGGGTTTTCGTTATGGAAACGAGGATTTATGCGGCATTTTTGTCGGCATTTGTCGGCCAAGCTAATTTTTGTGAATAAACCGCCGATTAGTTTGGCCTTCAATGAAAAAGTATTGGTTTGGGGGACTAAGTATCCAGAGTTAACAGATTGTATTCGCGTTGAAGATGGTTTTATTCGCTCCAGTGGTTTAGGCGCTAATTTATCTCGACCGTCTTCGTTGTCCTTTGATAAACGAGGGATCTATTTTGATAGCCGTACTGCTTCTGATATAGAAACTCTATTAAATCATTCGGTAGTGACGGCGAGTAATAAGAGTAGAGCTGAATCGTTAATTCAGCTTCTTCGTCGCTCTGGCGTCAGTAAATACAATGTTGGCCAAGATGGCAATTTTGAAATTGATGCCAAAGATAAATTAGTCATTTTAGTGGTTGGGCAAGTTGATGGTGATGCATCAATCACCACCGGTAGCCCGCATATTAAAAGTAATGAAGCATTACTCAATGCGGTGCGTGAGGCCAATCCCGAATCACACATTATTTATAAACCTCACCCTGACGTAGTCTCTGGTAATCGTTCAGGTAGTGTTTCAAAGCTGTGTTTGCAGAAGTGTGTTGACAGTATCGTGACTGACTTTCCCTTGACGAGTTTGTACTCAAAGATAGATGAACTGCACACAATGACATCATTGAGCGGCTTTGAAGCATTAATTCATAATGTCAAAGTTCACACTTGGGGCCAGCCTTTTTATGCTGGTTGGGGCTTAACAACGGATCATTACCCACCACCTAGAAGGGAAACTCAACGGTCGTTATTAGAACTTGTCTATGTGGCATTAATCGAATACCCGCTTTATATCGACTGGCAAACGGGTCTGTGGACAAGCCCAGAAATACTCATTTCAAAATTAAGCAACATCAAAAATGCGAGCATAAAAAAGCGATCATTTATTTCTCGCAATGTGTTAAAGCTTAATAGCATATTGGGTAGGTAATTGGACTCGGCCTAACAGGAAAACCCCAGCTCTAGTCACTTTGTTTGCTAATTGTATGCGAGGCAACACTAATACATCTAGAGTCAAAACAACGCAGGTTAAATAACTCTAGTACTTTTGCTTCTAATTTAGGTTTTGTTGGTGGCTTATTACTGCCTTAAAAACTGTTAAATTACACAATAAGTTTTGATTATTATTAAAGAGAAAGTTTATGTTTGAAGTAAATGAATATTTTGGTGGCAAAGTAAAGTCTATTGCTTTTGATTCCGATACATTACCGGCCACCATGGGAGTGATGGCCACGGGCGATTATGAATTTGCGACTAGTCAGTTTGAGACCATGACGGTGGTTAGCGGTGCAATGACAGTGCAATTACCTGGTAGCGATACATGGCAAACCTTCGGTCAAAATGAACAATTTACCATCGAAGCACAGCAGCGTTTTAAAGTGCAAGTGAAAAGCAATACTGCTTATTTATGCACCTATGGCTAGCTCTAAGGCTTAGGATGAACAAAACGGTTAAAAAGCTAGACAATAATGTGGTCAAAGCGCTGACAATTGTTTGCGAAACGGCTAAAGATCAAATTGTTGGTTTTGAGTGGCTTACCCACAGTGCCGATTATTCCAATTTCCCGAGTAGTTTAGTGATTACCTGTGTATTGGATAATGTTCTCTCATTAGAACTGATGTTAGCCAGTCAACAAGACCAAGAATTGCGGAAGCATATTCAGAAACAGCTTTTAAAAGCAGGCTTCTTGCTCAAAGATGTTAGGCGACATGTATTCTTTGACACTGAAGAAGCCTGTTTGTTGGAACATAATGGTGACTGGAAACGTAGATTGCTGAAGAACTAAAAGAAGCAGGGCGCTAGGTCTTGATGTAACTGAAGCGACACGATTAAACATCTAGGTTATACCGCTGTGAAAAAGTTAAATTCAAAGACGTTTGGACACAATTAGCCTAAAACCTTTATTGTCGTTGGTTGTTTTAGGTCCACTTAATTTCATCTGAATTGGGTAAAGAACACTCAACCGCTAATTGATTTGAATTAATCAACCCCCGAGTATTTTGAGTAATAGTTGCAAACAAATTTTCTTCTTCACAGGCTATATCGTTAAGTCCAATCCATGAGTTTCTCGATGAGTTTTTGGCTGCATACAAACAGTGGTCGGCGATATCTAACACCCGCTCCCAATCCAAAGCTTTTGGGTCATGCATTAAAAAAGGGAAGCTAGCAAAACCTATGGAACAGGTTTTTTTAATAATGTTTGTGTCGCCGATCACAAACTCATGCATTTCAACAGTGTGTCTTAACCTTTCTGCCAGCTCAGGAGCATTTTTTCGATCTGAAAAACGCGCCACAACCAAAAATTCTTCGCCTCCCCATCTGACAAGGTAATCAGTTTCCCTAAATACCTGCGTCAAAATTGATTTAACTTGCATTAACACTGCGTCACCTGTTGAATGCCCGTAAACATCATTAACCTGTTTGAAATGGTCTAGGTCAATTAAGAAAAAGATCAGATCTGATTCACTGATCTTATTAGTTGGATTACCAGAACTTGATGAACGATATTTCCGTAATATCAGGTCAATATCATTCTGCAAATTACGTGTAATAAAACGTCTGTTTTTTAGTCCTGTTAGTTCATCTGTTGTGTTTATTTTTTCTAGTTTTTCATTTGCCTTTTGCAAACCTAAGGTACGTTCTTTAACTTTAGACTCTAAAGATTCATTCACTTGTTCTATGAAAAGTAACTTTCTACGTTGTGAGCGAACAAACAAGCCAACAATAAAAACTATTGCTAAACCATATAACGAATAGGACCACCATGATAACCAAGGTGGCGGTAATACTGTTATGTTTAGCGCTACGCCCTGCTCATTCCAAATGTCGTAGGGATTACTGGCTTTTACACGTAAAACATAATCCCCAGTTGGCAGATTGGTATAAGTTGCCCGTCGATTTTTATAATTAGTTTTTATCCAATTGTTGTCGAATCCTTCCATTTTATAAGCAAATTGATTTTTTCTAGGGTTGGAGAAATGCAAAGCGCTAAATTCAAAAGACACTAAGTTTTGCCTATGGGTTAGGGTAATTTCCGAAGTAGAATGAATCGATTTTGCTAAGGAATATTTAGTTTTTTTGGTGCTGTTAACATCGTTGGACTGAACATTGTCATTAATAACCGGAACGGATTGATTAGACAAAAGCATATCCGTAAAAACCACAGTAGGCGGTAGGTTGTCACCAACAATTTTATGGGGGAAGAAACGGTTGAAACCATTAATACCGCCAAAAAACAATTCCCCATCTTTACTCTTAAAAGAGGCATCAGCATTAAATTCGTTACTTTGTAAGCCGTCATGCATATTGTAATTCTTGAAGGTTTGGGTGTTGAGATCAAAATTAGAAATGCCAAGGTTGGTACTTAGCCAAATTCTCCCCTTTGTATCTTCTTCAATTCGATAAACTACATTATTGGCTAGACCATCTTGTTCAAAAAAGCGAGTGAAATTTCCTGTGGTCTTATTGAATAAATTGAGTCCGCTGGCTGTTCCTACCCAAAGGTTACCTAATTTGTCTTCTTTAATGGAATAGACAGTATCATCACTTAAGCTATGGGGATCTAATGCTTGATGTTGGTAATGGGTAAACTGCTCAGTGATAGGGTCGAAATGGTTGAGTCCTTTCCATGTACCTATCCACAAAGTACCTTGTTGGCTTTCGGTAATGACCCTGACACTGTCAGAACTTAGACTATTAGAATTTGCTGCTTGATGGCGGTAATGGGTAAATTGTTTGGTGTTAGGATCAAAACGGTTCAAACCTTTCCAAGTGCCAATCCAGAGTATTCCTTGTTGATCCTCTGTTATAGCGCTAACCGCGTTATCACTTAAACTATTAGGGTTTGCCGAGTCGTGTCTGTAATGTTCAAACTGTTCGTTGACTGGATTAAATCGATTCAGACCGCTGCTATCTGTTCCAATCCACAAGTGGTTTTGTCGATCTTCAGTGATTACATAGATTTTATCATCGCTCAAACTGTTGGGGTTGTTCTTGTCATGTTTGTAGTGCGCAAATTGTTTGGTCGTTGAATTAAAGCGATTGAGGCCTCCTCCCCATGTACCGACCCACAATATGCCTTGCTGGTCTTGCATAATGGCTCGAACAATATTATTACTTAAACTCTGCGGGACTTTATCGTAATGGCGGTAATGGGTAAAT
>NZ_JAHKQO010000013.1 GCF_018861065.1 Paraglaciecola arctica
CCCAGATGCACATAACAACTGATGATGTCGTCGTTGCTGGTGTTGTCACCATAACGCACCGACATTTCTACGGCAGAAAAAGTAAAGCAGTAAGTAAAAGACATAAAGCACCATAATGTAAATGATAACAATTATCATTTACATTATGGTGCTTTTAATTTTAAGTCAATATAGAAATACAAAAAACAACATAAAGTTACTCAATGTAAAACGAATTGTCCTAGTAAAGACTTACAAGGTGTTAAAAAGGTTTATTGGCGCGTTTAGCAGAGAAACGACTTAAGTGTTTAATACCCTGACTAAGAATATTGGGATCAACCTGGCTGAAGACTTCATCCCCTGTTTTTAGGTCAAACACACGTACATTGCCATTATTCATAATTTCAATTCGCTGCTTGTCTGTTAGTAGCAACACTTTGTTACCTTGAGTACTAACAATGTAGTTGAGATTACTTTTCTGGGTGAGTGAATGCCCCGTACTGTATGCTTGGGATTTTGCTGCACAGCCAAGCAGGTTGAGTGCGGTGGGGGCGATATCTTCGAGGCTGCCCATAGATCTATTGATAGTGACATTAGTAAACAATGGATTGTTTAGAGCGCTTTGATCATCTAAGTTGCTCACAATAACGCGATATTCAGCTAACACTTCACTGCTTAGAAGTTCACTAATTTGTTGCGCCTGAACAAAGCCAATTGATAAATTACTGCTCGAATCGAAAAGTGCTTGCTTAAAGTTTTGCCAATCTTTTTGATAGGCAGACAATCTACGATTGTTAGTGTCTTTCAGATATAAAGAAACCTGAAGCCCCATCGAGTTTGGCAACTGTAATAATAGCGGTGAATAGTTTTGTAAAGCGCCATGGTACAACTCAGGTAAGCCATACAAGATTGTAGTGATACCGCTGTCTACTGAGGTTTGAAGTTGATAATGATTTTCAAACTTGGACAATCCGGCTATGGCACTTGGCATTTCTCCTTCGATTACTGAGAGTAATAACACTTTGTTACTAGTATTGACTGAGCAATAAACTGGCTCCGCGGGGTAAGCTATGCCCTTGATGGTCTGGTTAAATTGTAATGCCTTGCGTTGCTGGTAATCTTCAATGTCGAGCAAACTATATCGGGCCATCAAGGTTTTGGCTGTAGCCGGATAGGATAAAGGGAACATGTTGTCTTGCTGCACAATTGGTTGATAAAGGTTCGCATCGGCCCAAACGTGTAAGGCATGACTGATAACAAAACAACTCACAAAAAAGATGCTTATAGGAAGGCCCAATTTGCGCTTTTGTAGTCGGCTGATACGTTGCCATAATGCGTTGGCTACAATCAATTGAAATGACAACCAAACCGTAAACAGTAACAGCAAAAAGCCCCACTGTTGCCACCCAAATTGCGCAATCGCAGTTTGTGTTTCATTACGAATGAGTTGTGCAGAATTAAGACTTAGGTGTACTCCATATTTGTTGTACAACAACGCATCAAACGCCAATAAAGCTAAGGCAAAGGCGGCTAAAACCGAACTTAAAATTTTGACAGCTTTGGCGTTGGGTACCAAATAACACAGCGGTAAAATGAGTATCACGAAACCAAAAAAAGTCAAAAAACCAATATGGCTTATCCAGTTAGTGAACAAATAAAAGGTTCCGATTGGTGAACCAGGCGCTGGAGAATTAAGAATATAAATGGCGGCTATGGTTACCGCAATCACAATATTTAGCAGTGCAAACCAATGGCCCCAATTGACTAATTGGGTGACTAATTTTCTGCGTGGGGTTTCAGCTAGGATCATTCTGCCGACCTTTTTTTATTTTCCATTGATACTTTTTAACAGCACTTGTGTAAACTGTTCGGCCATTTGTTGGCGCTGTTTTTCAGGTACTTGTTGCTGGAAAATATTAGTAACGACATTACCTAACACCATAAGGGATAGGTCGCGGTTCGCATTATTTTTCTCTAGAGCAATAATGATGTCATGCATGATGGCTTCAAATTGGCTGTCAGAGTATTTGGACTGTTGTGGCATGTAGTTTGGCTCAGGAATAATAGTACAGTGTATTTGAGCGATAATAACAATGGTCTAGATAAAATGCGAATAAACCAGTGACCAAGTTTAATTGATTTTTGTAAGGAAAAAATGTGAGCGCGTTGATACATCATTTTGTTGTACACCAATTAGCCGTTAACCAACAACAAGAGTTAACGCTAGTTCCTAGAGCGAGTTGTTTTGAAATTAGCCCTGAGATAGAAAACTTGGCGCAACAAATCAACCACGCGTTTAATACTAAGCCCGGTAAAGGGGTAGGGGCGTTTGTCACAGAAAACGCCGAAATAGTCAGTGTGAGTAGAGAGCCCTTAGCTAGTGAAGAGCCTTCAGCCGGAGAAGAGCCTTCAGCAGGTGAAGAACCACCAGTGCTGACGCCACATGCCGTGCCCTTCAAAACCTTGTTGGCAGACATGCAATCTGAAGAAACTGATTTTGTTGAATTTAGTATTCAAGCCAGTGAGTTATTGAAAAAATCTTTAATTGATACCGGCACATTGGAAACTGGATTTGTAGTGTTTAGTCATTACCAATTCCTAGCAACCGATTATTTGATGATAGCGATTATCAATACTAAGCAACATGTAGAAATTAATCGTGATTTAGAACTCACCAGTAGTGACCATTTAGACTTAGCCAAAATGCAATTGGCGGTGAGAATTGATTTGACGCAACTAGCGGTAACAGCTGAACAGCAGCGCTACATCAGTTTTATTAAAGGTCGTATGGGGCGTAAAGTATCCGACTTCTTTATGCACTTTATTGGGTGTGAAGAATTGGTGGATATTAAACAGCAGAATAAACAACTGTTGACCACAGTGGATGCATTTTTAGCCGCAGAACAACTTGATCCTGAAGAAAAACATCAAGTACGTTCTACTGTGTCTGATTATTATAAAGAAAAACTCGAGGCCGGAGAAGACATCCAAATTCAAGAGCTAGCAGCTAAATTACCCAGTGATCATGTTAGTTTTGAAGCGTTTAACCAACAAGCAGAAGCACCAGTTGAAGAGCAATTTCAGGCTGACAGAAGTGCCTTAAAAACTTTGGCGAAATTTAGTGGTCAAGGTGGCGGTATTTCTCTGAGTTTCGAGCGTAAATTATTGGGTGATAGAGTCAGTTACGATGCAGGTTCAGATACTTTGATGATTCGTGGAATACCTCCTAACCTTAAAGATCAACTTTTGAAATCACAAAGCTGACATCTGACCAGTATTCTTTATAATATAACGACCAAACATTTTACTCAGAACAGGACATAACCACTTTTTATGCAATTATTTGTTAATGATTTAACCGTAATGGATTTTTCTTATCTTTGCCCAGAGCGCGGTATGGTGGGGGAAAGCTGGATAGTAGATGTGATCCTAAGCGGCGATTTAAATGAAGAAAGCATGGTTTTGGACTTTGGTAAAGTTAAGAAACAACTAAAACATCTAATTGATGAATACATAGATCATAAGTTGTTGGTACCTGTCGAGCATGCTTATAGCCGTATTGAACACGATGAAAAACATGACAGAGTCACTGTAGATTTTATGCGTCCCAGTGGTAAGTCGATACATTTAAATTGTCCTGCAGAAGCCTATGCGTTTGTATATTCACAAAATGTGACTATGCCCTCGGTGAGCGACTACCTAAAAGATGTTATTGCCACTCACTTACCAGAAAACGTTGCTGGTATTGAGCTTAACTTGCGAGCTGAAGTCATTAATACGCCTTTTTATCACTACACCCATGGCCTGAAAAAGCATGATGGCAATTGTCAACGTATTGCTCACGGTCATCGTTCTAAGGTGGTGGTATTTGAAAATCAACTAGAGAGTATCAAGTGGCAAGAGTATTGGGCTAAGCGTTGGTGCGATATTTACATTGGCTCAAATGAAGATATTGTGGACATTAAAGAAACCTTATTTTCATCACTATATTCAGATCCCAGTCTTCATCACGTATTTGCATACGAATCTTCACAAGGTCGATTTGAGCTGGCCATCCCTAAAGTAGAATCAGAAATGATTGCCACAGATACAACAGTAGAATGTTTAGCGCAATTTATGGCAGATGAACATAAACGTATGAATTCGAACAGTAGCTTTAAAGTATTAGCCTTTGAAGGAGTGGGAAAAGGAGCCATTGCTTTTGCTTAAATATCTAACTTTATGTGCAATGTGTTTGTTGTCGTTAGGCGCGGTGGCTAATGGTATCAAGCTTAAAGGTGAAATGACTCAAGGGAGTTTAATTCGTGGAGAAGTGCCTGCTGGCAGTCAGCTTTGGTTAAATGAAAATCCCGTGCGCGTTTCAGAGGAAGGCTATTTCGCTTTTGGCTTTGGACGTGATGCTGAGCTGACACAAAAACTCAAGTGGCAGAACGCTCAAGGTGTTCTTCAGGAAAAAAACTTTACCCTAACAAAGCGCACCTATGTAGAACAAAAAATAGAGGGCGTTGCAAGTAAATATGTCAGTCCTCCTGAATCAGTCCTTTCACGTATTAGACAAGATAACCAACAAATCGGCGTCGCTCGAGCCAATAACGCTAGTAGGTTGGACTTTACCCAAGATTTTATTTGGCCAGCCGCAGGCCCTATCAGTGGGGTGTATGGTAGTAGGCGAGTGTTTAACGGTGTGCCTAAACGTCCTCACTTCGGGGTCGATGTAGCTGGACCAACTGGCACGCCAGTATTTGCTCCTGCAGACGGAATAGTCACTTTGTGGGTACCCGATATGTATTATTCTGGTGGCACCATGATAATAGACCACGGCTTTGGAGTGTCTTCTACTTTTTTGCATTTAAGTAAAGGGCATGTCGAGTCAGGTACTCAGGTTAAACAAGGTGACTTAGTTGCCGAAATCGGAGCCACAGGACGAGTAACTGGTGCCCATTTAGACTGGCGAATTAACTGGTTTAAAGAGAGACTCGATCCCGCTTTACTGGTACCGAAACGATAAAATTTCGTTAAAGTCGCTTGATAGTGAAAAAGCTCAAAAATTACCCTCGCGTTTTCTTTTAACTTCTGTATAATTCGCGCCCTGCCCAGTTGCCCCCGCTTGTGGGAAAGCGGATGAATCATACGACTCGAAGGGGTCAAAGTATTGATTTTTAGCGGTTTTGTGTAGCAGTCGGTAGTTAAATATCGAACATAAAACCAACGTAACGATTATTTATATATTTCGGGTAATTTTAAAATGAAAACTTTTGTTGCAAAGCCAGAAACGGTAAAACGTGAATGGTATGTGGTTGACGCCGCAGACAAAACTCTTGGTCGTTTAGCGACTGAGATCGCTAGCCGTTTACGCGGTAAGCATAAGCCAGAGTACACGCCTCATGTGGATACTGGTGATTATATAGTTGTGATCAACGCTGAGAAAGTCACTGTTACTGGCAACAAAGCCAAAGGCAAAATGTACTACGCTCATAGTGGCTACCCAGGCGGTCTTAAAGAGACTAACTTTGAAAAGTTACAAGCCCACAAGCCAGAGATGATCATTGAAAAAGCGGTTAAAGGTATGTTGCCTAAAGGTCCTCTTGGACGCGATATGTTCCGCAAAATGAAAGTCTTCGCTGGTCCTGAGCATACACATGCTGCTCAGCAGCCTCAAGTCTTAGACCTTTAAGGAGCATTACAGATGGCAGATAATCAATATTACGGCACTGGCCGACGCAAAAGTTCTACCGCTCGTGTTTTTCTTCGTGCAGGTAGTGGCAACATTGTAGTAAATCAACGTCCTCTTGACGTATTCTTTGGTCGTGAGACTGCACGTATGATCGTGCGTCAACCGCTAGAGTTAGTTGAAATGACTGAAAAGTTTGACTTATACATCACCGTAGCCGGTGGTGGTATTAGTGGTCAAGCTGGTGCAATTCGTCACGGCATTACACGTGCTTTGATGGAATTTGACGAAACTCTTCGTCCAGCATTACGTAAAGCGGGCTTTGTTACTCGTGATGCACGTAAAGTTGAGCGTAAGAAGGTTGGTCTTCATAAAGCACGTAAGCGTCCTCAATTCTCAAAACGTTAATTGTCCGACGACAGTCTTTTTACAAAAGATATTCAAAAAACCCAGCTTTTGCTGGGTTTTTTATTGTTTGCGATTTGTACAAAAAAACATCATCCCCTCAATATTTTCTCAAAAATACCTTAAGTATCAGTAATTCTTCATTTTATTAACGATTTCCTTGTCTTTTATGTGGGTTTTCTTTTATCATTTTCGGTTAACAGAAAAACTTTATTTTTTGAGTCAAATATTATTCAAATTATAAAGTGTCAGCCAAATTAACCCTCGGAGATTAGTGGATGAGCAATGTATCTTTAGATGCGCATGATTCGTCTGAAACCGAAAACCAACCAGTCAATAGTAATAGACGCCGATTTTTAACGGTGGCGACTTCTGTTGTTGGTGGTGTCGGTGTAGTCGGTGCAGCAGTGCCTTTTATCGCATCCTGGAACCCTAGCATTAAAGCAAAAGCTGCTGGGGCTGACGTAGAAGCTGATATAAGTAAAATCGAACCAGGTCAGTTGATTCGGGTTATTTGGCGCAGCAAACCCGTTTGGATTGCGCGTCGAACACCTGAACTACTTGCGTCATTGCTTACCCATGACGAACAGCTAAAAGATCCCAACTCCGATGAAGAGCAACAACCGGAGTTTGCTAAAAATGCTTATCGTTCTTTGAAAGAAGAATATCTAGTGTTGGTAGGTATTTGTACTCATTTAGGTTGTTCTCCTCAACATTTAAAAGACGGCGCGTTCGCGGAATATGTAGTAGGGGTAGAAGAAGGCTTTTTCTGTCCTTGCCATGGTTCTAAATTTGATATGGCAGGCCGCGTGTTTCAAAATGTACCAGCTGGTTTAAATCTAGTAGTGCCGCCTTATATGTTTGTTGACGACAATACTATTTTGATTGGTTCCGAAGAAGGGGCGGCATAATATGTGGAAAAATTTGATGGACTGGGTTGAGTATCGTCTCCCCATAATGCGCGTTGCAAACATGCACGCAATTCAATATCCCGCTCCCCGAAACATGAACTTTTGGTACATGTTTGGGTTTCTCGCAACCATAGTTTTAGTTAACCAAATTGTGACAGGTGTATGGTTAACTATGAGTTTCACACCTACTGCTGAAGAAGCATTTGCTTCAGTAGAATACATCATGCGTGATGTTGAATATGGCTACATACTCCGCTATATGCACAGCACAGGGGCGTCTGCCTTCTTTATCGTAGTGTATTTACATATGTTTAGAGGCATGATTTATGGCTCTTATCAAAAGCCACGTGAATTGTTGTGGTTATTCGGTATGTTTATTTATCTTGCCTTAATGGCCGAAGCCTTTATGGGGTACGTACTTCCTTGGGGGCAAATGTCTTACTGGGGTGCACAGGTAATTGTATCTTTATTTAGTGCTATTCCGGTAATTGGTCCTGACCTAGTAATTTGGATCCAAGGTGACTACGTCATTTCTGGTGCGACACTAAACCGCTTCTTTGCACTACACGTTATAGCATTGCCTTTAGTCATAGTGATTTTGGTGTTCTTACACATAGTAGCATTACATGAAGTGGGTTCTAATAATCCAGATGGTACCGACGTTAAACGTAAGAAAGGTTCGCTTTCCGAAGACGAAAAAACCAATTACAAAATTCACGAGTACTACACTGACAAGTACGACATTGTTGATGATATCGTGCCGTTCTTCCCACATATAGTGTTGAAAGATCTAGTCGGGTTTAGTTTCTTCCTACTCGCTTTCTGTTACATCATGTTCTTCAACCCAGAAATGGGTGGGTACTTCTTAGAACATCCAAACTTTGAGATTGCGAACCCGTTAAAAACACCAGAACACATCTTCCCTGTATGGTATTTCACGCCCTTCTACGCGATTTTGAAAGCGGTACCTCATAAACTTGGTGGTGTTATCGCGATGTTTGCAGCGATTATATTCTTAGCCCTTTTACCTTGGCTTGATAGAGGTAAAGTGAAATCTTGGCGTTACCGTTGTGGATTACACAAATGGAACCTAATGATTTTTGCGGCTGTTTTTATATTCCTAGGTTACTTAGGTGGCACACCTCAAGAAAACTGGAAAATCATTGCATCGCAAATACTCACTATTATGTATTTTGGTTTCTTTGTGTTGTTGTTTATATACAGTAAAAATGAGCGTACTAAACCAGTTCCAGCGAGGATCACAGAATGAGAAAGATAATTTTTGTATTGTCCTTGTTATTGCCTTTAGGTGTTATGGCTGCTGGCGGCAACGTTCATCTTGATAAAGCTGAGTATGACCTAACCGATAAAGCGTCATTACAAACCGGCGCTAAGTTGTTTATGAATTACTGTTTAGGATGTCACCAAACTCAGTATCAGCGTTACCAACGTACGTTTGAAGACTTAGGCATACCTGTTGAGTTAGGCCAAGCTAATTTACAATTTACAGGTGAAAAGCCTGGTGAGCACATTAAAAATGCTATGCCTAGTGAATCAGGTGCCAAATGGTTTGGTGCCCCGCCTCCAGATTTAACCCTAGTTGCGCGAGTGCGTGGTGCAGATTGGATCTACACTTATTTAAGAAGCTTTTACGTAGACGAAAGCACTAAGTTTGGTGTGAATAACTTAGTGTTTCCTGACGTAGGCATGCCACACGCACTACAAGAGCTACAAGGTGTACCAAGAAAAACCACAGAAAAAATGTTGATAGACGGTGAAATGGTTGACCGTTATGTTGGTATAAAAGCTGACGGCAGTGGTGAACTAAGCGCAGCTGAATACGACACCGCAGTATTAGATTTGGTCAACTACTTAGTCTATATCGGTGAACCTTCGCGCTTACAATCAGAAAAAATTGGTCGCTGGGTGATGATATTCTTATTAGTGCTGTTAGTACTGGTATATTTACTGAAGAAAGAATATTGGAGAGATGTACATTAATTCATAGCACATTTTTAATGAATTTAGTGTATAATCCGCGAAAATTTTGATAGGGGCTATATATCACGTATATGCCCCTTTCTTTTCCGTTTTTAATTAGTCGATTGTGACCTACAAATCGCTAATAACAAAACAATGCATAAACGCCTAAGGACAATCTTAGTGATTATGCGATTATGTAAGACATTTAGGAGATATATAGATGGCTGTAGCCGCCAATAAACGTTCGATAATGACGTTGTTTTCAGACACGATAGATATATACAGCCACCAAGCACGTATAGTGTTAGCCGAGAAAGGCGTTGGCGTAGAGATCAGTTTTACTGTTCCTAACGAGTTACCAGAAGATCTTCTTGAACTAAACCCCTATGGTACTGTACCGACTTTGATTGATAGAGAGCTAGTTTTATATAATTCGCATATCATCATGGAATATTTGGACGAGCGTTTCCCGCATCCTCCACTTATGCCTGTTTATCCGGTTTCTCGTGGTCAAAGTCGTTTGACTATGCATCGAATCCAGAACGACTGGTACGTATTGGCTGAAAAGATTATGGCCAAAAAAGGTGACTTAGAAGCCACTCGTAATGAATTACGTGAAGCCTTTTTATCTTTAGCACCATTATTTGCTGAAACGCCATATTTCATGAGTGAAGAATTCAGTTTAGTCGATTGTTATTTAGCACCACTATTGTGGCGTTTACCTGCTTTAGGCATCGAACTAACCGGTACTGGTAGTAAAGACGTTAAAGCGTATATGAAGCGTATATTTGAAAGACCTTCGTTTATTGCGTCATTGACCGACCAAGAACGTGAAATACACAACCCACTTTAACGGCTAGAAGTGATATGACACCTAATCAACCTTACTTATTACGCGCATTTTATGATTGGATCGTAGATAACAATCTGACTCCTTATATAGTGGTCGATGCGCATTATGCTGGAACACAAGTTCCGCAAGAGTTTGTCCAGGACGGTCAAATAGTGCTAAATGTATCTCCTGCGTCAACTGGTAATTTACAGTTAGGATTGAACGAAATCATGTTTAACGCACGATTTGGTGGTGTGCCTAGAGAACTAGTTGTGCCTTGCCCCGCCGTATTAGCGATTTACGCGAAAGAAAATGGTGCAGGTACAGTCTTTACTGTTGAAGAAAACTTAGGTTCAGGCGAAGTAGAGTCTAAGCCAACACCTCAAGAACCGGCTACAAAGCCGAAGAAGGGTAAACCTACTTTAACGGTTGTTAAGTAGCTGGGTTATTCGAAACATCTCAATCTATATAGGACCAACCCTTGGTGTTGGTTCTATATGATGCCTGAAATTATTCAAAATCATAAAAAGATTGCAGGTTAAAATATTATCCTTATTATATCAAATATGCTCCCGCACATTTGTTAGTCATTATAGGGATTAATAATGAAACCGCCTTTTGTCATTTCTCTGTTAGCAATCACACTTAGTTCCTCAGTATCCACATTCCAACGATGAAAAATACTAATCAGCAAGGTATTTCAGTGAGCATTTTATTGTTTATGATTTACCGTTATGCATTACTTTTTCAATTATCGTTGATATCAACTCTTGTTGAAGGTGCGACTAACTGTGGTTCAGTGACTGACCTGTGGAATGAAGCTTTATCGATAGAACAATTAAGTGTGCAAGAAAAGTTACTAGAGAATAGCCAAACAGTGGTTGCAGATATTCGCGCTAGTAAATTCGCTGCGTTATTTGAAACCTGCATTGAAACTGATTTTACCGATGCAACTCTAAAAAAATTATCTATAAATGATAAAGATGTCTTGTATCAATTGATGAATAAAATCACCTTTTACTCCCAAAACGACAGTATGCTTAGTTTCATAACTGGATTATTGGAAGATCTACCTTCCGAGGATTTAAGTAAAAAACGATACGCTGAGACTTTGTACTCTAGATATATAGCTAATTGGATGTTTGTTGAAGCACAAGAGTTGAAAACAAAATTTGAATTGGACAGCGCCGACTACTTATTTATACTTTCAGGGAACTTGGAAGGTAGCAGACAGGTTGTTATTCCTTTTCTTGAGATTGGAAAACTTCAAGAAAAGAAGGCGTTGTTTAGTGGAAGTCATGTGATAGTTGTAGGATCACCATTTTGCCAACCATCTGAACGATTCTCAGTGTGGTTAAAAGACAAGCCAGAGTTAAACAAGATTATGGATAAACATTCAACTTGGATAACTCGACAAAATGGTGACTTGCGGCTCAATGAAGTTCTTGAACATAACTCTATCTCTGACCATCAGCCATATAGTTTTGTATATAAAAGGGATCAATGGCCTGAAATTACTTATTGGGGAACACCCACTTTGTATTTTTTCGAGCAAAATAGCTTGGTAAGGCAGATTGTAGGGTGGCCGAAAGAGGGCAGAGAAGTCCAGCTTAGAGAAGCTCTCGCGGCAATCGGCCTACTTTGATAATCCTGCTTTAGGATAGTGGCTTAGGAAGCCCGATTAAGTATATTCAAATGCCTTAATCACTTGTTTTACACCATTGACATTACGGGTGATATCCACGGCTATATTGGATTCATGTTCGGTGACCAAACCCATTAAGAATACTTCTCCGTTTTCAACCTCTATCTCGATGTGTAGGCCATCTATACGTTTATCTGCGATCAGTTTGGTTTTTATTTTTGAGGCTAACCAAGCATCATTGGCTATGACACCTGCGGGAATAGGTGAGCCTAGGCGGATTTGGTTATGGAGCTTTTTAATATTTTTAACTGTTGCAGCAAGGTTTTGAGCCTGTTGTATCAATTCTTGAGTCGGCGCCTGACCCACCAATAAAGCGGTACCATTAAATACCTGTACAGTGATGCTAGTTTGTTCTTGTACTGCCAAGTCTTTTGCCAGTGCATTAGATATACGGCTAGCGGCGGTGGTATCGTCAACCTGAGTGCCTATAGTGCGTCTATCATGAGCTACAGATGCTGCGCCAACACCGGCACCAATAATTAGCCCTGCGCAGCCTTGTAGTAATAGGGCTGCTGAGAGTAGCGATGTTAGCAATATTTTTTTGGTTTTTAACACGGGTTACTCCTGAAAATTTTCAGGGAATAAACAATTGTCTATTCCCTCACAAAGACTATGAACAACTAAATAATGGACTTCTTGAATACGCGCGGTTCGGTTCGACGGTACACGGATTTCTACATCGTGTTGACTAACCAGTCCTTCCATTTTGCCGCCGTCCATGCCGGTGAGTGCTACTATAGTCATATCACGGCTTAGGGCAGCCTCCATTGCTTTGATCACGTTAGAGGAATTGCCACTGGTGGAGATAACAAACAAAATGTCGCCAGCTTGACCTAAGGCGCTAACTTGTTTTGAGTACACTTCATCGAATGTAAAGTCATTCGCTATAGACGATAACGTGGCACCATCAGCAGTCAGAGCTAGCGCAGGTAAGCTAGGCCTTTCTCGTTCAAACTTATTTAATAACAACGAAGAAAAGTGTTGCGCGATCACCGCTGAACCACCATTGCCACAACATAATATTTTATTACCATTAATCAAAGCGTTAACCATCATATAGGTCGCATTTGAAATGGCTTCGGGTAATAACTCAATTGAGGCAATTTTTATTTGGATACTTTCGGTAAAATTGGCCTTAATGCTATCTAACATAACACTCCTGCGTAAATTATATTTAAGATTGGTGCCATTGGATTAAACACTTTTTAACCAATTGACATTGTGCGGCTGTCGGCCCTTTCCTTCAATGCCCACTAAGTCAATTCTATGGGGGACGATACTCGGATTAAAGCCCTTTTCTTGCATATAGTGCATAACCGCAGACTCAAACTTACGTTTTTTACTTGTATGAAAAAATTCAACTGCAGAGCCGTGTTGACTGTTGCTGCGATATTTAACTTCAACAAATACCAGTTCGTCTCGGTCTTGCATAATTAAGTCTATTTCACCTGTGCGGCAGCGATAATTTTGCATCACAAATGTGAGACCCTGCTGCTCTAAGAAGGTTCGAGCAAAACGCTCAGCTTCCCCGCCTATTGCAGTAGACAGTGCCTGCTTAATCCATCGCAAGTAATTTTACTCTGTCTTGGGCAACTTGTGCCCAAGGTAAGCGCCTATGTAATACACCCTGTTCATCTACGTTGATTTCACCGGTTAATCCATGGCTAACAATCTGCGGTAGTGATTTTAACCGACGTAAATTGGGCAGTAAATTGTAGGCATCGAATCCCATAGCAAATAGCCGTAACAGAGTGTCTTGACGTTGTGGCCATAGTTGTTTGCTTTGATTCGCTAAGGGTTGCCAACTATGTTCAGGTAACATCCAAGGCATATCTGCGAAGGTGAGGTTACGTAGATCTCTCAGACTGTTACTATTTAGATCAACGCTATAGCTGCGTGAAGAAGCAAATACTGATAGTGACTTTCGAGCAAAAGGGCTAAGGCTGGCTTCAATAATAGGGTTAAGCAGCGCGGTTTGTTCTGGGTTTGCAAATAATACTATGGAGTCAATATCACGACGGTTTCTTTCCACCCCAAATACTTCAACATCGGCTAGCGTTTCGATTTGTTTAATACGTTTATCACTTTGCGCAACGTCCAACTTTTCAGATACTTGGATACGCATGTTTTTGTTGTCAGTAAAAATACTTAAGTCTGGTTGAATTGCATTGGGGATTTCTTGCCATGTGGCAATAAATGCTGCGGCCATTCTTTGAGTGGTTGGATTATCGGCAGCAAATATGATTGGTCTAACCAACTGATTTTTCTGAATATGTTGCGCCAGTTGTTGTGCTTCATCTTCTGGGGCCAATGAAAAGTAATAGTGTTCAGCCGCAGGGGAGTGTGACTCTTCTGTGGTATCTAGCTGCGCAATAACTGGGAGTTTAGGCGTTATCTCTACTCTATTTAGTGCTAAAAGTATTTTGTCTTTCGGTAACACAGCACGAAGTTCAATAATTTTCTCTTTAACCAAGGGGCCCAACACCACATCAAAATCCGCTACCATTTCATTTAGCTGTTGCGCCGTTTTTAATGCGGAATCGAAAAAGCGGATCTCACGGTATGTTTTAGTCATGCTAGAAATGGCATCATTTGAGACTTCACTGGTTTCAGACAGGTTATTCGAGTCAAGCACTGCAGAATCTAAGCTTTCCAAATACGCGGCCAATATGCCTTCTTTTATCGCTTGGCCTTGATTGGCTAGTCTGCCGGACAATGGTAATAACACTGCAATACGTTTTGCCTGAATGGTAGGCTCTAACAAAGATTGCTGGATCTCTGCTGGTAGATTGTTTACAAGTGAATGCCCTAAATGCCTACTTTGCCAACTAACAAGTTGTTGGTTAAACAGGTCAGGTTCCAAGGCAAAACGTTTTACGATAATCGCTAACTGTAACCAAGGTTGCAATTTTGTTTCTGACAGTCGTGCTTTTTCTAAATCACTTAAGGTTAACTTGTTAACCCATTTCCAAATTGTTTGAGTTTTTTCTGGGTCATCAATGTTGGTGTCTTGAAATGCTTTGGCGGCGTTTAACCATTGCTTTTTATTAACAAAAAGCTGCGCTTCTAGAGCGGCAATGCGACCCTGGTAACCATAATCCCCTTGTAAATTGGCGAGTATAATTTCTACATTGTCATATGCCTCGTTAGACAGAATTAGGTAACATTCTGCTAGAAGTAAACTGCCATGAGTGATGTGGCGATTATCTTGTAATTCTGATTGCAGTACTTTTAGCATTCGAATGCTTTTTTCGCACTGTTGCTCAAATTGCAACGCTTCGGCGGCTTGTAATAAATACTCATTGCGCTGGTAGAAATTTTTGGTGCTAGCATCATATTGTTTTGCTTGAGTTAAAAAATAAGCACTGTCTTTGACTTGTTCGATAATTTCTTTAGTTGGTTTTACTGCAATTTTTTGAGGTTGCCGAGTTGGGCTGCTAGAACAAGAAAAAAAACACAAAATAGTGATACAAAAAATCACTAACGCTCGAAAACTCATCGATGATACCCATTAAATAAAGTGATAATAACCATGTTAGTTTATAGTATCGGATATAAATATCTAATGCTTTGTGACTAGGATGCGCGATAAAGCCCATACTTGGATCAAGGTTAGACAATTGCATTAATTTGGAGAGTTATCATTGATTGAGTCAGGCACCTTATATATTGTCGCCACGCCTATTGGCAATTTGGAAGACATTACCCTTAGGGCATTACGTATTTTGGGCGAGGTGGACTTAATTGCCGCTGAAGATACTCGGCATAGTCAGCGTTTGCTGCAGCACTATGATATTTCAACGCGACTGACCTCATTACATGATCACAATGAATCTCAGCGAGCCACTCAACTGATTGAAAAACTAAATCTCGGTCAAAACATTGCGTTAATTTCTGATGCAGGCACACCACTTATAAGCGACCCTGGTTATGGTTTGGTCAGTCACTGCACAGCAGCTGGGGTGAAAGTTGTACCATTGCCCGGACCTTGTGCAGCGATAACCGCCCTATGCGCTGCGGGGTTAGCGACAGATAGATTTAAATTTGAAGGTTTTTTACCGGTTAAGGCAGTGGCTAAGCAGCAGGTTTTGCAGCGATTACTTACGGAAACCAGTACAAGTGTATTTTATGAATCTCCCCGAAGAGTAGCGGAAACTGTCAAACAAATAGTGATTGAGTTGGGTGAACATCGTCAAATGGTAGTGGCAAAAGAGCTAACAAAAACCTTTGAGACCTTTTATTCAGGTACTGCACAAGCTTGTTTAACTTGGCTCGAAGCCGATGCAAACCATCAAAGAGGTGAATTTGTATTAATGATCGCCGGTGAAAAGCAAGATCAAACAGCAGTGTCGGCTGATGCACTTAATTTACTTAAACTTTTAGTGGCAGAACTCCCCCTTAAAAAAGCAGCAGCGGTCACAGCTGCTCAATATGGATTAAAGAAGAATCAGCTTTATCAACTCGGGTTAGAGCTTAATTTATGAGAACAAAAAGCCTACTTACATTTATGTTCTGCAATCTGCTTTTTTCAGGTGCATCAACGGCAAAATGGTTTGAAGATAGTCAGGCAATAATGGGGACGAATATACATGTAGAGCTGTGGAGTGATTCTACTCAACAAGGTCAAGGGGCAATTCAAATGGTAATGGATGAAATGCGGCGAATTGATCAGGCCATGAGTCCCTACATTGAAAGTAGCGAATTGAGTCTACTCAATAAACACGGTGCTAAGGATTACGTAGCCATTTCTAAAGAGTTATTCGATCTTATCGTATTATCTGTAGAACTCGCAAAGGAAACCGACGGCGCCTTCGATATTACTTTTGCGAGCGTGGGTTACCTTTACAATTACCGAGAGCATCAAAAACCACAACAAAGCCAAATAACTGATTTATTAAAGGCCGTTAATTATAGGCACTTAAGGTTCGATTCTCACAACAATAGAATTTTTTTCGCCCATCCCAATGTGAAAATTGATTTAGGTGGCATTGCCAAAGGTCACGCAGTCGATAATGCAATCGAATTATTGCGCAATAGTGGCATTAAACATGCTTTGGTGACAGCTGGCGGTGATACAAAATTGTTAGGTGACAGGTTAGGTAAACCTTGGATGGTAGGTATTCGAGATCCTCGAAATCAACACAAACAAACTGTAGTTTTGCCATTGGCAAATACTGGGTTGTCAACTTCAGGTGATTACGAGCGTTATTTCGAGCAAGACGGAAAGCGTTATCATCATATTTTATCGCCAAAAACGGGTGAATCAGCCTATGAGGTGCAAAGTGTCTCTATCATTGGCAACCGCAGTACATTGAATGATGCGTTGTCTACCGCGGTTTTTGTTTTGGGGGTACACAAAGGAATGGACCTGCTAAATCGAACGCCAGGATACGATGGCATTATTGTGGATAATCAGCGCAAGTTGCATTATTCCAATGCATTGGTTGAATAATTTTCACTATTTTTTGTCAGTAATTTGATGAGTAGAAAACAATGAATAAAATTACAGGTCAAACAGGCCTGCATATTCCTAATATTATTGACGTGGAAGCCAGTGGTTTCGGCGCGGCCAGTTATCCGATTGAAGTTGGGGTTATCAATCAAGCAGGAGAACGATTCTGTTGTTTGATTAAACCACAAGATGACTGGACACATTGGGATACCAGAGCTGAAGCTTTACATGGTATTAGTCGCCAAGTTTTGGCGGAAAAAGGCTTGGTTGTGCAGGAGGTTTGTTCACAACTCAATCAATTTTTAGCAGGGCAAGTTGTTTATTCAGATGGATGGGTAGTAGATGATACTTGGTTAATAAAACTCTTTAATGCGGCAAAGATGGTGATGAAATTTCATGTCAGCTCATTAGAGATGATTTTAAAAGAAATACAAATGCCACTTTGGCACGAAACCAAGGAAACCTTATTCCAGCAAATGCAAGAGCAGCGCCATCGAGCTAGTAGTGACGCAGCACTTATTCAAAAGACTTTTGTAACAACGCAACTGATGTGTAATCAAAATAATAGTCAATTGCAGTTGTCTTGATTGTATCTTAGGTAGGTTTGTTCTAGTTCAAAGCATTGCTGTCATTTATGAGGCCCACACATCCATTCAACAGTTGTTTTCAATATTCAAAGCGACAGGTATTGTCATTTTTCAAAGCGAGTATCCTTAGGTCGAATGCACTTTGTCGGATTAATTCTGGCGAAAGTAGCAATGCACTTGTTAAAATAAGCATCCGTTCAAAACGATGAACCCCCTGTGATTGAGAATACTTATTTAAGTGAATTATTGATAGATGAAATAGCGGATGCTCTGCAACAGTGCGGTTATATCCAGCTACAAGAGTTTCTGCCTGAATCTCTTGCCACACAATTGCAGCAAGAAGCAAAAAGTTTGTCTTCAAGCGCTTTTAAGCCTGCAGGAATTGGCCGTCAAAATGATTTACAGCTAAACACCCAAATTAGAAGTGATTCTACTTTATGGCTTGACGATAAAGACGCTGGCGAGGGTAAAGCAAAGGCACAAGCTCACTATTTGCAATTTATGGAACAATTGCGAATAGGTTTAAATAGACGTTTGTTTATGGGCTTGTTCGATTTTGAATGTCATTTTTCTCATTACGGCGATGGAGACTTTTATAAGCGACACTTAGATGCATTTAAAGGTCGCAGTAATCGTATATTAAGTACAGTGTTTTATTTGAACGACAATTGGCAAAAAAGCGCTGGCGGAGAGTTAGTGTTGTATGCCGATGAGCAAGAGGCTCCTTTGTTGGTGGTAGCGCCACTGTTTAATAGTTGTATTATATTTCTAAGTGACGTTTTTCCACATGAAGTGCTTAGGAGTAATAGTGATCGATTTAGTATTGCTGGCTGGTATAGAGTAAATAGCCACTGTGCAACTCATCTTGATCCCAACCAATAAGTCAGCGTTATAACTTACTCTTTAAATTACTGAGTTGTTTATATTTACCTAACTAGGCTAAATATAGGCGGTTTGGTAATTGAGTATTGTATGAACTCCCTCAAAAAAATTGTCTACTGGCTGATTCTTCCTCTAGTGGGATTGTGCGTTATTTTAATTTTATTTGGCCGTCAATGGGTACTAAGTTACCTTGCTCCACCTGAAATTTTTGTGATGGCAGACGCACCTGTTGCACCACAGTACAGCAACGCCTATTTTTGGGTCGCTCATCCAGACAAAAATGACACGGCTGATTTGGTGCCAAAGGCATTGGATACCAGTAAAGATTTAGCTCAAAAAGCAGTCGATGTGTTTTTTATTCATTCAACTGGTTTTGTCGGGCCTGGTGGATGGAATTCTACTATGGAAAACAAAAACTCTGAGGCTCAATCAATTGAATACATGTTATCTAGCATGGCGAGTATATTTAATGGCTGCTGTAATATTTATGCGCCTCACTACCGTGAAGCCAATATTCAAGCTTTTATGCCAGACAAGTTTACAGTAGGTACCCAAGCACTGGACTTAGCTTATCAAGATGTAGAAAAGGCGTTTGCCTATTATTTACAACATTTTAATCAAGGTCGACCTTTTGTCATAGTTGGGCATAGTCAAGGTACGACTCATGCGTTAAGACTATTAGAACAAAAGATAGATAACACCTCACTGTATCAACAATTGGTAGCTGCTTATGTAGTAGGTTATTGGTTACCTAAAGATAAATTTAAACGGGGATTTCAGCGGATACAGCCTTGTGCTGAAGCCAATCAAACCGGCTGTATTGTGAGCTTCGATACTTATGGTCAAGGTGGTGAATTGGACGCGAAGGTTCCTCACTGGTATCCAACGGGTTGGGAATCGAGTCAATTGGAAGATGGCACTACCAAGCCAACATTGTGTGTGAATCCACTGAGTTGGACAATGACCACTGACAAGATCCCAAGCACTGCACATTTAGGTGCGATGCCTGTAGAGTTTAAGCGCACGCCAATCGATATGTTGTTAGCCATCAACCCGGGATTTATTTTCCAAGAATTGCCAGCATTAACCCCTGAGTTAACTGGAGCACAATGCCTCAGTGATGGCCGTCTCGAAGTCATGCAGCAGGACGATAACGCTTTTTCAAACCATTTATCTTTGCCCAATAAAAGTTACCACGTACTCGACTATAGTTTGTTTTACGGCAACATTCGTGAAAACGCCATGTTGCGAGTCACCCAATTTATGACGTCAAATCAAGCTTCGCAAACAGCACAATAATACCAAGGAACATAGAATGAATATTTTTCAAACCCTGTTTAAATACACCTTATTAACCACGCTTATTGTGTGTTGTAGTAGTGTGTTTTGTCATGTTTTTGCAGCCGATGTTATTGCAAGTGATAAGGCCCAGCAATTGTATACATCACAACCGGATGTGACTCCCGAACTAGGAAAGCGAGGTAGTTACTCTGTGGGTGTCACAACCATTGAGGCAACCAATCCGCAACAACTCAGTGCTACAGATTATAAAAGTTTGCAGGACCGATCATTGACCTTAGAAGTATGGTATCCAGCCATTGCTCAAAAAGCCGATGTATTGGCAACCTACGAAAATGTCACCCGCACTCATAAATCATTTTTACTGCAAGGTAATAGTGTTAGGGATGCGAAAGCCAATCAAGAAAAAACCTATCCACTAGTAGTGTTATCTCATGGGTATACAGGCTACCGCACTATTATGTTTTATCTTGGCGAACATTTAGCGAGCCACGGTTATGTAGTAGTTGGCATTGACCATACAGACTCCACCACAGGTGAAGTAGACTTCAAAAACGCACCATTTGCAGGCTTTCCTAGTACCTTGATCAATCGTGCCCGGGATCAACAATTTGTATTGGATTATTTCAGTTCATCTAAGTCTGAATTGGCGAAAGTCGTAAATACAGACCTCGCATCGGTGATTGGATATTCCATGGGAGGTTTTGGCGCAATTAATACAGTGGGAGGTTGTTACAATTTTACCCAACAAGGTTTACAAGCTTTTGGATTTCCAGAGCCTGCGGCAAAAGCTTTGTTAGGGGTGTTTAATATTTGTAACGCGGCAAAAGAACAAGTTGATAGCCGCTGGAAAGCTATGGTGGCCTATGCACCCTGGGGCCAAGCGCAAAATTTACATAAATTAGATGGGATCAAAGTACCGAGTTTATACGTTAGTGGCTCCCTTGATGATGTGTCTGGATTTGAAAATGGCGTCAAAAAACTTTTTGAACAATCTCCAGCAGAAGATAGCTTTATGCTGGTGTATGAAAACGCGCGACACAACGTAGCGCCGCACCCCGCGCCAGCAATCGCCTATGCGGCAGACGCGGATTTGGGTCATTATTACGAACCCGCTTGGAGTAGCGAAACCCTTAATCGCATTAATCAACACATGACTTTGGCTTTCCTAGATTGTTACGTTAAACAGCAAACTAGTGCTTGCGAATACCTACCTAAACGTGAAAGTGCGACTCAAAGCAAAGATGCTCAAGGTAACTTAAATGATCCTTGGCCTGGCTTTGCTAACCGGTGGGCGGTAGGCATGAAGTTTCTTCGCAAGTAACAAGGTTACTACACTGCTCTGCAGCTAGTTGTCGGGTAAATCCAAGTACAAAGCCCTGCCGATTACATTTGGCGCCGGTAAGGTCACTGGCGCTAAGCGTAACTTATATTACTTTTTCCTGAGTTTATCTGCTCAGCCAATACCAAGCTTTTAATCCCTCTGCCTAACAATCATTTAGCGTCTTTTTACAGATAGTCACTGCTTCATTCGCTTCGTTTTCACCCGTTATCCAAAAACACCTTGACTCTAATAGCGTGGCGATCTTACTATTAGCGCAAATGATATTGATTCGTATTTAGATTAAATGAAATTGACAGCAGTTGTAGTGTGTTTGTTTGGTTTGTGTATGGTTAACCAAGCTAGATCCACAGTAATGGAACAAATAGTAGTAACAGGCACTCGCTCGTCCATTGACCAATCTGACAGCCCTGTTTCGATTGATGTGATATCTGCAACGCAGTTGCAAAAACTTAGTCACGGTACTCTGGCTGGTGCGCTGAATTATATTCCAGGGGTGGTGGCTAAACGTAACGCTAAAGACGGGTATACGGTGCAAATGCAGGGCTTTGACGAGAACCATGTATTGATTTTGATGGATAGTCAGCCTTTGATTTCACCCACAGGGTCGGCAGTGGATTTGGATCAAATTGGTGTGGTGGATATTGAGCGAATCGAAGTGTTGAGGGGGGCTGCATCAGTTTTATACGGCAGTTCTGCCATGGGTGGCGTCATCAATATTATTACTCGTAAAAAGTCCGAAAATCACCTCAAGCTAAAATATCAAACCAGCAGTTACACCCAAAACAATATCGATTCTTCAGATATTGGCCATCAAATTCAGCTTGACGCTAGTCAAAATATATTGGGCTGGCGCGGCAATATTAGTCTGCAAAAAATAGAAGATCCCGGATTTGATTATGATCCCAACACTATCGCTCAAAGTGCGCCGAGTACCGACAAGCACTTTGTAAATTTAGGCTTATCAAAACAGTTTGATGATGCATTCGGACTGAGCTTGAAAGCGCGTTATTTCAGTGATGATAAACAAAAGCAACGTTACGAAATCCCAGGACAAGCAGGAGAAATAAGTTATTTATCTGAGGTAGAGCGATGGCAATACGACTTGGCGTTAAATCAAGGAGAAGTTTGGCGGGTACAAGGCCGTTATATTAATCACCTTGAAACCAGCGGCGACTCAAATTCTTTACGGGACGCGGATATTACTTTGATGGAAATAGACAGTCAGTATCTATGGAACATCGAGGATTTAGAGTTGGTGTCGGGATTGGTTTTGCACACAGATGAATTATACCAAATTAAAAACGCCACAGAGCAAGGGGCTTCAGGCACAGTTGAGATAGATGACAAAGCCCGAGATAGTGTTGAAGCTTATACCCAATTAAGCTGGCAATTAGATGAGCATGAAGTGTTGGCTGGGATCCGCGCTCAACACGATAGTGAATTTGGTTGGCACAGTGCCGCGCGGGTGAATGCATTATTTAGCTTTTCAGAATTCCAACAGCAGCAATGGAAACTACGCATGGGCGTAGGTCAAAGCTATCGAGTGCCTACACTCAAAGAACGCTTTTACGTATTCGACCATAGCAACCTAGGTTACATGGTGTTAGGTAACGAAGAATTGGAGCCTGAAAAGGCAGTAAGTGCTAACTTAGAAATCACATATGTTAAGCAATTAGGGAACTCAAACCGAGACTTATCGTTAAGCGTCAATACGCATTATTCAAAAGCGGAAGATTTCATTGAAACGGTGACAGATGTCGAAGCAACAGCATCTACTGGTTTGCTTATCTCTCGTTATAGCAATGTGGAAGAAGCGGTTCTCAAGGGGCTAGATCTGTCAGCTAACTTAGCTTGGGGAAAAGTAGATTATCAACTTAGCTACAGTTATTTACATGCCACCGATCACAATGGGTCGCATCTTAGTGATCGTCCCACCCATCAAATTAAAGCAAACCTTGATTGGCAATTGCCATTTGATATTCATGGCTTGATTTACCTTGTGTATGAAAACGGAAGTTACCCCACAGCACAACAACTAGGGATCGAAAAAGACGATTGGAGTAGCTTGAATCTAAGCCTCAGTCAGAGTTTTAACCAAAATTGGCACTGGGTGGCTGGTGTCGACAACGTATTTGATAACCACCAAAACACAGATGCAGTTGCAGCTGGACTACTTGATGTTAGACCGCTGTCGAGCAGACGTGTTTTTGCTGGTATCTCTTATCAATTTTATTAATGGAAACTAAAAAAATGAACAAGAATTTTATTCTAGGTCTTAGCATGGTACTTGGGGCCTTAATGAGCGCATGTGGTAGTTCTAGCTCAAATAACGACACCGAAACAGGTGTCACCCCAGATCCCGCACCGGTAGAAGAAGAGGTAGTAGAGGGAGAAATCTTGGGGCCCTTCACCACTGGCTCTACATCTGAGCCAAAGAGTGTGTATTTTGATTTAGAAACTGCAACTGTACTTGAATTAACTGATGAAGAGGCGGCAGCGGATAGCCAATGGGACATTGCGTTTAATCGTACTCAAGTCTCGCTAAATACCCATGCGGATAATACTGTTGGTACTTACTTGACTGACGTCAACAGCGATTTCTATGATGACCAAGGAAACGTTCTCTCTGAGATGTTTTTAAATGCGGATGCTGACTCTGAGCTTGAAGATTATTTGGCAATAAGTGCTGATGACGCGCCTAGCGATGACGCTTACAGCGTTGATTCTGAAGAATATGTTATAGGGGATAAGTTTTACAATTACGATTTTACTACCCATGTGGTGAGCGCCGCAGACGATGCCTATTTTATTGTCAGTGCAGACAGTGCATATACTAAATTTAGAGCCAAATCACTAACAACTTCTGGTCGCACTATGGCCACCATTACATTAGGTATTCAACATCAAAGTGCCTTAGACGGGGAAACAGAATTTGCATCTGAAATAGATCTAGAGCTGGATGCAACGGCCTGTGATACCGGAATATATGTCGATTTTGATCTGGCTCAAACGGTCAATCAAGAAGACGCTTGGGATATTTGGATACCTTGCCTGACAGACGAAGATATCATAGGAGCCGATTTCCAAATATTTATTGCCGATGACGCGAGTGCATTGTTAGACGGTGAAAACAGTTATGTAGGAATAGACTCAGAAGCTGCCCAATATTACGGATTTCAATCGAATCTCACTAGTGTAAAAGCTTTTGCTGCTACCCCTTGGTATCAGTACAACCTTAATGGCGGGCATTTATTATGGTCACAATATGGGGTTTATCTGCTCAAAACTAGTACCGCTACATACAAACTTCAAATAACCAGTTACTACGATGAAGCTGGCACCTCTGGAAATTATAGTTTTCGTTTTGATGAATTATCGGCTGAATAATTGTAGGCGGGTAATGGTCCGCCATTTATAGAGAGTGAGTTTATGTATAGATTAATAGTTGGTTTTGTCCTCTTTTTTTTCCATATGGTAACCGCGGTTCATGCTCGCGCTGATAGTCCTGAGCGAATAGTCAGTGCCGGTGGCAGCATTACTGAAATTATTTATGCCTTGGACAAGCAAGATTTGATTGTGGCGACTGATAGCACCAGCATTTATCCGGCGCCTGCAGCTAGATTACCTAAGCTAGGATATTTTAGGCAGTTAAGTACTGAAGGGGTGTTGAGTTTTCAACCTAGTCACTTGATCGGAACCCAGTCCACTGGCCCGGCTAGCCTTGCTCCGCAACTAACCGCCGCAGGTGTAAAGGTAGATATATTAGGAGAGCAAAGAGACTTTCAAGGATTAACGCAGCTTATTCAAGATGTGGGTCAGTTATTAGACGCGCAACATCAAGCGTCTTTATTGGTCGAAAGTATTAGTCAACAGGTTGCCGAGCTTAAGTTGGCGCAAAACAAAAATCCTTCGATAAGTGCGTTGTTTGTGATGTCTGACAGTGAGCGCGGCTTAATGGTTGCTGGCAACAACACCGTTCCGCAATCCTTGTTTAACGATGCGGGGATTCGAAATGTAGCCGCAAAGTTGAGTGATTATAAAGTGATGGATAATGAGTCGATTTTGGCCGCCAATCCAGACCTAATATTTGTTGCAAGTCATAGGATACAAGGGCCTGAAGCGTTACAAACACTGTGTCGACACCCGGCGTTGAAGGCCACCTCAGCAGGTAAAAGTTGCGCTTTAGTGGTGATGAATAGTAGCGAAGCTTTAGGTTTGTCGCCACGTTATCCGCAGGCTCTTGCAACAGTAATAGAAAGTGTAAAGGCGCTACATGCACTCTGATAGTCTACCCGTTACCTTACAAGCGACTTTGATACAACGTCATAAAAAGTATGGACGTGGGATTTGGCTTGCCGTGGGTTTGGGATTACTTTTAGTCGCGATTGGACTGCAAGCTGGAAGTTTTGCGCAGTCTTCAAATGACATGTGGCAGATGTTGTTAAAAATATTTACCTCTGAGAATTTAACACAACAACAAACAATCCATTGGTACATATTTTCTGAGTTGCGCGCTCCGAGAATGGTGATGGCAATCTTTGTAGGTGCTTTATTGGCAATGTCTGGTTGTGCTATGCAAGGGTTAGTTAGAAACCCTTTGGCCGATCCTGGGCTCATTGGCATTTCTGCTGGAGCGGCGGCAGCGGCGGCTACGACTTTAGCTTTAATAAATCATTACCCTGAACTGGAATTAGCGGGTCAGTACTTGATTGCCGCTAGCGCTTTTGTCGGCGCGTTACTTGCTGTTTGGGTAGTATTGTTAGTCGCTAAAACTCCCATGGGTACTGCTATTTCTTCTTTGATATTGGCTGGGGTGGCAGTGAATGCACTAGCTGGGACACATATAGGCGCGATTAGTTATTTGGCAAATGATGACGCATTACGCCAAATTACCTATTGGACCATGGGTAGTTTAGGGGGGATCAATTGGCAAAAAGTGCTTTTTGTTGGCGCTCTCGGTGTGCCGGCTATAGGTGTGTTTCTACATCTGCGCAAGGCGTTGAATATGTTAGCGTTAGGAGAAAATGAAGCGCAATGTATGGGGCTTGCCGTAACCAAATATAAGCGACTTACGCTTTGGCTGGTGGCGTTTTCAGTTGCCCTTGCTACAGCACTTTGCGGCATTATAGGATTTATTGGCTTAGTGGTTCCGCATATTGCACGGAGCCTGTTTGGGGCGGATCATCGCTATTTAATGCCGGCTTGCGGCGTGCTTGGCGCGGTATTGATGTTGTTGGCCGATATTATCTCACGGGCTTTATTCCCACCTTTAGAAATTCCCATTGGCATAGTGACATCTGCTGTGGGAGCTCCGTTCTTTTTGTATTTATTAGCCAAAGGTAAAGGGCAGTCCAGCTATGTTTGAAATGAAAGACATATTTCTCAATTATCGAGAGAAGAACATTCTTCAAGATATTTCTTTGTCGGTAGCTAGTGGCGATTTTCTCACTGTTATTGGTGAAAATGGCTGCGGAAAATCAACATTATTACGCTGTGTGGCGGGCCTTCATCAACAAGTCAGTGGCAGCATTAGGTTTCAGCAAAAATGTTTAAAACAATGGCCAATTAAAGCGCTCGCAAAAGAGCGCTCTTTTGTGGCTCAAAGTAACCAAGTACATTTTGCTTTTTTAACCGAAAATTTGTTGAAACTGGCACGTGCCGACCAATTAGAAACTGAACAACAAAGTACGTTGTTAATTTGCCAATTGGCTGAAAAGCTCAACATTAGTCATTTGTTTGGACGGGATGTGAGAAGCTTATCGGGCGGCGAGCGCCAACGTGTATTTATTGCCAAAGCCTTGTTACAGCTATTGCCAAACAATCACCAAAAAAGCAGCGATTACGTGTATGAAAACAAACTGTTGTTGCTTGACGAACCCACATCGGCTTTGGATTTTCGTTTTCAAAAAGCCATGATGGATCTTGTTCAAGAGTTTTGTCAGCAAGGTTTAGCTGTGGTGTGTGTGAGCCATGATATGAACTTAGTGTTGCCCTATGCCACGCAAGTTTTAATGCTTGCCCAAGGCCGTTGTTTAGCAAAAGGCCAAGCGAAAGACGTTATCACAATAGAAAACCTATCCGACTGTTTTGGAGTTACGCCCAAACTGATCCCTCAGACTGGTTCCGTGCCTTATATCACTCATTAATTTTCTCTAGGATTTAATATGAAAAAACAAGCTTATATTTTTGATGCGAAAACGCTAGTTCGTCAACAACATTCAGGCGTGCTTAGTACACATTCTCAGACTGTAGAAGGTTACCCTTTTGGTTCGATTGTGCCTTATTTTATGACCTCAGAGGGCGACTTGATTATTTATATTAGTCAAATAGCGCAACACACCCGCAATATCCAAGCGGACCATAAAGTATCTATGACTATATTTGATCATTTGGCAGATGACTCCCAAGCTTCTGGCAGGGTGACTGTGTTGGGCGACGCCCATTTAATTGAAGATACCTTAGTAGCAGAACAATACTTTAGCTTATTTCCCCAAGCTGAAGGGTACCAACAAACCCATGATTTTATGTTTTATAAAATTACCCCTAAGCGAGTAAGGTACATCGGCGGATTTGGCAAAATTCATTGGATCAACAAAGAAGATTGGCTGTTAGCACTAGAGAATTGGTCCAAAGTTAGTAATGGCATAGTGGTGCATATGAATGACGATCACCAAGAGGCGATGCAGTTAATCTTATCTCATCAATTTAATGTTGAGGTCAAACACATTAAAATGCTGACGGCGTTTTGTGAAGGTGTGCATATACAAGCCGACAACAAAATTTACTTTTGGCCTTTCGATTTACCTTGCATCACATCGACGCAGGTACGAGAGCAATTGGTCAAAGCAACCCACCAAGCCAGAGCAGCATTGACGCCTCAAGCCTGTTAATTCGCTTTACTAACAAATAAACACTTAAGACAACGGGACATAATCAACCCTTGTCTTAAGTGACACAATTGGTATGAAGTCGATGTAAAAATAGTTAGCATAGAGGGAGTTACCCTTGAATTTAAAATTAAATGCAAATAGAAATCTTTCAAATCGACGCCTTTGCCGATCAAGCTTTTACAGGAAATCCTGCCGCCGTTTGCCCACTGAATAAGTGGTTGCCTGACGAGTTACTGCAAAATATTGCGCAGTCCAACAATTTATCTGAAACCGCATTTTTTGTACCCATCGAAGATAAGTTTCAGTTACGTTGGTTCACACCATCCCATGAGGTCGATTTATGCGGACATGCCACTTTAGCCGCTGCCCACGTGTTGTTTACGCATTTGAATTATGAAAAATCTGAAATTCGTTTTGTGACAAAAAGTGGCGAATTAATTGTAACTAACCAAGCCAGTGGGCTAGAAATGGACTTTCCTGCATCGACGCCCACACCCGTCATCGCACCCGAATACCTATTATTGGGGTTAGGCATTAAACCTAAAGCTGTATTTGCAGCATTTGACTACATTATTGAGCTTGAAGATGAAGCTACAGTCCAAACTCTGTTACCTGATTTAGCGTTATGGAAAGCTTTAGATCTTAGAGGAGTGGTAATAACGGCAAAGGGTACTGATGTTGATTTTGTGAGTCGTTGCTTTTTCCCAAAACTCAATGTAGATGAAGACCCAGTAACCGGCTCGGCCCATTGTGAGTTAGCCCCCTATTGGTCACAAAAGCTCGCCAAAGACAATTTAAAAGCCAAACAATTATCACCAAGAACCGGTTTAGTTGAATGCCAACTCTCAGGCGAGAGAGTGGTACTAACAGGCAAAGCTGTAGACTATATGCGCGGTCATATAACTCTTTAGCTGTCTTAACCAATTATTCGTAACACATAACAATTCGAATTCAATATTAGGGGTACCAATGAAAAAGTGTTTATCAATTGTAGCGGTACTAGTCACTTTTCTTTCTTCATCTGCTTTAGCCAATAGTGAGCAATTTGATTACGATAACTTTGTAAAACAATATTATCGAGCCATGACTAATACTCAACTCCCAAACGCTTCTAACGAGGACCTAGAGTTTTACTTATCGTTTTTAACTGACGACGTTGGTAACCAACATTTACCTAATGCACCTGATGACTCAAGAGCCCCCGACGGTAAAGCTTTAATGCGTAAAGGCATGTCCCGATATTTAGGTGTGCATAGCGAATATCAGGGTAAAATAATCGAATATATTGTTGGTCACAATGCAGTCGCACTTAAGCACACTTTTGCAGCTAAAGGATTACGTGCAGACGGTTCAGAATTTAGCTATAGCAAAGAAGTTTTAGACGTTTTAGAACTAGAAAATGGAAAGGTATCAGTGATACGCAGATACGGAAACTAATCTCAGTTGCTAGGTATCAAGAGGTCAATATGAGGGACAGAGTTTCTAAGGGATGGTATTGGGCGGCTGTTTTGATTGGGGCCATGTTTTACAGCCAAAAAAACTTCAACTCGTCAATGAACTAGGGTAAGTAAATGAATATTATTCCATTAATAGGTGGCGCTGTATTTGCTGCAGTTGGTGCCTATATTATATATGACTATCAGCGGTTTAATAAAAACGCGACAAAAGCCAAGGGTAGGATACTACGTTATGATGAATACTATTCTAGAAGTACTAACAACTATAAAAGTAAGGTGTTTCGCCCTATTTTTGAGTTAACAATCAAAGGCAAACGTTATGAAATTAAATCAAAGACATCCTTCCACTCTAAAGTCATCCCCGTAGGCCAAAATACCGATGTATTATACCAACAAGGTGACGAAGAAAACGCGCGATTAGCCAAAGGCAATGGTTACGGTTTAGGACTTTTGTTTATTGCCCTTTCAATACCCGCATTTTATTTTGGGATGTTTCGATGAGACATTTAGCTCCAGAAGTATGGTGACAGGGTCTTTTCGGTTTTAAATAATGCAAGTATTGCTTCCTATTACGTAGTCTTTTGACGTCTGGCTTTGTTTTTAGGGAAACGCTAAGTTATTAATTTAACTATGGAAAATACTCTTAACATGGCTTTTAATAGGAAGCAGAAAAGTCGCGTTAAAGTCAGGTCTCCTTTTGCTTTTGCAACTTGTCGTGATTTTGATGGGTTAAAGGTTAAAAATATCTTATAAAATCAAAAGGTAAGTGCTGAAAGTGACGAAAATAGAAATGAATTCGAGAAGTTACATATACGACATGCTCGATAATAAGCGTTAGGCTTCAGAGTTACATGCTAGAAAATAAGTTAAGGAATTATTAATGAGCAATCTTGAAGAAATAAAAATTGATTTGCGTGGTGTTGCTAGCATTCTTAAGGACAAGAACTCTTTTGTGCCTAAATACCAACGCTCTTATGCATGGAAAGAAGAAAATGTTGAACACTTCCTTCAAGATATAGGCACTGCAATTAACAATGGATCTAGTGAGTACTTTCTTGGATCAATTGTAATTTCGGAAAAGGAAGAGGGGCGACCAGAAATTGTGGATGGACAACAACGGTTAGCGACCACAATGATACTTCTAGCAGCGATACGTGATTACTTTTTTCTCCTAGGTACGGATGAAGGAAAGGAACGTGCTCAAATGATATTTAGTGAATACCTAGCTAAGAAAGATCTAGATACGCTAGAGTTGCTCCCTAAGCTTAGTCTCAATGACTCCGATCATGACTATTTTTTAAAGCGAATTGTCAGCAATCCTAACTCACCTGATAAAAATATTAAGTCTGATAAGAAATCACACGAGCGAATAAACAAGGCTTCCATACAGGCGAAAAATTATGTTCGGAATTTAACTGGGATAACTAAAGACCCAACAAAAGACCTGGTTCAATGGATTAATTACCTAAAAGAAAAAGCGAAGGTTATTGCAGTCAGGGTTCCTGATGAATCCAATGCCTTTACTATTTTTGAAACACTCAATGATAGAGGGCTCGCTCTAGCAGTATCTGACCTATTAAAAAACTACCTTTTTTACAAATCAGAAGATCGCGTAACTGAAGTGCAATATAAGTGGGTGCAAGTAATATCTACAATAGAATCGGCCGAAGATGAAAAAACGGTTATAAATTTTATAAGAAATTACTGGTCTTCGAAACACGGTCTGGTTCGAGAAAAAGATCTATTTGATAAAATTAAGAAAAGTGTAACCAGCAAGGCGGAAGCAATATCATTGGCATCAGGCTTGTTCGATACTAGCAAGCTCTATTCCGCAATAATTACATGTGACGATAATTTCTGGTCAGGTTATCCTTCAAGTGCAAAAACATCGATGCAGACTTTGAATTTTTTTAAGATGGTACAGGTTCGGCCTTTAATATTATCGGTACTAGAAAATTTTGATGAAAAAGAAGTCGATAACGCGCTTAAATTACTTGTTAATGTTTCTGTCAGATTTCTAATAGTTGGGGGGCTAGGTGGAGGCGCCCTAGAGCAAAAGTATTGTGAAGGAGCACTTAAGATTAATAACAATGAAATTTCAACAGCAAAACAGCTTTCAGATTTCATGAAATCTTCAGCTCCAAGTGATAGTGAGTTTAAATCTTCATTTGAGACCGCAACTGTTTCGAAAAATTACTTGGCTAGATATTACTTACGGGCTCTCGAAATGGTTGAGAAGGGAGAATTGGAACCTGAGTTTGTTCCTAATACGTCAAATGATATCGTTACATTGGAACATATTTTACCTGAGAACCCATCTCAAGCGTGGGGATATATTAATGCTGATGATGCGAAGTCTAATTACAAAAGACTAGGTAATATGGCATTACTGAAAAAATCGTTAAATTCGGATATAGGTAATGGTGGTTTCGACGCAAAAAAACCATTCTACAGTGACTCTGAGTACCAACTTACATCGACTTTAAGCAAGCGCGATAGTTGGGGGATTGATGAGATTAGCCAACGGCAGAATGAGCTATCCGACTTAGCACTTAAGGCATGGCCAGTATAAGCCTAACGACTTTATGCAGACAGCCATGATTAAAATGGAGATCTAAGCTAACTCAGCTTCAAAGTAGTATTTGACCTAAAAATTTATAATGGGTGGCCTGGTAAAAAGCTTGCTATCCAGCGACTTTATGCAGACAGCCATGATAAAAATTGCGACTTTATGCAGACTGCGACTTTATGCAGACAGCCATGATAAAAATTGAAATGTAAGCCAATTGAACTAGACTTTGATAAGCAAATCAATCAAAGGAATGATGTCATGCCCCAGCCACGTAAATCTCAAATCAGTCTATCGGACACCCCTTATTATCATTGTGTTTCACGCTGTGTTCGGCGCTCTTTTTTGTGTGGCGTTGACCGTTATTCAGGTCAAAGTTATGAGCATCGCCGAGCTTGGGTGGAAGCGCGTTTATTGTTTTTGGGCTCAGTGTTTGCTATCGACATTTGTGCCTATGCGGTGATGAGTAATCATGTGCATGTGGTGTTACATGTGGATATGAAACAAGCGCAAGCTTGGAGTGACAGTGAAGTACTGGAGCGCTGGCACCGCTTACACAAAGGGACCTTACTCACTCAGATGTTTGTTAAGGGAAGCACTTTAAGCCAAGGTCAGTTAATAACTTTAGATGACACCATTGCTGAATATCGACAACGTTTATACGACATCAGCTGGCTCATGCGTAATCTGAATGAATACATTGCCAGAGAAGCCAATAAAGAAGATGACTGCACAGGCAGATTTTGGGAAGGGCGTTTTAAGTCTCAAGCCCTATTAGACGAAGCGGCATTACTTGCCTGTATGGCCTATGTGGATTTAAATCCTATTCGCTCCAAAATAGCTACGACTCCAGACACCTCATCCCACACCAGTATTCAACAACGCATTAAATCAACGAAACAAAACGCAGCCACAACCACACTGATGCCCTTTGTGGGTAACTCCAGACAAGACATGCCTAAAGGCATAGCCTATTCCCTCAAAGACTACTGCGAATTAGTCGACAGCACAGGCCGCATAATAAGAGACGACAAAGCAGGCCACATAGACCATCACACCCAGCCTATACTGCAACGTTTAGGCCTTTCAGATGAACAATGGCTCACCCTCACCACTGAATTTGAAAAACACTTCTGCTACGCCGCGGGAACAGAAATGATGATGAACCACTTCAAACGTCATACTGGACATCAACGTATACGGGGTATGGGGAAAGCTAGAACTTTGTTACGCTGCGCTTAACTTTAACAAAACACAAGCAACTACACATTTTGCAGGATAGTTGTGTCTGGAATTCCTAATAAACGGTAAAATCTTCCTAGTTATCCATCAAATAAAAATTCAAAGCGAAAAATACCCCATTAACGCAATCAGCAGCCTTAAATATGAGGTAGCATTTGACCTAAACGTTTATAATGGGTGGCTTGGTAAAATTGATCAGCAGCCTTAAATATGAGGTAGCATTTGACCTAAACGTTTATAATGGGTGGCTTGGTAAAATTGACCTCCATAATGGGTGGCTTGGTAAAATTGACCTGCCATGATAAAAATGGAAATCTAAGCATTTGACCTAAACGTTTATAATGGGTGGCTTGGTAAAAAGCTGTAAACGTTTATAATGGGTGGCTTGGTAAAAAGCTCTGGCTATGGTTATAAAACCTCTTCGATTGGTTCTTCACCATTAAATAGTTCGACAATAGTGTTGTCTGTCGGAGGGTTATTAACACAAAACAACAATGCTTTGGCAACGTCACCTCGGGTAATAGTTGCTTGGTCTTTCTGCGCTGGCCGCTCAGAGGTGAATTTTGAGCTAGGGTCAAAATCGGTAAGCGAGCCAGGACGAATAATAGAGTAAAGCAGTCCGCTATTGATTAGATGTTCGTCTGCCATATGTTTAGCAACTAAATAGGGTTGCATCTGTTCTGACCCCTTTTCTGGTTTATCTGCTCCAATTGAGCTAATCATTACAAAATGCTTAACATTATTGGCTTTAGCATAATCTACTGCCCGGCAAGCTGCCCATAAATCGATCAGCAAGGTTTGATCGGCTCCGGTACTTCCGCCGGATCCGGCTACAAACACAACGGTATCGCACTGTTTGTTTTCACTTTGATTAAAAGCATGGCTAAAGTCTTTTTTCAGGTCACCTTCTACGATAGTAAGATGCTCACCTTTAATATCTGATAATTTGCTTTTGTCGCGAACAAGGGCAACAACGTTTTGCTGATTGTTAACCATTATTTGAGTTAGTTTTTTACCGATTTGCCCACTTGCGCCAATAATTAATGCATTTTTCATTTGTTTTCCTTATTTAAAGTCGTGTATAAATTTCTGAGTTTTTGTAGAGTTTACTTAAATTAATCTGATCCCTATTAGTACCAATATGAATACGTTGGCGAGTAGTCCAATTAAGAAAAAATAGGTTCTAGGGCTGGGATTTTTTTCTGTCGCGATAGCGTAATAGAGTGCCATATGTATCAACCGCGCAAACACATATATCCATACAGCGATGGCAAACAGCGGGCTTTGATAATTAAGAGAAAAGGCGAATAAAACGCTACCAATAAAAAGTGCGCTGTTTTCTAAAGTGTTATGAAATGTGCGGTGAGCTCTAAAAACAAAACTATCATGGGATAAATCTTCGCTTAATTTCCCCGGCACTGCTTCTGGCTGATTGGCCTTAGAAAATGTGGCCACTAGCCACTGAATGAATACCATTATTAGATATAGATAAAATGCAAAGTAAACTGAGTGTGCAAGCGCAATCATAAAATTGTTTCCTTGATGTCATGTTAGAAACATAAGAAAGCAATATATGTACCTCAAATAACCAATTGATTTATAAGAATTATTTATTTTATAAAGATAGAGGTGTGTAATTTTTACAGCGTTGACGATAAGAATTACTGAAGAGGTTTAGTAGGCGAACCGCTATGCTGCGCTTTATATACAGAGATTTTCTAAAAATAAAGTTTGACCTGCTATTTGCTTTATTCACTCGAACCAGTACTTTCTCCGTGATGTGCGGATAACTGGCAAACAAAAATCTAATTTGAAAAGGGAAGCTCAAGACACATGGCCTAGTTAGGTCATGGAGCAACGCATCAACGACCAGCAAGGCGACGCTTGTTAGCTTAGTATTGAGCAGTTACAGTTAAAGCAAACAACAGCAGCGGCTCCGATGATTTTGATGAAAGTGATATTTGTTAAGCAAGGCAAAAGTATATGAATGTAGCGCTAGTTTTCTGCGCTTGAAAAAGTAATTAAGGGCTCGCAGATATCACGAGCCCTGCTACTTCAAAACTTATTCTTGAGTAAAGGTTAATCCCGCATTCGCTACAAGGCGTTTGATCAACTTGTCGCCCATTGCGGGGGCGGTAGTCCAAATTCCACCTTGAGTTTGTTGTGAATCTTTGACCAAACAGATAGCAGATTCAGCAATGATTTTAGAGGTTGAGCCATAGCCGGGATCTCTATCACCTTTGACTGAAACATTTATTTGGTTGCCTTGAGCATCCGAACCTATGTATAACAAGTCGTATAAACCTGCTTCTCGCTCTTCTTTGCTTGGTCCTTCACCAGGTTTAGGGCCGCCATTACCGCCCATGCTTTTGTCGTTCGCCATAGCGTTAGCAATGGCTTCGCCTTTTTCGCCTGGACCTGTCATAAACATTTCGTCGTATACAAAGTCATCGCCATATTGGCTGTCTAATAAAAAGTTAGAACGTTGCACGTTACGGGTATTGATAGCTGCCATGACAAAAGGTGTTACCCATGTGCCTAAATCTTCTTCGTAGTAGGGCTTATTGCCAAAAGGTTGTTCGGCACCAGTAAATCCTGGGGTCAGTGAAAAGGGGTTAAGCAAGGCTTCCATTTTGGCTGGATCTTGTTTCGCCGCAATCAAAGTCGCTTTAAGACTAGCTGCGGTACCGCCCGAGAAAGTGCCTTTCATTTTTCTAACCCGACATCTTACTCTTGGCATTGGGTGACCAAATTGTTCTTTAGCCAGTTGTTGTAGGTGATATACCCCAAGGTCAGAAGGAATGGAATCAAACCCACATGAAAATACAATACGTGCACCACTGGCTTTAGCGGCTTCTTGATGGGCAGGGATCATTTCACTCATCCATACCGGCTCACCACATAAGTCGACATAATCAACACCTGACTTGGCGCACATTGCCACTAAGTCTGATCCATATAGCTGATAGGGGCCCACAGTGGTCAATACAAGTTTGGTATCGTCTAACATGGCTTGAATTGAGCTTAAATCATCAGAATCAGCGACCACAAGAGCGGTGTCTGTAGGAGCGCCTATTTCATCACGAACTTGCGCAAGTTTTTCAGCACTTCTTCCCGCCATCGCCCATTTCAGTGAGTCATCACCGGCGTATTGCTTAACCAAATATTCAGCTACTAAACGGCCGGTAAAGCCAGTGGCACCATAAATAACAATATCGAATTTTTTATTTGTACTCATTACGCACTCCTATAACTTTTTGTGTGTTGAGTTTAATAGGGATTATCTATAATTTTAATTTATTTAGGTAATGGCTAACTATATTCTTTATTAATGGGTGTTGGGCGATGCCGCAAAAAAAACGAGTCTAGCGACTCGTTTCTTATTTGGGATAAAAACTAGACAATGCTAGTTTACATGTTGCTTAGGCTGTAACAATCTTACAGGCATTGGTGCCACCCACTGTTTCCATCACATCACCATAAGTCATGATGAATTGGTCGCCTGATTCCAAAATACCTTTTTCTAGTAATACGGCAACTACGTCGTCTTTCAGTTTACCTGGGTCACTGCCACGAGAATCAAAAAAGACTGGTTTAACACCGCGGTATAACGCCATCTTGTTTAATGTGCTTTCATGTCTAGATAGAGCATAAATTGACAAAGATGTAGTGATACGTGACATCAACAATGGCGTGCTACCACTTTCTGTTAATGCAACAATAGCCTTTATTGTACTTAAGTGGTTGGCAGAGTAGACCGCACTTAATGCGACGGTTTCACTGACCGAATGGAATGCTTCATCCATTCTATGTTTAGACACAGTCACACTAGGGTGAGTTTCTGCACCCACACATACTCTTGCCATTGCTTCTACAGTTTCAACAGGAAACTCACCCGCAGCAGTTTCAGCGGATAACATAACCGCATCAGTACCATCTAATACTGCATTCGCCACATCCATTACTTCTGCTCGTGTTGGCATGGGGCTGGTGATCATTGATTCCATCATTTGTGTGGCAGTGATGACCACTTTATTTAGTTGACGCGATCGTGCGATGAGCTTTTTCTGTACGCCTACTAATTCAGCATCACCAATCTCAACGCCTAAATCACCACGGGCTACCATGACTGCGTCAGAAGCTTCGATAATATCGTCAATGGCTTCGTCAGAGGCGACTGTTTCGGCACGTTCGACTTTGGCACAAATCATCGCATTACAACCTGCTTTTTCTGCCAGTTGACGGGCATAACGTAAATCATCGCCAGAACGTGGGAACGAGACGGCTAAATAGTCGACGCCAATTTTTGCTGCGGTCACAATGTCTTCTTTATCTTTAGCTGTTAATGCTTCAGCCGACAAACCACCACCTTGACGATTAATACCTTTGTTGTTTGATAGCTTGCCAGCAACTGTCACTTCGGTATGTACTTTATTACCTTCAACGCTAGTCACTACTAGCTGAATGCGACCATCATCAAGTAATAATAAATCATCTTTAACTACATCTTGAGGTAATGCTTTGTAATCGATACCCACAGCTTGTTGGTTACCATCATCTTTACCCATGTCGGCATCAAGAATAAAGTGGTCGCCAATCTTCAATTTGATAGAACCATCTACGAATTTAGATACGCGAATTTTAGGGCCTTGCAAATCACCTAAAATGGCAACGTATTTACCCAGCTTTTTAGCAGCAGTGCGCACTTTATTGGCACGGTTAATATGATCTTCGGCCGTTCCATGAGAAAAGTTCATGCGAACCACATTGGTTCCAGCTTTAATAATCGCTTCTATTTGTTCCACTGTATCTGTAGATGGACCTAAGGTAGCGAGTATTTTTGTTCTTCTTAACATAGTTTAGTTACTCTATTGTTATGGCGCGTTTGTTACCTATCCCATGCAGTACTTGCTATTGAAGACAGGCTCAGTTCAATAAATTAAGCATAGCCTTTTTTAAGGCGTTAGTTATTTTTGTAGATATCTACAAACTTGAAATAGTTATAAATTAACAAAAGTGTAATTTTATTACGAAAATGGTAGTGCAAAACGACCAAAAAGTGAAATTATTCTAATAAAAAAGAGCCTATTGGCTCTATTTTATTAGAATAAGGTAACAATTTACGTTAATCACCACGTTTATCAAACCTCGACCCTCGTAAAGTATCTTTCACTCGTTTCAGGTTTTCTCTAAATTTGTTGCCTCTTCTAAGCGTAAAGCCAGTCGCCAATATGTCAATTAGGATTAGCTGGGCAATCCTAGAGGCCATAGGCATATACATATCTGTATCTTCTGGTACTTCAAGAGATAACACTAAGTTACATTCTTGGGCTAATGGGCTGTCTTTAGACGTAATTCCCATCACAGTTGCATCGTTGCCACGGGCAATTTGGGCTATTTCTACCAGGCTCTTAGTTCTGCCAGTGTGAGAAATGAGTACCACTACGTCCCCTTCGCCAGAATTCATGCAGCTCATACGCTGCATGATAATATCTTCGAAGTAGATGACAGGAACATTAAAACGGAAAAATTTATTTAAGGCATCGTGGGCAACAGAAGCTGAGGCTCCTAAACCAAAGAAAGATATCTTTTGGGCCTGAGTCAATAAGTCTACGGCGCGGTTAATCGTTGCAATATCAGCTGATTGCCTTGCAACTTCCAAGGAGGCCATAGTGGATTCAAATATTTTGTGGGTATATTCTTCTGGTCCGTCATTTTCTTCAACGTGGCGGTTTACATAAGGCGTACCGTTCGCAAGACTTTGCGCTAAATGTAATTTAAAATCAGGATAACCTTTAGTGTCTAACCTACGGCAAAAACGGTTGACTGTAGGTTCACTTACACCTGACATTTTTGCCAGTGTGGCAATGCTACTGTGGATCGCGGTTTGCGGATTCGCTAGTATGACCTCTGCAACTTTGCGTTCAGACTTACTAAAGACGGCATTATGTTGGGTTATTTTTTCTAGAATATTCATGCGCGCATCAAAAACTTCATTATAATGGTTTCACTAAAAGGCCAGAATTTACTTCGGCTCATTACCGCCAGAATACTATAGTTGTAATTTTTTAACAGGAAATCTTTCGGATTAATGGACCGAAAACCGTTATTTCTTGATATTTAGCGGTGTGAGTCTCGTGAAAAGTTGTAAAATTACTACATTTGATGTTAAATTTTACGTTATGGGTTGTTGATTAGCTTGTAACCGTATTTCGTTACAACAATTAACACAATCAATCAAAATATTAGTAGGCAGAAAAAATGGTTTTGGAAAATTCGTTCGAACCTTGTGATTTCGTATTGTTTGGCACACAAGGCGATTTAGCCAGACGTAAACTTTTACCTTCTTTATATCAACTTGAAAAATCTGATTTGATGCACGCCGAAACAAAAGTGATTGGTGTAGCGCGTCAAGATATCAGTAAAGAAGATTACGTTTCACTCGTAAAAGAGAACATTGAAAAATTTACTAAAGAAGCCGTTTGTGAAGAAACATGGGCGCGCTTCTCAGAAAAATTAGACTACGTGCAAGTCGATATGAAAGATATCGCTAGCTACAAAGCTTTCAAAGATCATGTGGATCCAAAGCGAATGATGGTTTGTTATTTTGCAACACCACCGTCAATTTTTGGGGACATTTGCTTAGGGCTTAAAGCTGCAAAAATCATTGATAAAAGCATGCGAGTGGTATTGGAAAAACCAATTGGACACAACTTAGAATCATCTAAAGTGATTAATGACCAAGTCGCCGAGTTTTTTGACGAATCTCAAATCTATCGAATTGATCATTATTTAGGAAAAGAAACGGTTTTAAATCTAATCGCGTTACGTTTCGCAAATTCGATTTTTGCCACCAATTGGGATCATAACTGTATTGATCACGTACAAATTAGTGTCGCTGAATCTGTAGGTATTGAGGGCCGTTGGGGATACTTCGACGAAGCCGGTCAAATGCGCGACATGGTTCAAAACCATCTATTACAGATTCTCACGTTAATCGCTATGGAGCCTCCCGCGAATTTGGATGCAGACAGTATTCGTGATGAAAAACTTAAGGTTCTCAAATCTCTACGACCTATTAATGCTAGCAATGTCCGAGAAAACACGGTTCGTGGTCAGTATGTAGGAGGATTTGTTAAAGGCCAAGAAGTGCCTGGTTACTTAGATGAAGCCGATGCCAACACTTCAAGTGAGACAGAAACCTTTATTGCCTTAAAAGTAGAATTAGATAACTGGCGTTGGGCTGGTGTGCCATTCTATTTGCGCACAGGGAAACGTTTACCTGATAAAACCAGTGAAGTGGTTATCTACTTTAAACGTCAACCTCATAATTTGTTTAAAGAAAGTTTCCCACAGTTACCACCCAACAAACTCACTATTCGTTTGCAACCAGACGAAGGGGTTGAAGTGACAGTCATGAACAAAGTGCCTGGATTGACTGGAAAGAGTTCAATGGATTTACAAAAATCCAAATTGAATTTGAGCTTTTCTGACACCTTTAAAGACGAACGCATCGCAGATGCGTACGAAAAATTACTGTTAGAAGTTATGTTAGGTAATCAAGCCTTATTCGTTCGTCGAGACGAAGTAGAGGCTGCATGGAAATGGGTAGATGGTATTCTAGCTGCTTGGAAAGTTAGCAATGAACCGCCTGAACCGTATCAAGCCGGTACTTGGGGGCCTGTAGCGTCGATTGCGTTACTTGCTCGTGAAGACAGAGCTTGGTACGAAAGCCGCATGGGGAAAAAATAATGGCATTAACACAATCTAAATTTAGAACAACCGAACAACTTAATACTGCCTTTACACGTAAAATTGTAAAGTTACTTAGGGATGGTATTGAGGAAAATGGACGCGCAAGCTTAGTTGTCTCAGGTGGTCGTACACCTGCGGAGCTTTTCGGGGCGTTGTCTAAAGCTCATTTAGAGTGGGATAAAGTTGATGTGAGTTTGGCGGATGAACGTTGGGTGGACAATACTGACGACGCCTCGAACGAAAAAATGTTACGCACTAAGTTACTGATTAATAATGCTGCAAATGCCAATTTTGTTCCTTTAAAAACCTATCATGGCAATGCTGAAGATGCAGTGTCAACTTGTACTGAAAATTTACAAAAGATGCATACTCCTTTCGACGTGCTGATCTTAGGTATGGGTGAAGATGGACACACTGCTTCTTTGTTTCCATGCTCTGAGCAAATTGCTGAAGGTTTGGATCTTGAATCAGGAAAAGCATTTATTGCGGTACAGCCAGCGAGTGCTCCTAACCAACGTATGTCATTAACTCTGCCAGCGCTGTTAAACAGTAACCAAATATTTTTGCATCTCACAGGAGAGAGCAAAAAAGCGGTGTTAGATACGGTACTGTCTGATGATGATGCTTTAGTTATGCCAATCAGAGCTGTCATTAACAACGCCGACGTAGAGCTTGTTTGGGCACCTTGAAAATATTTTAGTTATAGGAAAATCCATGAATCCCGTTATTCAAGAAGTCACAGACCGAATTATTCAGCGCAGTCAAGATTCGCGTAAAAGTTATTTAGATAAAATTGAAAGTGCGCGTTTGCAAGGTCCTCATCGTGGGGTGTTGTCTTGTGGTAACTTAGCACATGGATTTGCTGCTTGTGGCTCAGAAGAAAAAGCCGACTTGCGCAGTATGACCAAAGCCAATATCGCTATTGTGTCTTCGTATAATGATATGTTGTCTGCACATCAACCTTATGAAAGTTATCCTGCGAGATTAAAACAGGCAATCAGTGCCGTGGGCAGTGTCGCTCAATTTGCTGGTGGTGTACCGGCTATGTGTGACGGTGTGACCCAAGGCACCCCAGGCATGGATTTAAGCCTGATGAGCCGCGACATTATCGCAATGGCCACTGCAGTCTCACTTTCCCATAATATGTTTGACGGTACCTTGATGTTAGGTATTTGCGACAAAATTGTACCTGGCTTATTGATGGGTGGATTGAGTTTTGGGCATTTACCTACAGTCTTTGTTCCAGCTGGGCCTATGCCTTCTGGTATTCCTAATAAAGAGAAAGCCCGTGTTCGCCAGCTGTATGCACAAGGCAAAGTAGGCCGTGAAGAGTTATTAGACGCCGAGTCTAAGTCTTATCATTCGGCTGGTACTTGTACGTTCTACGGCACCGCAAACAGTAACCAGTTGGTAGTCGAAATAATGGGGTTACACTTACCAGGATCATCTTTTGTGAATCCAGGTACGCCATTAAGAGATGCATTAACCGATGCTGCAGCGCGACAAGTGACGCGTATCACCGATTTAGGCAGTGAGTATCGCCCAATAGGGCATATAGTGGATGCTAAAGCGATAGTGAATGGTTTGGTAGGGTTACTGGCCACAGGTGGCTCAACTAACCACACTATGCATTTGGTCGCGGTAGCGAAAGCTGCTGGCATTATCATTAATTGGGATGACTTTGCTGATATCTCCAAAGCTGTTCCTTTGTTAACTCGCATTTATCCTAACGGCTCGGCTGATATTAATCACTTTACCGCAGCAGGCGGAATGGCATTGTTGATCAGGGAGTTGTTAGAGAATGGTTTATTGCACAATGACGTGAACACCATCTGTGGCGAAGGTTTGGAGCAATATACTAAGGAGCCTATTTTAGAAAATGGTGAACTGGTATGGCGTGACGGTCCTACAGAATCGTTTGATAAACAAGTTGTCGCCAGTGTGAGTGAGCCATTTAAGATAGACGGTGGTTTATCTGTATTGAGTGGTAACTTGGGCCGTGCAGTAATGAAAACCTCTGCATTGCGAGAGCCTCATTGTAAAATTAAAGCGCCGGCTGTGGTATTTGAAGATCAGTTTGAATTACATGCGGCATTTAAAGCTGGTGAGCTAGATAAAGATTGTGTGGTAGTGGTGCGCTTTCAAGGGCCGTCTGCCATTGGAATGCCTGAGCTACACAGCTTAACGCCACCACTAGCGGTATTACAGGATCGCGGCTTTCATGTGGCATTAGTGACCGATGGACGTATGTCTGGCGCTTCGGGTAAAGTGCCCGCAGCTATTCATGTCACACCAGAAGCGACCAAGGGCGGGATTTTATCTAAAATACAAACTGGTGATCTGATTGAATTGAACACTCAAACAGGTGCGATGGATGTGTTAATTAGTGAACAAGACTTAGCGAATAGAGAAGCTAAAGTGACTGATGTAGCTAAACACCAAATTGGTATGGGCCGAGAAATGTTTGCCGGTATGCGTACGACCCTAACCGGTGCTGAGCAAGGTGCCTGTTCATTGTTTTTTGGTCAGGATTAATAACATGGCTAGGTTTGTAGCAGATGTTGGTGGTACTAATATTCGTTTGGCTTTGATTGAAAACGGGTCATTAAGCCATATCAAAAAATATCTATGTAGCAACTATAAAACCATTAATATGGCTATTGAAGCATATATAGCTGAATTCCCAGATTTAGAATTTACAGCCGGGTGTCTAGGCGTGGCTTGCCCTGTGACGGGTGATTTAGTGTCAATGACTAACAATCACTGGCAATTTTCAATTTCCCAACTTAAAACCGAATTAGGTTTGCACTGGTTGGGAGTGATCAATGATTTCACCGCAGTTGCTCATGCAGTTACAGTGTTAACGAATCAACAAAAAGAACAAGTTGGACAAGGGCAATCTGTCGACTTAGACAACATTGCCGTGTTTGGTCCTGGCACTGGGTTAGGGGTCAAACACTTAACTCATACTGCCGATGGTTGGTTGGCGTTAGACGGTGAGGGCGGCCATGTAGACTTTGCGCCAATAGATGAGATAGATATCGCTATTTGGCAATTTCTAACTGATAAGATGGGACATGCCTCTGCAGAAGAAGTCATGTCTGGTCGTGGTTTAGTGCATATCTATCAAGCCATTGCGAAACACAAAAATCTATCGGCACCTTTGGATGATCCAGCTGATATCACTGAACGAGCTCTTGATGGTAGTTGCGCCTTAAGCGTGGCTACTTTGAACCAATTCTGCAAAATCTTGGGTAGCTTTGCAGGAAACCTTGCCCTTAATTTAGGGACACGTGGTGGCGTGTATATTGGAGGTGGCATTGCCCCCCGTTTCACCAATTTTATTAAACAAAGTGATTTTCGGAAACGTTTTGAGGCCAAAGGTCGATTTCGTGACTACGTAGCTGGCATCCCGACTTTCATTATTACCGAGCCTGATCATGGTTTGATTGGTGCTATGGCTTATTTAAATCAAAATTGTAAAGGTTAAATGCAATGACTAAGAATTGGAAAATGACATCAGAAGAAATATTCAGCCAAGGGCCGGTTGTGCCTGTATTGGTAATAAAAGATGTTGAACATGCTGTACCTTTGGCGAAAGCACTTATCGCTGGTGGTATTCGTGTTTTAGAAGTGACATTGCGCACTGAAGCCGCGTTAGAAGTAATTGCTAAGATTGCCAAAGAAGTGCCGGAAGCAATCATAGGTGCTGGAACGGTGACAAATCGTGAACAGTTGCAACAAGTTATAGATGCGGGTGCTAAGTTTGCTATTAGCCCTGGATTAACAACTGATTTGTTAAAGGCTGGAAATGAAGGCAATATTGCCTTGATCCCGGGGATTTCATCAATTTCAGAATTGATGACCGCTGTTGATCATGGCTATACACATTTGAAATTCTTCCCTGCGGAAGCTTCAGGTGGTGTGAAAGCCCTGAAAGCTATTGGTGGTCCATTCCCTGATATTAAGTTTTGCCCTACAGGCGGTATTAGCCCAAGTAACTATAATGATTATTTAGCGTTGCCTAGTGTGCGTTGTGCTGGTGGTTCTTGGTTAGCGCCAGAAGACGCGATGGTTAACGGAGAGTGGGATAAAATTACTGAGCTTGCTAAACAGGCGGTTGCAGGCGCCAAATAGAAATGTTTTGACACTGAAATAAAAAAGTCGCTTAAGCGACTTTTTTATTGTCTATGAATTACTGATACCGTTAAAGATAGAAAAACAAGCGCTATTGAAGCAATTTATTCCACGGCAATAGTTGCTTTAATTATTGAAATTTCTTCGCTGACTTTGCCGCTTCTCGAGCCAAGCTTTTCCATTTTTTCAAGGACTTCTAAACCTTGAGTAACCTCACCGAAAATTGTGTGTTTACCATCTAACCAAGGTGTTGCCGCAAAAGTGATGAAAAACTGGCTGCCATCAGTGTCGGGTCCAGAATTTGCCATACTCAGCAATCCACCTTTAATATGTTTGATTGCATCACTAAACTCACCGGCATATTTGTAACCGGGATTGCCGCGTCCGGTCCCCAAAGGATCTCCACCTTGAGCCATAAAACCAGGAATAACACGATGGAATATAGTGTTGTCGTAAAATCCTAGGGAGGTTAAATATAAAGTGCTAGACACGTGTTTAGGGGCAATATCGGGCATTAATTCAATGCTAATGTCACCGTGACTTGTGGTTAAATTCCAAATATAGGTTTTGTCGGGGTTAAAAGTGAATTCGGGGGGCTGAGGTAAAGAGGTTTTCCAATCTTCTTGAGTTTTATCAATCTGCTGCTGGCTAATAAATTTCTCAGTTTGTTTGATTGCTTGGTCTTGGAATAAATCGCAACCGTAAAACAGTATGCTAATAAAAATGGCTGTGTAAATTAGGGGTTGCCGAAACAAGTTTGGATGCATAGTTGACCTATTGATTAAAGTACTCATCGCCATAGCTTAAACATTTTGCAGGGCTGTGGGAAGTTGAAATTTGATGTTCCAAAAAACAACTTTAATACCAATTCACCTTAACAATTAGTCATTGGTGTTCTCCCTTTGGGCGAGGTTTAAAAGCACCTACTCTGCGTTGCTCGAACTTACAATAGAATAACTATTGCTTCATTCGAGCGCCTTGATTAGGTGATTTTAAATCTCGCTGAGCGATCAATTGTTAGGATGGATTGGTATAACCATAAAGTGAGTAGTCAAACTTGAAACTGGCAAACCTTTATTGACCTAAAATTGGTTGTGTCTAAAGGGGTAAAACAAACACTTTGGAGTTACGCTGAAAATTATATAGCTCTTTCTTTTTATCAGGTAAGTCATCTAAACTGGCTCGAACAAAACCTTGCTCTTGAAACCAATGCGAAGTGACGGTTGTGAGTACAAAGATCGACTGCAAACCTTGAGCACGTGCTTGTCGTTTGATTGAGTCTAAGAGTCGCTCACCTCGGTTACCGCCTCGATAATCGTAATGGGTTGCAACGCAGGCTAGCTCTCCCATTCTTTCTTCTGCGTATGGATAGAGAGCGGCACACGCGATAGTCATACCGTCACGTTCAATCAAAGCAAATTGGGTGATTTCTTGCTCTAGGTGTTCCCGCGAGCGTTTTACCAAAATACCTTTTTCTTCTAAAGGTTTAATTAGTTTAAGAATGCCACCCACATCTTCAATGTTAGCTTGGCGAAGCTGTTCGTAAGAGGTTTGTGACACCAATGAGCCCGCACCATCACGGGTAAATAACTCTTGTAGCAAGGCACCGTCTTGGCGGTAACTGACTGTATGACAGCGGCTAATTCCTGCTTGCAAACTAGAGACTATAGCTTGTAGTGATTGTTTTTCAGAAGCGTAAAATGGCTCTTCTAACATAGTGTAGAGTTCGTCCAATTCTAAATTCCGTAGCAAACGTCCGTCTTTACTGACAATACCGTCTTGATAATTAAATAGTATTAACTTATCGGCTTTGAGAGCAATGGCGGCTTTGGTTGCCACGTCTTCATGAGACAAATTAAACACTTCCCCAGTTGATGAATATCCCATTGGAGATAACAACACTATGGAGCCGTCGTTAAGGTGGTCGTTGATACCATCGACATCGATACGTCGCACTACACCAGTATTTTCGAAATCCACACCATCTCGCACACCTACGGGCATTGCCACCACTAAATTACCAGAACAAACTCGAATATGGGCGCCGTGCATAGGTGAGTTAGCCAGTCCCATGGTTAATAATGCTTCGACTTGGGCTCGCACTGAACCCGCCGCATCTTTCACGCATTCAAGGGTTTGTTTGTCGGTAATACGGATTTCTTGATGAAACCGAGTGGGCAAGTTTCGTAAGGCTACTCGTTGATCAATTTGTGGCCGCGCACCATGTACTAACACTAAACGTACCCCCAAGCTATTTAACAAAGCAATATCGTGAATGATATTCGCAAAGTTGGCTTCTTCAATAGCTTCACCACCAAACATTAAAACGAAGGTTTTACCCCTATGAGCATTGATGTAAGGCGCAGAATTACGAATGATTTTTACGCTGTCGATATGTGAAACGACCACAATTTGTCCTTATTTACTTTGAGCTAGTTCAGCGTTTAAGGCTGCAGTAACGGGTTCGATACCGGTGCCACCTAAAATGTTACGTTTATCTACTAAATATTCGAGTTGTAATATTTCGTAGACATCGTCTTCAATTAAGTCTGAATATTGTTTTAGTTCAGCCACAGTCATTTCTTCAATGGCTTTTTTCTGTTCTAACGCTGCCAGTACCACTTGACCAGAAATATCGTGAGCCGTTCTAAAGGGGATACCTTTTGCGACAAGGTAGTCCGCTAATTCAGTTGCATTGGCATAACCTTCGCGAGCGGCTTTGGCGCAACGCTCAGAGTCTAACTGAATACTATCTACCACTTCGCAAGCGATACATAAGCAGATATGCCACTGAGTGACCGCATCAAGTAAACCTTCTTTGTCTTCTTGCATATCTTTGTTATAGGCAAGAGGCAAACCTTTCATGGTAACCAACATGCCCTGCAAACTGCCGAATACGCGACCACATTTACCACGCATCAATTCTAGCGCATCAGGGTTTTTCTTTTGTGGCATCAATGAAGATCCAGAAGTCACCTCATCACCTAAGGTAATAAAGCCCGCTTCACCCGAGTTGAAGAAAATTAAGTCTTCCGCCATACGTGACATATGCATCATGCTAGTACTGGCTACAAACAATAATTCTAATACAAAATCACGGTCAGACACGGCATCTAAACTGTTCAAACAGGGGCTATCAAACCCCAACTCGCTGGCAATTTCAAAGCGATCGATTGGGTAGGTCGTACCGGCCAATGCGCCACAGCCTAAAGGCGACTGATTTAGACGCACTCTTAAGTCTTTTAGTCGACTGATGTCACGTTTAAACATTTCCACGTAGGCCAAACACCAATGTGGATAACGAACCGGTTGGGCTCGTTGTAAATGTGTGTAACCTGGTAAAATAACCTTTTTGTTATTGTTTGCGGTGGCCACCAAAGACGTTTTAACGTTTTCTAAGTCTGCGATTAACAGATCAATATGTTCACGTGTCCAGAGTTTAAAGTCGGTAGCCACTTGGTCATTTCGGCTACGACCAGTGTGTAACTTACGGGCAATATCACCAAGTTGTTCTATTAAAGTGGCTTCGACAAAACTATGGATGTCTTCTTCGCTACTGGCATCAAAGTCTAAGGTGCCTGCTTCTGCTTTAACCAATAAGGCTTGTAGCGCATCCTCAAGCTGTTGCTGCTCGTTTTGCGTCAATACACCTGCTTTGTAGATAGCTTTGGACCAAGCAATTGAACCACGAATATCTTGGCTTGCAAGTGCACGGTCGAAGGGTAACGAATCATTTACCCTTCTAAACATGGCGCTGCTGCCGTCTTGAAAACGTCCGCCCCACAAACTCATTATTCGATACCTGTGTTTTTGTAAGCTAACCCACGTTTATTTAGCGCATCAATGCGACTAGACAAACTGAATAAACGAATAAAACCTTCTGCATGGCGTTGGTCGTAAACATCGTCAGCACCGAAGGTGGCAAAATCTTCAGAATAAAGACTATTGGGTGAACTTCTTTGGGTTACTGTGGCTTGACCTTTATAAAGTTTTACTACAATTTCGCCCGTCACTTTTTGTGCGAAGCTTGCGGCACCGGCTAACAATGCATCGTTTAGTGCAGTAAACCAACGTCCGTCATACATAACGTGAGAATATTCTAAGCCAATTTGCTCACGGTATTTAAGTGAAGCTTTATCGAGAACTAAACACTCTAGTGCTTTATAGGCTTTCATCATCACTGTACCGCCGGGAGTTTCATAACAACCACGAGACTTCATGCCTACTAAACGGTTTTCCACAATATCAATTCGACCCACGCCATGAGCGGCGGCAATGCTGTTTAGTTTCATCAATACGCCATATGGGGTTAAGGTTTCCCCATTTACTTTAGTGAGTTTGCCTTCTTCAAAGCTTAGTTGTACACGTTCTGCTTCGTCTGGAGCATCTTCAGGATCAACCGTCATGGTCCAAATTTGTTTAGTAGGTTCACACCAAGGATCTTCTAACTCTCCCCCTTCATGGGAGATATGCCATGCATTAGCATCACGGCTATAAATTTTAGTGACCGACGCTGTGGTTTCAATTTCACGCTCGGCTAAATAGTTTAGTAGGTCTTCACGAGATACCATATCCCACTCGCGCCATGGCGCAATGACTGTAAGTTCTGGTGCGAGGGCGGCAAACGTGCCCTCAAAACGTACTTGGTCATTACCTTTACCAGTACAACCATGACAAAGCGCATCGGCTCCGATGCTAAGAGCTAGTTCAACTTGTGCCTTAGCAATGATAGGTCTAGCCATTGAGGTGCCAAGTAAATATTCACCTTCGTACACCGCACCAGTAGTAATGGTGGGGTAAATGTAATCAGAAACAAATTGTTCTTTTAAATCGACTATGTAGCATTCGCTGGCGCCAGTTTTTAAGGCCTTTTCGCGCAATCCAACTAGTTCTTCGTCACCTTGACCGACATCTGCAGCAAAGGCGATAACTTCGCACTTGTAGTTTTCGATTAACCACGGAATGATCGCCGAAGTATCTAATCCGCCTGAGTATGCTAATACCACCTTTTTGATGGGTTTATTTTTTGCAATTGCCATGATGTTTCCTATCTTTAATTTTTTCAATAAGGGATGAACGACTCACCCTTTACCCATTATTTGTTTTTTCAATTCGTTTAATGCTAGTTACTAGTTTCGAGGTTCAAAGTCTTTCGCTAGAAGTTCGACCATAACCGCGTTTTGACCGTGCATTCTATTTTCAGCTTGTTGCATTAACAAGGATTGTTCGCCGTCAATTAAGCTGCCGCTGATTTCTAAATCTCTATGGGCTGGTTGACAATGCATGACGTAGTCCGCGCCGGTTTTTTTCATTAATTCTTCGGTAATTTCGTAACCAGAAAAGGTGTCTTTGATTTCAGCCAGAGGTGTGTCATCACCCATGGATAACCAGGTATCTGTATACAAAACTTGCGCGCCTATGGCTGCATTGATATCGGTACTGACAGTTAACTTACCACCGTATTGTGTCGCACGTTGCTCAGTTAACTCGACTATCTTAGGATCCACTTCGTATCCTTTAGGCGTAATTACTATGACTTCGCACCCAAGGGCCACGCCGACTAACATCAGTGAATGTGTAACGTTGTTGCCGTCACCGATATACGCTAACTTCACTTTGCTCAAATCATCGTAATGTTCGCTAACAGTTAGGTAATCCGCCACGGCTTGGCACGGGTGGTAAATATCACACAGAGCATTGATTACAGGTACTTTGGCTGACTCAGCCAATTGTTCTAAAGTGCTGTGGGCAAATACTCGGGAGACAATAGCGTCGGCCCAGCAAGCTAAATTAGCCCCCATATCTTTTACGTCTTCTCTGCCAGCCAATTTATTTGATTGGCTATCGAGATATACCATATGGCCACCTAGTTTATTGATACCAATATCAAAACTGACTCGGGTACGTAGTGAAGGCTTCTCAAACAAGGCAACTATCGACTTGCCATCTAGAGCAGTACGATATCCCGCAGGATTATTTTTTATGGTTTTAGCCAAGGCTAATAAACTGTGTAATTGGTCTGCGGTCCAATCTTTAAATGAAAGAAGATCTTGTTTCATAATCAAGCCTTGTTAGTCGGTGTATTTGTTTGGGGGGAGATTTTGCTGCCTATTGCTTGTTGTTGCAACAAACCTAGCAGCTTTTCTGAATCTTTCCAGCTGGCAATAGTCACGCTTTGACCTAAGCTATTAGCCGCCGTCAATGCTGCATTAACTTTGACTATCATACCATCACGGATCACGTTTTGTGTAATGAGCGCCTCTATTTGCTCGGCATCTAATTGAGTAATCAGATTTTTATTGACATCTAATACGCCTGGCACGTCAGACAATAGCAGTAATTCAGCATCCAATAATTGCGCTATAACTGTGGCAGCTTGGTCTGCATTGACATTAAGTAGGTTTCCGTCACTATCCGCTCCTATTGAACTAATAATAGGTAACATATGTGTGGCGGCTAACGCTTTTAACAAAGTTGCATCACCCGCTTCAACCGAACCGACAGCTCCTAGCTCTTCACGCATAATTCTTGCTTTACACATTTTTCCGTCTAACAAACTGAGTCCAACTGGGCTGATGCCAGCTTTGATGGCTAATCCGCAAAGCTGTTTATTGGCAGTGCCTGCAAGAGCGCCCGTTATGTAAGGCATATGCTCTTTTGGAGTGACCCTTAAACCATCGATTTTTTGACTGCTAAGATTAAGTGCAAACAATAATTCTTCCACCATGGCACCACCACCGTGAACCAACACTACAATGTAACTCTGCTGAAGTTCGCGGATAGTGGTTAGTAATGCCAGAGCAGAATCCTCTGCCTGCATAAATGCGCCACCCACTTTGACGACCAAAATATTTTTATTACTCATTGTTAATTCACCAATCCCATATGTGAGTCAAAACCAAAACGTAAATTAGCACATTGCAATGCTTGTGAGGCTGCGCCTTTTAATAAATTATCTATGGCACTAGTAACCACCAAATAGCCGGTTTTATTGTCCAATTTCCAAAACAGGTCACAGTATGGTGTACCCACTACATCATCTATTTTAGGCCAAGTGTTTCTGAGCCTTATAATTGGATTGTCTTGGTAAGCCTGTTGATACGCCTCTGCTATTTGTTGTTCTGTTACGTTATTTGCAGTTTTAATGGTAATGGTTGCCAAAATGCCACGTTTGAAATTACCTAAATGAGGAGTGAAAATGACCTCTGTACCTAAATAATCGGCAATTTCCGGTTGATGTCTGTGGCCTAAAACTCCATAAGCATGCAAGCTTACTTCCGTAAAGCTACTGTTTAATGAAGCCTTTCTGCCAGCCCCAGACACACCGGATACTGCGTTAATAATAGGGAAGTGAGTGGAGTCAATTAATCCATTTAGTTGCAAAGGTTTAAGGGCTGTTAGAGAGGCGGTCGGGTAACAACCTGGTACAGCAACTAAGTTGGCGCAACTGATTTGTTCTTGGTGCCAATCTGCTAAGCCGTATACGGCTTGTTCTAATAACTTTTCGGCGAGATGTTCAAAGCCATAGTAGTCAGCGAATTTGTTTTTATCTTTGATCCTAAAAGCCCCAGATAAATCCATTACGACGGCTTTTTTTCCACATAATGCGTCCATCCATTTATGACTGGTTTCGTGCGGAGTGGCTAAAAATATCAAGTCAAAGTTCTCAGCTAAGGCTGATAAATTGTCTTCGTCTATTGGCTGAAGCGGTAACTTAATCGAGTTAAAAAACTGCGGATGAATCTCACCTAATGGTTTCCATGCATCAGCACTATTGGCAGATACATATAAAGCGGCTAATTCAAATTGACTGTGGCTTTGAATTAATGCGGCTAACTCAGTGCCAGTATAGCCACTGGCTCCGATAATACAGGTTTTGATCATTGGAAATTTCTCTAAGGGCTCAATGTGAGCATTGTACTAAATTATGAGGGTAAAAATAAAAAGCACTCTTTGCTCAAACAGTTAGTTTAAAGCAAAGAGTGAGCTATACGCTACAGCATCGACTACCGTCGAAACAACAAGCTGGCGAAGCTAGGCAGGGAAATAAACTGAGATATAAATAGGTACATATACGTTATCTAACCAAAACAAGTTAAAGTAATAAGTGTCTTCAATAATCGACGTTTACGTTAAGTCGATTTTGATTGGCCTATATAATGTCATGTGTTATATATTTATGCAATAAAAGTGAATAATTATTTAGTTGGGTGTTTATGCCAAATTTATCTTTCTTAGAACACTATGAAGAAATCATTAAGTGCCCGTCAATTAGCGCATTTGATGAAAAAATTGATCAATCAAATGAGCCGTTGATAGCCTTGCTGTCGGGTTGGTTTAGCGATCTAGGGTTTACCATAACTATTCAAAAAGTACCTAGTACTCGGAACAAATTTAACATGTTAGCCAAAATAGGCAGTGGTGAAGGTGGATTGCTACTTTGTGGTCACTCAGACACAGTGCCTTTTGATGAAGGGGCTTGGCAATCTGATCCATTCAAAGTCAAACAAACGGATGGAAAATTATTTGGCTTAGGTAGCTGTGACATGAAAGGTTTTTTTGCGTTTATTCTCGAGGCATTAAAAACTATTCCGCTCAGTAAGTTGAAAAAACCTTTGTATGTGCTCGCCACCGCTGACGAAGAAACGTCAATGGCGGGGGCGCGGTTTTTTGCCGAGCAACAATTAATACAGCCTAATATGGCGATTATTGGTGAGCCAACAGAACTCGTTCCAATTTATAAACATAAAGGGCATATAGCCCAAAGTTTAAATATTCAAGGAAAAGCAGGACACTCTAGCGACCCTGACAAAGGGGTGAATGCCATTGAAATCATGTATCAGGCGATTGGTCAGCTAATGGATTTACAAAGCCAACTAAAAGCCAAGTTTCATGACGAGGCTTTTAGTGTGCCCCATGTCACTATGAATTTAGGGCATATTCACGGTGGCGACGGTGAAAACCGAATTTGTGGGCACTGTAAGCTTAACTTTGACTTGCGCGCCGTACCAGAATTGAGCGATGAGCAAGCGCTAGCATTAATTGACGAAGCATTAGCGCCAGTAAAAAACAAATATCCGAATCGCTTAAGTTTGGATTTGATGTATCCAACAGCCCCTGCTTTTGCGTGCCGAGATGAACAAAATATTCTAGCGCTAGCTGAACAACTTACAGGTAAAAAATTTCAAAGTGCCAACTACGCTACTGAAGCCCCATTTATTAATCAACTAGGCTGCGACACTATTGTTTTAGGGCCGGGTAGTATTAATCAAGCTCATCAACCTGACGAATATATTTCGTTGGACTACGTTAATCCAACGGTGCATATTTTACAGCAGATGATTTACAAAGTGTGTTGCTAACCCTGCTCGTTAATTGAATGTTAGATTTATTAATATAAGGTTTGATACAAAATGCAAAAAACTATCGCTTTGGTTGCCCATGATCATAAAAAGCCCGATTTAATTAAGTGGTCTTTGGTGCATAAAGCCGAGTTGAGTAAACATAAATTAGTCGCCACCGGTACCACTGGTGGTTTGTTACAAAAAGAATTAGGACTTGCAATCCACTGTTTCAAAAGTGGTCCGTTAGGAGGGGACCAGCAAATAGGCGCACTAATCGCAGAAGGAAAGTTAGATTGTTTGATATTTTTTTGGGATCCTCTTAATCCGGCTCCCCATGATCCTGACGTCAAAGCATTACTAAGGTTGTGCTCGGTGTGGAATGTACCCGTTGCTTGTAATGTGTCGACAGCAGATATGCTAATGACTTCAACTGCGTTTACCGGAGAAGAATATCAGCGCGAAATTCCAAATTTGTAAAAGCATAGAATACCACTGAGCTTTAATAAATAGGGGCTCAGTGGCATTTACAATTTTACTCTACTGGTCGGACAGTTAACAGATGATTCAAGGCCGAAATGATGAACGTTGTGCTATGGGCTGGAGATTGTTGATAAAAACGCTCCCACGCATGACTTTTATGTTCATCATAGTGCTGTTGCCTTTCTGGAAATTCCTCAACGTAAGCTAGATTGACCGCATGGCCGATAGTTACGTCAATTACAATGGCTTCCTCCACTTTCAAACTAGGATTTTGTTTGAAGAAACTAGCTAAGGCGGTGAATGTTTCAATGGTGAGTTGACGATACTCAGCAGAGTGAATATTGTTGAGCATATGTTCGATTAACAATGCGAATGCTTGCTCTCCTTCGGTCATATCGCTCAACACTAAGTCACTACTAAGTCGATTACGTTTATCCATTTTGTTGCCAATAACTAGTCCGCTAGTGTGTTTTAAAACACTCCAAATTTGAGCTAAGAAGTCTGCAGACCGACGGTCGAGTATGCCTTGGTGTTGGCGCCACGCTAGCCAACCATCATTAGGTGTTTTTAGTTGCTCTAACCCCAAGTTTTGCTGCCAATTAAGTTCTTCAATATTACCTTGGGCATGCAGCGCTTCGAGTTTTTGAGGAAGATCTGCTAGGGTTTGATAGTTCTCTAATACTGCCTCTAAGCGTGATTGAATTTCAGAAGGAGGCATATCCATCAATAATTCATAGGCCTCGTCTGATGTGGTGTTTTTAGCTCTAGTAATTTGACTGGTGAGCAACACAATCAACAGACTCACTCGTAATGTTAATAGTTCGCGGAATAATTCAGGTCTAGCTTTAATTAATAGGCCTAGATACAACAATACTTCTTGAGTAAGGATTTGGTCTCGTACATCTTCACGGCAAAATTGCACGATCCGCTGCATCAATTCTTCGTCAGTTAACGGTCGTGTGATCAAGGACTCATCATGATAGGAACGACCCACTTGGATAAATTTCTGAGCAACAAGTAAATCACCGACAGCTAAGCCAATGTCACCATCAATTTTACCAAGTAACCCTGCCGCTTGACGCAATACTGACCAAAGTCGCAATCGTCCTGCTTGAGCATACACCTCTTCAATTAAATCATGCAAACTTCGTCGTTGGTTATGAAGTGGAATTGCAGAATCAATGGCTTGCAGTTCGACTAACTTTGTTAATAACGCTATTTGTTGATATAGGTTCGTGGCTTCAGCCAATTTCCCTTGTAACAGACCAACGTCTTTGCTTAACGCAATTTCAAGTTCTTCGCTCGGCGACAATTGTTTGTGTTCGCCCGCTAAGGCCAATACACAAGATTGAGACATGAGGTTGTCTAGTGGTCGTTCCGGCAAGGTGAGATCCTTTAGATACTCAACATGTTCAACCGCGGCAGTGTTGATTAACTGAGCCATAATGTCGTGACGTACAGGAATTGAGTCTACTTCACCGCTGGCTATCTCTTTCATCAGGGCATAAAAGGTGGTGCGATCGGTATCCAATAAGTTGTGAGTTAGCAGGACTGTTACTGTTGGCCTGCCTAACTCTGTCCAATTGCGGTGCAAATATTTGAGTTCTGACTTAAAACGACGCACCAAAAATTCAATATCGTAACTCAGGAAAAAGTCGCGTTGGATGAAAGACGGGGTGAGGCAAATTGCTCTTTGTTTACCCATCATGTATACACGGCTGGTGGTTAAACTCTTTAGTTTTCTGGGAGTACGACCTGATAATCCTAACACTTCACATTTACCGATTTGTGCATGAATACTGGCAATATCTTCTGGGCGATATACCTGTACAGGTGAAATATCCGACAGAGCTTGAGTTGCCACGCCATGGGATTCGAGCTCTTGTTGCAATACGTTATCTTCAGCTAAAAACATAAGCTGGACCACAGGTTTTTTAGGTATTTTGTATTGCCTGCGTCCTAAAGGATCCAAATCCCCCGGTCGTAGCAATCCATCTTCGAGCAAACATCCCAGCAAATATAAACTTTGCGCCCATACCAAAGGCACGTTGTCGTTGGGTTCCCGTTTTTGTGAGCCTGGCTCTAAACGCTCTTGTTCAACACAATCTTCAGTAACAAAATATAATTCAGGTAAGAGTTTCTGGCCATTTTGTTCGACCAATACCGCATCAAGCCGAGCGCGATAATGGGCTATTTGTTGACTATCGTCGCGAAAAATAGCGTCTAAATACAAATAGGTATAAAACAGCGGCCACTCAGATTCGATATGTTCAAACTGCTTCAATTCTTGCTCTTCGTAGTGCAATCTACCTTCATCTTCGAGAGAGGTTTGATGCCCATCCCGCAAAAATCGTTTAAGCCCGTAGTTGCCCTCTAACTTAGTTATGATGTCGTTGCGAACTTTGTCTGCAAGCACTGGGTCGTCAACTGCAAAAGCTGGATACCCAACTATGCTGAGCAAGGCTGCATCAGTTTCTTTGGTATTGGATTCTCGAGGCAACATAGTAGTTAAGGTAATATTAGACTGCGCTATATTGTCAGGAATGACGTGTATAACGCTAGATTGCGAACCTTTTGCACCAAAAAGATTAAAGCCAGATAGCGCTTCTAAGGCAGCTTTAGCCATGCCTAGCGAACTGGCATTTAACTCTACGTTACCACTGTTACTTTTGGCTCCTCGTTCCCAAATACCAAAATCGGGTGTGCGGTAAGCCCGTTCAATGTAATACACTAAATTCTGTACAAAACTGACTTCTTCGTTGGTCCAGATTATTTCTAGTCCAGAGGCAATCATTTGGGTCAGAGTGAGCAGAAATACTGAGGTCGCATCGACTTGTAAATGCCCCCATTCCTCATCGCCCACAACACTGTCGCCAGTGGCCGTATCGTATTTAGCATGTAATGCGTCTATAGGGTGTCGACTCTTCTTAAATTTCTCAACTTTAGCCGACTGCGCCATCATCGAGCGCAATAAAGCACGCATCAACTTAACTGTGCGTTGTTGTAGTTCGAAACCTCGTCCGCCGTCGTCGTCTAAGTTACGATAAGCTAAAGCAAGGCCCCATACGGCCAAAATACTGTAGACATTATCGCGAACCCAGGCATCTTGGTAATTGCCGTGCACGGTCACCGCAGTACTGGCAGGTAGTAGACCCGAGATTGGGTGTTGTTTATCGAGTATGACCGATTGAATTTGGCCATAATATTGCTCAAGACTGGTTCGTAATTCGATGTCTTGCATAATGGCTCCTTATCGCCCAGTAACCTAATCAAGAAAATTCAGCTTAACTAATAGTCTAAATTATTGATCGCTAGTGTAACTGGTAGCCAGAGTTATTTGATGTTTTAGTCAACCTAAGGTTGATTTATTTTGATACAGCGTCAATACAGGTCCTCATTTTTGGACAAATTTAATAAAGTTAGCGCTATCAATAGATAGCGGTGATGCTGGAGACAATGCTTTCTCTAAATTTCATACCAACCAAGAGTACTGCTTTGCAAAAAGACAATTTGCATTGAAAACAGGCCCGTTCTATTAAACTAGGCCTGTATTTCTTTAATCTTTTCACTATTTTAATTTACGTCTCACAGCAAACATTCCGGTCATAGAAAATAACATCAATAAAACTATTGATGGCTCGGATACTGGAGAAACCTGAGCATTAATATCCACACTCAATTCATAGTCATATTCATTGAAAGTATCCATCAATCCTTCACTGCCTCCTAGCGCCAAAGTGTAAAACCCTGCAGTTAAACTGATGCCAGTGAGAAAATCAGGCGCACCTGGTACAAATGGGTCACTGCCCGTTATATAGGTTAGGTCTGTGAAAAAATCAGAAAAATCACCGCTGTTATTAAACGTTATGCCATACTCATTCCCCACAGTACCGCTATATAAACTTAAGCCAAAATCAATGCTTGCGTTAAGTACTATGTCCACTAAAGACGCTTCTGTGACTTCAAATAAAATGTAGTCCAAACCATCACCATATGTATTTTCGAGTAACCATGCTGAATCTCCGGTTACGCTGCCTGCCACATTACCATTTACAGGCAAATCAATGATTGACGCTTGGCTCACACTGGCTGCACCTAACATGGCCACTGCACAGATTGTTCTAAATAAATATTTCATTTCGATTCCTTAGTTAAGCGCACCAACTCGGAGGTTGGTGCTTAATATAGAGTTAAAGAGCACCATTTTCCCATGGGCCTGTGATTGCAAATGTCACGCCTGGTGATTGCACATTGACAAACAACCAGCGTCCATAGAAGCAGGCACCAGCCCATTCCTGACTAGTAAAACTTCTGCGATTTGAACCATCAGTAGAAGAGCCTACGCTGTCCCAAAAGTTGCTTTGAGTGCCAGGGTATACAGCCTCTACTGCAGCTAAGTCACCGGCATCCATGGCTATATTGTTTTCAGCGAAAGGAAAGGTTTCGCCGCTTTTGGTCAAACCGATTAAACGTTTGGGATTAGAGCCGCCATCTTCGCACAACAGCATATTACCCCTTGGGCTTATGGCGATGTTGTCAGGGCCATCAACTTGAGTTTCGGCATCAGTTGACTCAAAAATAATGCTAAGCTGCTGACGTCTAGGATCGAAACAGAAAACTTGACCAAGTCCAGAAGCGCCACCTGAAGTGGAGACAAAGTAAATTCTTCCATCGTCGTACCAGCACCCTTCGCCTCGTGCAATAATGGCTGCATCAGATGCTTGGTTATAACATCTTTCGCTAATCGCATCAGGATCTGGCACTTCTTGCCAAGTAACATCCCACGTTGTGCCCGCGATTTGTCCTCCCCGCAGATCTACTCTTGGAGTATTGTTAAGTACCATTGCGTATAGTTTACCGCCGGATTTTAAATCACCCCACTCACCTGTAGGTTCAAATTTGTAAAATGCTGACGAGCCCGCATCTTCGGTTTCGTAAACAAAACCAGTAGCAGGGTCAACAGCGGCCGCTTCGTGTGAAAAACGTCCCATTTGAGTAATAGGTTGTCCATCTGAGATGCCGAAACCAGGTACTTCAAAAACGTAACCATGGTTAAAACCTTGTGGTCCTTGGCCCCAGCTATGAAAAGTTTCTTCACATGAAAGCCATGTTCCCCAAGGTGTAGGTCCACCTGCACAGTTTCTAATAGTGCCACCTAGACTGTTGTAAGAGGATAGAAACTCGCCTTTTACCACATCAAACATAAGGTTTGTTGTGCCACCATTTTGAGCTTCGTTGTAAATACCACGGCCACTTGCTGGTGAAGAAGGAAATCCTTCTCCCTCTGAACATTCGTGGTTACGAACAAGAGCAATGACATTGCCTTTGGCTGCTACTACGCCCATACCATCGTGGTCTGTAGGAGTGGGTAAGCGGTCGGCCTGAACTTGGCCAGTCCAACCAAACGAAGTGTATTCAAATCCTTGAGGAAGTGATAACAAAGTCAACCCTGTCGCTTTATCAGCGGTAGGTACCAATTCACCGTAAGAGCTGCTAAAAGGTAAACTTGCTGCATTCGTGCGAGTCGAAAGGGCTATAAATGCGGTACTAGCAGCAGCAATTGAACCTCCTTTTAAAACCTGTCTTCGGCTAAATGTTGGCTGAATGGGTAAATCGATATTATTTTCAGAATTCGGTATCTTCATGTCTTTTTCCTTGCTGTTTGAAAATTGTCATTAACATTCAAAAGAAAGGTTCAACTTGGTGTTGACGGCAACCTTACGAGTTCAAATTTAAAGGGTTAACATGACATTTTATGGCAAATTATTTGACAGTTTTTGTAAGCATTCATGGCAGTTTAATAGCAGAAAAATGACAAGCCGCGTGTCTGGGGTCCGAATTATAGGACACGTTTAAGGGGCAGTCGTTTTATCCTCTAGTGAAGAGGCCTGCGCTTTTTCATTCCAGTGTATTAAACCAATAGACAATTCGTATAGTAGTAAAACTGGCACGCCAAGTGCGATTTGTGAGATTAGGTCTGGAGGGGTAATACATGCTGCTATGAGAAAAACGACTACCACAGCGTGGCGCCTATGCTGACGTAGAGTTTGAGCATCAATAATCCCTGCCTTCGCCATTACTAGTAATAATACCGGTAATTCAAAACACAGTCCAAACGCTAAGATCAGTTGGATGACCAAAGACAAATACTCACTTACTTTCGCCTCAAGTTGCACTTCGATGCCGCTACTTTGTCCTGGGGTTTCAAAACTAATAAAAAACTCCCAGGCCATCGGCATTACCACGTAAAATGCCAGTGCTCCCCCCCCGATAAATAGAATTGGAGTTAAAGCAAACAGAGGGAATAAATTTTTTTGTTCTTGTTGATATAGGCCTGGGGCAATAAAACGCCAGATTTGAATTAGGATTAAAGGGAGAGTGAAAAACAACGCGCTAAAAAAAGCTAGCTTTAGGTAGGTGAAAAACGCTTCATGCAGGCCGGTATATATCATCCTTCGTCCACTGTCAGGACCGAAAATTTCCATTAATGGTTGTTGCAAAAATGCGTATATTGGTTGAGCAAACCAATAGCTCACCGCAAACATTAAAAAGAAAAAAAACAGACAATACAATAAACGCTGGCGTAACTCAGTAAGGTGGGTCAGTAAAGGTGTTTTGCTTGCTGTGTTTGAGGTTAAATTCATTTTTTACTCTCAGAGTCGCAATTCATATCAACCAATGCTTGTTTACGTTGTTGGCGCACTTTCTGATGTTCGCTGGGAGGCAACGAACCGGGAATAAAATCCTCTGGTAAATGCTGTATTTCAGAGGGAAGTAATGTTTTCCACTTCTTGTCTTGATCAATTGTGGCATCACTTAAATCAATTTCTTTTTCTAATCGCGACAATGAGCCTTTGACTTCGTTGACCATTTTTTTACCCTTGGTCATGAGTTTGCCTATTCCTTTAACAAAGGCAGGTAAATCTTTGGGACCGACTACCACAAGGGTTAGAGCGGCGCAAAATCCAAGCTCAATCCAACTAAAATCAAACATATTGGCTTACCTAGGCTGATTAACGGAGTCTGTAGAAGCGGGTGCCGCTTTTTTTGTGGGGGGCGTAGCCTCATTTGCAATTGTTGCATGCTCGTCTGCTTCCTGATCTTGCTCCTTAATTCCATGTTTAAAGCTTTTTATTCCAGCAGCCAAGTCGGACATCAATGCAGGGATTTTGCCGCGACCAAATAGTAATATGAACAACAAACCTACCAGTAATATTTGCCAAATACTTAAGCTCATTTGTATTTCTCCAATGTGATTTTTGGTTAGCCTAACATTGTATATATTGCTAATTGGTGAATGAATTATGATCCTATGATGACGCTATATGTTTAGGCGCTATACCTTCGTCTAGAGAGTGAATTATTTGATATGGGCGTTGCGGTTGTTATTTGATGATAGTAACTTGAAATACCTCCTTAAATGAAACAACCGCAGTAAATGCGGTTGTTTAGGATGGAATTGTTATTTAAACAGATTCTTGTTCTCTGTGTTTTTTACCCTTCTTTTTGTTTTTAAACTTTTCAAGTTTTTCTAACATTTTGGTTTGCTGCTCTGGGGTCATAACATTCCATATGTCATGTTTGCTTTTGGTCTTCAGTAAAGCCATATCCACAAAGTCAGATTGATACTCAGTGTTAAGGGCGTGCCATGTTTCAGCACTGAACTCTGGGCCTTGAATTAGAGACTGCTCAGCTTGCTTATAGTTTTGCAGTTTAGTCTTGATTGCTTCACTGCTTTTTTTCTCTGCCGTTTTAATGGCTTCTACCGAGGCAAGTTGCGCATCAGTTAAATTAAGACGTTTTAGCATCTTGCCTTTTCGCTTACCTTTTCCTTTTCTGTCGGAATCTTTGGCATCCCGCTTGGTTTTATGAGCTTCTAGCTGTGCTACAAATTCAGCTTGTTGAGTTTCAGTCAATAAGTTCCAAACCTGGTGCTTACTGGTTGCTCGTTGTAGTGCTTTTTCTTGCATCAAAGTTTGGCGTAGTGTAATCGCACTCTCGACCGCTTCTTGGTCCCACTCTGAGGATTGAACTAAGCTACGAAGATCTGTTTGCAATGATTTTCCATCGGCGCTAAATACGTCACGATCTTCTCGATTTTGTTTTAAAATCTGTTTAATGTCTTGTTTTTGAGTATCCGTTAGAGATAACTCAGACAATATTTGTCGCATACCATCATGTTTTTGATGATGTCCTTTCTTAGCCAATGTAGGTGCTGCAATGGCAAGAGTTAAACACAGCGCAATAGGTGTTAATGTGGTTTTAACTAGCGTTTTAAAAGTTGTCATATTTTTCGTCCTCTTGATTAGTTGTTAGTAAGTCTAGCGAATGTAATGCAAAGAAACGCAAAGGGAATGTAAAGCTTGTGTAAATGCACAGTGTTGGACAATATGCACTGAGTTATAGTCTCATCAGCTTAAGAGTACGTGAGGACAAATATGCCAGCAAAACAACTATTATTTATCGACGATGACTTGGAATTAACCGAGTTATTAAAAGAATATCTTACTCCCCAAGGATACGAAATCGATGTTGCCCATGACGGAGAATCCGGTTTAAGTTTAGCGACCTCCAATAAACATTATGATCTTATTTTGTTGGATGTCATGTTACCTAAACTCGACGGTTTTGAGGTATTAAAAAAACTACGAGTTAGTCACCTTACTCCAGTGTTAATGCTGACGGCTAAGGGCGATGATTACGATAAAATATTTGGCCTAGAAATGGGTGCCGATGATTATTTGGCTAAACCTTTTAATCACAGAGAGTTATCAGCAAGAATAAAAGCATTGGTGCGCAGAATGGCTTTATTACCAAGCGGCAATGTGCAGCAAAATTTAATTTTAGGTAATGTTGAACTCTCCCCTGCGGCGCAGCAGGTGACGTGTGCAAACAATATTGTCGAATTAACCGGTACCGAATATTCTATTTTACATCTCTTAATGGTCAATAGCGGCAGTTTAGTGAGTAAAGAAGACATCAGTGAAAAAGTCTTGGGTAAAAAGTTGGCGGCATTTGACCGCAGTATAGATATGCACGTGAGTAACCTTCGCAAAAAGTTAGCCGCTTTTAGTCCTGAAGAAAAAATCAAAACTCATCGTGGTGCCGGTTATCTGTATGTGGTGCCTGCATGATGAGACTAAGTCGGTTTAACCCAGCTAAGAGTTTATTCTTTAAGGTGTTTTTGTGGTTTTGGTTAGCCACTTTATTGATCTTTTTTAGTTCAATTTGGTTAGCTAATCAACTAGGTTCTGAGGCTAATTATCGTCCATTGAATTCAATGCAGCATAAAGATTTAAGGATGTTGACCAATAAAATACAAAAACAAATTGATAAGAATGAGCGGGATTTCGAGCTTAAGAAGTTGTTAAATAAAGTCAGTAGCCGAAACCGTTTTAGTTTAATTTTATTTGATCCGTCTTCGCGAGAAATTGTTCATAGTGTGGCTAGACAAAGAAGATTTAAAAATGAAATGTTTGATGATTTTACTTTACAAAGTTCGCCGTTATTTTTAGATGTCGCAGGACTCTCTATTATTGGGCCTGGCATAATAACAATAGAAAAAGCTAACTATATGTTGTTTATGGTTGCGCCAAGACCGGGTGGCAGTTTACGTGTGGTGCGTCATGAGTATCCAGGGGTCTTTATTCTATTTTTGATCACTATAAGTATGGGGCTATGTTATTTGTTTGTGCGTGGCTTGCTCAACCCGATTGCACAACTCAGCCTAGCATCTAAACAGATGGCGGGGGGCGAAATGGGAGTGCGTGTTGCTAAGGTGAGTAAACGTTTAGATGAAATTGGTCAACTTGGACGGGATTTCAATTATATGTCTGAACAGGTCGAAAGTTTGCTCAGTAGTCAGAAAAGGTTACTAGCAGACATTTCACACGAACTGCGCACTCCTCTTACTCGTTTGCAGTTATCCATTGGCATTGCGCAGCAACAGAATGAATCTGATATGTCAGCCAATATGTTGGCTGCCTTAGAACGAATCGAAAAAGAGTCACTTAAAATTGAAGAGATGATTTCTCAAGTATTGTTGTTATCTAGGTTGGATAATAAACAGCCTATTCAAAATTTAGAGTCTGTTAGCCTGCAACAGATAATGACTCCCCTTATTGAAGATGCGCAATTTGAAGCAGCGCAAAAAGATAAAAAATTAATATATCAGGCGGAAGAAAATATCAATTTACATGCCCAACCACAGTTATTGAGCAGTGCAATTGAGAATATCTTAAGAAATGCAATTTACTACTCAAATCATCATATTGAAGTTTCTGTAACTAAGCAAAAAGACAATGTAGTGTGGGTAATCGAAGATGATGGAAACGGTATCGAAGAAAGTCAACTGGATAGAATATTTGAGGCCTTTTATCGAGAATCTACCGCTCGAGATAGAAATAGTGGAGGGGTTGGATTAGGTTTGGCGATTGCTCAGCGAGCGGTTGCTAAGCATCACGGAATGATAGAGGCAAGCAATAAACCTCAAGGAGGATTACGAGTCCAGATTTCCATACCTTATGTTGCGGCATAATTAGATGCAGTTTTTATAGGTAGGCTGATAAGTTAAACCAAAAAGCTAACGCTTTTTATTGCAACTGACACATTGTTGCGGTTACCTTTTAGGTAAGTCAATAATGATGTGTTGGGGGGAGGGGATGTTAGTCGAAAAAATCATGAGTAAAACCGTGGTTACGGTGACGATGGACGATACTCTGAAAATGGTCAAACAAGTTTTTGAAAACGCGAAGTTTCATCATTTGTTAGTGATAGAAAACGGGAAGTTGTTTGGGGTGATATCGGACCGTGACTTACTCAAATCTATCAGCCCGTTTATTGGTACGATTCAAGAAAAACCCCATGATAAGTTTACCTTGAATAAAAAGGCGCACCAAATCATGAGTAGAAAACCTATCTCGCTTGCACCCACAGCCAATGTTTATGAGGCTATTAGTTTATTTAATCAGCACAATATTTCCTGTATACCAATAGTGAATGCAGAAAACGTTCCTGTTGGAATTATTAGTTGGCGTGATATCCTCAAAGTGATTGAAGCCAACCACAATAAAAAACTCAATAAAACTGCATAAAACAACTTTTTGAGAGCAGTATGTAAAAAGCCTGCGCTGATATATCCATAGTCGTTTTAAATCAAATCTAATAGTAGGATTTTTAGATGTCTCAATACTCACTGTGTACTGAAGATAACTTAGAGACAGTGTATCTCACCTCCATTGAGCCCTTTTGGCAAAATATCGTTCAACATGGGTCTTTTACAGGCATAGCTAACGTCGACATAGCTTATGCAGTTGCGCAGCATTCTCTCCCCGTCGGTAGCATTGTGATTGCCTCTGGGCGAATTGAAAGTTTAATCAAATACAAAGAACTAATATACGACCTCTATCAAAATGGTTATTCGGTATTTATACATGACCATAGAGGGCAGGGGTTATCAGGACGTATGTTAGATAATCCCCATGTTGGTTATGTGTCGAGTTTTAATGACTATGTTGATGACTTTAAAAAGTTTATTGATGAGATAGTCACAGCTAAGTCGCAGCATAAACCTTATCTGTTGTGTCATTCGATGGGAGGGGCCATAGGCGCTTTAACAGTGTTACGCTATCCTGAGTTGTTTCAAAAAGTTGCGTTTTCAGCTCCAATGTTTGGTATTCGCCCGGCTTTACCGAATTGGCTCGCCAACTTGTTGTTGGGTCTTCATTCAATTATCAGCTCCAGCGATAGCCATTTTTTTGGGCAAAAAAATTACACTAGCTTGCCTTTTGTTTCTAATGAACTCACCCACAGTGAAGTTAGATATAAAATTTTTCGGCAGGAATACCTAAACACCCCACAAGTTCAACTAGGCGGTGTGTCGGGTCACTGGTTGAGAAGCGCAGTCGAAGCAATGAATGAAATAGAACTTAATGTTGAGCGCTTTCCCATTTCAGCGTTAGTCATTCAAGCAGGGGCTGATCATGTGGTAGATAATAATCGACAAGGTCGGGTCATAGCAAGAATTCCCAATGCCACACTACAAGTGATTGCAGGAGCAAAACACGAGTTGTTAGCAGAACTGGACAAATACAGAGTGCCTTGTTTGACTGCAATTTTGGATTTTTTCAAAGACTAATGGTATACATCATTCAATTATAATTGAGAGTGTTGACGGTAAAATAGGATTTCCTTGTTTTATACTTCAAGAAGTATCTAACGGATATCAAATGAATCTTCTAACATCAAATAAACAGCCTGAACTTTATGCCCAATATAAATATTACTCGAGACGATTTAGATTATTTACAACGAGCTATTGAGCTGGAAGCAGGGCGCTCTGAAGTATTACGCAGTGTTGCCAGAGGCGATAATATTGAAGCTGTACTTAAATTGTTGTGTGAAAAATCTGAAATTTATAATCCTGAGATGAAAAGTTCAGTGTTGTTGCTTGACCAAGAAAATGCAACCTTGCATCCTATCGCGACAGTCTCCCTACCTCCTGATTATTGCAATGCTTTAGATGGTCTGAAAATTGGCATGGGCGTAGGCTCCTGCGGTACTGCTGCGTTTTCGAAAAAGCGTGTCATTGTGACCGATATTAATTCTGATCCTAATTGGGCGCAATATAAAGACTTAGCACTAAGAGCTGGACTGCAGTCATGTTGGTCGGAGCCTATTATGGGAAGCAATGAAAAAGTCTATGGTACTTTTGCAATGTATTACGAATACCCCAATGCTCCCACAGAAGAAGACATTGCTTATATTGAAACCTGTGCGAACTTAGCCGCTATAGTATTTGAAAATGTGAGTAATAGGCAGGAGTTACTTGATGCGAATACACAATTGAGTCAAACGGTAGATGAACGCAACAGCCAACTGATGGAAGCCAACAAAAGTTTGTCATTGGTATTGGAACAACAAAAAATTGCGAATCTACGGGATATTAATGCCGAAAAAGCCAACATCACCACTATGTTGTTGATGGGGGTCGCTCATGAGATCAATACTCCGCTGGGTGTAGCCATCACTTCTAACTCAAGTAGCAGTCAAATTGTGACTTCGTTGTCCAAAGATATTGCTGAAGGGCGGCTAAGCAAAAGTAGCGCGATGCAAGCATTGAGTGCTTTGTCAAAATCTATTGATTTAACCTTTAATAATTTAACCCGTGCCTCAGATTTATTGGAACGGTTTTCCGAAATTGACACTGAAAAAGTGGCAGATCAGGTATTCGAATTCGAGATGCCGAAATTTATCCAGCAATTCAGTGAATACACTCGACTTAAATATCCAAAGGTTGTCTTAGAAAGTGAAGTGGAAGAAGGTGTGGTGTGTTTTTCACAGGCCTCATTTTTTCAATTACTGTCACAATTGCTTGATAACTCTGTATCCCACGGATTCGAAAATCAGCAAGGTAAGGTGTTCATTTCTGTAGTGCAAGATCCTCAGAATATTCATGTGACTTATCATGATAATGGTAAGGGTATAAACAAACAGGAAGCCGAGAAAGTATTTCAGCCATTTTTTTCTACTCAAAGGCGCTCAGGAAAAATGGGGTTAGGATTAAATATAGTTAGCAACATCATTAGCAATATCTATAAAGGTCAAATAGAGCTGGTTGATTCCCCTGTTGGCGTTAGGTATAAAATGACGATCCCTAAAAGTGTCTAACAAAGTTGCACGAGTTAAATAACTCGGTTTAGGGGGTAATCCCTAAACTGTTTCGCTATTTTTTTGTTAATATCGACTTATTAATCACAACCGAAATTTTCTCCATGCTTGATATCGTTCTTTACCAGCCAGAAATTCCCCCTAATACCGGCAACATCATCCGTCTATGTGCCAATACTGGTTTTGCCTTACATCTAATTGAACCTCTTGGATTTGATTGGGATGACAAAAAAGTACGTCGAGCGGGTCTAGATTATCATGAATTTGCTAAGGTGCAGCGTTACCCCAACCTAGACGCGTATATTGAAGCTCGTTCACCTAAACGGATATTCGCGTGCACCACTAAAGGTAAAGCATTTTTTGCAGAAGCAGAGTACCAACAAGGTGACGCGTTATTGTTTGGTCCGGAAACCCGTGGGTTACCTGATGAAATTATTGAGTCTTTGCCACCTGAACAGCGAGTACGGATCCCAATGTTACCGGAAAGTCGCAGCATGAATTTGTCAAACGCCGTGTCGGTATTTGTATATGAAGCATGGCGGCAGATGGAATTTAGTGGCGCTGTGTAAATGTTGTCAGAGAAAAACCATCTATATAGAACCCCATAGTGTTTGGGGTAGCGCCTTTTTCAATTATTAGATAAAGGCGTATGCGTCACCGAACAAGTTGCTAACTAGTAACCCTTGTTTAGTAAAATCGTCGCGCACCACTTTTGCCATTTCAAAACGTCCAGCAACATATACTTGGTAAGTCGACAAGTCTGCAATGTCTTCTAGCACTGCTTTATGTACCCAACCGGTTTTGCCTGCCCAATCCTTTTCAGGAGTTTCAATTACTGGAATAAAGGTAAATAAGGGATGTTGATTAGCAAGTGCTGTGAGTTCTTCATAAGCGTACATGTCATTCAGTGTTCGTGTGCCCCAGTATAATATTACTGGAGCTTGCAATGGTTGACTGAGTATTTGTTGCAATATTGAGTAAACATAAGAAAACCCGGTGCCTCCAGCCAACAATATTGTTGCTTGTGTATTGGTCTGACTAAGACTGGCTTTTCCTAACCCTCCTTCTACATGGACAGACTTATCTCTAAGCATTTTTTCGATAACTTGACCTGAATATTGATTGCCTGGTTCTGCACCTATATGCAATTCAATAGTGCCGTCTTTTCTTGGGGCGTTGGCGATGGAAAAAGGACGTTTATCATCTTCGCCCATCATTACTTGCAGGTACTGGCCCGCTACAAAATTAAGAGCGGGTTCTGGAATTAATACAACACGTTTAATGGTATCTGTAAGGGCTTCAATTTTTTCTACCTTACACTGAGTTATTTGCATGGAATTCTTCTGGTTAAATTAATACTACTTGAATATGATTATTTGAAATAACCTTTGATATTCATCGGTTTGGGCTTTAGGCTCAAGAACTGGATTATAAACAACTGACTGATTTTATACGAGTTGTAATTAACTAGAAGTGCTAGGTTTTTAGTGGGAGTTCGGCGAAAGAGCGTTTTGTTCCACTTAAACCTAATTCAAGCCCATTCTGTTTACGGAAATTAAGGGCCTAATTTAAGAGGAATAAAAATGACTTTTACGTCTGATATGATTGCAGAATTAAACTTATTGCTGAAGTTTCCAAATAAGAGTTTAATGCAAGGATTGAAAATTCATCATGATGCTGAAGCTGACGTGATTGCCGCGGCGAAGAGGCTGTTTGACAAGGGGATTGTGACTTTACCCGATGGTGGATATTTAACCGACCTAGGTCACGATTTATTTGAACATGCTCAAATTGTGCGAATGGCGTTGACCAATAAGTAGTTGAGTGAATGTAACTTCTAACCTAATAAATATTTAGGGCTTTATACCTCTAAATATTTATTATTTCATCGTTATTGCCGATATAAAGAGAATTGTAAAAACTAGTTTTTGTTATGCATCTATTTAAATCACTATTAATTTGTTTTGCGTTAGTTTTTGTTGGTTCTGCTCATTCAGCAGATGAAATTAAAGCTGTGCAATTATATTCGCAGGATGAGTTACTTAGCTTAATCAACAAGAATGAGCATTTGAGCCGAGTGGTTTTAGACGATTGCCAGTTAGTACAGGATATTCAGGCTAGAGCGGAAGTACTAAAAATTCCTAGTTACCAGTTTTTATGGGGAGATATGCTGGCATGGGGGGTGTGTGTGGAGGGCGATCCTGAACGCGGCATTAACTTTATGCATCAAGCAGCTGAACAAGGATTATCTGCTGGATTAGAACAATTAGGTCGTTATTATTCTCAAGGAAAATTGGTTCAACAAGATAAAGAAAGAGCAGTGGTTTTTTTGCGAGAAGCCTCTGTATTGGGGCACTTAAAGGCTCAAATTCAATTGGCTGAACTATTTATTGATGGATATGGAAGCCCTTATGATTATGAAGATGCTTATCACTGGTTGTACAATGCCATTACCGCAGACAAACCAACCCACGCAAAAATTGCTGAATGTATGCAAGGCTTAGAAAAACTGATGCACCCCAAAGCGGTGCGTAATGCCAGAAGACCCCTTAATTTTTAATTTACGGCAGCTCTTTTTTCGAACTTGTATAACTAGGTTTTCCACAAATAAACATATAGCCTGAAAAAATTCACATTTGTAGGTGTTCATTTCGTTATACTTGCAGCCATATAATATTTAGTCAGGAAATTCTTCGCCCTATGAGCGACGACCCATTTTACCAACGCGAAAAAGAAAAATACGAAAAGCCGGTAGCTAGCCGCGAGTATTTACTGGAACTTTTAGTCAAGGCTAAAAGGCCTTTATCTTTTTTAGAGTTTTGTCAATTACTTGATGCGAAAGATGAGGACAGCCGTATTGGTATTCAACGTCGTTTGCGTGCAATGGAGCGTGAAGGACAAGTTGAGTTTAATCGTGACAAAAAATACGCAAAGCTTAGGACCGAAGATCTTATACAAGGTCGAGTAATTGGTCATCGAGATGGTTTCGGTTTTCTAAAACGCGAAGACGGCGAAAAAGACCTATTTATCCATAATGCGCAAATGGCTATGGTGTTACATGGTGATGTAGTGCTGGTAAAAGAAAGCGGAACGGATAATCGCGGTAGACAAGAAGCCAGAATTGCTAAAATTGTTGAACCTCGTTCAGAGCCCATAGTGGGACGTTACTTTTTTGAAAATAACGTGGGTGTAGTTATTCCCGATGACAGCCGCATTAATCACGAAATCATGATACCTAAAGAACAAACCAACGGAGCCAGACAAGGGCATATCGTTGTGGTAGAAATTGTTCAACGTCCGCGAAAGCGCGTCAATGCTATTGGCAAAATTATCGAAGTACTGGGAGAACATATGGCTCCCGGTATGGAGATTGATATGGCGCTGCGCGCCTTTGATATTCCTCATCAATGGCCAAAAGGTGTAGATAAACAAGTGCAGGGTCTCAATGAGCAAGTCCCTGAAGAAGCGAAACAGGGGCGTGTCGATTTAAGGCAGTTGCCACTGGTAACCATAGACGGTGAGGACGCCCGTGATTTTGACGATGCGGTATTTTGTGAGCCACTAGATGATGGTGGTTGGCAATTATGGGTGGCCATTGCAGATGTCAGTTACTACGTGCGGCCAGGTACAGCACTTGACAGTGAAGCGCAGAATCGCGGTAATTCAGTGTATTTTCCTGAACAAGTTGTACCCATGTTGCCGGAAGTTTTGTCCAACGGTTTATGTTCCCTTAATCCTCAAGTTGACCGTTTATGTATGGTGTGTGAAATGACCATAAGTAAAACAGGCATGTTAATCGAACATCAGTTTTACGAAGCTGTAATGAATTCACATGCTAGGTTAACCTACACCAAAGTATGGGACATCTTGCAAGGTAACCCCGAGTTACACAAGCGTTATGCAGAACAAGTGCCCCACCTTAAAAATTTGCATGATATGTATCGCGCTTTGAAACGCACTCGTAATCAAAGAGGCGCTATCGAATTTGAGACGCAAGAGAGCAAGTTTGTATTTAACGCGCAGCGTAAGATTGACAATATTGTGCCAGTCACTCGCAATGATGCGCACAAGCTAATTGAAGAGTGTATGATTTTAGCGAACGTTTCAGCCGCAAAAACATTGTCGAAGAACCAAGCTGAAGCGTTATACCGTATTCACGATAAGCCTGATTCAGACCGCCTTGGGGCATTTTTATCCTATCTTTCTGAAGTCGGAATTACCCACCAAATAGGACACGAAGATGTGTCGCCACAAGATTTCACGGCGGTAATTGAAAAAATTCAGGGCAGGGCGGATCAAGAGCTGATTCAAACTATGTTGCTAAGGTCTATGAAGCAAGCCGTATATGATCACGAAAATATTGGCCACTTCGGTTTGGCTCTAGAAGCCTACGCACATTTTACTTCGCCTATTCGACGTTATCCTGACCTAGTTGTGCATCGCGCGCTAAAAGGTATTATCGATAAACAAAACCAGCGTAAGAGTAAATCCGGCGGTAAAGTGTATACCGCTGACGAAGTTGAAGCCTTAGGTGAGCAATGTTCAATGACAGAGCGTCGAGCAGATGATGCTACGCGAGATGTATCTGATTGGCTTAAATGTGAATTTATGCTGGACCATGTAGGTGATGTGTTTACTGGGGTAATTGCTTCAGTCACTAACTTTGGCTTTTTTGTGCGATTGACTGAGTTCCATATTGACGGTTTGGTACATATTACTTCTTTAGAGAAAGATTATTTTAGATACGATGAAGTGAAACAACATTTAATTGGGGAGAGTTTTGGAACCGTTTATCGATTAGGAGATCCAGTTGAGGTTAAAGTGGCTTCCGTTAACTTGGATGAACGAAAAATTGATTTTTTGTTGGATGGTGTTGAAGGCAAAAAAATTAGAAAATCTGCAGCGAGGAAAACGTCACGGGCCAAGAAACCAGTGCGAAATACCAATGAATCAACCGCTAAGCCCGAATCCACAAGCAAGACGACCAAAAAGCCAGCTGCTCGAAAAAGTCGCGCACAATCTAAGTCGAAAACGGCGCGCAGTAAACCAACAAGCTCATCTAGAAAAAGGAAATAACACCTATGGCTCAACAAGAATGGTTATATGGTATTCACGCTCTAGAATCTGTTATTTCGCGCGAACCTGAGCGTTTAATAGAACTATTTGTATTAAAAGGCAGAGACGATAAAAGTATTCACGATATTGCTAGTCAAGCGCGACGTTTTGGCGCATCAGTGCAATTCTGTCAACGTAAAACACTAGATGACAAAGTGGATGGAGGCCAACATCAGGGGGTGGTCGCTAAAGTAAAACCTGCTAAGCAATACAATGAAAACGACCTTGCAACACTTGTTGAGTCAAGCAAATTACCTTTTTTACTTATTTTAGACGGTGTCACCGACCCTCATAATTTAGGAGCATGTTTACGTACTGCCGATGCTGCCGGAGTGGACGCTGTAGTGGTTCCTAAAGATAAGTCTGCAGCACTAACTCCTGTAGTAAGAAAGGTAGCGTGTGGTGCGGCGGATGTTATCCCACTGGTACAAGTGACTAACCTAGCTAGAACACTACGAGATCTCCAAGACGCAGGTGTATGGATAGTGGGTACCGCAGGTGAAGCCGAAAATAATATCTATGATTGTAAACTTAATGGACCGATGGCTTTGGTTATGGGAGCTGAAGGTAAAGGTATGCGCCGCTTAACGCGAGAGCATTGTGATGAATTGATTAAACTTCCTATGGCGGGCTCCGTTTCTAGTCTCAACGTTTCTGTGGCGACTGGGGTGTGTTTATATGAGATTGTTAGGCAAAGAGGCTAACTGCAAAATAAAAGGGGAGTGCCATTGCGGTGCTCCCAGTCCTGTATGTAAAAATGAATATACACAATAATTTAAAATGTTTTTGCTAGTAGTTTTTTAGCTTGTTCTCGCTCCAAGCAAGAATGCAGAGGCTTTTGAGTGAATTTATTTAAGCTTGTATTTTTCTGCTCACCTTTCCAAATTTGACCATTGTGGGACACTTCCACTCGACAGCTGATGGTGTCTGAGCTGACGGTATACAATATTGTGACTTGTTCGGAACGATCTACTAGTCCTCCATATGGGTATCCTTTTTGTGTATACACTTTTTGTATTTGGTTAAGTTCAGCTAAACTATTACTTGAGGCAAGTAGTAGTGTTAAAGCTATTGTTAATATTCTAAAAAATCCAAATTTTTCGATATAGTGCTTATTCATTGGGGTCTCCTGTTGTTGGAAAACCAAATATAAGACTGGGGTTACTGTTAGACAAACGATCAAAACTTAAATATGATTTAGAAAAACTTAAGTAAGGAGCGAAATGTCAAAATTACCACCATTGAATTCTTTGCGATACTTTTTGACTGCAGCCCAAACTTCAAGTTTTAAGTTAGCGGCTGAGCAATTATTTGTGACCCAAGCCGCAATAAGCCAACATATCAAAACATTGGAACAGCATCTTGGGGTGCAGCTTTTTAATAGAGGAACACGCCAGGTTTCATTGACAGAAGATGGCAAGCGCTTAATGCCACATATCTACGCTGGTTTTGAGCATTTTAATAGAGGTGTGGCACAGCTTTCCCAAGATTCTAATCCAGATGTTCTGAATGTGACTGTTGTGGAATCTTTATCTACTCGATGGTTGGTGCCTAGGTTGCAGCATTTCCAAGAGCAACATCCTCAAATCAGAGTAAGGCTCGAACCCTGCAATACTGTCAGGGATTTTTCCGGTACCGACATTGATCTCGCTATTCGTTTTGGTAAAGGTGATTACTTTGGGCTAGAAAGCCGTTTTCTGTTAAATGATAAATATGTTGTGGTGTGTCATCCAAGTTTAATAGAACCCGATTTAACACCTCAAAAGTTATCTCAGTTACCACTTTTAGAGGAAAGCGGTCCTGTCACCGGAGAAGCGTGGCAAGCATTTTTAACCAAGTTTAATTTAAAGGAAAATAGCTTTAGAAAAATACTCGAAGTTGACGATTCAACGGTAACCATCATTGATGCAGCTTTAGCGGGTCAAGGATTCGCAGTGTTGCGTCATAACTTAATATATCAACAACTACAGCGCGGTCAACTAGTGTCGCTTTTCGACTTTAGCCATCCTAGCGCTTATGCGTATTATCTAGTTGCACCTAGTCATCATTTTAACAAACCTAAAGTGCAACTATTTGAAAAGTGGTTAAATGAAGCGCTGCAAGAAATTAAGCAATTTTTGGAAAGTGAATGATATTTAATCAAAAGATGTTGAGGATTTTTCGAATGTCGGGGTTAATTATTGGGCGTCTATAATCAAAATAAATTGCAATGTATAAACCAAAAAAACTGGTGCAAACTTCGATAACGATCCCTTGTTAAGATGCTTTTTTATTCGTTAACAACTTGTTATGAATCAACGATTGATCTATCCACTCACAATCGTTATAAATACTATCAGACACAACTTTAGGTATTTAATATGACATTAGCAACACCCCTAGAAATGTTTTATCAATGGGAAGAGACGCATCCAGAAACTGTATATTTGAAGCAGCCTGTTGATGGTGTCACCAAAGACTTTACTTGGCGCGAAACTGCGCTACAAGCTCGAAAGGTTGCAGCAGTCTTGCTGGCAATGGAATTACCTAAAGGTAGTCATATCGCTATTTTGTCAAAAAACTGTGCCGAATGGTTCATAACTGATTTGGCTATTATGTTGGCAGGTCACGTCTCTGTACCTATATACTCCACAGCGGGCGAAAAGACAATTCGGTATGTATTAGATCATGCTCAATGCCCTGTAATTTTTGTGGGTAAATTAGATGACACTGAAAAACAAGTCGCTGCGATTGATGACAATATAACTAAGTTGGCATTTCCTTATCCTAATATCCCTGCCGACAAGCAATGGGATGAAATATTACAAGCTGAACCCTATATGGATAAGCCCGTCCCAGCGTTAGATTCGGTCATGACCATAGTGTATACCTCTGGTAGTACAGGTAACCCAAAAGGAGTAGTACATAACTACGAGTCTATATGTTGGGCAGCATCGAATTCGTTGGACGAACTAACTGTGGATCAAAATGACCGCATACTAAGTTATTTACCATTAGCGCATATTACTGAACGAGTATTAGTAGAAATCGCTAGTTTTTACTCGGGTATGCGAATTAATTTTTTGGAATCTTTGGATACGTTCTCCAGAGATGTGAATGCGACAGAGCCTACTTTGTTTATTTCTGTACCTCGTTTGTGGACTCGTTTTCAAATGGGGGTGTTAGCAAACATGCCACAAAAGAAACTCGACTTTTTGCTTCGCATACCCATTATATCCGGGGTAGTCAGTAAAAAAATTCGTACTAAGTTAGGTTTAGGTAAAGCTAGGCTTTGCGCCAGTGGTTCTGCCCCTATTCCTGCTTCTACCTTAGAATGGTTCAGAAAGATTGGTGTTAACATTTCTGAAGGTTGGGGGATGACTGAAAACAGTGCTTATGGCACAAGTTGTGTACCATTTAGAGCTGATAAAATTGGCTGTATTGGTAGAGCTTATAAAGGTGTAGATATACGCATTGCTGAAGACGGTGAAATCCAAGTTAAAGGTCCTTGTAATATGAAGGAGTATTATCTGGAGCCAGAAAAAACAGCAGAGGTGTTAACAGAAGACGGTTACCTTAAAACTGGGGACAAAGGCTCTATTGACAATGATGGATACATCAAAATTACAGGGAGACTAAAAGAAATATTCAAAACTGCAAAAGGAAAATATATAGCACCCGTCCCTATCGAATCGAAATTGATGGCAAACTCATCTATTGAACAAGTCTGTGTAACTGGGTCGCAACTGAAGCAGCCTATAGGGTTGGTGGTATTGTCTGTAGAGGCTTTGAAGCAAGATTCGGATGAGATTGAACAGAGTCTTTTGGCCACCCTAAATGAAGTAAATGCAACTCTTGAGAGTCATGCTGTGCTCGACCATCTTGTCATTATGAAAGATGAGTGGACTGTTGATAATGGACTTTTGACTCCTACTCTTAAATTAAAACGTCATAATCTTGAGGAGCAATACGACAGCTTAATTAATGGAGAGCTGCAAGGCAAAATTTCGAGACAACAATAAGATTAATCGAGTGTAGAGTGCCATTTTTATAGTTAGTTCGGCGTAACCAAGCGATTAAATCGTAAAGATTTGTAAAGATTGTAAAGCTTGCGTAAAGCGCCGAACATAACGCTGTGTTTTCCTTACAATTAGTGAATAATTTCGTTAATCTTGGAAACTCGTATGAAAAAAGTCTTTAAACCCATTTCCCTTCTTTCCATTTTGCTGCTTAGTGCGTGTGGAGGCTCAAGCGACAACAATGACACAGAATTCGTTGACTCATATTTACAATTTTATAATGGCTCTGCAAATAGCGCCGCCACATTAATTGCTGAAGTAGATGGCAATACGCTTGGTACAGCTACTTACGGCGATGCGTCGGGCCTGATTACCGCAGAAAGCGGTGACGTAGACTTGGAATTTTACCGCATAGATGCTGATGATCAGAAAGTGACACTAGAAGAAGTTACAGTTGATCTATCCGATGGCGAAAAAGTGCTAATGATTTTGAGTGGTGACTATGAAGCCCCCTCTTTTATTGCCAATCGTTTTAAACGTGAAGACCTTGAAGACCATTTTCGATTATTTGCTACCTCAGTTATTACTGGTTCTGCTGGATACGACCTGTATATGAGTGCTGCGGGTGAACCATTTAGTGCCGCTAACCCGTTAGGTACAATTAACTACCAACAGTTCGATGAGTTAGATTATTGGGATCCAGATTCAGATAGTGATTATTTTGAAGAAGGTGAATATATTCTCTATCTAACAGAACCGGGTTCAAATGAACCGTTTTATGAAAGCGCTACTATTAGTTTTGCTTACGATACCGAATATGTACTAGTACTACGAACTACATCAGGTGCAATTCAAGATAATGTCGTGGTTGATTTGATTATTAATTCTTCTGCCGTAGCCAATTACGCTGATGAAGACGCCACCGGCCAATATCGTATATACAACAGCTTAGATGATGAAACAGCAGTCAGTCTGAGTCTAGCAGGAAACGACGGCACCAGTGTTGACACCACACTCAGTGCCAATACTTTAAGCGCATTTAACGAAGTTGAATTTGGCGATTATAGATTAACAGCTACTCTAGACGATGAAGCATTCAACAACCGCTTAGTGACGTTGAATCAAGGTGAAAGTAAAGCCATCATACTCTATAGAGATGAAGACGCTAAACTTAACTCAATTTCTTTTAAAGAAAGTAACTTGCCCCAAGTATTTGACCATCAATTACAAATTGTAAATTTGGTACCAGATTATTTTGACATTGATTTCTATTTCGTTCGTCAAGACGAAACTATAGAAAGTGCTGAGTATCAAGTTGCAGGTTTGGACTTCGAAGAAAGCAGAAGTATCATTTTACCCAGTGATTTCTATGAATTGATTGCGGTATTTGATGATAGCAATGATACCCAGATACTTCTCGATAGGACTGAATTGCTAGGTATTAATGAAGAGGTTAACTATATCATCACAGTTGAAAAAACAGATGACTCGGCTACAGGTTTCAAGATTTCTATACTTAAATGATCTTAACTTAGCTTAAAAGGGCCTCTTCGGAGGCCTTTTTTTTATTTATTAAAAAGACATAGCCTTGAATTAACGGTCCTGTATACACACTCTTTGGTTAAATGGCGCCCTGAGAGACAAAACGCCATCTTTATTAGTATTTTTTGAATATTACACTATCGCTGCATAGTGTTTTCTGTTAGTATTTCGCGCCCTTTTAACTGGGGTATGTATAAAAAAGCAGCTAAGTGCTGTTTTTTTGCAGTGAAACGACTCGGGAGAGTCTTAATTTTAATAGCGGAGCACTAACATGATCCAAATGCAAACTAACCTGGATGTTGCCGATAATTCTGGCGCTCGCAGGGTTCAGTGTATTAAGGTTCTTGGTGGCTCGCATCGCCGTTATGCACATATTGGTGACATCATTAAAGTTACTGTTAAGGAAGCAATTCCTCGCGGTAAAGTAAAAAAAGGTGATGTACTAACTGCAGTGGTGGTGCGTACTAGAAAAGGCGTTCGTCGTCCTGATGGATCTTCGATCCGTTTCGACAGCAACGCAGCTGTTTTGCTTAATGCAAACAAGCAACCGATTGGTACGCGTATCTTTGGTCCGGTTACTCGAGAACTTCGTGTGAATAACATGAAAATTGTCTCGCTAGCCCCTGAGGTATTATAAGGAGTCACGATATGGCTAATAAAATTCGTCGTGATGATGAAATCATCGTTTTGGCTGGTAAAGACAAAGGAAAACAAGGCAAAGTGCTTAAAGTTATTCCAGCGGCTAACCGTCTAATCGTTGAAGGTGTGAACATTATCAAGAAACACACAAAGCCTAACCCTCAATTGGGTGAAGCGGGTGGTATTGTTGAGAAAGAAGCATCGATTCACGTATCAAATGTAGCGATCTACAACTCGAAAACGGGTAAAGCAGATCGTGTGGGTTTCCGTCTTGAAGGTGAGAAGAAAGTACGTTTCTTCAAATCAGACGGCGAACTAGTTTAAAAAATTGGAGAGTACGATGGCGAAACTGCATGATTACTATAAAGACACAGTTGTAGCGGAACTTGCTAAGCAGTTCAACTACAAAAGCGTCATGCAAGTCCCTCGGATTGATAAAATCACTCTAAACATGGGTTTAGGTGAAGCGGTAGCGGACAAGAAGGTATTGGAAAATGCCACGGCTGACATGCAAGCAATTGCTGGTCAAAAGCCTATTGTTACTGTTGCTCGCAAATCTGTAGCGGGTTTTAAAATCCGTGAAGGTTATCCGATTGGCTGTAAAGTAACCCTACGTGGTGAACGTATGTGGGAATTCTTTGAACGTTTAGTGTCAATAGCAATTCCTCGTATCCGCGATTTCCGTGGCTTAAATCCTAAGTCATTCGATGGTCGTGGTAACTATAGCATGGGCGTTCGTGAGCAAATTATCTTCCCTGAAATCGACTTCGATAAAGTGGACAAGATACGCGGTATGGATATTACTATCACTACCAGCGCACAAACCGATGCGGAAGCACACGCTTTATTAAGCGCGTTTAACTTCCCGTTTAAAAAGTAAGGTGTAGGGTTATGGCAAAAGAATCAATGAAAGCGCGCGAAGTAAAACGTGCGAAGCTAGTTGTTAAGTTCGCAGCAAAACGCGCAGCACTTAAAGCAACTATCAGCGATGTCAACTCTTCTGACGAAGAACGTTGGGACGCTGTTCTTAAGCTACAACAACTGCCACGTGATTCATCTGTAAGTCGCAAGCGTAACCGCTGCAACATTACAGGTCGTCCACATGGTTTCCTACGCAAGTTTGGCATGAGTCGTATCAAGTTGCGTGAAGCAGCGATGCGCGGTGAAGTGCCTGGCTTGAAAAAAGCCAGTTGGTAAGGGGTAGCTAATATGAGTATGCAAGATCCTATCGCGGATATGTTTACCCGCGTACGTAATGGCCAGATGGCTAGCAAAGTTTCTGTAACTATGCCTTCATCTAAAGTGCGTGTTGCTATTGCAGCCGTTCTTAAAGAAGAAGGTTACGTTTCTGACTTTGCAGTGTCTGGTGACGTAAAGCCGGTATTAGAAGTAACGTTAAAGTACTTCGAAGGCAAAAAAGTAATCGAGAGCATTGAGCGCGTAAGTCGCCCTGGTCTGCGCATCTATAAGAAAAAAGATGAGTTGCCAAAAGTAATGGGTGGTTTAGGTGTAGCTATCGTGTCTACCTCTAAAGGTGTGATGACTGACCGTGCAGCGCGTAAAGCGGGCATGGGTGGTGAGATCATCGGCTACGTAGCGTAAGGGGAATCAAATGTCACGTATAGCAAAAGCTCCTGTTGATGTTTTGTCTGGTGTAGAAATTTCTATTGCCGGTCAAGAAATCACAGTTAAAGGTAAAAATGGCACACTTACTCGTGTGTTTAACGAAGCGGTTGAAGTCGTACAGGAAGAAAACCAATTAGTTGCTAAGCCTCGTGAAGGTGCAGTAAACGGTTGGGCTCAGGCTGGTACAGCTCGCTCTTTATTGAACAACATGATTGTTGGTGTTGCTGAAGGTTTTGAGAAAAAATTATTGTTGAATGGTGTTGGTTACCGTGCGCAAGCGCAAGGTAAAAAACTGAATTTAACTCTGGGTTTCTCACACCCTGTAGCATACGAAATGCCTGAAGGTATTTCTGTTGAAACTCCTAGTCAAACTGAAATCGTCGTTAAAGGCGTTGATAAGCAGTTGATAGGTCAGGTTGCAGCTAACATCCGCGCATACCGTCCGCCAGAGCCTTACAAAGGTAAAGGTGTTCGTTACGCTGATGAAGTTGTGCGTCGTAAAGAAGCTAAGAAGAAGTAAGGAGTTAGTACGATGGATAAAAAATCAGCTCGTTTACGTCGCGCTACTCGTGCACGTAAAAAAATTAGTGAATTGGCCGCGCATCGCTTGGTTGTTAACCGCACACCGCGTCACATCTATGCTCAGTTAATCGCTCCAAGTGGTTCTGAAGTATTGGCGTCGGCTTCAACAGTTGAAACTGAACTAGCTGGTAGCCTTAAAGGCACAGGTAATTCAGCGGCAGCAGCAGCTATTGGCAAAGCGATCGCAGAACGCGCTATTGAAAAAGGCATCAAATCCGTTGCTTTTGACCGTAGCGGATTCAAGTATCACGGTCGAGTTAAAGCATTAGCTGATGCAGCTCGCGAAGCTGGTCTTCAGTTCTAGGAGTTAATTATGGCTAAAGTAGAAGTTCAAAACGGTGGTGATCTGTTAGAAAAGCTAATTGCCGTCAACCGTGTATCTAAAGTAGTTAAGGGTGGTCGTATCTTTAGCTTTACTGCTTTGACAGTAGTAGGTGACGGAAATGGTCGTGTAGGTTTTGGATACGGTAAAGCACGTGAAGTGCCTGCTGCGATTCAAAAAGCTATGGAAAAAGCACGTCGCAATATTGTGACTGTTGATCTTAATGGCAACACACTACAGCACCCAATAAAAGGTCGTCACTCAGGCTCTAAAGTTTACATGCAGCCAGCATCTGAAGGTACTGGTATTATCGCCGGTGGTGCGATGCGTGCAGTACTTGAAGTGTCGGGTGTACAAAACGTACTTTCAAAATGTTACGGATCTACCAATCCAATTAACGTTGTGCGTGCAACTATCAATGCGTTGACAGAAATGAATTCGCCTGAATCAGTTGCTGCTAAACGTGGATTGTCTGTATCAGAAATTTTGGGGTAAATGAACATGGCAAAGATGATTAAAGTAAAGCAAACAAAAAGCTCTATCGGTCGTCTACCTAAACATAAAGCAACGCTTACAGGTTTAGGTCTACGCAAAATCGGTCATGTTCGTGAATTAGAAGATACCCCTTCTGTCCGTGGCATGATCAACCGTGTATTTTACATGGTTGAAGTAGTGGAGGAGTAATATATGTATTTAAATACTTTGGCTCCTGCACCTGGAGCAAAAAATTCTGGTAAACGTGTGGGCCGTGGTATGGGCTCTGGTCTTGGAAAAACTGGTGGCCGTGGTCACAAAGGTCAAAAGTCTCGCTCAGGCGGTTCTGTAAAACCTGGTTTTGAAGGCGGGCAAATGCCAATCCAACGTCGACTTCCTAAGTTCGGTTTCACTTCTCGTAAATCTATGGTTTCTGACCAAGTTACGTTAAGCGAAATTGCAAAGGTAGAAGGCGATGTGGTTTCACTTGAAACTTTGAAAGCAGCAGGTCTAGTTAAAAAAGAAATGTTGTTTGTTAAAGTAATGAAAAGTGGCGAAATCTCACGTGCCGTAACGGTTAGTGGTTTAAAGGTATCAAAAGGCGCTCTTGAGTCAATCAAGGCAGCTGGCGGTAAAGTAGAGGAATAGGCTAGATGGCTAAACCAGGACAGGATTCAAGCGCCAAAGGCGGCTTGAGCGAGCTTAAATCAAGATTGTTGTTCGTACTTGGTGCGATCATAGTATTTAGGTTGGGTTCTTACGTACCTATTCCTGGTATTGACGCTGCGGTGTTAGCTCAGTTATTCGAGCAACAGAAAGGTACAATCGTAGAAATGTTTAACATGTTCTCCGGTGGTGCTCTTGAACGCGCGTCAGTTCTAGCCCTAGGCATCATGCCTTATATCACAGCTTCAATTATTATTCAGTTGATGTCTCATATGCATCCACCGATGATGGAGCTGAAAAAGGAAGGCGAAGCCGGACGTCGTAAAATTAGTCAATACACACGTTATTTCACGTTGGTGTTGGCTTCTTTCCAAGCAGTTGGAATTGCGACTAATTTGCCAAACCTTATACAAGGTTTGGTAATTAACCCTGGTTTTGGTTTTTACTTTACAGCATGGATTAGCTTAGTCACGGGAACTATGTTCCTTATGTGGTTAGGCGAACAAATTACAGAGAGGGGTATTGGTAACGGTATCTCTATTCTGATTTTTGCCGGTATTGTTTCTGGTTTGCCATCAGCATTAGGTAATGTTGCTGAGCAAGCAAGACAAGGTGAACTGAACTTATTGTTCTTGATGTTAGTAGGCGTAATAATTATTGCTGTTACTTACTTTGTGGTGTTTGTAGAGCGTGGTCAACGACGAATTGTTGTTAATTATGCTAAGCGTCAACAAGGTCGTAAGGTTTTTGCTGCACAAAGCACGCATTTACCTTTAAAAGTGAACATGGCTGGTGTTATTCCACCTATCTTTGCATCAAGTATTATTTTGTTTCCGGGCACTATTGCAAATTGGTTTGGTCAGAATGAGTCGTTGTCTTGGTTACAAGATGTCGCTCTGCAGTTGTCTCCTGGACAACCTTTGTATGTGATGTTGTACGCTGCGACGATTATTTTCTTTTGTTTCTTCTATACTGCGTTGGTCTTTAATCCGCGCGAAACAGCAGATAACTTAAAGAAATCCGGAGCATTTGTTCCAGGTATTCGTCCAGGTGAACAAACATCAAAATATGTTGATAAAGTGATGACACGCCTAACTTTGGCTGGTGCACTTTACATAACCTTTATATGTTTAGTGCCTGAGTTCATGTTAATCGCTTGGAACGTTCCGTTCTATTTCGGCGGTACATCACTACTGATTATGGTAGTGGTAATCATGGATTTCATGGCGCAGGTGCAGACCCATTTGATGTCTAATCAATATGAGTCTGTTCTTAAAAAAGCTAATCTTAAAGGCTACGGTCGTTAGACCTAGTCGATAAGTTAGCGATTTACGGAGTGATGAAATGAAAGTTCGTGCATCCGTCAAGCGGATTTGCCGTAACTGTAAAGTCGTTAAGCGCAACGGTGTTGTGCGTGTGATTTGCAGTTCTGACCTTAAGCATAAGCAAAGGCAAGGTTAATCGACTGGATTGGGGGTCGTCTAGATACTCTAGCGCCTCAATCCTTAATTGCAATTTAGTCGTTGGGTAAGTATCCTATCGGGCTTTTTAGGCTGATGACTATTAATTATAAGGAGTACTGTTAATGGCCCGTATCGCTGGCATTAACATCCCTGAGCACAAACACACAGTAATTGCTTTATCAGCAATCTATGGTGTTGGCTCTACACGTGCGAAAAGCATTTGTGTAGCAGCTGGTGTTGCAGAGACAACCAAGATCAAAGATCTTGATGAAGAACAGATTGATAAGCTTCGTGATGAAGTTGCTAAGTTCACAGTTGAAGGTGACCTTCGCCGTGAAGTATCAATGAGTATTAAACGTTTGATGGACTTAGGTTGCTTCCGTGGTATTCGCCACCGTCGTAGTCTTCCTCTACGTGGTCAGCGCACTAAAACTAATGCGCGTACCCGTAAAGGTCCTCGCAAAGCAATAAAACGATAAGCGGGGGATATTATGGCTAAAGCACCAACCAAAACGCGTAAGCGCGTAAAACGTCAAGTTGCTGATGGTATGGCTCATATTCATGCCTCTTTCAACAACACAATAGTGACTATTACTGACCGTCAGGGCAACGCTCTGTCATGGGCAACATCAGGTGGTTCTGGTTTCCGTGGTTCACGTAAATCTACCCCTTTTGCTGCGCAAGTAGCTGCTGAACGCGCTGGAATAGCCGCTCAGGATTACGGTTTGAAAAACATAGAAGTGTTCGTTAAGGGCCCAGGTCCAGGTCGTGAATCTGCGATCCGAGCTTTGAACGCTGCTGGTTATAAAATCACTAATATTACCGATGTGACACCTATACCTCACAACGGTTGTCGTCCACCGAAAAAACGTCGCGTTTAATCGACGGACAGTTGGAGAAAGATCATGGCAAGATATTTGGGTCCAAAACTCAAACTTAGCCGTCGCGAAGGAACAGATTTATTCCTTAAAAGCGGCGTTCGAGCAATCGAATCGAAATGTAAAATTGATACCGCACCTGGTCAACATGGCGCCCGTCGTGGCCGTTTGTCTGATTACGGTGTTCAGTTACGTGAAAAGCAAAAAGTACGTCGTATGTACGGTGTATTGGAAAAGCAATTCCGTAACTATTATAAAGAAGCAGCACGCTTAAAAGGCAACACAGGTGAAAACTTGTTACAGCTTTTAGAGCAGCGTCTAGACAATGTAGTATACCGTATTGGATTTGCTAGTACTCGTGCAGAAGCACGTCAATTGGTAAGCCATAAAGCCATTTTGGTTAACGGTAAAGTTGTTAACGTTCCTTCTTTTAACGTTTCTGCTGATGATGTTGTTTCAGTTCGTGAGAAAGCGAAAAAGCAAGCACGTATTGTTGCTGCATTGGAACTAGCAGATCAGAGAGAAAAACCAACTTGGATTGAAGTAGACAACAAAAAGATGGAAGGCACATTTAAACGTGTTCCTGAAAGAACTGATTTGTCTGCAGATATTAACGAACAGTTGATCGTCGAACTTTACTCTAAGTAAAGCTTAAAGAAGAGAGGAAACAATGTCGGGTTCTGTAACTGAATTCTTAAAACCAAGATTAGTTGAAATTGATAACGTCTCGTCAACTCGCGCAAAGGTCACACTTGAACCTTTAGAACGTGGGTTTGGCCATACGCTAGGTAACGCGTTGCGTCGCATCTTATTGTCTTCAATGCCAGGATGTGCTGTAACAGAAGTTGAAATCGATGGTGTATTGCATGAATACAGCACCAAAGAAGGCGTTCAGGAAGATGTTATTGAGATATTGCTTAACCTTAAAGGTTTAGCCGTGCGTCTTGAAGGCAAAACTGAAGCAACACTAACTTTAGTGAAATCCGGTGCGGGCCCAGTATTAGCTGGTGATATCCAGCATGATGGCGATGTGGAAATTGTTAACCCTGACCATGTGGTTTGTACTTTAACTGGCGAAGCTGAACTTAGCATGCGTATTAAAGTGGAAATGGGTCGAGGTTATGTTCCTGCATCAACTCGTCGCTCTTCAGAAGAAGATGATCGTCCTATTGGTCGTTTATTAGTGGATGCTTCATACAGCCCTGTTGATCGTATATCTTACAATGTTGAGTCTGCTCGAGTTGAGCAACGAACTGACCTTGATAAGTTGATCATCGATATGGAAACAAATGGCACAATTGATCCAGAAGAAGCAATTCGTCGCGCAGCTACTATTTTAGCTGAGCAGTTAGACGCGTTTGTGGAACTGCGTGATATTTCTGAGCCAGTTGAAAAAGAAGAGAAACCGGAATTTGATCCGATTTTACTTCGCCCTGTTGATGACCTTGAGCTAACTGTACGTTCAGCTAACTGTTTGAAAGCCGAAGCCATTCAATATATTGGTGACCTAGTACAACGCACCGAAGTAGAGTTATTAAAAACTCCTAACTTAGGTAAAAAATCTCTTACAGAGATTAAAGATGTGCTAGCTTCTCGTGGACTGTCTCTAGGCATGCGTCTAGAAAACTGGCCACCAGAGTCAATCGCTGAAAAAGATTAATTAGGTTTTCGAACCTGATTTGTAAAGAAGGATAAAACTATGCGCCATCGTAAAAGTGGTCGTCAGTTAAATCGTAACAGCAGTCATCGTCAAGCTATGTTTAAAAACATGGCTGGTTCTTTGGTAAAACATGAGTTGATTAAAACTACTCTACCAAAGGCGAAAGAATTGCGTCGCGTAATTGAACCTCTAATCACACTTGCTAAGCAAGACAGTGTAGCTAATCGCCGTTTGGCAATGGCTCGTACTGGTGATAAAGAAGTTGTTGGTAAATTGTTCAACGAACTTGGACCTCGCTATGAAGAGCGTCCAGGCGGCTATATCCGCATATTAAAATGTGGATTCCGTACTGGTGATAAAGCACCTATGGCCTACGTTGAATTGGTTGATCGCCCTGAAGTTGAAGCAGTCGAAGAGATTGAAGAGACAGAAGCGGAATAAACAACCGTGCTCAATTAAAAAAGCCAGACATTAGTCTGGCTTTTTTATTTTTAAAGCAAAATTACTCTTTATTTTCAAGCGCTTGAGAAAGCTCTTCCGTAGTGGCTCCACCATTAATTGCGTACGTTTCTAAGTCTTCTACTTTGACACCTGAGTTTTGTGCAGTTTCGATTATTTTTCTTATTTGCTCTCGTTCTGAACTTGATTCTCGGACCGCTGTAGTTATAACGGTTTCAGCATCGTTGGGAAATACCGCTAGTAGTGCTTCGACTACATACTCACCAACAAGAGGGACTGCTCCTATTGCAGATTGTAATATTTCTACGATTTTGCTTGGATGTGCTTTCGCCAGTGATTGTACAATGTAGTCTGCAGAGTCAGGCTCAGTAATCACAGCAATCCTGACGATTTCATTTAATTCTTCAGGCGTTGAATGGGCGGCGGCTGTCACTACAAAATCTACATAACTCGGATCAGCATTAATGGCTGTTTCCACTATGCTCGTACAACTACTTATTCCTTTATTTAGCGCGAGGGTTACCACCTCTTCAGCTAAGGTCGGCTGTGCAGATATTGCTGCGTGAATTATTTCTTTATATTTTTGTGGGTATAAATCTAGTGCGGTATCTACAATTGACGCTGCCTTTTGCGGATAGTGGCCCACTATGGCTTTAATAGCTCTACCAATTGTTACATTTTGTTCTACTTGTACTTGAAGAAACCTTTCATTCACTTCATTTGGAATGTTTGCTGATTGCTTTACATTTGTATTGGTACTAGCTGAAGCACTGTCTATAAGAACCAATGAACTAAGTGAAAACGCTAACCCAATAATATTTCTCATCTCTATTACGCCCATCTTTACAACACCATAAGTTTGCTAAGCAATAATGTATGACACCACTGCGAATATATAATTCAATCTAACATAATTGAATGCACTTTAAGCATCTAGGCGCAAAAATAGTCAGTTAATACAAAAAAACAATTAATTTTAAAAAAAAGGTTGCATAGGAATGTGTTGTCTCTATAATGCGCCCTCGCTTCAAGGGAGACCACTTAGGACTCTCGCAACGAGTTAGAAATTCTGACAAGTTGCTAATTAGCCAAGGCTATGTTTGATGCGGGATGCAGCGAGATTTATTTTGAAATTATTTTAAATAAATTGTTGACATCAAATGGAGATAGCGTAATATGCGCCTCCCGCTTAAGAGGGTCTACGGACAACATCTTAAG